>OZ245011.1:0-1195000 GCA_965223665.1 Nitrospinaceae bacterium
TACTTTAATATCCTTTTTAAAGTCAAAAGTCAATTATGTCTTAGCCAATAATTCCGGTACAAGATTTAGACAATTGAGCATCTTGTGAAATTTGGCCTTCTAAAGCTGATAACATTTCACTGGAGGAAGTATCATCACTTTTAACGATATTTGAAAAATTGGTTTGTGCCATGGTACCAAAATGAGTTGAATCATTTTGGGAACAACCATACAAACTAGCTAACGTATTGAGATTTTCGCCTTCACCCATTGCCATTTCTTTAACCAGACTTGGATAATTTTTTTGGGCAAAAACTTCTCGTTCTTTTTCTAATTTTACCAAACCAGATGGGTTACAGTTGGATGTACCAGTGGTGATCCCAAAAGTCTGGCTTCCAAAAGTTCCGTTAGTAGTAGAGGCCAAAACCTGAACTGCACCGGGCTCATTTCCAAATACCATAGAGCCAAGACCACATCCTGCGTCACCAAAACCAGCTGCTATAGCTGAACCGGAAAAACTGATCACAGAAAGGAAGGTTGCTAGGGCCAAAATAGTTTTTCTCATGGAAGTTCTCCTCAATAAGGTTAGAAAATAAAACAATTTGTTTCAGGAAAACGAAACAAAATTATTGGAAAGGTTAAGACATAGGAGCATTCTAGTTCTATAAATTGAACCTTAAAATATCTAAGCAAAAGTTTAACATGTCATTAATTTTTGCTCAATATCTAAATTTAAAATAATAAGCTCTTTAATTTTAATGATTTTGGGATAAAAAGTCATAAACTTTCTTGTTCTGGTAAATAAGTACGTTAAAATTTTCCTTATCAAAAATAATTTTTAGATAAAGAAAATCTAATGGGAAAAGTGCTTTAAGATAAGCGCAGACCAGGTTATGACTTTTGTATTTGGAATTCCAAAATAATTATTTAAAAAACCAATATTCTTCATAAAGTAAGAAAGTCAAAAAAGTGAATGGCCGAGAGAGGTTTTTTTCTAAAAAATTTTGAAAAAAGTTTGGAGGCGCCGGGCGGATTCGAACCGCCGATAGAGGTTTTGCAGACCTCGGCCTTAGCCACTTGGCGACGGCGCCATGATTCTTGGGTGAACAAGTAAAAGATTGGATGGAGCGGGAGAAGGGATTCGAACCCTCGACCTCAACCTTGGCAAGGTTGCACTCTACCACTGAGTTACTCCCGCTAATTGATTTTACCCAAAATTGCTAGAATGAAGGTTTATTATAGGAGGCCTCAATTTTTTGTCAATTTCTATTTTTTCATGAATTTTCTTTCTGTTCCGTTTATTAGCCTTTGTATATTTTCTTTATGTTTATAAATTGTAATTATTGCAGCAATGATAGAAACATAGATGTAGGGCAAAGGTGAGGAAAGAAGATAACCGGTAATTGGAACACTGATTGCGGCTAACATTGAACTTATTGACACATACCGGTTGATTAAAAGGTTTAAAATAAATAACCCTAAAGCAGTCAAACCTGCAAGCGGCATTAAGAATAAATAGATGCCTAAACCAGTTGCGATCCCTTTTCCGCCCTTAAATTTAAGAAATACGGAAAAGATATGGCCTAAAAAGGCGAGTAATCCTGCGAGTCCAATTTTCCAATCTATGGCAAGTAAACTTTCAGCAATCCAGCATGCCAAATAGCCTTTACCGCAGTCACCCGCTAAAGTCAACAAACCAGCGGTTTTGCCTAGGGTTCGGGTAACATTGGTTGCGCCAATGTTGCCACTGCCGTGTTGTCGCAAATCAATTTTCTTTGACTTGGCGAGTACGACGCCGAAAGGAATAGAACCTAAAAAATATGATAAAATCCAGACAAATGCTTGAGTCATAAATAGAGTTTATTTGGGAGATTTTTGCGAGGGGGGTCGCATTTTTTTTATTTTGAAGATTAAAAATAAAAAATTATTCTAAATGTTCCTGTAAGAATTGGTTGTCTGATTGAATTCTCAATCGGGCTTTGGCTCGCTTTTCAATTTGTCTCACTCTCTCACGTGATAAACCCAGTTCTTTGCCAATCTCTTCTAACGTTTTCGCATCCCCACTAAAACCAAAACGCATTCGAATAATTTTTTCTTCCCTTTCAGTGAGGTGTTTTAAAATAGAATCCACTTTTACTTTTAGGGACTCTTTCATGATTTGATCATCATAGGGAATATAATCCGGAGTTTCTAATAGATCTACATATTCGGTAACCTCTGTATTTTTTAAAGGAGTGTCTAATGAAAGATGACTTCGATATACGCGAAGAATATTTTCGATTTCTTCTACCTTAAACCCCAAATCCTCCGCGACCTCACTGGTAGTGGGCTCTCTTTCCAAGGCTGTGGTGAGGCTCTTAAATTTCTGTTCTATTTTATAAAGCTTTCCTGCCTGCTTTACGGGGATTTTTACAGTTCGCCCTTGTTCTGCAAGAGCATGCATAATTGCCTGACGAATCCACCACACCGCATAGGTTATAAACTTTACATGTCGTTCCCCATCAAATCTTTTAGCGGCTTGAATCAAACCTATATTTCCTTCTTCGATGAGGTCCTGCAACGAAAGTCCACATCCTTTATATTTATTGGCAACTGTTACCACATATTTAAGATTTCTTCTTACAAGTTCGTTAAGTGCATGTGTATCCCCCTTCTTTATTTTTTGGGAAAGGGCTTCCTCTTCCTCCCGTGAAAGGGGTTTTAATTTACTAATTTCGGAAAGATATTGAGATAGGGCATCCGCAACCTCTCGGTTGCCCCTTTTTTTGGAGGTGGCTTTAGAAGGTTGTTTTTTTTTGCCGGATTTAATTTTCGGCATTTTAGCACCTGATCTAAATTACAATTTAATTTTTCTTAATCGGGCACGAGCTTCTTTGGCGAATAAACTCTTTGGGAAACTTTTCAGTAATTTTTGAAAATAAACTTTTGCATTTTCGAGATTTTGTTCTTTAAAATAAGATTCTCCTAAAAGAAAAACCGCCTCGTCTAAAAAGGTTTGTTCCGGATACTTATCTAATAATTCTTTGAACCTTGAAATCGCAGCATGATAAGAATTAGTTCTATAATAAAATCGAGCAATTTCCATTTCTTTCAAAGCTAAATGCTCGATGCATTTCTTTCTTCTTATCTTGGCTTTTTGAAAATAACGGCTTTTGGGATACTCTTCAATTAATTTATCAAATTCTTCTAAAGCATTTTTAGTAAATGTTTGATCGCGAGCTGAAATATCCATTTGATGGAAATCTGACATGGCCTTTAGGTACTGTGCCCGGCTTGATAGTTTATGCGCCGGATACTGCTCTAAAAATTGTTGGAAATGAAATTTTGATTCTTGGAATTCACCCAATCGATAATGGGCTTCAGCTCGAATGACCAGAGCCATTGCACGTTCTTTGCTGTCGGGGAAATCTTCTAAAAGTTTATTTACAGTTTCCAGAGCCTCATTATAATTTTTTACCTTCATAAAAAGGATGCTTTGCTTTATAAGCACTGGCGGTGAAGAGGGTTTTTCCTCTAAGCTGGCACAACCTGTAAAAATTGTGAAGACTGAGGCCCAAATTATTTTAAAAATTACATTTGTTAAGGTTTTTTGTCTCATTTTCCCTATTCAATACATTTTTAATATAATACCACTGTTTGGTCTATTTTTTGAATTATCTAAAGGTGGGACTTTGCATCTTGATATACTGGAATTTTTCGTGTTATAAGGCTAAAGTATAATATGCTAAGGACCAATCATTTCCTGGAGAAATAGCTATTTGATGAAGAAAAAATTTTCATACCTTAATTTCCTTCCCTGGATCATTGTCTTAATTCTTTTTACTTTTGAAAATTCTTTTGCACAGGAAAAAAAAATTCTAACTACTCAATGGAGTGTTGTTTCAATTGTGGAAAAGGGTGGATTAATGATGTTCCCGATTCTTTTTTGCTCCATTTTAATGGTAGGAATTGCAATTGAGCGAGCTTATAGTTTGAGACGAAAAAATATCATTGATCCGGATTTTTTAAAAAAAGTTAGATCCCATTGGAATTGGAAGGATATACAGTTAGGCCTCCAATTATGTAAAACATATGATACTTCTTTAGCTAGGATTTTGAAGGCAGGGTTACTGCGATTTGGAGGGAAAGTAGATGAAATTGAAAGAGCTATTGAAGGGGCGGGTCAACATGAAGCTTCTTTATTAACTTCGAATCTACGAGTTTTGGGTGCAGTAGCTAATATTACACCCATGCTGGGTTTACTGGGGACAGTATTTGGAATGATAAAGGCTTTTAATGTTATTTCTCAAAGTGGAACTGGGAACCCAGGATTAGTCGCCAGTGGAATTTCAGAAGCATTGATCACAACTGCAGCAGGAATGCTGGTGGGTATTCCAGCCTTGGCACTTTATCATTACTTTCGTGGTCGTATTGAGAGGTATGTATTTGAAATGGAAGAAATTTCATTTCAATTGGTTGAAGAAGTTTCTGTAGAAGCCTTTAAAAATAGAGATATAGTGGATGATAAATCAGAAAAATCCAGGACCAGTTCTCGTCCCGTCGGTTCAAATTAATTATGTATTTTCAAAGAGAAGAAGAAGAAAAATACTCCCTGGAATTAACCCCTCTAATTGATGTGGTTTTTCTTTTATTGATTTTTTTCATGGTTTCTACAGCTTTTGTAGATTTTCCTCGACGTCTTGAAATAGACCTACCTACATCCAAATCTTCTAACGAAAACGAGGAAGTGCAAAGCTTAGAAATTGAATTAACCAAGGATCAAAAAATTTTCTTAAATGGAAAAAAAGTCACTCTCCCTCAGCTTGAAAAAAAATTAGAAACGATGGAAAATCCTACCCAAAAAAAGGCACTCATTAGAGCGGACAAAGATTTACCCTACGGCAAAGTAGTGCAGGTAATGGGGGCATTACAAGGTGTAAAAATTACGGATATTAGTATAGCTGTAAAATAACTGGGCGACTGCTAATTTTAAGAGGATTTGGCAATTCCGGGTCCTCGAGTTAAAATCCATTCATTTAATTTTCTTACTTCTTCCTGTTTCAAGAACTTTAAAACATTTTCAGGGTGTGCATGGTCTTCATCATTGATAACGGTGCAATAATTCCGTTCCACATAAGCAGCTACATGCGCTTTAAATTGAGGGAAATTGGAAAAAAGCTGACAAAATATTTCGGATTGGTAGGAAGGGTCAATATTTTGAGAATCAAAACGTAGAAGTTTTGGGGTTAATTTTGTCCCGAATTCAGCTTTGATTAAATCACCCACGTAGATTCCTTTTTAGGTTATTCACATCAAGCAAGTATATTTTATCAGTCAAAAAACTGGGAACAAGTAAATAGTATTTTTTTTAAAAAAATGTGTCTCCTTGCTTCTTTTGCATTTGATATTTAGTTGTATCCTTTTAATTTTTATACATTTATGAGGATTGGTTTAAGCAAAAATTGAAGCTGCAAAATCATGGAAACGTAAGATTTAAATTTTAAAAATTTCCAGGAAGCCAATCAAAAAACTCTAAAGGGATTTTTAAAAGTTTGGGACTCTTTCCACTAAAGCTGGATGATCAATGAAAGGGTTGCGGTTACCCTGGGCATCTTCAATTAAGGAATTCCTCTCTTCTTCCATAGGACTAGGTGGATCGGACAAATGCCATTTTCTTAATTTATCCTCGATATCGTCAGGAATTGAAATTTCGTATTGAAAGGATATATAAAACCAGGCACGAGCGATTTCCCCACGTATTTCTTGTCGTGTATTTTCTGATAATGAAAATGCAGCGACATTAGAACAGTAGGTATGATTTTTTAACTGCGGAAAAATATTGTGCAAATCGGACTCAGCCAGTGAAAAATCAGAATATGGGATGGATTCTTTTTCTCTGAAAATTGGGTAGACAGGTCCCCAAATGATGGGATTATTCTCAGATATTTCGTTTGCCTTAGAATTTTTACAGTCAAGTGAGGTATTTTGAGGCTGGGAATTTATTTTGCATTCGCAATATAAAGTGGTAGGTTTTTTTATCTTTGAATAAATTTGTTTAAGAAGAATTTTAGAATTCTCTAAATTTTTAACTTTAGGTGGAATAAAGAGTCGTGGGTCAGCAACTTGAGCCAGTAAAGGTTTTACAGGAAAAACCAACAATAATGAACAAAAAGTAACAATAAATATAACAACTTTCATAACTAAAAAAGTTAACATAATTAAGCAAATTTTTAAAAAACATTTTCAAAAGGTCGGTTCATGAAGAAAGTCATTAAGCCGGATTTAGTGCTTACCAAGTCACTATTAGATTTTATAGATCAAAGTCCCACTTCTTTTCATGCAACTCATAATTTGGCCAAGAGATTGGAGAAAGCCGGATACAAGCGTTTATTAGAATCCGAAGCCTGGACTTTAAAAAAGGGTGCAAAATACTATGTTGTTCGAAATGGGTCTTCTATCATTGCTTTTGAAATGGGAATGGAACCTCCAGAAAAAGTAGGGTTTAAAATTATCGGTGCGCATACTGATAGTCCAAATTTAAGATTAAAACCGAATCCTGCTTATTTAAAAAATGGTTATTTCCAATTTGGTGTGGAAGTTTATGGTGGTGCCTTGTTATCGACATGGACTGATCGGGATCTTTCTTTAGCGGGCAGAGTTTTCTTGAAAAGCGGAAAAGACAAAATAAAGGAAAAGTTATTGAAAATTGATAAGCCAATTTTGAGGATCCCTCAACTGGCAATTCATTTGAACAGAAATGTGAATGAGAAAGGATTAATTTTAAATAAACAAACTCATTTACCTCCCATATTAAAGCTTTCGGAACCAAGGGTTGACTCGGAAAAAGAGTTTAACAATATATTATCTTCTGAGTTAAATTGTGACGCTAAAACGATTATCAGTCATGATTTGGCTCTTTATGATACCCAGAAAAGTTCATTAGGTGGGCCAGATGGGGAGTTTCTATTTGCTCCCAGATTGGATAATTTAGCTTCTTGTCATTCAGCATTGGAAGCTTTGCTAAATTCTCCGGGAAAAAAAGCATTCACTAGAGGGTTGGTTTTTTTTGATAATGAGGAAGTAGGAAGCCAAACCGCTCAAGGTGCAGAATCTCCTTTTGTTAAGGATGTATTTGAGAGGATTGTTTTATCCTCCTCCAACTCCAAAGAATCATATTTGAGAGCGATTTCTAGATCACTTTTTGTTTCAGCAGATATGGCTCATGCGGTTCACCCCAATTATTCAGAAATGCATGATACGCAGCATTTGCCTTTAATTAATAAAGGTCCCGTGATTAAATTTAACTCAGATCAGAGGTATGCAACAGATGGATCTACCTGTGCGGAATTAGAAGCGTTAGCTAAAAAAGAAAAGGTCCCAGTGCAAAAGTTTGTTATGCGTTCTGATTTACGTTGTGGAAGCACAATTGGTCCTATTACTGCAATGAATTTGGGAATTCGCACGATAGATGTGGGTAACCCAATGCTTTCCATGCATTCAATTAGAGAAATGGCTGGAGCATTAGACCATAAATATATAGTTGATTTGTTTAAAGGGTTTTTTAATTAAGCTGTACTTCCTTCAATCTTTTTTATAGCTTCCACTACTTTCGAGTGAATGGAAGTCCAACGAGCTTTATCGTCTTTAGTGACTTGTACTTCTGAACCAAGAATCCAAACACTGGCTACGCCTCTTATTTGAAATAAGGTATTGGCAAGGGGATGGGATTTTGCCACTTCGGCTGAGGAAAAAGACAACCCTGTCCCGGGCGGTATTAATTCTTTGTTTAATTCAAAAATTACAGAATGTTCATTTCTAGTGGGAGTAGTTTTTACTTCTAGGGTCATAACATTTGCCTTCCAAAAATAGTAACTTTTAAAACGAATATAGTTTACGGATTATTGTATCCAAACTTTTCTTTTGCTGCTTCTAAGGTTTTTCGAGTTGCATTTGCCGCTTCTTTCATATTTTGTTTCTCAAAAAGGTTTACTGCCTTTTCTAAGTTGACAATGACAAGCATTTTAAATGGAGGCTCTTTTTTATAATTAAAGTACGCCCACCCCAAGTTTCCATGAGCTTGAGGATTATTGGGCAATCGGTGAACAACATAATTCAGGTGTCCGATAGCTTTTTCCCAATTTTCCAATAAATTATAAATATTTCCCAACTTCAACCGAATGAAAATATTGTCAGGTTCCAATCGTAATGATTGCTCAAAAGCTGCAGCGGAACGGTCATACTTCTTTAACCCTTTATAAGCCAGTCCTAAATTAAACCAAGTTCCAGTAGAGTCCGGGTTTATCTCAATCGACTTATGGTAAGCCTCTACGGCTTCCTCTAAACGTCCTTGACTGGTTAAATTATTTCCCTTTGTAAACAATTCCTGAGATGTCTCTGCAAAACAGGAAGTCATAACTGGACTTAAAATAACCCCAAAAATTAATATTCTAAAACCCAAAACTATTACTAAGGTTAAAAAATTCTTTTTCATGGGTCTTCTCGAAAATTTTGGAAATTTTACCCAATTGACAATCAGTTGACAAGTTTTACATTTAAAGCAATTTAATTGGATTATTGGCATTATATTACTCTTTCGCCGAAGTAAAAAAGTAGAAACTAAACGGACTCATTTGGAAAATAATTTTCATTTTTTGTTCAATTTACCTGGTTTGATTCTGCAGTTAGTGATCCAGTAACGGTTACCCTTGGACCCAATTGAAACCTCACAGCCTAAAGTTCTGGAAAGATTTTTACTTGTAAGAACAGTGGTTTTTGGCCCCTGGAACAGAGCTTTGCCTTTTTTTAAAAAAAGTACGTGGGTGATGGATGGAAGAATTTCTTCAACATGGTGAGTTACATAAATTAAACGGTAACGCTTTGATAATTTCTCAAGTGTTTCCAATAAATACTCTCGGGTAGGAATATCTAATCCCGAACAAGGTTCATCCAGTATTAATAGGGAAGGGCGATTTACTAAGGCTCTGGCTAACAGAACTCGTCGTGCTTCTCCATAGGATAAATGATAATAGGGGCGGTTTTGCAAATGTCCTATATTGAGTTCTTCCAGTTTGAGTATGGCGGCATTTTTTTGTGAACTTTTAACTTGGTCCCATATACCAATACTTGAAAAAAAGCCTGACTCTACAACTTCTAAAGCGGTTACGTTTTGATCATAGCTTTGCTGAAACTCTGCAGATACCAAACCCACTTTTTCACGAATATTTAAAATTCCCTGCCAATTTTTTGTGCCGAACCAATGAACCGAGCCACCCTCGACAGGCAAAAGTTCTCCAAAAATTAATTTTAACAATGTGGTTTTTCCTGACCCGTTATTGCCCACTACAGCCCAATTTTGGTTTTTTTGGATGGTCCAGCTTAAATTGAACAACGCTTGATTATCTTTTCGATAAACGGTAACGTTTTTTACTTGGACAATAAAGGATGGGGCCATCAGGTTATGCTATTTGCAGGGAAGTCCCATTCATTAATTCCACCACAACCTGATCTGGGTAGTATTGAATTATATTTATTGCGGCATATTCCTGAGCAATACGAAACAAATTATCGATTGGAAACTCTAATAAATGAGCGAGGATGGTCCTGTTTACACCGCCATGACTCATGATTACTATTGTTTCATTGGGGTGGTTATTCACAATCTCTAGAAACTTGGGAATTACCCGGTCATGCAATTGTTGAAATGATTCACCACCATCTGCTTTAAAGGTGGAGGTGCTTTTTACTCGCTTATCTAGTTCTCCAGGAAACTGCGCATTCAATTCTTCAACGCTCATACCCTCCCAATTTCCAAAGGATAATTCTCTCAAATCTGGCGTAAATATTGGATTCAGTGAATGATGATTAGCAATAATTTCCGCACCAGTTTTGGTTCGTTGTAGGTCGCTGGAATAAATTGCCTTTATAGGTTTTTTGCTTAGGATTTGGGCGATATCCTCAATTTGAGAAAGTCCTTTTTTAGAGAGGGAAACATCGAAATGGCCATTTAAACAAATTTTGTGGGCATTTGCAGTTTCACCATGCCGGATTAGGTAAATACGGCAACGTGGGAGCCCCTTGAAATGACGGGTGCCCGGGTCTTGGGGTATAAAGCTATTTTTGGACACAGTTATGACCCAAAAAAAGACAAAAAAATGGCAAGCTAAGGGGCTTGCCACCTTTTGAAATCTTATCTATTTAAAACGGAAAAACAGAATGGATTAATGACCTGCGCCGCCACCGGAACCAGTGGTCCACAAGTAATAAAAATCTAAACCCTGTACTTCCATAAGAGCCCAATTAATTAAAACGTAATAACAACCCATTGCTGCAGCAGCAATGATGAAGTGAATAATAGACTTTGGGGTTATAAATCTCTTTTTTTCTTCTTGAATCTCTTCTGACATGAGTCTTAAATCTCCCCTTAAACAAGGATTGTTGGTTGATACATTAATTAAATAAAACTAACGCCAAACTGAGGCAAACCAATAAAAGAACCAAAGACAGAAAATAACTGTCGCAATATAGATAATTGGCCCCGCAGTTTCCTTAATTTTCTCAAGATCCATTTTGGAAATTCCTTTTGAAAGTGACTAAATTGATTTATTCTTGACAGTAGTAAATTGCCAATGATAATTTATCCGTCCCGTTACTCAAACTTTTGAAAAGGAATAACACATGGCCAGTAAAGACGGAAAAATCTTCGATACTATTGTTATTATTGGATTGGGCGTTAATGTTCTAACCGCCGTCTATTTAATCCTCATGTACTTTGAAGTCATATAAAGCTGGCCAAATCTAACACAGGCCTTAAAAATGTGTCAAGGGTAAAAACCCGCAACCCCTCAAAAAAATTGATTTTGGGCAAAAAAATACAAATTTGGGTGTTTCTTAACCTGTAGCGGGAGCCAGGGGATAAATTACATAAAGCATCAGGTAAGTAGCCGTGCTGGTGCAAAGAATCAAAGCGAAAAGAATCATGGTGAATCTTCCCAGTACCCGATGTCTACGGGCTCCATTTGGTAACATCTTTTCTATTAATAGTTCCAGGCTTATTACTAGAGCAATTGTGGCAAAAATCAAAAAATAGGCCAACTGAGACTGCTTAGACTTCCCCATTAAAATACAAACTATTTCCCAAACCAGCCAAATTCCAATAATCCATAAAAACAACCGTTTAAATTTCTTTGGAGAAACTTTTAGATTTTCCGAAATTAGAGTGTATTCGTTATTAATTTTTTTACTTGAACGAAAACCCTCAATGATCATATAGGGTGTTAGTATTAGTCCCAATGTAACAAGGACTAAATGTGTGGTCAAAATAGGAACAAATACATTATTGTAAACTTCGGTAGGACCTCCAAAACCCTCTTTTCCTTCAAATGAAAGTACACCAAGTGATCGTGCATAATAGTAACCCACAAAATAGATCACCATGGATATCATTGAAACAAAAATAAGTTTGTGGTGACGAGTCCCTTGTCCTTTTTTGGCGTATCCCCAGGCTATTAAAAATAGTACGGTAAAGATAACTGCCAAAAGGTAACTTAAATCGGCTCCAATAGAACCCGTTTCCACAATAAAACCGGGTTTTTTTAGAAAGTCCTGCATAATTCTAAATCAGTTTAGGAAATTTAAGGCTGGCTTTTTCCAAGAATTAGAGTGCCCCCATAAAAAACGGAGGCTCCCACGACGGTGCCTAGCAATAAGGGTTCCATTCCTGCTTGAGTAAAAAACATAATAACTACATAGGTAAGAGTCACCAGCCCTACAATTTGCATTGCCCGTCCTAAGAAATAGCGAAAAGGGTTCATGCGGAATTAATTTTTTAAAACTTCACGAACTTGGTTATTGGCTTCGATCAGAGATTGAATATTGTCTCTTCCTTTATCTTGGATAGTGTCTTTTACTACCATCAGTGCCACTTTTCCCTGTTCTGTAAACACACCAGGAATTTCAGGTAATGAACCTTGGTTTTCTCCGGAAGAAAGGCTCTCATACCGACTCTTAACTTCCTGATCATCATACAATTCTTCTAAGGGATACCTGAAAAGTAACTTTACATATTCCCGTTCTTTCTCAGCTTCATCTTTGGAATCCCAAACAATATTTTCCATTTCAATGGAAGCGGGTTTGTTGGATTTATTTTCAAGGATGGTTTTGATTTCCTGAAAATAGGTTTTCATTGCTTCAGAATCTTTTAATTCATCCTGTGGGATTTTTGAACTGATTTCATAGACCAATTGGTTTTCTTCTAATACAGGGCGACTAATTTCATAAGTAATATTGTTGTGATTGAATCTTCTTCCTTTTTTAGGTTTAAATTTATTTTGCATTTCTTCAACAAGCTTATTTAAACCTTCGCCTGCAAATTGACTAAACAAAATCCCCTTTAAACTTGCCATATAAAAATCTCCTAATTCTTATAACTCTATGAATTTATGAATACTAACTTATAAATATTTTATATTCCTTAAGAATCCAACGGTAAAAATTTTATTCCAGATAAAGGTAAAATGAAAACAATATAATTCTTAAATATCAGGTGATAGCGGGGGTTGGTTAGAGCCATTGACAGCTGTGTTTTTTAGAAATGATTTATTTCCGCCCGGTTGATAAACGTATTTCATTTGTATGCATCCCGGCTGTTTGTCCGCACAGTAAAAACTCAAAAATTGTATTTTTGCGAACTTCCTATCCGCCGTCTGCAACAAATAAATGTTTTTTCGTGGAGTAAGTTTATGAGTGAGGTAATTATACTTATACCATTGACTTAAAACCTCATTTTCCGTCTCTGTACGTGTGGCATTATCTAAAATAAATTTCTTTTCAGGAACATTTTCTACTGCATCAAAATCCACTTCTCCCAGACTGAAAATACCACCGCCTCCAAATTTATTTGTGGCTCCACCATTGGTAACAATTTTTCCTCTTCTAAAAGCTAAATCCCACTCTAAAGAAGATCGATCATGAATTTTAACTTCTTTGCCTCGCGAAAAATCAAAATAAGTCCAGTCTTCATCTGAGGTCGAGTTAATGACCACATTTTTAGATTCAAGTAAATTGACATTTTTTACTGGAAGATTCTTTTGTTTCCCAGTTACACCAGAAAAACCACCGGTTTTTTTTGATTGATTTACGCTTGAGGAATCTAAAAATTGGTTAATTTGAGTTAGCTTTAAGGGTAGCCAAAAGAAACCAATCAATAATAAAGTCACACAAAGGTTAAAAATAAAAAGGTTCCTCCAAAGCTTTTTTTTCTTTAAAGCTTCAGGACTTAACTCTTGGTTCGGTTTATGTGTAGCTCCTATTTCGGTTCCCATAATTTTTTAGATTAGTTCGATTTGTAGAAATCTTTAACAATTTTTTTAATCGCTTTTCTTGAGAGTTCCTCTTTTTCCAACCACCGATAACGGCCTCCAAAAATATTTTTAACGGATGGTGTTTGCGATCCAGTGAAACGAGCTCCCCAAATATATTTACATTTTTTTGCCGGACGGTCCAGAATTATTAAAAAAGCTCCAAACTCTACACTTGATCCTAAACTTTCCGCAAGTTCTCCACGCCTGTTTACATACTTATTAGAAAACCGTGTAACTGCTCCAAACATATATGCATCGATTTCTTTGGCCAAATTCCGATCACCTTCCTTCAGGGAATAGGATGACCCTTTTCCTTTAGAGGGTTTAGAGATAAGAGGAACATTTGGGGTGGCCACTATTTGCATTTGTACATCTTCCTTTTCCATAGAAGCGGGGTCTAGAACAGGATATTTTCTCACAGATTCAAGCTCTTGAAAAAATTGATTAGCCACTAATGTACCTATTTTTTCATCTCTAAATCGGTCAGGAACTTTATTTTCGAATCCCATTACACCGATTTGACGAACGGCTTTAAAAGCCGCAATATCAAAAATTTTACTCTGAATTTGATCAACTGGTTTTTGTTGTAACAACTGAACATAATACTTTGGAAACTTGGTATGACCACAAAGTTTATTTAATGCGTCAGGGACTGGATGCGGCTCATTTATGGAATCCGTTAAATGAGGGTTTTGTGACCGATAGATTCCATCGGGAACATTTTGGTCGGGATGTTCATGTAAATACGTTTTAGGCGCATCAGTGGAACGAGGAAAAGCGTCATTTACGGGCATATCTTGAGCAGCCGCTGTTGTCGCCGCAAATCCTGTTACAAATATAATGTATAATAAACGCCGAAATTCGGGATGCATATCGGCATTCGTTCCTCTACCTGGTGGATAATATGGAAGGACTGTTGCCTTCCCAATGATTTCTAAATTAATATATCACAGGGTTTCAATGAGATAAATGTAATTTCGGAAAAGGGGATAATAGAAGAAGCTTTCTCTTTTTTTGAATTGCTGTTACTTCTCAATAAATTGTCAAAGGATTGCCTGTAAGAAAATGAACGTGAATAGCGCCGGATCAGATCCGGCTTTTTTTCAGCCTATAATATTACTGCTTTTTACCCTGGTTTCTTTAGGGCTGTTTGGGATTTCTCTATGGCCAAAATGGAAAAACCTTCAAAAAGCTGCTCCTGAGAACCGGTGGGATCATCCCCTAAAGCGTTTCATTAATACCCTAAGAATTGCAATAGGCCAGTCCAAAATGTTTAAGGATGTTCCGGCAGGCTGGATGCATGCTCTAATATTTTGGGGATTTTTAATATTACTTTTTCGCGCAGCCCAGTTTTTTTTAATAGGGTTTTTCCCAAATCTTTACCATCAAAACCTTGAATGGAGTTGGGTAAATAATTTTTACGGGATTCTTAAAGAATTTTTTATCCTTTTGGTGACTTTGGCCTGTGTTTATGCTCTTTATAGAAGAATTATATCTAAACCCAAAAGACTGAATTTATCCGGTGAGGGCATTTTTATTTTAGTCCTTATTTTAATAATTATGGGTTCAGATATTCTTTATGAGGGAGCTAAATTAAAAATTGAAGATAATGTTCCTTCTTTGTGGTCTTTTTTGAGTTCGAGTTTCGCCTCTTTATGTTTGGAAAATTCGGCTTTTTCTCATCTCAATTTATATCAGGGTTTAGGGTTTTGGTTACATGTGGGAGCTATATTGGTTTTTTTAAATGTATTGCCAAGGTCAAAGCATTTTCATGTAATTACTTCCATCCCCAATGTATTTTTTTCAAATGTATCTGGGACGGGGAACCAAATTCAGAAATTAAATTTTGAAGATGAAAACATAGAAAATTTTGGGGTTACAAAAATTGAAGAGTTTTCCTGGAAAAAAATATTAGATTTGCACACTTGTACTGAATGTGGCCGATGCGATGTGTTTTGTCCTGCCTTAAACAGTCAAAAACCGCTCTCTCCAAAACAATTTACTGTTGATTTAAGGGATTTTTTAAATGCCAATTTAGATTTAGAAGAAAAATCTATAATGGGAAATGCTATCCATGATGAAACTGTTTGGTCTTGTACTACTTGTGGTGCCTGCGAAGAAGAATGCCCTGTCATGATTGAATATGTAAACAAAATGATAGATCTTCGAAGGGGTTTAGTGTTGATGGAAGACCGCTATCCTAAAGAATTAACAGAGGCTTTTAGATCCTTGGAAACGCATAGCAATCCTTGGGGATTTCCGGGAAATCAAAGGGAAGCCTGGGCTAAAAAATTAGAAGTTCCTATTTGGGATACTAATAATCCTAGTGAATATTTATATTTTGTGGGTTGTAATGGGTCATTTGATAACCGAGGAAAAATGGTTTTTGAATCCGTAGTCCTAGCCCTAAAAAAAGCGGGAGTCGATTTTTCCATTTTAGGAAACCGGGAAGGATGCACGGGAGATCCTGCGCGTCGTCTAGGAAATGAATATTTATTTGATATTTTAGCTCTTAAAAACGTGGAAACTTTTAAAGAAGAAAAAATCAGGAAAGTCATTACCCATTGCCCTCATTGTTTTAATTCGTTATTGAATGAATATCCAGAATACGGAATAAAACTGGAAGTAATTCACCATTCTCAGTTGCTGGAACATTTAGTTAAGGAGGGAAAGATTAGTTCTGAAGTTAAATCAAATGAAACTGTCGTGGTTCATGATTCGTGCTATATGGGACGCCATAACAATGAATATGATGCTCCTAGAGAAACTCTGAAGTCAAAAATAGAGGATAAATCCATTCTAGAAGTTGAAACGAGTAGAGAGCGAGGGACTTGCTGCGGGGCAGGTGGAGGAAGGTTTTTGATTGAAGAGAATACGGGAACGCGAATAAGTCACAACCGAATTGACGAATTAATGGAGACCAACCCGGATACAATTGCTGTTTCCTGCCCCTATTGTGTTCTGATGCTTGAAGATGCTTTGAAAGCAAAAAAACTTAACGAAAAAGTTAAAGTGAAAGATATTTCTGAATTTTTGTGATAATAAGTTTGCGGGTTTAGAAAAGATATGTGATTTTTTAACAGTGGTACTGTTTTGCAATCCTTAAATCACTCTGCGATACTGAAATAAGGAATAGAATAATTATATTCTTATTTTAAGCGGAGAATTTTTTGACTATCACACCCCTTCGAGTTTCCTTCCTCCTTACCTCATCTATTTTGCTTGTCTTTGGCCAAGTTGTAGGTTTTGAGTTTGTTAATTTTGATGATCCTTTCTATATTTATAACGACCATGTTAAAAAAGGTTTAACTTTGGAGGGCATTATTTGGGCTTTTTCTCCCAGTGAAAACTCGGCTAATTTCCTGAATTGGATTTCCCATATGGTGGATGTCGAATTGTTTGGATTTAATCCTGCAGGACACCATTTTGTAAACCTTATACTTCATATTATTAATTCTATATTGTTTTTCTCAATCCTTTTTAAGTTTACAGGTTCCATAAATAGAAGCGCATTTGCGGCATTAATTTTTGCGATTCATCCGTTAAGAGTTGAGACGGTTGCATGGGTGTCCGACAGAAAGGATTTGCTATGTATGTTATTTATTTTATTTTCTTTGAGAAGTTATGGAAAGTTTGCTGTAAAAACAAAATTAACTGATTACTTTTTTTCGTTGTTATTTTTTCTGTTTGCGCTTTTGTCAAAGGTGGTGGTTTTTGCTTTTCCTGTTCTTCTTATGTTATTGGATTTTTGGCCTTTTAAGAGAGTGTTGATTGGTAAGGAAGTGAAGGAAATGGGCGAAGGGAAACTACGATCATTAAAAAATATTTTAATTGAAAAAATTCCTTTTGCTTTGTTGTCTGGAATATTTGTTTGGATAACAATAGGTAGTATGAGAATTGGGGGGGCTGAAAAGGGAGGGGATAGGTTCCCGCTTGTTTTTAATTTTGAAAAAATTCCAATAAATTATTTAAGTTATTTGAAGAACATTTTCTGGCCCACAGAGCTATCGGCATTTTACCCATTAATTTCTGAGGCTATTTCCATTGAGAAATTTCTTTTGGCGTTTCTAAGCCTGGTGGTTATTACTTTTTTATTTTTTAAGAAAAAAAAAGAAGCTCCTTATTTGTTAATAGGGTGGCTTTGGTTTTTTATGATGTTAGCTCCCAGTATTGGAGCGCTAAAGTTTTTTCAATTTGAAATCGCTGACCGCTACACTTATATCCCACTTGTGGGAATTATTATAATTTTCGTTTGGAGTATTTTCGATTTTTTTAAAAATAAGGGGTTTCCTGAATGGATGCCCAAGCTATTATTGACATTTTCTGTGGTGGTTTTAATGAGGCTGTCGTTTGTTCAAACTATTACATGGAGTAATAACATAGATCTATATGAAAATATTATTAATCAATCAGAACGTAACTATGTTGCCCACCACAACCTGGGTTTAGCCTGGATGGATCAGGGAAACACGCCTAAAGCGATACATCACTTTAATAAGGCAGTTTTGCTATCTGAAAATTCTTTTGTTTCTTGGGTTAATTTAGGGAATGCTTATTTTAAATTAAAAAACTATAAAAACGCCATATTTGCCTACCAAAAATGTTTGAAAATTGATCCCAACAATTTGGTTGCGCATTTAAATTTAGGACTTCTATATGATATTAAAGGCGAAGGTAAGAAGGCTATTATTCATTCGATGACTGCATTAGAATTTTTTAATGCTTATTTTGGTGCTGATTTTTCGAAATCGAAAGAACTTCATCACAATTTACAAAATATGCTTAAGAAATATGGCTACAAGCGCGAGGATTTTGTAGTAACGCATAAAAAAACTTAAACAAATAATGCGATTATATAATTAGGATTTTTCTTTTATCTTCTCCCCCTATTAGAATTAGTAAATATAGTTTTATGGTGGTTATTTAGAGGAGAGAGTTTTTTGACTGTTACACCCTTTAGAGTTTTCCTTCTTCTTATTTCTTGTAATTTGTTTGTGTTCGGTCAAGTTGTATGGTTTGAGTTTGTAAACTTTGACGATCATTTCTATATCGATAATGTCCATGTCAAGAGAGGGCTAACTTGGGATGGCATTATTTGGGCATTTTCAAAGCAAAATTTTGCTCAATTTTTGAACTGGATTTCCCACATGTTTGATGTGGAAATGTTTGGCCTTAACCCCATGGGCCACCATATTGTAAGTCTGGGCATCCATATTTTTAATACCTTCCTTTTTTATCTTTTTTTGAACAGATTAACTGGATGCCAGGTAAAAAGTGTTTTGGCGGCTATACTTTTTGCAATTCATCCTTTGCGAGCAGAAACTGTCGCTTGGATATCAGACAGAAAAGACCTTTTGGCAATGCTATTTTCATTGTTAAGTTTAGAAGCTTATAGAAAATATATTCAAAGTTCTAATTTCCAAAGTTTTTTGTGGGTAACATTTTGGTTTTTACTAGCGCTCTTGTCGAAGCCAGTGATGGTTATCCTTCCAGCCGTATTTTTATTGATAGATTATTGGCCGTTAAAGCGTTTTTTAAATAAAGATCAATTCAAGAGTAGCTCAAATTTTGCTTTTTATGGATTATTAAAAGAAAAGATTTTTTGGTTTTTAATTTCGGCTATTTTCTGCTGGGTAGGATATGAAAATATGGCTTTCCGCGACTATATTGTTGTTAATTCTCAAAACCCGGTCCTAGTCCGTTTGGCCATGGCACCTGTTCTTTATTTGAAATATTTATGCAATATTTTTTGGCCCTTCAAGCTTTCAATGTACTATCCAATGAAAACAGAAATGCCCGAAGTTTTAAGTTGGATGGGATCTTTCCTTTTTTTAGGTGGAATTTCTTGGTGGTTTTGGAAAAAAAGATTTTTAGAACCCTATCTAATAACAGGCTGGTTTTGGTTTTTGGGAGCGTTGTTTCCTTTAGTAGGGATTGTGAAAGCCGGTAAACATGATTTGGCAGATCGTTATACTTATTTTCCCCTTATAGGTTTAATCATTTTGGTAGTATGGGGATTGACCAATTGGTTTGATAGAAAGGGAATTGGGAAATCTTTAAAAGCTGGATTTGCTGTTAGTGCTTTAATGTCTATCATGGTTATTTCCTGGAACCAAACAAGTGTGTGGAAGAATAGCTTTACTCTATTTCAAAGAAATATTGAAATAAATGATGGAAATTACATTGCTCATAATAATTTAGCGCTTTTATTTATGGATGAAAAAAAATTTCCCCAAGCAGTTCATCATTTAGAAAGGGCTATTGATTATTGTGACTGTATTGAATCCTGGTTAAATTTGGGGGAAGTTTATCAGCGGATGAAACAAAATGATTTAGCGATTTCAGCATATAAGGATTTGTTGAATACGGACCCAAAAAATGGAATTGCGCATTTTGAATTAGGAAAACTTTACCAAAATATTGGAGAAAACCAACTTGCTATTTTTCATTCAATGGAAGCAGAACAGATTTTCTTAAAAGTTTTGGGCTCTGAGTTCTGGAGAGTTGTTGAAGCTCAAAAAAGAATCACTCAATTAAATATGAGTCAAAAGAATTTGTCAAATAATGACGAGTTGATTAATTGATCATTTAGCAAAAACCTTCCTTGTTTCCGGCTAATGTTTTCATTATGATTGGTCGTTTATTAATATATTTTGTTAATTTAGTTTGATTATGAATTCTAACTCTAATGCCGACCTCGCGCCTTCCCATTTTATAAAAAAAATTATTGAGGAAGACAACAAATCAGGAAAATTTGACCAACGAGTGCACACTCGATTTCCGCCTGAGCCAAATGGATTCTTACATATTGGTCATGCAAAATCCATTTGTCTCAATTTTGGAATGTCACAGGATTATTCTGGCCAATGTAATTTGAGATTCGATGACACTAACCCGGCAAAGGAAGAACAACTTTTTATTGATGCAATTAAAGAAGACGTTCGGTGGCTAGGTTTTGATTGGGATAATAGAGAGTATTATGCTTCTGATTATTTTGATCAACTTTACCAATGGGCTGTTCAATTAATTCGAGATGGAAAAGCCTATGTGGATGATCAAACTGCTGATGATATTCGAAAAAGCAGAGGAACTTTAAAGGAACCTGGAAAAGAAAGTCCTTTTCGTGACCGCTCCATATCAGAAAACCTTGACTTGTTTGAAAGAATGAAAGCAGGTGAGTTTAATGAAGGGGGCAAAGTTCTTCGTGCAAAAATTGATATGTCTTCTGGAAACCTTAATCTGAGGGACCCGGTAATTTATCGCATCCTGAAAGCCGAGCATCCACGAACAGGTAATAAATGGTGCATTTACCCCATGTATGATTGGGCTCATGGGCAATCAGATTCAATTGAAAAAATTACCCATTCGTTATGCACCTTGGAATTTGAAGACCATCGACCCTTATATGATTGGTATTTGGATCAACTTGGGGCTTATCATCCACAGCAGATTGAATTTGCCCGGCTCAATTTGACTTATACCGTTTTGAGTAAACGTAAACTGTTACAATTGGTCCAGGAAAAATTTGTTAATGGTTGGGATGATCCACGTATGCCAACCATCTCAGGATTTCGACGTCGAGGTTACACTCCCTCAGCTATTCGTGAATTTTGTGATCGAATAGGGGTGGCAAAGGCGAATAGTACGGTAGACTTAGCGTTACTGGAATTTTGTATAAGAGAGGAACTCAATAAAACAGCCCCACGGGTAATGGCTGTTTTAAATCCTTTAAAGGTTGTACTTACGAATTTTCCTGAAGGGCAGATTGAGGAACTGGAAGCAGAAAATAATCCCGAAGACCCAACCGCAGGTTTTCGAAAGATCCCTTTTTCACGAGAAATCTTTATTGAAAGAAGCGATTTTATGGAAGACCCTCCTAAAAAATTTTTCCGTTTAGGGCTTGGGCGCGAGGTTCGTCTAAAACATGCATACATTATAAAATGTGAAGAAGTTATTAAAAATGATCAGGGAGATGTAATTGAGTTACGTTGCACATATGATCCCGAAACCAGAAGTGGACAAGCCCCGGCAGGAAGAAAAGTCAAGGGTACCTTGCATTGGGTTTCATCACAGCATGCATTTAATGCTGAAGTGCGATTATATGATCATCTGTTTAAGGAAATTGAACCGGATAAAATTGAAATACCGGGCAGCTTGAACCCGGATTCTTTGGAAATACTTACAGATTGCAAACTGGAACCAGGTTTAAAAGAAGCTCAACCTGGAGATCGATTTCAATTTCTACGAATGGGTTATTTTTGTGTGGATACAGAGGACAGCCAACCTGGGTTGCCCTGCTTCAATCGTACCACAACTCTTCGCGATACCTGGGCAAAAATCCAAGATAAAAATAAGTAGTTTCAGTCTGGTATTAACTGAATTGCATTTTTTAGTCGTTCAATAGTTTTTTCTTTTCCTAATAATTCCACTACTTCATAAATTCCGGGACTAGTAGTTTTGCCTGTCAGAGCGACCCGAACGGGTTGTGCCAATTTGCCCAATTTGATTCCTGCTTCTTCTATAATTCCTTTAAAAAGCTTTTCGAGATCCTCATGAGTTATGGGTTCAGATAAAGCATTTAAGCCAGTAACAAGATTTTTAAAAAGGGGTCTTGCTTCAGGTTTTAAAAATTTATCTTTAGCCTTAAAATCAAAAATAATATCATCCTTAAAATAAAACTCACTGCCTTGTGCCATTTCCACCAGGGTTTTGCTCCGTTTTTGTAGAGCTGGAATAATTTTCAAAATGTCTTCATCCGTTTTTTGGTGATTCTCAGACAAAATACTCTCTTGGATTAAAATTGGCTTAAAATGGGGTAGTAGTTCTTGGGGAGTGAATTTTTGAATCCATTGTTCGTTAACCCATAATAACTTTTCCGGATTGAATACTGCTGCGGAGATAGTTACATTTTCCAAAGAAAAATTTTGAATCATTTCTTCTATAGTAAAAAGCTCCTGGTCTCCATGAGACCAGCCCAACCTTGCTAAGTAATTTATCAGCGCATGAGGTAAAAATCCTTGTTTCTTGTACTCCAAAGTCGAAGTAGCGCCATGGCGTTTGCTCAAACGAGTTTTATCGGACCCTAATATCATGGAAATATGAGCAAACTGAGGTTGGGTGATTCCTAAAGCCTGATATAAAATCACTTGCTTGGGTGTATTTGATAAATGGTCATCCCCGCGAATGACATGAGACATTTGCATTTCAGCGTCATCCACAACAACTACAAAATTATAAGTAGGTGTTCCATCGGATCGTTGCAAGATAAAATCATCGAGTTCATTTACATCAAAGGATATTTTTCCTCGTAAAATATCGTTAAAGTCAATAGAACCCTCTAATGGCGCCTTTATTCGCACTACATGGGGTATATCGTCAGGGTTATCGGTTCGATTGCGGCAAGTTCTGTCATATTTTGGCTTGAGGCCTTTTTCTTGTGCTGTTTTGCGCTTAGCATCCAGTTCTTGAGTAGTACAATAACATTTGTAAGCCTTTCCGGTTTCTAACAGAGCTGCGATTTTCTTTTTGTAAATATCTTGGCGCTCCATCTGTCGAAAGGGACCTTCATCAAACTCCAAACCCAACCAACGCATGGATTTCAATATCTCTTCAATGGATTCATCAGTGGATCGAGATAGATCTGTATCCTCGATTCGCAGAATGAATTTCCCTTTGTGATGTTTAGCGTAAAGCCAATTAAATAGGGCGGTGCGAACTCCGCCAATATGTAAAAACCCCGTTGGGCTGGGGGCAAAGCGAACCCTTACTGTGTCACTCATATCTTCCTCTTAAAATGAAACCAACGAGCGATAGATTACCAGATTCTTATAAAATTAGTAAGAAAAGAGAACAGGGTTGGAATGGGATTCAAGGACAAAAAAATACAGCCGACAGGGGAAGTGTCGGCTGTATCTGGGTAAGGGAGTCTCTAAATACCTTGAGCTTGTGGAACGGGTATCCAGTACTCCAATAAATTAATTACAGGTAACCGTTACAGGATTGGTTCCGGTGTTGGTGAATTTAACGGTACCAGCAATGTCACCAATAGAATCTCCACGGCTGAAAGCATTTTGTCGTGTTAAAACAACTTTGCTTGCACCCATGCTGCCTTTTCGATCCAAACCAGTTTTACCATGGTCACTGCCATTGACTGAACGATTGTCATCGTTTGGTCCTAAAGTCAAAGGTACTGTAGTAGCATTTGAAGATTTCCAAACTACCAAGTTAGCTGTTCCACGATCATTTGTGGTATAGCCAAAGTCTTGGTCGTTAGCTTTATTAGCAATTTTAGCTACTTCAATGGTAATAGAATTAGCATCTTGACATGTAGCTGATTGGCCATTATTGATTTGCTGAGCCATAGCTGAGGTACCCAAGCTTACTACCAACAAAGCAGCAGCCAAAGCGATTGTCTTTTTCATTCCCAGACTCCTTTCAAATTGTATGGATAAATGATTCCCTAAATAAACCTGCTCCCAAATCGAACAAAAGATTTTTACGCAGTTTGGAGCTTAACCACGTGGATTTCTAAGCATCTTGGATTAGCAGATTGTGAGTCCGTTTTTAGGGAGTAACAAACGCTATACATTCCCTTTTTTGGAAACTCCAACCCTATTGTTTGC
This sequence comes from Nitrospinaceae bacterium, assembly GCA_965223665.1. Taxonomy (GTDB): domain Bacteria; phylum Nitrospinota; class Nitrospinia; order Nitrospinales; family Nitrospinaceae; genus CBDCVY01. The sequence goes on from OZ245011.1 coordinate 23,939, forward strand.
CCTGGCAAAAATGATTCAATATTTACCATTCTCTTTCCCGTATCAGTTTTTTGGATACTTGTACCGATTAAGGTTTCAGTGAAATTGTTTTTTAATTGAATCGTAGTATCTGTTGGAACGGTAACGAAAGGAAAATGAGCTTCTCCAGTTTCTAATACAATGGTCCTAACCAAAGGATTTGCTGAAATAGGTAACCAACTAACCAGAATAAATAAGGCTACGCTTATTAATACAGCACATTTTTTTGTTCGAACGGCGAAACCTTTGGAAGAACGAGAAAATAAAAACACAAATTCCTTTATTTGATAGAAAATTAAAAAACAAAACCCCAAAACGTAATTAAGGGCAATGGCGGAGATTGTAATGAAAATAAACCCTTGGTGGTATCGGCCTAAACCCTATTCTTATGTAGGAAAACACCTATAATAAAATTAGGATAAAAGGAGGGGGTGTGTAGTCTTTGGCATTAGGTGAGTCAAATAATTTGATTTTGAATTGCGTAGTGAATCAATTCTGCATTTTTTCTCATCAGCATTTTATCTAATATGCGGCTGCGGTGAGTACTAATTGTCTTGACGCTTAAGGAAAGTTCTTCGGCAATCTCTGTTAAAGACTTCCCGGAAGCAATCATGGAAAACACTTGAAATTCTCGATCGGATAATTTTTCATGGAGTGGTTTGTCCTGATCTAAATAGTCAAATGCCAATTTTTCGGTTATCGTCGGACTTGCGTATTTCCCACCTCGAGCAACTTTTCTCACTACATCTAATAGCAGGTCGATTGGACTTTCTTTTGTAATGTAACCCGAGGCTCCTGCTTTGATAAAACGAGCAGCATATTGGTTCTCAGGATGAACACTTAATATTAATATTGGGGTTTTCGGGAATTGAGAACGGAGTTGTTTTAATAATTCTAATCCGTTTTTCCCGGGCATTGAAATATCTAAAATTAATAAACTTATATCTGAAATAGAGGCTTTTTCTAATACTTCCTCCCCATTTGACGCTTCCTCTACTACTTCCAAATCTGGTGTAGAGGTTAAAGCTTGCTTTAAGCCGCTTCGAAATAGAGGGTGATCGTCAGCAATTAAGATTCGAATTTTGGATTTGATTTCAGCTAGCAATGTTAACTCCTATTAATTTTAATGTTTACCGTCGTTCCATTGTTGGGTTCCCCAAGAATATCAACCGTTCCGCCCCAAACACTTGCTCGTTCGCGCATTCCCAGGAGGCCTAATGATTTTCCATTGGAAATGTTTTCAATTGGGATACCTATACCATCATCCTTTACGATTAAATTTATTGTATCCTCTTTTTGGTTTAAAAACACATCTAAATTTTTGGCTTTAGAGTGACGAACTACATTTGTTAGGGTTTCCTGAAAAATTCTAAAAATAGTTGTTGATCGATCATTGTCCAAATGAAAATCTTCATCATCAAAATAAATGTTGCACTCTATGCCAGTCTTTTTTTCAAATTCACTTCCTTGCCACTGTATAGCTTCCCGTAGACCTAAGTCATCCAGCATGGGCGGTCTAAGGTCAAGAATTAATTTTTTGACTGAGGGGATAGTTTGGTCAATTAGGTTTAGAATTCTATTGGTATCGTTTCGAAGGGAAGGGATTTCAACTTCTAACTTTTTACTTAACAGGGATAAATCTAATTTTAAGGTGGTTAGTACTTGGGCCAATTCATCATGAATTTCCCGGGCAATACGAGTGCGTTCTTCTTCCCGGACATTTTCTAATCTATGATATAAGTTTCTTAATTGTTGCCTGGATCGAAAGGTTTCTTCCTCAGCAATCTTTTTCTGTGTTGCCATACTTAGTAAATGAGCGATACCTTCTAATAGATTTTGCTCCTCTTCGGTGAATAGTTTCACATCATTGTTTGCCAAGGGACCTGAGTAAAATGCCTCCAGTTTTCCAGAGTGTTGTTCGTTTATTATTAAGGGAGCTTCAAGTTTGCTTTTGGAATCCTTAAAACCCGGAGAAATAAAAAAATCGTCATCAAAAGTAATTTTAATATGGGTGTGATTAGGGTAATGAAATGCTTTAATAACATGTGTTTCCAGGTTGCGGAATACATCATGAATCGTAGTGCTATTTGCGATTAGGTTTGCAACGTTATAAAAACAGGTTAATTCATTTACTTTTTGTTTTAAATTCTGTAGTAGCTGAGATTGCTCCTTTTCTGCCCTTTGTCTCTCAAGGACTCTACCAAGCTGGGCGCCCACATGGCCCATAATTTCCAGCATTTCATTTTTCGGTTCTGCGGCTTCTGTAGAAAAAAACTCCATGACCCCAGCCACTTCGCTTCCAATCAGAATGGGAAATGCAAACCCCGCTTTTACTCCCAGGTTTTGTGCCTGTTGAGCTCTTGGGAAATTAGGGTCTTGGGTTACGTCGATGATCCAAGCGGGTTTTCCCTGTTCTAATACTCGTCCAGGAAGTCCTATTCCTGGAGTAAATGCAGTGGCTTCTGAAATTACTCGGAATCTTTCAAATTGATGATGATCTTCTAAATACCATATTGTCGAAGAAACGATGTTAAAATTTTCTACCAAATATAAATGTCCGACTGGCCATTGCGCATGATCACAAATACGTTTTAAGCAATATTTTAAAGTGTCTTCAATAGCTCTATTTTCATTTGAGGCTACGGCAATATCTTTGTGAAGCTGAACATAAGCGGTTTCTTGTTTTAAAAGCTCGTTAGTTTTGTTTAATTGATCAGAATGATTTTGAAATAATTTGTCTATTTCCCGATTCCTTTTAGAAAAATTAAGTTTTACTTTGTTTCTAAACAAACAAAAATAGGAACTAAAAACTAAAATAAAAAGGGAAATTAATGAACTGTTAATAAATTGGTAATTTATTTCAGAAGGATAATAAAGAAAATATGAAATCCCAATAAAAGAAATTCCTAAAATAGTACTTATAAAAATAAGAATTCGGTTGTTGGCTATTGCTCCTATAAAAATTAATAATATACAAAGAGAAGCTCCTGTAAATTTTATAGGTAATAGGAGATTAACCACAGAGACAAAAATTGCTGCTGCAACCCAAATAAAAATGTAAAGCTTGAAATTGGATTGATTTTGTTTTGTAGAAAGATTCATGATTGCGCATTTAAAAAATAAAGCCGAATATTATACACGAGGAAAGAGATAATTTTGAGTTTAGAGAGGGTTATTCTATTAATAAATCAAGGTAATATTATTTAAATTCCGAATTCACAAGGAATTTGGAACAATAAAGCGAATTTATCCCCTGTCTTTAGAATGATATAATTTGAGTGTAAAAATTTGAAGGAGACAGGTTATGATCAGAGTAAAAATAGCAATATTTTTAATATTGATAATGGCTAATTTTGTATTTGCTGAAGAGCAAAGAGGTGCGCTTATTTTAAATAAAGAACCGATTTATGAATTTGAAGATGACAGGAAAAATGTCTGTATTTCGTTGTACGATGTTAAGGCAGATAAAGATGTAGCAGATATGAGAGATTACAGAGACTTTTTTTGTCAGGGTAGATATACAGTTATTTTGAGAGGAGATTCTGGCCGAACAGTAACATTATTTGATCGATTTAATTTTGAAAGTGATAGTGGGTTTTTGATTCTTATCAAAAAGGATAATAAGAAAATTTGGGTAAACGATATTGAATTAATACCATCGGGAAAATGGGTAAATATTAAAGGGAATGGGCAATACGGAGACTTTGAAGCTTTTTACCAGGCATCTCCTCAATTTAGTCAAAGAATTTCATCTGTTAAGTGGGGGAAATGGTGGAGCGGACCCTTACCCAATTAAAAATAAAAATTGGTTTGAACATTCGATGGAAATTTTAGAAGTTCCTTGCAGATCGATTCTTACAAGAACCACCGGATATTTGAAATTCATTTGTTCGCATTCATTAAATCCCTATACGGGTTGTGGTTTTGGAAAATCCGCTTGTGGGGTGGGCTGTTATGTTCAATTTAACAATTGGATTACGAAGGGTCGAGCTTGGGGAAATTTTGTAGAAGTGAAAATTAATGCCAGGGAAATTTTTTTAGAAACCTATGACAAAGAAAAGCGCTGGGCCAGAAAACATAATGGCAAATTTTCTGTTTTCTTTTCGAGTTCGACAGATCCTTGGCAACCCATTGAAAAAAAATATCGGGTTACTAGAGGAATTTTAAAAGCTTTTCTTCAAAAACGGCCTGATGGATTAATTTTACAAACCCACGGAATTGGAATTTTAGATGATTTAGAATTAATTGCCACTCTAAATAAAAAATGTGATTTAAAATTACATATTTCTATTGAAGGTGATATAAACCAGTTACCTGGATTGCCGCCTCCTCCTTCAAGTATTGAAGATAGACTAGATGTAATAAAATCATTCATTAAGGCTAAAATTAAAACGGTAGTTTGTCTTTCCCCCTTGTTTCCTCTAAAAGAACCAGGGAAATTTTTTTCCAGGTTGGCTGAAATGGGTACAGATGCTGTGATAGTAGATCATTTTATTTTAGGGGATGGAACTAAAAACGGTGGGAGAACAATGAAGACTGAACTGCCAGCAGCAATGGAGAAGGTTCTTCCCGAATCGCTTACCTTGGATTACCGAGATTCTATAATTAATATTGCCAAGCAGTATCTTCCTGTCGGTATTTCGGCTGAAGGATTTGCTGGAATATATTCAACTATTTAGTCCTAACTAAAAATCCATAAATTTTTTTAATGTCGTCCACCATAATTCCAGAAAAATTGCGACAACAAATATTGTCCATAGATGGAAAGGGTTATAAATCCTATAAGCAATTTCAGAAAACAAATTGGGAGTTGGGCTTTTTTAAATTAAGATTCGAGCATGTTCAAGGGGATCCCTTTGCAGCACCCTCTCGCTTTTCAGTAAAAGTATCTTTAAATAATGCTGGTTTTGCAAAAGAAATGGCTGCCACGTCATTACGTCGCTTGGCTATTGAGGACTTTGTGCTACGCGCATTTCATGCTTCTTTAAAAAAGGTTGATTTGGAAAAAAAAGGATCAGGGAAAAGTAGCGTTATTTGTGCATTAAATCCAAGTCAAAAAATTTTAAAACGGAGTGCGGTTTTAATTGAAGATGAAGAAATTTGTCTAATATTTTTTATAGGTCTCCCAGCAAAGGGGAGAAGAGTTTATGCGGATCAATTTTTGAAAATTTTTGAAAAATATTTGCCGCTTATTTTAGAAAACACATTTTGTATTCAGTATTCGGGCTTAGGTCTTCTCGAAAAGCATATTCACACACTTGAAGATTATGATGCTCTTCAAAAAGAACTGGTTAAGAATAAATGGGTTGCATTTGTTGCGGATGGTTCCAACCTACCTAGAGTGTCAGGAAACAGTGATCAACCCTTAACAAAAAAATCAATTGCTTTTGTTTCACCAAAAGACTTTAACCAATACATTCAATTGCCGCATCAAGGAAAAGTTAAAGGTATGGCCATTCCAAGGGGGATTACAGTAGTGGTTGGTGGAGGATTTCATGGAAAAAGTACCTTATTGCGCGCACTCCAATCTGCGGTATACCCTCATATTCCCGGAGATGGAAGAGAGTTGGTAGCAACTTTACCCACAGCAGTTAAAATCCGGTCAGAAGATGGGAGAGGGGTAAGTCCTATTGATATTTCTCCATTTATGAGTGAATTACCAACTATTGAAAATACCCAATTTTTTTCAACCTCCTCGGCTAGTGGTTCGACATCTCAGGCAATAAATATATTGGAAGCTTTAGAAATTGAGACCCAACTTTTGTTGATGGATGAGGATTCTTGTGCCACAAACTTTATGATTCGAGATTCTCGTATGCAAGCTTTAGTTCGAAAAAATAAAGAACCCATTACTCCCTTTATTGATAGAGTGGAAGAATTGTTTGAAAACTTTGGGGTGAGTAGTGTCCTGGTAATGGGAGGCTGCGGGGATTATTTTGACCCAGCACATCATGTCATCAAAATGGAAGAGTTTTTTCCAGCCCTGGTGACAAAAGAAGCAAAAAAGATTGCAAAGGCGATCCCTACGGGACGAAAAATTGAAAACCGGTTTAAATTTGAAAAAGTGAGGGAAAGAATAGTTGATCCAAGCTCTTTAAAGTTTGACCGTAACAGCAAAGATTGTTTTATAAAATCTCATGGAACAAACACATTAATTATAGGTTGGAAAGAAATTGATGCGCGATATTTAGAACAATTGGTAGAGCAAGGACAACTTGAGGCGTGTGGTTGGATTTTGAATAAATTAAAAAGCCAAAAAAAGAATGGTTTTCTAAAAATAAAAGATGTAATGACCTTATTTAAAAAATTTGAGGAAGAGGGGCTGGCAAATTTGTCAATCTATAACAATGGGTTTTTAAGTCAACCTCGAATACATGAATTTATGGCTGTTTGGAATCGATTACGGAATTTTTAGGTAATTCTTTTTTTGGAAGAAGTTTTACGATGGGTTTCCGTTTAGGAATAGGATAGTTTCCTGCTTGAAATTTTTTCATCAATCCCACTCGATCTGCGGGCCAAGTTCCTTTTACGATATTTTTGGGTTCATTACCTTTAAAAACCATATAACCAAATTTTCCATAATGGGGGAGTTTACGCATTAAACCGGGTATACTTTTGACTGAATCAGTAAAAACCCAGGTGATAGAGTTTTCTGGGCTTTGAGGGTGTGGAAGGGTAAAAACATAACTATGATTTTCCAGTGGATAATTATGGCCTTCAATTGAAACTGTTTTGTCACCAATTTCTACAGAGTATTTTTTCAGTTGTGGAAGTAAATGGTGTGCTACTCGATTATTTTTTCCAAAAACCCAAAGAGTTGTGTGATTATCCCAGGAAAACAATTGTTCAGGTCGTATACTATCTTTTAATCCTAATTCCGCAGCAAAAGTTCGATAAGCAATTTTTAACTCTGGTTTTTCCTTGTGGGGTGCGATTACTAAAGCTTTAGGGTTCCCATAGGTTTGGCTTATACTGGGAGGAACTTCTTTGCGATCTAGTATTCTAAAAAGATCATAATAAGGGTCAATTAAGATAGCCAGTGGTTTTTGCTGGATATTAAAGCTAACGATTTGTTCTCTTTTGGCTTCTAGTTGGACCTCGATGATTTCCGGTTCTTTGTTTTCCTTGAACCAAACCGCAACAGGAAGAATAGTTGAAAAAAATGGTTTTTCTTGATTTTGAACTATTTTTAGTTGTAGATGGTATAGTTGCTCTTTAGATTCTATGGTGGCATCTTCTAATTTCCAATTCGGACCTCCTTTTTGTAAAATCCATTGATTGAAAAATGAATTCAGATCAGTTCCAGAATGTTTTTCAAAAGTAGACTGTAATTGATCAAATCCTGCGTACTTAAAACGGTAAGTCAGGTAGAAATCTTCCAAAGCTTTTAAAAATGAAGATGTCCCCATTTTTAGCCTGAGCATATTAAGTATCATTAACCATTTGCTATAGCCAATGGATTGAGAAGTCATATTTGTTCTTGAACGAAAATTATTTAAAGGAAAGTCTTTATCAGGAGTAACGTAATTAAGATATTTTGTGAGTTCCTGAAAACGGTAACGATCTCCTTTCCCCTCTATTTGTGGGAAAAGATGGTCTGAAAAAAATGCAGTAAGCCCTTCTGACCAATTTCCACTTTGTGGATCCACGTAAACTCCATTGCCCCACCAATTATGGAGAATTTCATGAGGAAAGGAAGTATGAAGTATAAAGGGAAAGCGAATGACCTGGGAACCCAATAAAGTAAAAGAAGGCATTCCAAATCCTGTTTGTCGGCTGTTTTCAATGACGGCGAATTTTACAAAGGGATAGGACCCAAATATAGACTCATAGAAAGGAATATATTTTTTCGCGGCTTTAAAATATTTCTCTGATAGATTCTTGTCCTTTTCGCGTAAAAAAACGTATAGATTGATATCTTCATATTTATCATTAAATTCATGATACTGGTCGGTAATAATAAAAATTTCTTCCATAGGGTCATCGCATTGCCAAAAAGTATGTCTGGGTCCATTCACAATAGTTTCTTTGATACGTTTCCCTTGACTTATCACTTTCCAAAGTTTTGGGGTATTTACCTCTAAGGAAAAAGTGATTAATTCTTTTCCAGACTCTGAAATCAATTGAGGGTAAAAGTAGCTGGCTCCTGAAAGAAACAAAGTTTCTTTAGAATTTCCAGTCCCATTCGCATTTTTAGGTTTTGTTGCATTGGTTAATGGGTCTGAAAGTTTTCCTGAATATTTAAAATAGATTTCTAAAAAACTAGGCCAGGGAATGTCTTTGGGTTTATGTATATAAATTCTATTTAATGGAAGGGAAGGGCCCTTGATCTTCTCAATTTTTATAGACCACTCTCCTTTGTGAGGAATTTCAGTTTTTAAGATTTCAAAATCCGCATTAAGTAAAAATTCAATAGAATCTTTTTCGACGTTAGTAGGATAAAGAGTAATTCTATCTTCGATTTCTCCGGTGACTAATTGAGGATTTAAATTAATAACCAGATGATGATGTGAAGGGCGGCTTGAATTTGCATAAGCAAATGCTTGAAGGAAAAAGAATTGAATTAAAATTATAAAAATAAAAAATAGTTTTGAGAAACGGGTCATGGTTGTCAGGATTTGGAAAAATAAATTAACTTAGCACTGTATCGACTCCACGATGAATATTACCCACAATACGTACAACCACCCTATTGGGTAAGCACGCGGCCAATTTGTCGGCATATTGAATAAAACCTGATTTGATGCATAACTTTTTATTACATGGAGAACTCAGGATACGAACCCTTCCATCAATAATTTGCACTTCGGTTTCACCTATTGGGCCCTTGACGTGGACAATTTGATTATGACTTAGAGGTAATCGATGAGTTTCATTTTGATTTACTTCGATCAAAGCCCAATTCCCTTGCTGATTAGGTTGAAAAAACTGGATAAATAAAATCAAGTTTAAGGAAAGCAAAATTCCAATTAAAACTTTGTCACCCCGAGTCATTCTTCTAAGCCTTTTTCATAAGATTGAGAATGAGAACAGTGTATCATGATCGAGATAGGTGTGAAAGTTAAGAACTAATGAAAGGTGGTTGGTGTCTTATTAAAGAATATCCATATAATCTATTCGATCACCCAATGTTTCAAAAAAAACTTTTTTCAAAGCCTGGTGTCTCGATTCTTCTAAACGAGGGTCTTTGTCAATAAGATGAAAAGCTTCCTTTCTGGTTATTTCAATTATTTCGAAATCCCGTATTAAATCAGCCCACCTCAGCATAGGAAGACCTGATTGCCGGGTTCCCATAAAATCTCCGGGACCGCGAATCTCTAAATCCTTTTCTGCAATTTTGAACCCATCATTGGAAGTTTCCATTGCCTTTAATCTGAGGTTAGCATCCTCCGTAGTTGGTCTGTAAGCTACCAAAAGACATTGCGAAGGGTGGGAACCTCTTCCGACACGTCCTCTCAGTTGATGCAATTGTGCTAAACCAAACCGTTCCGCATGCTCAATGAGTATTACAGTAGCATTGGGGATATCGATGCCCACTTCAATTACTGTAGTGGCTACCAATATTTGAATTTCCTTTTTTTTAAAGGAGGCCATAATATTTTGGCGTTCTTCTTTTTTTAATTTGCCATGAATAAGCTCCACGGAAAACTTTGGAAATTTCTCTTTTATGAAACCTAATACTTCAATAGCATTTTTTAAATCTATTGTTTCTGATTCTTCTATAAGAGGGCAGACGACAAAACCCTGAAATCCCAGATCGACCTGGTCTTTTAAAATTTTATAAGCCTTTTCCCGATTAGAATCGAAATATATTTTGGTTTTAATTGTTTGGCGCCCGGGTGGCATCTCATCTAGCAAAGATACATCCATGTCTCCATATAGAGTAAGGGCTAAGGATCGTGGAATGGGAGTAGCTGTCATAATTAATATATGAGGATGAATACCTTTTTTGCTAAAAGCTTCTCTTTGGAGAACTCCAAAACGATGCTGCTCGTCAATGACTGCTACCGATAAACATTTGAACTCAATATCCTTTTGGATCAATGCGTGAGTTCCAACGACAATTTGAGTTTCACCATTTTTGATGTTCTTTTGAATTTGTTTTTTTTCCTTTTGGGATAAAGCGCTAGTAATTAGTTCAAGATGAATCCCTAATGCCTTGCAGTAGGGAGCAATATTTAAAAAATGTTGTTCAGATAAAATTTCAGTGGGGGCCATTAAAGCCCCTTGGTAACCATTATCGACAGCGGTTAGGAGAGTAATTAATGCGATAACCGTTTTCCCACTACCCACATCCCCGTGAACGAGTCGGTTCATTGGTCTTGGTTTTTCTAAATCATCCATTATTTGACCCAATACTTTTTTTTGAGCTCCAGTGAGATCAAACTCTAAAAGTTGAATAAACTGTTTTAGAGTTGCACCGCGAGTTTTTAAGGAAAGTCCTTTGTATTTTTCCAAGGAAAACTTTCTTTTAAATGCGAGGCCAATTTGAAGTAAAAATAATTCTTCAAAAATCAGTCTATATTGACTGGGAGATCTAAATTTGTTTAAAGCAATGATTGATGTTTGTTTTGAAGGAAAATGGACTTCTCGAACAGCTTGTGACCGTTCCAGTAATTGATTTCTTTTTAAAATTTCTGCAGGGAGCCACTCCTGAATGAGGCTTGAATACCTTTCAATAATGGTTTTCATTATTGCCCTAAAAACCTTGAGGGAAAGTTTTTCAGTACTATGGTAAATAGGAAGAATGCTTCCCATTTCTACAGAATCTGACTCAGGATTTAAAACTTCGTCGGTATCCGGATGTATGATTTCAAAATTGCAGTCAGAATATTTGCTAATGGTGGGTTTGCCGGAAACTATAAAGCATTTTTTCGGAGCAAATTTTTCTGAATGGTATTTTTCATTAAATTGATACCAGCGACCGCTTATAGTTCCTGTTTCATCTTTAAATACAACTTCAAAGAGTTTTCGCCTTCTATTTAATCTGTAGATATGGTTATGTTCTACTTCTGCAAAAAACGTTACAGGAATATCAGGCTTTATTTGGCCAATTTTTTGGACGAAGGTTCGATCCTCATATCGAAATGGAATAAAATCAAGGCAGTCTTTAACACTTTCCAGGCCCAACTTTTTAAATAGTAGTGCCCTTTTGGGACCTACTCCCTTTATATATTGAATTGAGTCTGTGAGTGCCAGTAGTGGTCCCATATGTTTTTACTGAAAGTTTTGGTTAGAAGTTCCCATAAATTTTCTATGATTATGTAATTAACTAGCAAATATCTTCGAAAAGCTTGAAAATAGGAATATAATATTAATGAAATTTGACTCCCTCGTGAAGTAAAAGTATTCTTTTCCCATTAAATGGGTTTTGAATATTAAAATTTCGGTTCAGTATTCCTTTTTTCAGGAATCGGCTTATGAGAAAACTTAACGAAATTACAGATGCGGTGTTGGCTTATCATCCAGATGCGGATGTAGACATCATTTTAGATGCTTATGTGTATTCAGCCAAGGCTCATAGAGGACAAAGCCGAAGATCGGGGGAAGCTTATTTATCCCATCCTGTAGAAGTTGCCTATAACTTAACTCGATTAAAATTGGACGAGCGGACGGTTGCTGCTGGTTTGCTCCACGATACGATTGAAGATACCTTAGCCACCCCTGATGAAATTAAGGAGTTGTTTGGTGAAGAAATTTTTCGCTTGGTGGACGGGGTTACAAAAATTGGACAAGTTGAATTTGGAAGCCAGGAAGAAAAACAGGCTGAAAATTACCGAAAAATGATATTAGCAATGGCCCAGGATATTCGAGTGGTCTTGATAAAACTTGCAGACCGGGCTCATAATCTTAAAACTCTTGACTCCTTATCTCCAGATAAACAAAAAAGAATCGCCAAGGAAACTTTGGATATTTATTCTCCCATTGCCAATCGATTGGGAATTGGTTGGTTGAAAGCTGAATTGGAAGACGGTTCTTTTAAGTATTTACGTCCTGACCAATTTAACAATATTGTGAGCCGAATGAAGCAAGGAAAGGAGGCAAGGGAAGAATTGTTAAAGTCTGTTTGCGAAGCTATAGAAAAAGAATTGGAGTCTGCGCAAATAGAGGCAAAGGTGACGGGGCGTTCCAAACACAACTACAGTATTTATAAAAAAATGGCTTTGCAGCAAATTGAATTGACTGATGTGTATGACCTTATAGGGGTTCGAGTGATAACTGAAACAATTAAGGATTGTTATGCCGCCCTTGGGTTAGTGCATTCCCTGTGGCGTCCTATTCCAGGTAAGTTTAAAGATTATGTTGCAATGCCAAAACCCAATATGTATCAGTCGCTTCATACAACAGTTAGTGGTCCGGAAGGTCATAGAGTGGAAGTGCAAATACGGACCACTGAAATGCACCGCGTAGCAGAGGAAGGAATTGCGGCACATTGGCAATATAAAGAAGGTGGAACCTTTACAAAAAATATGGATGACCATTTAAGTTGGGTCCGACGGTTAATGGAAGATCAAAAAGAAATAAAAAATCCAAAAGTTTTTTTAGATTCTTTTAAGGTGGATTTGTTTTTTCAGGAAGTCTATGTTTTTACACCTCAGGGGGATGTGATTGCATTGCCCCGAGGGGCGACTCCGGTAGATTTTGCCTATCAAGTTCATACTGATATTGGCAATCATTGTTTAGCGGCTAAAGTAAATGGGAAGTTAGTTCCTTTAAAATATAAATTGAAAAATGGCGACCGTTTGGAAATTTTAACTTCGAAGCAGAAATTTCCCAGTAGGGACTGGCTATCTTTTGTGAAGACTTCTAAAGCTCGAAGTAAAATCTCCAACTTTATTAATAGTCGTGAGAAAGCAAAATCCATTGAATTAGGAAAAGAAATCCTCGAATCAGAGATTCGAAAAGCTGGATTCAACCCACAAGAAATTTTAAAAGGTAGGTTTTTAGAAAATGCCATGCAATCTATTGGCTATAATTCTTTAAATAGTTTATTGATGGCGATAGGTTACGGAAAAGTCCCCATTCACCAAATCATTTCCAAATTATTACCTAAAGAATCCGTAGAAAAAATTGAAAAGGGTGCATCCAAAATTAAGGTTTCAGAAAAAGATCCTATGCAGAAATATGAAAAAGGGATCAAGATAGGAAACTTTGATGACAATATGATGCTACGAATCGGAAAATGTTGTAATCCTGTACCCGGAGATGAAATTACTGGATATATTACACGGGGCAGAGGGGTTTCTATTCATAACGTGGATTGTCCTAGTGTGGTTTCTCTGTCCCAGGAAAGTGAAAGAATGGTAGCGGTGGAATGGGATACCAGTCAAAAGACCGCTTTTTCTACCCCGATTACTATTGTTACGGAGGATCAACCTGGGTTGTTAGCTAAAATCAGCAATGTTCTTGCTTCTTGTGAGGTGAACATTACTCGGGCAAATGTTCAGCAAGGTGCCCATAAACGGGCGTACTTTGATTTAGTAGTCGAAATTAATGATCTGGTTCATTTGAATCGCGTAATCAATCAAATTAAGCAAATTCCTTCTGTAATTCACGTAGAACGTGTAAAAGAATATAAAAAGAAAAATATAATGAGCGGTTCAAATATTGAAAAGGATGAAGGGTCAGAAAAAGACAGAGGGGTATGGGTCAACTAACGGGAATTCTCGATACTTTTCCACCTTTTAAGCATCGTGTACACACTTTCATAGTTTTAACCATCCCATTATAAAGCACTCTCAGCTTTTTAAGGTTGGGATTCCAGCGCCTTTTTGTAGCATTCTTTGCATGGCTCACGTTGTTTCCAAACATAGGCCCTTTATCACAAACTTCACATCTTTTGGACATTCCTAAACTCCTGGGGAAAATCGTTGTTCGATAGAATCCAAAATGCTAACATACCATAAGTACTTGGGCAAGTGATTTTGGACTATGCATATTCAAAAAGAAACAAAAATTAACCATATCATTACCGCCTACCCTCAAACAGTTCATTTTTTTAAGAATCTTCATATGAGCTGCAGCGGTTGTTTTGCCGTTAGTTTTGAGACCCTGGAGAAGGGTGCTTTGATGCATGGTTTGGAAGTATCCAAACTTTTGAGACAGCTAAACCACTTTATAAATAGCTTACCCTCTTCTACTCCAATAAACCATAACCAAAAATAGACGAACCTGGTACTTGGTTGGAGGGTGGGGAGTAAATTTTTCCAAAAAAAAACCTCGTTCCAATGAACGAGGTTATTAGGCTGGCTTATTTTTTAAAAATTATTCGAGAAACTTGGATTCTGTAATGATTTCTTTTAGAATCCTTTCGGCTAACACTTCGCTGTCCACATGAAATTCTCCGGCAGCGATTTGTGCTTTGATGCGATTAACTTTTTCCGTGCGTATGTCCGGGGCACTTTTTGCCACTTCCAGGGCTTTTTGAATTCCCTTAGCTTTGGAGGAAAGAGCTATTTGCTCTCCCGCACCTGTCCCATTGGGAACAGCAGTTTTATTGACCGTTCCTTTTTTGGAAGGGGCGTCAACTTTATTAACTGCCTTGCTTTTTATTCGATATTCGTTTCCAGGTATTTCCATGATCTTTCTTCATCCCAAATAAGGATATAGATTGTTAAACTCAGTTCTCACTAGATTTATCGGCCCAATTTTTTCAAAACTTAAGTCGGAAACCCTAAGATTTTGTAACATTTTTATGGCAACTTAATTAATTCTTACTTGCCAAGATACCGCTGGTTTAGCCCCATGTCAAGGCAGGTCGTGGTATCCTTTCAAAAATCAATAAGTTATAATTTTGATAATAACAACTCAGTTCAAGGTGTTAAAAAACCTTAATAATTCAATAAGTTATGGATATTAAAACTCCACTGGTGGCGGTAGACATTATCATAAAGCTTGAAAATGGCCAGATTGTGTTGATTGAAAGACACAACCCTCCTTATGGATGGGCATTACCCGGTGGATTTGTGGAATGTGGCGAATCTCTTGAGGAAGCTGCAGTCAGAGAAGCGAAAGAAGAAATCTGTTTGGACATCCGAAACATTCAGCAATTTCATACTTATTCCAAACCGGATCGCGATCCCAGGTTTCATTGTGTTTCTACCGTGTTTTTAGCAGAAGCCACTGGAAAACCCCGCGCCGCTTCAGATGCAAAAAATTGCCAGACTTTTGACCTTAATGCACTTCCGGAAGTTTTAGCTTTTGACCATGGGAAAATCTTGCAGGATTATATTAAATTCAAAAAAAAAAGTTAACTTAATCTGCTAAATGGCTATCTTAATAAAATGATTTTCTTAAACAATAAACCAATTTAAAACAAATTTTAAAAACCTGGGAAAAGGTAGCGGAGGGACTTTTTTTAGAGACCTGTGCGTAACGATAAATAATGCAAAACAAACAAAAATTTAAAAGAGTGAGACCCATGTGCACCCTCTTTTCTAAAGAGGGCTGGGGTGATTCACCTCCAGAGAGTTTCGAAGATCCTGAGAATGAAAAATCCTTATTTTTAAAAAGTAATTGGATGATTTTCTTTTTTGCTGTTCTTTTTTTGCTTCATTCCGGAAGTATTGCTCAAGGAAAAAGCTTTGATATTTATAAGAAAGTTTTGTGGAGTCAAATAGAAAAGATTTGTAGCTTTGGCCCTCGTAACCCTGGAAGTGAAGGACATCAAAAATTACGGGATTACATTAAAAAGGCCGCGGCATTTTACGCGGACCGCTGGCGGGAACAAAACTTTCAAGTGCAGGTTTCCAGTATGCGGCTCCTGCAAATGCAGAATATTGAAATGATTTTTAACGGCCGCGAAAATACAGCTCCAATTTTTATTGGCGCCCACTACGATACGCGTCCCTTTGCAGATGAAGAGGAAGACGAAACCCTGCGCGATAAACCCATAATGGGGGCCAACGATGGTGGGTCGGGAACGGCGCTCCTTTTAGCTCTGGCACAATATCTGCGGGAATATAAACCCAAGCGACCGGTTCACCTTGTTTTTTTTGACGGCGAGGATTATGGAGTCAAAGGGTCCGACGAATATTTTTTCGGCTCGCGCTTTTATGCACGGGAATTATTAGAAAAGGATAAATCCCTATGGCCGTATTGCGTATTAGTGGTCGATATGGTGGGAGATAAAGATTTACAAATTTTAAAAGAAAACTATTCCGCCAAGAGTGCTCCCTGGTTGTTGGATATTGTGTATGAAGCTGCAAAAGAACAAAACGTTCCGCAGTTTGTTTCCAAATTTGGCTACTCCATAAGGGACGACCATTTACCTTTTGCACAAATAGGAATCCCTTCTGCAGTTCTTATCGACTTTGATTACCCTCACTGGCACACCGCCCACGACACCCTGGATAAAGTCTCCGCCGAAAGCCTGGAAGCCGTTTTTAAGGTTGTTGTCGAAACATTAGAAAAGTTGTGAGATTTTGGGGTGTTAAATAGTTCCCTTTTTGTTTTAGGTGTATTATTAGGGTTATAACTTTTGAAGAATCAATTCTTAGGAATGAGGTAGCTTTGATAAAGGTCAACGAGTTCTGGGCCAAAGAATATAGAAATTAAGGTAGCGAGAGCGAGAAAAGGGCCAAAGGGAATTTGGCTCAGAAAATTTAATCTTTTGACGGCAAGTCCCAAGGTTCCAAAAATAGAACCACTTAACGCCCCGATAAAAATAACCAACAGCACTTGCACCCAACCCAGCAAGGCCCCAGCGGCGGCGATGTATTTGATGTCACCCATTCCCATGCCTTCTACTTTGCGGACTTTAAAGTAGGTCACTGCTAAAAAAATAAAACTCCCGCCGCCAACTAAAAATCCTAAGAGGGAATCAATAAATCCATTCAAGTAAGTTCCGGCAACGAAACCAAAAACCATTCCCGGAAAGGTGATGATGTTTGGAATAATTTTGTGTTCCGCATCAATCATGGTGATGACCACGAGTGTGGGAACTACTATAGAGTATATTAAGCATTCCCAGGTAAATCCGAACTTGTAAAATACTGCCGCCATTAACAGACCAGTGACTAATTCTACGTAAAAATATTTACTGGGAATATGAACTCCACAAGCGCGGCATTTTCCTTTTAAAAATAGATAACTCAGTATGGGAATGTTATCAATGATACGAATAGCGGTATTACATTTAGGACAATGTGACGAGGGTAAAACAACTGACATATCCCGCGGAATTCTTGCGATACAAACATTGGCAAAGCTGCCGGTCATTAGGCCCATGAGAAAACCAAATGCTGTGAATAGCGGTTGGGGTAGGGTGAGTAAAGAATTCATATTTACTAAGTTAAGTTTCTTTAATAGCTTCTATGTTTTACGCTTCATCATTTTTTAAAAGACTCGAAATAACGGAATACGTAATTTCTTCATTGAACCCTTGTCGATTGAGAAAAGATTTTAATCGTCTTAATTGTTTCTCAATGGTTAAGTTCTGCATGCCTTTAAATTTTTTGGAAGCGCATCTTTTGGCTAATTCGAATTCATCCACAGATTGAAAAAATTGGTCAATGATTTGATCGATCAACTTGGGTTCTAATCCTTTTTGATGTAATTCCTGGCGGATTCGAATTTTCCCAAAGCTTTTTGTTTCTATACGATATTGGGTCCACTTTTCACCAAAGCGAACATCATCGAGATAATTTAATTCTTTAAGCTTTTTGATGACGTCGCTTATAGTATCGCAGGAAAATTCCTTTTTGAGAAGGTAGGATCTTATTTCAAATTCACTTCGGTCTCGCTGAGTCAAATAACGTAAGGCCTTGTTAAGGGCCTTTTTGGTGTCTTCCATAGGCAGAAAACTTATTATTAAGACCCGGATTTAGCTGCTTTTTTACCTTTTCCTGAAGCCTTTTCTTCTTCTGGGGATGAGTTGGTTTCTTCCTTGGGAACCAAATTCAGTTTTTCCCGAAGTTGGGTTTCAATTTCATTATAAATGTCAGGATTACTTTCCAGAAAATTCTTTGAATTTTCCCGCCCCTGACCGATACGGTTTTCTTTGTAGGAGAACCAAGTGCCGCTTTTGTTCACGATTCCTTCTTTAACTGCCAGATCTAACAGATCACCGGACTTAGAAATGCCTTTGCCATAGACAATATCGAATTCGCAATCGCGAAAAGGAGGAGCTAATTTGTTTTTAACAACTTTAACGCGAGTACGGTTACCGATCACTTTATCGCCATCTTTTAAAGCTGCGATTCTTCGGATGTCTAAACGAAGAGAGGAATAAAACTTCAAAGCATTTCCACCAGTGGTGGTTTCCGGACTTCCAAACATGACCCCAATCTTCATGCGCAACTGGTTAATGAATATTAGAGCTGTGTTGGATTTATTAATGACTCCGGTCAGTTTCCTCATGGCTTGTGACATGAGCCGTGCTTGCAAACCCATGTGGGAATCTCCCATTTCGCCGTCCAACTCTGCTTTAGGAACCAGGGCGGCCACGGAATCCACCACAATAACATCGACTGCACCACTGCGAACGAGGACTTCAGCGATTTCCAGAGTTTGCTCACCCGTATCGGGTTGCGAAAGCAAGAGGTCATCCAATTGGACCCCCAGGTTTTTTGCGTAATTTGGATCCAGTGCATGTTCGGCATCGATAAAAGCAGCTACTCCACCATTTTTTTGAGCTTGAGCTAGAATATGTAAGGTTAAACTGGTTTTTCCTGAAGCTTCGGGACCGTAAATTTCGGTGATTCGACCACGGGGTACGCCGCCAATTCCCAGGATGTTGTCCAATGAAATTGATCCGGTAGAAATAACGGAGATTCCTTTTTGGGCTTGAGTTTGACCCAATTTCATTATGGATCCCTTGCCGAATTGTTTTTCGATTTGAGAGAAAGCAAGATCCAGCGCTTTTTCTTTTTCGTTATCGATTGCCATGTTTATTCCTCTCTGGTTAAAATTCTAGTTCTGCAAAGTATATGTTTTTATTTTCATTCTTCCAAACAGAATTTTTCCAAAACTGTATAAACGGGCCCTTGTCGGGTCAATTTACTTCTATATAAATTAATCTTTGAAATTTCAAAGGTTTTGAGTGGGGTAAGTTTGAATGTTTTAACTTCTTCGAGAAATCGATCCACATTTTTGGACGATTTGATTCTGGCAAGGGTTAAATGAGGGGAAAACTGTTTTTTTTCTTTCGGAAATCCTATTTCTTCAAGAGTCTTTTCTATAGACTGGTTTAATTGTTGAAGCTGATCCTCAGGGTCCTCGAGTCCAACCCAAAACACGCGAGGTCTCGAATAGTTTGGGAAAACTCCTGGCTCACTCAGTAAAACCTCAAATTTTTTTAAGTTTTTAATAATTGAATTTAGGTTTTTTCGAATTTGAGTTATGGATGAAGATTCTATATCACCCAAAAATTTTAAAGTGAGATGAATATTTTCCGGAGGGACCCAACGTGCGTGAATGTTTAAAGTTTTGAAATAGTTTTGAAATTGAGATAAGTGCGCCTGTATTTCTTTTGGTAGTGGGATCGCAATAAAACATCGGATTTGATCAGAATTTATTGCCATATTACTTTAAAAATTTGGGAGCAGGAAAAAATAGTTAGCTCTCTTGGGCTTTTACCTCATTTGCCAAGTGAATTGTAGAAGTGGGGAATGCGCATTCCGCACCTTCATCATCAATGATTTTAATTATTTTTAGCATGATGTCCTGTTTAATTTCATGAAAGCGAACCCACTTGGTCGTTTTGGTAAATGTGTAAACAAAAAAATCCAGGGAGGAAGGAGCAAATGCGTTAAAGTTGACTATCAAAGTTTGGTTGGTGTCGATTTCCGGATGATTCTGCAGCATTTCTTTAACCTTTGAAACAATGATTTCCATTTTTGAGGCATCATCGTACCGAATTCCTATGGTTTCATAGATTCTTCGGTTTCGCATTCTTTGAGGATTTTCTACAGCAATATTGGCAAAGATTGAGTTGGGTACATAGAGGGGACGTTTGTCAAAGGTACGAATTCGAGTTTGCCGCCAACCAATTTTCTCAACGGTGCCTTCAATATTTCTATCAGGAGATCGCACCCAATCTCCAACCGAAAAAGGTCGATCAAGATAAATCATCAATCCGCCAAAAAAATTTGCTAATAAGTCCCGGGCGGCAAAGCCTATAGCAATTCCACCAATACCTCCAAAAGCCAATACTCCAGAAATACTAAAGCCCATGGTTTGAAGGACCACTAAAACTGCTGTGATGACCACTGATACCTTTAACAATTTTGCAATAGCATCCACGGTGGTGGGATCAACATCTTTATCCGAATGGATAAAATTATTTTCTGCGCGCTTAATAAATTGAACCAAAAACCAGGCAAAGGCAAAAATAATTAATGCATCTCGAATAGGGCCCGCGGCACTAAATAACTCTGCTCCTGTTGATTTTTTGATGATTTGGGTGGCGAAATAAATACCGCAAACCCAGATGATTACACTTATGGGTTTTTTAATCGAAAAAAAGAATGCGTCATCCCAAAGGTTTTTGGTGTTTTCAACCTTTTTTAGGATGCGATTAAAAATGGCTCTCTGAAAAAAGTCCAACAGGAGAGCGACAAAAATAACAACAAATACTTGAAGAATATAATTATTATCTTTGGTCAAAAAACCGATTATCTTTTCCGGACTGATTTCCATTTTGAAAATTTTACTTTTGTAAGTTTGGGTTAAACAAGAGGTCTATTTTACCAAATTCAATTTAATTTAGGCGGGGATTTTATGTCGGGGATATGAAATTTTATTGGTAAGAAATAACTATTTTAAAAATTTTGTCCAATCTGAAACTTCTTTAAGCCGAGGGGCATAATCTACATCATCCAGGGAAGATCTATTGAAAATCCTTGAAAATGAGTTGGAAATCTTTTCTTTTGTTAATTCGAAAAAAGAAGGGCTGTTTTCAAAATACTGTTTTATCATTTGACGCCTTAAAACGGCCTTGTAAACCTGAGGACTAAGGTTGCCTTGGCTAAGCCTGTGACTTAAAATACGCAACCCGCCAGAATTCAAATAATATCTTGATACTTTATTCATAAAAATTAATTCGGAAAATTAGGGGGAAATATTGGCTTCTATCCGTTAAATTAAATTGTAAGGATAAATTTATGTAATCTTCGGGGTAATCTTGTTAGATTTCCCAATTAATTAGAGTATCGGATGACTTTTTACAAAGCATTAGCAATGTGTTTGGTTGTAAGCAGTTTTATTTCTGGGTGTGGAACCGGGATAAATGAAAATGAAATTGAAGCTGTTGTGGTAAACATGCATTCTGATTTGGGATTTAAACCTCCAAAAAGGAAAACGATTTCCGAAGAATTTAACAATAAGGCAACACAGTCTTCTTTGTCAGAAAAAAATGTAGAAGCTATTTTGCCGCATAATAAAATTCCTGATTCTAAATTTAATTCTGATTTGAATTATCAAAATTTAGAGCGATACGAGTTTTTGACTTCATTTCACCGCGATTCCTTAAATAAAAAGTATTACCCCACGAAAGGACATGAGAAGAAGAAATTGGAGAAGAGAGACGGGATTTATAAAATGGAAAAGCCTATCGTATTAGCAGGTAAAGGGTTTAATATAAAAACATTTGAGCATCATGCTTCGGGTCGAATAAAAATGAACCCCAGGCGATTTTTAATTTCTAGGTCTCCAGTGATTCCTGAAAAAGCATTAGAAGAACATATGGATCCAAATGATGAAAACCTTAAAGCTTATAGACCTATAATTTTTCATAGTAGGGCAACAGGATTTAATTCAACAATTAAACAGAATCATATTCAAGAAGCAGAATCATCTTTAAAGTATCAAGTACCTCAAGCCAGACCTATTTCCCATTCGAAAGTGTTAATGTACCGAGAAGAAAAAGCTGATGTGAAATTGAAGCCCAGCCTCCAAAAAATAGATCTTTTAAAAGGAGACCAAAGTATAAATAAAAGGGATTTTTATAATCTTCCTCAATAAAGTAATAAAGAGGAAAATGCCTAGGTAGATTTTCTAAACCAGAAAAATACAATCCAAAATATAAGGACGAATATCCAGACTAAAATTCGTCGTGGAGAACTGATTCGCGATTGTTTATTTTTTTGCTTGGAATTCGAATAGGTAGGCTCAGTATTGTTTGATTTCATTTTAAACTTTTATGGGGTTTTTGCACAGCGAAAGCCAAAGCTGTTATTTTTTACTTCAGGATTAAAAAAGCTTCGATTAAAGGTAGGTGCGCTAATTCCACATCCATAGGATAAGCAGTCAAACCAAGAACCGCCTTTTAAAACTCTTTTGTCTTTACCATACTCCGCTTTTGGAATTGTATTTCCCGGGTGAGGTAAATAGTAAGCGTCGACCCATTCCCAAACGTTACCGGACATGTCAAAAAGACCATATGGACTTCGGCCTTCCGGGTAGGAACCCACGGGTTCAGTTCCGGTTGAGTTTTTGTAAGGATTGTTGGATTTATTTACATCCCAAACATGTCCCCAAGGATAAATATTCCCGTCCAGGCCCCTTGCCGCCTTTTCCCATTCTTGCTCATTGGGTAAGCGCTTGTCTTTCCATTTGCAGTAGTCGTGGGCATCAAACCAGCTGACATATACAACAGGGTGCTTTTCTTTACCAGGTGGGATATTCCCTTGTGGCCAATGGTGTGGAGTTTTCCTTTGAGTGGCATCCACAAAAGCTTTATAGTCTTCGTTTGTGACTTCATAAGTATCTATGAAAAATGCGTCTGTTTGACTTATATGTTCAGGAGATTCATCATCCCATCGCTCATTAGAACCCATAATGAACTCGCCAGCTTCAATGAAAGCCATACCAGGTACTTTAGAATGATTGGCTTTTTTTTGCTTTTTTAAACTTTTTTTAGAAGCTAAAGAAGGGGGACGGTAAGAGTTCATGCGTTGGTTCGGATGGACATTTTCCAAAAGAATAAATGATTTTGGCTTGTTAAATGGACTTTGGTTTTTCTTGTCCGTGTTCTCCAAATGGCAAGATTTGCATTTTTCATCCTGGGTTTTATTTTCTTTTGCCTTTAGAATATTTTCAGGTAAGTGGCATCTGGTGTTGCAAGATTGTTTGTTGTTTTTAAAATTCTCAAATGCTTCCAAATTAATTGGAACCCACATAAAAGCAATGAAAATTATCGATGTAAGAATAAGTTTGTTATTTGAAGTGATTCGATTCATAGATTTTTTTAAGCTATTAATCTTAAAAACTTTTAATATTATTCTTTCTTTAGATTCTATAAAATGCCAAAGTGCTAGTCAAAGTGCAAATATTTAAGAGGGCTTTATTTAATTGAACAATTGGCGATGGATAGATGATGGTGCACAGGATGGCGTTAAAAATATGGCAACAGACCTTGCCTTACTAAAATCTTGTGAAAAAAATATTGCCGGTCCAACTCTCAGGTTTTATAAATGGTCTCAACCGACAATTTCTATCGGAAATTTTCAGAAAGTAGAAAATGACCTGGATTTGAGTCAATGTGTCCAAAAAAATATTTTAGTAGTTCGTCGACCCACTGGGGGACGAGCGATCTTGCATTCAGATGAAGTAACATACAGTGTGGCAGCTCCAAATTCTCATCCGGATTTTTCTAAAGGTATAAAACAGACTCATTTTATTATAAGCCAGGCTTTGATTTCTGGTTTAAAAGAATTAGGAGTATGTGACGCCGGAATTAAATATAAAACCAAATGTGATAACACAGGAAATCAAGATCGATCCCCAGCATGTTTTTCAACATTAAATCATTGTGAGATTGCGGTGAGAGGCAAAAAGCTTATTGGGAGTGCACAGAAACGAACACGTAAAGCTTTCTTGCAGCACGGGTCCATTTTGCTGGGTTTTAATTCTGAGGAGCTATCAACCCTTTTAAAATTTAAAAATGAAAAAATGCGCGATGATTTCAACATTAAATTGAATAATTCGATCACGGCTTTAAACCATTTGGGTATTTCAGTTTTTACATATCATCAAGTTTTAAAAGCTATATTGAAGGGATTTCAAAAGATTTTTCCGGGAGATTGGAAAGAAGGTAGCTTGAGTAATGATGAGAAGGCTATTGTAAACAAAAGTTTTGAAAAATGGAATGAAACATTTCCTGTAGAAGCGATTATTTAAAACCAAAATTATTCTCCACCAATAATTTCATTTTATGTTTCCATTTAGGGTGCTCCCATTCATATTTGTATTAATTATTTTTTCTCAATTTATTAATTTAGGTTGTAGTAAAAAGAAAATTTTTAGAGAAGACCCTCAAACGCAGAGCTATAAAAATTATACTGACAGATTTTTTAAAAACCTACCCAGTGGAATCCAGCAAGCTAGTTTTTCTTTTTTAAACAAAGATTCCAACGTTGATCTTGCATTGTTGTATAAAAATGATTCAGGAAAACCTTTTATAAAAATTTGGGTAAATAATAATAACATTAAATTTGTACCCGTAAAGAGAATTGGGTGGGAAGGCCAGATAGGAGACCAAATTACTTCCATGGTAGTTGGGGACCTGGATCATGATTTTTCTGCGGATGTGATCTTAACTGGAAAATTCTCGGACGGAACTTTAGCCAAGCTTTTGTTCAATAATGGAAAAGGTTATTTTTATTCCAGACATAATGTTGAATTGCCACCGCTTCAAAAGGGTATTGAGAAAGTTGATTTAGTGGATTTGGATCAGGATGGGCATAAGGATTTACTTTTTTTTGGAAAACGGGTTACCCGGAAAAATGGTGACATGAGCGACTATCATGCCCAGCTTTTTTTGAATAATGGGAAAGGTGAATTTAAGGATATGACGGACCTTTTATTGCCGCCCCTTCCTCCTGGTATCGTAGGTACTTCTTTTGCGGATTATGATGGAGACGCTTCAATTGATATTTTCCTTGTGGTCGATAAAGGTCAGAATCGTTTGTTGTTAAATAATGGCCATGGAAAATTTCAGGATCGCACCAGTGATTTATTGCCTTTTATAAAAGATGAAAGCGTATTTGCGGATTGGGCGGATTTTGATTTAGACGGGGATAATGATTTGCTAGTGGTAAATAGAAAAATTCGAAAAAGTAATCAGACTTTTGAAAATGAATATTGTTATATGCTAGTAAATATTGGAAGAGGTTACTTTAAGAAAGGACCTCTGAAAGTACTTCCGCGGTATCCATCTAAAGCGGTTTACTTATTAGATGCCAATGACTCCGAAATTCCCGATGCAATTATTTTGAGTGAAAAAGGAATTCATTTTCTTCGAGGAATTGGTAAGTGGAGATTTGCAAGAGAATCCAAAAAGCGTCTTCCTAATAATGTTTTTTTTAAAGGTTTAACCTTTGGAGATGTAAATGGAGATTCCTTCCTGGACATTTTTGGATTTTCAGAAAAGTCTGGAAAAGGTTTGCTTTGGGTAAACACATTTGAATGATTGATAAATCGCTTTTTCTAAAATTTAAAAATATTCTAAATTGATAGTGATTTGTCTCAGGATTTTAGAAAGCCGATATCTGGTTTGAAAAATGATTTTAAATTAATTAAGGAAATAAAATGGCATCGTATAAAAACATCACTTTTTTAAAAGTTTTAGCCGTAATTGCCTGGGCGGACGGAGAAATAAGCGAGTCAGAAAAAAATATATTAAAAAAGTTCTACCGAAAATTTGGTTTAGACAAACAAAAGTTATCTGAATTAAGTCCTTATTTAAACGCCCCTATCCCCAAAAAGGATCAGGAGCAGTTGTTTAAACAGTTGGCAGCAGAATTAGGAAGCAAGGCAGATAAGAAAATGGTTTCTGATGCTTTAAGTGAGATGGCAAATGCAGATAATAAAGTGACTTCTGAAGAGAAAAAATTGTTAGAAGAATTTTCTCAAGTGCTTCAAAAGTCCAATTTTACCAAACGGTCCTTTGGGAAAATTCGCAATTTTTTTCATGGAAAAATTTTTAAGCCGGCTCGTGAAAGAAATCCTGAGCTAAATAAATATTTTAAAAATATTGTTTTGAAACAATTGGAAATCAAGAAAGGAAATTCGAAAATTAATTTAGATGAGGATGATGTTTATTTTATCTGTTTGTTTGGGACTTTGCTGGCTTCCGTGGCTCATGTTGACGACCATTTCGAAGAGAGTGAGAAAAAAGCCGTGAAAGGTATATTAAGAGAGCGATTTGAGTTTTCAGTTTCTGATTTGAAATTTTTATTTCAAGTGATTGAAGGGCAAGCTAAATCTGGGTTTGATTTTCATGAAGTTGTTTCAGAGTTCAATCGATTGTACTCTTATAATGACCGCGAAAAAACGGTGGATTGTTTTTTTGCCGTAGCTGGAGCCGATGGGAATGTATCTCATGAGGAATCGGAAGAGATAAGAAGAATAACAAAGGCTATGCATATTCCTCATTCGGTGTTTAAGGAAGCCAAGAAAAAGATCCTAAAACAAATTCGTGACTAATGGTGGTTGAGCATAAGCATTTCAGGTTTAAGTTTATGGTGGGAGATGGCTGAAAAATTTCAAAACAAGAAGTTTATCGGAATAAACTTTCAATGCTGTAATGTTTATAAGCGAATTTATATTAATAAAGACAAAAATGCTTATGAGGGAAATTGCCCTAAATGTTACCGAAAGGTAAAAGTATTAATTGGTGCCAATGGAACCGACCAACGCTTTTTTGATGCACATTAAATCTTCAATATTTTTTTCTAAATGAAAATTGTTTTGCAAAGGGTTGCTGCTTCGACTGTATTTGTAGAGGGGAAAGAGGTTTCCCGAATTGGTAAGGGATTAATGATTTTATTAGGTGTGGAAAAAGGGGATGAAAAAGAGGCGGTGGATTATCTGGTAGAAAAAGTATTAAATCTAAGAATATTTGCGGATGAAAATGGAAAAATGAATTTGTCCTGCCTTGATATTCAGGGTAAGGTATTGGTGGTATCCCAATTTACTTTGGCTGGAGATTGCTCCAAAGGGCGAAGACCCGGATTTGATAATGCCGCACCCCCGGATTTGGCATTAGATTTATACAAGTATTTTCTTGAGCAAGTTTCTCGTTCTGGATTAGATGTCCAAGAAGGAAAGTTTGGAGCTAATATGCAGGTTGAAATTCAAAACGATGGGCCTGTAACATTTTTATTGGAGCGTTAGTTGCGCTCAAATTAACTATCCTTGGATCTTAGCAGTTCATCCAAATCCATCCTAGAAATTTTGTATTTGCTGAGAAAAATATCAATATTTTTTTCGCAGTTTTCAGCCATTTCAATTTTATTTTGTTCTTTGTAGAGTTTGGCTGATATAGACATATTGATTAATGCTTTTTTTCCTTCCTTATTGTAATCATATAATAAAGCTAAATTATAATAGCCATCAACCAATCTGGGGTTTAAATTGATCGCCATGTGATACATATCAATAGCTTCTACATATTTTTTTGTGATGTCATATAGTTCGCCCAAAGCATATCTTGTTAGGGCGTTGGAGGGATCGAGAGTAGCAGATTTTTCATAATTAATGATGGATTTCTCGTAATTTTTTATTTCTTTTTGAGCAAACCCCAAGCCTGAATAGATTTTAGCATCCGATGGATTGAGGTCTTTGGCTAAATTAAAATATTCTATTGCTTGAGAAAAGTTTTTTAACCTTGAGTAATAAGCACCTAGATTATAATATGCAGTTGAATGATTGGGGTTTGCTTGAATAGCCGCATTAAAGACATCCTTGGCGTTTCTTTTCATACCAAAAATTTCAAAAAGAATTCCTAAATTATTATAAGAATCTGCAGATTCTGAGTTCAAGGAAAACGCTTTCTCTAATTCCATTAAGGCGTTTTGATAATCTCCTAAATTTTTATAAGCAACGGCCAGGTTGTTGTGAATGGTTACATTTGCAAGTTTAGTTTGAGCAACAGGAGATAGAAGCTCCACCGCTTGAGCATATCTTTGTGTAGAAATATAAACACCGCTCAAATTTGCTAGTGTTTTTAGGTCTTTAGGTTTTAAAAGTAAAGATTTTTTAAGCCATTTTTTAGATTCTTTATAGTCCTTTAACTGATAAAGTGCCCAACCTAACTCACGATGTCCTTCCGCATGATTTTTGTTTAGTCGGACTACATCTTTAAACTGACTTGCTCCTGCTTCGAAAAGACCCGACCTTAAGTATGCGTAACCCAGTTGATAATGAGCATCCACATCATATGGGTTTTTGTGCACTTTCTTTTTAAAATATTTTATCTGGCCTTTGATTGATTCCGGTTTGGAATTGCAAGAAAGAACAAAAATTGAAAGTAAAACAACTATTCCGAATAAGGGCTTCATACTTCCATTGTCGCAGGAAGATGAGTAAGACTCAATAACTTGGGTAGGTTAAAATAAAAATTAAAAAGGAATGGCGGATAATGCCAGTTGCATAAACATGGAGGGGAAAATGCCCATTACAATGATTGCTACAGAACTGATAGTTACAATGGCTGTCATACCTTTATTGGAAACTAAGTCTACTTCAGGCTCGCCATTATGGAAATACATCATTGCGATTACTCTTAAATAAAAATAGACTGCAATCATGCTGGCCACCACCGCTAATACTGCTATTAAAACGTATCCTTGCTTAATGGCAGCTACAAATAAGTAAAGTTTTCCAAAAAAACCTGCAGTGGGAGGAAATCCAGCTAAAGACAGCATGAACAAACTCATTGCCGCAGCAACCATGGGTCTCCGTTTGGCTAATCCCTTAAAACGGTATATAGAATTTGATTCTTTACCCTCGCCCTCAATCATAAAAACGACTGCGAAGGCTCCCACATTCATAAATAAATATACCGCTAAGTAAAAAATAATACTGGCGACACCATCCTGGCTATTGGCAACAATTCCTATAAGCAAGTAACCAGCATGAGCCACGCCAGAGTAAGCAAGCATGCGCTTTACGTCATCTTGGAAAATAGCAGCAATATTTCCAATCAACATGGTGAGAACAGAGGCTCCAAAAAGAACTGGCATCCAAATTTCATTTAATTCAGTCAGTGAAATAAAGAAGATCCTTGCTATCAATGCAAATGCCGCTGCTTTGGTTGCCACAGACATGAAGCCAGTGATTGGAGTGGGAGCACCTTGGTAAACATCAGGCGTCCAGGAATGAAAAGGAACCAGGGATACTTTAAAAGCTAAGCCACAGAAAACCAGACCCATTCCAATATAAACTAACTTATTGGAACTATATGGATTTTCATGGAGTAATTTGCCAATAAATCGGATTTCTGTAGTTCCCGTTCCGGCATACATGAGTGCCATGCCATAAACTAAAATAGCCGATGCAAAGGCACCAATTAATAAATATTTAACAGTGGATTCCTGGGAAGCCAGGCATTCCCAGGAAAGATTTTTTACATCCCCTGGTTGCTCTCGCCCTGTTCCATGTTTTGCGGAAAAGCCACAAAGAATATAAAGAGATATAGAAAAAATTTCTAATGAAACAAAAGCAGTGATTAAATTTCCGGACTTTGCCAAAAACATCATTCCAACAACAGCCATGAGGACCAGGGTAAAGTATTCCGCTTTGTGCTCATGGTCTGGTTTTGGATAACGAAAGGATGCTAGAATGGCAAACAGGGCCATTAATAGGAAGATAATGTTGAAAGTTTGAGAAAACCTGTCATGTATTAATGCGCTGCTGAACATTTCCGGGTTGGTGCCATTACTCATAGTGGGAGCACCAATCCAAAGATAAACTGAATAGGCCAATGCTCCAACGATTCCTAAGGCGGCAATTTTTGACAATTGGGGATTAGTATCTAAGGCTTTTGACAATCCCATTAATAGAAGAGCAAAAGCGGTTAGAATCAAAATCAGTTCTGGTCCAATAGCGGCCCACCGCATATCAGCTAGGTTTATCGATACCTGCATTTTTAGCAAATCCGTTGATTTTCAATGATAAAATAGCGTCACGTCTGAGGGATCCCAAGCATGTAGAGGGTGTTTTAAAACATTTCCCCCTTTTTTTCAAGCAAATGTTGAATAACTTTAAATAGCAAAGGGGATAATCAGCAAAACCCTTGATATAATACTGCAATAAAAAGAGAAGCTCACCCATGATACCCATTAGAAATCTAACGTTTTATACCTTATTTTTATTGTTGTTATCGGCTTTTTTTGCCCTTCCGTTAAAAGCGGCGATCCCCCAATTTACCAATCCTGCTCAAATTACCACTCACCCGGCAGATGATTTTGCCCCTTCAATTTCTCAGGACGGGAAATCCCTGGTATATGTTTCTGACCGCTCGGGGAATTTAGATCTTTGGGTAAAGTATTTAGTGCCCGGAATTCCACCACCTGATCAACAATTGACTTTTCATAGTTCAGAAGATAATTCTCCTTCCATTAGTCCTGATGGGAACTTTATAGTGTTTGTTTCCAATCGTTCCGATCCCAAAGGAGACATTTACATAATTCCCTTAGCAAAATCCGTAAATGGAAAAGAATCTAGCACTCGTCCTATTAAATTAACTAATGAGAAGACAGCCGACGGTGACCCGGTTTGGTCTCCTGATCAAAAGTTTGTCTATTTTACTTCTGAAGAAATTTCCACAGGTAAGAAATATATATATGGAATTGAAGTAAGTACGCGAAAAAGAAAAAAAATAAGCAAAGTAGAAGGTATTCAACCTACCTTATCACCCAGCGGCAAGTACCTGGCATTTGTTTCTCAAGGAAAAGAAAAAGGACTTAGAGTACAAAACCTCAAGTCACATTCTCTTCATAAGCTTACTTTAGGTAATTATATTGATCTTTCTCCAAAGTTTTCTTTGGATGGAAAAACCATATATTTTACCCGCTACGAGGATGACACAAATTATGATGGTGTGATTGATATTGAAGATCATCCTAATTTATGGAAGACCCGATTGGGACACTCCTCATCCAAAAGAGAGTTTCAACTGACAGATAGTTCCACGTTTGATCTACTTCCCATTGCAGGAAATAAATATGTCTATTACACCTCTCATCGAAAAGATGGTACAGATATTTGGCGGCTCCCATTACAGGGGATATTACCAACTCAATCTGATTTTGGGCAACAATTGCAGGTGGTCGAAGTTCTTTGCGAAGACAAATACTATTACAACTGTATTTTGGCAGATAGTAATTTATCACAGGTGTTTCCAACTGAGGAAAGCTTAGCGCGGGTTCAGTATCGTAGAGCTCGTGGATATCAGAATTTGAAGCATTTTAAAAAAGCCAAAACCCTGTATCAAAATGTATTTGATTCATTTCCAAATAGTAAAAAGTATCAGGGTTGGGCGGAAATAGATTTGATTTTGTTGGATGTGGCTGATTCAAGGAAAAAAGGTCAAGCTTTTTTTAAAAACAAAAACAAAGAAGCTTTAATAAAATTACAAAAAATTGAAGAGCGCTATTCTGATCAAATAAGTGTTGTATCGCGTGCACAATTGGAACGCGGTCAAATTTATATTTCGCTTCAGCAGTTTCCAGAAGCGCTGTCTGCTTTTAAACATGTTGTTGAGACGTATCCTTCCTATAGGATTTTATCAGCCGAAGCTGCTTTTTCTCAAAGTAAGGTTTATTCAGAAGTTGGTGATCAAAAAGGCCTCATAAACTCTTATGTTCAAGTGGTTAGAGATTATTATGATGTGGAATCCTGGTCTCAAAAATCAATACAAACCATTCTTGGAATTTTTGAAGAATTTCCAACTTTAGAAAAGAAAATGGTAAGTCTACAATCTTTAATCAAAAAATATAAGGAATTGCCACGGTTGGCTTCTGCAGCGCAAAATAGAATTGGAGAATTATTGCATCAGGCTAACGAAAACTTGCTGGCTAAAGAAGCTTATGAAAAGACCATAGCTCAATTTCCTGATACTCCTAAAGAAAAAGACAAGGCTCATTTTGCGTTAGCGCAAATTTATGCGGAAGAAGAAAATTTTGAAATAAGTTTGAACCAATATCAATTAGTCCAATCCAATTCCGATAGTTTAAAAGAAAATATTCAAGAAGCAAAAAGCAAGTTTATTCGTCAGGCAATCGAAAAGGGGAATTGGGAATTGAATGTTGGAGAAACCAAATTAGCTCTGAAGACATTTAAAAAGTTAATGGACTTTAGTCCTCAAACTGTAGAAGGGCATCGCGGGTATATTCAATCTCATGTTGCTCTAAAAAAGACAAATGAAGTAATTCAGTTTTATAAAAAGAAGATTTCTGTTTCAGATCCCCTCCCTGTTCATTGGTATAGCTATGGTTTAGCGTTAACTTATTTAGATCCACCAGATTTGAATAAATCAAAAGACTCCATAGAGAAAGCTTTGGTTAAACAATCCAACAATGCGTTTTATCATCAAACGCTGGGTTGGATTTTTGAGCAAAAAGAACGAGCGGAAGGGAAAAGAGATTTTCTCGAAAAATCGCTTCAGGAGTACAGAACGGCATTGGCATTAAATGACGAAGAAATTGATCCACAAAATGAAGCCAATTTACTTTTGAATTTGGGGAACGGGAATTATTTATTGAAAAACTATTTTTCTTCCTACAGGTACTATGACAAACGATATCACGCGAAACGGGACTTTGTGAATGCTGATCGCGAAGCTTTATTTTATCAAAGGTATGCCGAGTCTGCCTTTAAAGTAGGCTTCCCGGAACAAGCTGTGGATTTATATAAGAAATCATTAAAGAAAATATCAACGAAAAAAGATGTCTCTCGAATGGCTGAGCTAAATGATCGTATTGCCTTGGCTTATCAAGATTTAGGAGATCATTCTAAAGCAGTCGAATACTTTTCTCAAAGCTTAGAACTAAATAAAGAAATTAATAATGTAACCAATTTTTCTCGATCCCTTCGAAACATTGCAAATAATCTTTACTCTTTAAGTGAAAAGGAAGGAGTCAGCCAACAACCTTTGAATAATGCGTTGGGTCATTATTTCCAGGCGATAGAAAATTTAGAAAAATATGGAGTAAAAGAGAAAGAAAAGAAAAAAGGAAAAGGTTTGATAGATATTGATATAGAAACTGGGTTGGATGAAGATGCTTCTTCGGCTGCTTTGGGTTTTGATAAAGTTGGGGAACAAAAACTTATTTTTAATTATATTGGGAAAATTTATGGAGATTTTGGGGATTATGATCGCGCAATTGATTATTTTGAAAGGAAATTACAGTTAATTCCTGAAGATTTGGACCCTAAAGATAATATTCCTCTGTTACTGGAAAAAGCTTTGTTACTCAACCAATTAGGAATCTTTAATTTTCATCAGGGTCAAATAGCCAAAAGTAAGGATTATTTTAAAAGATCGTATGAAGTTAGCCATTCCATTGATAACCGTCAGGGTTTAGCGGTTAATGCTGCGAATATTGGTCGTTTGTTGATTGATAAATGTCGAAAACAACCCCTTTCCACATTGATAAATGAAATAAAAGAAACCACAGAGTTTTTAGAAAAAACCTTTCAAGTATTGGATGATGAAAAAAAACCTTTATCCAGTCCTGAATACCGGGTGCTCCTTAAAAACTATATAGGAGTTTATTATTACTATTTGGGTTTTCAGATTCCAATGGATGAAAAAAAGCCCAGAGACACAAAAGTTAATTGGAAAAAAATATTTAAGAATTCTGAAAGCAGTATTCAGGGTGATTTTTCCTACGGGAAAAAATCCTTGGAAGCCTTTCAGCAAGCCTATATTTTGTCTCTTCAAATAAAAAATGCCTTAGGCCAAAAGTTGGCGGTTGCATTAAAGCAAAATACTGATGTTTTGCGAAATTTATTAGGGAGAGTGAGTGCAAGTAAAAATGAAATAAAAGCTCCTAGTTTAAGGGCTGATTTTATAAAAACAGAATGGCAATACAAATACCTGAAAGCCTCCCTTCAGAAAGGTCAAAAACGTTTGGAGACTTTATTTGAAGCTGAAAAATTGCTTTCTTCACGGCCCTATGGAGTTTTGCTTGAACCGGGTGGTTTAGGATTGTTGCAGGATTTATATCTGGAAATAGTCCGAAGCCTGTTTAAAGAAAAAAGATTGGGTAATGCCTTGCACTATTCGGAAAAAGGATTGAGATTGTCGCTGATCTCTGAGTTTCAAGAAATTTCATTTGAGTTCAAAGATGAAATACGGAGAAGTTATTTTGAGGAGATCCAGGGTTTCGGCCTGGATTGGAACGGATTACTGCAGTCATTAAGAAAAGAGGAAATAAACTCAGATGAATTTAGAGAGAAATCTCAAGATCTTTATGATGAATATAAGGAGTTTTTGTTAAGTGTGGAGGAGGAAGATTTAGACTTAGTTTCTTTTGTTTCGCCTAAGGTTCCAACCTTATCTAAAGTTCAATCCGTTTTAGGAGAAGGGCAAACTCTTATCAAATATCAAATGATACGAGAGGAATTATTTGTATGGATTATTTCTCAAACTTCTTTTTTTGGAGTGCGGCTATCCCCGAAGGACTATTTTTACCCAATAGTATTGCGTTTCTCCGAAAAAGGTCAGGCTATAAGGAAAAATGAATTAAATATATTAAGTCAGCATTTGGTTTATCCTCTAAGAAAGTATATAAAAAACGCCAAATCACTTATTATTCTTCCATTCGGTTCCCTGGACTATTTACCCTGGTCATTATTGAAGTTCAATGGAAAGCCATTAA
This sequence comes from Nitrospinaceae bacterium, assembly GCA_965223665.1. Classification (GTDB taxonomy): domain Bacteria; phylum Nitrospinota; class Nitrospinia; order Nitrospinales; family Nitrospinaceae; genus CBDCVY01. The sequence continues at coordinate 58,567 of OZ245011.1, forward strand.
TTGAGGAGTTTGATTTAGTATTTGCAAATTCTTTGGACCAGTTGGTTCGAGCCTCTGACAAGAAGAATTTATATAACTCTCGATTTATGGGATTTGAAATAAACGAAAACATATTTAATCAAATAAGACCTGAGTTTGCTTCTTCAAAAAATTATATAAAGGAAAAAGGAACGGTTGATGAATTTTTCAAAGGTTTGAGTCAATATGGGGTCATAAATATTGATTCTCAAACATTAATAGACCAATCAAATCAAAATAATTCTTACATCAGCTTAACCAACCGTCTGAATCATTATGAGCGGTTTTTTCTTAAGGATTTATTCGAAAATAAAATTGAATCGCATTTAATAGCTTTAAATGATACGCATCTAAAGTCATCTTCTTCCTTTATTTCTCCTACAACCTCATTGATACATGGTTTAGTTTTTGTTGGTTTCCCCGGAAGTTTGTTAAAGATAGGTCATGTAGATCCAAAAATTCATGATGAATTTTTAAAAGTATTTTATGCGGATTTACGAAAAAGTTCTCCTTCTAAAGCGCTTCGTAAGGCTCAATTATATTTGAGAGAAAAGTTTCCTCAATCTGATGGATGGGCGAATTACCGTTATTATGGATTTCCCGGAATGTCAAAAGTTGAAAAGGAAGAGTTTGCTCAGACACATTTTGAGTCTAATGTCTCTCAAGGTGCTGAAGAGTTTAAAAATCAAAATTGGGAAGGAGCGATTAGTTATTTTGAAAAAGCCTTGGCCTTGGTGAATTATTTGGAAGACCAGTCTTCTGAGGATCAACTTATTAAGACCATTGTTCAAGCCGCATATAACAGAGGTGATTATTCAAAAGGAATTGAGTATCAAAAGAAGGTTTTAACAAATTCTCAAGATGGTGAAGATCCTGAACAATTAGCAGAGGCGCATTATTTTTTGGGAATACTTTATTCAAGGGCTGAGCAATATTCTTCTTCAGTAAATCACTTGAAACAAGCTTTGTCTATTTATCAAGAGTACGAGATCTTGGATAAGCTTGCTGAAAGTTATGGAACCTTGGGGGTTGTTGAGGAGAATGCATTAGACTTTGATAACGCTTTAAAAGCATTAAACGCTTCCGTCAAAATTAATGAAGAGATTGGAGAAGATTTAAATCGTGGGAAAGAATTACGAAGAATAGGTCGTGTTAATTATTTGCGTTTAAATAAATATGCTGAAGCTCAAAAATATTTTTCAGAAGCGAACTCATTATTCCAAGAGCTTAATGATCCAGAGCAAATTGCCGAAACTTGGTTGGAATTGGGCTTAGTGTCAGAAAAATTGGGTGATTTTTCTAAAGCATTAGGTTTTTATAAAAAAGCTGAATTGTTGGCCGAGGACAATAACCTAATACTTCAAATATCAAAATCCTATCTCTATCAGGGCAATACGCATTGGTTTCAAGGCAATTACCAAAAAGCGTTTCGTTTTCAAAAGCAGGCATTGAAATTAGCAGAAGAGATAGGAGATAAAAGACAACAGGCATTTGTTTATAACACCCTCGGGTTGATATATTGGACCCTAAACGATTCCCCACGCGCCTTGAATAATATGGAGAAAAGCCAAACCCTGGCAGGAGAAATTAATTCCTTAATTGATGTTGCAAGTGCTTTCAATAATATGGGATTGGTTTATAGAAAAGATAAAAAATATGAAAAATCTATAGAATTTTTTGAAGAAGCTTTAAAACGTGATCTTCAATTAAAATCCAAATGGGGGCAAGGTTATACCCACCGTAACTTAGGGATTAGTTATTTGCGAATGAAGCTTTTGGTCGAAGCAGAAGAACATTTTTCAAAAGCTATTCGTTTAAGTGAAGAAATTGGCAATCAAATCAATTTGGTAAAAACAAAACTAGAATTGGGAAACCTATATTTGGAAAAAAATCAATGCGAACAGGCTGTTCCCATTTTTAAAGCGACTGTGAAGCTTTCGAAAGCTATTAATGTCCCTGAAGTTACCTGGAGGGCGTTGCAAGGGCAGGGAAAATGTTTTGTGAAAACTAATCGTAAGAAAGAAGCTGTTCCCATTTACAAAGAATCTGTGGCCATAGTCGATAAAATGAGAGCTTCCATCAAAGTGGAAGAGTTTCAAAATGGATTTATTACCGATAAGCAGGATCTTTATAAAGAATTAATCATTCTATTGCTTGATAAAGGTGAGGTGGAGGAATCATTTAATTATGCAGAAAGAGCAAAGTCACGAAGTTTTATTGATTTGCTTGGAAATCAAAAAATAAATTTAAAGGATTCGGTGAGTCAAGAATTATTCAATAGGTTGAATGAGCAAAAACTAATCATTCATCAAATTGAAAACCTGTTAGGTCAAACAGAAGAAGAGGAAGAAATTCAGAAAGTTTCCAAAAAGTTAATCCAGGCGAGGAATCGCTATCAGGATTTATTAATTGAAGCAAAAGAAACAAGTCCCGAAATATCAAGTTTTGTAACTGTAGATTCAATTACTCTTGAAAAATTGAAAACCATAATTGAAAAAGATATGGTTTTAGTCGAATATTTGATTACAGATAAAGAGCTTATTGCATGGGTGATTAATGATAAAGATATTCAAGTAGTCCGGACAAAATTAGAAAAGTCCAAATTAGAAAATCTTATTATGGATTACCGCACGCGAATTCAAAAATTAGCCCCCTTAGATGATCAATCCATCCAATTATACGATTGGATAATTCGTCCAGTAGAAAAACTTATCTCAAATTATCGTGTGGTGGGGATTATTCCACAAGGGTATTTGCATTATTTGTCATTCGCTTCTCTGAGCGATAGGAAAGCGTATTTGTTTGAGCGTCATCCTATTTTTTATTCTCCCAGTGCTTCAGTGTTAGATTTTACTTTTAAGAGGAAATATAAAAAAGAAGGACCTGTTAAAGTCCTGGCGTTGGGAAACCCGGACTTGGGAACATTTAATTATGATTTGCCTCTGGCTGAGTTAGAAGCTAAAGCTATTCGTTGGGATTTTCCCGAAGTTACTATTCTTACTAGAGAAGATGCGACAGAAAGTTGGTTACAAGAAAATATTCATAAGTACCAAGTCATCCATATTGCTTCCCATGGAGAGTTTGATCCGGTAAATCCTTTATTCTCCGCTCTCAAATTAGCAAAAGATAAGGAGTCAGATGGAAACTTCGAAGTGAATGAAGTCTTTTCGCTAAATATTAATGCCGACCTAGTCACCCTAAGTGCTTGCCAAACGGGTTTAGGAGATATTGTGGGAGGTGATGAGTTGGTGGGTCTGAATAGAGCTTTTATCTATGCAGGGACCCACGCCATCATATCTTCCCTATGGAGAGTGAGTGATATTTCAACTGCAGTTTTAATCAAGCACTTTTATCGAAACTATACGGAATCAAATAAAGCAGAAAGTCTGCGAAAAGCCCAACTTCTGGTGAAAAGTTTATATCCTCATCCCGGTTATTGGGCTGCATTTAGTCTCACAGGGGATTATCGATAACTTTAGGATCTATTTGTCTCCAAAAAGTCCCCCTAAAGCATCCCCTATTTGCTCTGCTCCATCTTCAAGCGCTTCTTTTCCACTACTTACAACGCTTTTAGTTTCCTCGACACTTTTCTCCATGGCTTCTTTCCCAGCTTCCACTTGAGAGGTTGCATCATTTACAGCTCCATCAACATCACTTTGACCACCCTTTAGGATATCTCCAACTTTGCCAACCCCTTCCTGAATAGCGTCTTTTGCGCCACCGACAACGTCAGCTACAGCTTCGCCAACTTTATCAAGGCCTAATGGCGCAACGGCTTTCATGACTGAAGATTTAATAGAGCTAACAATTTGTTTTGCAACTTCACCAGGTGAGGCACCCTTTTTTTCTTTTCCAATATCTTTTAAATGGATATCTGGTAAAGGAACGGTCATAGATTTACCCTGAAGAAGCGCGGCACTTACATTGACTTTCCCATCTTTTAAAACAAAATTTTCAATAATAATTTTCTTTCCTTTTTCGTTTGAACTCGAAGGCTCTGAACTTCCGCCTCCAACTCCATATTGCGCTAAATAGGCGTCTACATTTTTTTGAATTGCGTCAATATTGCTGTCAGGATCACCGGTCTCGTAAGTAACTTGGGGTGCAATAATGGTAATGTCCTTGATTATTACGGGGTCACTCATAATAGAGTCTTTGTCAATTTGTAAACTTATTTCGTTTAATTCTAATAGACTTGGAGTTTTAAAACCGGCAGGATTCCCTATTTTCAGGCCGTGCATGGAACCTTTACCGGAGGACAAGTCGATTTTTGTTTCATTTAAATGCACATCGGCTTTTAAAACTTCCGATCCCTTTGAGTTGACTGCTTTGGTAATGAGACTGTCCAGGTTCTGAAAAACAAAAAACATCAGGCCAACAACAATCAAAATTATTAAAACTAATCCTATAAGTAGCTTTTTCATGAACGTCCCTCCTAATTTGGGATCTTAAAATTTATTGGGATATATTTATAATGCCCAGCAAGTTTAAAAGGGAAACTTTAAAGTTGCTCAGCTTTTGGATAAACTTGGCCGGCTTCAAGGATAACCCATTTCTCTGAAGTATCCCCAATGACAAGGTCTAGATTATCATATAAATGGACTAAATCTAGAATTTCTGTAGGAAGATTTAAACGGACCGGATCTTCGTTATTATGCCCCTTTAAGTAAATATATTTATTGTCAATTTTAATTACTGAAAACATATCACTAAGGGTATCTATTATTTGGGGTGGATCATCAAGAGTTTTCAGAGTTTCTTCATCTAGAAAATGGCTTAACTTAAGACAGCGCTCCTGCGATTTTGTTAGATTATTTACCAAGGATTGATAATCAATTTCATCTAATCCGTGGGGAACACCTCTTTTCTTTAGCCAACGGAAAAATAAAAATATATCAAACAGAACTGAATTCGTTTCTTCTTTTGTTGTGATCGAATTGAAGGGTAAAAAGCCAACTACAAATCGACTTATATGACAGGGCTTTATGTCAGTAGCAAGGCTAACTAACCTGCGTTCACCCGTTTCTTCGGCATATTCCAAGCCAGCTTCGATTAAGCACGATTGTAAAAGTGCCAGACTTTTCCCTAATTCAGGGCAAGGTAATTCAAACTCTGGTGGCAAGGCGGTTTCTTGCGCATAATCTGACATTAAGGTGTAAAGATGCATAGTTATGGATTGACCAATTTTTTTGATGCCAAACAATCTTTCAACGCTTCTAAAAAATTTTGGAACTCTTCTTTTTGGATATCTCCTATGTTTGCGACTCTGAATATTTGTTCACTCAGACCACCTTGCCCCGCATAAATGACAAATCCTCTTTGTCGAAGTCCATCATGTAATTCCTCATAATTGATGTCCTTTGGTAATTTTAATGAGGTTAGCACATTGGATAAAAGAGATTCTGGTACAAAAAATTCTAAATCAAGATCCTGAAAACCTTTTCTAAGAAAGCTGGCTACGTTGGCATATCTTTTAATTCTTGCCTCCACCGTTTCCTGAAGCAGTTCTTCCAAAGCAGCTTCAAAGGAATAGTGCATTTGAACTGCTGGAGTAAATAAAGGAATGCCCTTTTCCTGAGACTTGTAATTTTTAAATAAATCAAAATATATAGATCTGGACGTTATCTTTTCAAGGCGATTCCACTCTGTATTTCTTACTAAAACAAATGATACTCCCGGAAGGCCCTGGATACATTTGTTGGCCGTGCCAATTCCAAAGTCGATTTGGGAATTATTAAAGTCAACGGGATCACCTGCTAAACTGCTGATGGCATCCACTAATAATTTTTTACCGTATTTTTTTGCTAAGGTTCCAACCTCATTTAGCGGATTGAGTAATCCAGTAGTGGTTTCGTGGTGAACCATAGCAACCACCTCAATTTCAGGCTTTGACTTTAAGACGTTTTCTATTTCTCCCAAATCTGGAGGTGTTCCCCAAGGGGTATCCACGATGAATTTAGATAATTTATAAGCGTCTGCCATTTTAGCAATTCTTTCACCATAAATACCATTACGTATGACTAAAATGGACTTCCCGTCACTTAAACAGGAGGAAACTCCCATTTCTAAAGCGGAAGTTCCAGATCCGGAAATTAATACCGCTGAGTAATCATCCTCAATTTGGAAAGCAGTAACAATTTTTTCTCGAATGGACTGTAAGAGCTCGGTCATTTCATGCTCCCGGTGGCACATGTCCCCTCGAAGCATGGCATCTCGAACTTTGTCGGTGACATTTACAGGACCTGGGTTAAGTAGAACTAATCTTTTCATAATTTTCCTTTGTTAACCTAAACTTGTGTAAAAGTATACCATCATATATTCTTAGTAATTGAAAACAAATTTTTAGAGAAATACTTATGTTTAACTTGAAAACTCTTATTTTAAGCTTTGTTATTTTGATATCAGGGTGGGAATTTTCCTGGGCTCTTGGTGATGAATCAAAGTTTATCATTCCCCAAATTAAATATAAAGGTGGAAGTTTTAAACCGCGTCCTTCAGGTATCGAAAGTTTAATGGCCCAATTAGCAAATAGAACTTCGGTAGAGGTTAAACGGGCTTCCTTGAATGTGAACTTGGTTGACCCTAAGCTTTTTCAATATCCCTTTATTTATTTGGGTGGTGACGAACCGTTTGAGCCATTTCCTCAAAAGGAAATTAATATTCTCAGAAATTATCTTAACTATGGTGGATTTTTATTAATTGATGATAACTCTGCAAGAGCCAATTCAGGTTTTGATACCTCCGCTCGCCGCTTAGTGAAAAGGTTGTTTGTTAATACTCCCCTTCAAAGGATTTCTAGAGACCATTCTATTTTTCGATCATTTTATCTGTTGAATCGTGTGGTAGGCAGGGCAAAGATAAAGAGTTATTTAGAAGGAATCACAATTAAAGGAAGAACGGTATTGGTTTATAGCTCTAATGATTTGGCGGGAGCATGGTCAAGAAGTAAGCTTGGTTATTGGGATTTTGAAATGATTGGTGGTGGAAATAGGCAGAGAACATTAAGTATTCGGTTAGGAATTAATATAGTGATGTATGCGCTGACCTTAGATTATAAAAAGGATATGGTCCATTTGCCAATAATCCTGGAACGGTTGCGGAGGTATAGCGCCAGGTGAATTTTCTCGGGAAGTTATTTGGTTTTGATAGTGAGCAATTTAATGCTTGGGAGATACATTGGGCTCTTCAGAACAATGTGTTAATCCAGTTTGTTTTAGCAATAATGCTGTTGCTCACATTATGGTTTTTTTGGACTAGCCTTTCACGAATTCGTGCTTTTGGGAAACGAATTTTACTTTTCTTTTTACGGGTTGTCGTATTAGGTATTGTTCTTCTATTGATTTTCCAGCCTCAATTAGAATTAAAAAAGATTCAGTCGCTCAAAAATAACATTGCTGTATTATTGGACGATAGTAAAAGTATGTCCATCCAAACCTTTCCCGACGAAAAGCCACGGATTGAACTAGTAAAGAATGCTTTGTTGAACCAAAAGGTGTTTTTTGAAAAACTCAAGCAAGATTATGAATTAAAATATTTTTTGATTTCCGACCAAATAAAATCGATTTCCGAACCAGAAATTGGAAAACATTATGAACCAAAGGCCTTAAATACTGACTTTGAAAAAGTAATTCAAGAATTAGCTAAGGAATATAAGGATAAGTCACTGCAAGGAGTCTTGTTGTTTTCTGACGGCGCAGATTTAAGCCAAAATGCTTCAAGCATTTCTGCTGAAATGACGGATCAATTATCAAAATTTTCTGGTCCTATTCATACCATTCAAGCTGGGAGTAATGATGAATTTAAAGATTTAGCTATTGAGCAGGTTATTGTTAATGATTTTGGTTTCATTAATCAACCCGTTTCCGTATCTGTAGTTATTCGAGCTACTGGGGTCGGTAATAAAAACATACCTTTGGTATTGCGAGAAGGGGAGAAAATTTTTGTCAGTAAAACCGTGAAAATTAATGAGGATGTAAACCAATATCATGCTGAGTTGCAATTCACTCCAATGGTACAAGGAAAACATATTTATTCCTTGACGGTTCCGCTGTTTTCAGGTGAGTCAGTTAAAAATAATAATCATTGGGATTTTCAAATAAAGGTGGTCCGCGACCGTATTCGAGTTTTGCATTTAAATGGACGGCCTTCCTGGGATGCTCGATTTCTCAGAGAGGCTTTAACGAATAACCCTAAAGTTGATCTCCTTTCATTTTTTATTTTGAGAACTCTTACGGATGATGTCCAGGCACCTACAACGGAACTAAGTTTGATTCCATTCCCGTCAAATCTTTTGTTCAGTGATTACTTAAGTTCATTTGATCTGGTAATTTTTCATAACTTTAAATATAAGCCGTTTTTGGATAAAAAGTATTTAGACAATATTAAAAAATTTGTAGAGGCAGGAGGGGCTTTTTTAATGATAGGTGGAGATCTTGCATTTCAAGAAGGTGGATATTCACGAACTTCGGTGGAAGATATTCTTCCTGTAAAGTTTAAAAGAAATGATAAGAGATATCTTTTTGGAAATTTTGGTTTGCAAGTTTCCAAAAAGTTGTCTCACCATCCCATCTTAAAATTAGAGCCTGATTTTAAATTAAATAATAAAATTTGGAATTCCATGCCTCCTTTGCAAGGGTTAAATGTAGGCCTTTTGCCTAAAGCGAAATCTCATGTGTTGATTAGCTCTTCTTCGAAAAAAGGTCAAAATCCTATTTTGGTTTCACACCGAGCTGGAGAAGGAAGAACAATGGTAGTGGCCAATGATACCCTGTGGAATTGGAACTTTCACCGGGTGGGAAAAGGCGGAAGTGGTAGATACTATCAAAAGTTCTGGGAAAATGTGATTGCATGGATGACTGGGGATCCCGAGACACTTCCCATACAAATTGAAACTGATAAAGAAAAATATAGAGAGAATGATAAAGTCTTGGTTCAGTATAAGCTTTTTAAAGAAGACTATAACCCGTTACCGGGTGCAAAAGTAGATCTGATATTAGAATCACTTCCCGGGCATAAGCAGTTAGCCGTCTATCACTTAAAAACGGACGAAAGAGGAGAAGGGCGAAAAGAAATAACACCAGGAAAGGAAGGCTTTTATTCTGTCAGGGTGGTTCTACAATCTTCTAATCGGAGTTTGTCTCAAGAAAGCCGATTCAGTATTGAAAGTCCAAAGGTAGAATTTCAAAAACCACTTGTGAACTCATCTTTCCTTAAAGAATTATCAAAGAAAACAAAAGGGGTGTACCAAGTATTAAGTCAAAAAACCCATTGGAAAAATCTAACGTTTCCCAACCCTGAAGTGGAGTTCAAATCAAATACAAAATTTCTATCCTTATGGGATAACTGGTGGTCTTACGGTTTTGTTTTGGGGTTACTGGGCCTGGAGTGGTGGATCCGTCGAAAATGGGGACTCAGCTAAAAGGGAAAGGTATTAGAAGTGTTAAAGGGGTTTTCTTGTTTAAATGACTCCTTTCCTGTAATATCAAAAATAACAGGGCTTTGGGGGTAAAGTCCGAAGAGAAAAACCAAGAGGATAAATGGAAAAAACAACGCCAAGTGGTCCAACTTTAAGAACCTGGATTCGAGACAGAATATTATTTTTAGCAGTATTAATTTTTGTAGTAGGAGCTGCACTCTATATTGGCTCCGTAAAAATTTTTTCCCCCGAAAGTATTTGGTTGCATCCAGTAAAAGAGTTTTCTCTCTTAATTGCTATGATTGGTGTGGTTTCTTTAGGTTACGAACTGTTCCTCCGCGAATTGACCTTTAATGAATATAAGGAGGCTTTGCAAGAGATTGTAAATCCCCATGCGGTTCGATTAGGTATTCAGGCCATATATAAAAATCGAGCGGAGTTGGGGCAAGCACACAGCTTTGATAAACTGTTTAAAAATGTGAAGCATGAAATTTTTATAGGGGGAACCTCGCTGCTTTCCATTTCCACGGGAAGTCGGGACTTACTTCGAGAAAAAGTGTTGAATGGCATAACGGTAAAACTTCTAATCATGGACCCGGATTCTGAAGTGACTCAATTAATAATTCAACAAGGAGGGGGAAAGCCGACATTTATAAATGAAATTAAAACATCGATTTTGCTTTTGCAAAAGCTGCAAGAAGAAATTGAAGATTTCAGTAGTACAAATAAAGGAAAATTTCTGATCCATACTTATAAATCTATTCCTTCTCATTCCTTCATTTCTATGGACGTAATGGAGCCCGGCGGACTCATTATTGCTGATATAGGTCCTTATTTAGGCAGGAACCATCAACGTCCCAGTATGATGGTTGCTAATAAAAAGCATGGACTTTATGACCATTATCGAGAGTTAAATGAAATGATGTGGCAGGAAAGTAAGCCCTTACCAGTGGAAACCCAAAAAATTGTGGGGCCAAAAACTAAAACACAAGTTTTTGTGAGTGGCCCGGAAACGGAATTTTTTGATAGGGAAAATGAATCTTGGGCAGCAGCTTCCATTTGCCAATTAAATGATGAGTGGAAAGGAATAAAAGGAAGCCAGTGGGTTTGGATCCGAGATCAAATTACATTAGAAGAAGCTAAAACGGGAAGTCAGCATAAATTTCGTCTTAGCTTTAATATTGAAAATGGCCGTGCCAATTCAGTTACGCGGGCAGAATTGTTTGTGCGCAGTGATGACACATGCCATATTACAGTTAATGATGTCAGCTTAAACCAAGATTACGGTGGAGCTGACTACCCTGAACCGTTTATTATTGACTTTGATCAATATATAAAAGAGGGTCTTAATACCGTCACGTTTGAAGTAATCAACTATGCAATGCCTCAAGTCGAATCTCCTGAAGAAAATCCCAGCGGTCTGATTTATCGTCTTCACCTTGAAATGCAAGAATAGTATCTTAATTTAGTAAGGATACTTTGAAATCAATTCGATGCTTATTATAACTAAAACCCTAGAATCTGATATCCGACTTCGGGTTGAATTAAAAGGTGTTAGCATTGATAGAGTTTAATCTACTTTAAAGAATATCCTCTTCCTCATCTCCAACCGTCTATTATGTTTTAAGGCCTTTAATTCGAATGGGTTATGGCCGTTTTAGTTGTTGTTTCTCGTTAAATTTGGTTCCATTAAATCAATAATTGACAGGGTCTGGTAGGCCTAATATAATCCCCATTTCCAAAGCTTTTGTTGATAGCAAAGGCTAAGTGATAGAATGTTTTAGCTGGGCATATAATAAGCTGAAAATTATTATTGCCAGAGAAATTTTACTCAAGAATACTCATGGTAGTTTTTTGAGGATCTGATAATAATTAATTAATTTTAAAGCCCTTATTAGATAGAACCGTTTGAGTTTTGTAAATCTGTCCACTGTATCTACAGAACTTTTTTTGTGTAAACCCATTGCTGGCTGAATTGTCTGCATTTTGTTAGGACCTGCTCTGTGACTGAGTATTTATTTATACTTGTATTTGCTGGTGTAGCTTTAGCAGTGGTCATTGGAATCCTGGTATTATCCACCCTTTTAGGACCTAGACGATCTACCACTGAAAAAGAACTTCCTTATGAATGCGGTATGTTACCTTCCGAAGAGGCCAAAGGACGATTCCCTGTCCGATTTGCAACTATTGCAATGCTATTCATTATCTTTGATATTGAAGTTGTGTTTATGTATCCCTGGGCAGTGGCGTTGGATGAACTCAAACTATTTGGATTAATTGAAATGGCGGTCTTCATCGTCATCCTTGGAATCGCATATGTCTACATATGGGGACGTGGAGGATTAGAATGGGATTGATGGACCAAGCGGTCGATTTATTTGAGACCGAAATAAGTAATTTAAAACTAAATGCAAAAGATGCTCTGGATCAATTTGGTTACGAATTTTCAGGGGCAGTGTATGACAGTATTTTAACTACGAAAATGGGTAAGGTCATTGGTTGGGCACAAAAAAATGCGCTTTGGCCTGCGACTTTTGGTTTGGCTTGTTGTGCAATTGAAATGATGGCAATGGCCAATTCCCGGTGGGATGCAGCTCGTTTTGGAGCGGAGGTTTTTCGTGCTTCTCCGAGGCAAGCAGACTTAATGATTGTATCTGGGCGGGTTTCGCAAAAAATGGCTCCGGTTTTAAAACGCATTTATAACCAAATGCCTGAACCTAAGTGGGTTATTGCAATGGGAGCATGTTCCTCATGCGGAGGAATTTTTAATAATTACGCGATTGTTCAAGGAGTGGACCGTGTAGTTCCGGTGGATGTGTATGTACCCGGTTGTCCTCCAGGACCCGAAGCATTGATCTACGGAGTAATTAAACTCCAAGAAAAAATTATGAAAGAAGCCGGTACTCCAAAAGCAAGGAAGCGAGTGGCATGACCAACGAGGAAATAATTGAAAAAGTTCGCTCGGACTTGGGTGAAGACATTCAGAAAGTAGAAATAACCTTGGGGGATGTAGTTGTGCATTGCCAACCCTCGTCTCTCCATAAAGTTGCTGAATTTCTAAAGAATGATCCCGACCTACATTTTGATTATTTAAGTGATATTTCCGGAGTCGACTATCTGGATCAGGATCGCGAACCACGTTTCGAGGCTGTATATGGTTTGCATTCCTTGGATAAGGGGCATAGTGTGCGAATTCGGGTGGGATTAGAAGAGGAAGATCCAAAAGTTCCAACTGTATCTGATTTATGGAAAGGGGCTTTGTTTCCAGAGCGTGAGCTTTTTGACATGTTTGGTTTTGAAATTGAAGGCCACCCAAACCTGAAGCGTTTAATTATGCCGCCAGATTGGGAAGGACATCCTTTATTAAAAGATTATCCATTGGTGGTTGAGGAGGTGGCTTTTTCCCATAACCCTGACCATAAAAGTGAATTAGTGAAAGTAAAAGAAGAATTAAAATAGAGTAGCTGAATAATGAGTGTTACTGAACAAGGTTTATTAGAACGCGATAAAGATACGATGACCCTGAATATGGGTCCTCAACACCCTAGCACTCATGGTGTTTTCCGTGTGGTATTGGAAATGGACGGAGAATTAGTTCAGTCCACAGATCCAGATATAGGTTATTTGCATACCGGTATTGAAAAAACAGCAGAAGACAAGCGTTATATTCATTGTATACCAATGACCGATCGCCTCGATTATTTAAGTCCTCCCCAAAACAATTTGGCATTCTGTCTAACTGTTGAAAAATTACTTCAAGTGAAAGAGTTGCCTTCAAGAGCTGATTACCTCCGGGTAATCATGTGTGAATTAGGTCGTATTGGAAGCCATTTAGTTTGGTTAGGAACGCATGCTTTGGATATTGGTGCTATGACCGTTTTCCTTTATGCTTGGCGAGAAAGAGAAATGGTTTTAGATTTAAATGAAATGATTTCTGGTGTGCGGATGATGACGAGTTTCATTCGTGTTGGAGGCGTGGCAAAGGATGCAACTCCGGAATGGATTGATGGGGTTAAAAAGTTTGTGGATATTTTACCGTCTCGCATTGATGAATACGAAAGCCTTTTAACAAAAAATCCCATATGGATGGATCGCACACAAGGCGTTGGAGCCATGAGTCGAGAAGAAGTTATTAATTGGAGTATGAGCGGGCCTGTATTACGTGCTTCTGGTGTGGATTTTGATTGGAGAAAAAAGAGACCTTACTCAAGATATGATGATTTCGATTTTAAGGTACCGGTGGGAGAAAATGGAGATATATATGATAGATATTTGGTCCGTGTTGAAGAAATGCGGCAGAGTCGCGAAATTCTGAAACAAGCTATTGAGAATTTACCAGCAGGGCCCTATAAAATTGAAGATAACAAAATTTCATTACCTCCAAGAGACACCTTGCACAATAGCATGGAAGCTTTAATCCATCATTTTAAATTAGTATCGGACGGTGTGAAAGTTCCTCCCGGGGAAACTTATGTTCCTACCGAAGGGGCTCGAGGAGAAGTAGGTTTTTATATAGTTGCGGACGGATCCAATAAACCCTATCGAATGAAACTGCGCGCACCATCCTTTATGGCAATTCCCGGAATGTGCAAAATGATGGAGGATTCTTACATTGCCGATGTTGTGGGCATTATTGGAAGTATTGATATTGTTATGGGAGAAGTGGATCGCTAATGTTTGTGTTTAATCCTGATTCAGAAAAACGAATTGAAAAGATTTTGGCTAAGTATCCGGTCAAACAATCGGCCTTGCTCCCACTATTGACTTTAACGCAAGAGCAGGAAGGATACATTTCTCCCGATGCGATGATTGAAATTGGCAGAAGATTAGATGTGTCGCCAGCTTATGTAGAATCGGTTTGTTCCTTTTATACGATGTACTTCACCAAGCCGGTAGGTAAATATGTGATTAAATTTTGCATAAACATCAGCTGTCATTTGAATGGTTGTGACGACTTGTTGTCCTACACAGAAAAAAAATTAGGTATCAAAGCAGGGGAAACCACTGATGACAAAAAGTTCACAATATTAAAGGAAGAATGTCTTGCAGCATGTTGTGAAGCTCCTGTAATGCAGGTAAATAATAAATATTTCGTAAATGTGAATCCTCAAAAGGTGGATGAGGTTTTAGCAAAATTAAAGTGAATTGACCTATGACGGAAATCCTTTTTAAAAATATTGATATGGAAGGTCTCCATACAATAGAAGTGTATGAGAAGCAGGGAGGCTACCAGTCTTTAAAAAAAGCCTTTGCAAAAGAGCCGGAAGAGGTTGTTGAAATTGTCAAAGCTTCTGGATTACGGGGCCGCGGGGGTGCTGGTTTTCCTACTGGACTGAAATGGAGCTTTCTTGCAAAGGATGTGTTTCCCCGTTATTTAGCTTGTAATGCCGACGAAAGTGAACCGGGTACCTGCAAAGATAGAGATTTGATAATGAAGAATCCCCATTCTCTTATTGAAGGTATGATTCTTTGTTCCTATGCCTGTCGTATTGAAACCAGCTATATCTACATGCGTGGAGAGTTTTATGAGTATAGTTTTATTATGGATCAGGCAATAGAAGAAGCTTATGCAAAAGGTTATTTGGGAAAAAATATTTTAGGTTCCGGTTTTAATTTAGAAATGTACACCCACTTGGGAGCTGGTGCATATATATGTGGTGAAGAATCTGCATTGCTTTCTTCATTAGAAGGATGTCGTGGAGAACCGCGATTAAAACCACCATTCCCAGCCGTAGAGGGTTTGTATAAAAAACCAACGATTGTAAATAATGTTGAAACTTTATGCGCTGTTCCATTTATTGTGAATGAAGGGCCTGAAGCTTATGCTGCTATAGGGACTGAGAAAAGTAAGGGAACGAAATTAGTTAGTGTTTCTGGGCATGTCAATAAGCCTGGTAATTATGAGATTCCTTTGGGATTGCCAACTATTGACCTCATAGAAAAATATGCAGGTGGAATCCGAAATGGTAATAAATTGAAAGCATTTATTCCTGGTGGGTCTTCAGTTCCAATGCTTCCGGCGGATAAAGCGGACACTCCTTATGATTATGAATCGTTGCAAGCTGCTGGAACAATGCTCGGCTCTGGGGCCTTAATTGTAATGGATGATACTACCAATGTGGTGGTTGAAGCCCTTCGGTTGGCGAGTTTTTATATGCACGAATCTTGTGGAAAGTGTACTCCCTGTAGGGAGGGGACCCGTTGGATGTACCAAATCCTATCGGATATTAATAATCGTCAAGGAAAACCAGAACAAGTAGATTTGTTAGTGGATATTTGTGACAACATGTCATTTAAATGTTTTTGTCCTTTAGGAGATGCAGCTGTTGCTCCAGTGATCAGCAGCATTGAGTATTTCCGAGAAGATTATGAAGAATTGATAGAAATGATGAAATCTGAAACTCCGGTTTCAGTCAGTTAAAAATATTATGGAAACTACAACAGCTAAAGATACAGTAACGCTTACGATAGATGATAAAACAGTAACTGTTCCTAAAGGGATAGTGGTAGTTGATGCTGCAAAAACAGTAGATATTGAAATTCCTGTTTTTTGTTATCACGAAAAATTGGGGCCGTTTGGGTGTTGCCGAATGTGTTTAGTGGAAGTTGAAAAAATGCCCAAACTCACCACTGCCTGTACCTTGCAAGTGAATGAAGGTATGGTGGTAAAAACCAATACCCCTAAAGTAGAAAAAGCTCAGAAGGGAGTTTTGGAATTTACTTTATTAAACCATCCTTTGGATTGTCCTGTTTGTGATAAAGGCGGAGAATGTCCTTTGCAGGACAATACTTTTAAGTTTGGCCCTGATACCACACGAATGGATTACAATCGGTTTAATCGCGACAAGGCGACCGACCTGAGCCCGGTCATTACCATTGACCGCGAACGGTGTATTGCTTGCCAACGTTGTACTCGATATAGTGAGATTATTGAAAAAGACCAGGCCTTGGTGATGAGACATCGTGGATTTAAAAACCGAGTTTCTACATTCAATGATGAACCTTATGACACTCGATTTTCTGGAAATGTTATTGATATTTGTCCAGTGGGCGCACTGACTAATACGGAGTTTAGATTTTCTGCAAGATCTTGGGACTTAAATAATTCCAGCACCCTCTGCGGTCACTGTGCTTGTAATTGCAATATGACGTTAGGATCTCGTCTTAATGAAATGAAGCGAATTACCACGCGGCCTAATGATTATGTAGATGATGGTTGGATTTGTGACAAGGCGCGATGGGGATATAGCTTTACAAATAGTAAGAATAGAATTAAATCTGCTAGAGCGAACTCCGATCCAATTTCAATTAAGGATGCCTGTACGCAAGTGGCTCAGAAATTAAAGGAGATTGTAGATAAACATGGTCCTGATAGTGTCGGATTCTTAGGATCTCCCTATGGATTAAATGAAGAATTATATTTGTATCAAAAACTTTTTAGAATGCAGTTAGGTACCAATAATATTGATCATAAATTTTATGCCGATACTCCGGGGTTACCGGTACCGCATTTAGACTTGACCCAAATTGAGCAATGCAACTTAATTATTTTAATTGCAAGTGACCCGACGGAAGAGTTGCCTATATTAGATCTGCGTTTGAAAAAAGCGGTGACCACTAAGGGGGTAAAATTAGTTGTTCTAAATGATCAATCGACTTTAATGGATAAGTATGCAAGTTTGTCATTGAAATATAATGTGGGATCAGGGTCCTTGGTTTATGAATCATTGGCGGAAGCTGTGGGTGGGAACTTTTCTTATCGAGATAGTTTGCTCAGTGAATCCGGAATTGAGCCCACCCAAATTGATGTGTTGACTGAAAAAATTAAGACAGCAGGAAAAGTGTGCTTCATTTATAACCCTGCGGCTCTTACCGGAAATTCTGATAAATCACTGAAGTTTATGCTAAATACAATGAGCACTTTGCCCATTGAGGTGGGTGCAATTCCAGCAGCACCTGCTACTAATGCTTTGGGAGCTATGGATATGGGAGTTCTTCCGGATTATTATCCTGGTGGAATTTCGGTCAAAGATTCTGATGCGATTCAAAAAATATGGGGAGAAAATGCTCCTTTGGAGCCTGGTTTAAGTGGTCCCAAGCTTTTTCAGAAAGCCGAGGATGGTCAATTAAAAGCATTAGTTATTTTTCGTTCGAATCCCATGATTGAATTTCCAGGAGGGTCTCGAATAAAAGATGCTCTTCAAAAATTAGAGTTTGTAGTGGTTCACGATATTATGGAAACGGAAACCAGTCAGTTAGCCCATATAGTCATTCCCTCTAATGGGCCGGGATATGATGAGGGCACCACTACTAATATTGGAGGCAGAGTGCAATTGAGAGATAAGAGTTTGAACTCAGATTTCCCTCCGGATTGGAAAATGATCTCTCAAATGTCTCAGGAATTAGGTGGCGAAACGGTTTATAAGAATTCAGCCGCAATAACTAAAGAGATTTCTGAAAAAGTTCCAGGTTATGAGGAAATAGTAAAGTCAAATGTTAAAAATGTAGGAAAAACTCGAGATTCCATTAATTATACAAATGGGGATCGACCAGAAAGAGAAGATTTGCCCAAGCGACCGGCAAAAGATATGTTTCGACTTCGAGTGGCTAGTTATTTGTTTTGCCATGATAAGCTTTTAGATGCAGAAAGTTCATTAGCTCATAAATTTTTATCTTCTACAGTGTTTATTCACCCTGAGGATGCTAAAAACTTAAGTTTGCAAGAAGGAGATTCGGTTTCATTGGTATCCGGTGTGCAGGAAGTTGGGGCACAAGTAGAGATATCTGATAGGTGTAATCCAGGTGCGCTAGTGTTGCCTAAAATTTCTGACGAACAAGGGGTGTTGTCCTTAGTAGATCCTGATAGGTCTATTCAATGGATAAGATTAAAGAAAGAATAATTTGTTACAGGTAGTGAGGCTTCTTTGATAGACGATATTTTAGATTTTTTAGCTCCTTATAATTATTTAATTATTGGAGTCATAAAAGCTGTGGTAATTGCAGTTGCCTTGATGACCTGCGTTCCTGGATTAGTTTGGCTGGAACGGCGCTTAATGGGGCGTTTTCAAGTTCGGTTAGGGCCTAATCGAGTAGGGCCATTGGGCTTGGGACAAGCTTTTGCAGATTCTATAAAGCTTTTATTTAAGGAATCTATAGTTCAAAAATCGGCGGATAAGTTTTTATTTTACTTGGCTCCGTCTATTGTGGTTTTTACCGCCATTGTTACGTTCTCAGCAGTTCCCTTTGGCGATCCAATAGAAATTGGGGGTGAGTCCATTGGGCTTTGGGGAGCCAATTTAAATATTGGTCTATTATTTATATTTGCTGTGAGTTCTATGGGAATTTACGGTATTGTGATTGCCGGGTTTTCCTCGAACAATAAATATTCGTTGATGGGTGGTTTGCGCTCATCCGCTCAAATGATCAGCTATGAATTGACCTTAGGGTTGTCTGCTTTGAGTGTGATAATAATGTCTGGCTCGT
Organism: Nitrospinaceae bacterium; assembly: GCA_965223665.1. Taxonomy (GTDB): domain Bacteria; phylum Nitrospinota; class Nitrospinia; order Nitrospinales; family Nitrospinaceae; genus CBDCVY01. Next base: position 77,483 of record OZ245011.1, read on the forward strand.
TAAATTTGGTTGATGTAGTTCATAAGCAAAATGATTATCCTTACATATTAATTATGCCAATTGCTTTTTTATTGTTTTTTATTTCCGGAGTGGCAGAAACTAATCGTGCCCCTTTTGATTTGCCAGAAGCAGAGCAGGAGTTGGTGGCTGGTTTTTTCACGGAATACTCTGGAATGAAATTTGCCATGTTTTTTATGGGCGAATATATAAATATGATTACCATGAGTGCTCTGATCACTATTTTATTTTTGGGTGGTTGGAATTCTTATATTCCTGGGTTTGACATCCCGATTTTGGTTTTTGCCGCGAAAGTTTTTATGTTGGCATGTGTGTTTATTTGGTTGCGGTCAACTTTTCCTCGTATTCGTTATGATCGGTTAATGACGTTTGGCTGGAAAGTTTTATTGCCAATTTCAATTGTTAATATGTTGGCGTATGGATTTGTCAAAGTGATTTTGGTTTCTTGAGGGATTAATTATGATAGAAGCTGTTGTCAGTGGTGCCAAGAATTTGTTAATCGGCTTAGGTGTTACTTTTAAAAATATGTTATCTAAGCCCACGACTGTTTGCTATCCCGAAGTAAAAAGGGAAATGCCTTCTCGTTATCGAGGACGACATTTTTTGAATAGAGGTGAAGATGGTTTAGAGAACTGTGTGGGTTGTAGTTTGTGTTCCATTAATTGTCCAGTTGGATGTATCCATGTAGTCGCAGCTGAGAATGATCCTGAAAATCCAGTTTCAAAAGGCGAACGCTATGCAGAAGTTTATGAGATAAATTTACTGCGATGTATTTATTGTGGATATTGTGAAGAAGCATGCCCTGTGGATGCGGTGGTTTTGCGAGAACATTATGAGTTGGCTGATTACGACAGGAAAAATTATATTGCCACAAAAGAAGATTTGTTGGTTTACCCTGAGCCCAATCAATTTCGCGTTAATTTCCTGGGTAATACTGAAGTGGTCAATAAGAAATAACTGTTTTAATTTCGATGAATAAAGTAGAAAGATGGGGAGATTTTTTTGCTTTATTTTCTGCCTAATTTAGGAGGAGGAAATCTACGGTGTGGGAAACCTTAGAGCAGGCAATGAACTTTGCCCTGGAAAGAGACGTTGTTTTCGGTCTTTTTGAGCAGGGTTTTGTTTTTATTATTGGAATGACAGCGGTTCTAGCCAGTCTTGGAGTTGTGCTTTGCTCTTCTGCCATCTATAGCGCTTTATTTCTTATTGGAAATATGATTTGTCTGGCGCTACTTTTCCTATTTTATAATGCAGAATTCTTAGCGGCTGTTCAGGTTGTTGTATATGCCGGAGCAGTTATGATCTTATTTCTTTTCATTATTGCTTTACTGGGCGCAAAGAAAGAAGAAAAAGATTTTTCTTTTGAAAACTTGATGGGTCTAGGGTTTGTAGGATTGTTATTTTGTGAATTATTGATGACTTTGGCGGTGGGGCCTACAAAGCAAGAGATTGGAAAAGCCACCCCTGAAGTGATCTCTCAAGTAGGTAGTGCAAAAGCTATAGGAATTGAACTTTTTTCAAATTATTTAGTTCCTTTCGAATTGGCCTCGTTTTTATTAATGGTGGCCGCTGTGGGTATCATTTGTTTGGCGAAGTTTAACTTTCGTCCATTGCGAAAACGTGTGAGGTAATTATGGGAGATACTTTTGTTTTATTTGTAAGTGCATCCATTTTTTCAATTGGTGCGGTTGGTTTTGTAATTCGGAAGAATCCTTTAGTAATGTTCATGTCCATTGAGCTTATGCTTAATTCCGTGAATTTTTTGCTCATTGCCTATTCGAGTTTTCTTTCGGGTTTGGACGGGCAGATTTTTGCATTAATGATAATGACAGTTGCCGCTGCGGAAGTTGTGGTTGGTTTGGCCATAATTCTTACGATTTTTCGAACTCGTCATGATCTAAATGTTGATCATATAAATGTATTGAAGGGATAAAATTTTGTATCCACATGCTTGGTTAATATTAGCCCTCCCTATGATTGGGTTTATTGCTCTCAGTTGGTATGGGGAGAACTTTTCTAAAAAAACGATTGGAACTTTTGCTTCGGCAATGGTAGGCGGTGCTTTTTTAGTGACGCTAATTATTTTAGCAAGTATGGGTAATCATGATTCAATGCAAAATGTTCACCATGTTGAGACCCTTTATCCCTGGGTGGTATCTGATGGATTTCAACTGAATGTTGCAATATTAGTTGATCCACTTTCCATATTTATGCTTTTGGTAGTCACTGGGGTGGGTTTTTTAATCCATGTGTATTCGATTGGGTATATGCAAGAAGATCCCGAATTCAGCCGCTTTTTTTCTTATATGAATTTGTTTATTTTTGCCATGTGTTTATTAGTATTGGCAGCAGATTTCTTTTTCCTAATTGTCGGTTGGGCTTTAGTAGGGTTAGCTTCCTATTTATTAATAGGATTTTGGTCTGAGAAAAGAAGTGCAGTGTTGGCAGCGCGTAAGGCATTTGTAATGAATGTTATTGGCGATGTGGGAATGGTCATTGCGGCCTTTATTATATTCGAAAACTTTGGGACGTTAAATTATGTTGAAGTTTTCCAGGCGGCCCCCGGTAGTTTTCTTCCCAATGATGATGGCGCTCTTTTAATTACCTTACTTTTACTGGTTGGCGCTTTTGCTAAATCTGCTCAGTTACCTTTGCATACTTGGCTCCCCGATGCTATGGAAGGTCCAACCCCTGTAAGTGCTCTTATTCATGCTGCAACCATGGTAACCGCTGGCGTCTATTTGGTGGCCCGATGTAATGTTCTATTTATGTTAGCTCCATATGTAATGTATTTTGTGGCCGGTGTAGGTGCCATCACAGCGCTCTTTGCGGGCTCAATGGCAATGGTTCAATATGATATCAAACGTGTAATTGCCTACTCGACGATGAGTCAAATTGGATATATGTTTTTAGCAGTAGGAGTGGGAGTCTTTAGTGTTGGTATGTTCCATTTAATGACCCATGCATTTTTTAAAGCTTTGTTGTTTTTAGGAGCAGGTAGTGTGATTCATTCTCTTAATGACGAACAAGATATTCGAAAAATGGGTGGATTGGTTAAGGCCATGCCTATCACCTTTGCAACTTTTCTGATCGCTTCATTAGCGCTATCAGGTTTTCCTTTGACAGCCGGGTTTTTTAGTAAAGAAGCGATCATTATGAATTCCTATTATGCAGAATATGGAAATATCTTTTTCTGGATTATTGCTATAGCGGGTGCGGGAATGACAGGGTTTTATACCTTTCGATTATTCTTTTATACGTTCCCAGGGCAAAATCGAATGCCGGGTTCTCACCCTCATGAATCTCCCTGGATAATGGCAGGCCCTTTGGTGATCCTTGCTGGATTGTCATTATTTGGAGGTGTTTTAGGCCATTGGGCTCATGAGTTTTTAGCCCCTGTGTTTGGTGGTACGGTGCCGGTGCATCATGAGGATGGATTATTAGAAACGGTTGCAGTAACGGTGGCTTTACTTGGTATTCTATCTGCCATTCCGTTGTATATGACAGGAAAAGATCAATTGGCCTTTGCTAAACAAATGTTTGCTCCGCTATATGATGTTCTTTTTAACAAATACTATATAGATGAAATTTATGATTTTTTCATCGTCAAGCCAGTTAAAGCGATTGGTGCCTTTTTTGAATCAGACGCTGAAAGAAAGGGAATTGATTTCACAGTTGATCAAGTCGGCGAACAAGTGCGTGAGGTAAGCAAAGGTATAAGTTTTTGGCAAACGGGAAAAGTTAGAACGTATGCCCTTAATATCGTTGCTGGAATGGTCACGGTATTGTTGTTTGTGATCTTTATTTAGTTCATGGAAAGATAACTAATGCTATCTGCAATTATATTTCTTCCTTTAGTGACGGCCATTGTAATTTTAACTATGGCTGAAGAAAAGCTGGTTTCCATCCGGAGATTGGCTGAAATTGCCGCATTCCTTTCTTTTGTTGGTACATTGTTTTTAGCATATACGTTTGATCCCTCTGCTAAAGAAATGCAATTTGTGAATTCCTTTCATTGGGTTTCTGCATTGCACATAAACTTTAAAGTAGGCGTGGATGGTATTAGTCTTTGGCTCCTGGTATTGACTGCATTTTTAGGTATCCTGGCGATTCGTTTTGCCGATCCGAATCAGAAAAATTTTCGAAATTTTATTGCTTTGACTCTTATGCTAGAAGCAGGAACTCTAGGGGTATTTGTTGCCCTGGATACGATCCTGTTTTATGTTTTTTGGGAATTAATGTTAATTCCTACCTACTTTTTAATTGGGTTATGGGGAGAAGGAGAGCGGGTTTACGCAACCACCAAGTTTGTCATTTATACCCTTGTAGGAAGCTTGTTGATGTTAGTTGGAATTGTTTGGATTACTGTAATTCATTTTCAAGCCACAGGACATTTGAGTTTTGACTTGGTTACACTATTACATACGGAAATGCCAAAGAGTGAACAACTTTATATGTTCATATTCTTCTTTTTAGCATTTGCTATTAAAGTTCCTATTTTCCCATTTCATAGCTGGCTTCCTCACACATATAAATCCTGCCCGATTTCAACATTAATTTTGTTAACGGGAGCAATGTCCAAAACAGGGGCTTATGGATTGATTAGATTTTGTGTTCCCTTATTTCCTGAAGCAATGGCAGATTGGGCTCTTTGGATCGGAACTATGGCAGCAGGTGGGATCGTTTATGGTGCCTGGATTGCGGTAGCACAAAAAGATATTAAATCCATTGTTGCCTATTCTAGTATTAGCCATTTAGGGTTCATTGCTTTGGGAATTTTTGCATTTAATGGAAAAGGTGTTGAAGGAAGTGTCTTGCAAATGGTTAACCATGGAATAATTGCTTCGGCCTTATTTATCATAGTTGGCATTGTAGAGCAAAGAACGGGAACAAGAGATTTAAATAAGCTATCTGGTTTAAAGAAATCTATGCCTGTATTGTATGGTATTTTCATGCTGATTATGCTGGCAGCTTTGGGTCTACCTGGATTGAATGGTTTTGTGGGTGAATTTCTAATTCTTATTGGCGTTTGGACTTCTACCATATTAGACCAACTTTCTGTTGTCTATGTAGTGTTGGCAGGCTTGGCAATAGTTTTTGCTTCAATTTATATGCTTTTTATGTTTCAAGGCACTATGCAGGAAAAACCCACAGATGTATCTGAAAACGTTAAAGATTTAAATTCCAATGAGGTAGGCCTCCTTATTCCTGCTTGTGTTTTGGTAGTGGTTATTGGACTTTATCCTAAACCTTTAATTGATCTAGTCTCACCTTCTGCAGACCATGTTCTAACGGTTAAAAAGACTGTTAAGCTCTTTTCCGCTGGTTCAGATCATGGTGGCCATTAATACCAATATTTCAGATTTTTAAAATTATGAGACTTGGGGAACGCATGGTAGATGCCCTGTTTATTGAACGTCCAAACAGGTATCTTGCTTATGTGGAGTTGGAGGGGAAGAAAGTGGCAGTTCATGTGCCCGACCCGGGAAGATTACCTGGCCTAATGATTCCCAAAAGAAAAGTTCGTTTAATTTACCAACCAGGACCCAAGAGAAAAACTGATTATTCTTTGGTTCTGGTTCGTCATGGATCGATTTGGGTATCTGTTTTTCCTTCATTTGCTAATAATTTAGTGGGCGATGCTCTAAATCGAAAAAGTTTAAAGGGAATAAAAGGTTATGATTCTTTTTCAAAAGAAGTTAAGGAAGGAAATAGTCGTTTTGATTTTAAGTTGAATTTTCCGAAAGGACCGCTTTTTTTAGAGGTTAAGTCTGTAAGCTTTGTTGAAAAAAGTGTGGGGAAATTTCCTGATGCTCCCACTGAAAGAGGTCGAAAGCATCTTAATGAATTAATCGACTTAAAGAAAAAGGGCTGTCAATCTTCTGTTGTTTTTATTTCCCAAAGATCTGATACGCGCTCCATTACTTCAAATGATGAGGTGGACCCGGAGTTTGGAGAGACTTTGCGAAAAGCAGCATCTACGGGTGTTGAATTGTACGGTTTCAATTGTCGGGTGACTCCTTCTACTGTTTCCATAAATGAAAGAGTTCCCATTAAGTTATGAACCTTGGTCTTGCTCGTTTAAAAAGGGTGTAAGATTTGGCTCAATTTCCCATTTTTTCCCATTGTAATACCAATGTTGTTTGTGAACTTTTGTGCGGAGTCGATTGTCTGGAAGCATTACATACCGATATCTTAAAGTAATTACTACTTGGTTAAAATCTATTTTTGGATTTGGCTTGCCTTCATTGATATCTACAATTTCACCATCCATCAAATAAGTTTGGTCCAATGGCTGGCTTCCAAAAAAAGATATTTTTTCGATCAGATTCAGATAAGTCATGAGGTAATCAGAGCGCATTTCTTTTTTAACAAAGGTAGCTCCACCAGTTTCGGATTTCCTTTCAAATGCACTATTGTAAACTCTTGTGGCTTCACTAAATTGTTCCAAACGTTTTTTTGGCAGGTTGGAGCAACCCATTCCTACCATTAATAATGTTGAAAGGGCAATAAAAAGATTTAAACCTACATTGTGTTTGTAATGTCTCATGGATGGACCTCATGTGGTAAGATTGCTTTGAAACTAAAAAAATATAGCGAGGAAAATACTCTTCATATAAAAAGTATAAAAGCTACTTTGGTTTGGAGCAAGAGAAGTTGCAAAAAAAAGGAAATGACTATTGATAAAAAAAACCAATTCTCAAAGAAGAAGAATTCAGAAAAAGCCAAGAAAACCTAGAGATTCAAGATCTAAAAAGCCCAAGGTTGCGCTATGGGATCAAGCTGCTCGCTGGTATGACGCATTGGTTGGAGATCAAGGAAGTGATTATCATAGGTCAATAGTCATGCCTAATGCCTTTAAACTGATGAATTTAAAAAAGGGAAGTCGTGTATTAGATTTAGCTTGTGGGCAGGGAGTATTTTCCCGTTTTCTTTATCAGAGGGGATTGCGCGTAGTAGGTTTAGATATTTCTGAAGAATTAATTCGCTTTGCTGAGAAAAGATCCGATCCTGGTATCAAATTTTGTGTGGGAGATGCCCAGAAAAAATCCACTTTAGAAAATGAAAAGTTTGATGGAATTGTTTGTTTGCTGGCTATGCAAAATATCGAGTCTTTGGAAGGTGTATTAAAAAATGTGAAGAAATGGTTAAAGTCGGCTGGTATGTTTGTTATGGTTGTTACTCATCCTTGTTTTAGAATTCCTCGACAAACACATTGGGGCTGGGATGAGGAAAAAAAGATTCAATATCGACGTGTTGATATGTATTCTCAGGAAACAGCAATTCCAATTTTAACTCCACCGTTTGCGACGTCTTCTATTTATACTTTAACTTATCATAGGCCCTTAGAAAGTTATTTCTCTAATTTGGCCAGAGCAGGATTTGCAGTTGATTCCCTTGAAGAGTGGGTATCCGAGAAAAAAAGTCAACCGGGAAAACGGGCTAAAGCAGAAAACAGAGCTCGAAATGAAATTCCTTTGTTTTTAGCATTGCGGTCAATAGTGAAATAATTTCTTTATAGTAAAGCGGAGAAATTTAGAAATAGCTTATTATAAAAGGTAAAAAATGAGAAGAAACCGAAGTTATACATATGAATTGGTAGAGCAAAGTTTGTTATTGTCTAAAGTGAAAAGCTATTTAAAGGAACTGGGGGACAATTGGAAGGTTATCAGGGATTGTATGCCAATGGGGCATGTCGAGTATAAACCGATTCGAAATAATCCGATGCGATCTGGTTACCAGTTTCAATACCGTCCCGCAGGACTTAACTTGAACTTATATTTTCCTGAAAAACAATTCAATCTATTATTGGAAGAACTAAATGAAGATAAACTTCTGAAACTGAAAGCAACTTTTCAAAGAGCCATTCCTGAGCGTTCGGGTTATATAATTAATGAATTTAAGATAAGAGGAATTTTGGATGAACCATTATCTGGAGAAAAAAAGGATGAAACGTGATTTTTTCATTATTATTAATCAAGTTTGATCAGGGTATCTTTTTCCAAATGGTCGATCCTCGTGTATATTTTTTCTTATATTTTCCATCCAATTCTGAAAGAAAGCAATGTTGTGGATTGAGTTTAAACGCATAACAAAAATTTCCTCCGCTAAAAATAGATGCCTCAAATAAGCCTTAGAAAAATTTTTGCAAGTATAACAATGACAATTGGGGTCTAGAGGTGAATCATCATTTTTGTATTGCGAATTTCTGATATTAATTTTTCCCTGGCTAGTAAATAAAGACCCATTCCGTGCATTTCGAGTCGGCATGACACAATCAAACATGTCAATTCCCATTTGACTGCAGTCTAGTAAATCATTTGGAGTCCCTACACCCATTAAGTAACGTGGCTTTTGAGGAGGAAGGAGTTCAGCAGTGTGAGCAGCTATCTCCAGCATTAAAGACTTTTCTTCTCCCACGCTTAATCCTCCAATAGCGTTTCCTTGAAAGTCTAAATCAGTAATTTGATTAACGCTTTCGGAGCGAAGTTCCTTAAACATTCCTCCCTGGACAATTCCAAAAAGTGTTTGGTTTTCTGATTGAAAAGAATTTTTGCAGCGGAGTGCCCAACGTGTAGATAACTCTAGAGATGATCGGGTTTGAGAATGGTTCGCGTCATGGGGGGTAGGTTCGTCAAAAGCCATAATGATATCAGCTCCGAGAGATTGTTGTATTTCCATGGCTCTTTCTGGGCTGAGTAAATGAGAAGAACCGTCTAAATGAGATTTGAATAAAACACCTTCTTCTGTAACCTTGGTTAGGTCACTTAAGCTGAAAACTTGAAAACCTCCGCTATCAGTAAGAATAGGAAGGTTCCAATTCATAAATTTATGTAGTCCTCCCAGATTTTGAATTAACTCATGACCTGGTCTTAAATAAAGATGATAAGTATTGCCCAATATGATTTGAGTATTGCAATCCAATAAATCCTCAGGGGAGAGAGCCTTTACGGTACCCTGGGTTCCTACAGGCATAAATACGGGGGTAAGGATATCGCCATGAGGGGTTACGAACTTTCCAAGCCGAGCGGAAGAATGAGAATGCTGATGTAAAACTTCAAACTTAAACACTGGATGGCGGTTGAGTCCCTGGAGAAAGGTTGGTATTTGCCAAACGCTTTAACTCATCCGAAAGATTGACGGTTAATTGTGTAAATGGAATTCGAAATCCATTTTTATTACAAATCTTTACAAGGGTAGTTTGAATTTCTCGTTCAATTTCTTCGTGTTGATCTGCACACCGGCCATCAACATGTATGATTATCCTTAAATTTAAGGAACTGGCTGAAGCGGTATCGAAGGAAATCTCCAAATGAGTAAAATCAGGAGGGTTCCCTTCAAAATGAGATTTTAAGTTTTGACGAATTCCCTCATCAAATAGCTGAGGGACAACATCACAAATTTTTGATTGAAGCTCGTAATCTAGGCCAAAGGCTAAGTCATAGCGAAATCCACGCGAGATATTCATTGGGGTTTTGGCAATAAATTCTGCTACGGTGTAATATTTTAACGTTCCCCCTTTTAATTGTAGAACCACTTGCTCCACAGTTTGGTTTTTAATTTGGCCATAAGTACCATCGGAGAGAAATACCCAGTCCCCTTGGTTGGTAGGGAACCAGGGTTCGTCTTCTACATGAGGCCGGGAATATTTACCGACTAATTCTCCCACTGGCAAGGTAATTTTTCCTCCCTCCAAATTACTATTTACCAAAGTTGCTTGCAATCCAATGCTTTCAACAAACCATGGAACTCCATTCCAGATTAAACGTTCACTTTCTTTAACAGTTCCTAAATTTAAAGCCAAACGAATTTCTTTGAAAAGTTTTGGTAAAAATTGTCTTCCTGCCCAAACTACAGCAGCGAGAAATAGAATTAATACACTTAGTAATAACCAATCATTTAGAAGGTAAAGAGAGACCAAACTTAAAGAGATGCATATAATAACGACTAACACGCTGTAGGCTGTCACCAAAAGTTTTTCTAACCAATCTGGAAAAGGCAGGAAGCTTTTAGAGCCGACTATAAAAACTCGAATTTTCATTAATACAAACCAGACAAAAGCAAAAATTCCAACAGTAATAAGAACGTTGAGGCCTCGATGTTTGAAAAAGTTTTTTGTGCTCCTTGAAACTGCTTCAATAATAGTCTCATTATCTTTGAGTTCGTTGTCTAACGATTGTTTTGCTTCATTTAGTTGAAGTCGTACTAAGTCTGGGTTGAATTTGTTCCTTAACCTATTGAGGTTTTTTAAATAGTTTTCCGCCTCAGGGCCTTTGGGATCATCTCCAGCGGGTCCCATCTCTATTAATGAATTTATATTTTTCCAACCGCTTTCAAATTTTTCTAACTGTTCTTCTAAAGTTGCAACCCGTTTTTTTAATTTTTCGATGTGTCGGGGTTTCTTTGTGAGGTCACTCAAAGCCTCAAGTAGGGGTAGGGTTAAGGCCTCCAACTCCTTTATCCAATTGGATTCCTGCTCATCTCCTAAAATAAAGTCCTGGCTATTTAATTGAGTAGCTAATAACTCAAAATTTCTATTCAACCCATCCAATTGAGTTAATAATTCATCTTTTCTTTTTGTGATTGCTTTGGAAGCGGGCATTGATTTTAAATCATCTAATTCCTTTTGGATTAACCAAGCTTGGCTGGAAATTATATGCAACATACTTTGAATCTTTTGATAGTCATCGGTATCAGTATTTGATTCTTCTTGTGATAAGGAGGGGAGGGGTGAAATTAATATGAAAAGGAAAACAATTAAAACTACTGATGTTTTGTAGGGATTAAGGAATTCGAAAAAATTTAAAAACCCCTTTTTCAGAATCATTAAAGTTCTCCAATATATTAAGAGTTCGTAAATTCCTTTTGGGTTAAAGTTTCTTCCAAAGCTTTAATCAGTAAATCAATTTCCTTCTTAGAAACAATTAAGGGTGGAATAAAGCGTAAAGTATTTGGGACAACACTATTTACCAGGAATCCCTTTTTTAATAGAATCTGGGCTGCTTTTAATGAAGAGCCTTTAATGTCGATGCCTATTATAAGGCCTTTCCCACGCACTTCCTCAATTGAAGGAATTTCCTTTGCTAACCCAACCAATTTTTTATAGAAATATTCTCCATTTTTTGCTGCCCTTGGTAAAAAGGTTTTTTCCGAAATGACTTCTAAAGATGCCAAAGCAGCAGCACAGACTAAAGGGTTTCCCCCAAAGGTGGAGCCATGGGTTCCGGGTACAAATGTCTTTGCGATTCGATTAGTGGTCACCATAGCACCAATGGGAACACCGCCACCCAAACCTTTTGCCAAAGTCATTATGTCTGGTTTAATCCCAAATCCCTGATATGCAAATAATGTTCCCGTTCTACCGAATCCGGTTTGAATTTCATCTATAATAAGAAGAATATTTTTTTCAGTGCAAAGTTTTCGAACTTCTTTTAAATAATTTTTGCCAGGTACGATGACTCCGGTTTCTCCTTGAATGGGCTCAAGCATGATTGCGCAAGTTTTGGATGAAATCTCTTTTTTTAAAGCCCCTACATCATCAAAGGGAACATTCTTGAAGCCTTTCAACATTGGGCCAAACCCTATCTGCATTTTTTTTTGGGGGGTTGCACTCAGAGAGCCATAAGTGCGCCCATGAAAAGAACGATTGGTGGTAATAATTTCATATTTATTTTTAAAACCCTGATCAAAATAAAATCGTCGAGCAATTTTTATTGCTGCTTCAATAGCTTCAGTTCCACTATTACAGAAAAATACTTTATTCCCAAAGCTTAATCGTGAAAGTTCCCGGGCCAATCGAGATTGTTGAGGAATATGAAACCAGTTTGAAACATGAATTAATTGTTTAGCTTGATTTTGAATGGATTTAACTATTTTAGGATGGCAATGACCTAAATTGTCTACAGCAACTCCGGCTACAAAATCTAAATATTTATTTCCTGATTGATCCCAAACTTGCATTCCTTTTCCTTTGACTAAAGCAATGGGATAGCGGCCATAATTTTGAGTCACATATTTTTTGGTAATATTAATTATATTTTGATTGTTTTCCATGTTTGGGGTAATTTCAGGGTTTTAAGTTTGATAATTTCCAATGAATTGAAACTTTATCATAAAGTTTCCCGAAAGATAAAACAAATCCATTTGATTAGTTTTCATGTTGAATTCCCTGATTAAAAAAACTAAAGATTTGTTATTTCCAGTTTCTTGTGTTGGTTGTGGGATGGATCGAAAAGGTCATGGTGAGTGCTTGTGTTCACTATGTCATAAAGGAATTCGATGTATTGAAAATCCGCTTTGTTATGTTTGTGGCTATCCTATAGATTTAGATTATAAAGTGGATGAAAATAAAATGAGGTGCGGATGGTGCCGTAAGGAAACATTTAGTTTTGATCAAGCCAGATCATTCGGATTTTATGAGTCAATTTTAAAGGAAACAATTCATTTTTATAAATATAATTTTCAATTGGGTGCTTTAAGAGACATAGAAGATCTGCTTAAAAAATATTTTCAATTTAGAATTTCTACTTATTCCACATTAAAAGTGATTCCTGTTCCACTCCACGTTAATAAGTTATATTCTCGTGGCTTTGACCAGTCCTATTTATTGGCCAAAAGTGTTGCAAGAATATTGCATATTCCATTTTTGGGGGTCCCAGTGGTTAGGATTAAAGATACGCCTCCCCAGGTTAAGATTAAAAGAAAAGAAAGAATGAGAAACATAAAAGGTGCTTTTAAAATTGAAAATTCAGATGCAATAAAAAATAAAGACCTTTTAATAGTAGATGATGTTTTTACTACAGGTTCCACCACCAATGAACTGGCAAAAACTCTTAAAAAGAATGGAGCCGGAAAAGTTTATGTTTTTACTTTAGCACGGGCACTATAAAGTTTAGGTAAGATTTGATAGGTCAATTAGAATTTTGCATTATCTCAAACTGCCTGTAACCAGCCACCATGAAATAATACTAGCTGCATATCCAAGGGCTATTGTCCAAGACCATTTTAAATGCGACATAAAAGTATAGTTTTTCCTATCAACTCCCATGACCGCTACTCCTGCTGCCGAACCTACCGAAAGCAAACTTCCCCCAACTCCAGTGGTTAGCGTAATCAAAAGCCATTGATCTACACCCATGGAAGGATCCATTTTTAATACAGCAAACATTACCGGAATATTGTCTACAATTGCGGAAAGTACACCTACACATATATTTGACCAGGTTGGCCCAATGGTTCCATAAAGAGATTCGCTGACAAGGGCAAGGTAACCTAAGTATTGTAATGCTCCAACAGCAGTAAGGACTCCAAAAAAGAAGAGTAGCGTATCAAACTCAACATTAGATATTTTTCTAAATATATCAAACTGTTGAGAAGATTCCTCCATATCGGGGTCTAAATGAAGTTCTTCCAGTACGGGCCGATTTCCCCATCTTTTAAGGTAATAACCAAAGATCATTAAAACACCTAATCCCAGCATCATTCCTAAAAATGGTGGAAGATGTAAAAATTGATGGAAGCTTACCGCGGTTGCAATAGTTAAAATACCCATTCCTATTACTACCTTTGCTCCGGGTTTTAATTTAATGACCCCCGATTCGCTTTCAGGGTGTTCATCAGGGAGGAAAAAATACATTATCGCGGCAGGAATTAACCAATTGATTAAAGACGGAATCATTAAGTATGCAAATTGTAGAGTTTCAACTTTACCTGCTGTCCAAACCATTAGAGTGGTAATATCACCAAAAGGGCTCCAGGCTCCCCCCGCGTTTGCCGCAACAACAATATTTGTAAATGAAAGCACTATAAATCGAGAATGACCGCCACTTACCGCCAGTGCAACTGTGGACATTAACAAAGCACTCGTTAAATTATCCGCTAAAGGAGAGAGGAAAAAAGTAATGATTCCCGTTGCCCAAAATAAGGCGCGAAATCCCAAGCCTTTTCTTAAAAGCCAGGAACGAAGACAATTAAATACATTTCTTTCATCCAAAGTATTGATATATGTCATGGCCGATAGAAGAAAGAAAAAGAGTTCACCGATTTCTGCAATTAATTCTTTGACAAATTCATGAGAATGACTTGGATCTCCAAGATGAGTGGATTCGTAAAAACCGATAAAAAACCACATTAAACAGCCGGCAAGAATTACGGGCTTGGATTTTCTCATGTGGATCTTTTCTTCGAGGACCACAAGAGTGTAAGCTAGGAAAAAGGCAACTATGGAGATGTAGCCGGCCCAGGAAGTTGTTAGCCCGTGCATTCAGTACTCCCTAAAGTATAAAAACTGTGAATATCGGCAATCAAAATACGAATTTAGGTAAAAAAGGTCTTAGAGTAATAGTTAAAAGGAGAAAATTGAATTTGTCTACTAATTTAATAAAATCAATTATTTGGATGGCAATAATTTTAATTAAGATTCAATTTTTTCGGTATTTCAATTTATGTGAGAAAGCTTAAGTCTTGGAACATTATCTTTATAATTAAAAAAAATCAATAAATTATCGGGATATAAATGAAAAACATTTATTTCCCGATAATTATCTCAATTAAAATGGTCAATTTGCAAAAAAGATAACCATATAGAAATTGAAGACTGTAAGGTTTGTGTTTGTACCTCGACCAATAAATTTAAGGTGTTGATAACATTAAATAAATTAATAAGTTTGGGGATCGAAAGCGGGGAATTTTGATTGACTGAGTTTTTTTCTATGCTAACATTAGTTTCGTGAGATTTTAGGGTATTTTGTTTTGATTTTTGTTAGCATTATTAGAGGATATAGTAAAAAAGTTTGCCAGCCAAAGAATATCTAGCCGAATGTAAGCGATTCATTGACGAGGCAATTCCACTCTATTTGCCGGAAAAAACGACATATCCTGAAAAAATTCATGAATCGATGCATTACAGTTTGTTTGCTGGGGGAAAGCGGTTACGGCCAAGCTTGTTAATTGCTTCAACCGAAGCGGTAGGTGGCCAGCGGGGTAAAGTTGTCCCTTTTGCGGTTGCTACAGAAATGCTGCATACTTACACGCTGATTCATGATGACCTTCCCGCTTTGGACAATGACAACTTTAGAAGAGGGAAACTTACTAATCATAAGGTCTTTGGGGAAGCGGTTGCTATCCTTTCCGGGGATGCATTATTGACCCAGGCCTTTGAGTTGATGACTAACCATTTTTTAATGGAAAGTATCCCTCCGAAAAGTGTTTTGCGAGCTTCCCATGAGATGGCAAAAGCCTTAGGATCTACCGGAGTTATTGGGGGACAAGTTGTAGATTTAGAATCAACGGGTCAAGAGATTGATGCTTCTACTCTTGAATACATTCATATTTATAAAACAGGTTTTTTTTTCAAATCTTGTTTGAGAGCAGGGGCCATACTAAGTCAAGCTTCACGAGAACAGCTCGATGCTTTGTCTCGTTTTGGAGCCCATATTGGGTTGGCATTTCAAATCATTGATGACATACTAGACATTGTTGGAGATAAAGAAAAGCTAGGAAAAGATATAGGTAGTGATATTGACAAAAATAAACCAACATATCCCGCAATGTTTGGGATGAACAAATCAAAGAAGATGGCTGAGGACTTAGTCAACCAGGCTAATGAATGTTTGGGTGATTTTGATCACTCTGCTGATCCTCTTCGAGAAATCGCCCGATTCTTTGTGGTACGAACCTTTTAGCTGGGCAATATTATGAAAAAACTGCTGGATAGTATTAATAGTCCAAAAGATTTAAAAAAATTAAAGCCAGAGCAACTTCCTAAATTAGCGACCGAGATTCGGGACTGTTTGTTAAATACAATTTCAAAAACTGGTGGTCATTTGGGATCCAATTTGGGTGTAGTGGAGCTAACAATTGCACTTCATTATGTTTTTGACAGTCCAAAAGATAAGTTTGTTTGGGATGTTGGGCACCAGACATATGTGCACAAGTTGCTAACAGGTCGAAAAGATAAATTTGATACATTACGAAAATATGATGGTTTGAGCGGTTTTACCAAGAGAGAGGAAAGTGAACATGATCACTGGAATTGTGGTCATGGGGGAACCTCAATTTCCGCGGCAATTGCGTTTGCAAAGGCTAGAGATTTAAAGAAAGAGGATCATGAAGTTTTAGCCGTAATTGGTGATGGTTCTATGACCGCTGGAATGGCTTTCGAGGGATTAAACCATACGGGGCACTTGAAAAGTAATATGGTTGTTGTCTTAAATGACAATGAAATGTCTATTTCTCCTAACGTTGGAGGGATGTCTTCTCATTTGAGCCAAATAATGACAGGTGAAGTTTTACGTAAAATTAAAAAAGAAATTGATGAGTTGCTATTAGCCATACCCGGTGTGGGAAAGGAAATTTCTCGGTATGCTCATAAGCTGGATGAAGCAATAAAAGGTATTTTTATTCCCGGTCGTTTATTTGAAGATTTGGGATTTCGTTACGTCGGACCCATTGACGGTCATAATATTGAAGACCTGATAGAAGCGTTTGAACCTTTAAAAGGTCCAAAACGGCCCACTTTGATTCATGTAGTGACTAGAAAGGGTAAGGGTTATAAGGTGGCGGAAGAAAAAGCTGAGGTGTGGCATGGTGCTTCTCCATTTGATATTAAGACAGGGACTTTTCTAAAAAAATCTTCATCAATACCTAACTATACTTCTGTTTTTGCCCAAGCTCTTATTGAATTGGCCAAGGAGGATGAAAAAATTATTGGAATCACTGCGGCTATGCCAACAGGAACAGGGATAAGTAAATTTGAAGAGGTTTTTCCCGATCGTACTTTTGATGTGGGAATGGCTGAACAGCATGCAGTTGATTTTGCTGGAGGTTTGGCATTAGAAGGGTTTCTTCCAGTAGCTGCTATTTACTCTACATTTTTGCAAAGAGCTTACGATCAGGTGGTGCATGATATTTGTTTGATGAACATCCCCATTACCTTTGCTATGGACCGTGCAGGCATTGTTGGAGAAGATGGTGCTACTCACCAGGGTTTATACGATATCGCTTATCTAAGGACCCTCCCAAATATGGTGATAATGGCACCAAAGGATGAAAATGAATTGCGGCATATGCTAAAAACAGCCATTTACCATCCTGGTCCTGCGGCTATTCGTTATCCAAGAGGATCCGGTCTAGGGGTTTCTTTAGACCCTGAAATGAAAGAAATAGAAATTGGAAAGGGTGAAGTGGTTCGTGAAGGTAAAGATATAGTTTTAATTGCGTATGGGCATATGGTTCAGCCTGCTTTAGAAGCTGCAGAAAAATTAAAAGAATCTAATATTGACGCCACGGTCATCAATGCCCGGTTTGTAAAACCCCTTGATGAAGAACTGATTATGGCTCATGTGAATTCTACTAAATGTGTTGTTACTCTAGAGGAGCATTCGGTTCAAGGAGGTTTTGGATCGGCTGTTCTAGAATTGGTGCACCAACACGTAACTGACCAGCCTATTAATGTTAAATGTCTGGGCGTAGCAGATTTGGTAATTGAGCATGGTTCTCCCAATCTGGTTCGCAAGGATTTGGAATTGGATCTTGAAGGAATATTTAATTCCGTCCAAAAATTTTATTATTCTGTCAAAGGGCCTTTTGTTCAAGTGAAATCACCTCGAAAAATCCATCAAGGAAATGGAAAACGGCCTGAAAAATTAAATCAACAAAAGGGTACTGAAGAGGTAAAACATTCAGTCAATGGATAGATGCTCACAGATTAAGCGCGCCACTCGTGAAACTGATATCGAAATCAATATAGTATTGGATGGATCGGGGAAGAGCGACATTCAGACTCCTGTGCCATTCCTCAGCCATATGCTGGATCAAATTGCCCGTCATGGTTACTTTGACTTAGTGGTTAGAGCCCAAGGTGATACGGAAATTGATTTTCATCATACTGTTGAGGACATTGGGATTACATTAGGTATGGCTTTTGAAAAAGCTTTGGGGGATAAAAAAGGAATTTGCCGGTTTGGCAGTGCCAGAGTTCCTTTGAACGAAGCACTCTCAAATGTCACTGTAGATGTTTGTGGGCGTTCTTATTTTGTCTTTAATATAGACCTTCCTCGTGCAAAATTAGGGGAATTTGATGTGGAATTAGTGCCTGAATTTTTTCAAGCCTTTTCGGCTAATAGTGGTACTACATTACATATTGATGCTCCTTATTGGACCAACCTCCACCATGTGACCGAAGCCTCATTTAAAGCGTTTGCAAGAGCTTTAGACCAAGCTAGTTCACTTGACCCTCGTTCGGACTCAGTTCCTTCCACGAAGGGTTCATTAGGATGATTGCTATCATTGACTATGGAATGGGCAATCTACGCTCCGTTCAAAAAGCGTTTGAAGCCGTAGGTGCCCAAGCCAAAATTACCAACGATACCCAGTCTATATTAGATGCTTGTTCCGTTGTGTTGCCAGGAGTGGGTGCTTTTAAAGATTGTATGGATAATCTCGTTCGTTTTGACTTGGTAGATGTAATTCATTCTTCTATTAAAAGTGGAAAACCCTTTTTGGGAATTTGCTTAGGTTTGCAACTATTGTTCGAGCAAAGTAATGAGTTTGGGAATGTCCCTGGGTTAGGTATATTCCCTGGACAAGTAGAACGGTTTCACTTTAAAGAAAATTCAGAATTAAAAATTCCACACATGGGTTGGAATACGGTCAATATTCAAAAGAAAGCGCCTCTTTTTAATGGGATTGATTCTTCATCTTATTTTTATTTTGTCCATTCCTATTTTGTAAAACCGGAGGATCCAGACATTGTGGCCACCACAACCTGTTATGGCGAAGAATTTGTTTCCGGCATTCAATTTGAGAATATTTATGCCTTCCAATTTCACCCTGAAAAAAGCCAAAGTTTGGGTTTAAATATTCTGAAAAACTTTTCCCAACTAAATTAAAATTTAAAAAATGTTTTCGACCGCTTATTTGCGCGGTGTAATGCTGGCTTTGACCACTGCTTTCCTTTGGAGTCTTTTACCCATATTAACCAAAGTGGCGGTAAAAGAGTTTAGTGGAGCCACTATTGTTTGGTTTCGTTTTACCTTTTCATTTTTCCTTCTTTTCGGGTTACTGCACCTTCGAAATAGGAACCCATTAAAAATATTAATGAAACCACCCTTGTTAGCAGTGGTGGGTGGACTATTTTTGGGAACTAATTATTTCCTTTTTCTAAAAGGAGTAGAGACTAGTAGCCCCACCAACGCAGGCGTTCTTGTGCAATTGGCTCCTTTAATGGTTGTAATAATTGGGGTAACTCTTTTTGGAGAGAAATTTAATAATAAACAATGGATGGGTTTAGGTTTTGCCGTAATCGGTTTTGTGGTTTTTTTTAGAGACCAAATTAATAACTCTTCAAATGTACCAATCTATGCAACTGCTTCTCTATATATTTTGGGAGCGGCTTTAACCTGGGCAATATACATCACCTTACAAAAAATTTTGTCCCCTAACTATGAAGCGCAACATTTAAATTTACTGGTTTATGGAACTGCCTCCCTATTGTTGGTATATTTTGTTGAATGGAGGGAATTTTTTAACCAAAGCTTGGAAAATTGGTTGTTAATGATTATTTTAGGAATAAATACCCTATTAGCCTATGGCTGTTTAGCTGAAGCGGTTAAATATATTCCTTTGTCGTTGATTAGCGTTATCATTACACTCCATCCGTTTATTACCATGACCTTGATGCATTTTTTGCCGAAAATCTACCCAAGCCTATTGCCTGAAAAAATTGGTGTTTTAGGATATTTCGGAGCCGGAGCAGCTATTTTAGGGGTTATTTTTGTGATTCGAAAAAATTGAATTTAAAATTAAGGCTTTATTCCTGTAATGACTCCAGTTGGTATCGCTTCGATGCGAAAATGCTGAATTTCCTGGATTCCAAATTCTTTTAACCAATTAATTTTTTCGGCTACGGGGTGGGCTCTTCCACCAGGAGTTAATAATCCAATATTCAAGCTGAATAAAACATCATTTAGTGGGCTCGTATCGTCTTCATCAGTGCAAAAACCATGAACAATAATTCTTCCCTTCGGTGGTAAAATTTTGATGGCTTTTTGCAGGAGGAACTTTGCCTGATCCTCGTCATACATGTGAAGAACATTTGCAATGAGAATTACATCATACCCTGAACCAAAGTCATCTCTTTTAAAGTCTCCACCAATGGTATTGACCCTGTCCTCCAAACCATACTGTTTGATATAGCTTTTTGCCACTTCAATTACTGGTGGGATATCAAATACTGTTGCCTTCAAATGATGGTGCAATTTGGCCCATTCTAAGGCATATGTTCCCGGTCCACCGCCAATATCGAGAAGGTGTTTATAGTCCCCTAATGGAATTTCCCTTGCCATTAACCAGGTGGCTTTTAGACCCTTATCATGCATAGCGTCAATGAACGCCCGTGTTTCATGGGGATCATTTCCAAGGACCTCCATGATGCTTTTTATAAAATTTCCTGTTTTAACAAATTGTGGGAGCTCTAACCAGACAGGAACTAAACTATACATCAAGCGAATCCATTGGTGCATGCAACGATCACCCTCCTTGGAAAGAAATGGTCTGCATGATTCCATTAATTGGTACCGGTTATCTTTTTTTGAAGAAATTTCCAGAGCAACTAAGGCATTTAATAATCTTAAAGTACCCTTTTCGGAAAGTTTGAGTTTTTGTGCCACGTCCTCGACTGATACGGGATCTCCAGCTAGTTCATCAAAAATTTTCAAATGGTTAGCTGTCATTAAAACCAGGGCAGGTTCAAATCCATTTAATATTTCTCCAATCTTTTTATCCATTTCCATTGAACAATTCCTTGTTTGAAAATATTAATTTTTGGTTTTCATGGCTATTCGAATTTCTCTTTCCGCATCTCGCTTTTTAATACTTTCGCGCTTGTCGTGAAGTTTTTTGCCTTTAGCAATAGCAAGTTCTAATTTAACTCTGCCATTTTTAAAATACATTTTTAATGGAATTAGACTATAGCCTTTTTCTCGGCTTATCCCAATCAATCGATCAATTTCTTTTTTGTGAAGCAATAACTTTCTTTTTCGAGTTGGGGAGTGGTTAAATTGATGAGCGGGGGTGTAGGGGCTGATGTGTGCGTGATACAAAAATATTTCACCCCTTTCGAACTCTGCATAACTATCAACCAGGTTTGCTCTTCCATCACGACAAGATTTAACTTCTGTTCCTAATAGAGCCATACCCGCTTCTAAAGTGTCCTCTATGGAATAATTATGTCTTGCCTTTTTATTCTGACAAATTATTTTAATTCCGCTCATATTGTTTGATTTAGTGATTTGGAAAAATAAGTTATTTAGTTAATAAACCTTTACTGTTTTTCCGAGTGGTTTTTTGAAATATTTTGATGCATTTCTCTTGTAGCAAAAAATTTCAATGCATCCCCAACTATTTATCAAAGCCCCTAATTCTCCGATTTTTTTATCACTGTATGTTTTTGACAGGTTCTTTATTTTATGGCGACCACACTCTAAAAACCAATCACCTTTTTTTCTTAAATGGGGTTCTATGTTTGCAAGTTTTAGGTTAGTCATCATATTACCAAATCGATCAATGTAGGTTACTTCCCCAAAAAGATTTTTTCCCTTATAAAACGGTTGAGGCAATTTAATCATTATTGGGTTTGACAGCTTATCTCCAATAGTACTTATTGGGGTTCCTTTTGCTAAATGGGCGGCGATGGGAGCAAAAATATCTCTGCCATGGAAAGTTGATGATACAGGGTTTAAAAAATATTTAGCCTTTGAAATTTCGAATACTTTTGACTTGGAACACAAAATTGGGGATAAAACTCCATTATCTGGCCCAATAAAAATATGTTGTTTATGTTTGACTGCAATAGGTTTTCGTTTACCTCCCACCTCGGGGTCGACTACGACTAAATGAATAGATTTTGTGGGAAAGTAATTCCAGAAACTATCCAAAACTCTAGCAGCTTGTTCAATATCTTGTGATTCGATTTGATGGGTTATATCAATTAATTGAGCTACGGGAGCAATTTTTAATATTACTCCTTTCATGATTCCAACAAAAGGATCATTTAAACCAAAATCAGTGGTAAGCGTGATTAGGGAAGGCATCCGGTAACTTGACGATTTGTTACATGCTGAACGTTGACTGAAATAATATTATTCATTAAATCATTTTCTCCACTCAGAAAAATTGGGATATAGTTTTCACTATGCCCTTTCAATAGGTTAGTTTCAGGATCTCTGCTACTTTCTACGAGAAGAGAAACTGTTTTATTTAAAAAGCTTTTTCTAAAGTCTAAAGATTTTTTTTGACCTAATTGGGATAAAATTTTATTTCGTTCTTTTTTAGTCTTATTTTGGACATCATTTTTTAGTGAATAGGCAGTTGTTCCTCGCCTAGGCGAATAACTAAAAACATGTAAATAAGAAAAAGGAATATCTTCAATTAACTGATAAGTATTTTTAAACATATTTTCTGATTCACCCGGAAATCCGACAATTATGTCTGCTCCTAATCCTGGATTGGGTATCTTATTTAATATCCGGTCAATCGTTTTTCTGTATTCCTTGGAATTGTAATTTCTTTTCATCTGTTTCAATATATAGTCATCTCCACTTTGAAGTGGGATATGAAAATAAGGACATAATTTTTCAGACTTTGCCATAAGTTCAATTAAATCTTCATCAATCTCCATGGGATTAATTGAACTAAGCCTTACTCTAAAGTTTCCATCCAATTCAACGATTTCTCTAACCAAAGAAGAAAAATTCTCGGGTGGACTCAAATCTCTCCCGTAGGTTCCCAAGTTTATGCCAGTAAGAGTGATTTCTTTATAACCAGAAGAAATTGCATGTTTCACATTATTAATTATATTTTTTCTGGAATCACTAATGGATCTTCCTCTGGCATGGACCACGGTACAAAACGAGCATGCTTCGTCGCAGCCAGTTTGAACTTTTATAAAGGCTTTAGTTTTTCCATGGAAATCAGAAACAGGAATGGGTTGAAAATCCCATTTTTCCTTTATATCCTCCATATAAACTAAGGGACTTTGTAAAGAGTTTTTCTTTGAATCTTCTTTAGATAATCGTCTTTGAATTATTTTGGCAATATCTAGTTTATTCGCATTTCCAAGCAGTATGTCTAAGCCATCTAACTTTGAAACTTCTTCTGGATGGGTTTGCCCGTAGCATCCAGTAAAAACCACCAAAGCGTCTTCATTAATAGCCAAAGATTTTTTAACCGCGGCTCTTGAACTTTGATCACTTTTAGAGGTAACCGTGCAAGAGTTCACCACATAAATATCTGCTGTCTCCTGGGAATTGACAATAGTAAAACCTTCCTGTTTTAACAACGTTTGCATTTCGGCTGTATCGTTTTGATTGGTGCGACATCCCAGAGTTGTAAAGGCAACTTTCATGGTAAATTCAATTAAAAAAAATTAATAATTTCTCATAGTATGATAATGCCCTAATGGTATCAATGATTTCTTAGAATAAAATAAAAAAATTAGGAGGAACTTGACCCGGTAGGGAGAGTTTGTTACATTAATGGCCTCATTCCGATAGACCGTTTGCCCCACCAAAGAAGGCTTATGAATAAAGTCCAAAAAGATGTGCGTACGTTTCTTGAAAAATGGTTGGACAAAACTGTTCGCCAATATATTTCCAAAATGGATGGTAAAGAAAATGGCCATTTGCACGATTTAATTATTGGTGGGGTAGAGAGGCCCTTATTAGAAATTGTACTTCAGGAAACCCAGTATAATCAGACCAAAGCTTCCAATATTTTAGGTATTAACCGAAATACCCTAAGAAAAAAAATTCAAGAACATAAAATCAAATGCAAAAAGACCACTTAGCGGTCGTTATTTTAGCCGCGGGAAAAGGGAAACGGATGAAGTCAGACCTTCCTAAGGTATTGCACGAATTAGGATCAAAGACTTTATTGTCTCATGTTTTAGAAACTGTGAAATCGTTAGCTCCTGAAAGGACGGTCATAGTTGTTGGGCACCAAGCTAAAAAAGTGGAGTCTCAATTTTCGGATCATAATAATGAGTTTGTAGTGCAAAAAGAACAATTGGGAACCGGTCATGCCGTGCAGCAAGCTCAGGAGGTTTTGGAAAATTTTGAAGGTAATGTACTTATACTTTGTGGAGATATGCCCTTATTAAAAGAGTCGACTTTGAAGAATTTAATAAAATCCCATGAAAACTCGAGTGTTGAGTGTACTTTGTTAAGTTTAAAGACGAAAGAGCCAAAGGATTTTGGTCGTATTGTCAGGGATGTTGAAGGGAATGTCAGTCGTATTGTAGAATTTAAAGATGCAACGGAGATGGAAAAAGCTATTGACGAATACAACTCTGGAGTTTATTGTTTTAATAAGAGTATTCTTTTCAAGATATTACAGTCAATCGACAACAAAAACTCCCAAAGTGAATTCTATTTGACCGATGCAATTCGGTTATTGACCGAGGGAGGGAATTTTGTGCAGTGTGTTCAAACCAATGACGATGCTGAAATTCTTGGAATAAACTCTAAAGCCGATTTAAAAAAGGCGGAAGAAATTTTTTATTCGCGTAAAAATGTTTAAGCCTTTAATAGTTTTTATAAATAATTCTATAATTACTCAAATATGAAAGCTGTCATATTAGCAGCCGGTCAATCGAATAAGCTAACACCCTTTTCAGATACGCGACCCAACCCAATGATTTCCGTGGCTGGAGGTTATCTTTTTGGCCATAGTTTATCTTTGCTTAAAAGCGCAGGGATCAATGACATCTTTGTTGTTGTGGGACATAAAAAAGAGAAACTGATTGAGCATGTTGGCGAATTATCAAATAATGGATTAAATCTCCAAT
The DNA here is from genome assembly GCA_965223665.1 of Nitrospinaceae bacterium. Classification (GTDB taxonomy): domain Bacteria; phylum Nitrospinota; class Nitrospinia; order Nitrospinales; family Nitrospinaceae; genus CBDCVY01. Next base: position 102,345 of record OZ245011.1, read on the forward strand.
TAGTGGAACAAAAAAAACCATTGGGTATTGGAGATGCAGTTCTTCAGATTCGAAAGAAAATATCTCCGGGTGAATACTTCCTGTTGATTTATGGAGATATTATTACGGCATCCAATATATATTCTAAAACGCTTCAATCGTTTCATGCGTTCAAAAGCCCGGTCGCATCGATTTGTTTGCCTCCTTCAAATGAAATGTTTGGTAATGTTTTCTTAAATGCCAATATGTCTATTACCAACATTATTGAAAAACCTAAAGGAAATGATCTAGGTAACTATGTATTGTCCGGCGTTTATATTCTTCCCGAATCATTTTTCTCGATTTTAGAAAAAAGTAAGAAATCAATGGAAAAAGCTATTCAAAAACTTGTGAAACAAGAAGGGCTGCGTGCTTCAATGTGGGAAGATGAATGGCTAGACATTGTTTATCCTTGGGAAATTCTAACGGCTAATCGGTTGATTATGGATTCGTGGGAAAGTTCTTCCATTTCCAAGTCTGCAACTTTAGAGTCCAATGTAACTATACAGGGTACAGTTCATATTGAAGATAATGTAGTCATTAAGGCGGGAGCTGTTTTAGAGGGACCCTGCTATATTGGAGAAGGCGTTTATATTGGAAATAATACTTTAATTCGAAGTTACACATCCATGGGATCCAAATGTTCAGTAGGATATGGAGTGGAACTAAAAAATTGTGTTGTGCAAAGCCGTTCTCACATAGGTAGATTGTCGTTTATTGGAGACAGTGTTCTAGGGGAAAATGTAGATATTGGTGCGGGAACCATGACAGTGAATCGACATCTGGATTGGGAAACGGTTAAATGGAAACAGGGTAAAAAGCCCATTGATACTAAGAGAACCAAACTAGGATCTTTTATTGGTGATAATGCCATTGTGGGAGCTGGTAATACTATTCAACCTGGTACGGTTATTCCACCAGGAAAAGTATTGCCTCCTAGGTTTTCGGTTATGAATAAATAATTTACTTTCTTAAGACTATATGTGTGGAATCAGCGGGGCCGTCGGCCTTAATGACATTTCAAATTTATTATTCGAAAGCATCAGAAACTTGGAATATCGTGGATACGATTCCTGTGGTGTTGCTTTGATGAATAATAAATCGATTATTGTTAAAAAGAATACGGGAGAAGTGAAAGCAGTTTATGATAAAGAAAGTATTTTAAGGCATACCTCTAAAATGGGAATAGCTCATACCCGATGGGCCACTCATGGGAAGGTTACCAAAGAAAATACTCATCCTTTCTTGTCGGGTGATAAAAAATTTGCAGTTGTGCATAACGGTATTATTTCTAACTATGATGCCCTAAGGTCAACTTTAATTAAGGAAGGTCATAAGTTTTGCTCCGAAACTGATACGGAGGTGATCCCTCATTTGCTTGAAAAATTTTACAAGCAAGTCAAGGATGTTGAAACAGCGCTGGTGAAGACTTTAAACGTATTGGAAGGAACCTTTGCTATTGCCATGATTTCCTATTACAAACCAGAGCATATTTATTGTGCCAAAAGAGAGTCTCCTTTATTACTGGGAATCGGAGATGAAGTTAAATTTGTGGGTTCCGATTTTAATTCGTTCATCGATTATACAAAAAACGCAGTTATTATTGATGATGATGAGTATGCCATTATTACCAAGGATAGTTTTGTTGTAAAAAACTCTATTACCCGCGAGGAAATTAACAAACCCATAACCAAAATCGAATGGGATAGTGAAACATCTAAAAAAGGTGGCTATCCTCACTATATGTTGAAGGAAATTCATGAGCAGCCCCAAACTGTGATTAATGCCTTAAAAATTCCGGAAAGCACTATTGATCAAATGGTGGATTTGATTCATGAAAGTTCAACTTGCCATTTAATCGGAGTAGGGACTACTTTTTACGTGGCAATGTATGCCAATTACGTATTTTCAATTTATGCCGGAAAATTTATTCCGGCTATTAGTTCGGACGAATTTGCCTCATTATCTCCTGTTGAAGAAAATAGTTTTGTTCTGGCAGTTTCTCAATCAGGAGAAACCTATGATACGCTTTCTGCGCTCAAGTATGCACAATCTAAAGGTGCAAAGACAGGTGCTATTGTGAATGTAATGGGCTCATCTTTAGCGCGTTTAGTGGATTGCACTATTCTTCAAGGTTCAGGACCAGAAATATGTGTTATTAGTACTAAGGCGGCATTTACGCAAATGGTATTGTTAACGAAAATTGCTTTAAAATTGGGGCTGAAGCGAAAGTTTATTTCGAAAAAACAATATAATGAAAACCTAAATGCATTGAAGGAAATGCCCGAAATCATCCACGGGATTTTAAATGAACGTTCTGGGTTTATCCATCGAATTGCTCATCAGCATGCTCAAGTAAAGCATTGGTTATATTTAGGAAGAGGAATCTATTATCCCGTTGCCTTAGAGTCAGCTTTAAAAATGAAAGAAGTTGCTTATGTGCACGCAGAAGGTATGCCATGTGGTTTTTTGAAGCATGGAACTTTGGCGATGATAGATTCAAATATAAATTCAATTGTTTTTATTCCACCAAAGAATGATAAAGAATTGTATGAAGCTACATTGGCCAGTGTTGCCGAAATTCGTGCTCGATCCGGTTATGTTTTAGGAATCCATTTTGATGAGCGTGGAAAAAATAAAGACCTTTTTAGTGAAGAGCTAATTCTACCGCCGGTGCCTCAAATCACGGCACCTCTTATTCAATTAATAATTGCTCAAATGTTGGCTTATTTTACTGCAACCTCCCTCAAAAGAAACGTGGATAAGCCGCGTTCTCTTGCCAAATCTGTAACAGTAGGTTAGTCTATCCAATAATTTTTTACCTTACGCCATAAGTGTGCAGGTTATCTGTGCCTATTTTTTAATTTAAAAGTTAATTTATATGAGAAGAGTTAATACGGTCTTGACTGTCGCTGGGTCTGATTCTAGTGGAGGTGCTGGCATTCAAGCTGATATAAAAACCATTGGAGCCCATGGTTTGCTTGGGACTTCTGTGATTACTTCTATAACTTCACAAAATTCTTATGGAGTTCAAGCGACCCATCACTTGGATCCAAAGCACATTGAATCCCAATTAAAGTCTATTTTTGAAGATTCAAAGCCTTCAGCTGTAAAAACAGGAATGTTGGGAGAAGGAGAAATCGTAAAAGTAGTTTCCAAATATTTGAAAAAATATAAAGTGAAAAACTTGGTGGTAGATCCCATCCTATTGTCAACCAATGGATATCCTTTGCTTTCGAAGGAAGGGATCCGGGTAATGGAAAACTTATTATTTCCACTTGCTAAATTGGTAACACCGAACTTGTCAGAAGCAGAAAAATTATCCGGAGTCCGCATTAAAAAAGCATCGGATCGAATAAAGGCAGCACGTTCAATATTAAAAAAAGGGGTTCAGGGAGTTTTGATTAAAGGGGGGCATGCAATTGATAATGCTGACGATTTTTACTTTGATGGGAAAAATAAGGTTATTTTTCCCGGAAAGCGTTTTCCCATGGAAAATCTGCATGGAACTGGATGTGTACTTTCTTCGGCGATTGCTTCATGTTTGGCTAAAGGTGAATCCATTATTGAGGCCATTCAAAATGCAAAAAATTTCATAAATGTAGCAATTAGCCAGGGAATATTCCCAGGTAATGGAGCGGGTTGCGTTGATCCTCTAGGCAAATTTTATGAGAAGCAATTAAGAGAGGATCTTATCCAGCAAGTGACCCAAATGGTAGAAAACTTAAAATCTTATCCATTAGGATACTTAATTCCAGAGGTTCAATCTAATATCGGAGTGGGTCTGTCTGGAGCCTTTTCGCCTGATGATGTGGTAGCTATTCCAGGAAGAATAGTTAAAAAAGGTAAAGGAATTTATACTATTGCATCCCCTGAATTTGGAGCCTCACGGCATGTTGCAAAAATTGTTTTGACCGTAATGCGTGCCGATGAGTCAAGGCGTGCAGTGATGAATATTAAGTTTACGGACTCCTTGCTAAAAATATGCAATAAATTGGGATTTAAAATTAGTTCTTTTAGTCGTTATAAGGAGCCCAAAAATATTAAGCAATTGGAAGGGTCCTCATTAGAATGGGGAACTTACCAGGCTATTTCAGACCTTGGAGAAGTACCTGATATAATTTTTGATGTAGGTGGGCAGGGTAAGGAAGAAATGATCCGAGTTATTGCAAAAGACTCTGCAGATTTGCAGAAGAAAATATTAAAAATTCACCGTCTTGCTTTAAAAGAACTCCCAGATAAAGAGATAGATCGATGGAGAAAGAAATAGTCAATTATGATCACCTAAAAAACAGGAATTTTCCTCAAAAGCAACATGAATTTAATCAACCATTACCAAAACGAAAATAAAATATATTTATCAACTTGAATTAAGACAACCCTTTTGGGATATCAAACCATTCCATTTCATCCACTTTTTTCCCAAAATACTTTGCGCCCTCTAAAGTGTAATGGTGATGATCAGAATATATTTTTTCGAAATTTTCTGTGACAATACTGCATTTACTTTTTCTGACGGAACATTGATAATCAATCTTTTTCAGAAATAATATTCCATATTTTGACGCAATTGATTTTAGTTTTTTATTTATAGCGCTCGTTTTCTTTTTCCTTTTATTGAATAAATCTTGCTCAGCTTGGTCTTTTTTAAATAAAGCGAAGTCGCCATTTATATTGCTAACTATATCATCTAAGAGCGTATTATTTTGAGGTTTAATTGGCCACTCTTCTGATTTAGATAAAAGAATCACTTTCTTTTCATTTGCTAAGAGAAATTTAATAAAATTTTCAATATAGCTCAATTCATTTCCATTAAATGAATCACTAATTACAACAATTCTAGCTTTTTGGAATTCTTGGCTTTCAATACACTCCTTAGTTCTTTCTATACCTCCTTTTTCTATTTCATCAATATATTCTTGATCATTCTTATCATTTGAAAAAAAGACCAATCGGAGATCACATAGTTCAAAATTATAAAACTTCACGTATTTGGTGCTGTGTATCAATTGAAAAAAATCGAAACCATGACTATCTCCCCAAACTAGTACATCTATTAAACCTGGTTTTTTGAATTTATCAAAATAATTCCAACCCCTATCAAAATTACTTTTTCGCAAGCTTAAAAGATAATTGTTATCATAAACATATCCTTGGAACCTGTTTTTTGAATGTTTTGAATTCCATCCTATGGATATTAAGGCAACCGATAAAATAAATATCATCTGAAAAAAAACTTTTCTTTTTACTAATTGATTATTTCTAAAAATCTTTTCAACAAAAAAATAACTTATAAATGAACATAAAAAGGTCAAAATAATTAAATAAAGCTTTTGATAATTTAAAATACTCCCTAACTGGATCCTAGCGAAAGCAAATATAGGAAAGTGCCAAAGATAAAGTGAATAAGAAATCTTTCCAACAAAATTTATTATTTTTGAAGACAATAATTTAGAGGCAATATCTATTTGATTTGAAAACCAGATGATTAAGCAACTGCCCAATACAGGAATTGAGGTCCAAATAGAAGGGTGTCTAGTTTGTTCATCAAAATATAAAAATGATATTATAAGAGTGGTCAAACCAATAGGAGGCATTGTTTTTTGCCAAATCTCCTTAAGTTTTCTCCCTCTACCCAGAATTTCAAAATAGCTTAATAATACACCTGTGCCTAATTCCCATAACCTTGTATGAATATAATAAAATGTTTTTGATGGCTGGTTTAGGGAACCCCATTCCGCTAAAAATAAGCTTAAAATTTCAAGTCCAATTAGAAGCGGTAAAAAGTATTTTGGAGATTTTTTTAAAAAGTAAAAACATGTGATCGGAAGTATAATGTAAAATTGCTCTTCAACTGAAAGAGACCAGGTGTGTAAAAATGGCCTCAATAATCCATCGGTAGCTCCATATTCAATCCCAGAATAATAAAAAAATATATTTGATAAAAAAAATATTGATGAAAAAATTGAGTTAATAAAATTAGAAAAATTGGTGGGTAATAGAACAAAGTAAGCAATTGGAATGCTGGTAAATATGACAAGATATAATGCGGGTAAAATTCGTCTGGCTCTTCTTTCATAAAAATTTAAAAAACTAAAACCGTTGCTTATTTTTATTTCATAAATAATAATTCTTCCTATCAAATAACCGCTGATTACAAAAAATATATCTACCCCGATATATCCTCCTTCAATCCAAAATTGTTCAAAAAGGACAATTTCAGCGTGATACATTATAATGCCCAGAACTGCAATAGCTCTGAGCCCATCAATGTCAGTTCTGTATTTCACGATTTAAACTCACTGGTAAAATCAATTAAAGTGCCCTTTGGATAAATTATCGGGATTTGTGGAAGTTCGCAGTGGAGGGGGGGTAGAGGTGCCCATAATATAAGCATTGAAATTTTTGAGTTATAGTAATCTGGAAGTGGTTTGTGTTTGATGATGACTATATTTTATGCAGTATGGTTTTTGATAGATAATGAAAAAAATAAAAACGACCTTAATGGTTAGGTTTTCTTAATTGGTGATTTTTAGGTAGTGTTGTCAGAAATGATACCATTTGATGGCTGTTTTCGTAGGAATTGCGATAAACTTGATGCAAAATAATATATTTTATCGAAAATATAAACTATGGAGTCTATATTACAATTATTAAATTCGAAATTTTAAATGTCAAGCATTATATGTGAAAATAATTATTGGTCTAATTTGAGTTTTGGCTCAAGAGTATTTTTTGGGAGGAAATGATTGGAGGTTTTGTCTTTGTTTGAAAAATTTCAATGAGCATGCTTCCGCTTGTTTCAAAAAATAATTTGAAGCTATTAAATGCTATGATTCATAGTAGATTTCTGGTGTAGATAAATCGAAATAATAAAAATGTTAATTGAGATTTCTGGTGGCAATTTTAAATTGAAATCAAAAAATGATTTGGGAGGGAATCTAAAACTACATAGGCTTCCTATGATGTTGGTGTCATAGAAAGTTTAGCAGCATTTGAATTCTTCGAAAATATTAATAGGACTTATAGTTTTGGAAGTAGGAAATTTCCTTAGCATATCTTTTAAAAAAATTTAAAACATTAGTGAGCTCAAAATTTTGGGAGCAATGCTTATAGTTTAAATTTCCATTTTAAAGTAGAGTTTTATCGATCAAAATTTCAGATTGTTCTTTAGCATTGTCCAACCATTCCTTAAATATTAAATTCCCTTTTTCTTTTTTCAATACAGAATAGGTTTCCAGCTTTTGCTCATTGGTCGGCTCTCCAGCCTCTTCTCTTTCCACAATTTGGATCAAATAATGAGAATGTTTTGAAGAACCTCTTGTTGTTTCACCCGGTTTTAAATTAAATACCGCATCCTTGATCTCTTTGATATTGCCGATCCCGGGAATAGTATCCGCCATGCTGAAAAAAGGAGTTTCATCAATCTCTAATTTATTTTCGCTGGCAATTTTATCTAAACTTTTTTCAGCCTTTAAACGCTTTGAGAGAGATTTCATTTTTTCTTTGGTATTTGATTCGCTTATTTGGTCATCATATTCTTTGGATACTTCTTCAAGCACCGTATCCATTTCTGGAATGTGAGGAGGTTTGCGCTCTACAACTTTTGCTAGAAAGGATGCGTCAGGGGTGTTCACAGGTTCGCTGATTTGGTTGTCTTTCAAGATAAAAGCCGCATTAAAAAACTCCGGAACAATTCCAATATCAGGGACATTGTGATTTGTAGTTGAAATGAAGTCCGTAGATTTCACTTCGGAATTAAATTTTTTAGCCGCTTTTTCTAAATCATTGTCAGTTGAAGCCATTTGATAGATCTTTTTTATTTTCCTGCGAATTCTTTGTTGGATTTTTCGGGATTCAAGTTTCTTTGTGATTTCTTCTTTAACTTCGCTAACCGGTTTTTTTCGTTCTTCTTTCAATTCATCTAACTTAATAATGTGGTAACCAAAAACAGTTTTAATGGGACCGGCTAATTCTCCAGCTTTCATGTTATCCAAAGCTTTTTCAAATTCTGGAACCATAGTTCCTTTTGTGAATTCACCTAAGTCTCCTCCTCTTGGTCCTGAACCAGGATCTTCAGAATGTTCCTTTGCCAATTCAGCAAAATCCTTTCCATCCTTTATTTTTTGGAGAATGTCTTCCGCATTTTTCTTGGCTTTTTGTTCAGCTTCATCCAAGGCCTTTTTCTTAGCTTCCTCGGTGGCGTCTCCTTCCGGCAAAACTGGTAGAGCCTTAATTAGAATGTGTCGTGCGCGATATCGCTTTTTAAGAATGTAGTCTGCTTCATGGGCATCATAGTAATCTTGAATATCTTCCTCATGAATTTTAATTTCGTCTTTAAGAGTTTCCTTAGTAAGTTTAATGTATTTAACCTTAATCTGTTCAGGAACTTCAAATTGGGTTTTATTCTTTTCGAAATATTTTTTTAATTCTTCATCCGAGGGAGGGTTTTCCGGTTTGAAATATTTTTTGGGAAACTGAATATATTTAAATTTTATTTTTTCATTTTCCTTTTTAAAAGCTTCCAGCATCTCAGATTCTGAAATTTTGGTATTTGATTTAATTACCTGCTCAATTTTTTGAAGCAACATTATTTCCCGTTGACTGTCTTCAAATTCTTTTGCTGAAATGCGGTTAAAATTGAGAAAATTTTTGTAAAGGCTGGGGTCAAATGAATCAGCCTTTTGAAAAGAAGGGTTCTCTTTTATTTTACTGGTAAGCTCCTGATCGCTAACTTGAATATTGTATTTTTTTGCTTCCGCTAACAGGATTTTCTTTTGTATTAAACCATCTAAAGCTGTATTCTTAAGGTCCAATTTTTCAATGAGATCTTGGGAAAATTGCCCCTTAAATTGAGACCGGTAATAATTTATTAAGTTATTAAAAGATTGATCGTATTCATTGAGTAAAATCTTTTCCCCATTAACGGTTGCAATGACGCCACTACGCCCTCCACTACGTCCTCCCATTCCCCAGGAATAAAAAATAGTGCCAACAAAGGCGAAAACAATTAGCCATAAAATGGATTTAATCATCCAAGAATCAGCATGTTTGCGAATCAGGTTTAACATGAAAAACACTCCCAAGGTTAAGAAAAAGATGTTACAATTCAATGGTTGACATACTATAAAACAAGGTCTTGATTGGCAACCATTTATTCCGGCCTTTTTTGAGCAAAAGTTACATTTGAATCCTTGTTGTAAATTCTAGTATCAATCCTGTTGTTATCAGTTCTATTAAATTATGGTTAATTGGATCCAACCTCTAACTTATTAACAAAAACAATAGTTTACGTCATTTATCAGGTAAACTTCAAGCAGGGTAGCAAACGTGTTTGATTTTTTTTGGGATTTAGTTTCTAACGAGATTGCAATCGATTTAGGGACAGCTAACACTTTAGTTTATGTAAAAAACCGCGGGATATGTTTGAGGGAACCCTCCGTTGTTGCTATTAACAAAAATACCAAAGAAGTGCAGGCTGTCGGTTCTGAAGCCAAGCAAATGTTAGGCAGGGCACCGGCCAATATTGAGGCTATTCGTCCCATGAAGGATGGTGTTATTGCCCACTTTGAAGTCACACAACAAATGATAAAGCATTTCATTCAAAAGGTTCATAACAATCGGAGAACCTTAGTGCGTCCACGGGTAGTAATTGCTGCACCCTCAGGAATTACACAAGTGGAAAAACGAGCAGTTCGCGATTCGGCAGAATCTGCCGGAGCTAGAGAAGTATTTATAGTAGAAGAGCCCATGGCGGCCGCGATAGGTGTAGATTTGCCGATTAAAGAACCCACAGGTAACATGATTATTGATATTGGAGGAGGCACAACGGAAGTTGCCATTATTTCAATGTCGGGAATTGTATTTAGTAAATCAGTTCGTGTAGCTGGTGATGAAATGGACGAGGCTATCGTCAATTTTGTTAAACGCAAGTATAACTTGCTTATTGGTGAGCGTACTGCAGAGGAAGTCAAAATAAAAATAGGTTCCGCCTATCCATTAGATCAAAGATCGACTATTGAGATTAAAGGTCGAGACTTAGTTGCGGGGATACCCAAGACTTTAGTAATTTCTGATGAGGAGGTACGCGAAGCTCTACAGGAAACATTTAGCACCATTGTAGAATCCGTAAAAATTTCTTTAGAACGTACTCCACCTGAATTAGCTGCAGATATAGTAGATAAAGGTGTTGTTGTAGCTGGTGGAGGATCTTTAATAAAGGGCTTGGATATTTTGCTAAGAGAGGCTACGGGTTTACCAATCACACTTGCCGATGACCCGCTCTCAGCCGTGGCCCTAGGCGCTGGTAAGTTACTATCCGATCCAAAACTCTTAAAAAAGGTGACCTTTTAATAAAAAGTGTGGATAAGAGGACTCAAAAATAGAAAACGGGTTTTCATTTTTGTTTCCATTCTCTTGGTTTCTTTTGTCTTAATGACCGTTAATATTAAACGGTCCAGCCATCCCACTCCCGTTGAGAAATTTTTTCTTTGGGTGGTTTCACCGCTTCAAAGCTTTTTCACTCTCACCGTAGATTCTGTGGCCGATGTCATCGATGGCTATTTTTATTTTGTTAATACTACCCAAGAAAATGAAGGCCTGAAAGAAAAAGTTGATCAACTTTCTAAAGAGAATAACTATCTTAAGGAAGAAGTGAGACGATTGGCTCGTATTGCACAATTAGCCGATTACCAAAATGATCGAAAATTAAATTCAATCACTGCAACGGTAATTGGAAAGGATGCAACTCAATGGGTCAAAATGGTGTTTGTTAATAAAGGAACCCAGGATGGAGTTAGGGAAAACCAACCTGTTGTAACTGAAACAGGAATAGTGGGTCATATTCTTCAAGCAGGAACAACTACCTCCAAAGTATTATTAATAGTTGATAGTCGAAGTGCGGTGGATGCGTTATTTCAGGAGTCTCGGGTTTCTGGAGTGGTAAGTGGGAACGGAACTGAAGAATGTAATATGAAGTATGTACCTATAGGGGCTCCTGTGGAAATTGGGGATCTTGTTTTGTCATCTGGATTGGGAGGGGTTTTTCCCAAAGGTCTTTTGGTGGGTAGAGTGAAGCAGGTAACTCAAATGGAACATGGGTTGTTTAAGGATATTATTGTTACACCCACAGCAGATTTGTCACGTTTAGAAGAAGTATTAATTTTATTGTCATAATAATCAGGTTGCCCTATGTGGCTGCTTTTCATTTTTATAATTTATTTTTTGGTTTTCTTTTCCATTCAAACGAGTTTGTTGGATTTGATTGCTATTGCCGGGGTGACACCTGATTTAGCATTAATTCTAACGCTCTATGGAACGGTTATCCTGAAAAATGAAAGGAGTATTGCCGTAGGTTGCTTCATTGGTTTTATACAAGATTGTTTCTCTGCAGGAATTTTAGGGGTAAATACTCTTTCAAAAGGTTTAATTAGTTTTATTTTCTCAGGATTAAGAAAAAATATTATTGTCGAAGGATTTATTCCAATTGCAATATTCTCATTTGTCTCATCTCTTTTTGATGGTTTAGTTTTTTATTTTTCTTCTTTGCTTTTATTTAAGGCAGGAGCGTCGCTCACCTTTCTTTACTCTAAGTTAATTGTATACTCATTATATAATGCAGCTATAGCCCCTATTATTTTTTACCTTCTTAATTCTAATAAAAACTGGTTGATTAAAAAGTTTCCAGGTTTTGAGGGAGCCGTGCAATGAGCACTCATCTTTATTCACGGGATGTGTCTGAAGGTATTCGAAGAAAACTTAAAATGTTTGCGGTTATTGTTGTAGTTGCATTCGTTTTTTTATGGGTCAGAATTTGGTACCTACAAATTCTGAAGGGGGAAGACTTTAAAGGATTGTCAGAGAATAATCGTGTTCGATTGGTTTCCCTTCCTGGAATTCGTGGGTTAATAACGGACCGCAATGGGGAAACATTGGTTTCTATTAGACCCTCCTTTAATTTATACATTACTCCGGAAGATGCCAAAGATCTGGATGTGACATTGGATATTTTGGAGGAGAAAATCGATTTTGATGAGGAAAAGTTAAGAACGAATATGAAGAAAGCTCAACCATTTGCGAATGTGTTGATAAAGGCAGATGTGAGTAGGGAAATGGTCGCTTTTGTGGAAGAGAACAATCGTATTCTGCCGGGGGTGCACTTAATTGTAGAACCCTTAAGAAACTATGTTTATAAAGATTTAGCAGCCCATGTTTTAGGTTATTTAGGAGAGATTTCGAAAGAAAAGTTAGAGGAAATGAAAGAAAATGACTATCACATGGGAGACTTAATGGGTAAAGAGGGTATGGAGTTCCTTTATGAGAATGAATTAAAAGGAACAAAAGGCTATAAGCAAATTGAAGTAGATGTGGCAGGAAGAGAACTTCAAATTCTTAGAAAATTGCCTCCTGAAAGTGGAAACCAACTGGTGTTGACATTGGATTTGAGGTTACAAAAAGTTTTAGAGCAGTTGATGGTAGGTACAGAAGAAGAACCGAAGAATGGAGCTGTGGTTGTCCTTAAGGTTTCCACAGGTGAAGTATTGGCAATGGCAAGTAAACCCTCATTCGATCCCAATTTGTTTGCTGCAGGAATTTCAATTAAAAATTGGCGCAAGTTAATTTTTGACAAACGTCATCCTCTTCAAAATAAATCAATAGATGGGCAATATCCTCCTGGATCTACCTATAAGATTGTCACTGCCTTAGCAGGACTCGAAGAAAAAATCATTACTCCAGAAACTTCCATTTATTGTCCCGGCCATTTTAAATTAGGACGAGGTAGGTATCGTTGTTGGAAAAGGGGTGGTCATGGTGCTGTCGATTTACACAAAGCGTTGGTTCAATCCTGTGATGTTTATTTCTATACCGTTGGTCACCGACTTGGAATAGATAATCTGGCAAAATATGCCAAATCACTGGGCCTTGGAAACTTTACAGGAGTCAATTTAATTGGAGAAAAAACAGGGTTAGTTCCAAGTACGGATTGGAAGTTGAACGCAAAAAAGGAACCCTGGTTGTTAGGAGAAACTATTTCAGCTTCAATTGGGCAAGGATATAATTTGGTGACTCCTATTCAACAGGCCAATATGCTGTCAACAGTTATCAATGGGGGATTATTATTCAAACCATTTTTAGTTAAAGGGATTAAAGATAAACATGGAGCAATGATTAAGGAAGTTTATCCAAAAGTACTTACTAAGCTAAATGTTAACCCAGAAAACTTAGAATTAATAAAAAATGCTCTATTAGGTGTGGTCAATGAAAAAAGAGGAACCGGTTGGCGTGCAAGATTAAAGAATATTAAAGTAGCAGGAAAAACCGGAACCGCCCAAGTGGTCCGCCTTAGGGCGGTTGGGTCCAATAATGAGGAAGATATTCCTTATGAATTTAGAGACCATGCATGGTTTGTTGCGTTTGCCCCTTACGAAAACCCGGAAATTGCTGTTGCGGTTATTGTCGAGCATGGAGGGCATGGAGGTTCTGCTGCAGCCCCTATTGCCCGAAAAATCATTGAGACCTACTTTAGGTTTTATCCTTTGGAATCTCCAGATAATTCTGAAGAGAATAAAAATGCATTGGCTTCCCCTAGCCAGGTTTCTACCCCAGTTGACAACGGTTAGTCTAAACCCTAGAATCAAATCTAGGAATATATTAGTTCCTTGGATCCAACATTAATCAAATAAAATGAAAACAAAAGAATCCCTCCCTCTAAGTTTAGGTAATAAGGTATTGGCTAATATTTTAGATGAAAGATATCAGGTTACTGTCCGCGGCTGGAAGGAAGATGAATATATTCTTTTAGACTTGCCTGTGTTTCAAGGAAGTATTTTAAAAGCTGCACCTCAGGCCGGATGCTCAATTAGTTATACCCTTGATGGAACTTTTATTAATTTTAAAACCACCATTTCACATATTTTAACCCAGCCTATTCGACTTCTTTTGCTGGAATATCCCAAATCTTTTTCCACTCATAATCTTAGAAAGAATTTTCGTCAAAGGGTTAATTTTTCTTTTTTTTATTCCAGAGAATCCAATCCCAATGAGTTCACTTTTACTGGAACTATTCGAGATTTAAGCTTATCAGGTGCTTTAATAACACATGAAAAACCTCTAGAAAAAAATGAGACGATTGCATTAACGGTTAATCTTCCTCAGGGAAAAATTGCGAATCTTCCGGGAAGAGTGAAAAATATTAGAAATCGCCCAAACACTGAAAGAGAACCCTTTGTTACCGGATTAGAATTTAATGGACTTTCTCCCGAGCAGGACAGTGTTATCAGGAAGTTTGTTGAAAGTAGAATTTCAGAACGTCGAGGAACTGACCGCGTCAACGGTCTGCAATAACCCCTAAGTCCTTTTCTCTTAAAAACTTTATTTTATCCCTCAATTCAGCGGCTTTTTCAAACTCCAAATTGCGAGCCGCATTATACATTTGCTTTTCTAATTTTGCTGCCAGTTCAATTACGTTTCCGCCTGGTAAATATTCTTCGGATTCTTCCATTGCTAAAGGGGTCTCGGAAAGCTGCTCAAGATTAATCAAAGATTCTTGTACAGATTTTTTTATGGTAGCGGGTGTGATGTTGTGTGTTTTATTAAATTCAATTTGAATTGTCCGTCTTCGTTCCGTTTCGTCTATGGCATTTTGCATAGCTGAAGTAATTTTGTCAGCATACATTATGACATGTCCTTCCAAATTTCTGGCAGCACGTCCGGAGGTTTGAATTAATGAAGTGGCCGACCTTAAAAAACCTTCCTTGTCAGCATCAAGAATCCCTATTAGAGAAACTTCGGGAAGATCTAGTCCTTCGCGGAGTAAATTTATTCCAATCAGGGCATCAAATTCTCCCAATCTCAATTCACGGAGAATTTGTACACGATCAATAGTGGTGATGTCCGAGTGGAGATATTTTACTCTCAAACCCATTTCTGAAAAATGCTCTGTCAGGTCTTCAGCAAAACGTTTTGTGAGAGTAGTTACCAGAGTTCTTTCATTTCGTTTGGCTCGCTCCTTAATTTCATGAAACAAATCATCTACTTGCCCAGAAACAGGGCGAATTTCTATTTTAGGATCTATCAATCCCGTCGGCCGTACAATCAATTCTGCTATTTTATTATTTGATTTTTCTATTTCATATTCTGATGGAGTGGCAGAAACATAAATTGCGTTTTCAACTTTTGTTGAAAACTCTTCAAATCTTAAAGGACGGTTATCAAATGCAGAGGGAAGACGAAATCCATAACGTACCAAAGTTTCTTTTCGGGCGCGATCCCCATTATACATTCCGTGAAGTTGAGGAACTGTGGCATGGCTTTCATCTATCACAAATAAGGCATCTTCGGGGAAATAATCAAGTAAAGTGGGCGGAGGGCTTCCTGCTTCTCTTCCCATTAAATGACGCGAATAATTTTCGATTCCCTGGCAATATCCGATTTCACGAATCATTTCTAAGTCGAACATTGTACGTTGCTCAATACGTTGGGCTTCTATTAGTTGATTTTGACTTTTGAAAAATTTAATCCTTTCGACCATTTCTTTATAGATATTTTCCATTGCTTCTTCTAATTGTTCTTTTGGAGTGGTGTAATGGCTGGCGGGATATATAGCAATTCGATCTAAATCTCTTACTTTATTTAAAGTCAGTGGGTCTACAACAGAAAGATTTTCAATTTCATCACCAAAAAATTCCATTCGAATAGCTTCATTTCTTTCGTATACTGGCAAAACTTCGACTACATCTCCCCGAACGCGGAAGGTTCCTCTTTGGAAATCCACATCATTTCTTTTATATTGAATTTCAACTAACTTCCGCAATACTTTTTCCCGATCTAATGTCATTCCTTTTTCAAGAAATAACAACATTCCATGATAAGCCTCGGGAGAACCTAATCCATAAATACAGGAAACGCTAGCAACGATTAATACGTCTCGTCTTTCAAAAAGAGCATGAGTAGCTGCGTGCCGCATTTTATCGATTTCATCATTAATCGAAGCATCTTTTTCAATAAAAGTATCTGTAGTGGGTAAATAGGCTTCGGGTTGGTAGTAATCATAATAGCTGACAAAGTATCCCACTGCATTATCAGGAAAAAATGTTTTGAATTCATTGTATAACTGTGCGGCGAGGGTTTTGTTATGAGCCATGACTAGAGTAGGTCGTTGCAATTGTTCGACCACATTGGCTATGGTAAATGTTTTTCCCGAACCTGTAACTCCTAATAGAGTTTGGTGTGCAGGTCCTTTTTTCAATTCTTTTGCCAAAATTTCAATAGCTTGTGGCTGATGCCCCGCAGGTTTGAAGTCAGAAACCAGGTTAAATTCTTTCATAATTCCAGTAATTGAGTGCTTGTGGAAAATTCCCGTGATATGTTAAATTACCATCAAAAGGAATATTGTACAATTTTCCCCACCCAGTCCTCACATTCTATTTTTCAACAATTTGAATGTAACAAAGGGTTTAGCAGTTTTGAAGAACTCAAGGGAGAATTTTTTTAAATTTTCAACATTAATTAGAGTCCCTCTATTTTTTAAAAAGGGTTTTTGTGAAATCCAATTCCCAAGAAGATATTGTTAAAACCATCCAATATAAAGATTCGACGATAACACTTATAGGGACCGCCCATGTTTCTCATAAAAGTGTCGAGTTAGTAGAAGAAAAGATTGCAGAAGGTAATTATGATTGTATTTGTGTGGAATTGTGTCCTCCTCGTTATCAAAATTTAAAAAATAGGTCTTGGTGGAAAAATCTGGATATCTTTCAAATTTTTAAACAAAAAAAGGGAAATTTATTACTCATTAATTTAGCATTATCTGCATATCAAAAACGTTTAGCAGAAAAAGTGGGAATTGAGCCGGGTCGAGAAATGTCCCGGTCGATTGAATTAGCTCAAGAGCATAATTTGCGTTTGGAAGTTATCGATCGAGATATTTCCACAACATTACAGAGAATGTACCGTGAGGTTTCTTTTTGGCAGAAAATAAAACTTTTTGGCGGATTGGTCGCAAGCATATTTGTGGGAGAAGAAGTTACGGAAGACCAAATTGAAGGCCTAAAAGAAGGTGATATGCTTCATTCTCTAGTTGATGAATTTGGGGAATCATTACCATCTGTAAAAAAAGTTCTAATTGACGAACG
This sequence comes from Nitrospinaceae bacterium, assembly GCA_965223665.1. Taxonomy (GTDB): domain Bacteria; phylum Nitrospinota; class Nitrospinia; order Nitrospinales; family Nitrospinaceae; genus CBDCVY01. The sequence goes on from OZ245011.1 coordinate 119,495, forward strand.
AGATCAATATATGGCTGGAAAGCTTGCACAATTGGTAGACCAGGCCGACGGTCCCAAAAATATATTAGCAATGGTTGGTGCAGGTCATTTAATTGGAATGATGCCTGCACTGGAGTCTCCGCCCGATAGGCAAGCTCTTGAAAAGCTGGAAACAAAACCTCCTCCTAGTCGTTCAGGATATTATTTTGGATGGGGAATTTGTATTGTTATTTTGAGTATGTTTTTCATTGGTTACTACAAATCCCCCGAGTTAGGGTGGCAAATAATAATTACCTGGGTTGTCTTGAATGGAGGGTTGAGTGCTTTAGGCGCCGCTTTAGCTTTGGCTCACCCCGTTTCAGTCCTGACGGCTTTTTTAGCTGCACCATTGACCTCCCTAAATCCTACAATAGGCGCAGGAATGGTGGTTGGAATGGTGGAATCCTTTCTTAGAAAGCCTAAGGTGAGTGACTTTGAGTCTATGCGAGATGACGTGGCTCATGTGAAAATGTGGTGGAAAAATGGAGTTGTACGTGTTTTTTTGGTTTTCTTCTTTGCAAATTTAGGCTCCGCGGTAGGAACGTTTGCCGCAGGGACTTCCATATTTAAGCAAATCATTGGGTAGTTTTCCATGGCTTTTATTGAACCACTTATAGTGGTGACCCCTCCTCCAATTTTTAAGTCCTCTTCTTTACGATTAGAATTATCGAAGAAATTTATTAATTTGGTATTTAATCAAGAGAATCGGTATTTAAAAGAGAATGAACTAATTGAATTGTGTCAGGGGGCACAAGGCTTACTTGTTGGCCGTGACCTGATTACGGAAAAAGTTCTTTCTTCTCTCCCAAATTTAAAAATTATTTCTAAATATGGAGTTGGCTTGGACAATTTGGATCAGGATCTACTTAAACTTTACAAAGTTAAATTGGGGTGGACACCAGGTGTAAACAAACGCTCTGTAGCTGAACTCACTCTCGGCTTTATGCTAGGTTTAATTCATAATATTTTTAAGGCAGGGTATTCTTTAAAACATTCTCGATGGAAAAAGGATGGAGGAAATGTATTGCAGGGAAAGAATGTTGGCATTATAGGATGCGGAAATATCGGAAAAGAGGTTATCAATTTACTTCATCCTTTTGGATGCAATGTATTGGTTCATGATATTCTTAAAATGACAGAATATTGTCAAAAAGTTGGTGCGTCTGAGGTGGGATTGGACAGATTATTAGGTGAGTCAGATATTATTTCACTACATGTTCCTTTGACACCAGAAACCAAGAATATGATAAACAAAGAGACATTCGAAAAAATGAAAATTTCTGCTTTTTTAATCAATACAAGTCGAGGAGATGTTGTAAATGAATCGGACCTAAAGTTTGCCTTGCTTAAAAATAAAATAGCCGGCGCAGCTTTAGATGTTTTTTCCATTGAACCACCGGAAGACAGAGAATTATTGGCTTGTCCGTCATTGATGGTGACTCCTCATATCGGAGGAAATTCATTAGAAGCCGTAGAATTAATGGGGCAATCTGCTATAAATCATTTAGTCGATTATTTTGGGAAATAAATTATGAGATGGAATCGTTTTTTTCTTGCATTACTAGGAATTAATTTAATTGTTTTTCCGACTATACAGGTTTGGGGAAATGACATTGATCCAAATGAAGTGTTACGTCTTCTTAAAAAAAAGAAGGAAAATGAAGAGATTCAATTGAGAGAATTTTCAAAGATGGTGTTGATTCCGGAAGGCAAATTCTTCATGGGTCGCAAGGGAATAAATAAAAATGAAATGCCTGCGCACCAGTTATCTTTAGATTCCTTTTATATAGATAAGTATGAAGTAACACAACTTCAATATCTTAACGTAATGCAACGCAATCCCAGTTATTTTAAGAATTGTCCACTTTGTCCTGTGGAAAAAGTTAGTTATTATCATGCAGAGGAATACTGCAAGAAGCTTGGAAAGCGACTTCCCACGGAAGCGGAGTGGGAAAAAGCTGCCAAAGGTGGAATGCCAGGGGAATTCTATTGGGAACATGAAAAAGCAGAATTATTTGCCTGGTATGGAAATAACTCCGGAAACAAAACTCAACCGGTGGGAGAGAGGCAACCCAATTTATTTGGGATTCATGATATGGCGGGTAATGTATGGGAATGGGTTTCGGATTGGTATGAGGAGGAATTTTATAAAACCAGTCCAAGCGTAAATCCCAAAGGACCAAAAAAGGGTAAAGAAAAGGTGGTCCGAGGTGGGTCTTGGGGAGATCCTCCGGAAAGATTGGCTCATGCGTATCGAAATTTTAAAGAACCGGATACAAGCTATATTAATGTTGGATTTCGATGTGCCTCCAATAATATTGTAAAGCAAAATAATCATGGATGACCCTGGATATTCAAAAGAACATTGGCAAAGTCATTATGAATCTGGTGAATTGCCTTGGGATTTGGGAAAAGTTTCTCCTGCATTCGTTCATTTATTGGAGCAAAATATTCTTCTACCTGGAAAACTAATTGTCCCAGGCTGTGGACAAGGGCATGAGGTAATATTTTTTGTTGGTAACGGTTTCGAGGTTACCGCAGTAGATATTGCTCCCGGTGCGGTAGATTTACTTAAGAATGCATTGCGCAAGCAAGGATTAAATGCAGAGGTAATAAACCAAGATTTTTTCAAGCTAAAAGAAAACTATAATGAAACTTTCGATTATATGTTAGAGCAAACATTTTTTTGTGCGATTCATCCTTTGCAACGTTCTCTTTATGTGGAAACTTCACATCGCATTTTAAAGCCAGGGGGAAAAATTTTTGGTCTTTTTTACGAAACGGGTGAGGCGGGTGGCCCCCCTTTTAATACGACTGAATTAGATGTCCGTGAGTTTTTTGCTCCTCGTTTTAAAATTCTCTCATTGAAAAAAAATAATAACTCCGTTGATCGTCGAAAAGAAAAGGAATGGTTGGCAATACTTGAGAAAAGATAAATTTATCAAAAAACATTTGTTGATAATTTATCCTTTTAAAGGAAGTAAGCATTCCATGGAATCATTTTTTGGGGAATTGATTAAGTTGGAAATTGGAAAAAATTCCAATTCATCAGTATATGGCTTTAGGAGCTCTTTTAAGGTTTCACTGGAAGTTGTGGGGGTGAGCCAATTTGAATATTCCTCAGGAGGTATTATTACCGGCATCCTATGATGAATGCTTTTTAGGGCTGTATTTGCTTCTGTAGTAATTATTGTAAATGTTTTAAGTTTTGTAGAGCCTTGGTTCCATTCAGACCATAATCCAGCAAATGCAAATAAATCATGAGACGCCATTTGTATATATTGAGGAACTTTTTTATCCCCATTTGATTTCCATTCAATAAAGCCATCAGTTGGCACTAAACAACGCTTTGATTTGAAGGATGATTTAAAACTTGGTTTTTCTTCGACGGTTTCAGCGCGAGCATTAATCATTCTATTTCCTATTTTTTCCTCTTTTGCCCAACTGGGAATTAAACCCCAACGCATTAGGGTTAGTTGCCTATTTTCTTGAGTAGAAACTACTATTGGAATATTTTGGGTTGGAGCAATGTTGAATCGCGATTTGAACTCTAACGATATTTTTTCAATTTTGAAATGTTCTTGAATAGTTTTAATGGGTTTGGTTAGACTGAATCTTCCACACATAAATTGAAAAATGTTAAGGATTTGTGAAAATTATATATTATATTAAGAGTTTCAAAAATATAAGAAATTTATCATGATATTAATAAAGAAAAGATAAAAATGATGGAAATTAAAAACGGTAAAAAAATTTATTCAGGGATTTTTCGCGATGGAGGTGCTGGAAAATTTGCAAAACGTCGTTATCGTTTGCGCCGTTCAAAGTTGATGCAAAAAGAGGATAAGCTTATCGTCTTAACAGGTGTTCCTTATGGGCCTGGGGCGGAAACAACATGGACTTACGCACATGCTCCCACTTATCAGGAACCTTCTTTAATGTATCTCACAGGGATTAATCAAAATGAAGTTTTACTGATGCTTGATCCGGGTTCTAAAGAATCCGAAGAGATACTTTTCGTAAAAGCTAAAGACCCCTCTAAAGAATTTTGGGATGGAGTTAGGTTCGGTGTAGGTGACCCCAAATCCGAAAAAGAAGTAAAGCAAATTACTGGTATCAATGATGTGAGAAATATTGATGATTTTGAAAAAGTTTTTCATGAGAGATTAAGCAAGAGAAGGAAAAAAAGAGTCGGTACTTTTTGGTTAGAAGGGAAATCCGGAAAAAAAACAAAAAAAATAAAAACAGATCATAATTGGAAATTTAAAAAAAGAATTGAGGGTTTGCTTCAAAAATGGAAAAAAAGAAATATCATATTATCCAATATAATGAGCTCTCATTTTGAATTGCGCTTACCTTTAGACAAGTATGATGTGGCAAATACCCTAAAAGCTCAAAAGATTACTGGAGATGCCTTTAAAAATACTTTGCGACAATTTTATAGATTTAATAATGAGTGTCAGGTGCAAGGTTTTCTTGAAGGGCATATGTTGATGGAATCTCCTTATGGATTAAGTTTTCCTGGAATAATTGCGTCTGGATCGAATGCGACCGTGCTGCATTATATGAAAAATGATGATTCATTCACAAAAAAGGAATTAGTGCTCCTCGATTTTGGAGTGCGATGGATGACTATGCATGCTGATATTTCCAGGACCGTGCCCGCTTCAGGAAAATTTAATCCGATGCAAAAAATTTTATATGAAATTGTATTGTCCGCTCAGTTAGCGGTTGAGAAAGTAGCTAAAGCAGGAATAACCATTGTTGAGTTAAATGAGATTTGTTGGAAAACTTTAGAGGAAGAGCTTGAAAAGAAATTTAAAGCAAAAGGTGGGGTTTGTGAACTTCAATATGATTTCAATCCTCATGGAGTCAGCCACTTAATCGGCGAACAAGAACATGACGGTGACCCATTCCGAGCATATGGACGGGAACCTATGAAAGCGGGATGGCTGATAAGTAACGAACCTGGAATTTACGGGAAATTTAAAATCAAACTTAATGGAAAAAATTATAACGAAGAGTTGGGAATTCGATTGGAAGATAATTTGTTAATTACCAAGATGGGTTGTAAAAACCTTTCGGAGGGAATTCCCAAGCGTGTTTGGGAAATCGAAAAATTAATGGAAAAAAAATAAAACTATATTTCTTTTAATGCCTCCATTACTTCTTCAACGTGGCCCTTAACTTTTACTTTAGGAAAAACTTTCCGAATTATTCCAGACTTATCAATGATGAATGTGCTTCTTACAATTCCCATAAATGTTTTTCCATATAACTTTTTTTCCTGCCAAACTCCGTATTTGTTAACAACCTTTTGGTCTACATCTGCCAGTAAACTAAATGGCAAATCGTATTTTTCAATAAATTTTTGATGGCGCTCGGCGGAGTCTATGCTCACACCCAAAATCTCAGTGTGTTTAAATTTTTTGAAGTTATCTCTAAAGTCACAAGCTTCTGTAGTGCAACCAGGAGTCATGTCCTTGGGATAAAAGTATAAGACAACATTTTTCTTGCCTTTGAAGGAGCTAAGCTTAATTTTCTTATTATTTTGATCAACTACAGTGAAATCTGGCGCTTTTTTTCCCTCTTGGAGCATAGACATTGTTCCTATTAAAATTTTAGTTTATCTAGAGTTTGATCCAAATTTTTATTTAAGGAATTAATCATTTCCATTATTTTTTTTGGCGAAGTTCTCCCTGGAGTTTTGTTGGTTATCATTCTTGCCTCACCTAATCTTGCATCAATGAGATCATAGGTTTCTTTTGTGGGAGATTTACCATCATTGCAGAAACTTTCAAAACCCACTACTAAACGTTGCAACTTCCCATCAATTTGAAAGCCCAAAGTCGAATCTTTTTTTAAGGCAGAGGACTTTTCCATATAACCCCATAATCCTCCTATCATCCCTTGAGAGCGCTCAAAAGATCCTCGTAATTGTTTCGTGGCTTCTTTACAAGTATCTGCATTTGCAACTTTAGAAACTGTGCTAAGTAAAAATACTGATACAAGGAAGAACCCCAAAGATTTAAAAACTAAAGTAGGCCTAATCGATTTATAAATAAACATTCCCATCTCCATGTATTGGGTAAGTAATTGACCAGAATAAAGTAAAAGGCAGGTTATAGACTGATCTCTTGGTCTTTAGGGCATCTAATCAAGAATGACAATCGATGTCAAATTAAATTCCGTTAATTTATTGATAATAAAATAAATATGAAGGTAAGTCTTTGTAAAGTAGGTCGCTTAATTGAAAACTTTGTGATTTTTTAAAAGGGAAAAAGTGGGATCCTTAGAAAGAGTTTTTAATATTTCAGGGTTTATTCTTTTAATAATTGATAAATATTTTAAGGTTCCTTTCTTGTCTTCTTTTTTTGAGTAACATTTTGCTAAGAGAATATGTAGCGGTATCAGGTTATCTTGTTCAGGATGTGAAATTAAAGTTCGTTCCAAAAGAGAAATTGCCCGGGTGTATTGTTTGGTTTGGTAATAAACATGAGATGTATTTAATTTGCTATCCAGGTTCGACGGGTCGATTTGAAGAACTGCAGAATAAATTGCCAGAGCTCTTTTAAACATACCGTAATTAGCGAATACTTTTCCTTTTTGATTTAAAGCTGCGACAGGATGGAAAAATAATTCTTCGGGATCTTGAATGGGTTTGCCTACCCGTGGTTTGGTAGGAATTTCCTCCAAACTCAATTGAGCCAATTGATCTGGGTCCCCTAAGGATTTGGACAACTCATAATACTCTTTAGCTTTTTTTAAATTACCGCGCATTATAGAAATATCACCAAGTTCTTGGTATCCCTTCGCCTGCAGATCGCGATTATTTTTTGAATTATTAATCAAGTTTTTAACCGAATTTTCTGAAAGCTCTAAACGTAAAAATAAACTAGACATCCCTATTAAAATTTCGCGAATGATAGGGTCATCCTTCTTCAAGTTTGCGGCAGTTTGAATCTCAAAAAGGGATAATCCGTATTTCCCATTTTTGTAGAAACTTTTAGAGCGACCTAAATGATATTGGGAAGGAATAATTTTTTTAGGAATTTGATTTAATCTGTCTTGCTCAATGAGTTCAATAAGAGATCGGGCTGCTTCTGCTTTAGGGTGATTCCTGTAATTTTGCCAAATATTATCCAGGGTCAATTTTGCTAAATCCAGTTTGTTTTCTACCGCATAAAGATATCCTAACTGGTATGCAGATTCTTGATCTTCTTGATTTAATTTTAAAGCCTTTTTAAAAGCCTTTTCTGCCGAGCCCAAATCATTTAAATAAAGAAAATTCATTCCTCTCTCATAAAAGAATTCTGAATTATCTGGATCTAAGTTTGCTGCTAGGGTGAGCTCTTTATTGGCCTTTTTCATTTCCCCATTTGCCGCTAATGTAATTGCATATTCATAATGTGCCTGTGCGCTACTTTTATGGTTTTGAATTGAATTCTTGCAGGATTGTAAGGCCAATTTTGCTTTTCCGAAATTTCGGTAGAATACGCAATAAGCATAATGTAACGCCGAGTGATTCTGGTTAAGTTTTTTCGCTTGATTTAAAGTATTTAACCCATTTTTATATTTGCCTAACTCATTTAATAAAAATGCTTTTATAAAAAAAGCGGTATCTAGTTTAGGTTTTTTTTCTAAATATAAATTGATAGTTTTTAAAGCTTCAGCAAAGTTATTTTCTTTTACTAATTGTTGAACCTTTAAAAATGTTGAGTTAGTTTTATCTGAGGAAGAGTTTGCAACTATATCCATTTTGGGAAAGGCTGCCCAGGAAATACCTAAAATCGAAAAATGGAGAAATGAAAGTAAAATAAGTATCTTTAACCAATTTGCCATAGGTAGGTAATTTTTTAGGGATTTGCAATTCTCATAGCGCGCACTGCTTTTCGACCTCTTGCAGTCTTAGGTGCTGAAAATCGAACTCCATTATTAAAGATAAATCCAAATGCATTAAACTTCCCATTTTCTTCTGAAGACCAATGAGCTCCAGCCCCTTTTTTTGCAAATATTGGGTCAAAATGAATTTTCATTTCTCGGCCTACTTGGGAACTATTTAATTTATCCGGCTCATATAAAGTGCGGAGATCTGCTAGAGTAGGCATTTGCCAATCAAAATAATTAGCAAAACCCTTTGAATTAAGATTCTTAATATAATCGAAGGATTCTTTCCAATTCATCCAATGGCCGGTATGCTGAAATGAATCCATCTGTAACCACATAATTCCAGTTTTAGTGTCAGTAATGGTATTGTCTCCATTGTCAATAAACCTTTTGTCTTCTGATTTAGTTGGGTTTGGTGATGTGGTTGATTCATTACAAAACCCCTTACCTATGTCCGTGAGTTGAATGACTGAAATTAAAATCATTATTTGAAAAATATGGAAAACTTTTATCCTGAAGAAACTTGAATACGAATGAGAAATTATTAGTGGATTCATTACTGTTTTAATTTTGTGTTTAAAATTTTGTTTACTATTCCAGGGTTTGCCTGACCTTTGCTTTCTTTCATAACTTTTCCAACGAAAAAGCCTATTAACTTTTCCTTCCCGTTTTGAAATTCTTTTACTTGAGAAGGGTTGCTGGCAAGGACTTCATCCACAATTTTTTCAATTGAGGACTCATCGGAGATTTGCTCTATGCCCTTTTCTTTTATAATTAATTCTGGAGATTTTCCTGATTTGTAAGCTTCTTCAAATACAGATTTAGCCATTTTGCCACTGAGAGAACCCTTGTCTATTAACTTTAAAATATCCGTTAAAGCTTTTGGAGTTAACGGACAATCCTGAATAGTTTTATCATCGTTTTTTAGTTCACGTAATAATTCTCCCATTATCCAATTACTAACAATTTTAGGTTTGGGGAATAGCGAAACACATTCTTCAAAATAATTTGATAGTGGCCGGGAGGTGGTAAGGACACCAGCATCATAAGCAGGGATTTGATAGTCTTTAACAAATCGGTTTCTCTTTTCTTCGGGTAATTCTGGGATTGTTTTTTCAATTTTTTGTATCCAGCCTGGATCGCAAACAATTGGAACTAAATCTGGCTCAGGAAAATACCTATAGTCATGCGCCTCTTCTTTGGATCGCATTGAATAAGTAACACCTTTGTTAGAGTCAAATAATCGAGTTTCCTGGGTCACCGAATCCCCTTGGTCTAGTAATTGAGTTTGTCGTTTGATCTCATATTCTATAGCTTTTTGAACAAATTTAAATGAGTTGATATTTTTTAATTCAGTTTTCGTTCCTAATTCTTTTTGGCCTATAGGTCTAAGAGATACATTCGCATCGCACCTAAAACTACCTTCTTCCATATTACAGTCGCTAATATCTATATATTCTAGAATTGATTTTAACTCTGTTAAATATTCTCTAGCCTCTTCCGGAGAACTTAAATCGGGTTCGCTTACAATTTCAATGAGAGGAATTCCAGTTCTGTTAAAATCTACGTAGCTACTTCCGGGTTGACCCAGATTACTCCCATGGATTGACTTTCCGGCATCCTCTTCCATATGAATTCTGTTTAACCGTATCTTTTTGGTTTTCCCCTTTGATTGGATATTAATATGTCCTTTGCAACCAATAGGAAGATCAAACTGAGAAATCTGATACCCTTTAGGAAGATCAGGATAAAAGTAATTTTTTCGAGCAAATTGATTCATTGGCTGAATTTCGCAATGAGTTGCAAGGCAGGCTCGCATTGCAAATTCCACTGCTTTTTTGTTTAAAACGGGTAATACTCCAGGCATTCCCAAACAAACAGGACAAGTGTTTTCATTGGCGGCGTTACCAAACTGGGTGGAGCAGGAACAGAATATTTTTGTTTCAGTTTTCAACTGGGCATGGACTTCTAATCCAATAACAGTTTCATAAGTTTGTTGCATTTAATTGATTTTTTTAAAGAAATACAGCCCCACCATAGGGGCTGAATTGAATATTTATTAAGTTTAATTAGAATTCTATAATTTGCAGGGAAGCCCGTCAAGCCAATGAAATTATAAGGAGGTATATCCTCCATCAATGGGAATTACTGTACCCGTAATAAACGAGGACTCATCACTTGCTAAAAAAAGGCAAAGGTTGGCAACCTCCTCTGGTTTTCCAAATCTTCCTAAAGGGTAACCCTTTATCCATTGATCCATGAGCTCTTTGTTTTGCCGCAATTCTTCAGTCATTTCTGTTTCAATCATTCCAGGACAGATGGAGTTTGATCTTATACCTAATGGACCGTATTCCACTGCAATGGATCGACTGAATTGGTTCAATGCTGCTTTAGAAGTATTGTAAGCTGAAGCCATAGGAGTACCAACTAAGCCAAGTATAGAGCTGATATTTATTATAGAACCGGATTTTTGGTAAACCATTTGGGACAAAACTTCACGAGTCAATTGAAACACACCTCTTAAATTTATATTTATTACATTATCCCAGGTTGCATCATCCATTTCATGAAGGGAAGCCATGGAGAAAGTACCAGCATTGTTCACTAAAATGTCGATTCGGCCACCCTGGTTGAGGGTTTGATTTACCAAAGACTTAGTATCTGAAGATTGAGTAATATCACCCTGGATTATTTTGATATTTGGACCCAAATTTAATTGAGCTTGGTCCAATCGATCTTGTCTGCGCCCAAAAATAAAAACTTGAGCTCCTTCTTTGATAAAAGCTTGTGCACACGCGAATCCTATTCCTGTGGCGCCTCCTGTAATAATTGCAGTTTTTCCATCTAATCTCATTTTGGTCACTTTAAATGCATATCTTAATGGACTTCTATATAATAAGACCAAGATTATACACCTATATGATGAATTTGGAATTGCTTATAGATAAAGTAATGAGGTATGTATGAAGTGGTTGTATTATGGATTTGGTGGATTCATTGGATTTGTGTGCGCCTTGGTTATTAGTATGATTTTTATTGCCCTAGAAAATTCAGAGCAATTATTAACCAATTTTGGTCGGGATTATGGGGTGTTTGGGCAATATTTACTCAAGCTGTTTAATGCGTTGCCTTTTTTTGGTATTGTTATTGGATTACTTTTGGTTCGACTTATGTTTTCCAAAGAATTTGATAAAAATGAGTCTGATCAAAATATAGAATGATACGGATTGTATTAGGGTTAAATGATTTTAAATCAATGTTAGAATGAATGTGAATAAATTAGATTTCTAAAAAACAATGGATAAAAAATTCAACGAAAATATACTTAAAGCGTTAGAAACCACTCATGAGGCATTAAAAATTTGTAAGCAAGCCATGATTGATGCCAATGATGAAACTTGTCGTGCCATGTATTCATCCATTATTAAAGATTGTGAAAAGCATGTGAAAATGTTGAAAGGGGAAATTGAATTACATAAGGTGCAAAAAAAATGGGATGGTAATTAATGCGCATTTTGATTGTTGAAGATGAAAAAAAAGTTGCAGGTTTTATTAGAAAAGGTTTGGAAGAAGAGACTTATGCTGTTGATGTAGCCTTTGATGGTGATGAAGGGCTTGGATTGGCTGAAATGAATCAGTATGATTTAATCATACTTGATTTGATGTTACCAAAACTGAATGGATTGGAAGTTCTTTCTCGCCTTCGAAAGAAAAACATAAATACCCCCATTTTGCTTCTTACTGCTAAAGATTCTGTTGAGGATAAGGTGGAAGGTTTGAATCAAGGGGCTGATGATTATTTAACTAAACCTTTTGCTTTTTCAGAATTGCTGGCCAGAGTGAGGTCATTATTGCGACGAGGTCAAATTGAGACCAAAACTGTGCTTCAGGTTGGTGACTTAACTTTAGATCTGGTAAGCCACAAGGTTATTCGAAATGACGAAGAAATCGAATTGACGGGAAAAGAATACAGTCTGTTAGAATACTTTATGAGAAATAAGGATAAAGTCCTTACACGAACCATGATAGCAGAACATGTTTGGGATTATAATTTTGACACCTTTACAAATGTGATTGATGTTTATGTAAATCATCTTAGAAAAAAAATTGATAAAAAGTTTCCCTCCAAATTGATCCATACTTTAAGAGGTGTCGGATATGTTATGAAGGAATAGAAAATGTTTTTTAATTCTATCCGTTCAAGATTGACGGCGTGGCATGTGACTTTACTAGGCACTGTGCTTGTATTGTTTAGTATCCTTCTTTATGGTTTTTTATCCAACCGGTTGCACGAAAGTGTAGATAACTCATTAAAAATTTCGGCAACAGTTGTTCGTAAGACAGCCTTATTGCAATATTCCCGGACTCCTTTGCCGGGATTAGAACATTTTTTCGAGCAATTTTTGGGTTATAGCAACTTAAATAAGTTTTATAGAATTTATGACGGTTCGGGTAATGTGGGTTCAAGGTCGAAAGGTGTGGATGCTTCCAAGTTTCCTTTAACTCAGGAAGCATATGCCCGTGCATTGAATGGGGAAGAAACTTATGAGACTTTCATTGTAGAAAGTGAACACCCAATTCGTGTGATTACTATGCCGGTGATTAGAGATCAATCTTTAGTGAATTTGGTTCAGGTTGGGACTAGTTTATCTTCGGTTCAAGAAACATTGAAAAACTTAAGAATTTTTCTGTTTACGGCAGTTCCGGGAATTCTCATTTTAAGTGGTTTCGTAGGTAGATTAATTGCTCGTAGATCTTTGAAGCCTGTAACTAATATTACCCAGACTGCTAAAGAGATTGCTGATGGAGCGGATTTAAAGCAAAGGATTCCTGTAGCGGAGGCGCAGGATGAAATTGGAGTTTTAGCAAAAACTTTTAACAAAATGATGGATCGCCTGGAAAACTCTTTCAGTCAGATCAGACAATTTAGTAGCGATGCTTCTCATGAGTTGAGAACGCCACTTACTGTCCTAAAAGGACAAAGTGAGCTTGGATTGAGTAAGTTAAGGACACCTACAGAGTATCAAGAGGTTTTGTCAAGTAATTTAGAAGAAATAAATTTTATGTCTCGGATCTTAGATGATTTATTTATTCTTTCTAAATCTGATGAAAATCAAATTCCTATGCATTGGAGCGAAGTAGACTTTAAAGCTGTATTAGAAGAAATTTGCAAAAATGCTGAAATCCTGGCGGATGAAAAAGGGGTGAAAATAAAAATAGCATATTTAGATTCAGTAAATTTAGTTGGGGACCCCCATATGTTGAGGCAAATGGTTTGGACTCTTTTGCACAATGGAATTAAATACTCTCAGCCAGGTGGTGAAATACGAGTGACTCTGCAAAACTTGAAAGACTCCGCTTATTTCACCATTCAAGATACAGGGATTGGTATTCCTGAAAATGATCTCCCAAAAATTTTTGACCGATTTTATAGGGTCGATAAAGCGCGATCGCGTGTTGAGGGAGGGAGTGGGCTGGGTTTAAGTATTTGTAAGCATATTGTAGAACGTCATAATGGAACGATTGATGTTGAAAGTAAGTTTGGTGTAGGAACAAAATTTAAAATTCACCTTCCTAAAGAAAAAAACCCACATGATAAAGCCATTTAAGGTTTCTCGTTATTATTTTGTGAATCATTTATTTTTATGAGTTTTGATCTTATTTGATTTTGCTTTAGAATAAATAGATAAACATATTTTTTAGAGGATTAAATGCGGCATTATTGGCCTTTAGGTCCCGTACTTGTTTTTGGAGAAGTATTGTTTGATGCATTTCCTGAAAAAACATGTTTGGGGGGAGCCCCATTTAATTTTGCGTTTCATCTGGTCAAATTAGGGTTGCCCGTCCACTTTATTAGCTCCATAGGGGATGATTCGCAGGGTGAAGAAATTATTGATTTTGGAATTCGAAACGGATTTCCGCTTTCTGGGATTCAAAAGGATCCAGACCATCCCACAGGAATGGTGCAAGTAACCTTGGATGGTAAGAAAAGCCCAAGTTTTGAAATTCTACCAAATAGAGCGTTTGACTATATTAGGTTCAATGAGTTTTTAAATAACCTTCTGAAAGATGAGATTCCCCTTATTTATTTTGGAAGTTTGGCGCAAAGAAACGAAACTTCAAAAAAAACCTTAGAGTCTATTTTAAAAAGATGTTCCTTCCGATCAAAAGTTTTTGTAGATTTAAATTTAAGAGCACCTTTTTATAACAAAGAATTGGTGGAAAAAATTTTAGGGTGTTGCGATTTCTTGAAAATAAGCATGGAGGAATTACAGGAGATCAAAAATATTTTTAATCTCACTGGATCAATAAGCCAAATAGGAGTCCAGTTGTTGACCCATTTTAAGATTGGCTCCCTGTGTGTTACCCAAGGAAGCAATAGTAACCTTCTTTTTGACACCGGGAAGAGAGAGCCTTTGATTTGCCCGGTGCAATCCAATGAGGAAATTGTTGATACTGTTGGGGCGGGTGATGCTTTCTCCGCAATGCTCGCATTAGGTTTTTTGGCGGGATTTCCTCGGAAAACAATTTTAGATCGGGCAACAGAATTTGCTACTAGATTATGTAGTGTTAAGGGGGCGTTGCCTTTAGATGAGTCGTTTTATAAACCCTATCGATTTGAATAATGTCTGAAAACACTAAAGGGATTTATCTTCTGTTATTCAGTATTCACGGGCTTGTTCGTTCGCATGATTTAGAAATGGGACGAGATGCTGATACGGGTGGACAGGTAAAGTATGTTTTAGAACTTGCAGAACAATTGTCCCGTCGACCTGAAGTAGAGAGGGTGGATTTGTTTACTCGCCAAATAAGAGACCGAAAAGTATCCTCCGATTATTCAGTTCCCATTGAAGAAATTTCACCCAAAGCAAGGATTGTTCGTATTCCCTGTGGAGGGGGAAAATATATTCGCAAAGAATTATTGTGGAATCATTTGGATGAATACGTCGATAAAACTTTAAAATTTATTAAGAAAGAAGAATTGAATCCACATCTGGTTCACGGTCATTATGCAGATGGTGGTTACGTTGCAATGACATTGGCAAATTTTTTGGGAGTACCATTTATTTTTACAGGACATTCTTTGGGGAAAAGTAAAAATGAAAAGTTGTTGGAAGATGGTTGGACTTCTGAAGATATAAATAAAAAATATCACATGGAACATAGGATTGAAATTGAAGAAAAAATTATGGGTTGTGCTGATTTGGTGTTTACCAGTACCCAACAAGAGATTGATAAACAATATGGCCTTTATGGTAACCGTTCTATTCCAGAGTTTATTGTTAATCCCCCTGGATTAGATTTAAAGAGGTTTTATCCCTTTTATGATGAAGAGCATTTGGATGAATCTGGTAAACAAGCGAGGATGGCAATTCAAAATGAATTGAACCGTTTTTTTCTGGCACCTGAAAAACCATTGATTCTGGCATTATCTCGTCCGGATAAACGAAAAAACATTTCATCTTTAATTCAGACATTTGGAGAAAGTAAGGATTTGCAAGCCATCGCAAATTTGGCTGTGTTTTGTGGGATTAGAAAAAATATTTTAGATATGGAAGAGAATGAGCAATCGGTACTGACTGAAACACTTTTGCAAATGGATAGGTATGATTTATATGGAAAAATGGCTATCCCTAAAAAGCATGACTTTACATTAGAAGTTCCTGAATTATATCGAATTGCTGCAATGAGGAGAGGAGTATTTGTAAACCCTGCACTTACAGAGCCATTTGGTTTAACTTTACTGGAGTCGGCGGCTTGTGGATTGCCAATTGTTGCTACAAACGATGGTGGACCCGTTGATATTATTAAAAATTGTAATAATGGTGTTTTAGTGGATGTTTCTGATATTGAGAAAATCGGGGAGGCCGTTAAAGAAATTCTAGTCGATGAAGAAAAATGGAAACAATTTTCCATCAATGGAATCAATAATGTGCGATCCTATTATTCTTGGGATGCTCATGTGGATAGATATTTAGAGCGTATTCATTCTATGAAAAGTTTGAGCCTGGAAAGAAAGTTTAATATTTCAAATGGTGCACCCATTGGAAGAAAAATGATCCAAATCAATCGGATGGTTATAACAGATATTGATAATACATTGACCGGGGATGATGAGTCACTGGAGCAATTTTTAGAAACAATCAATTCGCATAAAAATAATGTGGGGTTCGGGGTGGCAACAGGAAGAAGTATTAATTCTGCTTTAGAATTTTTACAAGAAAATAAAGTTCCAATACCTGATGTTCTTATCACTTCGGTTGGTAGTGAGATTTATTATAGTGGCAAAAATTATTTGGATAATGGATGGTCTGTTCACATTCAGCAAAAATGGGAAAAAGAAAAAATCAAAAAACTTCTGGCAACATTACCTTTCTTAAATCCGCAAGAACCAGAAACTGAGAGACTTTATAAAGTTAGTTATTTTATGGAACCCAAAGAAGGTTATTTAGAGCAAATTCATGATCTACTCACTAAAAATAGATGTAGATATAATTTGATTTACTCGCATCAGCAATTTTTAGATGTATTACCTCAAAGGGCTTCTAAGGGAAAAGCCATTAGGTATTTGAGTTATAAATGGGAAATTCCATTAGAAAATATTTTGGTTGCAGGTGACTCTGGAAATGATGAAGAGATGCTCCGGGGAGATCCCTGGGGAGTAATTGTCGGCAATTATAGTGAAGAAATGGAAAGGCTTAAGGGAAAGCGTAGAATTTATTTTTCAAAGAAAAATTTTGCGGCAGGCGTAATGGATGGTATTAGGCATTATCGATTTTTAGGAGGTTCAGATTGAAAATAATTAATAATTTATCGAATCTTCTTTCTGTTAAAGAGATTCGGTGTTTCCGTGAATTTATTTATGAACTAAACCACTCTTCCTCAAAACATCTTTTAAGAAATGAAATTTTATTGAAGTTTAATGATTTCATATCTCAAAAAAATGGAAATGCACAGGTTGATCAATTAAAAAGTTTTTTATCTAAAACACAAGAAATGCTTTTAATGGATGAATTTGTTGTTTTGCTTTATCGAACTCGCGTGGCTAATTACGAATTTTATCGTATTCATGAGGGAGAAGATCAGATAGATTCACTGACTTCGGAAGAATTTTTGGATTACCGGGAGACTCTTGCAGGTCAGTCCTATCTTCCTGCCGAGAAGAAATTACGTCTTGATTTTAAACCTTTTTATAGCTTTGGACCTGTTATCAGAGACCATCGCAAGATAGGTTCCGGACAAAGGTTTTTAAATAGTTTTATGGCTGGAAAACTACAAAATGAACCGGAAAAGTGGCACCATTATTTATGCGAGTTTTTGAAAATTCACTCCATTAATGATGAACAAATTTTAATTGATGGAGAAGTAATTCAGGGACCTACCCACCTATTTGAAGCAGTTCAAAAAGCCATATCGCAATTAGAAGAATTAAATGCTGAATTGCCTACGCAGGAAATCAAAGGATTATTAAATGCTTTAGGAATCCGTGACGGTTTTGGAAATACTGTTGGCAAGACCTTAAGTAATCTCCAATTACTTGCGAATCTTTTTGAAGAACCCAACTCAGATTATTTAGAAGATTTCATCTCTACAATACCTATGATTTCTCGAGTAGCTATCATTTCTCCTCATGGATGGTTTGGGCAGGATAATGTTTTAGGACGTCCAGATACGGGAGGGCAGGTTGTTTATATTCTTGATCAAGTAAAGGCATTAGAAAAATTTTTAATGGAGTCGATGCAATCCGCTGGCTTGAAAGTTGAACCGAAAATAATAATATTAACAAGATTGATTCCTGAAAATGAGGGAACCACAAGTAACCAAAGGTTGGAGAAGGTTCATGGAACTAAAAATTGCTGGATACTGCGAGTGCCTTTTAGAGATGAGAACCAAAATATTATTCCGCAATGGATTTCCCGATTTCATATTTGGCCCTTTTTGGAGCAATTTGCTTTAGATGCAAAAACAGAATTGCAAACCGAGTTAGGAGGTAAGCCGGATTTAATTGTTGGGAATTATTCGGATGGAAATTTGGTGGCTTCCTTATTGTCTTCTTGGTTGGGGGTCATCCAATGTAATATTGCTCATGCCTTAGAAAAATCCAAATATCTTTTTTCAGCGCTATATTGGAAGGAAAATGAGGAGGATTACAATTTCTCTCTTCAATTTACTTCTGATCTTCTTGCTATGAATCGTGCAGATATTATTATTTCCAGTACAGCTCAGGAGATTGCAGGTACGGATACGGTAATGGGTCAATATGAATCGTATTGTCTATTCTCGATGCCGGATTTATATAAAGTTGTAAATGGAGTAAATTTATATCATCCAAAATTTAACGTGGTTTCTCCCGGTGTAGATGATGCTCTTTATTTTCCCTATGACCAGCATGAAAGGAGAATGCAAAATCAAACTAAAGAACTTACCGAAAGATTATTTTATCAAAAGGGAAACGATATTTTTGGAGAATTAGAAGATCCGGAAAAAGTAACTATTTTTACCATGGCTCGGTTAGATAAAATTAAAAACCTAACAGGATTGGTTGAGAGTTTTGGTGAAAATAAAAAACTTAGAGAAAAAGCAAATTTGATTTTGGTGACACGTGCAATTCGGGAAGAAGGAATTGTAGATGAAGAAGAGTTACATGAACTTAAAAAGATGTATCGGCTCATTGATGAATTCAATTTGTGGGGTAGTCTTCGGTGGATAGAAAACTCTTCACGTCAAAATGGTGCTGAAATGTATCGAATTGTTGGTGATCGGAAAGGGATATTTGTTCAGCCTGCATTATTCGAAGCATTTGGATTGACGGTTTTAGAGTCCATGGCCACTGGTTTGCCCACTTTTGCCACACAATTTGGAGGTCCTTTAGAGATTATTCAGGATGGACAAAATGGTTTTTTGATCAATCCCACTCAAGCTTCCCTTCTTACCCAACCCATTTTAAAATTTTTGGAAAGATGCGAAGAGGATCCTACTTATTGGGAAAAAATTTCTAAAGCTGGCATTTCACGAGTTCAGGAAGCTTATACTTGGAAACTGTATTCTGAAAAACTAATCAAGTTTGCCAAGTTATATGGGTTTTGGAATTATTCAGAATTTGGAGATGAGAAAAATGAAATAGATCAATATTGTTCATTGCTATTTCATTTAATCTATAAAGTTAGGGCAGAAAAACTATTAGGAATGAAAGAGGAAATTAAAATTTAAGAATCAACGAATCCAAACTAGAGGCCTATAAACCCATGCTTTGTCTCCTACCGCATCAACTACACGGACCCAATTATTTTTGACTCGAAGTACCTTCATTGAAAAGTATTTATCTACAGGACTCCATCGGACCGCGGGGAACTTTGTTCCAGGCCCGGTACGTAAGTTCGTTTTATTTTGTTTGATGACAGCGCATTTGATTTTTTTAGTAGTCAATCGTTGGTGAACCCAATAGATATCCCCATCCAAATCTTTAATTCGAAGCCAATTCTTTTTCTTTGCAAGTTGTTTGAAAGGCATGTATTTATAAACTTCCCAAACTTTCTCATATTTAAGACCAGGACCTTTCCTTAAATTTGCTCTTTTTTCTTTAATACATAAAGCTTCGCTACTGTTTGAAAAAAGAACTGTTAAAAGGGACAAAAAAAGGAAAATGTTAATGGATTTTTGCAATAAACGGTACATTGTCATAGATAAAAAAATGGAAATATAAAGGATATGAAATGGATTCGTTAAGAATTGGATTAAAAAAAATGGAACTCCAGTTTTCAGCAAATGGGCTAAAACTATTGGTTTCCGTCTCCCATTGAAACTTAGCTTAACATGCTTAAGTTCAAGATTCAATTTTCTAATATTTTCTCCATCGGTTATAAAAAATATTGTATTTATTTAACCTTGGTTGACGCGTTGATAGCCCTGATTTACTATCAAGGAGAAACTAAATTTGGAATAAAAAATTACCCCCAAAATGATTTTTTTAAACTTTTTGCAATTTTTCTTGATATTGGGAGTTGTGACTTACCTCGCTACAAACCTTGTCCATTTAGTAAGAGTTCAGGTCGCCAAGGGAGGCTTATCGTTTATGCCTTTAGTATCAGTTTGCGTTCCTGCTCGAAATGAGGAACGCGATATTGAGAATTGCTTACGTTCATTGCTTTCACAGGATTATCCGAATTTTGAAATAATAGTTGTCGATGATGGGTCTACTGATAATACTTCCCTAATTTTAGAAAAATTAAAAACAGAATTTCCTGAATTAATCGTTATTTCCAGCGGTCCTTTGCCTACCGATTGGTATGGAAAACCCTATGCTTTGCACCAAGCGAGTCAAATTGCTAAGGGAGAGATTTTATTATTTACTGATGCGGATCCTGTTTTCGAAAAAGAGGCTTTGATATCGGCCGTTTACATGATGAACAGCAATCAATTAGGTTTGTTATCTTTAATGCCTCGTGCAGAATTTAAATCATTTTGGGAAAAAGCAGTTCAACCCTTAATCTTTGCATTTATTGCAGGATTAACGCGTTTTAAAAATGTGAATAATTCTAATCACCCCTCTGCAATGGGAGTGGGAGCCTTTTTAATGATTCGGAAAGGAGTTTATCAAAATATTGGAGGCCATGAGATTTTAAAGCAGGCGATATTGGAAGATATTGGTTTAGCAAAATTGGCTAAGCAATATGGAGCGAAAACTATGATTGCGGACGCCAAGAACATCTATTCTATTCGAATGTATCATTCGTTAGGGGAGATTTGGGAAGGTTGGCGGAAGAATATTTTTTTGGCTTTAAAAAAATCTGTCTTAAAAACTTTATATTATGTATTTTTGATATTAGGGTTTTTGGTGACACCTTGGATTCTTCTATTTTATAACATAGTTGTAGGTGCAAGTCTTTGGCTTATATTTTTAAGCGGTATAGGAGTATTTTTATTAATAATGGCCGAATTGTCATTGTGTCACGAGCTGGGTTTAGAGAAGCATAACTTATTGTGGTTTCCATTAGGGGCCATTGTAATGTGTGGAATATTTATGAATTCTATGTTTTATATCTTGATCAGGAGAGAGTCCCAGTGGAGAGGAAGAATTTATAGAAATCCTATAAAGTAGACTTATTAGTAAATAAAATTTGTTTTTGAATTATTAAGATAAGCATGTAATCAAGGAATTTAAAGTATGGACATTTACGCAAAATGGTTTACCAAAGCTGGACTTATTTATTTAATTATTGGTGTTTTTCTAGGTATAGGAATAGGAGTTTCTCCTGAATGGGGTCAAAGGTTGCGTTTTGTTCACATACATTTCAATTTATTGGGATTTATGACCATGATGATTGCCGGTGTGGCTTATCACGTTTTGCCACGATTTAATGCAAACCCTGTTCCCTGGCCGGATGGGGTTAAATATCATTTTTATTTACAGAACATTGGATTGTTGGGAATGTGTGGAGTGCATTTGGCTGGAGGAATTTGGAGTGGAGGAGGCCTTCAAGTATTATTTGTGGTCTTTGCTCTTATAGCTGGTGGAGGAGTATCCATTATGTTTTATAATTTGTATATGGTTTTACAACCGGGAAAAAGTTCTGAAACCAATGCAATCAATCCCCAAATGAAAGTCGGAGACATTTTAGATAAGTTTCCACATACTCTCCAATTATTTATTGCTAATGGATTTAATTCATTAAATAACCCGGTAGCTCGAAAAACTTTTGCTCAAATGGTGAGTCTCGAAAATGCTTGTAAAAAACATGGTGTGAATTTAAGCGAGTTTATGCAGAAATTAAATAGTGTTGTGCAATCCTCCTCGGGAACTAGGCCGAGAGATTCTGAAAAGAAGACTGAATCTTCTTCGATAAAAAGTGGAGAGGTTCCGGTAGGTAAAACAATTAATAGAGGGGAATTTTGTACTTTGGATGTAATGGTTGGAAGTTTAATCAAGGTTTATCCTCAAACGAAGGGCATATTTGAAAAACACTATGGAGAGGATTGCTTTTCCTGTCCAGGTCAGGTCTTTGAAACTATTGAGCAAACGGCAAATATGCATAATCTGAGCCCTGATCAAATATTAAAGGAAATCAATGAAGAGATTTCTATTTCCTTAAAGGATTCATAATCGTGGGAGAAAATACATTTAAAGATTTTGTGCTAGATCAATTAGAGGAGTTAGAGGGCCTTAGATCCCAAGCTATGTTTGGTGGCTATGGTTTATACAGTTATGATGTGTTTTTTGGCATCATTTCCAAGGGGCGATTATATTTCAAAACCAATTCAATTTCGCGATCTAGATATGAAAAAGAGGGCATGAGATCTTTCCAACCCAACTCCAAGCAAACTCTGAAAAATTATTTTGAAGTACCACCAACACAAATTGAAATGAAAGATGAGTTAAGGGAATGGGCTAGAGAGTCTATTGGTTTAAAGGCCATGGGTGATAAAACTTGAGAAATATTTTTTAGTCTTTACACTCAAATAAAATTAGTGAATTGAAAAAACAAGTGATCTCCTAATTTGAAAGAAGTATTTTGTTTAAAGTATTGCTTTAACTTTTACATTTATTTTTTTCTTGAATGATATAAATAAAACCTTTGAAATCAACTAATTAGTAATCGATGTTTTTGGGTTTTTAAAAAAAAGAGGGTTAAGCGATATTTAATTAGTGAATGGAGGAAACTTGTGTTAAAAGGTTATTAGAGGAGGAAAGGTTTCTAGGACTGGGGATGAAATTCTTCCCGATTTTCAAGGTTTTTTTATTAGTGTTTCCCCTGTTTGGCCGACCTCATTTATAAATTGGGAACGCGGTTGTTTAGGTTTCGTGGTATTCCCCCAACTTGGTTTAAGGAGCAAAAGTGTTATGGCTGTGGGTAAGGTAAAATGGTTTAACGAAAGTAAAGGTTTTGGTTTTATTGAATCACAAGATGGAGAAGACATCTTCGTTCATTTCTCAGAAATTCAGGCGAAAGGATTTAAGACTTTGAAAGAAGGTCAAGAAGTTGAGTTTGAAAAAACTATGGGGAAAAAGGGCCCCCAAGCCTCCAACGTTATTCCCAAATAAAACCGTTTAATCTAGAAAAATCCCCAGCAGGAAGAACCCCCTGCTGGGGATTTTTTTTGAAGTATTTTAGTGAATAAAAAGTTATCCAGAAAATAGTTTCCTTATTTTTATAAAGGGATATATCATTTGAGACCAAAAATGATTGTCCAGCTTCTCACCAAATAATCCATAGGACTTTGGTTCATTTTTGTCTTTAGGTAAGTAAAATGTGCCAAAAACCCAGTCGATTCCTGAAAAGAAAGTTGCATAATTTTTGTTGTAAACCTCGGTGTCCGAATGGTGCCACCTATGGAAAAGTGGGGTGGCAAATACGAAGTTAAGAAAACCGTAAGATATCTTTACATTAGAGTGAATGTACATTCCATAAGCACGCCGAAACGGCATGCAAAGAGAATACACAAAGGGATCTTCAAAAAATAATATTAAAGTGGTCAGACTAAATAAATAGGAAATATGATTATTAATGGGATGGAATCTTTCATTGGTGAGCCAATCCAATTCCTTAGGTGCGTGATGAATTGTATGAAAAGGCCAAAGAAATTTAGAATGCATCCAGCGATGTCTCCAGTATCCTACAAAATCCACCAAGAAAGTTGCCAGTAATAATTGAAAAAATATTGGCCAATTGACAATGGATTTTCTTAACTGGAAAAACCAACCACTCCATCCTTCAGTGGCTTTTCCAGAAAATTGCTCGTTCACTAAATGTAATTTAACGATCGACTTTTGGGTTGCGGAATTGGATATTGAATTTGGAGAAGGTTGAGCTAAAGCTTGGGTAATGAAGGTTTTGGTTATAATCAAACCAGGGTGTTTTTCCAGGATGATAAAATGATCATTCCCCTTGAAATTTTTCTCAGGAACATATGAAAAACTCCCTATAGAATCAAATTTTATTTTTCCAAATTTCGGGTGTTCTTTTAAAGAATATTCAGTCTTATTGACTTCGTTTACTTTTCCTTGAGAAGGTGTTATTCCCCAAAAATTATTTATTAGTACCATTTGAAGTAAAAAACTTGCAGGATAAATGAGGATAGGTAGGACATAAGAATAAATCAAATCCAGATAAGTATCTTTCCTCAATAACTTTTGTTTTTGATGCGCAGGGATCAGAATTTCAAGAAGAATAAAGAAAGCTCCTGCCCATAAAAGTATGCGGGTATGCGGCCAAAAATATGACTCAATGTAATTAATGAAATCTATCAATATAGCCCTTAATACCTAATGTGATTTCTAAAGTATTTTTTTTAGGTTAAGGGGTATTTAAAAATTGAGCAAGTTGATTGAAATGTTGAAGGGGGAATCATGATTGATTTTTTGGGAAATACCTTTTAAGACTAGGAAAAATTAATCCCCTATTCATTGATTTTTTTCGCTTCTTGCCAATATTCTTCCATTTGTCCAAGGGGGGTTTCTGTTAAGGTTTTACCTGAGCTTTTAACCTTTTGCTCAATATATTTAAAACGTTGGATGAACTTTTTGTTTGTTAAGCGCAAGGCTTCTTCAGCATCTATTTTTTTGAAACGTCCAATATTTACCAATACAAATAATAAGTCCCCAAACTCTTCAGTAATCTCTTTATTGTTATCCCTCTTTAATGCTTCTTTAAATTCATTTATTTCTTCATTTAATTTTTCAAGAACATCATCAATTCGATCCCAATCGAATCCCTGCTTAGCAGCTTTCTTTTGTAACTTTTGAGCCCGGGCCAAGGAGGGTAAATTTTTGGGGACATTGTCTAGAATGGATGGATTATCTTTATTGGTTTTTTCCTTTTTTTTGATGTCTTCCCATTGTTCAATTACTTCATCAGGAGTTTCTAGTTTTTCTTTAGCAAATACATGAGGGTGCCGTCGAACCATTTTTTCACTCAGATTTTCTATAACCTCACTAATACCAAATTCGTTTAGATTCTCAGAAATTTTTGAATGAAATAAAATTTGATACAATAAATCTCCAAGCTCGTCTTTTATTTTCTCTGGGTTATTGCTGTCTAAGGCATCAAGAGTTTCGTAGCTTTCTTCCACAAGGTAGGGTTTTAGAGATTCACGGGTCTGGACCCGATCCCAAGGACATCCATTTTCTCCCATAAGTGTATCGACAATGCGCATTAGCTTGCTAAAGGCTTCTCCAGGGTTATTATCCATTTAATAAAGATTCCTTAAGGTAAAAGATTAGGAAATAAACTCAAGGATTACAGTGTCTGCCAAAAGCAATCCTTTATCAGTTAGAGTTAAATAGTTTTCTTCAAAACTTATTAAATTGTTCTTCAAAAGTTTCTCAATGACATCCGAGTATACGGATTGAATAGAAACTTTAAACTTTTGTTCGAATTGATTTAGGTTGACCCCAGACCGCATTCGAAGACCCAACATTAGGGTTTCCCCCATGGATTGTTTTTTATTTAGCTTTTCTTCACTTTGAGCTGCGGTTCCATGGTTTTGGACTTCCTTAATATAGTGTGCAGGTAGATTATAATTTTTATGTCTCACTCCATTTAAATATGAGGTTGCTCCAGCCCCGAGACCCAGGTATTCTCCATTTTCCCAATAAAGAATATTATGCCGGCACTCCCTTCCTGATTTGGAGTAGTTAGAAATTTCATAATGGTTATAACCCGCATTTAAAAGAATTCGAATAGTGGTTTGGAATTGTGATAATTGAGAATCTTCTGAAGGCATTACCAAATCTCCACAATCTTGATATTTATAAAAGCGAGTGCCAGGTTCAATCGTTAAATTATAAGCAGAAATATGCTCTGGGTTCAGAGCTATAGCTAACTTTAAATTTTTTTCCCAGGTTGACAGGGTCTGATTCGGTAGAGAAAACATAAGGTCTAAAGATAAATTATCAAAATCAGCTTCCCTGGCTTTTTCCACAGTTGAATAAATTTCATCCACATTATGTGTTCGTTCTAAATATATTAACTCTTCCGGAGAGAAAGATTGAACTCCAATACTTATACGATTAAATCCAGCTTCTTTTAATATCTTTAATTCTTTTCCATCAATGGTAGCGGGATTTGCTTCAGTGGTGATTTCCGCATTTGGTACTACATCGAATTCATTAAAGCAGGATTTTAAAATGTGACTTAAGGTATGAAAGGGGAGGGTAGTAGGTGTCCCACCACCAAAAAAAATACTGGAAATTTTTGTATTTTGAGATAAATTCTTAGAGTAATACATTAACTCGGCCAAAAGAGCATCTGTATAAGAATCCATTTCTTGTAGATTGATATCATGGGAGTTAAAATCGCAATACCCACATTTGTGGATACAATAAGGTATATGAATGTAGATTCCTAATGGTCTCATGATAGGTTCTTGGTTTATGTTATTACCTATAATACAATGCAATTCGCCAGCAGGTTTGAATTGATTTTTATAAATGAAGGAGAATGAAATTTTAACGCCCGAAAATATAGAGTTTAAATCTGGTTATGTTAGCCTGATTGGTAAACCCAATGTTGGAAAGTCTACTTTATTAAATCATTTGGTTTCAGAAAAAATTGCTGCAATATCCCGTCGTCCTCAAACCACTCGAAATAAAATTACAGGTGTGTGTCATTTATCGAGGGGGCAAATAATTATACTCGATACCCCAGGAATACATAAGGCCTCCACCAAACTTAATCAAGTAATGGTGCAAACTTCCTTAAATACCTTTGGTGATGTAGATATTATTTTATTTATGATAGATGCTCGGCAGAAATTTGGTTCTGAAGATGAGTATGTTTTGGAATCTTTAAAAAAGACTTCATTACCCAAATTTTTAGTAATAAATAAAATTGATTTGGTTAGTAAACCTGATCTTCTGAAACTTATTGATGATATGTCGGAAAAGGAAAAATTTTTAGAAATAATTCCAATTTCTGCCTTGCAAAAAGATGGGTTGGATCTATTGAAGAACGTTCTTTTAAAATATTTGCCAGAAGGTCCTCCCTATTTTCCAAAAGATATGATAACAAATTGTCCTGAACAATTCTTAGCGGAAGAAATTATCCGCGAAAAAATAATTCGACAAACTCATTTTGAGATTCCTTATGCTGTAGCGGTGGTGGTCGAGAGCATGGTGAATGGAAAAAATGATGTGATTATCATCGATGCAAATATTTTTGTAGAAAGAGCCAGCCAAAAGAAAATTATTATTGGTGAAAAGGGAAGCCTGCTTAAAAAGATTGGTAGTTCCGCACGCTTAGAAATTGAGAAACGTTTTGGTAATAAAGTGTATCTAAATTTGTTCGTAAAGGTAAAAGAGAAGTGGCGGGAAAATTTAAGAGATATTCGTGAATTTGGTTATAGTCATGGTCACAATTAAAACAGATCAAGAAATTGAAGTTATGCGGCGTTCTTGTCAATTAGCTGCAGAGGTTTTGCTGATGATTGAATCGTATATTAAACCTGGCATAACCACAGACGAATTAAATGATATCTGCCATGATTATATTATTAAGAAAGGTGCCATCCCCGCACCCCTAAATTATCGTGGATTTCCCAAAAGTATTTGTACCTCAGTCAATGAAGAAATTTGCCATGGAATTCCCTCTTCTCGAAAACTGCGCAATGGAGATATGGTCAATATTGATGTTACCACCATTGTGGATGAATTTCATGGAGACACTAACCGAACGTTTTTTGTAGGAAAACCTCGAAAAGCAGCCCTTCATTTAGCTCAAGCAACTAAAGAAGCCTTGCAAAAAGCGATTGAAATTGTAAAGCCAGGTGCCCATTTAGGAGATATTGGGGCAACCATTCAACAATATGTTGAAGCAAAAGGATACTCCGTTGTTAGAGAATTTTGTGGGCATGGTATTGGTCGTAAATTCCATGAAGAACCTCAAATATTGCATTTTGGAAACTTTGGCCAGGGAATGGAAATTAAAAAAGGCATGACTTTTACGATTGAGCCTATGGTTAACCTGGGAAAACCTGATTTGAAAATCTTGGACGATAACTGGACCGCTGTGACTTTGGACGGTTCTCTTTCCGCGCAATTCGAACATACTCTCCTTGTAACTTCCGACGGTGCCGAAGTGATGACCCGTATTCCCGGAGAAACCAGTTTTTAGTTTGCGATATTCCTTTTTTATAATATAACCTTTATATAATTAAAAATTCATGAGGTAATCCCACCACTTACCAAAGAATTTAGGAGGTTTTATGCAGGGCGATGAAAAGATCATTGAAGGATTAAATGAAGTGTTGACGGCAGAATTGACAGCTATCAACATATATTATATCCATTATAAAATGCAGAAGAATTGGGGCTTTGACAAGTTAGCTGAGCATGCACGGGAAGAATCAATGGGGGAAATGAAACATGCGGATGCAATCATTGAACGAATTTTGTATTTGGATGGAACTCCAAACATGGCTCGCTATGACACCGTTTTGGTTGGCGACTCCTGTGAAGAGCATCTACGCAATCAATATGAAATTGAAAAAAAACATGTTGATCGTCTCAAAAAAATTATCAGTCAGTGTATTGAATGTCAGGATTTTGGTACGAAGGAGATCCTCGATAGCATTTTAGAAGATACAGAAGAAAGTTGTGATTGGATTGAAACCCAATTTCAACGAATTCAAGATGTTGGTATTCAAAACTACCTTGCCGAGCATATGCATTCATGATTTCATGGATAGTGCCCTGGTCTGTTTTTGCCAGGGCACACCCTAATATGAAATTAATAGGGAATAAAATGGTTTTCTCAATTGACTCCTCCAACTGTGCTTGATTTTTTTTTGATTCGTCAAATTTGGATTATTCTCTCCTGTTTTTAATTTTTGAAACCACTAGTTAAATTTAAAAAAATTTTATTTAATTATTTAAGGAAACTTATCATTCCGTGCCTGTTAAGGATCAAAGTGAAACAAAGCATACTTTTTGTGAAATTGGATAGGTAGAGAAAAACAGAATAATAAATTGAATCAGAGTGAATAATTCTCTTAAAACTCCTCATTACAAAACCAGCTCTCCTTATTTAGTTTGTTACATACAAAAAAATTGAACAAATAATTGTTATTTTTTGCGCAGGATTGTAAGGAATTAATTTATAAGTCCTTATAAATTAAATATTTAGAGTTTTTATAGAATTTTTCTTTTTAATATTGACAATGATTCTCAATTTCTATATAAATATTAAACATTAATGATAATGATTTTCAAAATCTTTTTAGGCGGCGATATTATGGCTAATTCAACAGAATTCACTATAAAAGTTTGTCAAGGGCCGGGGTGTAAGGCATGGGGTGCAGAAGGGCTTTTAAAGGAGCTTGTCAACCGGACAGGTATTAAATCCTCAAAGAATGGAAAAAAAGTTTGTGGTGCTCCCTGTATGAATCGCTGTGGCGGTGGAACCTCTGTACTGGTTGGTGATGATCAATCATTTATGAAAATTCGTGAATCTTCTCTTTCGTCTATGCTCTGTACCTTGCCGGCTTCAGCCTGAGGCAATTTTATTCGGTGGGAATTACCTCCTCCAACTGAAGTCGGCAGGTACATGTTTTATGACTTTATTTTCCCCATGGGGAGGTTTTATGAGCATAGTGATTGTTGGTGGGTTGGATTGCTGGAAGCGCATATATGAAATACAGGGGAAAAGATTAGGTATTTAGTTTAAGGTTTTGGAGGGAAAGTTCCTGCTTTAGTGAAAAGAATTTCCAGGGTGGAGGGTATTGCTGTATTTACAAGTATGGTTTCTCACCCTTTTTTGGATGAGGTCAATCAATCTGCCCGTTGAAATAAAATTATGATCATCAGAATAAATACAAGCAGTGCTTCTGGGCTTAAGCGCTGTTTAGTGGAATTTTTTAAATACCGACAAAGCCAAAATCGTTTTTTGTTTTTGGCTTAATTTTTTGTTGGATCGAACCATTAGTTGAGGAGGTAATTAAGTAATGAAACAGTTAAGTAGGATGGCTGGAGTTTTGGCTTTTGCTTTCTGGGTTATGATGACCCTGGGAGGTTTGCCTAATGCTCTTGCCGCAACAGGGGATGATGCGGGAGATGATGACATTATCATTATCGAAGAGGAAGGCGCGGATGATATTGGAGAGTTGTCCAACCAATTCGATCTATTAGCCGATGAAATCACAGAAATTCGTGATACGTTTGGAAGTTTTAGAAAGAATGTGAACGTCACTGGTTATGGGGAAGTGCATATTAACGCTCCAACAGATGGCGGAAACACGGTATTTGATGCGCATCGGTTCGTAATCGGTATTAATGCTCGATTTACCGATTGGATTTTTCTTAATGTCGAAGTGGATTATGAGCATGGTGCGCAGCAACTTGAATTTGAAATGGGATATTTGGATTTTTTAATTAATCCTCTTTTTAACCTGCGGGTGGGTGTCGTTTTGATTCCTGTTGGCTTTCTCAACGAATACCATGAACCGGTTTTCTTCTGGACTGTAGAACGCCCTCTATTACAAAGCCAAATTATTCCCACGTCTTGGCAAGGAACAGGTGGAGGTGCTTTTGGAACAGTAAATGCTTTAGGTGGAATCAACTACCGTCTATATGTCGTAAATTCACTTCAATCAGTTAGGCCTAACGGGTTTGGTTCAGGTTCCGGTGTTGGTAATGGGGGCAATTCTGGGCGTTTCCGTTCCTCAAGTGGAATTCGAAGTGGTAGGTTGCAGCCTAATAATGCAATTGGTGAAGATATTGCGGTTACTGGTCGTTTGGAATTTACCGGTCTGTTTCCTGGTTTACAAGTTGGATTGTCATTTTGGACTGGCGATACCACTCATGAAATCATTCAAGCTAATGGACGCACCACGCTTCTAGAGGCGGATGTGAAGTTTCGAATCCAATGGTTTGAAATGAATGCAACTATTGCCAATATTCATGTGAACGATGCCGAAGTTATAAATGCTTTTATGACTACTCAAGTCGCAGCGGGAGGAAACCAAAATGTCGCCTCGAATATGTTGGGATATAATATTCAAGTGGGTGTCCATGTTCCTCAATTGTTAAATATGGGGACAACCCAGGATTTTGTTGTTCACTTTATGTATGAGTTTGTCGATACACAGGATTCGGCTGCACCGGGTTTTGCCAATCTGGCTCAATTTGAACGTGATGTGTATACTGCCGGTTTTGCTTGGTTTGCCACTCCCAATGTGGCTTTGAAAGCTGACTTTACGCATGTAACAACTGGCGTCGGTACTTCTACAAGTACCGCTAACTTTGGTATGGCCTATATGTTCTTTTAATGTTAGGCTTGGTTTTAAAACAAATCATACATTAATAATTTTAATAAAATTTTGATATATAGAGGAAATTATGTGGACAAAAAATAATAAACCTTCTTTCCAAAATGTTTGGACATTTGGCTTGTTGTTGACATTCTTTTTGGCAAGTTGGTTCGCTAACCCGGTTTGGGCAGCGGACGCCAGTTCCAAAGAAAAAGCCATCAGAGCGGCATTTTCTGGGGCCGATAAAATCGTTAAAAAGAAAGTCTGGATTAATGATATTCAGAAACGGAAAATAAGTAATATCTGTAAGCAAGTTATAGAGGACAAAAGAGTAAACTATTTTGTTGGCTATAAAGGGGGTAAACCTCTAGGATTTGCAACTATTGAAACTGTTAAAAACAGATCTTTCCCAATAACCTATATGACAGTTCTTAATGAAGATGGTTCCGTTCAGGATGTTAAAGTCCTGGACTATCAAGGACCTCGTGGTAACTTTAGTGTTCTTAATGATTCCTGGTTGGACCAATACGATGGTAAAAATGCGGATTCTGATTTTAGTAATCCAACCAAAGTCGTGGGTGCCAGAATTGCTATTCGGACTATCAATAACGGAGTTTATAAAGCCGTCGCGGCTTATAAGGTATTGATGTTAGATAAGAAATGATTTAAGGAAAGTTTAGTTTAAAAATTGTTAAAGTTTTTGAAATTTAATGAAGGAAATACTTCTGCCCAATCCTGGAATGTTTTCAGGATTGGGTTGTTGTGTTTGGGATTTGTTATTCTTTTTCTTCCCTTGGATTACAGTCTTGCTCAGGATAAAGACAAGAAAGAAGAAGAGGAGGAATACGTTGAGCGGGTTTTCTTTACCAAAAAGCAGGCATTGAAGCATGCTTTTCCTGGAGTAAAAAAATTTAAAAAGAAAAAAGTATGGTTAACTCCTTCTCAACGAGAGGCAATCAGCAAAATTACTGGTGAAAAATATAATGAAAGACGCATCACTTTTTTTGAAGGCATTAAAGGTGATCAAACCCAAGGTTTTGTGACCATTGGAAACGAAATTGGACGATCTTATCCAATCACGTTTATGGTGGTTATTACACCTGAAGGAACCGTTAAGGATGTGGAGATCATGGTTTATCGGGAACCTCATGGCTGGGAGGTGCAATTTGAATACTTCATGAAACAGTTCTTTGGACGTGATGCAAGCAACCCTTTTGATAATATAAATAATATTACAGGTGCTACTCTTTCAGTACGTTCTATGACTAGGGGAGTAAAAAAGGCAGTGGCAGCTTATAAAGTATTGTTCTTAGATAAAGTAGAATAGTTCTAATTAAATCAGGTATTTAATTTTCCAAAATAGAAATAATTTTATGGGTAATTCTTTCCAATCCCTTCCCATCAATCAACCTTTTCCCCGTCTCACTCATTTGTTTTCTTTGGTTTGAGGAAAGACTTAATTTTTTGATTAAATCGTTTTCATTCCAGTTGTTAGCTGAGCCTAAAAAATAAGTAGCACCTTTTTGTTCAATAGACTGTGCTATTTTGCTTTGTTGTTCTACTTGCGATATGACAAGTGTAGGGCTACCCACACAAAGTGCCTCATGCAAAGTTACTCCCCCCGAGCAAATGACCAAATCATGATTAAAAAGAATTTCAGCGAGAGACGCTATAGGACCTTCCACTTTTACTTTAGAAAAATTTTGGTTCAGAGATTTTAGGGATTCTTGGTTTTTAAAACCCGGTCCTTTTAAAATTGTTAGATCTAAATTTGGATAATGAGTAAGGATACTTCTTGCAATGGGTTCGGATAAATTAAAGGGATCAGTTCCTCCCATAGTTATCAATACAGAGTTGATGTTTTTCGAAATAATTTTTTCTTTTTGATGAAAATTTTTAAATGCCGGATCAATTAGCGTGTAGGATAAGCCAAACAAGCCTAAATAATTTTCAACGTCACTAAGGGGCTTAACTGGAGTTATATTGCAGTCAACTAAAATGTCGACATAGGATCTACCATCCCCCAAATCCTCAAAACTTACAATCTTTGCTTTGGATTTTAAATTTTGTATAAAATCTGATTTAGTATCATTAATATCTAAAATGATGAGATTGGAGTTTATTAAGTCCTTCTGTGAGGAAGTGTATAATTCTTCAACAATTTGAAACTTTAATTGGTTTGTCTTTAATAGATTCTTGGCAGGCATGTAGTCTTTGATGAATAAAGTAACGTTTATTCCTGCTGACTTTAAGGAATTAGCTAAATGTATTTGACGGTGAAGATGTCCCAATCCTTCCTGGTGAGACCCTTTGCATAAAATGGAAATTTGAGTCATTGGAAAAATATAAGGATAACGCTATCCAAATGGTTAAATGACTTAGGAGGCTTTTGCTAAAGAGGTTGAAGTCTCAGAAGTATTCCAATTAGTTTCTTTAATTGATTCCGGGGTGCTGATGGTACCTTTATTGACCCAGGAAAGAATCTCTTTATCTGAATATTTAACAGCCAATTTTTCTTTATTACGCCCTGCCAATGCTTTTGGTAGCCGGAGAAAAGCTTTAAATAAAGCTATCCAAAACCTAAATTTTAACCGGAATAAATCTTTCAATAGAAATATTGGAATATAAATTAGGAATTGCCTGGTAAGATCAGAGTCCAATATATTTTTAAATATAAATAAATAATTATTGCGTGCTGAAATGATACTTAATTGTCGAACTTTCTCCTGTTTGGTAATGGTCCCTCTAACCTTATGGTATGCAATAGACTGAGGTTCGTATTTTATATCCCAACCACGTTTCATGGCTCGATAAGAAAGGTCGATTTCTTCATAATATAGAGGGTGATATAGATTATCAAAACCTCCGAGTTCTAAGTATCTTTTTCGATCAACCATCATAGCCCCACCGCAAGCGAATAGGGTTTGACTTGAAGCAAAAGGCGGTTTGTCATATAAATAGAAATGGCCGTTATTAAAATAACCACCTCGATTTCCATAAAGGAAAGTTGTTTCATCAAAATCAAAAATCTGACCACTTACTGCAAAGACATTTCCTCTATCAAAATGGCAAGACAATTGGACCAGTGAATCAGGATGCAATTTTATATCGTTATTCAGTAACATGATAATTCGAGAATCTGTCAAATTAGCGGCATAATTATTTGCACCCTGGAAACCTAAGTTTCGCGGAGTTTTTTCGCGACGGATACTGGGGAATTCATTCTTCAAAATCTCTAAGCTATTGTCTGAACTACAATCATCAATAACCATGATTTCATAGGAATGTTGGCTATCATTATTAACGGCTTTAATTATTGTCGGTAAGCACTCTCTTAACAAATCTTGGCCATTCCAATTTGTGATTATAAGAGTGATATCTGGTTTCATTGAGGGAGGTCTCCTATAAATGGTTCCAGTAGAAAATTTATTGATCAATAAATTGGCGAATAATGGGAAGAACTTCGGAGTCGCCATTTAAGCGTACTTTATCTTTAACGGTAATTTGGAGCACTTTCTTGATAAATTCTTCCCAATGTCCGGGAAAGAATTTTTCTGGAGGAATAATCAATCCAACTTCCTTTTCCAAAAGGAAGTTTTCCATAGCTTGGTATTCTGCAAAATTCTCTCTAGAACAGGTTAGCACTGGTTTTCCGTGCGTAAAAGCTGTGGCGAAAGTAGAATAGCCTGCCTTGGTGAGGACAATATCGGAACTGGCAATCAAGTCTGGAAAAAGATAATCCTCATTTACTATTAGCAAGTTTTTTATTTGGTCTGCTTCTTGGATAGGATCCCGGGAGATAAAAATGGCATCCGATATTTTTTCCAGTTGAGACCAATCAATCAGAGAAGAATCCAGTAACCCCAGATAAATAAATACCAAAATTTTATTTTCAAAATCTATGGAAAAATCAGTTTCTAACTGATTCCGAATATTCTGACCCTTTAAGCTAATAAAACCCACCTCTTGTTTATTTTCTATATAGTCATTTTCAATATGACATTGAGGTAAAATTTGCATGGTTGTTGCGTTGTATTCTTTTTTGAGATTTTGAAGAAGTGATGAAAAATTTTTGGCATTTGGAAACTTCGAATAAATATCATACCAGGTAAAATTACTCAGTAGGAGAGCTGGAATTCCTAATTCTTTTCCCAGTTTAATGGGAAAACTGGGCACATCACAAATAATTAATCGAATATTATTTTTTTCCAACCATTGTCTTTCGTTTTGATATTTTTGTTGGGAATTTGTATAAAAAGCCAAAGAATTCTCTAAAGTAGTTTTTTCATCTACTTGGATAAAATTGTGTTGGGCGCAGCCAGCATCTACTGCAAGAGAAGAGTATTTATGTTTTATATTTTGTAGTAAAAATACCTTTTCTGGAATTTCCGTCCTTATATGAACGAAAAATTCCTGGGAAAGTTTTTTTAAAACAGCGGCAGATCGAACAGCATGTCCATATCCGTGACCACTAATATAATAGGCGAGGTGGGGAGATCCCAATTTTTAGGATGGTTTAGTTTTTATTAGAATGCAATTAATAATAGAAATCTGTAAATATTAGCTTTTAGGAGTATAGCGAAATTGGCAAAATGACCCAAGCTTAGCGAATGTATTAGACAGTTTTAAATTTACATAATCTTTTCTAGCTTCTGATGGTATTTTATCAAACATACAAGCAGTTTCAATCCAATCTGTTCGACCTAACCTGATAAAAAACTGAGAAAACCAGCATTGTTTCATTTTGTAATTCCATTCTTTCTCATCAGCTTTTTTGGTTTCTAACATGAAATGTCGCCAAGTATAAACATCGTCAACTTTAGGAACATTATTTTCTACAAAAGTTTTGAACGGGTTGTCTGAGGCTTTTTCTTTTTCAACCAAGGCATCTATTTCGGGTTGCAGCCACTTAGTAAATGCTTCGGTAATAAACCCTCGGGCCTTTACCTGGTTAATGTTTATATCATCTAGTGTGGCATGAGCGGTATAAATAAATATTCCTATCGTGGACAAAAATTGTTCTTCGGGAGATAGAGAGTCTGCATCCTCAAATTGCCAAAGCTGGATAAAATGCTCTCTTATTTTTTCTTTGTCAAGATCTTCTATATCTAAATGAACTAAAATAGGGTCGATCCGTTTTCCCGGTTCTGATGAATTCTCTTGATTACCTTCAGACATGTCTTTGCCTCAAATATGAATAACTCGAATAATCTACATATTAGCTTATCGAATATTCTGATTGATTGATTTCTAGGGTAGTAAAAATACCACATTAAAAAGTAGAATATCAAGGCCTGTACATTAAAGAACTTACAGATAGTGTAGGATTGTTCCATTTTTTTGTGGGATAGTGCAAATCTGATATAAAATAGCCTTTTTCCGAGTGTATTTATGAATTTAAAAAACATAGATGTTGTCATTATCGGTGCAGGAGTGATTGGTCTTAGCATTGGATTAAGGCTAAAGCAAAATGCGCCTCAATTAAGAGTAGCTGTTATTGGAGACCCGATGAATTCAATTATGGCCTCTCGCGCGGCTGCAGGAATGCTGGCAGCATATGGTGAATGTGATACCGCAGACCCTTTTTTTGAATTTTGCCGTATTTCTTTAGACAAATATCCATCCTATATACAGGAGTTGGTTAAGATTAGCGGGAAACATGTTTATTTATCCATGGCCGGTTCTATAATGCCGGTTAACTTTCTTGAAAATCGTGTGGATGAACGCATAAGATTTTTTCAAGATCATCAAATTCCGTATGAATTGTGGAGTATTTCTCAGGTTCGTGAAAGATTACCCTATCTTTCAAAAAATTGTGGTGAGGTTATTTGGGTTGGTCAAGGTCAGGTAAATAACCGTCAAATGCATGATGCTCTTGCAGTGGCTTTAGAAAAAGTTGGAGTGGAATTGATTGCTGAAAATGCGACTGGTTTTCATCGCATTGGAAATTCCATTCGATCCGTTGTAACAGACACCGGGGAAATAGAGGGCAATCAATTCATTTTAGCGTCGGGTAGCTGGTCTCAACAATTAGCAAAAATTTTGGATGTTTCTTTGCCACTAAAACCAATAAAAGGCCAGATGTGTCGAGTTTTTGTCGATGATCATAAATTGGAATATACCATACATGGAATTCTAACTTATATAGCTCCCTGGAGAGAAGGGCAGGGGTTTGTTTTAGGATCCACCATGGAGGATAGAGGATTTAATCCTTTAATTGAAAAAGATGTGATACAAGGTTTGATTGATCGTGCGTCTGCAATTGTCCCTTCCATAAAATCTGCGCCACTTGTGGAGTCATGGACCGGTTTACGACCCGCCGCGGAGGATTTAATGCCGATCATGGGTGCAAGTCAGCGATATCAAAATTTATTTTATTCCACCGGACACTATCGAAATGGGATTTTACAAACTCCTCATCAAGCAGATTATGTGGCCTCTGCTGTATTAGGGACTTTAAAGCAACCCATTAGTGAATTCGATCCTGCTCGTTATGATTTGTAGGGAGTTCCTTTGAAGCATTTTTCAAAAGAAAGTTCAAATATCGACCCGGAATTACTAAAGGACCAAGAATTTATTTGGCATCCTTGTACTCAAATGAAAGATCATGAGAGTGATCCTCCTTTGTTAGTTGATAATGCTCAAGGGGTATACTTATATGATCGCGAGGGTAATAGTTACATTGACTGCATTTCCTCATGGTGGGTTAACCTGTTTGGCCATAATCATCCACAAATCAATCAAGCTATAAAAAACCAGTTAGAGAAAATGGCGCATGTTATGTTTGCGGGTGTTACACATCAGCCTGCTATTGATCTTGCCGGCAAATTGGTTCAATTATCTTCTCCAAATCTTCAAAAAGTTTTTTTTTCTGACAATGGATCCACCTCAGTTGAGATTGCTCTTAAACTTAGTTTGCAATATTGGCGTCAAACGGGAAGGCCTCAAAAAACCAAATTTGTTTATTTGAAAGATGCCTATCACGGTGAAACGCTAGGGGCTTTATCCATATGTGGAATGGATTTATTTCGCGATAAATTTGAAAAAGTGTTATTGGCTAATGTTCAAGTAGATGGACCGGACTGTTTTAGATGCCCCTATGATTTAACACGAGAAACCTGTAAAGCAGAATGTTTTGATTCTATGGAAGCAGTTTTAGAAAAGGAAAATGAAACTATTGCAGGGATTGTAATTGAGCCGCTGGTGCAAGGAGCCGCAGGAATGAAAATGTATCCCCCTGTTTATCTAAAAAAGTTGGAAACAATATGCCAACAATTAAATGTTCATACTATTTATGATGAAGTTGCTGTAGGATTTGGCAGAACAGGTTCACTCTTCGTTTCAGAAAAACATGGTTTAAATCCAACATTTCTTTGTTTGTCTAAAGGGATTACTTCAGGATATCTTCCTCTTGCGGCCACTTTGACGGAAGATAAAATATATGATGCTTTTTATGATGACTTTTCTACCTTCAAACTATTTATTCATAGTCATTCTTACTCAGCAAATCCTTTAGCTTGTTCGGCGGCAAATGTTTCATTAGATTTGTTAGATGAAGAAAGTTTTTGGGAAGGTTTGGAAAAAAAAGTTAGACAATTGGGAAGATACTCCGACCAGTTTTCGTCTTTAAAATGGTGTGGTGAATTTAGACAAACGGGAATGATAGTTGCAGTAGAGTTGTTAAAAAATATAGAAAGTAAGACTCCTTTCCCAGTCCAGGATCGCATTGGTTACCAAATTTATTTGGAAGGCTTAAAACGTGGTATATTTTTAAGGCCATTAGGAAATGTTATTTATTTTCTTCCTCCTTTAATCATTAATGAGGAGGAAATTCAATTTATGATGGAAACGGCTTTTGAGTGCATAAAGTTTGTTTTAAATGGTAAATGAAATGTATGAAGTTATTGTACAGACTGAATTTTCAGCGGCACATCGATTGCGTCTTTACGACGGCAAATTTGAAAATTTACATGGCCACAATTGGACGGTAAGGGTGACGGCACTATCAAAGGACCTTGACAAAATTGGCGTTGGCGTAGATTTTGTTTTGTTAAAAGACCGTACGGAGAAAATCTTGTCTGCTTTAGATTATAAAAACATAAATGAAGTACCCCCCTTTGATGAAAAGAATCCCTCTGCAGAGAATATTGCTCGTTGGGTTTTTGATAAATTAAAGGAAGAATTTGATGACGATCGAGTAAAAATTCAGAGGGTTCAGGTCAACGAAATGCCCGGATGCGGGGCAGCCTATTTTGAATAAAATTTCCCTATTTCACACCCAGGGTCTTACCCTCGATTACATCAATGTTTTCGGCTTGTGGTTGTTTTGGTAAGCCGGGCATTCGTAATATGTCGCCGGTAATGGGAATTAAAAATCCCGCTCCGGCAGCAATCAATATCTCTTTTACCGTTACGGTAAAACCGGTGGGTCGGCCCAGGGCTTTGGGATCATCACTAAGGGATTGTTGAGTTTTAGCAATGCAAACTGGAAGGTTGTTATAGCCGAGATTATTTATAGATTTTAAGTCCCTCTTAGCCTTCTTGGTATAAGTAATTTTTTCTGCGCCATACATTTTGTTTGCTACTTTCCAAATTTTAGTTTTTACGTCTTCTTCCCAAGAGTAAAGAGGGCAAAAAGGTTCTGATTCTTTTTCAGCATATTTCATTACGGTTTCTGCTAATTCAATAGCACCTTCCCCTCCTTTTTCAAAATGATTTGCAACAGCGAAAGGAACTTTTAGTGATTCCTCGCAATGTTTACGAACAATATCAATTTCCTCGAGGGTGTCATTGCTGAATTTATTTAAGCAAACGACAGGGGGTTCGCAAAATTGTTTAATGTTTTCTACATGTTTGTCCAAATTTGCCAATCCTTTTTGAATGGCTTGAGGGTTGACTTGACTAAGTTCGTTCTTAGTAATCCCTCCGTGCATTTTTAACGCTCTGCAAGTCGCTACTAAAACTACGGCAGCTGTATCTAATTTGGCACTTTGGCATTTAATGTCAAAAAACTTTTCTGCTCCTAAATCAAACCCAAACCCTGCTTCTGTAATAGCCCAATTTGCGAGACTCATAGCCATTCTGGTGGCTATTACGGAATTACATCCATGGGCAATATTTGCAAATGGTCCTCCATGGACAAAAGTGGGTACTCCTTCTGAGGTTTGGACTAAGTTTGGTAACAAGGCATCCTTTAATAATGCTGTCATGGCACCTGTTGCTTTTAAATTTGATGCTTTAACAGGTTCACCTTCATATGTGAATCCAACTAAAATCCGATCGATCCTTTTTTTTAAATCTTCAAAGCTTTCTGCAAGACAAAGGATAGCCATGATTTCAGACGCAGCTGTTATATCAAAACCTCCTTCTCTGGGAATTCCTTGAAGGACGCCCCCAAGTCCAAGGATTATATTCCGAAGTGACCTGTCATTCATATCAATCACCCGTTTCCAAGTGATTCTCCGAGGGTCAACACGTTGTTCTTTTTCTTCTCTG
Organism: Nitrospinaceae bacterium; assembly: GCA_965223665.1. Lineage (GTDB taxonomy): Bacteria > Nitrospinota > Nitrospinia > Nitrospinales > Nitrospinaceae > CBDCVY01. The sequence continues at coordinate 160,136 of OZ245011.1, forward strand.
TAAATTCGATTGTCCAGTAAAGCGGCAAGTAAATTATTTGCTGAAGTTACTGCATGAAAGTCACCTGTAAAATGTAAATTGATTTCATCTGCAGGAATTAATTGGCTTTTTCCTCCACCCGTCGCCCCTCCTTTCATACCCAAACATGGCCCCAAGGAGGGTTCCCTTAGGGCTAAACATACTGATTTATTTAGTTTTGCAAAAGCTTGTCCCAGCCCGATTGTCGTTGTAGTTTTTCCCTCCCCTGCGGGAGTGGGCGTGATTGCAGAGACAAGAATGAGTTTTCCTTTTTTAGCCGTCTTATCCAAAACATTTAATAAAACTTTGGCTTTTTGATTTCCATAAAGAAGGTAATCCTCTGGATTTAAGCCTAATTTTTCTGCAATTTTTTGAATGTCCTCACCTGCAATGTTTTTCATGCTCATGGGTTAAATTTTTCCTGAGTTAAAAATTGAATTAGTTTAGGGTCCTCAAACATTTTTTTCAATGTAAAGGAGAGACCATCATTTATAAATTGCTCATTCATAAATTTTCCAGAGAGAGCTTTTTGTGACTTGTTTTTAATAGTTGTGTATTTATTCTTAAAAAAATATTTTTGATTTTTTGCCGTAACCTTTAATAAAACCGTGAGTTGAGCAAAAATTGTGGGAAGTTTTAAACTTAAGTTTTCACTTTTGTAATTCAATTGAAGTTTGGCTAAGTCAACGCGAATTTTTTTATTTGCTTTAGTGCTTTGTCTTGTTATTCTAAAACCCATTTTTTGAAATCCTTCCTCTACTTTGTCGTAAACTGCGTCCTTAACACTGGAGCCAGGGTATATATTAATGGTTTGGAATGATCTTTTTTTCCCTTTTAGTCCTGATTGACTTTTATAAATTGCCCCCTGTGGTCGGGTATCAATAACTTGAATGGCTAAAATTGAATTTTTTCCTAATTGGGAGGGTTTGACAAAGACATGAGGTCGAATATCAACTTTGTGATCATGGGTGCAGGCTAAAATTAAAGCCATAATTGGAATATACTTTAACCAATTATTCATTTGCCCTATTCCAATTTATGAATACTTGTGTGAAAATCACTTTGAATTTTTCTTCTAAACAAATCCCTACGGCTGATTAGCCGATCTAAAAATAAAAGACCATTAAGATGATCCATTTCATGTAAAACGGCTCGGGCTTCATATCGTTCCATTTTATATTTTTGTGGTTGTCCAAAAGGATCTTTGGCTGTTAGAGTAATGAATTTAGCGCGCTCCACATTTCCAATATATTCTGGTACCGATAAGCATCCCTCTTTTCCTACAGATCTTCCACTTTGTGAAACGATTTGAGGATTGATTAAAATCATTTTACCATGGTGTTTGATATTTGGTTTACCAGAAACATCTACAATAATGATTTGCTGGAAGCGACCTACCTGAGGAGCGGCAATACCTACACTTCCTGGGCTTGCGAGCATTGTTTCTTCTAAACTTGAAATAAATTCTCGAATTTCTTCGTCAAAAATATTAACGGGCTTGGAAATCTGCTTCAGCCTTGGGTCAGGGTAAGTTAATATTTTTAGTAAGGCCATTTTTATTAACCTAGCATAATATCAATGGGTTCAATTTTTGTTTCTAAATTTTTTTCTGAGGAAATTTGTTTTAATGTCTCTTCTACTAACCTATAGCCTTTCGTAGCAATCCCATCTATTTGCATTATGTAAATTGGGCTATCAATGGAACCTCCTACATCAGTTTCTAAATTTAAAATGTTTAAACCGCTTTCTGCTAATACGTTGGTGACTTCGGCGACAATTCCAGTTCGATCAGCCCCAAATACTGTAATTCGCACGTCGGGCTCGAGATGTTTTAGTAACTCCCCTTCAATTTCATCTAAATGAAAATTCAATTTAAGTGATTTGGAAATAGGAGTTAAGAGATCTGTTAAACTTTGGCTAGAAAGATTGGTACAAACCATCAGCATTATTGAAAAATTGCCTCCTAATCTTGCCATTGAGGCTTCGCCTAAATTGCAGTTGCCTTTATAAAGTGTTTTTGTGATTTTTGCTACGATTCCAGGTTGGTCTTTTCCTACTAACGTAAGCATGTACCAGGTTTTCATAATCTGTTCCAAAAGGTAAACTGTTTTCGTCAAAGAAGTATTTAATTGAATATGATTATTTTAAATTACAAGAAAAAATAAGTTTGTCAAGGGATGGGGTATTGGTATGTTTGGAAAAAGATTTATTCATCCCCAATTAAAGTTGCGATGTTTAACTGGGGAATAAATTTTTTAAATGCTTGTTGGTTGAAGGAATAGGTATTCAGGTTCTCAAGGAAAGAAATATTTCCAAGGATATTTTCGTTCGATAGTTCTTCTATTAATTGAGGTTGTTGTTTTTCGACCTGGTTTAATTCATTGGATGAGGATTGGTTAAAAACTAACCCCGCAATAGTTAACCCTTTTAATTTTAAAGCATCTATAGTTAGTAATGTATGGTTGATAGTGCCTAATTCATAGCGGCAAACTAAGATCACAGGTAAAGCCAAGTCGCTAATTAAATCTATTACCATATAATCCTTTTTAATTGGGACTTTGACTCCTCCAACCCCCTCGACAAGAACTAATTGATTTTTTTTGCTTAAATTTTTGTAGGCCTCAAAGATTTTATTGAGGTCAATTTCCATGTTTTCCATTAATGAGGCTTGATAAGGTGAGGCGGCAGTTTTAATTTGGAAAGGGCAGGATTCTTCAATGCTCTGATCCAGTGAACCGGATTCTAGTAAGAATTTGATATCTGAGTTTGCCGATGAATTACATCTTGGATCCACTCCAGTTTCAATGGGTTTCATTACACCCACCTGCAGACCTTGATTTTGGAATAAAGCTAAAAGAGTAGCGGTGACAACAGTTTTCCCCACCCCGGTATCTGTTCCTGTAATGAAAAATCCTTTTGTATCCATAGTAATCCCAAAATTTAGGGATTATATTTTAAACTGTTATAAAATTAAAGATACTAATGTTAAGGTTTTAAATTCCAATAGTTTGGTTTAAAGGCCTTTGTAATTTTGCTATAATTCTTTTGGTAATAAAGGAAAGTTGAAAAGTCGATTATATCCGGAGAATCTCGAAATGAGTTCTAATAAGTTAGATGTTATCTGCCCATGCTGTGAAGCTCGTTTACAGGTAGATAAGAAAACGGGCGAAGTATTGTGGAAAGAAGAAAAGAAAAAAGAACATGGTTCTTTGTCAGATATGGTGAAAAACTTAGATTCTCAAAGGAAAGAAGCGGAATCTTTATTTAAACAGCGAAGCGAAATTGAAAAAGACCGAACTCGAATTTTAGATGAGAAGTTTAAAGAAGCTCAAAAGAATGTAGATAAAACTGATGATAAACCATTAAGAGATTTTGACTTAGATTGATTTATAATTCTATTTCCAAACCATCATAAGCCAATTCTACATTATCAGGTAATTCATTACTTACTGTTTTGTGGTCGTAGGTATGGTTAATATGAGTCAAAAATGTGCGTTTAGGTTTTAAGTTTGAGACCACCTCTAAAGCTTCAGATAAACAAAAGTGCGTTGGATGTGGTTTAAATCCAACCGAATTAATTATTAAGGTATCCAATCCTATTAGCGAGTTTTTGGATTCCTTAGGTATTCCACTTCCATCCGTTATATAAGCCATATTTCCAAACCTATAACCTAAAATAGTCAGACTTCCATGGTTTATTGGGATAGGGGTTATAAGAGTATCCTTCAATTCAAAGGGTTTATTTTCAACGGTATGTAAAACTAATTGTGGAATCCCACCTCCTTCTGGTCGGTTCCCATTAAATATATATCCAAAGTTTTTCTTTATCATAGATAAGGTAACTTCATTCCCATAGCAAGGGATAACGGCCTTATTGAAAAAATTAAAGCACCTTAATTCATCAATTCCATGAACATGATCTGCATGGTGATGAGTGTATAAAACAGCCTCTATATGAGTTATGTTATAACGTAAGCATTGTTGCCGTAAGTCAGTGGAAGTGTCTACCAGAAAGTTAGCCCCATTATTTTGTATTAATATTGATGCTCTTAATCGCTTATTAAATGGGTCTTCGGATTGGCATACCTCACAACTACAACATAAAGAGGGAACTCCAGTGGAGGTTCCTGAGCCTAAAAAAATAATTTTCATAAAATTAATGCTTCATATTGCAAAGGACTTCTGAGGAGCCGCAGGGATTGATTTCAAATTGTATCGTAGAATGGGTGATATTAAATTTTTCCTGTAAGAGTCTTTTGGCATCTTGTAATATTTTTTCAGCCTGATGAATTTTTTGAGCTTTGATCAATGCATGGGTGCTAAGAGCATAAATATTGGAACAAATACACCAAATGTGTAGCTCATGAATATCTTGAATTTCAGGTAATGAAGACAGTTCATTTTTAACTTCGGAAAGAGAAATTCCTTTTGGAACCCCCTCTAGTAAAATATGTACTGAATCGGCAATTATTTTCTTTGCAATATGGATTAAAAATAGGGAGATGGAAATTGCAATGATGGAATCGAGGAGGTACCAATTGGTAAACCACATAATCAAGCCTCCTGAAATGACTGCCACGGAAGATAAGGTGTCCCCTAAAACGTGAAAGAAAGCCCCCTTTACATTTAGGTCTTGTCCATGGTTGGCATGAGCGGCATCCTTTAGAAAATAGATTACTGCCAGGTTAGCTGCTAATCCAATGAGAGCAACCCAAATTAATGTGACACTTTGTACTTCCTGGGGGTTTTGAAACCGCTCATAGGCTTGCCAAGCTATTCCAAGTGCCATGGCTAAAAGAAGGAGACCGTTAATAAAAGCGGCAAAAATCTCCATCCGATGATATCCATAAGTTTTGGTGCTGGTAGAGGGTTGGGCGGCAATTTTTAAAGCAAACCAACTCAATCCTAAGGAAAAGGAATCTGTAAGCATATGAGCAGCATCGCTAATAAGAGCCAAGCTATTGGAAATAACTCCCCCTACGACCTGTACGCCCATTATCAAAAGGGTAAGTATTAGGGCAAATTTCAATCTATTTTGGACAGAATGGGTATCCAACTTTTTCCTGAATGCAAACGTTATTAGAAAAAAAAATTGCCATATAATCTGATTAGTTCTTTTTTCATTTTATGGTGGAGTTGGATACCTGTCAAGAATGACCTCACGATGTTTCTCGTTGATTGCCAAATCCAGGCAGTTAAACTATTAGAACAATGTTGGCAAAGTATTGATTAGGAAAATTGGAATGTTAAGTTATTGGTGGATAGGTTTTCTATTATCTATAATTTGGGGAATAATTGTAGGATTCTGGATATATGCAAGGTTTTTATCAAAACTCCGTGATCAGCACCCTAGTCAATATTTAATGCTAGGATCTCCCACCCTGTTAAATCGTTCTATTCGGAAGGGTATTGCACTACAGAAGTTTATTTACAGTTCTCAAATTAATTCATTGAATGACCATGAGTTATTAAAAGACTGTTGGTTTATACGCTGGTTCAATATTATTCTAATTGGGACAGTTTTCATTTGCTTTATTTTTGGTCTTGTCAATACGTTTAATGTTGTAAAGGGGTAAATTTCTTCAAATAAAAAGATTCTATAAATGGGATATAAAGGGAATTGAATCAAGGTGGATTTTTTGCTAGATTATATCCCCTCATCTGATTTTTTATCTCATATATAGGAGTGAAAATATGTCAACTTTAGTTGCCCAACCGGCGCCTGATTTTTCTGCCCAAGCCGTGATGGCAGACGGGTCTTTTAAGGAGATCAAGCTTTCGGATTACCGTGGCAAATACGTTATTCTTTTCTTTTATCCTTTGGATTTTACTTTCGTATGTCCTACCGAAATTATTGCATTCAGCGAAAAAATTGCTGATTTTAAAAGCCGAAATGCAGAGGTTTTGGGTGTTTCTATAGATAGTCAATTTTCTCATTTGGCTTGGAGAAATACAGACCGTAAAAAAGGTGGATTAGGGAATATTGATTATCCATTAATTGCCGATATTGATAAAAATATTAGTCGAGATTATGGTGTTCTCGCTGATGGTGGAATTGCTTTTAGGGGATTATTTTTAATTGATAAAGAAGGAACCGTTCAGCATGCCTTGGTAAATAATTTGCCCCTTGGCCGTAATGTGAATGAGGCCCTTCGAATGATAGATGCTTTACAGCACCATGAAAATCATGGGGAAGTTTGTCCTGCGAATTGGGAAAAAGGTGAAGACGCCATGAAACCAGGCCCCAGTGAATCTCAAGAATACTTCGAAAAGCATAATTAATTTTGGCCTAACTTTTAACCAGTAAATTTAAAAAAGAGAAAAGGCGGAGCCTCTTGGCCCCGCCTTTTTTATGCATATGATTTTATTAACAAATGATGATGGATTCTATGCAAAAGGTATCCAAAGCCTTTGGCAAGAACTATCTGCAGTTGATGATGTTGTAATTATTGCCCCTGATGCAGAACAGAGTGCAGTGGGACATGCCATAACCTTATCTAATCCTTTAAAAGTTCAAAAAGTTGAACCAGAGGGAAAATTGGTTGGTTACATGGTGAATGGGACTCCCGCTGATTGCGTTAAAATCGGAATCACTGAATTACTGGAGGAGCCTCCTGATATTGTTATTTCTGGAATTAATCAAGGGGGAAATTTAGGAACGTGTGCTATTTATTCGGGGACAGTTTCGGCTGCCACAGAAGCTGCAATAATGGGCATTCCTTCCATTGCCGTTTCATTAAATTCGTTTGAGTTTTTTGACTTTTCTTCTGCCGGATCTTTTGTACGACAATTTTATCCACAAGTTATCGAGAGAGGACTTCCTGAAGGAGTCTCCTTAAATATTAATGTGCCTGCAATCAAGCGGGAAGATATTCGAGGTGTGGTATTTACTCGTCAGGGAAAATCTAGAGTGATAGAAACATTCGATAAACGGGTAGATCCAAGAAATAATGTTTACTATTGGTTGGCAGGGGAGATGAAGTTTGAAGAAGCGGATCCGGGTACGGACTGCGAAATGGTTTTGGAAAATTACATTTCAATAACTCCAATCCACTTTGATCTTACTCATTATAAAACTTTAGAGTTGCTAAAAAGTTGGAAGATCTCTTTTGATTAATTGCAGAACCAATAAGAAAGTAATTCAACTAAAAAAATAGCGAACTAAGGTAGAACCCTAATTCGCTATTTCTCTTATAAAAATTAGATGATTATGATTGTGCCGCTGCAGCTTCTTCTCGCATAGCCTCTTTACGGCTGAGTTTGACTTTTCCATTGCGGTCTACATCAATTACCTTAACTACAATCTCATCACCCTCCTGAATTTCATCGCTAACCCGTTTGATTCGACGATCACATATTTGGGAAATGTGAACCAATCCATCTGTGCCGGGAAAGATTTCAACAAATGCTCCGAAATCCATTATTTTCTTAACTTTCCCTAGATAAATTTTTCCGATTTCGACTTCTTGGATCAGGTTGTTAATTCGGTTGATTGCATCATCGGAACCTCCTGCATCACTGGAGGCAATGGTGACTAAACCATCATCATTGATATCGATAGATACACCAGTTTTTTCAATAATGTCTTTAATAACTTTTCCACCTGGGCCAATAACGTCTCGAATCTTATCGGTTGGGACTTTCATGGTAGTGATTCGCGGAGCAAATTGTGACATCTCCTCTCTTGGTGTCTCAAGGGCTTGTGCCATTTCATCCAAGATGTGGAAACGCCCATCCTTTGCTTGTTGAAGAGCTGTTGCCATAAGTTCTTTGGTCAAGCCTCCAATTTTAATATCCATTTGTAAAGCAGTAATTCCCTTGCGAGTTCCAGCAACTTTAAAGTCCATATCTCCTAGATGATCTTCATCACCCAAAATGTCAGATAAAATTGCTACGCGATCATCTTCTTTTATTAGCCCCATGGCGATACCAGCAACAGGCGATGTTAATGGAACACCTGCGTCCATCATAGATAGTGCCCCACCGCAAACCGAAGCCATTGAAGAAGAGCCGTTGGATTCTAAGATTTCGGAAACAAGTCTGATTGTGTAGGGAAAAGTCTCTTTTGATGGTAGAACTGGGATCAATGACCGTTCAGCAAGCATACCATGTCCAATTTCCCTTCTTCCAGGATTGGCCATGAATTTAACTTCTCCGGTACAAAATCCCGGGAAATTATAATGAAGCATAAATGATTTGTTGCCACGAAATTCAAGATTGTCCATTCGTTGTTCATCGGATACGGTTCCTAAAGTTGTAGCAACTAAGGCTTGTGTTTCACCTCGGGTGAATATGGCGGATCCATGAACTCTCGGGAGATAACCGACTTGGCAGTTGATTGGGCGAATATCAGTCAAGCCTCTGCCATCAATGCGAACTTTTTTCTCTAATATCATCTCACGCATGGATTCTTTTTCAATACCATGAAAGATTTCGCTTAACTCGGATTGCAAATCCTCATCACCTTCTGGATTAATATTTTGAGCCATTGCTTCTGCTGCATTTGTCAAAGCCTCTTTGCGCTCTTTTTTATCGGCAATTTGCATGGCAGATTCAACACTGGCTTGAGTGGTAGTTTTAACTTTGGTGATTAGCTCTTCGTTTTTTTCGGGAATTTCGACTGGTGCCTTTTCTTTGCCAATCATTTCTCTAAACTTAATTTGGAGCTCGACGATTTTCTTTATTCGATCATGCCCAAACTCTAAAGCGTTCATCATTGTTTCTTCATCTAATTCATCGGCTCCTGCTTCTACCATTACTAGAGCATCTGCGGTCCCTGCCATTAATAGATGAAGGTCGCTTTGTTTTTGTTCTTCGTAAGTTGGGTTGATTACAAACTCACCCTCAATTCTACCCACCCGAACCCCTGCAACAGGGTTTTCAAAAGGAATGTCTGAAATTAAAAGGGCAGTGGAAGCACCAGAGAGTGCAATTACATCTGGGGGATTTTCTTGGTCATGAGAAACAACTAAACAAACTACTTGAGTTTCTGTCCGAAATTCATCGGGGAAAAGAGGGCGAATAGGACGATCAATTAATCTGCTGGTTAAGGTTTCATGATCTTGGGGACGGGCTTCACGTTTTAGAAAGCCACCCGGGATTCGACCTGCTGCGTACGTTTTTTCTCGATAATCTACCGTAAGGGGGAAAAAATCAACTCCTTCTTTTGCTTGTTTCGCCATGGTTGCTGTGACAAGCACCATAGTGTCTCCATAACGGACCACAACTGATCCGTTGGCTTGTTTGGCCAGCCATCCAGCCTCGAATGACAAAGTCTTGCCATCCAGATCCATCTCTATTTTTTGTTGCATTAAATATCTCCAATCTGTGTATCATAATTTACCGTCGGATACCTAGGTCCTTAATAATGTTTTGGTAAGAACTGAAGTTCTCTTTCTTTAAATGATCTAATAACTTTCGCCTTCGATTTACAATTTTTATCAAACCTCGGCGAGAATGGTGATCCTTATTATGAGTCTGAAAATGTTCAGTTAAATAGTTGAGGCGATTTGTTAATAAAGCAATTTGAACCTCAGAGGACCCTGTGTCCTTTTCATTTAGACGGTATTTGTCAATAATAGAAGCTTTTGCTTCTTTTGTGAAAGCCATAGCCAACCTCCTCTATCGAATTGGCAATGCCGTAAGGTTGTTGAATGTTTTTGCAGAGAAGATTCTTTTGGGAGAATCACTTCCCTTAAAATAATATGCTTCAGAGAATCTTACCTGTAAAAACATTCCAACCTTTCCAGCAACATAAGTTAATAACTAAACTAAAACACGTTTTAATTTAAAAGCAATTTTCATTGAATCAATATTTTTAAACTCCTCCTGATTTACAAGAGGATCTACTATAGCAATTAAATCATTTTCTGAACTTAAAACCCGAAGGTTCATTCCCGGATAAAATTCACTGGGTACCTTTTTTATATATCTCTTTAAAATTGGTAATCCATTAACAATGGGTTTTTTTTCTTCAGAAAAAATACTTATTTCAGGGAGAAAATCCAAAGCTTGTTCCGTTTTTAATAATTTTTCGGTAAGGGTACCTTGGGCTTGGGCTTGATTAAGTTCTTCTAAAGTGATTGATGATTGGACGTTGAAATGACCTACCTGTTCTCGAACTAATTGAGTTAAATGAGCACCACAACCTAGTTTTAAACCTACATCATGGCATAGGGTACGGACATAAGTTCCTGCCGAGCATACCACCCTAAAAGTAACTTGATTTCCATCCTTATTCAAAAATTCAATGGAATAAATGTCTACCGTTACCGGGTCTCTATTGATAGTAATACCATTTCTAGCTAATTTGTAAAGTGGAACTCCATTTTTTTTCTTAGCTGAGAACATGGGGGGTGTTTGCTGTTGTTTCCCTATAAAATTCTTTAATACTTTCTTTATATCCTCACTAGAGATATTATTGGCGTCCCCAAGGCTAATTATCTTACCGGTAGAGTCTTGTGTGTCTGTAGACTCACCTAATTTCATTGTGGCCGTGTAACTTTTATTTAGGCGAGTCAAAAATTGAATGATTTTGGTTGATCGATTAAGACAGATAGGCAAAACACCTTCTGCTAGGGGATCCAGTGTTCCTATATGGCCTGCTTTTTTTACATTTAGAGTATTTTTTACGGATTGGACCATTGAAAAAGAGGAGGGCCCTGCGGGTTTATAAATATTGACAATACTATTCATCATGCAATCGATTGATAAGCTTTGTAATTTTTTCAACATGTTCCGCGGACTCATCGATTTTAAATTCGAGTTCGGGAATATATTTTAAATATAAATTTTTGCCTAATTGATTTCGAATAAATCCTTTGGCGCTTTTTAATCCGTTTAAACTTTCTTCTTTTTTTATTTCATCACCCATAATGCTAACAAAAACCTTAGCGTGTTTTAAATTATTACTCAATTCTATTTTAGTCACGGTTACAAACCCAATTCTTGGATCCTTTAACCCTCTCATTATTAGAGAGGATATTTCTTCTAAAAGTAACTCTTGGACTCTTTGTGATCTTTTGAAACGCATCTTTTAGCCCGCAAATGGGAATAATCAAAAGGATTCCTTTCCCAAATTTATGATTTCGACATCGTGGCTTGTCATTTCTGCTAAATGCATGTTATCAATGAAGTTGACCACTTGTTGAATTAACCCCTCTAAATATTGGGCATCTCCACTTACTGCGGCGATACCCAAATGCAAATTTTGCCAAATATCCTGATCCCCGACCTCAGCTATGGAAATATTAAATTTATTTTTTACACGATCTTTAATGGTACGAATAATGCGTCGTTTCCCTTTAAGGGAACTATTTCCGTGCAAAAAAAACCTTATGGAACAACAACCCACATGCATGGGATAAACTAATTATGAATTATATTTAAGTTGATATTTAATTGCTTAACAGGATCTTAAACTGGCTCTTTTTCCAGGATATAAGGTTCAATAATATCGCCTGACTTTAAATCCTGGTATTTTTCAAATGAAAGTCCACACTCATAACCCGAAGCAACTTCCTTAACATCGTCTTTAAATCTTTTTAGCGAATTGATTTTCCCATCATAAATCACTACGCTATCTCGAACCAACCGAGCCTGAGTATTTCTTTCAATTTGTCCAGATAAAACAAAACAACCTGCAATATTTCCCACTTTGGGAATATGAAAAACTTCCCGGACTTCGGCGCGGCCCATTACTTTTTCTTTAAAAGTAGGTTCTAGTAGTCCTTCCATTGCTTTTTTAATATCGTTTATAGCATCATAGATGACACTGTAAAGTCGTACATCAACCTTTTCTTTCGAACTCATTATGCTTGCTTTTTCAGTAGGTCTTACATTAAACCCAATAATAATCGCAGTTGAAGCGCTGGCTAATAGTATGTCTGATTCAGTGATTCCACCGACAGCGTCATGGATTACTTTAACGCGAACCTGATCATTATCTAATTTAGAAAGAGCTTCTTTGACAGCTTGGATAGAACCTTGAACATCGGCTTTAATGATTAAGCTAAGCTCATGAATTTTGCCCTCCAGGATTTGCTGATGGAGGTCTTCCATGGTGATCCGAGGTTTTTGAGCCAAAGCAGTTTCTCTTTGTTTTTGAACTCGTAATTCACATAGTTGACGAGCACGTTTTTCATCTTTGACTACCATAAATTTATCGCCGGGTTCTGGGACCTCAGGAATCCCAATAATTTCAACCGGCATACAGACCGTTGCTTTGGAAATATTTTTTCCTTGATCATTGGTTAAAGCTCGCGCTTTGCCAAAATAATTACCAATAATGTAAGGGTCGCCCACGTGCAAATTACCCTTTTGAATGATCACCGTTGCAACGGGTCCTCGACCTTTATCTAATTTTGACTCAATGACTATTCCTCTTCCTCTAAGCTTTGGGTTTGCCTTTAATTCCATAATTTCAGCTTGAAGTAAAAGTAGCTCAAGAAGATTATCAATTCCTAAATTCATTTTGGCAGAGACTTCAGTAAATATGGTTTGGCCACCCCAATCCTCCGGTAAGAGGCCTAATTCTGCTAATTGCTTTTTAACTTCATCTGGTTTTGCATCAGGCTTATCAATTTTGTTAATTGCTACCAGCAAAGGGACATTAGCAGCATTTGCATGATCTATAGCCTCTTTTGTTTGAGGTTTGATTCCATCGTCTGCGGCTACCACTAAAACGACTATATCCGTAATTTGTGCTCCACGAGCTCGCATAGCGGTAAAAGCTTCATGACCAGGGGTATCAAGAAAAGTTATTGAAGACCCTTTTACTTTGGCTTGGTAGGCTCCAATGTGCTGAGTGATTCCCCCATGCTCACTTTCAGTAATATTGGTTTTTCGTATGGCATCTAAAAGTGAAGTTTTACCATGATCGACATGGCCCATAATGGTTACGATTGGAGGGCGCAATTGATGATCTGAAGGTAAATCCTGTTCTTCTTCTTCAAATTCAAGTTCCTCTTCCTCCTGAACCTTTTCAACTTCAAACCCGCGTTGATCTGCAATTTTGGAAGCCATCTCAAAGTTCAAACTTTGATTGATAGTGGCCATTACACCTAAACCCATAAGTTCTTTAATTATATCGTTTGCGGTACAGTTTAATTTTTCAGCTAAATCGCGAAGTTGAATGTTTTCACCAATTTGAACAGTTTCAAAACTTTCTTCTTCCGTGACTTCGGTTGGAGCCGGAGTGGAAGCGGGAGTTGATTTTTCATCGGGAGATATTGATTCATCTTTTTTTGACTCTTGAGTTTTTGCGCTTTCTTTTACTTTTTTTGTCGGTTTATCTTTAACTTTTTTAATATCTCCGAGTTCTTCAAGTTCCTCGGGTTTTACAATTCTTAAGCTAGGCTTTTTAGCTGCTTTTAATTTATCGGCTATGGGGGCTTCGCCTTCTCCTGGCTTTTGAGGTTTTTTTGAAGAATCGGTAGTTTTTTCTTTATCAACCTCTTTAAGGGCAGCTTTCACTTTTTTTACAGGTTTGGTGGTTTTTGGTGTATCCGTGGTACTCTCTGCTTTTTTTGCTTTGGTGGTCTTGGGGGGAGAGGATTTTTTAGCTTTTTTAGTTTCTGATTTCGTCGATGTTTTCTTTTTAGTTGTGGCTTTGGTAGCAGCTTTTTTCTTGGTTGTGGTTTTCTTTTTACTTTTTGGCGCTAATTTTTCCGAAAAAAATTCTCTGAGATAATTGGACATTTCTTCATCAATTGAACTCATATGGTTTTTTACTGGGTAATCTTTTTCTTTGAGTTCATCAATGATCTGGTCGTTAGAAACACCCAACTCTAACGCTAATTTGTTAACCCTAATTTTCGCCAAAAGCAACACTCCTATGTATGGTGAATTGATATAAAATTTTTAAACGTTTTCGTATTTTTCCATATGTAACTTTGCCTGACTCAAAATAAATTGGGCCGTATCCTCATCGATTCCTTCGATAGAAATCAGTTCTTCAATTGGAGTCACCGACAACTCGGCAATGGTTTGAAAATCATTTTCTTGCAACGTTTTAATGATGGTGCTATCCACTTTTGTTAGCTCTTCAAGACCAAATTCCTGGTCTTCCTCTAATTCTTCTTCTTGAGCAGCCTCTTCTGCAGAATTAACTACACTCTCTTCTTCAGACTCTAAAGTTTCTAATTCATTTTGCGGTATTTGCTCTTCATCCAGCTCCAAGCTAGGCTCTTCTTCAGAAGATTCTTCGGAACTATCCGAAAATAATGAATCGACTTCACTTTTTTCTTTAATATCCGGGGCGGTGTAAACTAAATTATCTTCAATCTCAGGTGAAACAATTTCGGTGGAAGAAGCTGGTTTTCTATTTTTAATATATTCTTCCGAGAAACTGACAAGAGCTTCAGCTTTCTTTGGGCCGACTCCTTGAATCTTAATTAGTCCTTCTACCCCTTGGCTCAACACTTCATCAAAAGTTACTACATTATTTGCAAATAAAATAGCAACTAACTTTTCACTAAAACCTTTAGTGTTTTTAATAATTTCAATGAAGTCTTCCTGCGGTTCTTTCTTTTTTACAAAAAGATCAGTTGCGCTTAAAATTGATTGGGCCTCTGACTCGCCTTTAATATCAATTTTCCATTTAACTAATTTCGCTGCCAAACGAACATTCTGACCTTTCTTTCCTATTGCTAATGACATCTGGTCATCGGCAACGATGATTGTCATATGTTTTTCTTCTTTGTTAGTGACAATTCTTGAAATTTTTGCTGGACTTAATGCATTGCGAATGAAAATCTCAGGGTCTTCAGAGTATTCTACGATATCTATCTTTTCACCACGCAACTCTTGCACAATTGATTGAACTCTTAGGCCTCGCATTCCAACACAAGCTCCCACGGCATCAATGTCTCTATCATTGGTTCGAACGGCAATTTTTGTGCGACCATTAGGTTCTCTCACAATCCCCATGATTTCCACCATGCCTTCACTTATTTCAGGAACTTCAAGTTCAAATAATCTTTTTATCAAGCCGACATGGGTACGAGAAAGAATAAGTAGGGTATTTTTAGAGGTTTTTTTTACTTCAAGCACATAGGCACGGACGCGATCTCCACGATTGAACTTTTCTCTGAAAACTTGTTCTCTTCGCGGTAATACTCCTTCAGCACGACCCAAATCTACAATAATGTCTCCATGCTCAAATCGTTGCACTATGCCACTAAGAAGTTCATTTTTTTTGTCCTGAAATTCGTTATAAACTATTTCGATTTCAGCCTCTCGGACCTTTTGTAAAATGACTTGTTTGGCTAATTGAGCTGCAATGCGTCCTAAATTTTCTAATTTTTGTGGAATTAGAATGGTTTCCTTTAATTGAGCTTCAGGAGATATTTTTGATGCTTCTTTTAAAGAAACTTCGAGATCTGGGTCTTTAACTTTAGAAACTACCGTTTTTTCAGCAAATATTTCAATTTCACCATTCTCCAAATTAAATTCACTATGAAGAATTACTTCAGGGGGCATTTTTTTTCGCGCGGCTGCCTCCACGGCTGATTTTATTGCTTCTATCAAGACATCTTTATCGATGCCTTTTTCTCGGCAAAGCTGATCAATGATATGGATTACTTCTACGGTCATGGTTTAATTTATTTTTATTTCAAGTTTAGCCGATGCAATATTATCCATGGGAATGGATATAGTTTTCTCACCGACATCTAAAAAAAGAGTGCTCTCTTTGAAGTTCTCAATGATCCCTGTATATTTTCGTTTTTCTTGAATGGGAGAAAATAATGAAACTTGGATTGATTTTCCTAAATACCTTAAAAAATCTCTATCCTTTTTTAAAGGCCGATCTAAACCTGGCGAAGATACTTCCAGGTAGTATCTATTTGGAATTAGATCTTCTACTTCAATGATATCTTCGATTTGTCGACTTATTTTCTTGCAGTCCTCAACAGTAATACCATTTTGTTTATCAATAAATACTCTTAGAAACCAATCTTTCCCCTCTTTTTTGTATTCAATGTCAACCAACTCTAAATTTGCATTTTCAACAATTGGTAAAACGAGCTCTCTAATCGATTGGGAAACGGAACTCTTGACCATAATTGTTGATTATTTTTATTTCTGGCCCTTAAGGGGAACTTGACGCCAGATTTACAATTTAAATGAATGAACCAAGATTAGCCAAAATAAAAGCGGGCCTAAGCCCGCCTTTTGCAGACCAATCAATTTTGAGAAAATTTTACAGAATCTAGGGAGAGGATTCAAGGAAAATCGTAAATACCTAACAATTTGAATTTAAAGGGCTTCAAGGATACTTGGTATAGTTTCTAATACTTCTGGGAAATCATAAAGTTCGGAATTGCCAGAATGTCTAATTTTTACCTCAATTTTCCCTGCATCCAAGTTTTTAGGACCAATAATCATTTGCAACGGAATTCCCAATAAGTCTGCATCTTTCAGCTTTGCTCCCAATCGGTCTGTCCTATCATCCAAAAGGGTTTCAATGTTAAGTTTTTTTAGGGTTTCATAGGATTGAATACATGCTTCCTTTAAAGCGTGATCAGAAAAGTTAACGGGAATAATAGCTGCTTGAAAAGGTGCAAGTGGAACAGGCCAAATGATACCATTATCGTCATGATTTTGCTCAATAGCAGCTGCAGCTGTTCTTCCAACTCCTATTCCATAACATCCCATTAACATGGTTTTTTCTTTGCCCTGATGATCTAAGAAATTAGATTTTAAGGCAGAGCTATATTTATCTCCTAAAATGAAAATGTGCCCCACCTCAATACCCCGACGAATTTTATAATACCCGTTTTCGCATTTTGGGCAAGGATCACCTTCTTCTATCGTTCGTAGATCGCCAGATTTTTTTATCTCGAAATCACGACCTATCTGCACACCGGAAAAATGAGCATCTTGAGTGTTTGCGCCTGTAATTAAATTGTGCATTTGGCTAACTTCATAATCCGCAAAAATTTCTAAATTTAAATTAACAGGACCTAAAAAACCAATAGGAAAATTTGTTTGTTCTTTTACTTGTAATTCATTAGCTGGGTGTAGCCAGTCACAACCAATAAGGTTTTTTAGTTTTGTGGGGTGAATCTGTCGATCGCCTCTGACTAAACCTGCGACAAGACCGTTTTCTGTTTCAAAAATAATTGTCTTTACAATATTTTGAGGAGCCACATTTAAAAATTTACTAACTTCTTCAACTGATTTTTTATTGGGAGTCTCAATTTTTTTTAATGAATCAATGTTATTTGGAGATGATGAAGGCAATGGTAATTTTGAAGCTGCCTTTTCGATATTTGAAGCATAATCACATTTTTCGCAAAAACCGATCTCGTCTTCTCCGGAATCAGCAAGAACCATAAACTCATGTGAAAAGCTTCCACCAATTGTTCCTGAGTCTGCCTCAACCATTTTGAAATCCAATCCGCATCTTTCAAAAACTTTACAATAGGCTTGTCTCATTTTTTCATAAACTTCCTGTGTGCTTTCTTGATCTACATGGAAGCTATACGCATCCTTCATCATAAACTCTCTTCCACGCATTATTCCAAAACGTGGTCGAACTTCATCTCGAAATTTGGTTTGGATTTGATAAAGGATAAGCGGGAGTTGGCGATAGGATTTTACCTCTTTACGAACAATATCCGTAATAACCTCTTCATGGGTGGGGCCGTAGCAAAACTCTCTATTATGCCTATCTTTAATTCGTAATAATTCTTTGCCATAAAGACCCCAACGGCCACTTTCCTGCCACAGTTCGGCTGGTTGGATACTAGGGAGGAAAACTTCTTGACCACCAATATTATTCATCTCTTCTCTTATAATTTGTTCTACTTTTTTAAGAACACGCAAGCCTAAGGGCAGAATAGAATAAACACCTGAAGCCAGTTGACGAATCATGCCTGCACGTACCATTAGCTTATGACTGATAACCTCTGCATCTGAAGGTGACTGTTTAAGTGTAGGAATGAAAATTTGAGAATATCGCATAATAAGTATTTAAATGATTTGATTACATCAGATGATTATTCAAATCATTAACAAAAAGCACCTAACCAAAGTTAGGCATTAACGATTTAAAAACAATTAATTTATTCTTAATCTTAAATGGGAAAGCGCGGAGGTTATACTGGCGTTTTGGTGGAATACAACTCCCGAGCCAATTCAATATCCTGCGGAAAGTGTATTTCCAACCAACCTTTATGGATTTCTAAGTAATGTATATCAAAACCACGATCGACCATTTCTTGAAGTAGGTCTGTAAATCGAAACTTAGAAATATCCTCAGCCTCTTGGATTTTTCCGACATGATTTTTGACACAATCATCGTAAGTATTTAAAAACTGCTCAGCTCCCCTTGGAGAGAACTTTGCCAACCCAACAAATTCATGGGTTGAGATGCTTGAGTCAATTCTCTTGCCGATTTTAGCAACTGTATTTTGATAGTCAAAGTTTATGTTGCGACGGAGACGATTTTTTTTATTCTTGCTTACTACAAAATCCTGTAATTTTCCCGGAGTAGGCCCAAGGTATTGAATGGAATTGTCAACGACAACTACAATATCTTCTTTACAAGCTAATAATTGGCTGAATATGTTTTCAGCGACTAACAAATCGGAATATAAAATCAGAAATCCATTTTGAAGCTTATTTTTAGCCGCTAAAATTGAATGAAGTTCGGTTCCTTTTTTGTAGTCAGTATGATGTATAAAGTTAACGCCTTCAGCACTCATTTTGCCGTTTTCATATCCCGTAATTACATTGATATCAGTTAAAAAATTTGCGTTCAGTGCTTCAATTTGCCTTTTCAAAAGGGTTTTTCCTGAAATTTCAAGCATGGCTTTGGGTATACTTCCAATAGCGGACTGAAGATCAGGGGCCGAACCTGCAGCTGGAATAATTACGGGTATATTTTTATTGGAAACATCCTGCTTATCTTTTTCTTTTACATCCAGAAATCCAACTGCTTCAAAAATTTCCTTTACCGGGGTGCAAAATGGGTCTGCTTCGAAAGATCGTTGATTTAACAATATGGATCTTGTCGTATCCATCATGGCTTTATAAGCTGACCGTAAAAGATGGTTTGCATAAATAATAATTTGAAATCCTGATTTTTGTAATTCTGATTCCACAATGTTGTTATAAGTGGTAGGTACACAAACCAGAGGTTTTTTTACTCCCAATTCAGCTTGAAGGTCTTGATATTTTTGTGCGAACTCTAAAATTTCCCCAGGGTCTTTTGATTTTGAATGGATCATTATCCCATCTGCCCCTGCGGTTAAATATGCGCGAGCCCTTTGTAGAGCATCCTTTAATCCTGTTCCTGCAATCAGGCTTTCCAAACGGGCGATAATCATAAAGTCCGGTGTCATTTGAACCTCTTTGCCTCGACGAATTTTGTGCGCAAATACTTCCGGTTCTTGCAACGATTGATTGGTTCCAGCTTCTAAGCTATTTCTCTTAGGAAATACTTTGTCTTCAATAATGACAGCTGAAACTCCTGCACGTTCTAACTTTGAAACCGTATATTCAAAAATATTTGGATCTCCGCCCGTATCGCCATCAACAATCATGGGTTTCCGAGTGACCGCTAGAATTTCGTTGATCGTATGAAATCGGGAATCAAAACTAATAACTTCAATATCTGGGTGACCTTTGGAGGCTGAATCTGTCAAGCTGCTTTCCCAAATAGCATCAAATTCTCTAATTATAGTATCATTTTCAAAAGTTCCCTCAATTCGAGCACAATCTGCAATAATACCGCTCAATCCATTGTGGGCTTCCATTACTCGAATAAGTTTTCCCTGGTTCAATAGTTTTCTTAACTGGTTGCGTCGGTTTTCGGGTAATATTTTACTTAAAAGAGTCATTTATTTTCGTCTCAAAAATTTCGTGATTTAGATATTCCCTAATCCATGAAGCTATATAAATTTCTTCGGTATCGTAATTTTTAAAGGCTTCAATCAGAACTTTCATTTGGTTCAAAATTGGAAGTTTTTTATCTAAAAAAACTAATCCTTTTCCATTTAATTTGCAAAACCCACTTTTAATAGGGATATCTTCATTAGAAAGGTTAAAATATTGGATATCAATTCCTAATTTATCTGCCACCGATTTTAATTCTTCCCACCGCTGGTCATTATTATAGGTTTTGGCTAACATAAATACCCTTTAAGCCATTGAAATTAAGTCAGTTAATAATTCTCATGATATCATTATAAAAAGCAAAAATCATTAGAGATATGAGCATAAATAATCCAACTTGCGAAGCTCGTTCTCGATTTTTCTCGCTTACGGGACGGCCTTTTATCATTTCAATTAAAAAGAAGAAAATGTGACCACCATCTAAAATTGGAATGGGCAATAGATTTAATAACCCCAGGTTAATACTTAAAAGGGCGGTTAATCGAATGAGTTCGTTAAAGCCCTGTTTTGCCTGTTCACCATATATTTGAAAAATCAGAATAGGGCCACCTATGCTTTCGGCGGAAATTGAACCGAATATCATTTTTTTTATGCTGGTAAAAATTAGATAGATTAATTTCCCAGTTTCAATAAATGAACGTTTAATTGCTCCAAAAAAACCATATTGCTCGAGAATCAGGTCTCCTGTAATGGCAATTCCTAACCAGCCCAACTCTATTTCTTTTCCGTTTTCATCTTGAATGATTTTAGATTCAGGAGTTACTTTGATTTCTAAATCTAGCCCATCTCTTTTGATTTGAACATTTAACTCTTTTCCCGCTTTGTCTTTGGTGGTTTCTTTAAGATCGGTCCAACTACGGATTTTTGTTCCATCAATGGAAACTAATTGATCTCCCTCTAATAATCCCGCTTTATGAGCTGCTGAGCCCTCTTTGACATAGCTTATATTATGAACCAAAGGGTTAATGCCAATCAGTCCCACCCTTTCTTTTTCTCCAAATAAATCAGGAACTTCTTCCGTGACAGGAGTGATTCCTACTTCAAAAAGTTCTTTCTTATCCCTTTCAATTAAAAACTTTAGTTCTTTGTTTGGGGAATTGCGAACAATTTTCACTAGCCGATCCCAAAACTGAATTGGTTGGCCTTCGACTTCGACTATTCGATCACCTGATTTTAGTCCTGCTTCTAAGGCGGGAGAAGAATCTCTAACAGTTCCAATGGTGGTTCCTAAGGTAGAAACACCGTTCATATAAACTACAACATAAATTGCTATAGCAAATAATATGTTAAATAAGGGGCCCGCAAATGCGATAGCCAACCTATGGAGGACAGGTGCAGTTGAAAAAGAACCTTTGCTATCTTCAAGTTCTTCGCCCGGGTCCTCTCCTTTCATTTTTACATAGCCTCCTAACGGAATGGAGGCAATTAAATATTCAGTGCCTGATTTTGTAAACCCTAAAAGTTTAGGGCCAAATCCCAGGGCAAATTTTTCGACTATGACTCCGCATTTTCTAGCAACCAAAAAATGCCCAAGTTCATGAACAAAAATTAAAGCTGCCAAACCACCAAGAAACACTACCATCTTAGTGCCAAATGCAAAAAAAGATTCTAATGAAAAAACTGCTGTTTCAATCATAATTAATTTGATTTTTTATCTGAAGAAGTAAAGTCAATCAACTCAACACCTGGCGGAACCTGGAAATGAAAAGTTTCATCAGGAGTGTCGGGATTGATCGTAATGTTTGTAAAGATCATTTCTGTTTGATTACCTAGTTTATCGTAAACTCGGGAGCCAATTATCTGATAACTACTATTGTCCGCAAATATGGTCATCCGGTCAATATTATCATTGGATTCTTTAGGAATTAATTCGACACTTACGGAATCTTTATTTCGAGTTACTTTCCCAATATTAAACGTTTGGGTTAGTTTCCCTTTCCCTGCTAGAAACAGGGCGGGAGTATTTGAAGAATAAATGCTTCCAATTTGCATTTTAGTAACTTGGCTTTCTTCAGGCAAAAAAAGCCAAAGAGCTTTTGCATCACTAATTAGTATTTGCGGGTCCGGAGCAGTGTAATCCCATTTCATACGTCCAGGTTTTTTAATAATTACTTCACCTTTTGCAGTTTGAGTTTGGCCCATTACTTTTAAAAATGATTTTTGGATGAAATCAGCTTTAAATGTTTGGGTTTCGTCATACCGCTTTTGAATAGCATCAATTATGTTTTGGGAATCATTGGCAAATGCAGTTTGAGACCAGAAATAAAAAATAAAAGCGGTTATCAAAAAACGATTTGTTTTGAGGGCGGCTGAAAACATTTATTTTCTTCTTATATTAAATTAACTTTTCTATTATTTATCTGTATTTTTTTTTCTGCGATTAATTTAATGGCCTCCGGATAGATTTTATGCTCCTGCTCCAAGATCCGTTTGGATAGTGATTCTTCATCATCATTGTCTAAGACAGGAACGACAGCTTGAAGTATGATAGGCCCAGAATCCACCTCTTCGTTCACATAGTGAACGGTACAACCAGAAAATTTAACACCATAATCAATTGCTTTTTGTTGCACATTTAATCCCGGGAATGCTGGAAGTAGGGAAGGGTGAATATTTATAATTTTGTTTGGAAACGATTGTATGAATTCTTTCCCTAGAATTTTCATGTAACCTGCCAAGCAGATCAAGTCTACATTATGTTCTTTTAGTTCAGTGGCCAAAGCCAAATCATAATCAGATTTGGAGTTAAACTTCTTAGGGTCCAAAAAAATTGACTTTATTCCATGGCTCTTTGCTCTTTCCAAAGCAGGTGCATCCTTTTTGTTACTTAAAATGATTTCAATGGTTGCTGGAATGTTTCCCCGAGAAATTTGATCAATAATTGCTTGCAAATTGGTTCCCCGACCGGAAACCAGGACACCGATTTTTAAATCATCCGAAGCCATTATTGGTAAGATCTCAAAAAGTTTAGAGGCAAAGAAAAAATGTAAGTTTTAAAATATTCATAGTTGTATACTTAAACAGCTACGGGTTGCAAAATGTCTGCCTGTATTTGTTTTAACAAGCCTATGTTTTGTGTATGGCCAGATTTATGGGCTTTTATATAACCTCGGATTGGTCTGCCAAGTAAGTAAAAGTCTCCCAATATGTCCAAAATTTTATGTCGAGCAAATTCGTTTTCATAACGCAATTTCGTATTTAAGACTTTTTGGTCTCCCAAAAGAATAAAGTTGTCAAGTTTACCCCCTGCGCCAAACCCCATTTTTGTTAACTGCGCAACTTCTTCGACAAATCCAAAAGTTCTAGCCGGAGCAATTTCTTCTTTAAATCCTTTAGAGTCAACAAACTCAAAGGTGTGATCCATAACTCCAATGGGTGCAGGATATTCCATATGGTACGACACTTTGAAACCATTATAGGGTTCAATGCTAATGGAAGGTCCCTTTTCATCCTCTGCTCCATAACTATAAGTTTTGTCAATTATTAATTCGTCCATAAGCTCGTCTTGTTCTTCAAATTCACCATCTTCAATTAATTGACAAAAATCTTTTGCCGACCCATCCATCACTGGAGCTTCATCACTGATTTTAATAAGAAGATTTGAAATGCGATACATATGCAAGGTGGCCATTATATGTTCAATGGTTAGAACAGATGAATATCCTTTTTTCAGACAGGTTGCATAATCAGTAGATTGGACATTTTCTAAACGGGCGGGAATAGTATCTCCGCTAGAAATATCCCCGAATACAATTCCACTCCCTGGTGGCATAGGTTGCATAATTAAACCTGTTTTTATTCCAGAGTGCAGTCCATGGCCGCAAAGCACAACACTACGTTTAAGTGTTCTTTGGAATTGATGTTGAGGCGAACCACTTTTGGCAGCACTTAACGGAAGAACAATATTATGTTGCTGAAGTTTGGTTTTTAGTTTGTCGGTATCAGTTTTTAATGTTTTACTTGTTTCATCTAAATTCCATTTGTTTTTTCGAAGATGATGAATAATAAATTCACGCTCCCAGCTTCTTTCTGCATCTTGTAATGAGTCAAAGCTTTCAAATACCGACTTATCCCAATGTTGTTCCAGGTTGCGAATGGATTCGGGTAAGTCATGGAATCGAATGGGATCCTTTGAAGGAACTTTAGATGAAAGTTGATCTAGAACTTTCCTTAATTCCTTTAAATTTTCTGGCCACTCATATCCCATTAACGCCTTAAGAGCTTCCTCAGAAATATCCCTTGGGCTGTGTCCGCTTTCTTCCGCCTGCTCCGCAAAGTATTTTTCCACTAGATTCGGAATGAGAGCTGAGTTTTCTCTTAGGGGAGAAATGGTTAATTGGTTCTTATTTAAAATCTGATATAGATCTTTATTAAATTTTCCTTTATCTACCAACTCCTGTAAATTTTGGGTTGTTGAAGCAAAAATTCGGTTAGGAAGTAGTTCTAAGTTTGTATTTCCTTCGGATCCTTTATATGCCAAAACTTCGGCTAATTTTTCTTGAAGTGTTTTATTTAGGCCTTCTATATTTTTTAAATAAATTGATCTGGGGTTATAAGAAGGTTCAGAATTTTTATTATCCGTTTTTGATTTTCGATTAGTAATAAAAAGCTCAGATTGGACTGCAGATTTGGTTCGAATTGCACAATTTACCTTTACTAAGGGATATTGGGAATTTTTACTTGCATTATGGATAGCCTGAGCAATAAATTCTTTTGCTGTACCAATTTCTCCAGTAATTATCACAGGTTCGTTATTTTTAGAGGCATCATTTATTCCTCTTTTAACGTCTACCATGAGTTGGAAACAATGAGGAAGTTCTTGCTTTCCTAAAGACTTTTTGCCATTAGAATGAAATCTGGTTTTTTGAAGTTGGAGGGCTTTTTCTACAGATTGAACTAACTCATCTAATGAGAATGGTTTCTCAATAAAATCATATGCTCCCAACTTTGTGGCTTTGACGGCCGTATCTACTGTCCCATGACCAGACATAACAAGTACTTCTATTTCAGGGTGGTAGGTTTTAACGGTTTTCAAAACTTCAATGCCATCCATTCCAGGGATCCAAATATCAAGAAGAATTAATTCGGGTGGATCAGCCTGGATCATTTCCAGGGCAGTAATTCCATCTTCTGCAGTAGTGATTTCATAACCTTCATCTTTTAAAATATCCTGAAGAGAAGATACAATATTTTTTTCGTCGTCAACGATTAAAATTCTTTCTTTAGACAAGGAAACCTCCAAGTTTGGGGAGTCATCATTGATGGGATTTAAGTCAACCGGCTGGCGCAGGTTCGACTAGATTTGAAAATACATATTCCTCGTGTTTTTGAAAATCAAAATAAAAAATGGATTTCCCAATTTTTAAAAAGTTTTTTTCATATTTAGTCTGAGGAATTCCATTCCTAACATGGGAAAACCCACTTTTTTTGTTAAGGTTCAACAAACTAGGCTCTTCTTCTAAATAAGATAACATTTCTGTTGCATAGGGTTCAAAATCAGTAGCAATTTTTAACGTGCCTCCTGGGGCAATCTTTTGGGCTAACACATTAATGAAGTCAGGTTTGATTAACCTACGCTTAATGTGTCTTTTCTTTGGCCACGGATCTGGGAAGTTAATAAAAATTTCATCCAACTCACCATCTTTAAAAAGAACCGGTACTCGCTCCTTAGCATCCCCATAAATGATTCGTACGTTTGGAATTTGAAAACGATCTAACTTCATAATCGTTTTGCGGATGCCCTTATGGTAAAAGTCAAGGCCTAAAAAGTTGCTATTCGGGTCACTAATAGCCATATCTAATAAAAATTTTCCATTACCAAAACCAATTTCTAATTTTAAGGGTTTTTGGCATTTAAAATTCTCATCCCAATTTGGATAAACATCTGTATCTATAAAAAAGGGGTGACCGGACGCAATTTGTTCAAAAGGAATTAATGGCTTTGAGGACATTAGTTTAAGTTAATTGGAGTTATTTTTTATTCATCATGTATTGTTTTTATTTGAATGACTTCATATTCCAAGCTTTCTCCACCAATGGAGAGAGAAATTTCGTCTCCTTCCATTTTACCTAAAAGAGATCGGCCAATAGGGGAAGCTAATGAAACTTTTCCATCCTCCGGTGAAACTTCTTCTGGAAAAACCAGGAAGTAAGTTTTTTCCTCACCTGAATTTGCATTCTTTAATACTAATGAACTACCAAGTCCTGAACGATCTTTTGGAATCCGATCAATATTGATTGCCATAACATCACTAATTCGCTTTTGTAATTGAGAAATTCTTGCCTCTAAAAACATTTGCCTTTCCTTAGCGGCCTTATATTCAGCGTTTTCACTTAAGTCTCCCATTTCTGTTGCCGTTTTAAGAGCTTTGGGAATATCGATCTCAAGTTCATTTTTTGATTCCATTAAGGATTTTTCTAATTTATCAAGAATAGGTAATCTCATAATCGATTTAATTTTTCTTCAGAAGGAAATTGGAAAATAAAAAATTGTAAAATAAGTAGTGACATTAAAGGAATGGAGCAATATAGGGGCTTCCCTTAAGCTTATAAAATAGCATAATTAGCAGGCAAAAAACTAGAGTTTCAATGATTGTTTTAAGGTGAATTGTTTAAGGTTTTAGGATTTCCTGGGCCTTTTTTATGGGGTTCAATAATCGATAGTCGGACTTTTGCGATCCCCTCGTTTGCTAATCCTAATATTTTGGCGGCTTTGTAACTAAGGTCTATAATCCGGTTTTTTACGAAAGGTCCGCGATCATTGATTCTAACCACAACTTCTTTACCGTTTTCCAGGTGGGTAACTCGGACTAAGGAATTAAAAGGAAGTGTTTTATGTGCAGCAGTTAAAGAGTACATATTAAAATGCTCTCTATTAGAAGTAAATTCTCCATGAAATCTTTTACCATACCAGGAAGCTATTCCTTCCTGGGAAAAACCCTTAGAGTCCTTCAGGGGATAGTAAACTACTCCCTTCACCCCATAGGGTTTAAAATACTTCGATAATTGCCCAGAATCTCTAAGTGCTTGTTGTTTTGCCATTTGGATAAACAGTAAGGACGAGGCTGAGCAGGTAAGTATTGCTGGACCAAATATAAATCCAGGTAGCAAAAATAACAAACTAAAAAAGAGTAGATACTTTATTTTATAGATTGGGACCATTATTTTCTAAGAATTAGTCTTTTTTTGAAAAAGATTGATTCGGCTATCCGATTCATTTACTTTTAGATTTTGTGGGTGATTATAATTACTAGCGACCTTTGCTCTTAAAACTTTAAAAATAAAAGGATTGTGGGAGGGGTAGTATTCCCAGAACTAATTGAATCTAAAGGGCTAATTTGGCTTGTTTAAGGATTAGTAAAGTAAATTTTTTTATAAGCAGTTGGCAAGGATAAAATAATATCCCCAAGGAAAATCTCTTATAAATATTTGACTTTTAACGCTATACTGAAATTAGTCAGCTAATTTTTTAGAATCCAATATCTTTACGTCTTCTGATGGTTTACCTAGGAGAAGATTTATAATTTGTTCCTAAATGCGCGAAGTCTTACTAAAGTTAATTGA
This sequence comes from Nitrospinaceae bacterium, assembly GCA_965223665.1. Lineage (GTDB taxonomy): Bacteria > Nitrospinota > Nitrospinia > Nitrospinales > Nitrospinaceae > CBDCVY01. Next base: position 187,619 of record OZ245011.1, read on the forward strand.
AGAAAAAAGTAATATACCCCCTTTGCCTGATATTCTTTTGAGGTTGGAGTCAAAAATTGAAGATCCGAAGAGTAAGGTCAGTGATATTGCTATTCTAATTGAAACGGAACCCATCTTAGCGGGTAGATTAATTAAATTGTCGAATAGTGTTTTTTTTGGAGGTGGGAGAGAAAAGGTAGAGCATTTACATAAAGCCATTCTTCGTTTAGGTCTAAAAATGATTTTGGATTTAGCTTATACCTTGGAAATCCCCAAAATATTTTCAAAGGGAAATGCATTCGATCAAAAAAAGTTTTGGCAACATTCCTTAGCGGTGGCAATTTTATCAAGATTATTAAGTACGGAAATAAAGGCTTTTAATACCGAACCAGATTTATGTTACCTCTCAGGATTAATGCATGACATAGGAATTTTGGTTTTTAATTTTTTAATTCCATCAAAATATGCGGGTTTTCTTCAGCAAATTAAAGGTTCCGATTGTCCCCTTGAGGAGTTAGAAAGAGAAGAATTTGGAATAGCTCATCCGGAACTGGGATCTCTTTTTATCAAGAAATGGTGGCCGGTACCCAGTGAAGTTGTGACTGCTGTGGATAAACATTATTTAAGAGCTTCTGAAAAAGGAAAAAACTATCCAGAACTTTTAGTCGTAATTTTAGCGAACTCTATCGCAAATAACTATCAAATGGGTCACGAAATTTGTAATGACGTGGAGCCATTTAATTCGAAGTTTATTGAAACATTGGGGATAGGAAATCGACAAATGGAAGATATTGTTGATGAAACGCGTGAAAGCCTACAAATGGCTAAACAGGTATTGTTTAAGTGAACTATAAAATTACAGAATCCATGCGGGTTCAATATTTAACTTTTTTTGAGAAATAAGATCAATGAGGCAAAATAAATTCCGGGTTACTTTTCGAGGGGTTCGTGGGTCAATCCCTTCTCCTGTTTTAGGGGAGGAAATTGAAGAAAAAATTGCTAGAGCTTTAGAAATGGTTCGGCCGGAAGATTTAAAAGATGACAATACACGGCATGCTTTTATTGATCAGCTTCCATTACATATTAGGAGTTGTTACGGAGGGAACTCTTCCTGTGTACAATTAGAGGTAGGGGGAGAACATTTGATTTTTGATTGTGGCACTGGACTTCGAGTGTTGGGAAATATATTAATGAAAAAAGAATTTGGACGAGGAGAAGGGGAAGCGCATTTATTTTTGTCCCATACTCATTGGGATCATATTATGGGGATCCCTTTCTTTGTTCCCTTTTATGTATCTGGAAATAAATTCAAAATTTACGCAGTCCACCCAAATATAAAAGAGCGTCTCATAGGACAACAAAAGTATGAGTACTTTCCTGTTTCTTTTAATTCTTTTGCGGCATCTGTGGATATAGTGAGTCTAGAAGAGCAAAAGATATTGAAAATTGGGGACGCCACTGTGACCTGGAAAGAGATGGACCACCCTGGTCGAAGTTTTGCTTTCCGAGTCGATTATCAGGGTAAGAGTTTTGTGTATGCTACGGATGCTGAGTATAAGCAATTAGCAGATGAGGACCTTCAACCTACAATCGACTTTTTTAAGGACGCGGATTTACTGGTATTTGATTCTCAATATACCTTTATTGAAGGAATTGAAAGAGAAGATTGGGGGCATAGCTCGACATTTATTGGAGTGGATATTGCTACCCAAGCAGGTGTGAAACAAATTGCTTTTTATCACCATGAGCCTACCTATAGTGATTTCAAATTAAACAATGTATTTCAGCAAACACGAAAATATTTAAAAGCCATAAACGAAAATGGAAGTCTAAAAATGTTTTTATCTTATGAGGGACTGAGCATGGACTTGTTAAAATGTTAAGGTTATTTTTTCCCGCCTAAAAATTTTTATTTTTGCCCACCGTTGAATTTCTTTATTCTTTAAAAAATAAAAATCATCAGAGTAGATAAAAAAGTGTTATAAAAATTAGGTTTTTATTTCCCAGACATTGCTATATGGAAACCCCAAATAATAATCTTTTTCGCTTCGCGATAGACCGGGGGGGTACATTCACTGATATTTATGCAGAGGTTCCTGGTAAACCCGGTTATAGAATTCTGAAATTATTGTCCGAAAATCCGGAGCATTACGTGGATGCTCCCTGGGAAGGAATTCGGAGAATTTTAGAAGAATGTACAGGGCAGTCTTTGCCAATAAGTGGATTTGATACCTCTGCCATCGAGTGGGTTCGTTTGGGGACAACGTTAGCAACCAATGCTCTTTTAGAAAGAAAAGGTGCTAAAACGGCACTTTTAATAACAAAGGGATTTGGTGATTTATTATCTATTGGGAAACAAAATCGTCCCAAACTATTTGATTTAAATATAAAGAAGCCAAGACCCATTTATGATTTTGTGTTGGAAGTTGAGGAGCGAGTACGTCTTTTAAAGGATAAGGAAAATTCAAATTCTTCCAAGGTGGTTGTATGTAAATCAGGAGATTTAATTGAAATAATTAAAAGACCGGATGAAAGTTTATTAAAAGACTCCCTCCGGAAACTTCTAGAAAAAGGAATTCAAAGTCTAGCAATAGTTTTCATGCATTCTTATATTTATCCAGACCATGAGAAAAAAATCGGAATTCTTGCCAAGCAACTGGGATTTAAAAATGTCTCCTTATCCTCACAAGTTATGCCGCGGATTAAGATGGTTGATCGGGGACAAACCTGCACGCTGGATGCCTATCTCACTCCTAAAATTCAAGAATACTTAAATACCTTTCAGGCTAATTTAAATAAAAAAAACACTGAGATGTTTTTTATGCAATCAGACGGCGGTCTAGTTACGCCTAAAAAGGTAAGAGGTAGTCACTCTATTCTATCGGGGCCCGCAGGTGGAATTATTGGTTATGCAAAAACCTTATACAATTCTAAGCAACCAACTCCAATTATTGGCTTTGATATGGGAGGGACATCAACGGATGTATCTCGCTTTGATGGTCAACTGGAATGGACTTATGAAACAGAAAAAGCAGGGGTCCATATTCAGTCACCTCAGCTCGATATTAATACCGTTGCGGCTGGGGGTGGATCACGATTGTTTTTTAATAACGGGATGTTTCAAGTGGGCCCTGAATCTTCAGGAGCAAACCCCGGTCCAATTTGTTATCGAAAAAAGGGTTGGTTATCTGTTACAGATGCAAATTTATTTTTAGGGCGTATTTCCCCCGAATTTTTCCCAAAAATTTTTGGTCCCCAAAATGATGAACCTTTAGATGGAGAAAGTACAAAAGCGTCCATAATCAAGCTTAGAGATGAGATTAATGAATTTCAAGTTAATAAAAAGTTGCGAGTTTTGAGTGCTGAGGAAGTTGCTTTGGGATTTATTCAAGTGGCAAATGAAATAATGGCCAGATCAATCCGAGAGATAACAGTGGCAAGGGGTCATGATGTTCGTGATCATATTTTGGCCTGTTTTGGCGGGGCAGGTGGACAGCATGCATGTTCTCTTGCCAAGTCCTTAGGCATCAGCAAGATATTAATACATCGTTTTGCAGGAATTCTATCTGCTTATGGACTAGCTTTGGCGAATGTCGTAGTTGAAAAACAAGCTCCTGTATCACAGGAGTTAAAATCTGATAGCTTTTTCCAGCTAAATCCTAAATTAGAAGAATTAGAGAATGGTGCTATTCAAGATTTAATAGAACAGGGAGCAGAAAAACTAAACATTACCTGTACACGATTTTTAAATCTCCGTTATGAAGGGACTGATACGCAAATAATGGTTTCTCAGCCGGAGGATCACGATTTTCTCAAAGCGTTTAAAAATATTTATTCCAGAGAATTTGGTTTTGATTTAAATAATCGAAAAGTTTGGGTTGATGATGTTAGGGTTCGGGCTGAATTTGAACCTTCAGGGATAAAAAAGCAAGCGTTGGATTTTGAAAAATGTACTACAGAATTAGAATGTGTGACTCCCTGTTACTTTGAAAATGGCTGGTTAGACACTCAAGTTTATTTAATGAATAAAATAAATCCGGGTGATCCCGTTAAAGGACCCGCCATTTTAATAAGCGATACCTCCACCGTAGTTATCGAACCTGGGTGTGTATCAAAAATTAATCAATTTGGAGATGTAGAAATAGATGTTCCAAAAGAGGAGGTAACAGAAAAAAGTTCGTTGTCTCGGGATCCGATTCAACTGGCTATCATAAGTAATAAATTTATGTCTATAGCTGAGCAGATGGGTAGGACTTTGCAGCGAACGGCAATATCGACCAATATAAAAGAAAGACGGGATTTTTCTTGTGCTATTTTTGACCCCAAGGGAAACCTGGTAGCAAACGCTCCTCATCAACCTGTGCATTTGGGTTCTATGGGGGAGGCAATCCGATCTCAAATTAAATTCCATGGCGATTCAATAAAACCAGGTGATGTTTTTTTAAGTAATCATCCTAAAGCCGGAGGTACTCATTTGCCAGATTTAACCGTGATAACACCTGTCATGGAAAATGGAAAACCCATATTTTTTGTTGCAAGCCGCGGTCACCATGCGGATATTGGCGGGATTTCTCCAGGATCCATGCCTCCCTTTTCTTCGAGCATAGAAGAGGAAGGGGCCGCAATACTCTCTTTTAAGCTTCTTGAAAAGGAGGAGTTCCAGGAAGAAAAAGTAAAGCAATTATTAATGAACCCTCATAAAGGAAAATTAAGTTCAAATTCAGAAAACATAAGTGGTGCTCGCGCTGTGAACGACAATGTGTCTGATTTGAGGGCTCAAGTTGCTGCCAATGAAAGAGGCAAACAATTATTATTGGAATTGATTGCCGATTATTCATTAACTAAAACTCATAGGTACATGTCGTATATTCAAGATGCGGCTGAAGAATCTGTTCGAAAATTAATTACTAAAACGCTTGTAAAGAAATCGAGCAAGAATAAATTAATGGCAAAAGATTTCTTAGATGATGGCACTCCTATTTGCTTATCAATTTTACTAAATGCGGATGGGTCAGCCGACTTTGATTTTTCAGGAACTGGTGTTCAGGTTGCTGGGAATTTAAATGCACCAATTTCTGTAACTCTCTCAGCAATTTTATATTGCTTGCGCTGTTTAGTTGATAATGACATACCTCTGAACCAAGGTTGTTTGAACCCTATTTCCATCCATATCCCAGAAAACTCTATTTTATCTCCTTCGCAAAACGCTGCGGTTGCCGCAGGAAATGTGTTGACGTCTCAAAGGATTGTAGATGTAATATTCAAAGCTTTTGGTGCAATGGCTGCCTCGCAGGGTTGCATGAATAATTTAACGTTTGGAAATGAATCATTTGGATATTATGAAACTATTGGGGGTGGAGCGGGCGCAGGTCCAAACTGGGATGGTGCTTCTGGCGTACATACTCATATGACCAATACGCGAATAACGGATCCTGAAATTTTAGAAAAGAGATACCCTGTTTTGTTAAAAGAATTTTCTATCCGAAAAAACTCGGGTGGAAAAGGGTTTCATGTTGGAGGTGATGGATTGATCCGTGAATTTGAATTTATTGAGCCGCTTCAATTGGCCGTGTTAACGGAGCGCAGAAATTTTTCACCCTTTGGATTAATGGGGGGAGAGCCCGGCTTAAAGGGAAAAAATATTTTTCTAAAAAAAGGTGAGAAAGAAATAGTTCTTGGAAGTAAAAGTCAATTTCAAGTTCGTAAGGGAGATCGAATTCGAATTTTAACTCCAGGAGGGGGTGGTTTTGGAAAACCTGGAGGTTGATAAAGTTACCCAAGTCTTTTTTTCTTGTAACCAGGGAGCGAATAAAGTTTTAGTTCTCCTAATCTGGCATTAATAATATTCGAATTGGTTTAGTGGACCTTTAGGATCACTTTATTTTCGCGAAATGCTTGATTCATGGCAGGAATGATATTTTCTAAGGGCTCAACATTTGAGATGAGTTGTTTTAATTTATCTTGATGCGAAGAAATTATTTTTAATGACTTTTCAAATGGTCCACAACGCGATCCTTGAATTTGTATTTCATCAACTACAATTTGAGTAGTGTTTAAGGATTTTTCTGGAAGCCCGCAAGTAGTTTTTAATGAAAGAGTTCCTTTGGGGCGGACATAATTCAGGGCTTTTGAAATTCCTTCAGGATGACCTGTAGATTCTACGACAATATCTGCTCCAAGTGAGTCGGTGTTTTTTAGAATTACCTCCTTGGCTTCTTCAGGCGAACACGCAATTGAAGCGCCATAGTTTAACGCCCGGTTTCTTTTGCTTTCACTTCTAGAAACGGCAATCACTTTTGCACCCATAAGAGACGCAACAAAGGTAATTAAAATTCCTAATCTACCTGGTCCCAAGACTACTAATGTTTCCCCTTTTTTTATTGGGGTCATCTCAAAAGTTTGCAACGCGGCTGCCAGGGGTTCAGTTAAAGTTGCAGTTAAGGGAGAAATATTTTCTGGAATTTCATGAAGAACCCCCTCAGGAACAATGATTTCCTCGGAAAATGCTCCATCTTTATTTATAATGCCTGTAACCGTCCTTTTTAAACAGTGTTCCGGCATACTTCTTTTGCAAGCCTCACAAAAAAATTTTGAACAATAAGCTTTACAAGAATTATTAATTTCTGCGGTTACCCTTTTCCCTTCCCATACAGGGTCAACTTCTGCTCCAACCTTTTTTACAATGCCAACAAATTCGTGACCACAAACAAGAGGTAAAGAGACAGAATAATCTCCGGAATATAAAGCTAAGTCGGTTCCACAGATACCCGCATATTCTACGGCTATCTTAACTTCATTTTGTTCTGGTTCTGGGGAATCCTGATTTTGGAAAATAATGGTTTTAGGTGAGGTCAGTACGGCAGCTTTTGGCAATTGAAATTCCTTTTAAGATTATTTATCAATTACGTCTTTTTTTGGCAGCTTTTTTCTTTTTCCACATTAAAAGCCAGTATTGAATGAGGCGAAGCTTTTGTATTCCTGAGAATTTTCTTCGTTTGAATTTCGGGGTAGAGTCATATTGCAACCGAGCAATGACTGTAGGTGCAACGGCTTCCTCAATTAAAACTCCTCTTTGCGCGTGTTCCAGTCTTTTAGACCCGCATACTTCGCGAAAGGCCACCATCAGTCTGCAATCTAAAGGACGGTCCTCATGAATTAAACAAGATTCTTCTGAGTCTAAAAACGGGCACGGCTGATTGATTACAGTGCGGTACCAATCTACAGTTTCGGGATCAACTCCAGACTCCAATACTTTTGCGACCCGATCAACGGTTTTTTTTGAACTTTCGAAAACCTCATTAAGATCTAACCCTTTTTTCCTGGCACCGTTAAGCATGCCGTCCCATTCTAATTGACTAATGGTAACTCCTGTATAACAGCAATGACCGCAGCCTTTATGACAAGTCAACGCGGGAGCTTTTTCCTGGTAAGCTTTGTCTAGTAAAATCCAAAGTGCTTTAAGGGGAGGAATCTTTTCTTTTTTGGAAAGAATTTTTGTGTTTTCTAAAAGATGCTCATAAGCATATTGAAGTTCAGCTTCAGAAAATTTCCTTTGAATGAACTTCCGCAATTCTTCGGGGTCAGTCATCCCCTGTATATAAACCCCATTATGGTCTGAAAAAAGAGTATCAGTCATTAAATTGAAAAAATAGAATTTTAATTATTTAACTGTTTTATCAAAACCCAGATGAAAATGCAGGAAAATTTTAGAATTAGAATCAATTTTTACTTGTTTGGGTTTTTGGCGAGATATTTCATTTGTAGTTCATAAATCAATTGATCCATAAGTTTGGTTTCTTCGGCATTCAGGTTATTTGTAGTTTTTTCCTTAAGCATAATTAAAATATCAATGGTTTGCTTAACAGCAGGCAAATTCTCCTGTACCTGACCTGTGGTAGGATCTGCAATATCACCTAAGTAATAAAAAGCAGAAGAGGTGAGAGACAATACAAACGTAGAAAAATTGATTTCTAAAGGTGTGGTGCCGGCTGAAGAAGACTCCTGTTGCTGTTGTGCAGCCTGTTCTTTGGCTTTTTCTTTCTCCTTTTCTTCATCAAGAGCTTTAATATCATCATCGGACTGATATGTGGATCGCTTATCTTTAATTACAAAGCCTTCTTCTTCTTTATTTTCTTCAGCCATTTAAAATTCCTTTTTGGAAAATGCTAATCAATATTAATAGAAAAATGAGTAATGCAAAAACTTAAACCTATCAAATTCAATAAATCTTCCTTCCCTTAACTTACTGGCGAAGCATAGCAGGTCAAAAAAATGTTGTCAATTCATGTCCTGCTTGATCCCTTTGGTTGTTGAGCGTTTAACCTTCTGTTATCATTGGTTATTATGAATTTAAAACGAATTGGGTTCGTAATAATAATGATAATTCTCCCTGCCTGCTCTACTCAAAAGATGGCGGTACGTTTAGCCCTTCCTTTGATTGCAGGTCAATATGATTCTATTATTGAAGAAGCAGATCCTCAATTTGCTGAAAGAGCAATTCCTTCCAGTTTGAAAATGATGGAGGGATTATTGAAGTCGGACCCTACCAACACTGAACTTCTATTAAAACTTGCAGAGGGATTTTGCAACTATTCTTTTGGGTTTGTGGAGGATGAGGATCCAAAGCGTGCTTCTAACTTTTACCTTAGAGGCAGAGATTATGCTCAATCTGCATTGAACAGTTTAGGAGTAAGTGAAAATCTCAATCAATTGAACTTAGATCAATTGTCCTCTCGTCTAAATTCTTTGAGTAAAGATCAGTTCCCTGCATTATTTTGGTGGAGTCAATGTGGCGCTGGGTGGTTACTTTTAAACCTGGATAAACTGGAAGCCTTAGCGGCAATATCAAAGATTGAGAAATCTATGGATTCTGTTTTAAAACAGGATGAAAGTTTTTACTTCGCAGGCCCCCATTTATTTTTTGGCAGCTTTTATGGTGGCCGATCTAAAATGCTTGGAGGCAACCCTGAGAAATCTTTATCTCATTTTGAGCGTGGATTAGAGTTGACGCAAAATAAGTTTTTAATGCTTCAGGTTATGTATGCCAAAACTTATGCAGTCCAATCTCAAAATAAAGAAAAGTTTATTGAATTGTTAAGTGAAGTTTTAAAAGCATCTACGGAAGGTAGGCCTAAACAGAGATTGGCAAATCAAATTGCAAAAATTAAAGCAAAAAAACTATTGGAGAAAGTGGATGAACTTTTTTAGTTCCATGTTGGCGAAATTAAATTCAAAATTTGGACTTAAGATTCCAAGTGTATCTTCCAGGACTTTAACATGTATTTTATGCGGAATTTTAGCTTCTTTGCTGTTAGCTTTTATTATGGCCACGGTTCAAACCCCTGAAGCCCATGCGGCGAAAGTAATAAAAATAAAATTCTCAACCTTAGCGCCGGAAGGTTCTTCATGGATGAAACAAATGCACCGCTTAGAAAAAGAAGTGGAGTCTGCCACTCAAGGATCCGTCAAATTTAAATTCTACCCTGGTGGCGTATCCGGGGATGAAAAGGATGTCATTCGTAAAATGCGTATTGGCCAGGTCCATGCCGCGGGTTTTACAGGAGTGGGATTAGGAGAAATTCTTCCGGAAGTAAGAGTCCTGGATCTTCCTTTTTTATTTCATAACGATCGCGAAGTTGAATATGTATATGAAAAAATGACAGATTACTTTTCTAAAAAGTTTGAGGAAAAAGGTTACATTTTATTGGGTTGGGTGCCGGTCGGCTGGATCCATTTTTTTTCTAAGGATAAAGTCATTACCTTAAGCGATCTTAAAAACTCAAAAGCCTGGATGTGGGAAGGAGACCCATTGGTTCAAAAGACTTATGAAGAATTAAATGTCAGTCCGCATCCATTATCCATTACGGATGTACTGCTATCTCTGCAAACGGGAATAATAGATACGGTTTATGCTTCTCCCGTCGGGGCCTTGGCGCTGCAATGGTTTACAAAAGTAAAGTATATGTCCGAATTACAAATGGGAAATGCGACAGGGGCCGTCTTGATGACTAAACGGATTTATAAAAAATTAAATGCGGAGCAAAAGGAAAAGGTCAAAGCCGTCAGTAAAAAATATTTAAAGGAATTGGTTAACAAAATTCAGGAAGACAACGATCAAGCCATAGCAGTTATGAAAAATAACGGGTTGAAAATTTCTGAATTGCCCTCTGAGGATGAACGGAAACAATTCCTTTTGGTAGGTGAAAAGATTAGAGGAAAACTGACAGGTAAACTTTATGATAAGGCTCTACTGGACCAAGTATTAACCCATCTGCAGGCTGTAAGAAATTAACACTCTCTCCCATGTTGATCCCTCAATAAGTAGCCCAATTGGGGTTTGAAATTTAAAAAATTGGTTAAAAGTTCTCCTTTGTTTTAGGTTATTTACGTCAACTCTGGCAAAATTTCTGTATTTTTCTGTTGAAAAAAGCCCTCTTTGGGTTATTATTGTGTCGCTCCAATATTGTTTTAATTTCAAACCGCAAATTTACAATAAAACTCTAATGTCATGGGGGAAATCATGAAATCCAAAATTCATCCAGTTTTCCAATTGTGTGTCCTTTTAGTTTTAGTGTTTTTCCCCAATTTGGCCTTTAGCGCTAACTTAAACCACACTCAAAAATCCATGGACTCCGTTCTATCGGATCCGGTATTGAGATTGGACTCTGCTAAAGCTTTAGGACCAAACCCCTTTGAAAAACAGACTCATGGTTATTTATTAAAGATGGGGACAGTGAATTCCCAAACCGCTTATTTCCCCGAAACATTAAACTCAAAACATCCGATTGTTCTAAAAACCTTTAATGACACTGTGGAACAATCTTTGGTCTCCGATGAAGTTTATCATGCAGAGCTGAAGGGCAGGTATCTGATTTATCGTGGTAAACATAATTCTATTTTGTATCGCTATGATGTGGAGAGTCAATCGTTACGTGAGTTCGTGTATTTAGAAAACAAAACACAACTTCAAAAAGATCGTCCTGTAATTGAGTGGAAGTTTGCCGGAGCAAATCTTAAATCACAAAAAGATGGCAGTGTCATTTTAATCAAGGCGAGAGATATTAAAAATGAAGTACGCAAAATATCGAATGATTCGATGGCGAATCGCATTCAACGATTTTTAGAAAAGAAAAATACTTCAACCAAAAATGACTCATTGATTCAGACGTTATTCATTATTCCCAAACCGGAGTTCATTGACGGCAACCAGGAGCACCATACCCAGGGATTAAATTACAGCGTCCACAATGATCAACTCGCACTTAACCTTGAACCTAACGAACAACTTAAATTTCCCTTGTGGGTGGATCCTACAGTTGTTTTAAATTCTAATGATAATTTTGATGTTTTGATTAATGGACAAGATGCGTATGACAATTTTGGAGGAGTGGTTGTAGGTGATATCGATATTAATGGAGATGGTTTGGATGATGTGATAATTGGCGCTTCTGAGGACGACAATAATGGTGATAGGTCAGGAAGAGTTTTTATTTTTTTTGGTCGTCTCAATTGGCCCACGCCTCTTACGGCTGATACAAATGCTGATGTCATTATCAATGGAAATAGTGTGAATGGGATTTTAGGAAGAACTATTTCTGCTGGCGACATGAATAACGACGGAATCGATGACGTGATTCTTGGCCAAAATGATAATCCGGGAAGGGTTTTCGTTTTTTTTGGACGTAATGTATGGGCTTCTTCGCTAGATATAGAAACAGATGCCAACGTGATAATTAATGGAACTGGCTTTGCAGATGGATTTGGAAACAATTTATCAGTTTTAGGAGATATAAATGGAGATGAAGTTGATGATTTAATTATTGGAGCACTTTTTGACGATAATAGTGGAAATGATTCTGGTAGCGCTTTTGTATTTTTTGGCCGTAGTTCCTGGTCTTCTCCTTTAAATGCTGACAATGACGCTGATGTCATTATAAATGGAACAAATGCGGGAGGCCTTTTTAGTGGAGGTTTAGGGAGAGGTGATTTTAACGGGGATGGATTAGGTGATTTTATTGTCCGAGCCAATGGAGGTGAATTTATATTTTTTGGCCGTAACTCTTGGTCTTCGCCATTAAATGCAGATAGTGATGCAGATGTAATTATTGATGTTCGGGGTTCAATTTCTCAGCTAGGAGGAGATATCAATAATGATGGTTTCGACGATTTAATAGTATATGCAAATAGAGAGGTCCTTATTTTTTTTGGTCGAAATGTTTGGCCATCTTCTCTCAATTCCGAAAATGCAAATATTATTTTAGATGGGGTCTTAATCACGGCTATTTTAAATGATATTAACGAAGATGGCATTGATGACCTTATTGTGGGTGAACCCTCTGCTGATGTTAGTTTTCCTCAAGTTGGAAAAGTTTATGTTCTTTATGGCCGAGATACTTGGCCTTCTTCATTTGAACTTGATGAATTTGCCGATATCGTTATTAATGGTGTAAAAGCAGAAGGAGGATTTGGGGGAGCAGTAACACCTACCGGCGATGTTAATGGAGATGGTTTTGAAGATTTACTGATAGGAGCCCGTATGCATGATATCCGTGGGCAAGAGTCAGGAAGCGCTTATATTTTCTTTGGTCCTTTTAAACCTAATAACTTAAGTTTTTCAGATGCCCAAGACTCCTACATTCGACAAACTTCTCCAAGTACTAACTTTGGAAATGAAGCAGTTTTACTTGCAGATGGAGTGGATCAAGATCCCAGTAATGGATTATTTGGTGAAGTAAGATCAGTAATTTCCTGGGATGTTTCAGATATTCCCCCCAATGCCACAATCGAGTCAGCTACAATCGATTTATTTCATACTAATACAAGTACGGGGTCTTATGGAATCTATGAGGCTAAAGTGCCCTGGTCAGAAGAAAGTGTGACTTGGAATAATTTTGACGACCCGAATAATACAGGTACAGAATTATTGGGATTTGTGAATTCCTCCGGACCCACAAGTTTTAATCAAGCGGGATTGGATCTAATACAAGGTTGGATCGATGGAAGTATTCCCAATAATGGGATTATTATAAAAAGTATTGATACAAATGATGGAATAGATATTAATTCAAGTGAGGCAGCAGATAATCAACCCGTACTTAATGTGAAATTTTCGAATGACCCTCCACCCTCTCTTCAGGTTACGGACAATTTTCAAGATGCAAAGGATGCTTATGTTTATAGCTTTACTCCAGATCAAAATTATGGGGATGATGTTAAATTAATATCCTCAGGAAATGAGCTTGCTTCTGAAGATCCCTTAAAACATCCTACTCCAATATACTCTTTGATTTCCTGGGATATTTCGTCTATTCCACAGGATGCGGTAATCCAATCAGTAAAGATCTCTTTTAACGTAACAAACGATAGTGAACAAGATTTCGAAATTTACGAGATGATAAATAGGTGGGAAGAAGATGTTGTGACCTGGGGAAACTTTAGTTTTGGTCCGAGAGGAAGTGTGGGAAGGGAATTGTTTGGATCTTTCTCACCTGGGACTTTAGGTGAACATATTGTCGAATTAAATGATAAAGGTGAAGAAATAGTCCGTGAATGGATAAGAGGGACTGTCGCAAACAATGGTTTAATCATTAGGATGGAAAGAGGGGGAGAGCTCCTAGACCAACGTGATAGAGTTGAAATGAATTCAAGTGAGGCTGCTACAGGAAATCCTAAAATAGAGGTTACTTATTTGACCTCACCTCCTCCCGGGGAAACCACAGTGGATTTGGTGAATGCGGAGGATTCGTATGTACGTGAGACATCGCCGACAGTGAATTATGGTAGTGAACCGGTTTTGTTGGCGGATGGTTCGGATGAAGATCCCGACAATAGCAATCTAGGTGAATTGTTGTCGGTTATTTCCTGGGATGTATCGGGCATTGCTAATACTTCGGTCGTGCAAAATGCACAGGTGACTCTGGATCTGTTCAATCCCAGTTCAGGGGAATACAAACTGTATGCTGTCAACACTCCTTGGGCAGAAGGGACGGTTTCCTGGAACGATGTGGGGTCGGACATTGGTTCTACGGTTCTGGGTACTATTGCTGCTGGGTCGTTAGGATCGACTGTGATTAACTTGAATGCCTCCGGTTTGGCCTTAGTGCAGGGTTGGGTTGATGGGACAATCCCTAATAACGGATTTGCGGTTAGAACCGGTGGCGCGACAAATGGGATTGATTTTAATTCCAGTGAAGCAGGTTCCGGTCAACCTAAACTGACGATCACTTATTCGGACTCCGGTCCCCCTCCTCCAACCCCTGTGGAGGTCAACATTGGAAACGCCGAGGATTCGTATCTGCGTGAAACTTCTGGCAACACCAATTATGGAAGTGAAACTCTATTGCAGGCAGATGGAGTGGATCAAGATCCCGGCAATGGGAATTATGGTGAATTACGACCGGTGCTTTCCTGGGATGTATCGTCAATACCTACAGATGCAGTGGTGGATTCAGCGAGTATTAATCTGAGTTTAACGGATTCCAGTACCGGCAGTTACGAACTGTTTTCTGTGAACAGTGCCTGGACCGAAGGGACTGTAGTGTGGAATGACCTGGACGGGCCCGGTGATACGGGATCTACAGTTATTGGAACCATTACTTCCGGAATCATAGGTAATACGGTGATTAACCTGAATGCCTCTGGGGTTGCACTGGTCCAGGGCTGGATTGATGGATCGATTTCTAACAACGGGATTATTATCAAATCCGGGGGTACCAACAACGGAATCGACATCAGTTCCAGTGAAGCCAGTTCCGGACAACCTATACTGAATGTGACCTACACGCAACCTTGAACTTAAACCAAATCCACCTCTCAATTTTGGGAGGTGGATTTATTTTCTTATCTTCTCCAAAAAATCCCCTGTTACTATTTTTGATAACTATGGTCACTTTTTCATACAAAAATCTCTTAGTCCCTTTTTCTCAACACAGTTCAATTGGTCGAAAACAGTTGTTTAGAAAATTTATATGACTGATTTATCCTTCTTTCCCTAGAGCAATTTCCCAAAAATAAGGAATTGGCATTAAATATGCTGTTTCGGATACTAGATATAAGTATTGGAATTTATTTGGTTCCAATTGCTTTGCTCCCATTAGAAAAAATATATTCAGATTTCTTTAAAGAATTTTTTTATAAAAGTTTTATTCAAAAAATTTAATTTTCAAACAATAAAAAAGATTTTGTTTTTCTTAATCTCATTAGGTCGATAGTTTTGAGAATATTGCAAGGAAAACAGGTTGTATATTACTCAATCCTAAAACAATGGGTTAAGTGAATTGTTGCTGCTTGTGTTCAGTAAGTAAAGTTTTACCTGAATGCTTTTTTCAATTCCAGACTTTTCTATTTATAAAAGTGTGGATAAATTTTTGAATACTTTGGATTCGTATTTTCATTTTTAAATCGAGGTCAAGAATGAACCGGTATTTTTCTGGGAATTTTAATAATTTTTTTAAAAAAGTTTTGGTGGTTCTTTTAATCATGTTTGGTTTGGTCACCATTTTTAGCAGTTCATTGTTAGCCAAACCTAAATCAAAGGCGCCGAATTTATTTTTTGACCCACCCGCAAGCGATGTCCCATCAAAAAGTTTTTCAAGGGAAGGAATTAAGAAGAGTAGAGCTGCTCTTAGGACCAGAAATGTAGATATAAAAATAAATTTAAGAAAATATAAACGAATTCTACTTAATCTTTTCGAGGATATGAATTTAGAAGCGGAAAAAACTCACGTTCATATGGGGTCAAGGGGGGAAATGACCTGGAGTGGAAAACTTAAAGATGTCGAGTTTGGAACAGTTGATATTACGAAGTATAAAGGTTCTTGGGCCGGACGAGTGAGTTGGGATGGCCATTTATTTTTATTACGTCCGAGACCTAAAGGTGGAATAACAATTGAAGAAATTGATGCAGGACTTTTACCCCCTCATAGAGACCCATTAGTTCCTGATATTGATTTTGAGCCGTTAAAAGAAAATGAAAATAATGGAGAAAATAGTCCACCGATTGCTTTGGACAGTGGCGAAACGATCGACCTCATGGTGGTCTACACTCAGGCTACCCAGGCTATTTATGGAACTAGCGGAATTGAGTCGATGATTATTAATGCAGTGGATTCTGCAAATACAGCTTATGCCAGAAGCCAAATTACAGCTCGGTTGAGGTTAGTCCATATGGCAGAAATTGATTACACAGAAACCGGTGACATGGGTGATGCTTTAGATGAAATAACCGATGGAAATATTGCAGGAGTGGATGCTCTGAGAGACCAATACGGTGCTGATATTGTCTCTATGATTGATGAGGATTCCAATTATTGCGGTATTGCCTGGGTTATGACACCGGGTTGGTTGTCTAATAGTATGGAAAGATTAGCATTCAATGTCACGTACAGCGGATGTTTGGGCAACCATACTATGACTCATGAGATTGGTCATAATGAAGGTTGTGCACATGATCGGGCGAACTCAAGTGTGCCGGGATCGTATCCATACTCCCATGGGCATCGTGATACGGTTACTGGTTTTCGAACTATTATGTCTTATTCTTGTCCTGGAGGAACCTGCCCAAGAATTTCTAACTTTTCGAATCCCAATGTTAGTTTCAGTGGAGCTCCTACAGGTATTGACCACAATTCTGACCCGGACAATTCTGCTGATAATGCTCTGTCCATGAACAATACTGATCAAATTGTTGCCAATTGGAGGCAAGCCGTTGAACTCTCTGAACCCGATCCTCCAAGTGCTTTGGCTGCGAATGCCGTTTCAGGGGAACAAATTGATCTTGATTGGATTGATGAATCCGACAACGAGGATGGATTTTTATTAGAGCGTTCAGAAGATAATTCTAATTGGATTGAAATTGCCAGCTTGACACCAAACTCTACGAGCTACGAAGACTTGGGATTGGAAAGTGGTTTTACCTATTACTATAGAATCCGTGCGTTCAATGGAGCGGGAAACTCAGAGTTTTCAAATGTAGTGCAAGAAACTACTTTGTCCTCTGGAATAATTAATCAAAGTTTTATAAGCAGTAAAGATTCTTATATAGTCCAAACATCTCCAAATCAAAATTTTGGAAATGCTAGTTTTCTTATGGCCGATGGGGTAGCGTTAGATGCTAATAACGGAAAATATGGGGAAGTTATGGCAGTGTTGTCCTGGGATGTTTCTTCACTTCCCAATAATGCTGTCGTTCAATCTGTTGGTATAACTGTAAACATGGAGAATACCAGTTCTGCTGATTACAATTTGTTGGAGGCAAAAGTTCCATGGTCTGAAGGAAATGTTGATTGGAACGATTTTAGTGGTTCTTCTTCTATAGGGAACTCGGTATTGGGAGTTATCCCTCCATTGGTGTTGGGTGAACAGACATTGAATTTAAATCAAGCAGGGATAAACCTGGTACAGGGTTGGATCAGTGGAAGTGTCTCTAATCATGGCTTAATTGTCAGGACTAGTGGAACTAATAATGGAATTATTTTTAGTTCAAAAGAGTCTTCAAATCCTAAACCGACAATTCATATATCTTATACATCAGGATCTGCTCCCCAAACCGTTACAGTGAACTTTCAAAATAATGGTTCTTATTCCGGGACTCAAGATGCCATCCTTCGCCAAAGGTCGCCTAGTAGCAACTATTCTAATGATACAGAATTAGTGGCAGATGGAGTGGAACAAGATCCAAGTAATGGGCGATATGGTGAAGTTATGTCAGTTTTGTCCTGGGATGTTTCTTCGATTCCAAACAATGCGGTGGTCCAATCGGCAAGCATCACTTTTAATATGGTTGATCCAAGTTCGGCAGATTACCATTTTTATGAAGCGAAAGTCCCCTGGGCCGAAGGATCTGTAACTTGGGATGATTTTTCAAATACATCTTCCCTGGGTAGTGCAATACTTGGAATTATTCCACCTTTGATTTGGAATACTCAGACGTTTAATCTAAACTCCTCAGGGATTAATTTATTGCAGGGTTGGATTGATGGAAGCATCTCGAATAATGGATTAGTGGTTAGAACCAGTGGAACTAACAATGGAATTATATTTAATTCCAGTGAGGCTTCTTTTGGACAGCCTATTCTTAGTATTACGTATGACCAACCCTGAATGGATGTGTTTGGCGAAAGTTGAAGTTGGATAGAAGCCTAGACTGTAAATTCTTTTTGTCGAGTAGCCCAATCTGCCAGTTGTTCGCGATTGATTTTCGCGTTGTGGCGGATATCTACAGGGAAAGCGGGGTGAAAAAAGAAGTTTTGGATATGTTCCACAGAAGGGTTTTCTTTCTTTAATAATTCAAGTTCTTCAATGAGCTTTTTTTTAAATTGCGTATTGTTTATTTTCCTTACCTTTTCTAATTCTATGACAATGGCGGGTATAATTTTTCTATTTTGCTTTAGGCCTATTAAGGCTGACCTTTGGACTTCGGGGTGAGTATTAAAAATTGATTCACAAGGGATGGTGAATAAGGTTTTATCGTTTGTGACGACACGGTGACTTTTTCTTCCGCAAAACCAAAGTCTCCCTTTTGAATCCAGATATCCCACATCACCCATTCGATGCCAAATTTGATTTCCATTTTTGATTTTAGACAATTGATTAAATCTTTCTAGATTGAAGTATTTTTTGGTAGTCCAAGGGGCATGGACAACAACTTCACCAATTTCTCCCTGTGGCAATTCTATTGAACTATTCCATTCTGGAATGGGATTATCTGAGATAGAAATTATTTTTAAATCAAGCCCTTCAACGGGTTTACCCACACAAGTTCCTTTTCCAAATTGGGTTTGTTCCCAAGTTTCTGACAATATCATTCTATGGTCAATCACGGCAACTGGAAGTGCTTCTGTGGCACCATAAGGTGTGAAAATATTTGCCTCAGGTTCGAGAATTTTTTCTAATTCTTTTAACAAAGATCCTGGCACCGGAGCGCCCGCTATTAGTATCCTTTTTAAAGGGGTAAGATTTACCTCTTGATCCGAGCAATATTGAGAAATAGTTTTCCATAATGCAGGTGACCCAAAGCTACTTGTTATGGAAAAGTCTTTTATATGCTTTATAATTTTTTCTGGATTTACTTTTGCCGGCTGAGTGGGATCCATGTCAGGTATAACACTCGTCATTCCTAAAGCAACATTGAAAAGTGCGAAAAGTGGAAAGGTAGGCAAATCAAACTCTCCTGATTGAATATTAAATAAGCGGCGAAGTAACAGAACTTGATGATAAAACATCTTATGGTTATATATGACTCCTTTGGGAGGTCCAGTGCTTCCACTTGTAAATAATATTGCGGCTGGATCTTCAGGTTTAACCTCTTGTGACTGAAAAGTAGAGCTTCCATTTGTCTCAACCTGATCCAATTTTGGCCCTCCCCAGAACCAACGCCTACCTGCAGTAATGAAATTCTGAATGGATTTAAATGCTGCAGGATAAAGAAACTTGAATGCATGTGCTAAAGGAACCGCAATCATTGTTTGAGGTTTAACGTTGGTAATGCATTTCAGTATGTTTTTTTTTCCAAGACCGGGGTCTATTAATACTGGAATTGCTCCAATTTTAAATAACGCAAAAGTTGTCGCAATAAATTCTATTCCAGAGGGTATCATTAAAAGTACATGCTGATTTTTCTTGACCCCGCTTTTTATCAGACCGGATGCTAATAAATTTGATTTTTTATTGAGATCCTCATAGGTGATTTGTTCACAAGAATTATTTCGGGGAACGATGATAGCGGGATTATTGTGTATTTCCCCAGCTAGGGTCTCCAATAAAAAGGAAATGTTTTCAGGATTTTTCATTCAAAGATTTTCTGGAGGTAAGTATCATATACCCAAAGCGGTTTTGGCTAATTGTAATGTGACTTTTTTCTTTTGTTTAAAAGATTCTTCATTTAAACGGATAACTGAATTTTTTATGGTGGAATAGTCACGCGGAATTCTATTTAAAAGGAAAGTGATTACTTTATCTGGGATTCCTAATCCAACATCATTACCCAGTTTTTTTATTATTTGATGGGTGGTTTGGTCATCCATTGGATATAGTTCTACCGTCATTCCCCAAAGAAAACGTGAAACAAGAAAGCTTTCAATATCTTTTAATTGATTTGGAGATTTGCGGCCAGTAAAGACGATTACCTTTTCATGGTCTCTAAGAAAATTGTATAAAGTGTAAAGCTTTTCTTGAGCCAGGGTATGACCTGCAATTAAATCCACATCATCCAATAAAAAATAGTCTACCGATTGAAGTTGTAAAAGGGTTTGATTGGCGGTTTCATTTTTATCCTGTTCCATGGATTGAATGAAATCAGGGCAATGCATATATAAAGTTTTTACATGGGGAAATTGCTCAGCAAGATAATTACCCATAGAAATAAGCAAATGTGTTTTGCCTTGACCTTTATTACCGCTGATGTAGATAGACTGGTGTTGCAAACCCTTGTTTGAACAGATTTCTTTGCAAGTCCTTAGAGTCAATTCAGACTGCGTGGAAGTGAAAAAGTTTTCAAAGCGATACTCAGGTTTGGCTGGAAAGTTGAGGAGAAGTTGATCTTTAATAGGTGATGACTGTTGCATGAGGATTTAATTTTAAAAAATTAATGGGCGCTCTCAAAAAAAGTGAGAGCGCCTAAATAATAAACCTGGAAACAGGGTTGAATCTCTATTTAGGGCCTACCTGAACTTCCGCCCTGGTTTTAGCAAATGAGTGAGAAACAATAACCGTACATAGTTCCTTTTGATTTTCATATAACATTACAGTTCCATCATGTTCAATAATCCTTATTAACTTCCAACCTTTTGCCAGCATCTCACTTCTATAAAACTCAACCAAATCTTCAGAGGAACTTTTAACATAAAAATATAAACGCCCAACTTTTACGTTTCCCGACCCAGATTCGTATATAAATGTTCGGTCTCTATCTAGAGAATAATTTTTTGGAATAGGAATGTTGGAAAATTGTATGGCAAGAGGTGGTGGAGTTTGGTTGCTTATTGCGGAGGGCTGAGTTTGGGTTCGTTTTCTTTTTGAGCAACCCCATAAAACTAATGAAGTTATTAATATTAGGATGAAAAATAATTTTTGTTTTCGATTTAAAATAATCATAGTTCTACATCGCCCTCCCAAAGTATACAACAATTAATCCAATGATCATTAAAAAGAATCCAATAAGCCGTATCGTTCCGGCTTCAAATTCCAAAAGTTTTTTAGCAAATTCTTTTACATGGTTTGGGGAACAAAAATAAGGAATTCCCTCAAAAACCATCATTAAACCTAAAGCAGTAAGAAAGAAACTCATATATTTTTCTAATTATCTGATTATTGAAAAATTAACATAAGGTCCACCTCGAAAAAGATCACCTGTTAAAGGAACAATAATCCAGGAAATTATGGTGACATTAATTGAATCGGGTCTGGCAAATTATGACTCAATCGGTCAAGCGGGGTCAATAAATTTAATAGGTAGAACCCCTTTGAAATATGGGGGTTGTAAATCGGGAAATGAGCATTATATAATAATCTTGTTGCATGCTTTCAATCTTGTCAGATTAAGATAATTTTCTCTAATAAGCTGATTTTCAATAAATTTAGGTTTCTAAAGTTTTGAATAGGGGCCAATTAGCGGTTAATATTTCTTTTGGCTGATTAATGGTGAATTTTCCTTCTTATAAAAGTTGTTATTAAATTGATAACTAATCTGAAGTTTTGCCTAATGGGTAAATTTTAATTCGAGGATTTCTAATGATTTTTAAATTTAACAAAGTCTTTCCAACTTTTATTTTCTCTATCCTGTTTTTAGCTTTTGCTATGCATTCCGATACTGCTAATGCTTTAAGCAGCCAAAGTGTTCCCTTAGGCAGTAATATTTTTGTGGAAATTGCCAAAAAGCAAAACCCTGCAGTTGTCAACATAAGTATTAAAGGTAAGAAACCCTCAGCTCCTATGAGATCTCCTCGACGTCCCAATGATAAAAACTTTAAAGATCCATTTCAAGATTTCTATGACCGTTTTTTTGGAGACCGAAATCGTAGACCACGACGGGGAATGGGTTCTGGATTCATAATTAATAAAGAAGGTTTGATCCTTACGAACAATCATGTCGTAGAAGGAGCTGATGAGATTGTTGTTGTAGTGGAAGATGGGGATCATGAGGAAAAAGAATATAATGCAAAAATTATTGGCACTGATTCAAAAACGGATATTGCTTTAATACAAATTTTAGCGGAACAGAGAGAGCAAAAGGAATTTCCATTTCTTAAACTTGGCAATTCAGATGTTTTAGAGGTTGGTGAATGGGTTGTTGCAATCGGAAATCCTTTTGGATTAAGTCATACTGTAACTGTAGGGGTGGTCAGTGCAAAAGATCGCTCTATTGGTGCGGGACCTTACGATGAGTATATACAAACGGATGCATCGATTAATCCCGGTAATAGCGGGGGTCCATTAATGAATATTAAAGGTGAAGTTATTGGAATAAATACGGCCATTATTTCTGGGAATTCTGGTGGAAATGTAGGTATTGGATTTGCGATTCCAATTAATGTGGTCAAAAGTATTCTCAGTCAATTAAAGGATAAAGGAGAAGTGACCCGAGGTTGGCTTGGAGTTATGGTCCAAAAAATTACTCCCGAGTTGGCAGAATCCTTCAACTTAAGTGGCAAAGATGGAGCCTTGGTTGGAGATGTTATCCCTAATGGGCCTGCAGAAAAATCTGGAATTAAATCGGGAGATGTGATTATAAAATTTGATGGTAAAGAAGTTAAAACGATGGAAGTGCTACCTAAAATTGTTGCGGCTACGCCTCCTGGTAAAAAAGTTCCTGTCGAAGTAATTCGAGATGGAAAAACTCAGGTGGTCGATGTGACATTAGATGTTTTAAAAGATGAAAACTTGAAAGTGGCGGCTGCCAAGGATCCATTGGGAATCCAGGTGCAAGAAATTACTGAAGAATTAAGGCAGAGTTTGAATTTGAAAACTAATGAGGGTGTTTTAATTTCTGATGTGGCTCCAGGGGAACCTGGTGGTGAAGCGGGTCTTCGACGGGGTGATGTGATTGCAGAAATCAAGCGCGAACCTGTTCGAAACCTGGCTGATTATAATAGGCTTATTGGGAATTTAAAAGCAGGAGATAATGCCCTAATGCTTATTAAACGTGGTGGTACCACCATTTATATTGCAGTTAAGCTTAAATAAATTTTAATTTAATAAGGAAATTATCTTTGACAGGTTTTTCCTAATCATTCATACGGTGGTCCTTTATATTTAAGGATCACCGTTTTTTTTCATTATGACTTTTGTAAATAAATCCTTAGTTTGGTTTTTGACTTTTATCGGATTTTTGGGATTGTCTTTTTACAGTCCGGTAAACTCAAAAGAAAGGTTTTCCCGCCTGACTCCAATAGTAATTGCTGCTCAAAAAGTCAGTCCTGCTGTAGTTAATATTTTTACCGAAGAAGCTCCGAGAAGTTTTAAGAACCCCTTTAGAGGCTTTTTAGATGATTCTTTAGTTGAAGAGTTTTTTCGTGATTTTTATCCTCCGTCCTCTTCGGGACGTCGCAGCTTGGGTTCGGGAGTGATAATAAATCCTAAGGGATTCATTTTGACCAATGAACATGTGATTACAAAAGCAGTACGTATAAAAGTGACTTTAGGTGATAACCGGGAATATGATGCGAAATTAATCGGTGCTGATATTAAAACAGATTTAGCTGTTATAAAAATAGATTCACCCAAAAGTTTGCCTTTTGTCAAAGTAGGACGATCGGATGATTTGATGATTGGGGAAACAGTCATTGCTATTGGTAATCCATTTGGACTAAAACATACAGTGACAACAGGAATTATTAGCGCTTTGGATCGTACCATCCAAGCCGGAAAAGACCGAGTGTATAACGATTTTATTCAGTTAGATGCTTCTATCAATCCTGGAAATAGTGGTGGCCCTTTGCTTAATATTAATGGATCGTTAATAGGGATTAACACGGCCATTTACCAAGATGCTGAGGGAATTGGGTTTGCAATTCCAATTGATAAAGCAAAGCGTATCGTAGATGATCTCATTGAATTCGGAAAAGTTCGCCGAGGCTGGGTAGGAGTTTCTGTGCAAAATATGACTCCTGATTTGGCGCAGCATTTTGGTTTAGATCAAGTTCGTGGTGTCGTGGTCAACAAGGTTTTTAAAAAAAGTCCGGCTTCTCGTGTGGGTATTGAAAGAGGTGATGTTCTTTTAAAAGTAGATAAACACAATTTGCAAAATAAATCTGATTATTTTGAAAAAATTGGTTCTTACCCTGTAAACGATTCTTTTCATTTGGAATATTTAAGAAATGGTCGGATCCGAAAGGCACAACTAAAAGTAACTACCATTCCCAAAGATATTGCAGTGGATTTTGCCCGAGATTGGTTAGGTGTAAATATTAAAACTATAAACAAAAAATTGTCGAAGCATTTTCGTTTAGTTGCTAATAACGGGGTAGTTGTAACCAAAGTGGTCCCCCAAGGGGCCTGTGGTAAAGTGGGTATACAGCCAGGGGACGTAATTCGGCAAGTTAATCAGCGAACTATCCAAAATGAAATTGAATTTAATCAAGCCATCCTTGAGGCGGGCAAGCGTAGTTCCGTGGTTTTGTTAGTGCAACGTGGACGATATGGGTATTATGTAACCTTAGAACCTTAAATTTTCATTTTAATTCCTTCCAGCCTGTTAAAAATAAAAATGCCCAACGAAAAACAAGAAATTGAAATCCTTCGCCAAGAACTGCATCGACACGATCATCTCTATTATGTTTTAGATAAACCGGAAATATCTGACAGAGAATATGATCGGTTGATGCAAAAACTTAAAGAAATTGAAGAAAAGCATCCAGATTGGATTACTTTCGATTCTCCCACTCAACGAGTAGGTGGTGAGCCTTCCAAGAAATTTCAAACCGTAACTCATAAAGTTCCAATGCTTAGCCTGGATAACACTTACAACCTAGAAGAAATAAAGGATTTCCACAATCGGATTATAAAAAATTTAGGTACTGAGAAAGGCATTGAATATGTGGTTGAATTGAAAATTGATGGGTTAGGAGTAACCCTTGTTTACGAAAACGGTAAGTTTATACAGGGAGCAACTCGGGGAGATGGAAAATCTGGTGAAGATATTACACAAAACTTAAAAACTATTCGTTCTATTCCTCTAAAGTTGTCTGGCAATTTCAAAGATTATCCTTATTTGGAGGTCCGTGGTGAGGTGTATATGAATCATAAAGGGTTTCAGTCTCTCAATGAGGACCGGGAAAAAAATGAGGAAGCTCTTTTTGCAAACCCTCGAAATGCAGCTGCCGGTTCCCTCAGGTTACTGGATTCACGAATTACAGCTACTCGACCACTTGATATTTGGATTTATAGTTTAGGTTACGTGGACGGACCGGTATTTGCTTCCCATTATGATTCATTGCAAAAATTAAAATCCTTTGGGCTAAGGGTTAACCCCACTACTCGATTATGTAGAACCTTTGATGCAGTGCTTATAATGATTCAAGAATGGCAAACTCGAAAATCATCTTTGGATTATGACGTCGATGGATTGGTGGTAAAAATAAATGATTTAAAAGCACAGGATCGGTTAGGAAATACTACCAAACATCCTCGTTGGGCAGTTGCTTATAAATATGAAGCTGAGGAGGCTGTAACAAAAGTGCTGGATATTAAGGTTCAGGTTGGCCGAACGGGATCCATCACACCCGTTGCCGAACTAGAACCTGTTTTTCTTTCAGGAAGTACTGTGAAACGAGCGACCCTTCATAATGAAGATGAAGTCAAACGCTTAAAAGTCGATGTGGGTGATGAAGTTGTCATAATCAAGGCAGGTGAAATAATTCCTAAAGTAGTTCGTTTGGTCAACCCGAAACCGGAAAACCAACAAACTAAATTTAAAATGCCTAAGTATTGTCCCGAATGTGAAACCCCTATTCTAAGACTTGAAGGTGAAGCAGCATGGCGGTGTCCTAATTTTTCTTGTCCTGCTCAACTAAAGGAAAGACTGTTACATTTTGCCTCCCGGAATGCTATGGATATTGACCATCTTGGCTCAGCTATAGTTGAACAGTTGGTTGAAGCGAAGCAAGTAAAAACATTTTCAGATTTGTATACGCTAAAAAAAGAAGAATTGGCTGAAATGGAGCGGTTAGCTGATAAGTCTGCCCAAAACCTTATTGATGCCATTGAACAAAGTAAGATGGCGGGTTTATCTCGATTCATACATGCATTAGGAATCCGATTTGTAGGCCAGCGAGTTTCTCAAGTTCTGGCTGAAACTTTTCAGTCTATTGAAAATTTGCAAAATGCCACGAGTGAAGAGTTAGAAGCGGTGGAAGAAATTGGCCCTAAAATTGCCCAAAGCTTACTGGAGTTTTTCCAGGAGCAAAATAATCAAGATGAAATTAAGCGGTTGAAGGAATTAGGATTAAAAATGGCTGCAGAAGAGAAGTCTAAAGGGAAAAATAATCTGGATGGAAAACAATTTGTTCTTACCGGAACCCTTGAAACCATGACTCGTGATGAAGCAAAACGCAAAATACTCGATGCTGGTGGAAGAGTTACCTCAACCGTCTCTACAAAAACAGACTACCTTGTCGTTGGAGCAAACCCTGGTTCCAAACTTGCAAAAGCAAAAAAACTAGAAGTGATGGTTTTGTCTGAGAAGGAATTTGGAAATCTAATTTGATTTGAAAATAATCCTTTTGTGTATTACCTGTTACCTGTTTCCTGAGTCATTTGAAGGGCGGCGGGGAGAGGGTCGGCGAGGATTGGAACGTGAACTCCCGGGACGGCGTTTGTTCCCGTACCGAGAGGATTTTGGGCGATTTTGGGATTGAGATCCTGAATTTTCGTTACCGCGTTGATTGTAGTCAGTGCGATTTCCACTTCCTTCCCGTTGATCTTGACTTTGGCCCTGAGTTCTACGAATATTTCCACCGTGTCGATTTCCTTGACCCTGTTGTCGAGACCCGCGGCTATTAGAACGCCGTTGATTCCCGTAACGGCCTCCACCTTCGCGACGACTACCTCCTTGGCGAGGTCTGCCTCCCTCACGTGGTTTAAATGCTCTTGGGGGACGAGGTTCTTTTCGTTCTGGCCCTCCCGGTTTTTCTTCGAAGAACATATTGTCTTCAGGCCACTCGACGGGAATTTTCATTTTGAGGGCTTCTTCAATTCGCACTAAATGTTCGGCATAATCTTCACAGGCTAAAGAAATTGCATCACCTGACTCCCCTGCTCGAGCTGTTCTTCCAATTCGGTGTATGTAGTCTTCCGAATCCTGAGGCAAATCGTAATTAATTACATGAGAAATGGCATCGATATGAAGACCGCGTGAAGCAACATCAGTGGCAATTAAAATGTTTGAATCGCCTTCCATAAAACGAGTTAGAACGCGCATGCGAACTCGTTGGGGTAAGTCTCCACTGATTTGGTCCGCCTCATAATCATTGTGGCGGAGTTTTGCTTCTAAATACTCAGCTGTATTTTTGGTATTTGTGAAAATCAATACTTTTTCTCCTTTTTCTGAATCCAAAATTCCCAGAAGGAGGCTAAACTTTTCATGCGAACCCACGTGATAAAGTTTTTGTTCTACTTTATCGACTACCATTTTCTCAGGATCAATTTTAACAGGAACCGGGTCATTCAAATGTTCGTAACAAAGTTCCATGACCCGGTGGTTGAGAGTAGCAGAATAGAGCATCGATAAACGCTGATTATATTTTGTTGTATTACGGAGGATGTATCGAATATCATTTATGAATCCCATATCAAACATTCGATCCGCTTCATCAATTACCAGCACTTCTACTGACTTGAGACTAAAGAACTTTTGTTTGTAATAATCAATAAGCCGGCCAGGGGTGACAATCATGATATCTACCCCCTCCTGGATTTGTCGCCTTTGTTTTTCGTAATCGACTCCACCGTAAATACAAACAGTACGCAAGTTACAGTATTTACCTAATACTTTTGCATCGCGGTCAATTTGAATCGCCAGTTCCCGAGTAGGAGCAACTATTAATGCTCTTGGAGCAACCCAATCAGGTCGTTTCAATTCTTTCTCAGGTTTGCTCATTAGATGAGAGAAAGTGGCAATTAGAAATGCCGCTGTTTTTCCAGTTCCAGTTTGTGCTTGACCTGCAACATCTTTTCCATTCAACGTTATGGGTAAGGTTTTCCCTTGAATATCAGTACAATGGGTGAAACCGGCGTCCTGGATTCCTCTTAAAACGGGTTCTGCAATAGGAAGCGAATCAAATGTTATTTTTTCTTCTGTCGAATTGACATCCATATCCTACAAATAGTCCATTTAATTAATTGAGTGCAAGTTAATTTTGAAAGGGTAACTTGAAAAAACTTTTTGAAGAATCACAAAATCATAGTGGGTAATTCATTGAAAACAGAGAAGTACAGCGTAGCACAGTGGGTTTGAAAAAGAAAAGTATTTTCCTTGACATTGCCTGGCTTAAGGTGGTTCAATACCCCTTCAATTTTAACGAATTTCATACCTAAAGTGAATTATCTCACCCAAAAACACCCACCCACATTATTTTCAATCCTTTAGGATTCCTTGGGCCTAATGGATAGAACTTATTGAAAAACAAGGGTGAGTGCAATGATGGAATTGGAAAGGTGAATTGAAGCAAAATGATTAGACATGATGTACTGATAGTTGGGGCCGGGCTTGCGGGAATGCGTGCGGCTTTAGAGGTTTGTAAAGAACTGGACGTAGGAATTCTTACCAAAGTGTATCCTTCCCGTTCTCATAGTGGTGCTGCCCAAGGGGGAATTGCAGCTTCCCTAGGAAACTCTGAACCTGATAGCTGGGAAGAACACATGTTTGATACAGTCAAGGGCGGAGATTATCTAAGCGATCAAGATGCCGTGGAAGAATATGTTAAGGCAGCTCCAAGAATAATTTATGAGTTGGAACATTTTGGTTGTGTGTTTAGTCGTACTGAGGAAGGTAAAATTGCGCAAAGAAGTTTTGGCGGCCACTCTAAACCCCGAGCTTGTTTTGCTGCTGACAGAACCGGGCATGCCATTCTCCATGCTTTGCATGAGCAGGTATTGAAAAATAGTAAAAAAATCCAAATCTATTCCGAATGGTTTATGCACAGTTTAATTGTGGAGGAAAATCAATGTTGTGGAGTAGTGGTCAGTAATGTGCATACAGGAGCTGTGGAAGTTATCCAGGCAAAAGCTGTAATTTTTTGCACAGGCGGTTATGGGCGGGTTTTTAAAATCACGACAAATGCTTTTGCCTCCACTGCAGATGGAGCTATTTCAGCTTTTAATGCGGGTATTCCTTTGGAGGATCCGGAATTTGTCCAATTTCATCCTTCCGGATTATATCGCCAGGGAATTCTGTTTTCAGAAGCTGCAAGAGGAGAAGGTGGATACTTGTTAAATGGGGCTGGAGACCGGTTCATGGAAGAATATGCACCTTCAAGAATGGAACTTGCTCCAAGAGATATTGTTGCACGGGCGGAACAAAGTGAAATTGATGCAGGTCGTGGAGTAAATGGCGAGGGATATATTAATTTGGATCTCCGTCATTTAGGGGAGGCTCGAATTATGGAAAGGCTTCCTCAAATAAGACAATTAGGAATTGATTTTATTGGAGTCGATTGCATTAAAGATCCACTGCCCATTCAGCCTTCAGCTCATTATTCTATGGGAGGCATTCCCACAGACAAAACAGGACAAGTAATTTTAGACAAGGACAAAACACCTTTAAAAGGTTTTTTTGCAGCAGGGGAATGTGCATGCGTTTCGGTTCATGGTGCGAATCGATTAGGGACAAACTCTTTACTGGATGCAACGGTATTTGGAGAGCGTGCTGGAAGAACTGCTTTGGAATATGCAAGAAATGCTGCCTTTGGTCAGTTCAATGAAGGACAGGAAAAAGCTAAGGTTTTAAAAGACATTGAGGAGATTTATGCGCGCGAAGGTACGGAAAGTTATAACGATATTCGCAATGAGATGAAAGACGTGATGATGGAGAAATGCGGTGTTTTTCGTGATGAAGAGAATTTAAAAAGCTGTGTATCTACCATTCGAGAACTGCAACAAAGATTTAAAAAGGGTAAAGTAACTGACAAAGGTAAAGTTTTTAATACAGAATTGTATGAAATCATTGAATTGGGAAATATGTTAAAGATGGCTCAAATAATTTCAACGGCAGCTTTGGAAAGAAAAGAGAGTCGAGGAGGGCATTATCGCACCGATTTCCCAAAACGTGATGATAGTGATTATTTAAAACACACTTTGGTTTATCCCAAAGAGGATGAACTGGAATTAAAATACAAGCCAGTTGTAATTACCAAGTATCAACCAAAGGAAAGAACCTACTAATGGCAACCTTTCGAATAAAACGATTCAATCCAGAAAAATCTCAAGAACCTTATTATGAAGAATTTGAATTAGATATTTCTGAAGGGGCAACCTTATTGGATTGTCTCAACGAAATCAAATGGACAAAGGATGGATCTTTAGCTTACCGAATGTCTTGCCGAAGTGCGATCTGTGGTTCTTGTGGTATGAAGGCCAATGGTCATGCTTTGTTGGCCTGCCAGCGGCAGGCGGAACATTTATTGAAAGGGGATAATGACACCATTACGATTGAGCCTTTAGGAAATATGGCTCCTATCAAAGATTTGGTGGTTGATTTTAAGCCGTTTTGGGACAAAATTGACCAAGTTAAGCCGTATTTGAAAAACAAAGAAAAACCTCCCGAAAAGGAAAGACACCAGTCACCCCAACAATTTAAATTAATTGATGACTCTAGTACCTGTATTATGTGCGCGGCATGTTATTCCGACTGTAATGTTTTAGAGGTGGATGACAAATTTCTGGGGCCGGCCGCTTTGGCTAAAGCTCAACGATTTGTGGAAGATTCCCGGGATCAGGAAACCCTCGAAAGAATTAAAGAATTAAGTGAACCGGGTGGCATGTGGGATTGTACCCATTGTGGTGAATGTGTAGAACGATGTCCAAAACCAGCCCGACCTTTCTACCGAATAAAAGAGTTGATGCGGGTGGGCTTGGAAGAAGGAGTTCACAATAATAATGGCGCGCGTCATGCACTGTCGTTTACGAAATCGGTAAAACATAGTGGCCGTTTGAATGAAAATAAAATACCCATTGAATCGGTAGGTTATTTTAATTTGAAGGGATTGTTTGAGTTATTACCCGTTGGGTTGCGAATGTTTTTTAAAGGAAAAATTCCGCCTGTCATTCATAAATCTATTGATGGTGTGAAAGACGTTCGGCGTATATTTCGGGAGTTTGGAGAATGAAGTTTGCATTATTTACTGGTTGTGTAGCTAAAGGCGCTACAAGAGAATTGATGTTGTCCACCCAAAAAGCAGCGGAAGGTTTAGGGATAGATTTTGTTGAAATGAAAAGTGCCGCCTGCTGCGGAGCGGGGGTTATATCAGAAAAAAACCCTACTCTTACAGATGCAATTAATGCTCGTTCTTTTGCTATTGCAGAAAAACAAAACCTGGACCTCATTACCATTTGTTCAACCTGTCAGGGAAACTTAAAAAAATCAGAATGCAAACTGGACGGGGATGTTGAGTATAAAGATAAGATCAATTATGTTCTTAAAGACGGAGGCCACCAGTATCAGGGAGGCAAAATAAAGGTAAAACATTTTTCTAACATTCTTGCCAGCGAAGAAGGAATGGCATTACTCAAATCTAAGATCAAACGGCCCTTGGAAGGCCTTAAGACAGCTGCTTTTTATGGGTGTTATGTTTTACGTCCTTCAGAACTATCTGAGTACGATGATCCTGACAACCCTACTGGTTTAGAAGATATTTTCGAGGCTCTAGGAGCCACTCCTATCTATTATCCAAGTCGACTTAAATGTTGTGGATTTCCCATTATTATGATGAACAAACAGGCCTCGCATGATATGGCAGGCAATGCTCTTATCGATGCCGCAGAACATGGTGCTGATTGTATTGTTACTGGATGCCCGTTATGTCATCTTAGCTTGGATTCCTACCAACCGGAAATTGAAAGCCTCCGAAAGAAGGGTTATTCGGTTCCCATTCTTCACTTGCCGCAACTGGTGGCTCTGGCTTTGGGTTATTCCCCCGAAGACATAGGTATGGACAAGCATATTGTTTCCACTGCCAAACTCGATCAAATTCTTGCCAATGCTTAATTAAGTAAACCCGATTACAATTTTTAATTCCTAGTCGTTGTTGAAACTTTTTATCCCTGCTACACTGCAGATGATGTTGACGCCAGCGGGTGATATAAAACGAAAGCTTATTCTAATCGTAACCGGACTACTTTTGTTTGTGCTTATGCTAGCAATGCCACGCCCCAATGGCATTACACCGGAAGGGCAACGCATGGCAGCGGTTGCCATACTCATGGCATTGTGGTGGATTGGCGAAGTAGTGCCCATCGCGGTGACGGCCCTCATCCCACTTGTTCTTTATCCCCTCCTTGGAATTATGCCCAGTAAAAATGTTGCTCCTAACTATGGCAACCATCTCATCTTTTTATTTTTGGGGGGTTTTATGATTGCCCTGGCCATGGAAAAATGGAATTTACATAAGCGAATCGCATTAACTATTATCCTAAAAGTTGGAACCAGTCCTCAGTTAGTAATTTTTGGATTTATGACAGCCACTGCTTTTTTATCCATGTGGATATCCAATACGGCGACTACTATGATGATGTTGCCTGTGGCTATGGCGGTGGTTCGACAAATTGCATCGCAAACCAAATTTTCATCCGAGGTTCCGGATTCCCTAACTGTAGAGAAAAACTTGGGCCTGGCGCTTATGTTGGGGTTGGCCTATTCTGCAAGTATTGGGGGTGTTGGGACTTTGATTGGAACGCCCCCAAATATTATTTTTGCAGGTTTTTTTAAAAATAGCTTTCCTGAACGGCCAGATATCACTTTCTTAGGTTGGATGTTGATGGCTCTTCCAGTGGTAGTCATTTTTCTTCCTTTAGTTTGGTGGTACCTTTGTCGATTTTGTACCTCCATACCAATAAGCAAAATTAAGGTGGATGATAGTGCCCATGAAATTGTTGGAAAAGAATTAAAAAGTTTAGGACCTATGAATTTGGCCGAAAAATGGATAGCTGGAGTTTTTGGTACCACTGCATTTCTTTGGATGTTTAGAAAATCTATAGACTTAGGTCCCATAAATTTGCAGGGTTGGTCCGGGATATTTCCCTGGCCAGAATATTTGCATGACTCTACGGTGGCCATGTTGATGGGGTTGTTTTTAATGATTGCCCCGATTGGTTTGTTAAATGATCTGAAAATTGGGAAAAAAAGAGAATTTTTTCTTTTAGATTGGCCAACGGTACAAAGTGGAATCCCATGGGGTTTATTACTTTTATTCGGGGGTGGGTTTGCCCTAGCCAGTGGGTTTAAAGCAACTAACTTAGATCAATGGATTGGTCAGCAACTATCCGGTGTCGAAACATTTCCACTTTGGGGAATTATATTAATTCTTTGCCTTGGGATAACTTTTTTAACGGAGATGACATCTAATACAGCAACTGCGACAATGATATTCCCAATAATTGCAGGAGCTGCTGTTGCGGGTGGTTTAGATCCCTTAATGCTAATGGTTCCTGTAACTATTTCCTCTTCTTTTGCCTTTATGATGCCGGTGGCTACTCCCCCGAATGCTATTGTTTTTGGTAGTGGGTGGGTGACGATCCCTAAGATGTCGAGAGCGGGTTTTATTTTAAATATAATAGGAGCCGGTTTAGTGACCCTACTAGCGATGACAGTGGTAAAAGGACTATTGTAAATAGCTAGGGTAATTCCTTTGAATTAGGAGGTCGAACAGCGTTTATCCATTCCTTAGAACTGGCACCAAATGATATAAAATTTTTTTGTGCGATATGGAGTGGTATTGAATTGGGTCCACATAAAGAACCAGGGTTCTCGAATTGCTCCAATTCATCTTTCCAATAACATACAGGGCAGGTTTCAAAGGTTCCAGGTGGCTTTTGAGTAAGCGTCAAAAAGTTGCAGCATGGGCAAGGAAAATTCATTTTAAAATTTTGATGGAATGGAGATTATTTTTTCCATTTTAAAATGGGTTGCCTGGCCGCACGGGCTTCATCAGGACGGGAAACTTTGGGCAATTGAGGGGCATTGTGCAATTTTTCTGCATCGGATTGAGCAGATTCAGCAATTGATTTCATGGCCTCAATAAACTGATCCAAAGTTTCTTTAGATTCAGTCTCTGTAGGTTCAATCATTAAAGCACCCTTAACGATTAAGGGAAAATAAACGGTCGGAGGATGAAATCCATAATCTATTAACTCTTTGGCAATGTCCATGGTTTTGACCTGGTGTTTTAATTGTTCCTTATCGTTAAAGACACACTCATGCAAGCTTGGACCAGGATAGGGTAGGTGATAATGGTCCTTTAAACGAGCCTTAATGTAATTGGCATTTAATACGGCCGATTCACAAGCTTCTCTTAAACCATCTGGACCTAAAGTTCGAATGTAAGCATAAGCGCGTAATAGGATTCCAAAGTTTCCAAAAAATGCACGAACTCGACCCACAGTTTGTGGCCTGTCAAAAGACAATTTGTGCTGTCCTTCAATTTGCTCAATAACGGGAACTGGTAGGAAAGGTTCTAAAAACTTTTTGACTCCAACCGGACCGGCGCCTGGACCTCCACCGCCATGAGGAGTTGAAAATGTTTTGTGTAAATTAAAATGGAGAACGTCTACCCCCATGTCACCAATTTTACTTACACCCACTAAGGCATTTAAATTTGCACCATCACAATAAACCAATCCTCCCTTAGAATGGACGATTTCAGTAATCTGGGAAATGTTCTTTTCAAACATTCCTAAAGTATTGGGGTTAGTGAGCATTAGAGCGGCAGTTTCTTCATCCATTAATTCCTTTAAAACCGCAATGTCAATCAAACCCTCATCATCTGAAGGAATTTGAATTACTTCGTAGCCACATAATGCGGAACTGGCAGGATTTGTGCCATGTGCCGAATCGGGCATAAGAACTTTTGATCGGACATTTCCTTGAGATTGCAGGTAAGCCTGTATGATTAGCATTCCTGTCATTTCTCCATGTGCTCCGGCAGCGGGTTGCAGGGTTACTGCGTCCATTCCGCTGATTTCCTGTAAATAAGACTGAAGCTCAAACAACATTTGCAGACTACCCTGTGAAAATATCTCAGGAGTATAAGGATGATGTTGGCTAAATCCAGGAAGACGTGCGATATCTTCATTTATTTTAGGGTTATATTTCATGGTGCAAGACCCTAGGGGATAAAAATTCCCATCGATACTAAAATTCCATTGAGACAGCCGAGTGAAATGTCGAACGACATCTAATTCATTGAGTTCTGGGAAATCTTCAATGGAGTCACGAATTTCATTGGGGGGAATTGTTGTTTTAATTTCAATGTCTGGAATTTTAGAAGTGGGCAATGAATAAGCCTTACGTCCTGGAGAACCCAAATCAAAAATAACCGGCTCTTCGCAAATTAAACCGGGAATGCCTACACGATGTGATGTTTCTAAAGTCATGATAAATTCTTTCAAAAATAATAATTATCCGAGGTAGGGACTTAGTCCAGAGTTTCTGCTTCATCCACTAATAGGATGGGGGTTTCATCTTTTATGGGATATTTTAGTTTACATTTTTCACAAATCAACCACTCTTCGTTTTCGGCAAGTTTGAATTCATTTTTGCATTGAGGACATACTAAAATGTCTAAAAAATCTTTATCGAAAGCCATAGCTTATCCTATATTATATTAAGAAATTTTGGTCTTCAACGGTTCTTGTAATTTTTGTTTAACGGCATCAAATACATTTTCTACCGTGATTTCGTTCATGCATTCATTTTGTGTGGGGCAGCTTCTTTTATGGCAAAAACTACAGGGTTGAATTTTGCATACTACCGTATGGTGTTCTCCGTGGGGTCGACTGTACTCAGGGTCAGTGGGCCCAAAAATTGAAACCGTGGGAATTCCCAGAGCGGCACTCAGATGCATTGGGCCTGTATCACAAGCAATAAATAAATTAAGCCGTTTAAATAATGCCATGGATTGGTGCATTGTGTTCTCGGGGGCAACCCAATGTTTTTGGCTCATCATTGAAGAAAGTTTTTGAACAGATTCTTTTTCTCCCGGCCCCCAGGTCAGAATGATATTTGCCCCGAGTTCTTTTGTTATTTTATTTCCTAACTCAGCAAAATTTTCTAATTTCCACCTTTTTGTCTCAAAACCAACTCCGTGATGAATGGCTATTAGAGGATTCGAAAGTAGTTGGGCATTTTCTTTTATGAAAGATTGAATTTGGTTTTCAGAACTTTCAGGGATTACCAGCGGAAAAATTTTGTGAATTGACTTGGCACCAAGGCTTTGAATCATGGCCAGGTTCTTATCTATTACATGAGTTTTTTTGCCAATAAACGGGATTTTCTCGTTTGTAAAAAGTGCATTAAGTTTCTCACGACAATCGTCTTTATGAAACCCTAGCCGAGTGGGCGCTCCGGAAAGTTTGGCAATAATTCCTGTTTTAATTAGGCCTTGAAGATCTAGTACCAGATCATATTTTTTCCTTCTTATCTGACGTAAGCTAGCCAAGCATTCACTTAAACTTTTTAATCCAATATTTTTTCTCCAGTGGCGAATTTTGACAACAATTAACTCATCAAGGTCGGGGTTCTGAAAAAGAAGGTCTTTGCATTTTTCCTCTACAATCCAGGATATATGGGCATTGGGGTAGAGTTTTCTGAGCGTGTGTAACGCGGGTAAAGTATGAATCACGTCCCCCAATGAACTGAGTTTGATGATTAAAATCTTTTTTGGGGTTATGCTCATCTCCGGTTTTAAACTCTGGAATTCAAAATTAACGAGAAATGGATGAAATATTTTAAAAATTAATACGCTTATTAGGATACCACAAATTGCCCCTGCAATAACGTCTGAAGGATAATGGACTCCTAGATAAACACGGCTTCCTGCAGAAAAAATTGCCAGGCCAAAAATCCAAAACCTTGCATTTCGGTAAATCAACATCCATATAGTAGCTATAGCAAACGTATTGGCAGCATGAATAGAAGGAAATGAATAAGAATGTGAACAGTTAATGTACAACTGGATTTCACTTGATATATGACAAGGACGTATCCTTGCAAAAAATGGCTTCAATATTTTTGCAGTTACAAAGTCCGTTAAAAAGATGGCAACCAAAAAAATAATAATTACCCATAACCCACGCGATTTTTCACGGTAAAGTGTGATTCCAATTGCTAAGGCACAAGGAATAATATAATTTTTCTTATCAGTTAGAAATACTACTACTGAAGCCAAAAAATCTGTGTAAAGTAACTGTTGAATCCATAGTATTAAGCTTATGTCTAAATTCATTGTTTGATGTGGTTGGAGTGATTGTTAAAGCGCGGTTAGGGACTAGAGAAAAAGGATTACTAACTTCTTAATTTTAGGTTAACAGCTAAATATTATTATTTCTATGAAACTTATTGAAAAAAATGCATTAATTTTATTTGCTAAAGATCCGGTGAGGGGAAAGGTGAAAACTCGGTTAACCGAACTCTATGATCCACAAATTATTTGCGACTTATACAAATGTTTTTTAACTGACAGTATTAACCAAATTAAGCAGGTAAAAGGAGTGGATCGTTTTGCTTTTGTGTTTCCAAATTTATCATCTGGTTATTTTGAATTTTTGGAAAGTAATTCTTTAAAGGTAGAGCTCCAGGAAGGAGAAAATTTGGGACAAAGAATGGAGGTTGCAATCCGACAAAAATTTAAAATGGGTTATGAGAGAGTGGTAATCATTGGAGCGGATTCTCCTACTTTGCCTATTAAGTATATTGAATTGGCATTTAATTCCGAAAGAGACATCGTGCTTGGTCCGAGCACGGACGGGGGTTACTATTTAATTGGGATGAAAGAAAAATTCCTTTCGGTATTTGAGGGTATCGATTGGGGAACAGAAAGAGTATTGGAACAAACCTTACACTGGGTTCGGCAAATCAAGGCTACCTTTGAACTATTACCAGTATGGTATGATGTCGATTTTCCTAATGAGCTTGCTTTCTTAAAAACTCATTTGGATTGTATGGAGTTGGCTGGAAACTTGGAGGGGAAAGTTACTAGAAAATTTTTGCAAAGCTTTAAATTTGAGAAAACTACATGAAAATCTTGAAGTATTCAGATGCAAATTTTAAAGATGAAATCAGTGCCATAATTAACCGGTGTGATGTTGATTTCCAGGAAGAAGATGAAGTGGTTCGCAGTATTATTCATGCGGTTAAAAACCGTGGGGATGAGGCGCTACTGGAATACACTCACCGTTTTGATAATGCATCTTATTCCATCGAAGATATCCAGGTAAAAGAAGAAGAAATTCAAAAAGCTTATGACCAAATTCAGTTGAACGAATT
Source organism: Nitrospinaceae bacterium (assembly GCA_965223665.1). Lineage (GTDB taxonomy): Bacteria > Nitrospinota > Nitrospinia > Nitrospinales > Nitrospinaceae > CBDCVY01. The sequence continues at coordinate 226,065 of OZ245011.1, forward strand.
AGAAGCACTAAAATTGGCCGCAGATAATATATCCAGATATCATCAAAAGCAGACTCAGGAGTCTTGGGAGTATAAAGAAGGTGAAGTTCAATTAGGTCAGGTCATCCGTCCCTTATCAAAAGTAGGAATATACGTTCCAGGGGGAAAGGCTTCTTATCCTTCCTCAGTGCTGATGAATGCTATTCCGGCAAAGGTTGCAGGGGTGAATCAAATCATCATGTGTTCCCCAACGCCAAATGAAGAAGTCAGCCCTCATTCTTTAGTGGCTGCAGATTTAGCAGGAGTGAGTACAATTTATAAAGTAGGTGGCGCTCAAGCTGTCGCGGCTATGGCTTATGGAACAGAGTGTATTCCTAAAGTAGATAAAATAGTGGGTCCGGGAAATATTTATGTAGCCTTGGCGAAACGTATGGTCTTTGGTTTGGTTGATATTGATATGATCGCAGGGCCAAGTGAGATTTTAGTGGTTGCTGATGAGACGGCAAATCCTGAATATGTAGCTGCAGACTTGTTATCCCAGGCAGAGCATGATGAGCAGGCTGTTCCCATCTTAATAACCCCTTCCCAAAAATTGGCGGATGCTACTTTCCTTGAACTGGAAACCCAAAAAAGCCAGAGGCAGCGAGTGGATATTATTGAAGCATCATTAAATGATCGTTGTTTTGCATTTATTACTCAGACTTTAGACGAGGCAATGGAATGGGCAAATCAAATCGCACCTGAGCATTTGGAACTGGCAGTGGATCAGCCCTGGAAATGGGTTAAAAAAGTCAAAAATGCCGGGGCAGTGTTTTTAGGTCACTTTACGCCAGAAGCTATTGGAGATTATTTAGCCGGTCCAAACCATGTTTTGCCAACCAGTGGTACGGCTAGATTTTCTTCTCCCCTGGGAGTTTATGACTTCGTAAAGCGGACCAGCATAATATCGTATTCCCAAAATGAGCTGAAAAAAGTTGGAAAATCGTGTCAAATATTGGCGGAAATGGAAAAATTAGATGCCCATTCATTTGCGGTAAAAGTGAGGATTTCTGAATAGGCCAAAAGCTGGAAAGTGCTTGGAAAATTAATTCTTAGAATTGTCTTGACAACAAAAAATGGCCATGTTAAATAACAGCGTCTGGCTATGAAAGGTCGGAAGAGCCTTGCAAGTCCTTATTATTTATAAGGTTGGGAAAAACAAGGAGTTAGCGGTAACTTTGTCGCTCGATGGTTTCTTTGATGAGTTTGATTTTATTTAAAATTCGTCATTAAACTGTTTTTTTTATAGTAGATTTCGTACAAACTAGATTGTGATCAAATTTTAAAAACTATATGGTTTTGAATTTTTTAAATAAAAACAATTTTATATTCCTAGGATGCCCAGTTTATTCCTTGAGGAGGTTAGGCAATGATTAATGCAAAGGCTAAATGTTTTAGGGGTTTGCCGATTGTGCTTATGTTGGCGTTTGCCATGTTCGCACTCCCTGGTGTTTTTGCTGATGACGCGTATGCAAAGGAAGTATACGCGGAGCAAGCATTCGCTGAAGAGGCTTTCGCCAAAGAAGTATTGGCTGAAGAAGAGGAAGCCGCTGAAGGCGGAGAGCCCCAAATTGAGTGGAGTCAAGACGTTTTCTACAAAGATTGGGAAGGTAATCCACTAAAAGGTCCTGTGAGTGGTGCTCCGGCTCCTGAACTTGAGGATGTGGATTACAACAATTATGATTTCGCGCCAAGCCGAATTTTGCTTTGGATCGCAAATCAACAGCATTTGTATTTCGGAAGTTTCGTTCTGGCGGTTCCCATTTTCTGTATGATCATTGAATTCTTGGGGATTCGTACTAAAGAGAGCGATCCTGTGATTTCCGAGAAATACGACAAATTGGCTCACGACTTAATGAAAGTTAGTTTGACTGCATATTCTTGGACCGCGATATTAGGCGGCGTATTGCTTTTTACCTTTATCACCCTGTTTCCGGGATTTTTTAAGTATATGGCTGGAATTTTCCGACCGGTAATGCATGTGTATGCATTAATGTTCCTGGCGGAAAGTGGTGTTCTTTATGTTTATTATTATGGCTGGGATAAAATGAAAAGTGATCCATTTCTAAAATGGATTCATTGTAGTTTGTCTGTGTTGCTCAACCTAATCGGTACCGTTTTGATGTACTTGGCTAATTCCTGGGCGACTTTTATGCAAGCTCCTGGTGGAATTGATGAGCAAGGTCGATTTTTAGGTAATATTTGGCACGTAATTCATTCCACCCTGTGGAATCCGGTTGGGGTTCATCGTATTTTGGGTAACATCGTATTTGGCGGTGGTATCGTTGGTGCTTACGCTGCTTATCATTATCTGACTGCTAAAAATGAAGAAGAAAAAGCGCATTATGACTGGGTATGTTATGTTGCGATGTTTATCGCGATTTTTGGCCTGATTCCTCTGCCATTTGCTGGTTACTGGTTGATGAAGGAAGTGTATGCTTTCCGCCAACAAATGGGTATTACCTTGATGGGTGGAATTATGGCTTGGCTGTTTATTATCCAAGCGGTAATGATTGGTCTATTGTTCTTCGGAGCAAACTCTTATCTGCATAATTCGATGTCCCGGGTCTCGGGTTCGCATCGTTATATGAAATATTGTAAATATATGATTCTGCTCTTAATCGTTTGTTTTACGATGTGGATGACTCCTCACACTATCGTTATGACACCGGCTGAATTGAAAGCGATGGGTGGTGCGCAACATCCTGTTGTGGGTCACTTTGGAGTTATGTCCGCGAAAAATACGGCGGTTAATTTGATGATCACTTGTACGATCCTTTGTTTCTTGCTCTATCAAAGGTCAAACAAGATCATTAAGGTAGGTTGGGCGACGATTGGTAATTGCTGGATCACAGCAATTTTTATCGGCGCTGCATGTAATATTATCTTCCTGGGTGTATATGGTTACTTCCTCCCTGCAAACCAACGGGTGGGTCTCTCAGTTCCTCAGGTAACAAGTACTTTGACGACATTGTTTGCTGGTACAGCAATTAATATCTCCATGTTTAAAGATTCAGAAAGTTATGGAGAAATACAATGGGGTACGCAGTCCAAGGTTGGAACTTACGCTATTTTCTTATTAGCGATTTCCTTTACCTGGCTGATGGGTCTCATGGGTTATATCCGATCAGCGGTACGATTGTTTTGGCACGTGACTGAAGTATTGCGTGATAATTCTCCAGATGCGTATACCTTGACAATTGGTGAAGCAGGTAAAATTCTAACTTTTAATGCACTGTTTGTTTGGGTACAGTTTGTGATCGTTTTCTGGGTTGGTAGTTTGACCGGTAAGAAGAAAGCGGCAGAAGCGGCTCCACAGGGAGTTCCGGTGCCAGCACAACAGCAACAATAATTAGCAAAGTATTTTTAATCTTAGCTAGAAGAGGAGAAAAGAGGGATGCTTCCTGAGCAGCAAGATATATTATGGACATTTGTTACCATAATGTTCACGCTATTCTCGGTTTATGCTTTTGTTAATGTTATTAAACATTGCCGAGAGCACGAGGGTGTGAATACAACATTATGGGGTGGTGTTTTTGGTGCGTTTATTATTATTAATTTATTGCTCACCAACCACATGTTTGACCTCACACAGCAAGAGCAGTTGGGTTTTATTTCTTGGCAGGTTTTGACCGTGCTAATCATGTTGCTGGTATGGGGAGTTTTCTTTAAAAGTGAAAAGATTGAAAATCAGTCGCCTCCTTTATTAAGGGCGGCTTTTTTCTATTCTACTATTTCTGTTCTTCTCGCGGGATATACCAACTGGTTGCCGCAACAGCGTAGTGATCCTCCGCCAAAAGGTGGAATTAAGCTTGAAGGGGAAATCACTATGGATCAGTATACTGAAATGGGTCGAATCATTGTGTTCGGCGCAAAGCAGGTTGCTGGTCAAAAAGCAATTGGTAAAGGTCAATGTCCTCTATGTCATACTTTTGATCCTGGGGATAATATCGGTCGCTGTCCTAACTTGTTTGGAGTTGAAGAGCGTAGTCATACTCGTGTTAAGGAAGACCGTTATTTAAATGAGCCTATCAAAATTGGTGAAAAAGATCAGGCCTCAGGGATCGTAAAAGGGAAGCCGATGGATATCCCTGCGGAGTATCGTCGTCAAGGAAGTGATGAGCTAAATGGTGAGGATTATATCCGTGAATCGTTGATGTGTCCTTCCTGTTATGTTGTGAAAGGTTATGGTAAAGCGGGGGATACCGTTAGCCCGATGCCAGTTATCAGCAAGCCTCCCATTAGTTTAAGTCCTATGGAATTAAATGCCGTCATAGGTTGGTTGCAGTCTAAGGATACTCCGGGTGACTTTGCTAAAGTAACTGTTCCGTTGCCTTCAGGGGATGATAGTGCTCCTGCAGAAGAAGCTCCTGCAGACGATACGGAAGCACCTGTTTTCGTGACGGGTAATGAGCCGATAGAGGAAATGATTAATACTTTGGGTTGTCCTCTCTGTCATACTATTCCTGGTATTCCAGGGGCAGTTGGAGAGTTAGGCCCGAAGTTGCATGAAAAAACAAATGGTCCTCTGCGGTTGAAAGACCCGAATTATAAGGGTAAAGCTAAAACCGCTCGAGAATATACAAAAGAATCAATTTTAAATCCTAATGCTTATATTGTTATAGATGATGCCGGAGAGCCATATCCTGAAGGTGTAATGCCGCAGGATTTTGCCAGCAAATTATCTGTGAATGCTTTAGATAAATTGGTTGATTTTATAAGTAATACTACAGCGCCTGAAGAAGGTTAATCCTGGAGGGTAAAGATGAACAAAGTAATTGTTGGTTTAATTATGTACGCGGTGGGTTGGGCGGCCTTCCATTTTGGGTTGTTCAAAATGTTTACCCCCAAAGAATTTTCTTGGGTGTTTAACCGCTACGTGTATTTTTTATTGTTAGTTCTTTATTTTATTTGTTTCAACCTGATTTTAAGGCTGAAGCCCCCAATGGCGCTTAATGCCTTAATTGTTTGGTTAACGGGTTTATACTTTTATAAGTTTATATTGTATCCGCCCATTCCTTGGACTCTCCTGATCACTTATATGATGCTTTGGAGTATCGGAACCTTCCTTTACATTTCGCAGGATCCGGTTACTTTTAAAGAGTTCAGGCGACCGATTGTAAGAACAATTATTGGTGATTTTAAAATTACGAGAATTATAGTTTTTGCATTGCTTCCTCTTTTAGTGGGTTTTGCAACCTATAAATCTTTAGAACCAAACTTCCCGGAACCGGTTGAGTTGCGTACCGTGCATCCTGCTCCTCCAGCTACAACCCGGGTGCATGGAAAAACTTATCAATTGGAAGGAACTCAGAATCCTTTCCGGATTGATGAACAAGATAATTATAAGGATAGTTTCCCATTTCTAGATGCTGACAAAGAAAAATATGTCAAATACATCACAGAAGGTGGAACCATCTTTTTTCAAAATTGTCATTATTGTCATGGCGATCAATTGAATGGTTTGGGAATGTTTTCTCACGTTTTCAATCCTACTCCGGCTAATTTTATCGATCCGGGAACGATTGCCATGTTACGTGAATCTTTCCTCTTTTGGCGGGTTTCAAAAGGTGGTCCAGGGTTACCTAATGAATCAACACCTTGGTCCTCTGCAATGCCACCTTGGGAAGAGCATTTGAAGACTGAAGAAATTTGGAAAGTCATTTTGTTTGAGTATTGGTATACAGGATGGCATCCAAGAACATTCGACGAAGAGTCTTCCTTTGGCGAAGGTGATAAAGAATAAACTAAATTTTAATTTTAAAAATTTTAATATATTCGAAAAGTCTAAGAGGAAATTATGTTGAAAAATAAAATATCATTAAAAGGATGGTTAGTTGGGTTTATTGCCCTTCTGGTTTTAGCTGTTCCCATTGCTTCAATGGCACAGCAACAACCCGACCCCGTCCAGCAAGACCGCTTAGAACTTGGTAAGAAGGTTTACTATAAGCGTTGCGTTTGGTGTCATGGCGTAGAAGGGGGCGGTGATGGACCTTCTGCGGATCGTTTGTTTACTCGGCCTCGGAATTTTATTCAAGGGACATTTAAAATTCGTTGGACTGATTCCGGTGAATTACCCTTGGACAGGAATTTGGAGGATACAGTTAAAAATGGATTACCTGGATCAGCAATGCCTGCTTGGGGTGAATTCTTAAGTCCGGAAGAAATTAAATCTGTTGTTCAATTTGTTAAAACCTTGGTTCAGGACCGAGATTTTAGCGATGAGGACGAGGAAGTTAATGTTCAGGATTTTGGTAAGAATCCATGGAATACAGCGGAGCCTTATCATACTGGAGTTCCTCAGGAAGCCATTGACCAAGGAAAAGAAATTTTTGTTAAAAATAAATGTTGGGAGTGTCATGGTGGCGAAGGCCGTGGTGATGGTAACCCAACTATGAAAGATGATTGGGGATTTCAAATTTTTGCTGCAGATTGGCAGCAATGTTGGAACTTTAGAGGATCTAGAAGAAAGCATTTTGATCCTTTCAATGTGGTCCGAACAATAACCACAGGTTTGAATGGGACTCCAATGCCTAACTTTAAAGATCAAATTACTTTAGAGGATCGATGGAAGTTGGCGGCATTTGTTAATTCTCTTTGTCCTCGAAAGAAAATTGATCCTCTAACAAATAAACCCATTAATGATTCTTTGATCGGTTCAAAGTTTACTGAAGGACCAGTATCAACGGACTTTAATGATCCAATGTGGCAGGCCCCAGAGCATGATCCAAATATTGTTGCTAGGCCTGCTGATTATGCCGGTGATCAAAAGTGGCATTATATAGCTTTAGCTGGTCAGATCACCCGAGGGGAAAGAAATTTCCGACCTAAAGCTGATAATCTCTGGGTAATGTCTCGATGGAGTCAAGAAGAGCAAGCGGTTTATTATTTGGTGGAATACCACAACCGTTTCTTGTCTCAAGACTCAGCGTATCCGGATGGGGTTGCCATTCAGTGGCCGGGTCAGTTGGAAGATCTCTTTGGGGCGGAAAAGCCTTATTTTATTTACGGAGATTCCAAGAAGCCTGTTGATATTTGGAAAGCCAACTTCATGGCCAAAAACTATGATCCTACTAACCCACCTAATCCAGAGGGTTATGATTTAGATATTGGAGTTAAAGAATTAGTTGGTAAAGGATTTCAGGATGTAACCGAAAAGGAAACCCCGGGTGGAGTTACGGTAGTTAACTCAAAATTCCATCAAGGCCGTGTGAAGGTTATGTTTAAACGGACATTGACTACGGATAATCCAAATAAAACCGATGTTCAATTACCGACCGAAAAATATGTTCCTGTTTCTTTTATGGAATGGTCCGGTTGGGATAAAGAGCATGATGAGCACATGGCAATTTCCACTTGGGTATACACCCTTCTAGAGCCACCTGTTCCATTGGGAAAAATGTATATGATGGCAGGTATTATGGCTACTGCTTTCTTCGGTTTTCAAATGTGGTTAGTTTGGATGACCAAAAGAACCCGAAAGATGTATGACGAAGGGAAAGCTAAGTAATTAAGTGATCTAAGCAACGCACTTAAAAATATAAAGGCCCACCAATTTGGTGGGCCTTTTTTTTATTAAATAATTAAAAGAAAAGATCAATAATTAGAAATTATGGGTGGGTTTTTCTTAGTGGCTTACCTGTTCAAGGTCCATGTTTCCTTCGATGATTTCTCGAAGGGCGAGCTCATAGAATGATTTTGGTGATTCGTATTCGTTCTCTCCTACTTCAATGATGGGCTGGGCACCTTTTTCCAATTGATGGATCCTCTGGGAAACTAAAATACAAAGTAAATATCTACTTTGAACTACATCCAAAGCCAGTTTCTCATATTCCAGAATTTCCTGCATTGCATCACCAACTACAAACATTGTTTCCATGACAATCCTTTTTGGGAAGTTAAATATTATTTCTATGATAATTATAAAATGATAATGCTAATAAACCTAAGGGTTTTTTAAAAAAACTCTTTGGATATTAAAAGAATTTGATCAACGTGTTCTCTTATTACATGTCTATTAAATACAGCTCGGATGAGTCCGTTTTCCATCAGGAGCATTTTGACACCTTTATTCTCAAGGAATTTTACATAATCCTCTGAAGACCTATTGGTTGATTGTATTTCAAAAAAAATTATGTTGGTTTTAACTGCTTCCAGGTCGAGTTTAACGTCTTTTATTTTACTTAACCCTGAAGCCAATGCTTTAGCATTGTTATGGTCCTCTTTAATTTGTATTTCAGGATTTTGTAATGCTAAAATTCCTGCTGCGGCAAGATGACCGGCTTGTCTCATACCTCCACCCAGCATTTTTCTCCATTTTCTTGCTTTTTCAATCCATTCCCTCGTCCCACATATTAAGGAGCCCACTGGTGCTGAAAGCCCCTTGGATAAGCAAAACATCACAGAATCTACACTGCGAACCAATTCTTTAACATTCACGGATAAAGCTACCGCGGAATTAAATATCCTTGCTCCATCTAAATGAATTTTTAGTTGATACTTTGCAGCTAATTCCTTTACCTGGTCAAAGTAGTCTGGAGGGATAGGAGAGCCGCAACAGTAATTATGCGAGTTTTCCAAACAGATTAACTTGGTTGGCGGAAAATGGAGATCCCGTTTACGAATATTCTTCTTAATTATTTCTAGTGGAATAGTTCCATCTGATGAATTGGGAACAGGGTGAGGATGAACTCCCCCTAAAGCAGCAACACCTCCAACCTCATTGACAAAAATATGACTTTTTTCCCCTAATATTATTTCGTCTCCACGTTGGCAATGGGTGAGCAGGCTTACAAGGTTTCCCATGGTTCCACTGGGAACGAATAGAGCGGCTTCTTTTCCCATGGTATTTGCAGCAAGACTTTGTAATTCATGGATTGTTGGATCTTCATCAAACACATCATCTCCTACAACTGCTTCGGCCATAGCCTGACGCATTGCATCTGTAGGTAGCGTAAACGTATCGCTTCTTAAATCGATAATTTCCATAGTGAATGATAGAGCTTGAAAGTTTTTTACTTCCGAGTTTCTTTTTCTAGTCTTGATTTTTTTATTCGATAATAAGCCAATGAAATGAAAAATACGGGAATGACAAACCCCCCTATAATAATTTTTCCAATCCAATCTCTGGGAAACCCAAGGTCCGTGAAAATTAGGAATTCTTGCATGACACTATAAGCCAAAAAAACGGAAACAATAAGAACATAACCAATACGTTTAGATCCTTTGTTTCCGGGAAAGATTATAGAATAAGCAATGAAATTCAATCCCAGAAAAACAATACCATTTAAGAACATTAAATAAATAATATTATTTTGAGTTTGAGACAACAAGGTAAAGACTCTCTTAGGTGATTTAGTTAGGTCATTTTATCCATAAACGAATAGATAATAAAGCCTTGAAGTGAGGAAGTCAGAAAGAATTCAGAATATATGAAAATAAAAAAGCCCTGAAGACAGAGTCTTCAGGGCTTAAAAGAAGGAGGTAGAGCAAATTCACTAGAAGTGAATTAAGGTATTTAAAGCAAAAGTGTCCTGGCTGTCCGTACCCATTCCCATATCATCCTCAAAGGAATTTTGATTCGACTCATCGTGTCGATATTCAAACCTGACAACCATGTTTTCATGAATGCGAAACTCAGGGGTTAATGTGATCTCCCAGAGTTTATTATTAATCATTCCGGAACCAATTCCATCCTGATCATTGAAGTGGGCTCCTCTCAAGTTGATCGAAAACCATTTGTTGACATCGTATCGAACGATTCCTGCAAATCCGAACCAGTATGCAGTTCCACCCGTAGGGTCGGTTCCTTCTTCGTTACCTAAATCGGCATTCAACTGAAGTGAAAGTTGATTAGTTAAAGCAATGTCAACCACGACGTCAAAAATATTTCGCCATGCATTTGCGGCAACTTCATTACCGCCGACCCAATTAAATAAAACTCCAATGTTTTCATTGGGGTGATAACCAACCTGGACTCCGAGAGTTTTATCTGTATTATTGTCGTTCACTCCAAACCCTTCCCAGTTATTTGCAAACATAAATAGGAAGCTCCATTGATCATTTAGGTCATAGGTTGTGCGTATACCTGTGTGAGTAAAAGGAATTCCTAAACCAAAGACAAAAGTTCTGGAAAAGTTCATATTCCAACCATCATAACCCTCAAATACCTCAGCCCCTACATGAGTGACAAACTTACCAACATCGACCGTTAGACCATTACCAATTGGAACCACCCAAGTGACATAACCCTGTTGGACGTCAAAGTCATCATTTCCGGGGGCATTATTGGGATTACCCGTGATCACAGGTCCGACAGCTGAACTTCCCGGGCGTTGAGCAACTTCGGGTAAACTGAAACCAAATGTTAGATCGACGCGAAACCCAATGTCTCCTTTATCCTCTGCCGCTTTTAGAAGGACTAATTCTCCATTATCGAATTTAAAACTATTGTCATCCACGTCAAATATTCTTAAACAGGCTTGACCTGCAAAGGCAGGATTTCCACAGTTAGTTTGGGATAAGGGCCTATTGGTGTTATAAGTATATGAAGAAGATACAAATCCATGAATTTCAATATCATCTAATACTTTGAACATGTTCTTCCCTGAATGAGCGGGCGAAGCTAACCCCACAAATAAAAGGAATCCCATAAAATAAACTATAGAGCGATTTAATTTCATTTATCCTCCTCCTGTTTTTCTTTGTAAAATGGGCTGTTATTGAAATAATTTTCTTACTGTAATAAAATCAATGACTTATCTTCTGGTAAGGGTAATGCCCTCAAAACGTCAAGTCAATTAATTATTTGATTTCATTGGAGTTATTTAAATACAAGAATCTAAACCAAATTATAACCAGATTCCCCATGTTGAGAATTATCTAAACCAATTTCTTCATCCTCTTCTTCAACGCGAAATCCAACTGTTTTTTCTATTATTATTACCAGGGCATAGGTTACGACAAATGAGTAGAGACCGGCTGCGGCGATACCGACCAGTTGAACCCAAACTTGGTTCAAGTTTCCGTCCAATAGACCAGTACCACCAACACTTACAAATAAACCGGTGGCTAAGGCCCCCCAGGCTCCTCCGACTCCGTGGATTCCAAATACATCCAAAGAATCGTCCAAGCCAAATTTAAACTTAGCCAAAACAGCTGAAAAGCAAATTACTCCAGCTGCAAATCCTATAACTATGGACCATAAAGGAGTGACAAAACCGGCGGCAGGTGTAATCGCGACCAGACCAGCGACAATACCAGATGCGGCACCCAGTGCACTGGGTTTTCCAGATTTTATATTTTCGGCGATGATCCAACCTAACATTCCGGCACCCGTAGCAACTTGAGTATTTGTAAAAGCCAGCACCGCATTTTGATCAGCAGCTAAAGCACTCCCTGCATTAAACCCGAACCATCCAAACCAGAGTAGGCCTGCTCCCAAAAGGACAAAGGGTAGGTTGTGGGGAATCATCATGGGGCCTGGGTACCCTCGGCGCTTTTTAAGAATTAGAGCTGCGGCAAGACCTGCGGTTCCAGAAGAGATATGGACGACAGTTCCACCAGCGAAATCGAGGGCTCCTAAATCTCCCAACCATCCTCCGCCCCAAACCCAATGGCAAATTGGGTCATAAACAATGGTGGACCATACAAAAATAAATATAACGTAAGCAGTGAAGGAAATTCTTTCCGCTATACCACCGCTTATAAGAGCCACAGTAATAATCGCAAACATCAGTTGGAACATACAGAAAAGTAAATCAGGTATAGATCCATTCATGGTATTCATATCTATTCCTGATAAAAATGCTTTGTCTAATCCTCCTATGAAATGACCTAAGTCTTCCCCAAAAGCCAAGGAATAACCCAATACCACCCACTGAATGCTTATAACTCCTAATGGGATAAAGCTGTGCATTAAGGTACTTAATACATTTTTCCTTCGCACCATACCGCCATAAAAAAAACCTAATCCTGGCAACATCAACATTACAAGTGCTGAGGAAACTAATATCCAAGACGTATCGGCACCATTTAGAGGATTGGGGGTATCTGCTGCTTCAACAAAACTGGAAACTAATAAAATTACAATTAATAGTGAAAATACTCTAAATAATGTGTTTGCTTTCATCTTTATCCCCTGCCATTAGGTGGCCAAAAATCTGACAAAATTTAATAAAATTCTCCTGAGTTCTACTACGGTGTACTTGCAGGTTTTTTAGGTAATTTCAATTCCTGTACCGACGGCAAGAAATATTAAAAATTAAATAAATATTTTATAACTTTATGAAAAACAATAGTTTAAGTGTGGTGAGTCTGTGGGAGGCAAACTTAACAAAAAGTTGTTAAAGGAAAATTTGCACTTTTAAAAAGCACTAACCCATGGAAATGCAATAAAAATGATCAAAATGGTAAAGAATTTTGCGAAATTAACCGTGATAGTTTAGTGGAGGCTTTTGCTTGAGAAGCAAAATTTAGGTTGTCAAAAAAATGACTTGAATTGAGCAGAGAAAATATTGTCGAGGAAGCAAAAAAATATTATTCCTTAACCTATTAAGCCTTAACGAGTTATATCAATTTTTTATTTGTTTCTTGGCATATTCTTTGCTTATCTTTATCCCAAAATCTATTCAATTAATCTGGCTTTCACAAAGAATGGATTCTTATTAATGGCTAATAGTTCCATTAAATGAAGGCAAGTGAGGTAATGTTTCATGGCTGAAGAACAACAAGCGGCCCCAGAAGCGCCGGTGGCGGTAGAAAGTCCACCTCCTAAAAAGTCTTCATCAAAGTTTATTTTTATTCTTTTATTTCTCCTTGCAGCAGGTGGTGGGGGTTACTTTGCTTACATCAAATATTTTCAACCTGCCATGCTGCAAACAGAATCTGATAACACTAAGTCCGAAGAGAAAGAATCCCAAAAAGAAGAACCTGCGAATGATGTGATGGTTCCCCTAGAGCCATTTCTGGTGAATTTAGCGGGAAGCGAAGGAAAAAGATTTCTGAAAGTTACCATTACTTTGGAACTAAATGCTCCAGAAGTTCAAGCTGAAGTTCAGGCAAACAAGCAAAAAATTTTAGACTCTATTTTGGTTTTGCTAAGTAGTAAAACTTTCGAAGATGTCTATTCTGTCCAAGGTAAATTCAAGGTCAAGGATGAAGTGACCACGAGAGTGAATCGATTTTTAATAATGGGTCATATAAAGGATGTATATTTTTCTGAGTTTGTAATCCAATAACGTAAACAGTTATAAAAATTCAACCATTAATTAAATCTAAGAAAATGAGTTAAGGAAAATAAATGGGACAAGTATTATCACAAGGTGAAGTAGATGCTCTTTTGCGTGGCGTAAGTGATGGTCAAGTTGACACTGAAACGGATGTTCCTGATGAAGTAAGTGGGGTGGTTCCCTATGATTTAACCAGTCAGGAAAAAATTATACGTGGAAGATTACCTACGCTTGACATTATCAACCAAATGTTTTCTCGCTTATTTAGAAATTCCTTTACCAATTTAATGAGAAAGTCGGCTGACGTTAGTGCTGTTTCCACAGACTCAATTAAATTTGGAGAATTTTTGAGGTCACTTCCAGTTCCGTCCAGTTTGCATGTTTTTAGAATGGAACCGTTACGCGGATTTGGATTAATGGTTATTGAAAGTCGCCTGGTATTTGCACTGGTCGATAACTTTTTTGGCGGAACTGGAGAAAATGAGGTTAAGTTTGCTGGTAGAGATTTTAGCGCAATCGAAATTAGGATGACCAAAAATGTAATTTTAACCGCCCTTGAAGATTGGGAAAAGGCATGGAAGCCAGTTCATGCGGTTACTACAACTTATGTTCGGTCCGAGGTAAATCCTCAGTTTGCAGCTATAGTCCCTCCTACAGATGTGGTGCTCGTAATTGTTTTTGATATTGAAATGGAAAACACCGCTGGATCAATTACTATTTGTATTCCCTACGCTGCTATAGAACCTATTGTTGGAAAATTGAAGGCAAACTTTCAAAGTGAGCAAATGGAGGCTGACCAAGTTTGGATAAAGCGATTACGTCATGAATTATTAAGGACTGATGTTGAGCTAGTTGCTGAACTTGGAAAAACTACTGTAAATCCACAGCACTTAATGAATTTAAAAATTGGCGATACCCTTATGTTAGGAAATGACGTTTCAGACCCTTTGGAAATCCGGGTTGAAGGCTTAGCAAAGTTTATGGGTTTCCCCGGAGTGTCCCGTGGTATGAAAGCATTACAAATAACTAAAATAATGGAAAGTGAAGGATAAGTTTTATGGCTGAAACTAATGATGAATTGGAAAATTTAGAAGACCTCGATAATGTAGATGATCTTAATACTGGTGTAGATACGGAAAGTGAAGAAGAATCAGAAGTTCCTGAATCAGGTGAAGAATCTGCAAATTTAGATTTAATTCTAGATATTCCCCTTACGGTGACTGTTGAACTGGGTAGATCAAAAATGCTCATCAACGACCTTTTGCAATTAGGGCAAGGATCTGTCATTGAATTGACAAAACTAGTGGGAGAGCCTCTTGAAGTCCTGGTAAATAAAAAGTTAGTTGCCAGAGGTGAAGTGGTTGTTGTGAACGAAAAATTTGGAGTCCGTTTAACCGATATTGTCTCACCAATGGAACGAGTTCAGTCCTTAGGATAGTTTTAATTCTTCATTTTTTTATTAAGCTAAACCTACCTTGTTCCATACAGTCTTTAATAATTATATTTATAAGTTCTTTCCAATTAAATAAAGTCCCTAATTGGCCTTCCAGAAATCTCCCTGCAAATTATTTACGGTATGGCCTTTGCAATTAATTAAGTAAAAGAAAAAATGATGGTTTTTTGACGCCCTCACTGTTTTCAAATTGCAAAGGAAGACATGACAAAAAGAATTAAAGTAATTGGGTTATTGCTTTTGACGGTTTGTGCCCAAGAAATCATTTATGTTCAGCCTTCATTCGGAAAAAGAAATATATTGAAGGATGTTTCAGTCAAAAGTGAACTGAATCGAGTTTCTTTGGAGTTAGAATTTGATAACCCAGTTCGCTACCGGTCTCCTCGTTATTTTTCCAAGACGATTCAAATAGATTTTCCATCTGCAAGTATTAACTCATCATATAAATATTTTCCTACATCCGACTCAGAATTGGTGCAAATTTATGCTTCTAGGTTGGATCCAAATACACTGCGTCTTCGCTTAATTTTAGAGGATGGAGGAAGTGATGTTGAAAAAAGGTTTTCGATTAAAAGAAAAGGAAACTTTTTAAGGATGAGCTTAAAAAAGAACTCTGGCGGATTAGAGAGCCTTCTCGCAAGGGCGAATAAGATTAAAGAAATTCAAAAAAATGAAAACAATGATAGAAAACTTCAAAATGTATCTATAAAAGAGGATGGGCCAGAGAGCACCCAAAATATAACTGGCAAAATCAAACAAAATGCTTCCTCGTTAACTAAGGAAATAAACAAAGGTTCTGAGTTGTTATCCGAAGTCGTCGGGAATAATTTATTAAAAAAGCAAAAAAATCTGGATGCTGAAGAAGAAAGTCCAAATAAAAAAGTGAAGGAAATTCTTGAATTAGAGTCAGATGAAAAAGAATATCCTGATCTGTTCTCAACTAGTTTAAAAATGTTCTATACCTTATCCATAGTATTGGGGGTAATGTTTATAGTTTATTATTTATTTAAGAAGTTTCTTTGGAGTAACGGTTCTTTTGGAAAAGATGCCAAGCCAATAAAAATATTATCTTCTGGGTTTTTGGCTCCCAAGAAAAGTATTGCATTAGTGGAGATTTCTGATCAGGTCCTCATAGTGGGAATATCAAATGATAATATTTCGCTGCTGGGAAATATTGATGATAAGGATAGAATTTTAAAAATAAAGGGAAAGTCGGGTTCCTTTGAAAAGTCTGATAAAAATAAATTGGATTTAAACAAAAATAAAAAAGCTGGAAGCTTTCAAAATATTGCAAACAATAATCAAGAAAATAAAAAGCAATCCGGTTCTACAAACCCCTTTCCTGAGTACGTTAAAAAATATTCGTCCATAGAATCAAGTAAGTCCCTCTCAGAAAGGGAAATATCGCCTATGTCAAAAAAGAAAAAGGCGCAAATAGCCTAATGAATAAATGGATTAAATTTATTTTCATCTTTTTGGTTTTAATAGGAAATATTGTTCCAATTGTTGGAAATGAATTAGCATACGCTATTCCTCTTCCTACAGTGGAAATTGGTGTAGAAGATACGGATGAGCCAGAATCATTTTCTACTGCACTACAAGTGATGTTTCTTCTGACGGTGCTTACTCTAGCACCGTCCATATTAGTTTTAATGACATCTTTTTCAAGAATTGTCATTGTATTATCCTTTCTACGCCAAGCCATGGGAACGCAACAAACGCCGCCCACCCAAGTTCTCATCGGCTTGGCTCTTTTTCTTTCCTTTTTTGTGATGAGTCCGGTGATCTCAGAAATAAATGAACGTGCTCTTCAACCTTATCTAAAGGAGGAAATCACCCAAAAAGAAGCATTTCAGATTGCACAGAATCCAATCAAAAGTTTTATGTTGAAGCAAACCCGGGAAAAAGACCTGGCCTTGTTTGTGAATATGTCAGAGCAGAAACCCAAAACTACTCAAGAGATTGGAATGCATGTAGTTGTCCCGGCTTTTGTAATAAGTGAATTAAAAACGGCCTTTCAAATTGGTTTTTTAATTTATATTCCTTTTTTGATTTTGGATATGGTTGTGGCAAGTATTCTGCTTTCAATGGGAATGATGATGCTTCCACCCGTTTTGATCTCCTTGCCTTTTAAATTAATGCTTTTTGTAATGGTAGATGGATGGCACTTAACCGTAGGTTCCTTAGTAAAGAGTTTCTTTTAAGATATGACTGAGCAATTTATTATTGATTTTGCAATGGATGCTATTAGGACAACTTTATTGTTGTCAGCTCCTATGCTGGGATTTGGTCTGGTAACGGGTCTTTTGGTATCCATTTTCCAGGCAGTAACTTCAATCCAAGAATTAACTTTAACGTTTGTCCCTAAAATTTTGGCGGTGTTTTTTGCTTTGATTTTATTTTTCCCCTGGTTGATAAAAGTAATGCTTAACTTTACTGAAAAAATTCTAACTCAATTTCCTTCTTTCGTTGGTTAATGGATATTTTTAGCTTCAATTATGAAGAATTTGAAAGATTTTTATTTGTTTTTTTTAGAGTAGCAGCCTTTATTCTATTTGTTCCTATTTTAGGGAGTCGACAATTCCCAGCACGGGTGAAGATTGGATTTATTTTTTTATTAAGTTTGAGTGTTTATCCATTAATCCAAAAAATAAATCTTTCTATTCCTATGGATATGTGGGAATTAAGTATTCGATTAATTTCTGAATCATTTGTGGGATTGGCCATAGCTTTTGTAACTCGATTGGTTTTTACGGCAGTTCAAGTTGCCGGCACAGTGGTTGATTTTCAAATGGGATTTGGTGTCGTTAATGTCATAGACCCACAGACTGAATCTCAAGTTTCAATAACGGCTCAATTTCAGAATATTTTCGCCATCCTTCTTTACTTAGTTTTGAATGCGCATCACATAACTATTTATGCGTTAGTAGAAAGTTTTCAATTGATTAATCCCCAACAAATTAGTTTTTCAGAAAATACTTTGGGATTGATTCTTCAATTATTTAAGGCGACCTTTGTGGTTTCAGTGAAAATAGCTGCGCCCATCATGGGAATTCTATTTTTTATTAGTGTTGGGCTAGGTTTAATAGCAAGGGCTGTTCCTCAAATGAATGTTTTTATTGTTGGTTTCCCTTTGCAAATTGGAATGGGTTTGGTCACGATTGGTTTAACAATGACTTTGTTCGGTATGATTTTTAAGCATCAAGTGACCCAACTTCCCTTTTGGTTAAATGGTTTGATGCGAACTATGTGAGGGATAAATAGCAAGGCAAGGTTAATTTCTTAATGGACGAACAAGGCCAAGACCAAAAAACCGAAGAACCTACTTCGAAGAGAATCCAGGATTCGCAAGAAAAAGGAAACTTCGCAAATAGCCGAGAGTTGACTTCAACTGTTATTCTTCTCATGGCAATTCTATCGTTTTCTCTTGCCGGATCTTTTAGCGCAAAACGGTTGTTGGGAACCTGGAACTACATTATTAACCAGTCTTTCGCCATTGGGTCCAGTACTGAAGATCTGCATTCACTATTAATGTGGATATTAAAAAATATACTTATGATTTTAAGTCCTATTTTGCTTTCAATTATGTTTGGTGGAATACTGGCCAATTTAATTCAGACTGGTGGCCCAAAGTTTTCTTTGCATCCCTTAAAACTGAAATTCAATAAACTTAATCCATTAAAAGGCGTAAAAAGAATATTCTCTAGTACCGCCTTAATGGAACTTTTTAAATCCATCTTTAAAATATCAATTATTGCTTTAATTTCATTTTTTACTGTTAAGGGAAGATTTCAAGAAATTCCTGCTTTGATGGATATGGGGGTTGGGCAAATACTCCATTTTCTAGGTGAAGTTGGATTAGAGATCATGATCAAAGTTTTATTGGTCATGGCGTTTTTAGCGATTATAGACTTTGTTTTTCAAAAATATACTTATATTAAAAATTTAAGAATGACAAAGCAGGAAGTAAAGGATGAAAGAAAAGATACGGAAGGAAATCCTCAAGTCAAACAAAGAGTGAGAAGTGTTCAACTTGATATGATGAAGCGTCGAATGATGTCTGCAGTTCCAGATGCGGATGTAGTCGTGACTAACCCAACTCATATTGCTGTAGCTATCCAGTATGATCATAAGAATTTTGACGCTCCTTTAGTTGTAGCAAAAGGCAGTGGGCAAATTGCCGAAAATATTAAAAAATTAGCAAAAGAAAACGATATTCCTTTAGTAGAGGATAAACCTTTGGCGCGGCTATTATTTCAAACTGTAGAAATAGGTCAAATGATTCCTGCAAAGCTTTATCGTGCTGTTGCTGAAATTCTTGCTTACGTATTTCGGTTAAAAGGGAAAACTCTGGTATGAAGATTGCTTAATAAAGGCATTCAATCTTTTTGGAAACAATTTTGTCGGTCGATTCAGATGGGATTTGAAAATTCATTGAAAAACCCCCGAATAGCATAATGCAATAAATTTTAATTATAAAATTTTCCGTCAAAAAATTGATTTAGAAAGGTCTAATGACTTCACAAATTCAAAAGATAATGTTGGTACGTCCCAATGAAATGGGAGTAGCACTTGGAATGATAACCATTCTAGTAGTTATGGTGATTCCAATTCCAACTTTTATGTTGGATCTTCTTTTGTCGTTTAGTTTGACGTTTTCCCTGATTATTTTAATGGTTTCCATTTTTATGCTTGGGCCACTTGAGTTTTCTGTTTTTCCTTCTCTTTTGTTAGTAGTGACCTTGGTACGTTTATCCTTAAATGTAGCTTCTACACGTATTATTCTTCTTCATGGAAATGAGGGGCCTACAGCAGCAGGGCAAGTCATAAAATCATTTGGAGCCTTTGTGGTAGGAGGAAATTATGTTGTTGGTACGGTAATATTCATTATCTTAGTCCTTATCAACTTTATTGTAATTACCAAAGGATCCGTTCGTACTTCAGAAGTTGCCGCTCGATTCACCTTGGATGCGATACCCGGTAAACAGATGAGCATAGATGCAGATTTGAATGCTGGGATCATTACTGAGCAGGAAGCACGCCAGCGCCGCCGGACATTAGAGAGAGAAGCGGATTTTTATGGTGCAATGGATGGTTCTATACGGTTTGTCAGAGGAGATGCGATTGCGGGAATTTTGATTACGATAATTAATGTGCTGGGTGGGTTTGCCATAGGTGTATTTCAACAAGAAATGGCAGTAAATGAAGCCGCAAAAATTTATACGCTATTAACCATCGGAGATGGTTTAGTGACGCAACTTCCAGCGTTGGTGGTTTCAACCGCCGCTGGTATAGTGGTTACTCGGGCAACTTCAGAAAAAAATCTCCCTCAAGAATTAATATCGCAAATGATAAACAACCCTGCAGCGTTTTCTATTGCTGCGGCCGTTCTCTTTTTCTTCGGACTTATTCCCGGCCTTCCTCATGTTCCTTTTTTCCTTCTATCCTTCGGAGCAGGAATTATCAGTTATCAATTATTTCGAGAGAGGCAAAAGAAAGAAGTAGTTCAGCAAAAGAAATTGGAAGAAGAAAAGAAAGCACCGGTTCAAGAAAAAGTGGAATCTATTTTGCCACTGGACATTATGGAATTAGAAGTAGGTTATGAATTGATACCTTTGGTGGATGCGGATCGAAATGGCGAATTGCTAGACCGGATTAAATCTATTCGACGTCAATTTGCCTTAGAAATGGGATTTATCGTACCTCCTTTGCATATCAGAGATAATCTGCAATTAAAATCCAATGAATATGCCATATTAATTAAAGGGGTTGAGATAGCACGTGGGAACATCATGATGGGAAGGTTTTTGGCTATGAGTCCTGGTAAAACGGATCGTCAAATTGATGGAGTGAAAACTCAGGAGCCTACTTTTGGATTACCGGCTGTTTGGATTACCGGGGCCGCAAAACAAGAAGCTCAAGTTGCGGGATATACGGTAGTTGACCCTGCAACCGTCATTACCACCCATATAAAGGAAACCATTAAACGGAATGCGTTGGAACTATTAGGCCGTCAAGAAGTTCAGGCTTTAATAGATAAATTTAAAGAATCCAACCCCAAGGTTGTAGAGGAATTGATTCCAAATCTTATGAGTTTAGGCAAAGTTCAAAAGGTTCTTCAAAATTTATTAAAAGAACAAATATCAATTAGAGATTTACGTTCCATACTTGAGACATTAGCTGATTTTGCACCCAAAGTTGAAGATCCCGACATTTTAACAGAATATGTTCGCCAAGCTTTAGCAAGACCTATAACAAAGCAATATGCCTCACGTGATGGAAGCTTATCGGTTTTAACATTAGAAAGAAATGTTGAGGATATTATAGAGAAATCTATTCAAAAAACTGAGGTTTCTACATTTTTAGCACTTGAACCAACCGTTGCAGAACGGTTGCTTACCAAAATTAAAGAGGCTGTAGAGGGGGTCACTCCCATGATAGATTCTACCCCTATTTTACTGTCTTCTCCGATTGTCCGTATGTATCTACGCCGTTTAACAGAAAGGTTCATGCCAGATTTAGTGGTTCTTTCTCATAGTGAGATTTTACCAACCGCACAAATTAAGACTCTAAAGGTAGTGACTCTAAATGCGAATTAAAAAATACATTGCAGAAAACTATGTAAAAGCTTTGAAGAATGTTAAGCAGGAATTGGGGGAAGATGCCTTGGTTCTCTCTACCCGTTCCATTAAATATGACCCAAGTAACGGAGGCCCCCAGAATGCTTCAATGGTTGAAATTACTGCAGCTATGGAACGGGAAGATTTAAAAGAAAAAACGGTGACATCTACATTTGAGAAAAACACCAATCTTCCAACCGTGTTCGAAGAGCATGATGAAATTGGAGAGTTGCATACTTTAATTCGGTCTTTGGTGCCTCAAACCGAAAGAGCAAAATCGATTGGTTTGCATAATGGACAATTGAAAATGTTTCAAAAATTAACCCAAAATGGAATCAATGAGCAATTAGCAGCCCTCGCATTTAAGCAGATCAATCGATATGGGAAAAAAGAGACTTCAATTCCCATTCCTTTAGAAGAGCAACTGGGAAAATTGATGAAAAAGGGAGTTCGCTGTGGTGGCCCGATTTCACTTAACGAATGGGGACCTAAAATTGTCGCTCTCGTGGGACCCACAGGCTCTGGAAAAACAACCACAATTGCCAAATTAGGAGCTGAATTTGCTTTAAAACAAAAAAAGAAAGTTGCCTTCATTTCATTAGATACCTTTAGGCTGGGTGCGGTTGAGCAATTGCAAATATATGGGGATTTGATGCAAGTGCCTGTAGAAGTTGCTGCAGATCAAAAAGATTTTAATCAATTGATAGAAGATCACTCAGACAAAGATCTTATTTTAATAGACACTATGGGTCGAAATAACAAGGATGTTCAATATTGTGAAGAATTAATAGAGATTTTTAAAACCGTTTCAAACATTGAAATTCATTTGGTTCAAAGTGTGACCTCTCAAGAGCAGGTCATGGAAAAAACAATTAAGCAATTTTCTGGTTTAAATGTGGACCGTTTATTGTTCACCAAACTAGATGAAGGAGTAAATTTTGGACTTTTATTCAATGTTTCTGTGCGTTTTAAAGTTCCTTTTTCTTACTTTACCACTGGACAAAGGGTTCCAGAAGATATTGAAATTGCAGGGCAAACCAAGGTAATTCGTTTGATTTTTAATTAATTTAGGCTTACATTAAATTATAGCCTCATCAAAAGAGAATATGCGACAAGTAGCTTCAACAGGCCAGCAGGCTAATACATTAAAAAGGATGGTTAAGTCCGGTTCAATATCTCAACCCCCAAAAGTTTTAGCGGTGAGCAGTGGAAAAGGAGGGGTCGGCAAAACCAGTTTAGTAGCAAATTTAGCATACGAATTAGGTAGTCAGGGGTTCAAAGTTCTAATATTCGATGCAGATATTGGTTTAAATAATATTGATATTCTTTTAGGGTTAGCTTCCCCTTATCATATTGGGCATGTTTTGTCAGGGGAAAAGAAACTAGAAGAAGTAATCATCCAAGGTCCAAAAAAAGTGGATGTACTTCCGGCAAGTAATGGATGGCAAGAATTAACCACTTTGGATAATGAAAAAAAAATGGTCCTTATGGATAAATTGGACCAGATAAGTTTTAAATATGATTTTATTATTTTTGATACAGGAGCGGGAATATCTTCTAACGTAACTTACTTTTGTAGCGCTGCTCATGAAATTATTTTAGTGGCGACAACAGAACCCACTTCTCATACGGATGTTTATGCTCTTATGAAGGTGCTCTTTCAGAATCATCATCAAAAAAGATTTCGGCTGATTGTGAATTCTGTTAAAAGTGAAAGAGAAGCCAAAGAAGTATTTCAAAGATTATCCAACGTGGTTGATCGATTTTTAACTCACGTTTCAATAGATTATTTGGGGTTTGTTCCTTACGACCCAAATGTATCCAGGGCAGTTCGCCAGCAAAAAGCTATTTTAGAGCTCTATCCACATTCTACTATCTGCAAAGGACTACAAAAATTATGCGCTAAATTGATAAAGGAGCGTAATTTATCACCAGAATCAAGTGATAGTCCATTTCTTTGGAATCAGGTGTTTCAAGTACAATGAATGATTTAGTTGTAAAAAAAGTTACATTGTTATTTGCATTATTTGCATTTTCATTTATTACTGTAGGTAGTTGGGTTTATGGTGCTCAAATTGGAACTGCCATATTTAGAGGAGTGGAAGGATTTGCAATTTTTGGGTTATTGGCATGGCTGGTAGGTAAACGTTTGATGGCAACAAATTTTGAAAACTATGATATGCCGGAAGCCCTGCCGGATGACTCTGAAAAAAATGAAGAGAATATTGATAAATCAGCATAACTTAGTGGAAAATTCATGATTCAAAAACCTCAGGCCCCAGAAGCAGTTGAAATTTGCCCAGAGAATACTGAAGAAATAATTAAGGTATATTCTCCAATGATCAAATATGTTGCTAATAGAATCGCTCTTCGTCTGCCACCTCATATTGAAGTGGATGACTTAATCAGTGTTGGAGTCCTTGGACTTATAGATGCCATAGAAAAATATGACCCCACTCGCGGGGCTAAGTTTAAAACCTATGCAGAATTTCGAGTTCGCGGATCCATCCTGGATGAGTTGAGATCTTTGGATTGGGTTCCACGATCGGTTCGACAGAAGGCAGCAAATATGGAGGCTGTTACACAAAGACTTCAAGCACGGTTTGGACGCCCTCCTGAGGACGAAGAAATGGCAGAAGAAATGGGTGTTAGTTTGGAAGACTTTTTTGAAACATTAAATGAAACCCGTAGTATGCCTATCATTAGCTTGGATGACTTAGGAATAAATAAAGAATCAGGTGAACAACAAAGTTTAATTGAGTGCTTAGCAGGAAAAGGGGATGTAGACCCTCAAACTCAGATTCGTCTAAATGAGCTTAAGCACATTATTGCAACTGCAATTGATTCCCTGCCGGAAAAAGAAAGATTGATGATTTCTTTATATTATTACGAAGAGCTTACGATGAAGGAAATTGGGGAAGTGCTAGGTATTACCGAATCCCGTGTTTCGCAAATTCATTCAAAAGCAGTCTTACGTTTAAGGACAAAATTAAAATCTCTTATTGCTGAAGAGGTATGATTTATAACTGGTTTTTAAAAATCTTGTTTAGGCAATTTGGATTAGGATGCATATAGTCATAAAATTCGGTTGGAAGGTACGCCATCTTTTTGGGACGGTAGCTCCCAAAAATTTTTATCCCCAATTCATTTGCTATTAAGTTAACTTTCTTTTCTACGTTTTCTAAATAAATAGAAAATTTGCGATATTTTTCTTTAAAACTATTATGATGATAAGGAGTAAGAACAAAGTAAATTTTTATATTCTTCTTAATATTTCTAAGAAAACTTTTGAATTGACGAATTAAGTTTTCATCAAAATATTTCCCATAAATTTTGTAGCTAGGTTTTTTTTCGTAATTCTTATTAGTCTTATTCTTTTCTAAATAATCCTTTGTATATTGATGACTTCCATCTTTGAGTTTGCAGGGTATATTGCAGGGATGAAATAAAGGATTTTTGACCAACTTTTGATACTGAAGCTTGGAAGAAGATTCGAAACTTAAGCCTTCACGCTTTATATACCTATACGTGTGAAGAGAATATTCGAAATTTAGTAGATTTAATAAAAGGTTGGAGTTAATAGCAGTCTTTTTAAAATTAGGTTTATTGATTTTATTTTTAATCAAAAAAGAATTTAGTATGTCGGTATTTATTGTATATCTTTTGTCCATATCCCATTTCAGTGTCCATGGGTCTATGCCTAATAATAGTTTTTTAGGAAGTTTGTTGTTTTTGTAAAGTATTTCATAAAAAATAAATAGATCTTCAATTGATCCACCACTTACTCCTAAGTTTAAGAAGCTTTTACACAGATTTTTTAAATATGACCCTCTTAATATACTTAATTGCATAATATGACTAGAGCCAATTGCAATGCAATCTTGTGGTTTGGAATTTTTAGCTAAAAGTGTTGCCAAGTAACGTTCATTTCCTTTCCAAGATATGCCGTATTTGGATTTATTAAAGACCTCAAAAACCTTGCCACCGGAATTTTTTAAAAAGTAAATTCTTCCCGGATCAATAAAGTAATTTAACGTTGCAATTAAGGTAAGAGAAAAGACGACAATTAAAATAAATGAGAAAATAAAGTTTTTGTTTTGCATAAGATTTTAAAATTGAAAATATAAAAATTCGCTTTCTCTCGAAATAAATAAAATAGCCAATGAAAACATTAAGGCAACAATAATCGCCGAATACCACTTTTCTCTTAAAATAGATGTTGCTTTTTGAGAATTTGGAAAGAGAAAGCTTATTAGAGCCGCAAATATTAATAAATTCATAATATATTTTGTCGGTTCATTTCCTTTTATTTTGTAGATCCATTGATTATCCATACATAAAGCCTTTTCCATAAAAAATTTGCACAACTTTGGAGGCCAATTAAACTCATTTGCTCCTACCATTGAGGATATGATATCTTTTGCTCTTTCGATATTTGGTGCTCTAAAAAAGACCCAAGAAATATGTACATATAGAAAGGTGATAAAAATAGAAAAATAAATAGGAAGTTTTAATTTAAAAAAATTCCATAAATTAAAAATGATTAGCCCTATCCCATGCAATAAGCCCCAAACTAAAAAACTCCATCCAGCTCCATGCCAAATTCCTCCAATTAGACAGGTGACTAAAATGTTAAGTAAGTTTTGATAATCTCTCCCTCTATTTCCCCCTAAGGGAATATAAATATAATCTCTTAACCACCTACCCAATGTTATGTGCCAATTCCTCCAAAATTCTTGAATATTTCTTGATTTGTAGGGAGAGTTAAAATTAATGGGAATTTTTATGTTAAATAATAGAGCAGATCCAATAGCCATATCGGAATATCCGGAAAAATCAAAGTAAAGTTGAAATGTATAAGATAAAGTTGTAACCCAAGATTCAAAAAAGTCCAATTGCGTATTAAAATCGAATCCATTCGAAACATATTTAGAAAATGAGTCAGCGATAACAGTCTTTTTAAAAAGACCAATTGTAAATATTGTGATTCCATTTCTGATATTTTGGCTGTTTATCTTTAGATTTTCACGTGAGGAAAATTGAGGCATCATTTCTTTATGATGGACTATCGGACCTGCAATTAGTTGGGGAAAGAAAGATACAAATAAGCTATAAGAACTTAAATCGTATTCGTGAGTAACTCCTTTGTAGGAGTGAACCAAATAAGCTATTTGTTGAAAGGTAAAAAAACTAATTGCTAGGGGTAAAGTTGTAGTAACATTTTCAATAATGTTTAGGGAGATCAGAGAGTTGATATTGTCTATTATAAAATTGAAATATTTGAAAAATATTAAAGGAAATAAGTTTAATAATATTCCTATCGTCAGTAAATTTTTATTGCCTTGATTCGAAAGTCTTTTTCCAATGAAATAATTTAGGTAAATAGAGATTAAAAGTAAGGGGAGAAACTTCGGATTCCAATACGAGTAAAATATATATGAAGATAGAACCAGAAAATTAATGGATAGTTTTTCATTAACCCTTGTTTGTAATAAAAAATAGACTAATAAAATGGAGGGTAAAAAAATAAAGATGTATAGGTAAGAATTGAAAAGCATTTTTTAGCTTATAAATATAGCTTCTGAATGATTGGAAATAATTTAGATTAATAAGCGATTTTAACTGAAAGTCTTTAGTTAACCACTTAAGTCTTATAAATATTATTTTCTTTATCTTCTTTTTTAGGTCGTGATTTCCACCTTCTATGAAACCACATCCAGGGTTCTGGTTGCCCTTTAATAATTTTCTCAATATATAACTCGCACTCCTGCGTCCACCGATAAATATCCTCTTCTTTATTACCTGTCTTTTCTAGATTTAACCTGGGACCATATTGAACTTTATATTTACCCTCCTCTTTGGGATAGCAAAACATGGGAATGATGGGTGCCTCGGTTTTATAACTTAGAGTGGCCAATGCTCTGGGGGTGGAAGCCATTTTCCCAAAAAAATTAACAAACATTCCTCCATCACCCCCATTTTGATCCATCATGATGGCTACACTACAGTTATTTTTTACTGCCCGAACCATTTTTCTGGGTGATTCATTTTTATGAAAAATTCCATTTCCAGAGATGGTACGTAAATTCATAATTAGTTTCTCGAGAAATGGGTTGTCCAATTTGCGAGCAATAGAGTTTAATTGACAGACATTAAGATAGCCATGATACAATCCCATTATCTCCCAATTCCCATAATGAGCTGTTAAAAAGAAAATGCCTTTGCCTTCACTGACGCAGGATTTTATTTCATCCAATCCCTTAGGCTCAGTATCAATTAATTGGTGAACTCTTCTCTCTGGATATTTCATTACCCAAATGCATTGAAAAGTAGAAATAGCCATTTGGAGAAATGATTGTTTGATTATTCGATTTTTCTCTACCAATGTCTTTGAATCCCCAAAAGCAATATCTAAATTAATTCTGGCAATGTGTCTGCGTTTTTTAGCTAAGTGATAAAAAAGAGTTCCAGCTTTTTTGCCGAGTTCAAAGACACTCCTAGCCGATAGCCATTGGATAGGTTTGCATAAAATTAAAAACAAAAGATATTCAAAAAAGTATCTTATTTTTTTTGGAAATGTTTGCCGGGGATCCAATTCAGAGCCTGATTAAGTGTGATTGGGAAAATAGATAGAATTTGTTCAATTAGATTCAGCGATCGCTTGAGCGATGGCATATACCTTATCGTGTGAAATTGAAATATGGATATTCTTTAGATTGAGGGTGTCAAAAATTTCCTTCCCTTTACCGGTAAGATATAAAATAGGTCTGCCTGAAGATTCGTTAACGATTTCGATATCTTTCCAATTGATTCCCTGTGCCATACCTGTTCCTAAAGATTTTAAAACTGCCTCCTTGGCGGCAAATCGTGCTGCAAAATGATTACCAGGATTGGGTCGTGATTGGCAATACTTGACCTCATTTTTGGTGAAAATTTTATGTGTAAATCGTTCTGCATGCTTTTCCAGCATTTTTTGAATTCTGGCAATTTCGATAATATCTAATCCTATTCCAAAAATCATGAACGAGATCCAACTACAAAATTAAAGGTTTCTAAAATATAAAAAAGCCTCTCAAAAATGTAAAGATTGATTTCCACTTAAACCTTTTTACATTTATAGCCTAATGTGGATTCAATTTTAGAAATTGGTAGCGCTCCTTCACGTATTATTTGAGGAGGATGAACAGTTGGGTCTAAAACTGTTGAAGGCAACCCACCTGCCGTGGGTCCATTATCCAGGATTAGATCTAATTGGTTTTTTAAAGTTTCTTGAATTTCACCCACGATTTTAGGATTTTTTGTCCCGCTAAGGTTTGCACTGGAAGCGGTAAGAGCATGTCCTAAAAACTTTAATATATCCACAACTGTTTTTTCCTTGGGAAACCGAACACCTACTTTACCCGTTCCACTTGTAAGGTTTTCGGGCAATTCGGCAGCTGCCTTAAACAAAAGTGTTAATGGACCGGGCCAAAATGCCTCCATTAATTTCCGACCTGTTTCAGAAATTTCACTAGTTAATGGAGTAAGGTGACTCAGTTCTCCTATTAATACTAGGATGGGTTTGTTGTCCAATCTCTCTTTTAATTTAAATAGTTTAGATATTGATTGCTCAAGCAAAGGATTAGTTCCAATCCCATAAAAAGTATCTGTAGGTATTGCAATTAATCCTCCAGAGACTATCACATCTTTAATAATTTTAAGTTGGTTTTCCTGGATTTTTGATGTTGGAGAATTTAACTTAAGTGTCCTTTGCATAGGCTGATGGAAGTTTTTTCCTCTTTTAAGCCGGGCTTACTTCTTGTCTTTTGATGGATATTGATGTTTTTGTGGTTAATGGAATCTCCTAAATAAATTTAGGTCAACCTGTTTCCAAATAGTGTAGTTTATATTTTATAACAGGGTTGTATCTTTAGTTCAAGAACCTCATGATTAACTTGTTTGCCGAAGAGGTTCATTTCGTTTTTCTCCATGTTTTATCTCTGGGATCAACATTAAGGTGGCCACTATCATTAGACCAAAGGAAATGAGGCCAATATTTACGGTTCCTATTCGGTCAACCATCCAGAAACCTATCATTGGGCCAATGGTTCCTCGGACACCAGTTAGAAAAACATGCACGGACATATAAGCTGTTACTTTTCCTGGGGGAGCATACTTCGTTACCCATAGGCCCCAAGCAACTGTTCCCCCTCCAAAAGCAATACCGATTAATGCAGCACCAATCCCAATAACCCATGGAGTTTTGGTAAGGAAGAATAACCCAATTCCCAGTGCGAAAATTATGTTTATTATCATCCTGAGTTTTATGAAATTAATTCTGTCAAATAACCTGGCTAAAATAGGTGCAGAAATTGCTCGCATTGAATCTGGAATAATAGTGATAATAAGTGCCACAAACATTGCTGAACCTTCAATACCATAGTGACTGGAAGTTATATAATCTACTCTCAAGGGCAAAACCCAAAGATTGGCAAAACCCATAATGAACCAGGTTAATAGCACATATCCAAAGGACCGGTCTTCAAAAAGTAGCTTTAAATTACCTAGAGGATTTTTGTGATCCCCATCCTCAATAACCTTTGAGGGCATTTTATAAATTGCAAACCCCTTTCCAAGAGCAGCCAAACCCAAAGAAAATAAAATCCATTTATAATTCCCCAAATCTTGATCTAAAAACCAAGATCCAATAAAACCAGAAAGGACAGATACTATTACTGTTATAACAATTGGCTTTGAGTAATAAGCGCCACGTTTATGGGTGGGATAATTGTCACTATATATAGAGGTTAAAAATGGAACCATTCCATGAAGAAAAATAAAGCTTGTTATGATGCAAATCGTATAGCTTGAAATGGAAGATGTTCCGGCGGATACTATTAATAAAAACCCACAAATTGCTGTTGATAAGGCACCACAGGTCGATTTTCTTAGGTTTGTTAAGGAGGCATAATGGACTAGGAAAAGTGAAAATAACATTCCGATAAACGGTGCCGACCCAATCAAAGATTTCGAATAATTACCGGCATCGAATAGTCGGATTGCAATAAACAATGCAAATGTTTGGGTTCCGGAAGTTATGATACCTCGAAAAAAACCTCTGACTAAATCCAATTGAAAAGTCTTTTTTCTAATTTCAGAGGTCAACCAGGTATCTGCAGAAATATTCATCTATGAAATTGGTAAATTTATAATAATGAGGTTAGGATTCTAAAAGGAGTAATTGGATTTAAATAGTGGCTTTGTCAGTTTTTGACATCGATTTACAAGGTTTGAGTTATTCTGTTATGTAATTAAACCAGAACCAAGGTAAAAGGGTTTGAAATCAATTTGAGAATATTTTATATAGCCTTGCAATGGTTGATGCAATCATGCAAAGGAAAAAGGTTATTAAATCCCTCTATCTCTGATTATGAAAATGTGTTTAATTTCAATTAGTTATGGGTATTAGTTTAAGCTTATTTTTAAGGTAAAGTTTGTGTTTTCAGGGAATGCGCAAAGTATAAACGCGGAAATAATTAGTATAGGAAACGAGCTTGTAAGTGGCTTTATCGAAGATACTAATTCCTCCTGGTTAAGCCGCAGAATGCAAGAAATTGGGATCAATATTTCCCAGGTAACATTAATTGGAGATGATGGTGACCAAATAAAAAGCAACTTGGAGATGGCCCTTCAAAGAGTGAATATAATTATTTTAACAGGTGGGCTAGGCTGCACGCATGATGATATTACGAAGCAGACATTATGTGAAATGTTTGATTATGAATTAAAAATAGATAATGAGGTTAAATCTAATATTGAGAAAATTTTTAATAAAAGAGGTCGCTCGGTTCCCCAAAGTGCTTTTCAACAAGCGCGAGTTCCTGATGGGGCGACCATTCTATATAATGAAAAGGGAACTGCGCCTGGTCTGAAAGTTTCTCAAAAAAATAAATGCATTTATGCTTTACCTGGTATTCCTCTTGAAATGAAGCATTTGACAGAGGAGTATTTAGTTCCTGAACTCAGTGGTTTTAGTAAAGTTAAAATAAGCCACCGCTTAATAAAAACAACCGGAATTGTGGAATCGTCCTTGTGGGAAAAAGTAGGTCCTCTGAAGGAACTGGAATCCTGGGTTCAGGTGGCATCGCTGCCTTCCCATTTAGGGGTTCGTATTCGACTTTCTTCTGTGGCAGAAAATGATTTAAAGGTTAAGCAGAACTTAGAAAAAGGGGAGTTTTGGCTCAGGCGAAAAATTTCTAAATATGTGTTTGGTGTTGATGACGAAACCCTTGAGGGTAATATTGGTCAAGTTTTGAAGGAGAGGGGTGAGACGCTTGCAGTGGCTGAATCATGTACAGGTGGTTTGGTTGGGCATCGATTAACAAGTGTGCCGGGTAGCTCGGAATATTTTATTGCTAGTTTAGTAACTTACAGCAATATATCTAAAGTAAAATATTTAGGAGTTGATCCTCAAAAGATTGAAGAGTTTGGAGCTGTAAGCTCACAGGTTGCACAAGAAATGGCTGAAGGGGTAAGAGTTGAAACAGGGGCAGATTATGGAATTGCTATTACGGGAATTGCAGGTCCTTCTGGAGGAACGGATACCAAGCCAGTAGGATTGACTTATATTGCTATTTCAGATATTCAAAAAACTTTCGTAGAAAGTTTCAACTTTCACCAAGATCGTGAAAAGAATAAGGAACGGGCTGCCCAAGCGGCTCTTAATTTGTTGCGTATTCGTTTAATTGAGAAATGCTCATAATTTAACTTCATATTAGAAATTAAATAATTTATAGCAGACATGTTATTCTATATTTCAGGAGTTAAAGCATGTCTTCAGATACAAAAGATATTATTATTTGTACCCAATGTGGGAAAGAATTTTTACCTGAATCCAAAAACTGTCCACATTGCTTTGATAAAAAAACTCCTCCCATACCAAATTATCCAAGATTTGGAGGGAAAGTATTTTTGGTATTTTGGGTTTTTTTCTTGGTATTGGTGGTAGCTTGGCTGGTTTCTATGTTTTCATTTTAAAAACCAGGGGGTAACTTTCGTCGACCGCTTTTAAAGGGAAGAATGAAAATCACACCAGCAATAAACCCCCCAATATGTGCCAACCACGCTACACCGCCACCCCCTGCCATATTATTTAAAATTTGCATTCCAATCCAAATTAGTAAAAAAATCAAAGCGGGTATTCTTGCTATGGTTATAAAAAATCCTAGGAAAACCAGTGTTTTAACTTTCGCTTGTGGGAAAAGGACCAAATAAGCGCCTAGGATCCCTGAGATTGCCCCACTAGCTCCTACCATGGGAATTTGTGAGTTCACATCAGCAAATACATGACTAAGGGCCGCAATGATGCCACAGAGGAAGTAAAACATCACAAAACGTACTTTTCCTAGTACATCTTCAATGTTGTTGCCAAATATCCATAAATACAACATATTCCCAGCTAAATGCATGATTCCACCATGGAGAAACATTGATGTGAAAAAATTGGGATAATTTTGGATTGGAGCATTTGTAAGCTTGTAGGGTATTAGGCCATAAGTGTTGAAAACGGAAGCCATATCTGCTGGACCCACCACTTCCTGAAAAAAAACCAATATATTGATAGCTATAAATCCTATGGTCAATAAGGGAAAATTATGAGTGGGGTTTTCGTCGGATAAGGGTAGCATATAGGTAAATGAAGGTAGTCAAAGGCTATTATGTTAAAATCTGAAGACAAATTGATCAGAACTTAATTAATTATATGAAAAAAAACTTATGAGTGAAAGTAAGGACCTTACTCCTTTTAGTCCACGTAGCGAAGTTCCGCAAATGCAGACTCGGCCAGAAGAGTCTGATGAATGGGTAATTGCAACTTATCGGAAGCAGATGCTTGCCCAAATTTCTGCAGAATTGGATATAGAATTAGGCGAGGGCAGAACGGAAGAAACGTATATAAATCCCATATTATTGGATATCAATCCCGTCGATTTTAGACAAAGTTTACAAGAAAAAGTTTTTCCTTCACCAAGAATCATCCACGAAAATATCTTAGAGGTTTCAAAAAATAAGGTGATTCTGGAGGCCCCTCAGGGAATGGGTAAGACAACATTTCTTAAAGTATCACTTGAAGATTTGCTCAAAAGTTCAGACCAGATTGATTACCCCTTTCCTACTTACTTTGATATTTCTCAATTAAAACAAGAAACAGGTTTTAAACAGTTTTATCCTCTTTGGCTTCAGCAAGTTTCTGAAGTTATTCTCTTGGAGCTAAATGATCAACCTGAATTAGAAATTCAGATCCCTCTTTTAAAGAGAACGCTCGAGCGGATACTTCTTACTGGTCGAGTAATTTTTCTTTTAGACGGGTTTGATCTTTTGCTTCCTGAAGATCGATTTCAGTTTTATATGGATGTGATAGTGGATGGTGATGCCCTTCACGATAACTTTTTGATCATGGCCACCCGGCCGATTGGGTTTGGTCCTTTAGCGACTACCTCAGTGATTAAGAGGGGCCAGGATTCCAGTTTCAGAATTTCAATTCAGCCTGTGGATGAAAGGCAAAGTAAATCCTATTTGAAACAATCGGCCTTAAAGCAATCTATCGAAAATATTCATTTATTTTTCCCAGAATTAATAGAAACACCACTGTTTTTAAAAATGATTAAAACAGTTCACCTTGAAGAAAAATTGGAAGAGGTGGAATCTCGAACCTCTCTATTTGATATTTGGTTACATTTGAAAATGGTTGAGGCTTTCGAAACAGACGATCCCAATTCTTTTAAAGAATATTTGAACCAATTGGAAAAAACCTCATGGGAGCTTGTGGAGGCTGGAAAGTTTCAACGCCAGGAACAGGTAAATACAGGATTTGATAAAGAAGTTTTTAAGTCTCAAGAGGAATCCCAAAAATCTATTTTAAAAAATGGAAAAATTATTAAAGGTTTAAAGTTTCTTATATCTGAAACCGAAAGTCGCTGGGAATTTCGACATCCAGCGTTTCAGGAATATTTTGCGGGTAAATGGTTGGCCAGAAATGAGAATTGGCAAGAAAAAGTAAGTGCTTATTGTAGGGAGCCCGAATGGGAACAGATTCTATTATTTTTTGCGGGCACCGCACATAATATCAGTAATGAATTTATTGATATTCTTTTAGATTATGGGTCTTTGTTTTTGGCTGGAAATTCCCTGGTGGAAATTCAAGAGTTATCCGAAGACAGACGGTTATTGGTGGGCCAATTTCTAAAATACCAATGTAAGCAGGCATACCCGCAATTTTCAAAAAATCGACTTATCCGCCTTGAAAGCGTATTAGATAAAGTAGGTTTAGATAAAATTAAAAATGTCACTTCTAATTTATTAAAAAGACAAAAGCGTGATTGTCGGATCTTGTATGGAGTGATTGAGCTTTTGGCATTTGGTTATGGAATTGAACTCTCTAAGGTTGTCGATTCACAAGAATGGAAAGAAATCCAAAATATTCCTGAGCTTCAAGAGTTTTTTAACGAGCGAGATAACCCAGAGATTGCAGATCAAACGAAAATAAAAAAATGGACTGAAATGGTAACTGTTTCTAAAGGAAAATTTATTTTTCAAATGGAAGAAGATGAAGAAGACCAAGAAGAATTGAAAGAATTTTCGATAATGAAATACCCTGTGACAAATATTTTGTTCCAACAATTCGAATCCAACTTTGAGTTACGCTATCCCAAGTTTTCTTGGACGGACGACCAGCCGGTAAATGGTATTAATTATTACGAAGCTACTGTTTTTGCTTTGTGGCTTGGGTTGAGGTTGCCCACGGAAAAGGAATGGGAGAAAGCCTCTCGCGGCCCTGACGGTCGTGATTACCCTTGGGGAGAGGCGATGGGATATCAAACTGGATATTGTAATACTTGCGATTACATGCGTGGTAAAACCAACCCCGTTAAGGAGTTTGAAGAAGGGATATCACCTTACGGTTGTTTTGATATGGCTGGGAATGTTTGGGAATGGTGTGTTCAGCTTTTTTCTTCTCAATTTACAATGCAAAAGATTGTCAGAGGTGGATCTTGGCTGAATTATTTGGTGCATGCAAAATGTCATTTTAGAAATTCTTTTGACCCTGCAGAAAGACATCCCGCAGTAGGTTTTCGATGTGTATCTATGCCTCATACCGAGGTAGCTAGCTTGGATGAAGACTAATTCTCCCTCCTCTATTTTAGGGAATAAATTACCTGCAACATATTGAAAAAGTTTTTCTTGACAATCCTTTACCTCACTTTCTATCTTAAAAATATAGGAAAAATTTTTATGAAATGCCCATTGGTGACTTTGGGTGGCTTTATTTCTTTTAAATAATTCTTTTTCAATCTTTTTAAAATTTTTGCTGTTTTCCAGGCTCCCTTTTATAGAAAGAATCTTCAAAAAGATTCTAAAAATTATTGGTGTCAGCAAAATAAAAAAAATTTCCTAAGCTCAAAAGAAACTCGATGATAGTAACATCCCAAAATTTAGCAAAGAAAATACTCTGTATTGATGATGATGTTTCGCTGACTGCTTTTATTAAGAAAATTTTAGGGAAATATTTTAAACGCGATTCCCTGGACTTTCATGCAGTACAGTCAGGAGAGAAAGGTCTTGATTTAGTAGATAAATTAAGGCCGGATCTTATCTTATGTGATGTTCGACTGCCGGATCAAAATGGGTTCGGGGTTTGCAGGCAAATTAGGGAAAGAGGATTTCACACGGCTATTGTGATGATGTCCGCTTTTGATTCCAAGGAAGACTTCGCCATCCAAACTAAAGAAAGCGGGGGAGATGGTTTTCTTTCGAAGCCATTTAAAGAAGGAGATTTGCTTTTTGTAGTTAATTATTTAATGCGCATTGATAATTTAAAGGATGCCTTGGTAAATAAAAACCGCCAGCTAGAGGAGTCTTTAAAGCAAGTTCAGGATATGCATGAAAAAGTTGCAGGATTGAATCAGGAATTAAGGGCGGATAAGAGCAAGCTTAACTCGAACTTGAAAGATGTTATGACTCTTAATCAGCAATTAGACTCGAAAAATTATCAGATTTCCCAAATGAACGAGGAACTATTTAAACGATTTAATTCCACAGTAAG
The DNA here is from genome assembly GCA_965223665.1 of Nitrospinaceae bacterium. Classification (GTDB taxonomy): domain Bacteria; phylum Nitrospinota; class Nitrospinia; order Nitrospinales; family Nitrospinaceae; genus CBDCVY01. Next base: position 262,464 of record OZ245011.1, read on the forward strand.
CTTGTTGGCAAATATCATTGAGTTAAATCAATCTCAGCACAGAGGACATTCAGAAAGGGTTGGAGAAATAGCCGTTTTTATTTCTAAGAAGTTAGAATTAAGTCAGCGTCTAGTTCAAAATATTGAAATTGCTGCAAAAATCCACGAGTTGGGGATAGTTAGTTTGCCTAAAAATGAAAAAGTTGAAGAAGTTGTCGACGAAGACAAAAGTAGAAAGTCCACTCAACATCCTTTGGTCGGAGAAATGTTGCTTAAAGGATTTCCAGGTTTTGAGTTGATTGCCGATTATATTCGACATATGCATGAAAATGTGGATGGGACAGGAAAGCCTGATGGATTAGCAGGAGATCAAATTCCCATTGGGTCTCGAATTATTTCTGTTGCCAGTTTTTATGATCATGCCCTTATATCCAATCCAGGGAAAAAACCTAAAGATGTTTTTCCTTTAGTCCAAGAGAAAGCGGGTACTCTGTTTGATGAGAGTGTGGTGTTTCGATTGGAGGAGTATATTCAGACTAAAAATCCAGAAGATCACTTAGATTTGGTCGAATGTTCCGTTTTTGCACTTGAAGAGGGAATGGAACTAGCTTCAGATATCTATTCGGAGTCAGGGATTAATCTTCTTCGAAGAGGAACTGTATTGAGTCAGGAAATTTTAAATAAAATTTTAAAGTTTAATAATTTAGACCCTATTGTTGGGGGAATAAAAGTAAGGCAATACTAAAAAATTATGGATATAGCAACTTTAATTGGAATTGTTTCAGGAGTGGGATTGGTTTTAGCCTCTATTCTTTTGAATAGTGGTTTGGATTTATTTGTAAATGCTCCTTCAGCTCTAATTGTTCTTGGAGGAACGATCGCTGCTATTTTAATAGCTTATCCTCTTAATGAGGTTCTTCGAGTGATGGGTTTATTTTTTAAAGTTTTTATGACCAAAAAAAGTGACTATGGAGAACTCATTGAGACTATGGTTATGGTCTGTAATGTTGCTAGGAAGGGTGGAGTATTAGCCATAGAATCAAAGTTGAATGAAATTGGAAATGAATTTTTGAAAAAAGGATTGCAGTTTACCGTCGATGGAAAAGATGAAGCTACTGTGATCACTCTTTTAAAACAAGAGATAAAACAAATTCAACAATCCCATAAAGATGGCTGGGAGATAATGGGAGAAATGGGTAAATACTCCCCAGCATTTGGAATGGTTGGAACCTTGATTGGTTTGATTCAAATGTTGGCCGCTCTGGATGATGTAAATGCTGTAGGCCCCAAAATGTCGGTGGCCCTTATTACCACTTTTTATGGAGCGGTTTTGGCGAACTTAATTTTTATTCCAATGACTGTAAAACTAAAACGTCGAAGTGCTGCCGAAGCATTAGAGATGAATTTAGTTTTGGAAGGAATAACTTTCATTCGAAAAGGTGTAAATCCTCGTTTTATGAAAGAAACCTTAGAGAATCTTTTAGATAACGCGGTTGGAAAGAAAATCAAAAGAGAAGAAGAAGGTAAAAAATAAACTGTAATGGCTGAAGAAGAAGTACAAGCCCCTCCAGAAGAAGAGGAAGAACTAGTAGATGAGGATGAGGGAATCCCGCCTTGGGTAATGACTTTTGCCGATTTAGTAACTCTCCTGATGGTTTTTTTCATTTTATTATTTGCTATGGGAACTATCGAAGACGAGAAGTGGAGGCAAATCAAGGAATCCCTAAAAGCTGCCTTGGGAAGTGATTTTGTTCCGGAGTCTGGGGTCAGAGAAGGATTAGACGTAGTCCAAATGGATCCTGAAGATCCTGATGAAAGTGCCATTAAAGCGGTGGATGAAGTGGGGGCCATGGTTGCTAAGGAAATAGAAGAAATTGCATCGGAAGTAGAAGAGTTTGTTTTCAAAAATAAATTGGCCGGTGCCGTCGAAGTATCTTCGGATGAAAGAGGGGCAGTAATAACAATTTCAGATGTTGTTCTTTTCCCTGCAGGTCAAGCTAAAATGACGCCAGCAGGTAAAAAGACCCTTAAGCAGGTGTATGAACTTTTAAGTCAATTCAACTATAATGTGAAAATAGAAGGTCATACAGATAATGTTCCCATCCGTAGTGCACAATTTCCTTCTAATTGGGAGCTTTCTGCTTCCAGAGCTGCTGATGTAGCAAAGATTTTAATTAATGAAGGATTCCCTCCAGAACAATTATCGGTAGAAGGATTTGCCGAGTTTCGGCCAAAAGTTCCAAATACGAGCAGAGAAAACCGATCCACAAATCGAAGAATTGAAATTGTTTATCAAAGAGGAAGTATTCAAAAACGGATGGTTGACGTTTTACGTCGAACAAATTAACCGTTTGAAATACTTTAAACCCCCCTTTTCTCAAAGTGTTATCTTTTGACAAGCTAGTCCTGGTTTGTTAAGTTTAATCACTCATAAAACTATTAATAAAGTTTCCCCGCTAAGTAATTAAATGGGTAACCCCTGTTTTTCGGTGACGTTGTTTTGGATAAGGAGACAATTCATTTTTTCATGAAGCGAGCTTTGACCCTAGCTGAAAAAGCCAGAGGTCGGACCTCTCCAAATCCAATGGTGGGAGCAGTTATTGTTAAAAATGGGAGGATAATTAGTGAAGGGTTTCATAAAAGGTCAGGTGGTCCGCATGCAGAAATTGAAGCACTTAGGAAGATAAAAGGAAGCACTGCAGGGGCACAGTTATTTATAAATTTAGAACCATGTTGTCATGTTGGAAAAACCCCCCCCTGTACGGATTCCATAATTCAAAGTGGAATACGTGAAATCTATATTGGAACGAAAGATCCCAACCCACTAGTGAGTGGAAAAGGAATACGACATTTAAGGAAAAATGGTATTTCAGTACACGTAAATTATTTGAGAAAAGAATGTGAAAAATTAAATGAAGTTTTTATTAAATATATTAAAACGGGGAGACCATTTGTAATTTTGAAATCGGGTTTATCTCTAGACGGAAAAATAGCGGTAAACTCTGGACAGTCAAAGTGGATTACGGGATCCCAAGCGAGAAAAAAAGTTCATGAAATTCGAGACCAGGTTGATTCCATCATAATTGGGGCCAGAACTATATTAAAGGATAATCCCAGTTTAACTACACGATTGAATGGAAAAAAAGGGAAGCATCCCATCAGAGTTATTTTAGATAATGAGGTAATTGTACCATTAACTTCCAAAGTATTTAAAAATGCGAAAAGCCAACAAGTAATTTATGTGACATCCAAAAAAGTCTCTTCTCTACGTCAGAAAAAACTTGATGCCTTGGGAGTAAAAACCTGGGTTGTTTCGGAAAAAAATAATGGTGTGGATTTAAAAAAATTAATTAATCGAATAGGTAAAAATGGAATTTCGAGTGTTTTGATTGAAGGCGGAGGGGAAGTAAATGCTTCCGCATTAAACGAAAAAATTGCCGATAAAGTTGTTTGGTTTATAGCCCCAAAAATTATTGGTGGGAATAGTGCTCCGGGAGTTGTTGGGGGAAAGGGAGTAAAAAATTTAAATCAGGCTTTTTTGTTGAAGGACTTAAATTTTAGCCCATTAGGCAATGATTGGATGGTAGAAGGATATTTATAGATGTTTACTGGAATAATTGAAACTGTGGGTTCCGTTAATACCTTTATCTTGCAAAATGAAAAGGCCAGAATGTGTGTTAGCGCAAACCAGGAATTTGGGAATTTTTCTTTGGGGGAAAGTATTGCGGTGAATGGGGTTTGTCTTACGGTTTGTGATTCAGATGAAAATAAATTTTGGGTAGACATTTCAACGGAAACTTTGAATCGTACCAGTTTGAAAGAACTAAAGGAGAATTCTTTGGTCAATTTAGAAAGGGCCTTAACCCCAAATAAATCTATTAGTGGGCACTTTGTGATGGGGCATGTGGATCAAATTGGAAAGGTAGTCGATATTCAAACTAAACCAGGTGAAACCTTATTTCGATTTGAGCACCCGCCTGAATTAAGTCCATATATTATTGAGAAAGGCTCTATTGCAATTGATGGTATCAGCCTTACCCTGTTTGATTGTAATAGAGACCAGTTTACAGTTTCCATTATTCCGTTCACTTTAGAGCATACCAACCTCAAGGAAAGGAAGTTAGGAGACGTCGTAAACCTTGAATGTGATATGATTGGAAAATATGTCGTTAAAGCCTTCGCAAGTGTATTAAATAGTGAAGGTGAAAAAGAAGGAATTTCATTGGAATTTTTAAAGCAGCAGGGTTATTTGAAAAGTGAGTAATTATGGAAGTTTTTAGTTCGATTGATGAAGCGATTGAAGATGTTCGACAAGGAAAAATGATTGTCATTGTGGATGATGAAGACCGTGAAAATGAAGGCGATTTGATGATCGCTGCGGAAAAGGTGACTCCAGAAGCGATTAATTTTATGGCTAAATTTGGAAGGGGTTTAATTTGTCTGACATTGACTGAAAAACGAACTGCTGAATTGGGGTTGCCTATGATGGTACAAGAAAATCAATCTCAATTTGGGACCCCGTTTACAGTTTCCATTGATGCAAAACAAGGAGTGACTACAGGAATTTCTGCAGCAGATAGGGCTCGTACAATTGAAGTTGCAGTTGACCAAAATTCCACCCAATATGATTTAGTCATGCCCGGGCATATTTTCCCATTGCGTGCCAGGGATGGAGGAGTTTTGGTTCGTGCGGGTCAAACAGAGGGATCTGTTGATGTAGCGCGACTAGCGGGTTTAAATCCAGCAGGTGTGATTTGTGAAATAATGAATGAAGACGGAACCATGGCTCGCATTGGCCAGCTTTCAAAATTCATCGAAAAACACAATTTGAAAATGATAACCATCAAAGATTTGATGGAATATAGATTAAACCAGGAAACCTTAGTCGAAGAAGTGACGGCAACTCAATTACCCACTGAATTTGGAGATTTTAAAGCCGTTGCCTTTAGGAACAAATTAATTGACCAGGTTCATATTGCTTTGATTAAAGGAGAAATTGAACCTGACGTGCCAACTTTAGTTCGTGTTCACTCCCAATGTTTGACAGGGGATGTATTTGGTTCTTACCGGTGTGATTGTGGAGAGCAATTAGCCAAGGCCTTGGAAATGATAGAAACCGAGGGAAGGGGAGTTTTATTGTACTTATATCAAGAAGGCCGTGGAATAGGTATTTTAAATAAGTTGAAAGCTTATTCTCTACAGGATGAGGGAAAGGATACCGTTCAGGCAAATGAGGCTTTAGGATTTAAACCAGATTTAAGAGACTATGGAATTGGAGCACAAATTCTCCGTTCTCTAGGTTTAGGTCAAATCCGAATAATGAGTAACAATCCCAAAAAAATTGTAGGCTTAGAAGCCTATGGACTAAAAATGGTGGAAAGGGTTCCCATTGAAATTGAACCAAGGAAACAAAACATTCAATACTTGAAAACAAAACAATCAAAGATGGGGCATCTCATTAAAAACGTATTCTAAGAAAGAGTTTTATTGTGCCAAATAAAATAGAAGGAAGTTTAAAAGGTGATGGGCAAAAGGTAGGAATAGTTGTTAGCAGGTTTAACGATTTTATTACAAGACCTTTGTTGGATGGTGCGGTTGATTGTTTGTTACGGCATGGAGTGATTGAAACAGATATTGATGTGGTTTATGTTCCGGGTGCTTTTGAAATTCCTTCAATAGCAAAAAAGATGTGCGGGCAAGGAAAATATGATGCTGTCATTTGTTTGGGAGCTGTAATCCGAGGGGCTACGGCGCATTTTGACTATGTTGCCGGAGAAGCAAGTAAAGGAATTGGAATATTAGCCATGGAATCTTCAATTCCAGTGGTTTTTGGAGTTTTAACAACGAATACCTTAGAACAGGCAATTGAAAGATCAGGTTCAAAATCTGGAAATAAAGGTTGGGAGGCTGCACTAACGGCCATTGAAATGATAAATTTATCGAAACTACTTTAATTTGGAATCATAATGGGTAAAAGGCGTTCCTCGAGAGAATTAGCTATAAAGTTTCTTTATCTAATGGATATGAATCCTGGAAAAATTGATCAAAAGAAACAAGAGTTTTGGAACGCAATCCCTGCCAAAAAGATATCCAAATCTTTACAGATGAATTAATAAATAATTTAATAAAACATAAGGAAGAAATTGATCTTATTTTAGAAAAGTGTAGTCAGCATTGGACTTTGACTCGAATGGCCGTAATTGATAAAAATCTACTTAGATTAGCAACATGTGAGATTCTTTATAGTAAGACAGTTCCTCCAAAAGTAGCAATTGATGAAGCCTTAGAAATTGCAAAAAAATATGGAAGTGAAGATTCCCCGCAGTTTATTAATGGTATCTTAGATAAAATCCTCAAAACAAATCAGAATGATTTTATCCAAGCATCAAATGATTCCTGAATAAAATAATGATTTACCTCATATTCTCTGACGTACACAGTAATTTAGAGTCTTTAAACAAATTTATTGAGATCAGTACAGAGATTCCTCATGACAAAAAAGTATGTTTGGGAGACATGGTCGGGTATAACGCTAACCCAAATGAATGTCTTGATTGGATTCGGCAGAATGTCGATATTGTTTTAGCAGGAAATCATGATTATGGCGCTGTAGGAATGATTGATATTTCTGAATTCAATCCGTTCGCTCAAGAGGCTTGCCTTTGGTCCAAAGAACAGCTAACAGACGCGAATAGAATGTTTTTAAGATCGCTCCCCATTGTAAAAGAAGAGGACGGAATATTGTGGGCTCATTCATCACCCTTTGAACCGGATGAATGGCATTACATAAATAATAAATACGATGCGCAAAATAATTTCCCACATTTTAAAAACTCTATTTGTTTTGTTGGACATTCCCATAAACTTGGAGTGTATGAACTTGAATTAAATGGCTGGGTGGAAGGAATTTACCAATTTGATTATGAATTAAAACTCGGATGCCGATATATAGTTAATGTGGGAAGTTTGGGACAGCCGAGAGATGGAATCCCTAAACCCAGTTTTGTGATTTTTAACTCCAGCACGCTAAAATTAGAAATAATAAGGTATGAGTACAATTTTAATGCTACTCAATCAAAAGTAATTTCGGAAGGGCTTCCCTCTTATTTAGCTGAGCGTTTAGCAATGGGTTTCTAAAAAGGTTAGTATTCTTGACGCTAACCTTGATCAGTGTTATAGTCAGAACTTTAATGAAATTAGATATTTAGCAGAATTAATTTTGGTTCCTACCTTAAGATTTATGCCAAGATTATTTTAAACCCAAAGAATTGAAACGATGAAAAATTCCAATAAATTAAAATATTTCTTGATCTTGTTTTTAGTCGTTTTGATGAATTTTTTTCCACTTTTGCAAAGTGAAAGTTCCGCTAAGAAAAAAACTCCTGTTAAATCCTCAAAAAAGCTATATAGCAACGCTCAAAATAAATATTATGAATTTTTCCGGTCACCTTCAAAAATAAGAAATAGACAACAATGGATTAGAGTCATTAATCAGTTTTTAAATGTTCTTAAATTCTATCCTGACTCTACTGAGGCTTACAAAGCCACTTTTACTATTGCCCGGTTATTTCAAAAAATGGGGCAAGAGTTAAAAAAGAAGGAGGATTTTAGGTCTGCGCAAGCATATTACCAAAAGCTCCTTGAAGGAAATCGAAAGGGCTCCCTTCACGATGATTCATTATTTCATTTGGCGGAGGTTTTCTTAATACAGGGACAACATGGTTTAGCGCAAAATTCTTTTCAGACAATAATTAATAAATACCCAAAAGGAGATCAAGTTGTAAAGGCTCAACAGAAATTGAGCCAATTGACCTCTTCCAATTTTAATTCTTTTCCTAAGAAAGTTAATAGGGTCCCTAGAAAAACTCTAAGCAATTTAGTGTTTACTCGGGATAAGGAAGGTTCCCGTCTTACACTTTCCTCTTCTGGTGTGATCAATTTTCGCCAAGTAAAACTGGGAAATCCGGATCGTGTGTTATTGACTTTTGAAAATGCAACCTGGGATAAAAGTGTCATTTCTTCAAAAGTTGTTAAGGGCTCAATTGTTGAAAAATGGAGTTTGGGGGCTGATGAGAATCTTAATGGTCAACTTGAATTAAAAATTAATTCAAAAAATGGGGCGAAAATTGTAACCCGAAAACTAAAAAATAATTTTGTTATTGAATTTCGACCTTTAAAAAAGAAAATTATAGCTAAAAAGTCGCCGAATAAATACTCCAGAAAGCCTTTGGCAAAAATAAAAAAAGTTTCGGTTAGAAAAAACAAAGTTACCCAATCTCAAACCACCTCTAAAATTGAAAAGAGTTCTATTCCCTTAATTGTGCTGGATGCTGGACACGGTGGAAAGGACGATGGAGCTCACGGCGTTACTGGAGTTCTTGAGAAAAAATTGAATTTAAATATTGCTAAAAAAGTCGGAACATTATTAAAAAAACGATATAAATATAAAATCTTTTTAACTCGAAAAGATGATAGCTTTATAGAACTAGAGGAAAGAGGAAATATTGCTAATAAAATGCACGCTGATTTGTTTGTTTCTATACATGCGAATGCAGCCCCAAGAAAATCTGCAAAAGGAATTGAGACCTATTATTTAGGAACCGGTTCCTCCCAGCAAGCATTAGAAACAGCTGCTCGCGAGAATGGTGAACTCGTTCATTCTGTTACAGATAATGACGTCCAGAATATATTGGCCAGTTTAATTAGCACTACAAAAATAAATGACTCTTCTAGGTTAGCCGCAACGGTCCAAAAACGTCTTTTCAAAAACCTAGCCAAAAAATATCGTGGCGTGAATAATCTGGGTGTTAAAGAAGGTCCTTTCGTGGTATTGCATCATACTAATATGCCTAGTATTTTAGTTGAAGTGGGGTTTGTTACAAATAAATCAGAAGAACGAAAACTGAAGAATAGAAAATATCAAGATCAATTGGCAGCTGCTATTGCTCAAGGGATTCATGATTATATTCTTCAACGTGGTCCCTCCATTTAAGCTTTTTAAAGTCATGTCTCCTCCCTGTGTTGCCATTGTTGGACGAGCCAACGTCGGAAAATCTACCCTATTTAACCGAATAACAAAAACTCGATCAGCCATCGTAAATAATACACCCGGTGTAACAAGAGATAGAATGTATAAAATCGTAGAGTGGTTTAATAAAACCTTTCAATTGATTGATACGGGTGGGATTGATTTAGCGGGTGAAAATGAAATTGAACTCCAGGTAATAGAGCAAGCTGAAATTGCTATAGCTGAAGCTGATTGTATTTTAATGGTTGTCGATGGACAACATGGGTTGACTCCCCAAGATCTGGATGTAATTGAAAAAATTAGAAAATCCGGAAAGTTAATGGTTTTAGTAGTAAATAAAATTGACGATCCCAAACATGAAGCCTTAATGGGACCTTTTTATGAACTTGGAGTCAATAACACTTACCCAATCTCAGCTGAGCATGGAGTTGGAATTAGTTATTTATTAGAAGAGTTAGTGAAGAACCTGCCTGAATCAAAGGAACTTAAATCTGACGCAGGGATACAGGTCGGGATTATTGGTAGACCTAATGCAGGAAAATCATCTTTGATAAATCGTTTGGTAAATACTGACCGTTGTATAATTTCTGATATTCCTGGTACAACACGTGATTCGGTAGATACATTAATTACCTTTGAGGGCCAAAACTATATATTAGTCGATACGGCAGGAATTCGAAGAAAGGGAAAGACGACTCATCTGTTAGATAAAGTAAGTGTTGTTATGGCCTTAAAGGCTTTGGAAAGATGTGAAGTGGCGGTGTTGGTAATTGATGCAGAAGTTGGGGTTAGCGATCAAGATGCGACCATAGCCGGCTATGCGCTAGAACGTGGTTGTGGTTGTATTTTAGCCATAAACAAATGGGATGCTTTGGACCGAAAAGAAGCAACTATAAAAGTTTTTGATGACAAAGTAAGAAACAAATTGAAATTTTTAGATTTTGCGCCCATAATGCACATCTCTGCAAAAACGGGTTACGGATTGAAGGGTTTTTTTCCGTTAATTTTTAAAGTTTTTGGTGAATACAATAAAACAATACCAACTGGGAAATTGAACGATTGTTTTTCCAAAGCCATTCAAAAAAATCCCATGAGTAGCTATAGAGGAAAATTTTTAAAATTATTTTATTCCACCCAGACTAGAACTTGTCCTCCTACGTTTCAGTGTTTTGTAAATTATCCTGAAGGTATTCATTTTTCGTATAAACGTTATCTCATAAACAGTCTACGGAAAGGTTTTGGATTTTCTGGGACTCCGATCAGGCTGAATTTTTCTCCCAGAAAAGCAAAAACCTGAAAGAATGACCTCTCCACCTAAATATAAAATATATAAAGGCTATAACTTTAGGATTTTTGAAATCCCGGGTTTCGATCCCATTTGTTTTGGGTGTCCTCCTGGAATTGTAAAGGATTTTTCACGTCGAAATAAGGATCTTCCCTCAAAATATTTTCTTCCTCTCAGAACATTTGTTAAAGGAAAAAACTATTTTGATTTTGAATTTATTGTATATAGCTTTTTGTTTGTTAAAAACGAGAAATCAAAAATTTCGATTTATTGTACTTCTGACCAGAAAAAACGTTTTAAATCCATAATAAATGAAACCTTATTTGGGCCTACTTTTAAAAATATGTTGTTGGCTCAATTTAGAAAGATTGAAAGAAACTCGGAGTTTTCTTTTAAAGAAAAAAATCAATTTCGAAAGTTGGTGGTAAGTCTGTCTAATAATGTTGACCTTTCTAAATTTGTCCAACAACTTCTTGAAAGGAATGAAAAAGAAAAAATAATTCATTCAAAATTGGAAAATTATTTTGAAGAATTTTTGAAGAACATTCCCTGGTTATATAAAAAGAAAATCCCATTAATAGAGAAACAATTCGCCAAAAATTATTTTCTTTGTCTGCATCTTAAAAATGAGATGGATTTGTTTGTGCTTGCAAAAGAAAGCGATAGAGGTAAATTTATTGAAAACTTGGTGGACTTTCATTTATTGGATATCCAAGAATCGTTAACCCTATCGGGGATCGAAGACAAAAGAAAAAAAATAAATATTTCTCAAGTGCAGCCGGCAATATTTGAAATTTCCATAAAAAATAAACCCGTTTGTAAAATTGATATTTTACATTTGGATCCACCCCCTCGCCCGGAAAAAATTATGTCAATTGAAAAACCTCATTTGGGTGTAACTTATTTAGGCGTTGGTTCCGGGTTTAGCCATAATAGGCGGAATAGCTCATTGATAGTATGGGTTGACGGGAAAGGAATTATGGTTGATGCCTATAGCGATAATAATGAAACCATGCTGGGTTATGGTATTGCGAGTAATGAAATTAATTATATGTTTTTAACTCATGTGCATTCAGACCATGATTCAGGTTTTATTGAAAAAATTCTTTCTGGTCAACGTATAAAACTGATAACCTCTCGGATCATTTTTGAGAGCTTTTTAAGAAAAATTCAAGGAATTACTAAGTTTCCTACTGAGGTAATTGAAAGTTTTATTGATTTTTTTGAAGTTGAACCTAATAGAAGAATTAAATTACCTGGATTCAAGAATACTTATCTTGACTTTGATTACTCTTTGCACTCTATCCCCACTGGAAGGTTTCGCTTGGTTTATAAAGCCAATGGAAACGAAAAAGTAATTAGTCATTCCGGAGATACCAAGTTTGACATGGAAATGGTTCATCAGTGGTGGAAGCAAGGTGTATTTAGTGAAAAAAGAAGAGATGGAATTCTTGGTTTTATTTGGGATGCGGATTTGGTAATTCAGGAAGTTGGAGGTGGGGTTCTGCATACCAATTTGGGTTCTCTTAGTTATTTGGACCCATCAATTATGAAAAAAACTGTATTAGTTCATCAACATAAAGATCCCTTCCCTCATCCTTTATTTCGATTTGCTGAGGAGGGTAAAACAGATGTTCTGATCAAACAAAAAACGTCAAGTAAGCAATCCTTGACAGATTTTCTAAAAGAGGTAGCTTTGTTTGATAAAGTCACTTCCAAAGAATTGAAGGAAATTGTAAAAGGGTCTTCGACCATTAAAAAGAAAAGTGGTGAAATAGTTTTTTCAAAAAACCAGGTTGGAGATTCATTTTATATTATTATAGATGGGTTTGCTGAAGTTCGCTTGAATCGCGATAAATATGCCATTTATGAAAAGGGAATGTTTTTTGGAGAACTTGCAGTTTCAACAGAAAATCCTCAAAGGCGAGGAACTGTGAGAGCCCTTTCACCCATGACGTTAGTAAAAATTCCAAAAAAATTCTACCGAAAAGGAATATTTCCTGAAATTGTGGATGAATTTTACCATTTAGGGAATTACTTCAATAAATATATTCGTCCCGGTTTAGTGGCTTCACTGGGATTTGGAGATGTCGCTCATTGGAAAAGAGGAGAACCTTTATTTTCAAATGGTTTAGAGGATGGGCAAGCTTATGTTTTGATTTCTGGCCAGGTAAAAGTTCGGATCCCTAAACGAAAAACCGTTGCATTTCTATCCAGTGGAGATATTATGGGCGATCTTCCAAATTGGAAAAAGTTTCCTTCGGTTTCACAAATTTCTGCTGATAGTGACCGTGTATTAGCAGTTAAAATAACTAAAAATCATTTGGGAGATTTACTAAAGCTTTACCCCTCATTTTGGGGTACGGTATACCATAAGCTAAAGAGATTAGATGTTACTTTAAATAATTCGCTCTAAATTTAAGAAGGTATAAACTTGATCAAACCTTTGACTAACTATAAAATATGTGCTTTCTTGAGTAAAAACTTACCAATTTAAAATTTATCTGGAGGGCATGGACTGAAGCCCCCATAGTCTGTGAGGGAAGTATGAAAACGTATAAACCGCAACAGATCAGGAACGTTGGAATTATTGGCCACGGTGGATCCGGTAAGACTTCAATGGTTGAGGCCTTATTATATGCTACAGGAGTTTCGGACCGAATTGGCAAGGTTGGAGATAATTCTTCTATCATGGACTATGACCCTGACGAGATTAAGCGCGGACATTCGATAAATGCTTCATTCGCTTTTTTTGAATGGGAAAAACACAAAATAAATATTTTAGATACTCCTGGTGAAAACAATTTTATTGCAGATACCCCAGGTTGCATTAGAGTGGTGGATGGAGCTGTAGTAGTCATTGGAGCCGATTATGGGGTTCAATTTTACACTGAAAAAGTTTGGCAGTGGGCGGATGAGAAATCCCTTCAGCGAATTATTTTTATAAATAAAATGGATAGTGAAAAAGCATCTCTTAAATCCGTTTTAGATAGCATAAAAAAGAAACTTAAAGTTCAACCGTTATTAACTCAAATTCCTGTGGGGCAAGGTGAAAACTTCTCGGGAATTGTGGACCTGATTGAAAAAAAATTCTTTTCGTATGAAAAGGGCGGGAAGGGAATTGGTAAATCAGAAGAAATCCCCAGTGAATTGAAAGATGAAGTTGAAGAGAGTATAGCAGAATTAAATGAGGTGGTTGCTGAGGCAGATGATGAATTAGTTGAGATTTATCTTGAAAAAGGCGAGCTGACCGAAGAGCAATTTAACAGAGGATTACAGACTGGGATTAAAAGTGGACAATTGGTTCCGGTGTTGATAGGGTCTGCCACCCAAAATATTGGTACAGATAGAATTTTAAAAGCCATTGTAGATTACCTTCCTTCTCCAGATAGTCGTTCTCCTGAACTGGCAAATTCGATTAAGGACAAACAAGAAATTGAGGTTTCCACAGATAGTGATCAACCTTTTTCGGGCTTAGTTTTCAAAACATTTGCTGATCCTTATGCTGGAAAGCTTACCTTGTTCCGTATTTTTTCCGGCAGTATAAAACCAGATACCAATGTATATAATTCAACCCACGAAACTAATGAGAGAATAGGGCAGTTGTTTGCATTGCAGGGAAAAAAGCAGGAACAAGTTTCAGAGGCTTATGCAGGGGATATAGTGGGAGTGGCAAAATTAAAAACTACCGCCACTGGAGACTCATTAACAGCTTCCGATAAGGGAGTTATTTTCAAAGAATTAATTTTTCCTAATCCGGTGCTAGCCAGAGCGGTACTTCCAAAAACCCGGGCTGATGAAGAAAAAATTAGTAATGCTTTAGGACGTCTTAAAGAAGAGGATCCTACTTTAAAAGTGGAGCGTGATCCGCAAACAAACGAGCTTTTAATTTCAGGTATGGGATCAGAACATTTAGATGTTATTATTGAACGTCTGAAACGAAGATTTGGTGTAGAAGTGGATGTCAAAGCCCCCAAAGTTCCTTATCGAGAAACCATCCGAGGATCTACTAAAGTACAAGGAAAACATAAAAAACAATCTGGTGGACGGGGGCAATATGGAGATGCCTGGTTAGAAATTTCTCCTCTCCCTAAGGGAGGAGGATTTGAGTTTGAAAACCGTATTGTTGGTGGTGCAATTCCTAAGACCTATATTCCTGCAGTTGAAAAGGGTGTTCAGGAAGCCATGGCCGGGGGAGTCTTGGCCAATTATCCCATGGTGGATGTAAAAGTGGCTGTATATGATGGCTCCTATCATGATGTAGATTCCTCGGAAATGGCTTTTAAAATTGCAGGCTCGATTGGATTTAAAAAGGGGGTTTTAGAATGTAAGCCCATTTTATTGGAACCCGTTATGTTAATAGAAATTAGCGTTCCGAGTGAATTTGTTGGGGATGTAATGGGAGATTTGAATTCCAAGCGTGGAAAGGTTTTGGGAGTTGATGCAGGTGAAGATACCCAGAAAATTAAAGCACATGTGCCAATGGCTTCTATTTTAAATTATGCTCCTGAATTAAGAGCTCTTACCAGTGGTCGAGGATTTTTTGTCATGGAATTCGACCATTATGATGATGTGCCTGAGCATTTAATAACCAAGATTATTGAAGAAGCAAAAAAAGAAAAAGAAGAAGAACAACAACACTAAATTGACAATAAAAATGGTTAAGGGAACGGAAATAGGTACCGTAGTAAAATCTGATTTAGTAGATCGAGTTTATGAAAAGGTGGGATTTACTCGAAAACAGGCTGCAGATGCAGTAGATATTATTTTTGATGAAATTAAAAGTGTTTTAAGTAAAGGTGAAGATGTTCGTATTGTAGGTTTTGCAAATTTTCACTTAAGGGATAAAAAAGCACGAAATGCAAGAAACCCCAAAACCGGCGAACCAGTAGAAATTTCTGCTCGACGGGTTCTTACCTTTAAACCAAGTAAACATTTAATTCACTCCACTAATGGGGATTAAAATGAATCCTTCAATTCCTGATAAACTCTTTTTCAAAATTGGTGAGGTTTCTGAAATCACAGGTATCGAGCAGCATGTGCTCCGCTACTGGGAAGAGGAGTTTGAAATTTTAAACCCGGACAAAAACCCTTCTGGTCAGCGTCTATACCAAAAAAAGGACATTGAGCAAGTTCTTGAAATAAAAGACTTGCTATATATAGAGCGTTTTACTATTGAAGGGGCTAAAAAACGCCTGAAAAATAAAAATCGGAAAGTCAATCAACTAGACTTTGGGTTTGAAAAAGAAATATTTAATGATTGGCGAAAGAAAATGAAGGGCGAACTCAAATCAATTTTGAAAATCCTCGATAAAAAAAGTTATCGTTAAAAAATCCTTCCTTCTTTATTTTGTTTTTCTAAATAACACTATTTTGTTTTCCCATAGATTTTGATAAGGTGTAGACATACATTTTTGAGGTTGCTGTGTCTATTTTCAAAAGGTCGAAAATTTTTGTGCTTTTCCTTATTACTTTTTGGGTAGGTTTTGGCGGAAATGCTAATTCTACTCATTTGGGAAAACCTGAAGATTCAAAGCCTAAAGGAAAAAGACCTTTTTATGCTTTTCCTGGAAACTATAGAGATCAGGTCAATCAATTAAAAGAAAAATTTAAAAAATCCTTTGGTTATGATCTATTGGATTTAGATGAGAGTTGGCGGCCTAAGGAAATTGAAAAAATTCATCAGGCTTTTGAAAAACTACCATCACATTTTTATCGAATACCGGGACTTGTCGGGTTTTACAGGGCAAGTAAAATCCAGGTAAAGGCCGCCCAAGCAATTAGCGATGAAGTTCCCGCTGCTACCTTTCCTAGCTATTCAACAATATACCGAAAACATTCCAACAAATATATGGTTGAAGTATCTAAGGATCCTTTACGGATTGAATTTTATAATTCTTTGTTTTACGAAAATCTAGAGGATTTTTTTAATATTGTTCATCATGAAATGGGGCATGTTTACGATATTGCCAATAAATTTTTTAGTTATTCTGTGGGATGGTTGAACATCACAGGATTTCAGTTAGTCCATGTTCCGGCATTAGATGGAAAAGAAGAAAGTGACTTTATTTACGTTTTTCTGGATAAATCAGAAATAAAAAATTATGCTCCTATTTCGGATCGAAATCTTCCGACGTATTCCCGAAATAATCCTCAAGAGGATTTTGCTAACTCAGTGGCTGCTTATATACATTATCCTTTTTTTAAATATTCCAATTCCAAAAGGTATAAATTTTTAAAAGAAAAGGTATTTAAAGGAATTGAATATTTTAATGAGAACCTTGAAGGAAATTCATATGAAAAGATAATCTTGGGAGAATTTGAAAAAGCATTAAAAACCAGTAAATGGGATTATCTGTTAAAGCTTTCAATTGAAAATAGTCGCTTAATAATGCCGGATTTAGAGTCCCAAATTGTGAAGATTTTGGTTCAAAAATCCCAGGAAAAGATTGATCCTGAGGTGGACCTTAAATTGGCAATTTCGAGTTGTTATTTTTATGATCCCGAGGCACTTAAATTTCGTCAAAACTTATTTTTAAAAAAAAGGATCCGTGTTGGGGATCTTATGAAAAATTTTCGTTGTCGACGTATGGGACGCCAGATGTTTGAGGAAATTATTGCCCGTTGGGCTGTAATGAATTTGCATTTTTATCGAAAAAGTGGAAAGGACTGGGTTCAATTTCATGATCCTTTAGCCTTACAGGCGCAATCGAGGGGGTTTTTTACCAGTTATAGATGGACATTGAATGAAGAAAAAACTGATGGATTAAAAGTTCTTGTAAAGGGACAAACTGAGGGCCAAAATAAAGCGAATGGTTCGATTAAAGTGAATTTAACAACTACAGCATCCAATGCTTTTGAAATGCCAATGGGGAAAAAGCTGATTCTTGAATTAGGAGCTCACCGAATTCACCCGCAATCAGGAAAGTCTTTTGATTCTCCTTTAGCAAGAATTCGATTTGTAATTCAACCGGGGTTTAAATACATAGGACCAGAAAATCCGAAATTGGAGATTGAATTCCTGGAATATTCTAAAAATTGAAATTTATTTAAGGAAGGTCTCGAACCAGTCTAACAGCCATATTTAGGTTCGCATATTGAGAGGGCCAGACTTTTACCCCATCCTCATATTGAATCACAAGTGCAGAAGAATCTTTTATGTCTTCTGTCCAAGTTACTCCCGCACTTCCCGGCTCAAAAATAGGATCCAGATAAATTTCATCCCCATATTTATCTTTATTTATTTTCTCTAAATCAAATAGACTCCAAGCTTCATTTTCATAGGGAAACCGCCAATTTTCGTAGCCACCCAACCGCTCTAAGTTTACAATCTGCATGTATTCATGGCCGGCAAACCAATTCTTCCACTTTTTTGTGTCTTGAAGCGAGTCTGTTTTTTTCCACATAAGATTCATTTTGTTATCAGTAACAGTTCCATTACCGTTATCTATAAAGCGATTATTTTCAGTCATAATATTTTATTTCTAATCAAGGTAATTATTTAATACTAATAATTTTGGCTCTGTCATTTCTTCAATACTATATTTAATTCCCTCACGCCCGAATCCGGAATCTTTAACTCCTCCATATGGCATATTATCCACTCGGAAAGTTGGTACATCATTTAAAACTACGCCGCCGACATCTAACTGATTAAAACCAGACATCGCCTTATCGAGCTGATTGGTAAAAATACCGGCTTGTAATCCAAAGTCAGAATCATTGATTGAATTAAGGGCTTGTTGAAAATCTGAATAAGGTTCTAATACTAATACAGGACCAAATGCTTCTGAACATACAACTTTATTATTGGATTTGACATTGGTAAGTATCGTAGGTTCATAAAAAGCTCCATCTCGCTTTCCCCCAGTTACTAAGTCGGCACCTCCTTCAAGCGCTTCATTTATCCAGGATTCAATTCTTTTCGCATTTTCATTGTCAATTAAAGGACCAAGTGTAACATCGTCTTCCAATGGATTCCCTTTTTTTAGTTTTGTTGTTTCTTGGATTAATAGTTTTTTGAAATCATCAAAGCAGGATTCATGCACATAGGTTCTTTGAACAGAAATGCATACTTGTCCAGAATATGCAAAGGCACCAAAGCAAACTTTTTTTGCAGCAAAATTTAAATCTGCATCGGGTTCGATAACAACCCCAGCATTACCTCCCAATTCTAGAGTTACCTTTTTCTTACCAGCTCTTTTTTTAATATCCCAACCAACAGGTGGACTTCCGGTGAAAGAAACCATCTTTAAACGCAAGTCTTCCACCAAAGCTGTGGCATTTTTGCTTTTACAAGGCAAAACACTAAAGCTTCCTTCAACCGCATCTGTATTTATAATCACTTCTCCCAGCAAAAGTGCTGTAAGAGGTGTGGCGGAGGAGGGCTTTAATACAATTGGATTTCCGCAAGCCAAAGCCGGAGCAACTTTATGAGCGACTAAATTTAATGGAAAATTAAATGGAGAAATTCCGGAGATGGGGCCAATAGGAAACCTTTTAACCAAGCCTGTTTTTCCATTAGACGCTTCAGAAATATCTAGTGTTAGGAGTTCTCCATGAATTCGTTTAGCCTCCTCGGCAGCAATTGAGAAAGTTGAAATAGAACGTGCTACTTCACCACGCGCATACACTAAAGGTTTTCCTGACTCCTGAGCTATGATAGATGCGAATTCTTCCTGGCGTTCTCTAATGGCTTCAGCAATTTGGGTACATATTCGACTACGGATAAAAGCAGGAAGCTTTTTTGTTATTTTAAACGCTTCAACAGCTAAATCAATAGCTTGCTCAATTTCTCTAGATCCAGCTAAGGCTACCTCCGCAAACACTTCTTGAGTATAGGGATTAAGAACCGGCAATGTTTCAACGGAGTTTTTCCATTCTTTACCTAATAAGAATTTATGGGTCTGGGTCATCGTAATCCTGAAATGATTAAGAAATTTTGTGGGTTCTATTTTATATGAAATTTAAAAAGATTCAATCCAACCGGAAGGGTAAAACCAATGGGTGATTACTTGGGAGGTTGAGCTCTTCGGGAAAAATTAGGTTCAATAAGCGTGCCTGCACCTTGAGTGGAAGAAGAGTCGGGAAGCTCAATGCTGAAAATTGTACCTCGGGGCTCATTGTTTCTAACCGTAATGGTGCCTCCATGATCACTTATAATTCGGTTTACGATAGCAAGACCTAACCCTGTGCCTCTTTTTTTGGTTGTAAAGTGGGGTAGAAATAATTTATTGCGGTCTTCGGGACTGATTCCCGATCCATTATCAGAAAAATCAATAATGATCTTTTTGTTTAAAGTGTCCCAACGTGTGTTTATTTGAATAATCCCTTTTTCCTCCATGGCATCAAAAGCGTTATCAAATAAATTGATGAAAACGCGCCGGATCTGTTCCGGATCAATGTTGAGGAGATTTATATTGGGATCTAAATTTCTTTTAATTTTTAAAGATTTTTCATTGGAAGTGTATAGGTGAGTTACATCTTCAATGATTTTGTGTAAGGATTCCATTCTTGGTCTAGGCATGGGCATTCTGGAGAAACGCAGAAATTCATTGACCAAATCTTTCATTCCTTCTACTTCCTGGGATATGATTCGAATGCTTTCATCAAAAACTTTAGCAAAGGCACGTTTGTCTTCGTAATATTTTTTCTTTAATCTCTGAGTATTTAATTGAATAGGAGTTAGTGGATTTTTAATTTCATGGGCAATACCCTGTGCCACTTCTTGCCAGGCAGAGATTTTCTGTGCTTTGATTAATTCTGTTACATCCTCAAACACGATAAGCAAGCCTAAGTATTTTTGACGATCATCCCTCAAAAATTTAATGTTGGCTAACATAGTAAGTTTTTTGTCATCTATCGTGATTTCAACTTGTTCTTCTTGGGATTCTTTTTCCGCCTTACTCATTTTTTTTATCATTTGGCGAATGGGTTGGTGAAAGTTGTGATCAAAGGCATCACGATAACTAGAACCAACAATATCTTTCTCTCCAGTTTTAAGTAAACGTTTTGCCGCTGAGTTTAAAGTAGTAATGATTCCTTTTTTATCAATGGTAATAACCCCAGCTCCAATATTTTCTAGTACTGTTTCGGTGTAATATCTTCGGCGATCCAACTCAATGTTAGTCTTTTTTAGATTTTCATGGGCCTGTTCGACTTTTAATTGACTTCCTTTCAACTTTCGAGTCATTGTGTTAAAAGAATCTACCAATAATCCAATCTCATCTGTAGAATTGATATCAATATTTACATTAAGATCTCCTTCCGCAACCCGTCGGGTTCCCTGAGCAAGCTGTTGAATGGGAACGGTTATTCCCTTGGCCATATAAAACCCTAACCAAATAGCCGAAAAAAGAATTAGAAGAGTCATTAATATAAAGGTGAAAAAATAATTAGCGCTGACAGGTAACTTTAAAAATCTTTGCTTTTTATAATTTTCATAATTTTCGGCGATCTGGTTTATTTTTAGGACGGTATTATGCGGAACTTTAGAGAGTGTAAGAATATGCCCCCATAGAAATGATTGGCCTTTGATATCCTGGACTAATGGGGATACCACCACTAAATAATTTTCTTTGGTATAAGTATGTGTTTCCATTCCACTATCATTTTGCATGCTTTCCTGAATGAGATCGGCATAATCCAAGTTTGTATAATTTTGCGGCATCGATTTGTTGGCATATGAAATTATGACTTCCCCCTGGTTGTCATATAAAATGGCACCCCCTAATTGATATTCTTCCACTTTTGCGGACACCATATTTTGCAACTTTTCCCTTTTTGCCTTATTTAGCAGATCATCTTTTTCAATAAAGCTTTGTAATTGTTGAGTCAGGTACAGTCCTTTATTTTCAAGAGTTCCATAATATTCTTGTGCAACTTCCATTGACTGTTTTAAAGATTGTTCCACCTGAATTCCAAACCAATTCCCAACGCTGTAAGTAAATAATTTGCTCGCAACAATGAATAACAGGATAGAGGGCAGGAGAACTAATATTAAAAAAGCGAAAATTAGCTTAGTTTGGAACTTAGATCCTATGATTTTACTTTTTCTCTCATTATAAAGCTTAATAAGATTTCGAGTAATGAGTAGAATTAAAACGAAAAGTAAAATTATGATTACATTGAATAAAAGAAAAACTGAAATATTGTCAGCGATTGTGGAAGAACGTTGCTGTAAAAAATTAACTTCTAGTAGGGTGAGCGAAATAAAAGCTATGGAGATAAAAATGAGTGTTCGACGAGCTTTACGCCTTTTTTCACGAATTTGATCATCCGTTAAGTGAAGGTTTTGTGGATTATTGGCTAAAGGATTGGATGACATTGCCTATCTTTTCGGAACTAGATTCCGTCCTTGTTTTATTCCCATTAAATGCTTCTTGGGGAAATTCTGAATTTTGGGGAACATCTAGTAATCTGGATTCTGCCCAGGATGTTTCAAATTCATTAAAAGGAACAAAGAATAGCAGATAGTTGAAAGGAAACCAAAAACCATTTGCATCTAATTCGGCTTTTACTCGAATATAATATTTCTTTTCTGGATTAACTTTGTATAAGGGAGCAACTGGAATATGGCTGAGAGTTAACATTAATTTTTCGCAACGTTCCAAACTCTTGGTGATAATTTTTCGATGGACGTTTTTTCCCTCAGAAGTAAACTGGTAAACTTTCTTTAATGTGTCATATTGAATTGAGTGAGTTATTTTATTTTTACTCACAGTATTATCAAGAAAAAAGGGTACCTCACGGACTAACTCGACTTCATATGTGAAAGTCATGGGAACTCCACTTTTAATAGCCTCAATCAAGCGCTGATTAAAAGCATCGCGGAGGTTAGCATCAATATAGATTAAATGGTCACCATTTTTAATCGCAATATTTTTAATGGAAGGCCTTGCAAGGATTGTTGAAGGAAGGAAAAATATGGTAAATGTAATTATTGATACTAAAATCAATTTAGAGGAAAATTTCAAGAGGAACCTCAGTGAAAATTAATTTAAAGGAGGATATTGGGAGAAATGCCTCCGTGGTGAAAAAATTAAATCCCCTTATAAAGGAATTATGACACCCTATTATAGTATATTTTCGAAAAGGAGTAAATAATCACAGTCCATCTTAATTTTTCCGATAAGTTTCCTGAAATTTTAATCAAATTTGGGTGAAAACTGATTAATTAATAAGAATCAATCTAATTTTTGGTTTTTCTGGATTAGATTGACAAGCTCATAGATCTTTTCTAGGGCTTCCCTTGGGCTAAGGTCATCCGGATTAATTTCTTTCAATTTTTTTAGGTAAGGGGGAGTTGGGGATTCTTGAAACAAGGGAATCTGTTTTGAGGAAATTGAGTCATTTTGTTTGTGACCGATTCTAGCCAATCCTTCTTCATCAAGCTCACTATTTTCCAGGTTAGATAACACTTCACGAGCCCTCTCTAATACATTTTCAGGCAAACCGGCAAGACGGGCCACTTGGATTCCATAGCTTTTATCCGCAGGACCGGGTAAAATTTTCCTTAAAAAAATTATTTCTTCATTCCATTCCTTGACCTGAACATTTAAGTTTTTGACCCCTGAAAGTTCTCGTTCTAAATCTGTCATTTCATGATAATGAGTAGCAAATAGAGTTTTAGCCCCTACAGAGCCATGTAAATATTCAACAATTGACCAGGCTAAGCTAATTCCATCAAATGTGCTTGTTCCACGACCAATTTCATCAAGAATTAGTAAGCTTTTTGAGGACGCGTTGTTTAAGATATTAGCAGTTTCATTCATTTCAACCATGAATGTTGATTGTCCTTTTATTAAATGGTCCTGTGCTCCTACACGAGAAAAAATTCGATTTACGATGCCAATATTTGCAGTATCTGCTGGCACAAAACTTCCTATTTGGGCCATAAGAGTAATAAGTGCCACTTGGCGGAGGTAAGTAGATTTTCCAGCCATATTTGGACCAGTAATGATCATAATTTGATTTTCTGAACAATCTAGTAAAGTATCATTTGGAATGAATTGTTGATTAAGGTCAAGAGTCTCTACAATTGGATGACGCCCATTTGTTATATTTAATGAGTTGTCTTCGCTCAAGTTTGGTCGGCAATACTGGTTTCTATGAGATGTCTCTGCAAGCGAAATTAATCCATCAATCTCTGCTATAATTTGTGACATTTGTTGAATTCTAGAACTTTCTTTGGATACTTGTTCGCGGACTTTTTGAAATATTTGTTGTTCTAAAGTTAAGATTTTTTCATCCGCGCCAGAAATTTCTTGTTCATATTTTTTCAATTCCGGAGAAATGTATCTCTCTGAATTTACAAGTGACTGTTTACGGATATAATCTTCAGGTATTCTGTCCAAATTTCTTTTAGTTACTTCAATATAATACCCATAAATTTTGTTATAACCTACTTTCAACTGAGGTATCCTAGTCCGTTCTTTTTCTTTGGTTTCTAAATTAGCAATAGCAGTATTACCTTCACGTGAAATACTTTTTAAACGATCCAATTCTTTGTTACTTCCGGGTTTAATTAAATGTCCATCTTTAAAGTTATGGGGAGGATCGTCTACAATATGTTTCTCAATACTTTCGACGGCGTTTTCCACATTATCCCAATTTGAAATATTCGCTTTGATTAGAGTGGAAGAACAATTTTCAAGTAATGAATATATTTTTGGCAGGATGAGTAATGAGGACTTTAAGGTAGTCAGGTCTCTTGGGCTACAAGCCGAAAGGGCTATTCGACCCAAAAGACGCTCTAAGTCGAAAATATTTTTTAGTAAATTTCTTAAATCATTTCGCAATATAGGATTATTAATAAACTCCTCAACAACGTTTAATCTCTCATCAATAGAAGAAAGGTCTATTAGGGGCTTTAATATCCATTCACGCATACTTCTAGAACCCATAGGTGTACAGCATTGGTCCAATAAATTTAAAAGTGAAAACTTTTTAGTCCCGTCGCTGGAACGAATTAACTCTAAACTATTTATTGTGGCTTGATCCAGCATCATATAATTATGAACGCTGAAAGTGGTGAAAGTATTTATATGTTGTAGAGCTCCTTTTTGCGTTTCTTGAAGAAATTGTATTAAACTTCCAGCGGCACAAATCGAAGACTTAAGATCTTCACAACCGAATCCTTCTAAAGTTTTTGTTTTAAATTGCTCTGTAAGTATGCGGTAGGCTTGATTGTATGAATAAGTCCAGTCTTCGCAAGAGTGGATCAAAAAACTCTGATCTTTGATCCAATGAGGAGTAGAACCATTGCTATTGTGTATAGATTCAGGAACAAGAACTTCTTTAGGATCCAGCTTGACCAATTCATCCAATAGAACGTTATCAGAGGAGTTGTGCTCAAATTGAGTTACTTTGAATATTCCGGTTGACAAATCTACAGCAGCCAATCCATAGTCTTCATTTCCAAAAAAAATGGATACAATAAAGTGATTGCTTCTGGGATCTAATAAGGAATCATCTAATACAGTTCCAGGAGTGACAACACGAATAACTTCTCTTTTTACTAATCCCTTGGCTTGTTTGGCATCTTCTGTTTGTTCACAGATAGCAACCTTTTTCCCGTTTTTAATTAGTTTAGAAATGTAAAGGTTGGCAGAATGGAAAGGGATCCCGCACATAGGAGTAGGATTAGCTCTATTTTTGTTTCGAGAGGTAAGGGCGATTTCCAGAATACGTGACGCTTCTTTAGCATCTTCATTAAACATTTCATAAAAATCACCCATTCGAAAAAATAATATTGCATCTGAATACTCTTTTTTTATTTGATGATATTGCTGCATCATTGGAGTTTCATCATCAGCAATGGATTTAATGTCACTAGTTTTAGCCATGAAACTACTCTAAAGTAATTTTTTCGAATAAGGGTTGCAGTCTATTAAATGTGGCTTCAATATGCTCAGGCAATACTTTGGTTTGTCCAATGACTGGCATGAAATTAGTATCTCCTTTCCATCTTGGAACGATATGCGAATGAATATGTTCATCAAAACTGGCTCCACCTACAGTACCAATGTTATAGCCCACATTAAATCCATCTGGTTGATACTCTGAACCTAAAATTTCCATAGACTTTTGAGTTAGCTGACCAATTTCTAAAATTTCAGAATTATCCATTTTGGTAATACAGGATAGATGCCTATAAGGAGAAACCATTAAATGTCCGTTAGCATAGGGATAAATGTTAATCATAATGAACCCTAACTTTCCACGATAAAGAATTTTATTCTTTGAATCGTTTTTTTCTTGAGGGGCGGTGCAGAAAATACATTCCTTAGATTGACCTGACACAATATATTGCATTCTCCAGGGTGCCCACAAGGTATCCATTTAATTAATCTCCTTTTTCTATCCCGCAAACCATTAAAATTCAGCAGCTCCAGTTAAATCGCAATTTGGGTACACTTTTTTAAATAAACGTCTGGTTTCTTTTTTCATAAACCTGGCTTCCTTAAGTGACCGTTCATGATCATAGCCTAGTAAATGCAAAAGGCCATGAATGGTTAGTAAAAGAATTTCTTTTGCTAAAGACAAACCATGTCGTTTTCCTTGTTGATCTGCTGTTTCAACTGATATTACGATATCACCTAATAGTAATTGACCGTTCTCATTCATAGCATCCTTGTCTTGAGGAAAGGAAAGAACATCGGTAGATTTATCTTGATTTCGATATTCCCGGTTCAATTCTCTGATTTTGGAATCGCGAGTTAATAATATGCTTAACTCAGAGTCATTTTGATCAAGAACTTTTAAAAGAATTTTTATTTGTGACTTTAGTTGTTTGGTATCAATTTTGTGTTTTCGCTGTGCATTCTTTAACAAGATTTCCATTCTTGGACCAAAAATTAAATTTTTTTAAAAACCATAAAATATTAAGAATTCTAAACAATTTTGTTAACTATTGACTAAGTTTTCGGGGTTGAATTGGAGTTAGATTGTATTGATTTCTCGTATGCATTAACAATTTCTTTAACCAATTCGTGGCGAACCACATCCTTTTCATTAAATTGAATAATTCCGACACCTTCAATATGTTTTAAAATGTTTTTAGCATTTACCAAACCAGATGAAATATTTTGAGGTAAGTCTACTTGTGTGACATCCCCCGTTACCACCATTTTGGATCGAAATCCTAAACGTGTTAAAAACATTTTCATTTGAGGGATAGTTGAGTTCTGGGCTTCATCGAGAATAATAAAGGAATCGTTTAAAGTTCTTCCTCTCATATAAGCCAAAGGCGCAATTTCAATATGGCCATCCTGGAGCATTTGTTGAACTTGATTGAATTCAACCATATCGTATAGCGCATCATATAGAGGCATAAGGTATGGGTTGATTTTCTCTGCGATATCACCTGGAAGATAACCTAACTTTTCCCCCGCCTCAACAGCCGGTCGCGTTAATATTATTCGTCTGTATTTATGTTTAAGAAGCCCCTCAACGGCTAATGCAACTGCAAGGTATGTCTTCCCAGTGCCAGCAGGACCAATTGCTAGCGAAACATCTTTTTCACGAATAGAATGGATCAAGTTCCGT
The DNA here is from genome assembly GCA_965223665.1 of Nitrospinaceae bacterium. Classification (GTDB taxonomy): domain Bacteria; phylum Nitrospinota; class Nitrospinia; order Nitrospinales; family Nitrospinaceae; genus CBDCVY01. The sequence goes on from OZ245011.1 coordinate 289,304, forward strand.
TGATTTTTTCCCTTAGGAGTTATATATCCTTTTTTAGGAGAAACCGTGATCCTTTCATTGAATAAAGAAAGCAAGTTGACATTTGAGTCTTCAGCTATTAAACGAATCGCAAACTTTATGTCTCCATCCGCTAGACGGTGGCCTTCTAACATCATTTGATGAAGTTGCTTTAGAAGGTTTTCAACCGTTTCAATTTTTTCTGGATCTCCAATGATTTTAATTTGGTTCCCGCGTGTGGTAATACGGACATCAAATTTTTTTTCAATTTGTTTTAAGTTAATATCTTCTGTGCCAAAGATATCTGGAATATATTGGTTGGATTCTAAAAGTAGTTCTTTGGTGGAGGTTTGATTCAAGTATCTAGATTCCCTTATAGCATTTTGAACAATTATAGCTTGCAGAGAAAAACAAAGTCAAACCAGTGTGGAAATGTAACTATTTATAAAATAAATGGTTAGCAAGTTTATTTTAGCCACCTCGAAAATTAGAACGAATCAAGCTTAAAAATTCACTTCGTGTGCTCGGATTAGTTTTAAATGTCCCAAGCATAGAACTAGTAATGGTGTATGAGTTTTGTTTTTCTACTCCACGCATGCACATGCATAAATGCAACGCCTCTATAACAACCGCCACACCTTTTGGTTTTAAAATTTTATTTATGCATTCTGCAATCTGTAAAGTTAAACGTTCTTGAACCTGCAAACGACGACTAAAGACATCAACAATTCGAGGGATTTTACTTAAACCAACGATTTTTTCATCCGGAAGGTATGCAACCTGACATTTTCCATAAAAGGGTAACAGGTGGTGTTCGCACAGGCTAAAAAGGTCTATGTCTTTTACAATAACCATTTCATCTGTTGGTACAGTAAATAGAGCATCATTTATCAATTCATCTATATTTACCTCGTATCCCCCAGTTAAAAACTTTAAAGATTTGGCTACACGCTCGGGAGTTTTCTTTAGGCCTTCTCTCGATGGGTCTTCACCTAATTCGATAAGCAATTTTTCAATGAGTTTTTTCACTTACTTTCCCTTGATAGACAACGATATTGCGAGGAGATTCATAAAGTTTGATTTCATGGAGGGCGCCTTCTTCTAGTTTTGCCTCAATAATTTCCCAAAATTTAATTGCTAAGTTTTCAGCCGTAGGTATTATCCCATTTAAAAAAGAAACATCGACGTTTAGATTTTTGTGATCCACTTTTAGAATGATTTCATTCTCTACAATTTTTTTCAGTTTCTTTAAATCCAAAACCATTCCAGTCTCAGGGGCAACTTCACCTTTAACCGTGACTTCAAGAACATAATTGTGGCCATGGCCATTCGGGTTGTTGCATAAGCCAAAAACCTCAGCATTTTTCTCATCCGAAAAACTGGGATTGTAAAGCCGATGACTTGCGCAGAATTCTAATTTTCTAGTAATAAAAATCATTGTAACCAGGCAAAAAAAGAAAAGTTCTAATGTATCAAATCTTTAGGAGGAAACAAAAAAATAATGTCGATTAAAAAAATCGAAACGAATTTACCAATAATCTATTTCAAATATTTTCTTTTATTATCAGTAGAATAAAACCCTGAACCATAGAGGTGAAATGTGGAATTTGAAACCACCTTAGACAAATTCCCCCCGCATTTTTCACAAGTATCAAGAGGAGCATCACTGGGTTTTTGCAGAACCTCTGTATGCTGCTTGCATTTTTCACATTTATATTCATAGATGGGCATGGATCCTCCTATGTCTAAACTTAGTGTAAAACCTTGTTTTCGTTTGTTTCATTGTAAGGTAGATAATGAATTTTTTGCGAACCTGTTTCTTTTCTAAAAACATCTAGTGTTTTGGGAATATTTTTTTTGACTTCATCCAACAAAAAAACTTTATTGGGAAGGGTTAAGCCATGTTTAGGGTCAAAAATTCCTACCATTAGTTGCGCGCCGTCCGATAAAATTTGCAGGACAATAAATCGCTTTATATCAAATTTTTGTTGTACTTCAAAAGGCATCATTAAGGTCATATTTTCCTTTTTAGTCCCATATCGCATTACAGCTTTGCCAGAGGCGACTTCCTGAAATCCAATGGAAGAAATCCAATCTGTTATTTCTTTCTTATTACGGCTTTTTGGAAAAACAACAAGGCCAAACTTTTCAAAGTTTTGATACAATTGATACTGGTAAGTATTTGCAGACAGGTCAAAAGGTTTTGAAAGAATTAAACCCGTCGAAAAGAGAACCCCTAAAAATAATTTTTTTAAAATTCGCATAGTTTATTTTTACCCACTTCATTTTATAAAAAAATCATCTTAGTTTTCCAGTATTTCTGTCTTGCTAAAAAAGTAAGAGATTTCAAAAGCGGCATTTTCAAGGGAATCTGAACCATGTACTGAGTTTTTTTCGATATCGATCGCAAAGTCTTTCCGAATAGTTCCCTCGTCAGCTTCTTTTGGGTTGGTGGCTCCCATTAGTTGTCGCCAATGGAACATTGCATTTTCTCTCTTTAAAACCAGGAGAACAACCGGACCACTACTCATAAATGTAGTTAAATCTCCAAAAAAGGGGCGATCCTTATGAACCTGATAGAATCCTTCAGATTCTTTTTTTGACAAATGATATCGTTTAATAGCAACAATTTGAAATCCGTCTGATTCTATTCTTTCCAAAATTTTTCCAATTAGATTTCTTTCGACTGCATCAGGTTTGATGATTGCGAGGGTTTTTTCCATGTTTTAAATTTTGCTTTCTCTAGTTGTTAATAAAGTAAAAAAAAAGGTATTTGGGAGAATCCCAAATACCCTTTTGAATTTAATCTTTAAATTTACCGCTGAACCACTCCGATGCGCTTAATGACAAAACGATCTTCCAAATTGTTAATCCATTTCATTTGAATCGCATCGTTTTTAGCTACATCGCGGCAAATATAGACACAGATTTCGCAGGACTTACATCGGTCTACAGAAACATAAGCCGATTTATCCTTCTCACTGTAATTAATGCAATTTGCCTCAGGACAATAAGTTGTACAGAGATGGCAATTAGTTTCAGCGCAAATTTTTCTATCTACATCTGCAATGTAATACATGATTTCTCCAATTTTACAAATTTAAACAGCTACAGTGTCTTTCTTTTCGGCCTGAGCGCCCCATTTATTATCTACTGCAAATTGGTACGCGGCTTTAATAGTATTCATATTTGCTTCCAAAAGTTTAGCTTTCTTGGCAAACTTTTTATCAATAACACTATCTAATGCTGCGGTCCCACCGGAAACAACAATTCCTTTACCAATGAAACGGTCTTTTACAGATTCTTCAATGGCATCCATGGCTGGCATTCCAAAAATAGCTGAAATCGCTCCCACCATTGCCATGTTAGTCGCCAATTCTGTACCTGCAACATCATTAGCCAATTCAGTAGCAGGAAGATAATAAATATTTGCTTCCTTCTCTTCTAATTCGCGAGCTTCGTCAGGGACGAAATTAAGTGGAGTCTTGTTATTGATCAAAATATGTCCTTTTTGCTTTAAACCCGTGTAAAAAGGCATGGTATAGGATTTCCCCAAAGTAATAACCTGGGCACTGAAAATCATGAGAACATTAGGGTATACAATTTCCCCAATTTCATAAATTTCGCCGTTGGAAATCCTTACATAACTTTCTACAGGAGCATTTCTTTTTTCAGAACCGAAAAAAGGAACAAGAGAACTATGACCTTTAGCAATAACAACCGCATTACTTAAAATGTGCGAGGCGGTTACAACCCCCTGACCGCCAATTCCGGCCATACGAACATTATACCGTTTAACTTCTGCCATGGATTTGATTCCTCCTTTAATTACTTCTGACGGGCCTCTTTGGCCTTTTCTTTTGCTTTCTTTTCTAAATCAGTAATGTACTCTTTTGCATCATCGGACATAATTTCTAAGAATCCATAACGCTCTTTTTCAACTTCAAATGCATCTTTCATTACATCTGGAGTAGGAATAGCATATTCAATATTACATGAAGTATAGGCTTGGATATAAGTGGGGCCAATTTCTCTTGCGATCATAATAGCCCGCCTTACTGTTCTAACAACACGCGCCGGATTAGTAGGTGCAATTCGAGCAATGTAGGCACAACCCGCTACTTTTGCTAAACCAATTGCATCAATTTTATCCTGGATTTTTCCACGTGGAGCCATTTTCAGAACTCGCCCCTTCATAGTCATACCACTTTCCTGACCACCTGTGTTCCCATATACTTCATTGTCCAGCATAATAGTGGTGAATTTTTCACCACGGAACCAAGAGTGCATTAAACCCTGAAAACCGATATCAATGAGCCCACCGTCTCCCGCCATTACAATAACGTCTTTAAACTGATTGGGGAAGCGTGCATCCAAACCTCTTTTAAGTCCGGAAGCAACAGAGTTGGTATCCCCATAATTTCCATAAATAAAAGGGATATTGGCTTGAGTAATAGCTAATCGCCCACAACCTGCGGTACCAACGTTAATGGTATGCTCAGGGTTAGGAAGAGCTAGCATAGTCAAACGAATAAAAAGAGTCATGGCGCAGCCAGCGCACATGGGATGTTCTTCTATTAATTCCTTGAACTTACCCATATCAGTGACTTTCATTTCTTTTCCATATTGCCCAGACTCAAGTAAATCTCTGTATTCTACCGGTAAGATTTTTTCAAAACCTGGAGAAGGTTTGATAGTTTCTAGAGACATGATTTTGACCTTTCTATATTATAAATTTCGATTATCTAAAGTTGAAAAATTGACTAATAAATAGACAATTAGTAATTGTCAATTCATTATAAATGGAATTGACTGAATTAAAAAGCGAACATTATAACAAAAACCAATCATTAAGCAATAAACTGACTGGGCTTTGTTTGATAGTCTTTTATTTTCTTAATTTTGCCAACCATTCCAAAATCATTTCAGTTGGCATACTCATTCCACCATAAACCCTTGGGCCTGCCATAATTTCAGCATCTACATTACCATAAAGCGAGGCACATAATTCCTTGTGCAACCAGCCTGCTTGATTAAACTCAGGGACAAGTATTTGCTTAGCATTCTTCAGAGCATTGATTATTTCTACACCGGGCCAAGGACGAATGGTTTTTATTTTTATTAAGCCCACCTGACGGCCTTGTTCTTCTTCTTGTCTAACAGCTTCCCGGGCTTGTGAAACTGCAGAACCGGAGGCAACAATAAAAACCTCTGCCTCTGGGTTGACGACTTCAATAAGATCACCAATATATCGTCTCCAATGTTTGGCAGAACGATTAACAGCAGCAAATACTTCTTGTTGCCATGACGCATGCATATGGTAACTAATAAAGTTACTTTTCTGAATTGGCGAATCCCGAGCAATACGGGCTGGCGGGTTTTCATTATCCATTGCGGGAACCGCTGAGCGCCAACCATCACGCGGCGGTATTTTATATTCTTCTGATTGCATCATGACATTTCCACGGGCATGAGTCACAAAAAAACCATCCACAGATACGATGGCAGGTAAAGTAACATCAACTTCTTCGGAAACTAAAAATGCCGCCAGAGAAAAATCATAGAAGTCTTGTTGGTTTTCGGCATGGGCGTGCAAAACCCCGGTATCCAATAAAAATGAAATTTCAATATTATCAGGTTGAATTGCCAATGGAGTATTAATTACTCGGCACATGTTAAGCATAACTAACGGAAGACGGGCGCCTGGCCATGAGGAGATAGCTTCCATTCCACGCATAAGACCAGGACCAGAAGTTGCAGTTAGTGATCGTACGCCTGCTCGGGAGGATCCGCCAATAGCGGACATAACCCCGATTTCTTCTTCACCTCGGTAATATTCTTTTAAATAGCCTTCGTCAAAAAGGTATCCCACTTGTTGCATGGTTTCACTTTGAGGAGTGATGGGATAAGAAATTGCAATGTCTACATTGGCTCTTCGAATAGCTTCTCGAGCCGCTTCACTACCGGTGATAAATTGAAATTCGCGAGGGGCCTCATGGAAAAACCAATCTGGGTCCACGACTTTCTGTAAATCTCCCTTGGGTACCCATTCCTCTTTTTTTGCAGCCTGTTGATCTGACATATCTTTCCTCGTTAAAAAGATGTAGTAATTAAATTATTTATTAAAAAATTTCTTTATAGGAAACAAATAGTTAAAGAGTTATAACCGCTTTATACGAAGTGGTGGTACAACTTACCACGTTTGCGGGCTTTATACAATTTTTATGAGCTTCTTCCAGTAAAAAAAATCTATTATTTTTCTAGTTTTTATCAAGGAAAAGATAAATCAATAAACTCAAAGCAAATATACCTTTAACTTATTGTAATTCATTGGCTTATTTGACTAACAGATTAAATCTTTAAATCAAAATAAAATAAAGCGCTTAATATACATTTTGGGTTCGGACCAGAGATAGCACTTTTAGAGATCAATCCTTGATCATATTTTCTAAGGTGTCTAATTCCTTAAAGTAAGAAAACGCTTTTTTAAGAAATTCGTTTAAGTTTTTATCATTTTTAAATGATAATGTCTTATCAGCCAAGTCCGTTGTATGGCAGACCTCATATTGAAGTGTTTCTTTATTTTTGTATTTAATTACATCTACCACCCAGTGTAGAGCGGTGACATCTTCTTTTGCTGGACTTAATGCGGCAATCCCATAATTTTGAACTCTATATAAAAGTTGAACACCCCCTTGGCCATTGGGTTCAGCCCGGGTCAATACTAAGTTGTCTTGGGTTATCATAAAAGGCTCCTCAGTTGCAATCTTCCAAAATTCTTAGAGTTGTGAACACTGATACTCAAAAATTACTATGCTACTATATTGCATTTAAATTGGTAAAAGCTAACAAAATAAACTATCTATATTCAAAATCTTTTCTTAATCAACACGCATCTATAGGAATAATAAAGGAGAAAAAACTGACTATGAAACCCATTGAATTAAACAATCCTGTTGAAATAGAAGAATTTTTGAGCAAAATCAGTTTCACAGGAAAAGGGTTTACTTCGGATTCTTTAATCGTAGATGTCTGGGATGCAGGCCTGGACTATCCAGATTTTCTCAAGGCTGAAGGGGAGGACCCAGGGGCTCGTTATGAGGGGAAATCTCCTGCTTGGGCGAAATATCATGTCAGACAAGGTAAAAGAGTATTTATGGTTTATGGGGGTGAAAATCAGGGAGAGCGTCGAACTCATTTTTCTGAAACACCCTAGATTAACTGTTTAAAACCACCCCTCCGAAACTATTAATAATAGGGAATCTATATAAAAACTATAGTTTCTTTTTGGAGTCATTTATGAGATTTGATAAGGAAACACAAACGCGTATTCTGCGGGTAGCTGGAGACCGATCAGAGGGTCTGGATATTCCAGAAGTGGATGAACGAATTGCAGAAATAATGGATTTACATCCTGAATTTGATTCTGCCTGGGAGATGGGAGAGTTAGCCATTTATCCTCAAGAAATAGAAGGGAAAATAGTAAACCCTTTTGTGCATACTGTTTTTCATGTGATGATTGATAAGCAAATAACTGATGAGTCTCCGGATTTTGTCGCGGAAACCTACCAACGACTTTTGGATGAGGGGGTGGAATCTCACGATGCGTTACACGCCATAATTGGAGTTTATGCAGAAATTTACTTTTCCATGATGCGCCAGGGAGAAACATTCAGTAATTTGGATTATAAAGAACAATTAAGCAGGTTGGATAAAGAAAACTCAGCGGGTAAAGAAATTTAGTTTCGAATAAGTGCTTAGATTTTTGAGAGAAGATCTTGGGAGAGTTGGATAATGAGGAATGCAATTATTTTTAATGTGCTGATGCATTGTGTTGTTTTAGTATATGCAAGCGAAGCCATGGCTAATACTGCAGGAATTCAACTTCAAGAGCTGTCTGATAAAATAAAAGTATGCGAAAAACTAGTTCAAGAATTTAAACATCCTTTTACCGGCCAAACCATGAAGCGATCTGTAAATGGGTTTAAGGGAGATAAATGTAATTATTTAGAAGAAATGCCGGGAAATATGAAAATGGAATGCAATTATCCAAAAGAGAAGTTGAAAGAAATTTCGGAATATTATAGAAATCCCGGTGCATTTGGAAGTAGGGTAAAATCTAAAACAAAAATTAAGGATGGCAAACCAGAAACAGAAACCAAACATTTTAAAGGAAATCAAGAAGTCAAAAATCCCCTGCAAGAAAGCCTTCAAAATGGGGAATGTGTGGTTAAAAAATAATTCTTTATTTCTTCCTTCAATATATTCGGCTCAAGTAAAATTTAAAAATTTTTATAACCTTTATACCCCTTCTTTAAAAAAATGAGCCAAATGAAATTAGTAACTTTGTATAGGCCTTGTGGGTCAAAAGAGCTTAACCTTGTTTCCGAAAACGAGTATACGCGCTGGCCTTTCAGGTTACCTGACCAACCCATTTTTTACCCGGTTACAAATGAAAAATATGCCAAGGAAATTAATAAGTGGAATGTAGAGCAATCTGGAATAGGGTATGTAACTAGATTTTTTGTTAAAAGCGAATTTATGGAAAAATATCCCGTTCAACAGGTAGGAGCGAGCTATCATACTGAGTGGTGGATTCCATGTGAAGATTTAGAGGAATTAAATAAAAATATTGTTGGAAAAATTGAAGTTATTTACGAAGAAACTAAGGAATAATTATAAGGCCGTCAATTAGTTCGAAATTAAAAGATTTGGTTGCGTTGATGTGTATATGTATTTTAATTTTTAAAGAATTTCAAAATAAATTTGACTAAACAGTTAGTTTTTTGTATATTTTAAAAGTAAACTGAATAGTAAGTTAAATAAAAAATTATGAGCATATCCAGGAAATCCCAAACAAGAGATAAGATCATTCAAGCTGCATTTGAATTGTTCTACCAGCAGGGCTATCAGGCAACTACTGTAGATCAAATAATTGATAAGTCAGGGGTTTCTAAACCTACTGTTTATTCCCATTTCCCCTCGAAGGAAGATCTTTGCGTGGCATATATGAAAGAGCGACACTCCCGGGAATTGCAATCCCTGGATAAATTCCTGAAGCAGGAAAAAACCGCTAAAGATAGGTATTTAGGGGTTATGCGGTGGATGCAACGGGGATTGATCGATTCTAACTATAGGGGTTGTGGTTTTTTTAATATGGTCTCTGAAATCCCAGACCCTAAAAATCCAATTGTTTATGAAGCAAAAAATTTTGTGGACCAATTTAGAAAAGTGATTAAAGAGAGGGTAAATGAATTAAGGGAATCTGATGATAAATACAAGGGGTTGGACCCTGATAGAATTGCCGATGCCTATTACTTGATTGTTGGTGGTTCTATTATGGGTAGTCAAGAATATAGAGATTCCTGGCCAACAGATAGGGCTTTGTTAGAGGTTGAAAAATTGATTGAGTAACAATATATTTTTTTGCCACAGGTTTAACTAACTAGTTAGTTTTTAAATTAAACTGATAAAAAAGAGGAGAAAGAAAAATGACAACCAATACTGAACAAGAAAAAGTATTGAATGGGGTTAACGTAACCAAAATGTTTGAAACCATTCACGCTGTCAAAGATAATCCTGACATTGCAAAATTTCGGTTTAAGGCCACCAATCAATGGATAAAAGGAGGGCATAACCGTACTACTATTAAAGAATTTTATGGGGCTTGTCAGGAGGACACCACTCGCACTGAGCCTTTTGTTTTAGATGCAGATGAGCCACCTGTTTTATTGGGTGAGGATATTGGCCCAAACCCTGTGGAATATGTTTTAAAAGCGTTAGCGAGTTGTATGACGACAACTATGGTTTATCATGCTGCTTCTCGAGGAATTAAAATTGAAGAAGTTGAGTCGACCCTGGAGGGGGATCTGGATCTACAAGGATTTTTGGGGCTTAATGATGACGTTCGTAAGGGTTATCAAAATGTTCGAGTTAATTTCAAGGTTAAATCTGATGCGCATCCAGCAATCTTAAAGGATTTGGCAGAAAACTCTCCTGTTTTCGATATCATATCCAATCCGGTTCCAGTGGAATGCTCTGTCACCAAGGATTAGAAGGGATTAAGTTTTAAAAAAAAAGAAACCGGAATCATTTATTAATGATTCCGGTTTTTATTTTTAAGATTTTTTATTTGTCAGAATTGCTACAGACACTTGGCAATAGTTTTGCCAAGATCTGCGGGACTCTTAACCACTTTAATCCCACACTTTTTCATTACTTTCATTTTACTTTCAGCGGTTCCCTGCCCACCTGAAATAATAGCTCCCGCATGCCCCATCCGTCGACCTGGGGGTGCGGTTTGCCCGGCAATAAAACCAACTACAGGTTTAGTGATATTTTTCTTAATGAAATATGCCGCTTCATCTTCTGCTGATCCGCCAATTTCACCAATCATACAGATTGCTTTTGTAGAACGATCTTTTTGAAACAATTTAAGCACATCTATGTAACGGGTTCCTATGATTGGATCTCCTCCAATACCTACGCAGGTAGATTGTCCAATACCTAAAGCAGTTAACTGACCAACCGCTTCATAGGTAAGCGTTCCACTTCGTGAAATTATTCCAACACTTCCTTTTTTATGAATATGCCCGGGCATGATTCCAATTTTTGCTTTGCCGGGAGAAATGACACCAGGACAATTTGGGCCTACTAAACGAGAATCGGTGTTTTGCAGGTATTTATAAACTTCCACCATATCGTAAACAGGAATTCCTTCACTGATACAAACAATTAACGCAACTCCGGCATCTGCCGATTCAAGGATAGCATCGGCGGCAAATCCAGGAGGTACAAATATAACGCTTGCATTGGCCTTAGTTTTTGCAACAGCATCTTTTACTGTATTAAATACAGGAACTCCCAAAACTTCTTGACCGCCTTTTCCAGGCGTAACCCCTGCAACAACATTGGTTCCATATTTTTGGGCCTGTTCTGTATGAAACATTCCTTCTCGTCCTGTGATTCCTTGGACAAGTAACCGTGTTTTTTCATCTACAAGTATGCTCATTTGATTGCCTTCACCACTTTTTGAGCGGCATCTTTCATGCCGTTTCCAACAATAAAATTTAACCCTGATTCTTTTAAAAGATAATGCCCTTCTTCCATGTTGGTCCCCTCCATTCGAATAACCACGGGAACTTTAACTTCTAATTTTCTTGCGGCGGCGATTACTCCATTAGCTAAAATATCGCACCGCAAGATACCACCAAAAATATTAATAAAAATAGCTTGGACGTTGGGATCTGAAAGTAAAATTCGAAATGCATTTTCAATCATTTCTTCATTAGCTCCACCACCCACATCTAAAAAGTTTGCCGGTTGACCCCCCGAATGTTTAATGATGTCCATAGTGGCCATAGCCAATCCAGCGCCATTTACCATACACCCAATGTTTCCTTCCAACTGAATATAATTCAGATTAAACTTACTCGCTTCAATTTCATTTGGGTCTTCTTCATCCAGGTCTCGATAAGCTAACGTATCTTTATGACGTCCCAGGGCATTATCATCAATATCTACCTTCGCATCTAATGCTAAAATTCGATCATCAGCGGTGATAACTAGAGGGTTGATTTCAAGCATTGAAAGGTCTTCTTTTACAAAGCAGTTGTATAAATTAATGATGAATGGAATTGCTTTCTTTAAAACGTCTCCACTGAGGTTCAAACTGAAAGCAATTTTTCTTGCTAAGTAGGGTTTGACTCCCACCACCGGATCAACATACTCAGTGATAATTTTTTCCGGTGTTTCTGCGGCAACCTCTTCAATTTCCATTCCACCAGCTTCGCTAGCCATAATCATTACCCGACTGGTCTCCCGATCAATGAGCAAGCTTATATAAAGCTCTTTAACAATTTCCATTCCCTCTTCGATCAAGACTTTTTTTACGAGTTTTCCTTCTGGACCGGTTTGATGGGTGACAAGGGTCATCCCAAGGATTTCTCCAGCCAACTTTTCTGCTTCCTTTGGGCTTTTAGCAAGTTTTACCCCACCGCCTTTACCGCGGCCACCCGCGTGAATTTGTGCTTTAACCACAACAACTGAAGTGCCTAGTTCTTTGGCAGCTTTAGCCGCTTCAGATTTATTGTCGATTACTTTTCCGTTGGGTACTGAAACATTGTACTTACGAAGTAACTCTTTCCCCTGATACTCGTGTATTTTCATAATAGTTTTTTGGTTAGAAATAAATTTGGAACTGTTTAAAAGGAGGGCCGATTTTTATCACATGAGGGGTGAATTGTCAAAAAAAACTGGTTAATTAAAGATGCTTAAATTAGCACTTAGAGGTAATGCTTTTGGTGGGTCCTTCGGGAGAATTGGATGGCCTGAGGGTGTTATCACTTCGAAAAATTTGCTCCCAGGCATCACGTAATGGATTTAAAATTTTAAGAATAGATTCCAAAGCTTTAGAATCAGATTTTACATTTGCAGAGGTTAGTTGGCGTAGAATGAATTGATAAAGGTCTTCCAATTTTCGAGAAATATCTCCTCCTTTTTCCAAGTCTAATGCTAAAGATAGTTCGTTAATAATATCGTGTGTTTTCTGTATGTATTTTCCTCTTCCTGGTAGATCATTTTTTTCCATTGCTAAAATGGCCATATTGACGAATTTAATTGCTCCGTCATACATCATGATGATGAGTTTTCCTTGATTGGAAGTAGCAACTTCATTTCTTTGATATTCTTTAAAATAATCTGCTGGACCCATCCCTATTTGTTCTCCTCAACTCTTAGTTCAAAAATTTTATTTATTAAATGCACTTTTGATGCTTTCAATTGAATTGGAAAAAGCTTGTCTTTGAGTGTTTAATCGACCCAATATCAATTCCAGGTTAATAAATCGATCTCTAATGTTTTGCTCAAATAACTCTAACCGCTCGTCCATATCAAATATTGTTTCATTCAAATCATCGATTGTATTTGTTACAGTTTTTATTTCAGATTCGAGAGGACCATTTTGTGTCGTATCTAATAAGGCACTTATTTCGCTGTTTAATTGTTCAGCCACTCCCATGGTTAAATCAATGGTGCCATAATCTCCATCGACAGAGGTTCCAATTCTAAAATTTAATCCCTCTGCAGAAGTTCCTTCAGCGCCTGCGAAAAAATTCCCGGTGCCCGTAGCATTGGTAAAGTTAGGTTCTCCAATTTTTCGAAGTTGTGGAACTCCTCCCAGAACGCGGACTTCAAATGAACCTGCTTGAGTTTTATCTGTAAAACCTACAAAGGTGACAGCTGAATTACTGGCAATTCCTTTACTAGCAAATAATTCTGCTACACTTTGGGAGTCACCTAAAAGGGCTTCATCTAACTTCGTAGAATCTACAATAAGAGTCCCGTCTGATTGTGTGGTGATACCAATTTGAGCTAGAAATGAGTTCGCCCCTTTAAGTCCATCGATTTCTCCGGTGGTAACGCTTCGCAAAGTATTTTGAAGGTTCTGGACCATAAAGTTACCAAATAGAAGACCCGTTTCCAAAGTCTCCTCATCAAATGTCAGTTGGTCTCGCAAAAATTCAAATAATTGGTTATAGCCATCTACAAAATCAAATATTTTAGTTTTAATTTCTTCCCGATCCGTTTTGACTTCAATAGTACCGCTTCCAATAGATACCAAATTTAAAATAGTACCTTGTACAACATCATTTACTGTATTGCTGGATTTAACTATGTCGATTCCGTCGAGCTTTAACAAGGCATCTTGTGCAGTTTGGGTTTCAGTGAATGTCATTGCATCGAATTCTCCGGTTCCAATACTCGAAGTAAATAGCCGAGCAGTGACTGAATTTTCTGCACCTGTTTTAGTTCCTGATAAAAGTAGTCTTACAGGTGTGGACCCACTTCCATCATTAATGAAAGATGCCTGTACATCGGCCCCAGAATTGTTGATAGCCAATCTGAGTCCATCTAAAGAGTTGTTGGACGAGTCGATTTGTATAAAAGTAGTTTTGTCTCCTACTTTAATTTCAAATATGCCTTGTTGTATTTCACTGGTAATGGACTCAAAGCCTGCGGAAGTTATTTTGCTTTCCTTGGCCAGTTGGGTGACTTCTAGTGTAAAAGAACCTGAGGTCGAAAGACTGGTGGGATTAATTTCGACAACGTCCCCATCGCCAGAGGTTTTTGAAAATTCTCCTTTATTGGATATAAATCGACTTTCTGTGTTTATCGAGGCAAGTGAGTTTTTAAATACCTGCAATTGAGATTTTAAGTCTTGAAAAGCATTGAGCTTTTCTTCCTCGAGTTCTACCTGGGCTAACTTCAGCTCAATGGGTCTTCCTTGGAGTTGAATGAGTTTGCTCACTACATCGGCAGTGTCAAAACCTGATTGAATTCCAAATATTGAGGTTTCAGCCATGTAAAGTTTCCAAATCCAAGGGCTAATAAAAATATCCAGTTACTTTGATGGTTATCGGCTGTAAACCTTTTAAACTTTAGGGTTCCAGCTCTTTTAACCCTCGATTTGGAAAAAATGTAGGTTAGTCCTAGGCAATTCAAAGGATTTCTCCTAACTATTTGAAATTATTGATAAAAATTTAAAACTATTGAAAAAGTTAGATTTTCTTGAACAAAGTCCAAGGGAAATGCTATAAGGCATGTATGAACGAACAATTTGATCTATTTGCTGATAATAATGTTGATTCTGGTTCGAGTGAACCGAAAAAATTAAACCCTAGGATTTTGTACTTTGACTTAGAAACTCAAAAAAGTGCGGATGAAGTTGGTGGGTGGGGTAATAGCCACAAAATGGGTTTAGCGGTAGGGGCTGTTTGGGATAGCTTAGAGAAGAAGTATCTAACCTATCTTGAAGAAGAAGCACCAGATTTAGTGAAAAAATTAGTAACAGCCGATTTAGTTGTTGGTTTTAACGTAATAGGATTTGATTATGCGGTTTTGCAGCCATATGCCAATGATCTTCACATTGACCTTCAGGAAATACCCACTTTCGATATGTTAATTGATGTTCATAGAAAACTTAACCATCGCCTTAGTTTAAATAATTTGGCTCAGATTACTTTAGGAGCAGAGAAAAGCGCAGATGGATTGGTATCATTGCGATGGTACAAAGAATATTTACAGGGTGACTCCTCCAAGTTAGAAAAAATTATTGAATATTGTAAAAAAGATGTAGAAATAACCCGTGACTTATTTTTATTTGGCGAAAAAAACGGTTATGTTGAATATGAAAGTCGTTCAAAGGGTAGGGCTCGACTTGAAGTAGATTGGAAAACTGATCGACTTGCAAAAAAATAATAAGAAATTCTTTAACGGATTATGGAACTTTCTATTTTTTTTCTGCCAGGGCAACGATTATCGCTTTTTCAGTATTTGGTCCCCAAACCCCATCGGCGGATAAATCCTTTTTCTCCTGAAAATGCATTAAAGATCCTTTAGAAACTGGGCCCCACTTGCCATCAACTTTTCCTTTATAAAATCCTAATTCTTTTAGAGCTTTTTGTCTGCTTTTTACAGTTGAAAAATTGTTAGCATTAAAACGAATTGCCTCTACTATCGTTTGTAATGTGTTTCCGGGGCAGGAGGGTTTTCCAAATAAAAAATGTCCGTATAAATCATTCTCATTCCAATCCCAATGTTCTCGACATATTTGCCACAATACCAGCCCTGCCAATAATTGTTGATGGTTGGGTTCACCTGCGGAGGGGTCATCTACTTTTTCTCCTTGGAATAAACCTTCGAACATGACAGACATAAACTCAGAGTTTTCATCTCCAGGCCGACCTTTAAAACCTTGAGACCAGGTAGCTTTGGATAAGTTATTGCATAATACAATTTGTCCGTTTTTACGAATTGCGAAGGTGTATGCAATACTTTCAACTCCTCCCTTTCGCAGGTGTGAATTCTTGCTGGTATGATACTTGGCAACGGCCTCTACTGTTCCCCAACCTAATTCTTGGTGTAAAACTAAACCTTTAATTTTTACGGGGTCTCGAGTTTTCCATTTTTTAGCCTTTGAATTTTTTTTTAATACCCTTCTTCCATCAAGGGGTTTTTTCATATTTAATGCTTTGGCAACTATGGCCAATTGCTCTAGAATATCTTCTTCCATGGCAGCTCCAAAGTTATATGGTAAATTCGGCGCAAATAGAATGAAATAAAAAAACTATAAATCGCTTTTCGGAATAAATCAAGGTTGGGAAAAAATCATTTTGAAGCTATTTAGTTTTTACAGTATCCAGGAGTTTTTCAATTATATCCACAGGATTTAAATTCTCTGCCTCTGCTTTAAAGTTAAGGATAATTCTATGTTCTAAAACTTGGCGAGCGACACTTCGAATATCCTCTACACTGACAGCTACTCTGTTATCCATTAAAGCCCGTGTTTTGGCTGCCAATATTAAATATTGTGAGGCTCTGGGGCCTGCTCCCCAATTTACCCACTCATTTACAAATTCTGGGGAACCTTGGCTCTTGGGACGGGTTGCCTGTACCAAGTCCACCGCAAAATGAGCGACATGTTCTGAAATGGGAACGCGAGGGACTAATTGTTGTAGTTTTACAATCTGATCAGAATCCATTACTTCGTTTAAATCTGGGTCATGCCCTGAGGTAGTTGAAACGGCTATATCAACCTCTTGTTCTCTAGTAGGGTATTCAACATTGATGAGAAACATAAAACGATCTAATTGCGCTTCAGGAAGCGGATAGGTACCTTCATGTTCAATTGGATTTTGCGTTGCAAAGACTAAAAAGGGTTGCTCCAGGTGGTAAGTTGAAGCTCCCGCCGTAATTTGTTTTTCCTGCATTGCTTGCAATAAAGCAGCCTGAGTTTTTGGGGGAGTACGATTGATTTCATCCGCTAAAATTATATTTGCAAATACAGGACCTTTGATAAATCTAAAGTCACGTTTTCCGGTTGCATGATCCTCATAAAGTATTTCTGTTCCCGTAATGTCCGTAGGCATTAAATCCGGAGTAAATTGAATTCGCTTGAATTCTAATTTAAGAATTTTTGCAAGTGAACTGACCAATAGGGTTTTTGCCAAACCT
The DNA here is from genome assembly GCA_965223665.1 of Nitrospinaceae bacterium. Lineage (GTDB taxonomy): Bacteria > Nitrospinota > Nitrospinia > Nitrospinales > Nitrospinaceae > CBDCVY01. The sequence goes on from OZ245011.1 coordinate 306,314, forward strand.
GGAACACCGACAAATAAGCAGTGTCCCTTCGAAAATAGGGCGATTAAGAGATTTTCGATTACATGGTCTTGACCAATAATTACTTTTCGAATTTCATGAATGACTTTTTCTTTTGCTTCAAGAAATTCTTTGGCTAGGGTCAGATCCTCAACTGGTGTTTCCATTATTTTTCCTTGTCAAATGTATGCTGAAATACTGAATTTAAGGTACGAGTTTTATTTGATTAAGCTGAATAACCTCACTTGTTCTTCTTTCTTTGATGTTTTTGCAAGTTTTGTGTAAATATTGATTAGTCTAGCATGGACCAGCGGATTAAAAGGATTGATTTTCTCTGCTTGTTTAAAAAAATATTCGGATTGAGTAAAGTTTTTGCGGAAAAAGTAAACTTCCCCCAGGTTGGTCAGTGTTGTATGAAACATGGGATAATATTTTAGGCTCTCTTGAAGAAGTTTTTCTGCTTTTATATCTTGATTATTGGATAAGTAAGTTGCTGCTAATTTGTTATAAAGAACGGGAGATAAAGTTTGTGACTTTTGAATAGCTTTTTCATATTCAATAATGGCGGCATCTACAAATTGACGCGATTTTAAAATATCTCCCAACAAAGTAAAGTCTTGAGCTTGTCTATTAACGGAACTTAAATTTGTTTTGCTTTCGGAAGTTTCTCCAAGTTGAGATTGATTTTTTTTAAATTGAAACTTTAATACTGTTAGTCCAGGAATTTTTTTTAACGGTTGTTTTTTTATGTAATCTTTCCATTGAATCTGAAATTGTGATAATGAATTACCCAACAGTTCCTCTAGAACATTTTCTACCAACTTATTTTTTGACAAGGCTTCGGCTAAAGAAGACAAAATATTTTCCCCTTTAACTTGGACCATATAATCGACCATAGTTGCCACTTCGGCATATGCTAATTGAACATCTTCGGCACTTTTAAGTTTAGCAAATGAAGGCATCATTGCTTTAAGTTCGACCATGTAATCGTTGGTTAAGGCATCTGCTAACACGGTCTCCATTATAGGTGATAGATGCTTTTTCCCATTCCGCCATCTGGATTCTAAAAATTTAGCCATTCCCTCGTGAAGCCAAAGGGGTGCATTATTATTGCTTTTGCTGCTTAATAAATAATGAACATATTCATGACTCAAAGTGTCCATCCAGTTATATCCACGAACTAACGATCCTGGAGAAATCATCATTATTCGATTATATTTGCAAAGTGCCACCGTTCCTGATGTCATGATGTCTTTTAGGGTTAACGGTGAAATGCGAGAAAATGGTTCCCGATCCGGGTAAATTTCAATTAACACTTTTTCTTTGGGAAAGAAGTTTAAAATTTCTCCTAAAGTTTGATATGATTTTTCCAGTACTTCTTCTGCGAACGGAATCAGAACTTCATCCGGGCCATCAGAATAATGAAAAATAAAATGATCTGATTCGTGGGAAACAAACCCTTGGGTTGCATCGAGTGTGTTTTTTACTAAAGTCTTAAAACTTTTGACCATAGATTGATTGTCTTCGACATCTTTCAGTAATTCCCACGCTTTTTGATAATTTCCTTTATAAAACTCAACTCTAGCTTTCAAAAATACAACATCCCCAGAGTTAGGGTATGTTTTGTTAAGGGTTTTGACATAGGAATCAGCCTGGCTAAATTGCCATTGGTCGATATAAGTATACCCACGTGTAATATCTTCTTGAAAACCCGCGAAAGAGACGCTGATTATTATCTTGAACAATAAAGTGCAAGCTAATAGGCTGAGAAAATTTTTTCTGAAATTTATCATTTGACTAATTCTTTATAATATTCATTAACCATGCGTTGATATTTTTGGGGATATCGGTTTTTCATGGCTTTTAAAATTTCTTCACGAAATTGTCCTGGAACTTTGTATTGATCCTCAGAAGGTAAATTGACCTTTTCTTGTTGCATTCGGGTTGAACCACGTCCTCTTTGATTCTCTCTAGCTTGCCCTTGGCCAAAACTGAACATTCTTTGTTGTCCGTTGGGTCCTTGTCCTGAATCTGCATTTTTTAATTGATTCAACATATCTTTGATTTCAGAAAGTTTTTGTAAGGCTCGGTTTTCAGATTCGATACTTTCGGGAATTCTCTTGTTTTGCAATCCGCGTTCAGCGTGCATCATTTGACGTCCAGCATTTTTCATTCCTCTGGATAGTTCAGGAGTGATCATCGGATTTTTCTGATTCATGCCACGAAAAATTTCTTCTAAATCCATGGCTTCATGCCGCATTTGTTGTTGTTGCTTTGAAAGATTTTGAAGCTTTTGTGAGTCTCCCTCAGAAATCATAGATTGATAGTCCTTGGAGATATCTCTCATTAAAGTTCCCAGTTTTTTAGAAATTTCCCGATTAATTTCATTTATAGATTGCAGATCTGCCTTCATCTTATCATGCAAGGAAGAATCCAAATCTCTGGCAGTACGGAAATGGTTTTGCCATCTTAGTATTTCAGGATACGTTCTTTGAAATAGTGAATTAAATTCATATAAGTCCATTAATTCGGTTAACTCTTCCAGCTTATTGTATTTTTCTGTTAATTCTGGGAGAAAGTTCTTAAATCCCTGGAACATTTTCATGTGAAGATCGTGCATCTGGTTCACGACTTCAGACAAATTGTTCCGGGCTTTATTCAAATCTTGAAATTTTTGGCGTACATCTTTTTTACCAGTTGAATCAACCGTTTTTTGATTAAGTTCGCTGATGTTTTGGCGAAGGTTTGCTTCTTTATCCATTAAATTACTATAAGTTTTCATTTTGGGATGATCATCTAATGCATGTTCATCTTCGCTTAAAAGTTTTTGAATTTCATTTACATCTTTTTTGAGGCTCTGAAAAAACTCCTTCAATTGATTTTCAAATTTTTTGAATTGCTGAGAACGAAGGTTTTTATTTATTTCTGTTGTTTTATTAAGAAGGTGTTTTTCTTTTGCTTCAAGCTCTTCGATTTTGGAAAGAGATTCATTCAATTGGTTCATGATTTCCATATCCACCAAGTTCTGTTGATTATCCTGCATATCTTGCAGTTGATCAGAAAATGCCCTCAAATCATCCATCATTTTTTCAAGCTCTTCCATGGCTTGATCCATTTTCCCCTGATTGATTAAATCCATTAGTTTTTCCAGAGAAGAATCAAAGGATTCCATATTCAGGGATTCAAATGCATTTCGATTCAGAAACTCATCGGGAAGAGATTGATTCTGTCGTGCAAGTTGCTCCATGATTTTTTGCAAGGTTTCTTTGAGTTTTTTTATCATGGATTTCATTTCTGGAGAATTAGCATCTGACTTTTTATCTCGTGCCTTTTCTAATTCTTCTCTCAATGATTCTGCTAATTCGGAAAGATCTTTTTCCATATCTAAGACTTGACTCATGCGTTCTCGATTAAGCATTTTAATTAAAAACAATATGTCTCTTTCCAAGTGAGCAATTAGTTTGTCGTTAACAGATTCAACCGGTGGAAAATTCAGGCCTATGGGTGTGGCTTTTACAATCGCATTGCTGATTTGATTCATTGCTTGAATATGCTCTTCTCTGATTCTGTTCAAGCCTGAAATAATGTTTTTTATTAGAGTGAGATAAGGTTGTGGAAATGATTGTATTACTTCTGCCTGTGATTGGATAGACTGCGCAAGATTTATAATTCGTATCAATTGATCAGTATTATAAGCCAATGTATGTTTTAGCTTGTCCAGTCCTTCAGGAGTGTTTTCGTGCTCGTTTATATTGGTAACTAAACTTCGTGCCAATAATTCAATCATTCGTTCAACTAATTCCTCTTGAAGGGCTATCAGATCCAGATGCTTCTTTTTTTCGTCAAAAATTTCAAATGAAAATACTTCAGACTGGCCCGTGTTGGGGCCAAAGATGGTATCGTTGTCAAAAATTTCCAAGTAATATTGGACCTCATCCCCTGGAAGAATATCCAATGTGCTTAATTCCCAAGTGTAGTCGCCTTTTAATTCTGTTTGGAATCCCTTAATATTTTTTATGAGTTTTTTCTTTATTTTCCCATTAACGTTAATCACTAAATCAACTTTTTGAATTCCAAAATCATCAGATCCTTCATAAAAAAATTGAACTTTATCTGTTAGATAATATACGGGTTTTGGATTTGCCAAGAATATTGTGATATGTGGGGATTTGTCTTTTTTTAAGGTAATAGGGTATTCTTCGGGCAATAAAATTTTATTGTTATTCAGTGATTTGATTTCATACTGGTAATGCCCAGGTTCCCGGATTATAAAACGGCCACGGATATTTTTATCCTTGTTAATTTCCATTGAAAGCCGGTCCGTGCCATTAATAACTAAACTTGATCCTGCCAAGGGATGATTTGATTGAGCTTGAATAATTACTTCAGTGCCGGGAAACACGTTTATTTTCCCATCGGAGGGATCAATCGTTTTTTGCTTGAGCCTTGTATACGCTGGAAAGTTATAAGTTAAAGAAAACTTACTTAATGAATAATCTAGTTCTTTCTGCAAGGATTTATCTGTTTTACCTGCTTGCGCTAAAAGTTTGGTCTGATTGGTAGGGCTTGGAGGTGAAGTGAGTTTTGCATATCCGCGCGTCCAAAACTCAGGCATAGCAAAATTTAAAACTAATGCCATTAAAATTACTATAAAAAGAATGCCTACACTGCGTAAAAAGTTCTTAGAGTTTACTAAGGTTTTATAATCCAGTTCTTTTACTTGTTTTCCCGTTCTAGAAATCAACTCCTCTACAAACTCAACTGACATGTCAGAAGAAGGTTGAGATTTGTGCAAGAGAGGTTCTAATTGGATAGAATTTATCAGGCCATTTTGAAGGCCTTGAACTTTATTTTCTATAAAAAGGGCAGTTTGATCCGGTGAAAATGATGTCCAACCATTTTTTCTCGATATAAATATACAAAGAAAGATAAAAGAAACGACCCACAAAATGCAAAATAAAAAAATAATTGGAAGGGAAGGGGAGTTATAGTAGGCCACTAAATTTGCGATTAGCGCGCCGCCTATTAGCAAAGCTAATATAAGAGAAAAGTTGGAAGAAAATTGGAAGAAAAATCGCCGTTTACGAACTTTATCCAGAAAGCTTTTTATTTGTTGGGCAGAATCCATATAAGTGATTTTGAATTAACCATTTCGACAACTGTATTATATCCTGATTTACTTCTTTTGGTAATTAGTAAAAGGAGGAGGGGGAGAGCAAAGGGATAATTAAGTTTTGAAGGTTATATTGTCAAGCTTTTCAATATAATAGCAACACTCAATTCAAGCGCTAAGGCTTAAGCTGTGCTGGGGTTGTCGTTATCTTTTGTTATTTCCCTATTTTTTAAAAATGGACCGAATAACTCCAAAGGAAGTGGAAAAAAGGTTGTTGTTGATTTATCCACCGAAACATCAAGCATGGTTTGTAAAAATCTTAATTGCAGGGCTGGTGGGTGAGCATTAATAATGTCCGCCGCATCACCAATTTTTTCTGCTGCCTCATATTCCCCTAAAGCATGAATTATTTTGGCCCTTCTTTCTCGTTCAGCTTCGGCTTGCTTTGCTAATGCACGCTGCATTTCCTGGGGTAGGTCGACATTTTTTACTTCAACATTGGCTACTTTGACCCCCCAGGGTTCTGTCTGGTCATCAATGACCTGTTGAAGATGATTGTTAATCTCTTCACGATTAGAAAGCAAATCATCCAATTGGCTTTGCCCTAATATACTTCGCAACGTGGTTTGGGATAATTGGGACGTGGCATATAGAAAGTCTTCGACTTCAATTATGGCTTTTTGCGGGTCAAGCACTCTAAAGTAAACAACGGCATTAACCTTAACGGTGACATTGTCTTTAGTAATTATGTCTTGGGGAGGAACATCCATGACCACCGTTCGTAGACTCACCTTAACCATTTTTTGAATTAAAGGTACAACAATAATTATTCCAGGGCCCTTTACTTTATAAAATTTCCCCAGGAAAAATATTACCCCTCTTTCATATTCGCGTAAAACCTTAAACGATATAAAGAATAAAAATAGGATAATAAGAATGGTGACAAATAAAGGCTCCATGGCGCTTCTCCCTGTAAAGGATTTATTAAGCGTTACATTAATCATGATACCAATAAAAGACCTTGAAAAAGAAGCTTTTTCGGTACTTTTGTCAAACGATTTCCAGGTCAAGGAAAAAATGATTTTTGGGTTGTTACTTTTGCAAAGATGTGAGAATTTGGTGGAAACAATTCTATTAATTCCGTAAATTTGAATATATGGGATACTATTTAAGAGTTTGGAAAAATTATCAAACATCAATACTATCCATATTGCTCGTTCTGACAATTCTGGCTAAAGGGGTATTTGCGGAACCTTTAAATATTTCAACCCATGCCTCCGTGGAAGAGGGTGGAATAGTTGATATCCAATTGACTATAGAAAATGTAAGTGGAAAACCGCTTTATCATATTCATCCCATGTTTCATTTCCACCATTCCATGGAGCCTTTAGAAATGATTCATTTGTTAGACCCGGGAGAGAAAAAAACATTCCATACTAAAAAACATCCTAAGGTTGTCCGCATTGGAAGTTATCCTTTGGTGGTAATGGTTCAGTATAAAAACTCGCAAGATACCGATGAGTCTATTACACAAGTTCATACAGATTCCTTTTCTTTTAAAGAAAGTTTGAAAGCAAGTATTGAAGGAGAAATAAGAACCAAGACAATTGATGAAACTTCTCTATTACAAATTTTGGTAAAAAATAAATCAGGTTCCTTTAAAAATATCCGCCTAATGCTGTTGTTACCTCCAGATCTGATTGCGGAAAGTTTTAAAGGAATGATGGGTTTCACGATTCGAGGGGGTGAAGAAAAATACTTTGAGGTTCCGGTTAAAAAGATTGGAGGTCATGAATCTTATGAGTATCCGGTTCATTTAATGGTGGAGTATGGGGAAATGTTAAAACATTATTCCGGGGATATTCAGGGAACCATAAAATTTAGTTCTTTTTTTGGTAAAGGCTTTGAATGGCCACACCTCCTGGTATTCGCTTTTTTATTTTTTACATTGATCCAATATTTTAAGAAACGCTTAATTGCATTTAAGTATTAAATAAAAGATTTCCGCAAATATACTATTTATTCCTCTGAAGAATTAAATCAATCCTATATGAAAATTCCCTTCCATTTGTAAATTTACTTATATGTTTGAAATTTTTTAAAGTTTTGAATTTCCCTCTATTTAGTTTTTTCTTCTTTAGTTAATGGGAAAAATTGAATTTTATCCTTAATTTGCCCTTAAACTAAAAAGAAACAAAAATTGAAATGAGGTTTAATTTGGAAACACAAGCTCCTCCATTGGAAGATGAAATAGGAAAAGAATTAAGGAGCCACTCGGGAATAAGTCGGACAACGATTCATGGTTGGCCATCCGTATTTTTTGGAAGTCCTTTTCTAGCAGCGGGTATTGTGATTAGTTGTTTGTATTTAGGTGTAATCGAATATTCTTCCAGGAGTTTACACGCCCCTGAATGGATTTTAGGAGTGTTCGGATTTATGTTTTTCCTTGCAGGTGCTTCTTTAATGGGACATGGTCTGTTAGGTGTAAGACAAAGAGCTTTATTAAAAGACGCAAAAAAAAATAGAACTTCTTCTCCCTGGTTATGGGATTACCCTTGGCACGCATTAGGCATTTCAGAAAATAAATTGAAGGAGGCCTTACATTCGATATTTTTGTTAGTCGTTTTCAGTGTATTTCTTGCTCCCTTCAATTGGTGGGCCTTCTTTTCAAATCAATCTGAAATTCTTTTAAAGCTTATTGTTGGTTTTTTTGATTTGGTTTGTGGGTTGGGAGTCGGGATTAATTTTTATAAAAAGTGGGCCCTTTATTTAAAATATGGAAATAGTCGACTTCAGTTTCGGGATTTCCCCTTTTTTTTAGGAAATAAAATCAGTGTTGGGTTAATAGGTTTGCCAAAAAATGCTGAACAAGTTGAGTGTCATTTACGTTGTATTGAGGAAAGATATGAAATAAGAGGGAGTGGGCGTAACCGAAGCTCAAAAGTAGTGTGTTATGAAAAATATAGAGATACAAAAAAAATTCATGGTTCGAAGGTGTTGAATCAAGAAAAGTTGTCGTTGGAGTGGAAGCTTCCCAATGATAAGGATTTGAAATCTATTTTAAGCGAACGACCAGCTAAGTTTTGGGAATTGGAGGTGAAGGCCGAAACACCAGGAGTGGATTACCACAGCCGATTTTTATTACCCGTTTACGTAAAAAGTTAAATCATTTTTTTCAATAAAAAAGGGCTTATGGAAAACTCCACAAGCCCTTCTAAGATAGATGAACCAACTAAACTTAATGTGATTTAAACATTACGTTCAGTCAATTCCTCAATGGTGATGGAAACGGATTTTTTAGAACCATTTCTTATTACTTCCATTTCCACTGTTTTCCCAGGGGAAGTTTTCGCAACCAGCTTAGGCAGGTCGGAAAAACTGTTAACTTTCTCTTTGTTAAAAGCAACCACTACGTCTCCACGAAGTAAACCGCCCTTGTGGGCAGGTCCATTTGGAAATACATCGCTGACTAAAGCCCCTTCTGCCCCTTTCACCCCAAAGTTTGCAGCCAATTCGGGTGTTAATTTTTGGATCATCACCCCTAACCAACCTCGGGTTACTTTACCGTCTTTTTTGAGTTGGTCAATGATGGTTGATGCCATGTTTATAGGAATTGCAAACCCAATTCCCACATTGCCTCCGGAATTTCCGGAAATAATGGCTGTATTGATTCCAATGACTTCGCCTTTTAAATTAAGCAATGGACCACCACTGTTTCCGGGATTAATGGAAGCATCCGTTTGAATAAACTCATCATAGGGTCCGGATCCAATATTGCGTCCTTTTGCACTAACAATTCCTGCGGTCACGGTATGACTGAGTCCGAATGGATTTCCTATAGCGATTACCCATTCACCAACTTCTAATGACTCTGAATTACCAAATTTCATGTAGGGAAAGGTTTGAGTATTTTTAGAATCCTGATTAATTTGAAGGATAGCTAAATCAGTCTTAGCATCTGAGCCAATCAATCGAGCAGAGTATTCTTTTTCTTCAGTTGATTTTCCATTTAGGAGAAGAACTTTAATTTCATCAGCCCCATCTACCACATGATGATTGGTAATTACTAATCCGTCTTCACTTATGATAAATCCAGAACCCATACCGTTTCCTTTTTGAGGAGGTTGAGGTGGACTTGGGAACATTTTACCGAATGGATTTCCTGGTTGGTTTCTGTTGAAGGGATGTTGTCCATTAAACGGTGTTTGACTACGCATTTTTTTTACTTTTTTAATTGACCGGACACTTACCACCGCAGGATTTTTCTCTTTTGCTACTTCGGTGATGATGTTGGTTCCCACAGGATTGTTAGTTGCGCTCATGGCATAGGAGCGAGTGGGAAAGTCCAAGGAAGCGTTTTGCAACCATCCGGTAAATGGAAAAGATAAAGCTAAAGCGAAGATAAAAAATATTGAAAACTTAGTCGACCTTTTCATTTTCCTGTGCCTCACAAAAATTATTTAATCAAACAAAATATTTTTAAAACCCAAGGTTAGGATAAAATTTTGTAGATTAAATAAGTATTAACCAAAGATTAAATGTTTTTAATTTTTGGGTAGTGAGAATGCGAGGAGGAGCCAGCCGGTCATAAAGGAAAGGCCGCCAAGGGGTGTGATTGGGCCCAAAAATCTAGGGCCGCCTAATGCAAGGGCATAAAGACTTCCACTGAACATAATGATTCCAGCCAAAAAAAACCATCCGGCGCGGTTGAGTTTTTTATTTTCAGAACCATCCAGTTTTAAGGCGAGGATACCTACAAGAACCAAAGCAATGCTATGCATAAACTGATAAAAATTACCGGTTTGAAATGTTTCTAAACTTTTCTCAGCCAGTCGAGCTTTTAAAGAATGAGCGCCGAAGGCTCCCAACATAACGCTTAGGCCCCCAAGAATGGCACCAATTTTTATCCAAAGTTTTCCCATGACTTATCCCACAATATTATATCGACGCGGCCGGTACTTAACCCCAAAATCGTTTTCGGAAATTTCTTTGCATTTTTCTTCATCCACACCCGGTTGATGAGTCACGATAGTGGATTGGACATCGGGTATGTATTTTTTGGCTTCATCGATGAATTCTAGAATTTTTTCATAAATCATCCCCTGGAATGAAGGTAGAGGTTTGCAAATTTCATCATAGGCTTCCGAGTTATCCGCATTTAAACTTATAGAAACCTCGTCAATTAAACCTTTTAGCTCGGGTAAAATGTTTCGTTTGTTGATAACATTTCCATGGCCGTTTGTGTTTAACCGGACCCTTCCACCAGCATTTTTTATTTTCTGAGCAACTTCTTTAATAATATCTAATCGAAGTGTGGGTTCACCATAACCACAAAATACAACTTCTTCGTATTGGGTGGGATCTCCAACTGCATTCCAAAGCTCATCTGCAGTTGGTTCACGGTCCAAGGCCAGGTTATAACCCTGAACAATGGGATTGGTCAGCCGGGTACAAAAAACGCAACTGTTAGTGCACCGTTGAGTTAAGTTTAAATAAAATGAGTTACGGATTTGATACCCAATAGTTCCTGCTTCTGCAGAATCACCGATACCAAATAAATCATGAAAGTTTTGTTCCATGGAACGCAGTACATCTTCAACCCTAAGACCGCGTACCTCTGCTAATTTATCTATTGTGTAATTAACATAGGCCGGCTCATTACGCTTTCCACGTTTAGGGACCGGGGTGAGGAATGGGCAATCTGTTTCGGCAAATAACCGATCTGCTGGAACCATCTTTGCGACTTCCCTTAGAGTTTCGGCTTTTTTGAAGGTTACTGAGCCTGAAAAGGAAATATAAAATCCCATTCGAAGTGCTGCTTCTGCTAATTCCACATCTCCAGCAAAACAATGGAAAATTCCCGACTTGCCTTCTGGGTTGTCATAATATTCCGATAAGATCGAGATCATATCTTCTTTAGCGTCTCTGCAGTGGATAATGATGGGTTTATTTAATTCCTTTGCAATCTCAATTTGATTTCGGAAATGAGCGCGTTGAACATCTTGAGGTGAATAATTTTTAAAATAATCCAATCCAATTTCTCCTAAAGCAATCACTTTAGGATGATCCAGAAGAATTCGAATCTGGTCAAAAGTATGCCCGTTAATATTTTTTACATCATGAGGGTGAACCCCTGCAGTGGCATAGATAAAATCGTAATGTTCGGTTAACTCTACTGAACGTTGGCTACTTTCAACATCACAGCCTACATTTACGATATATTTTATTCCTTGTTTTAAAGCACGATTGATTATTTCCTCACGATCTTCATCGTAAGAATTCATATCAATATGTGCATGTGTATCAATTATCATTTCACTTGTGCTCCTGGTGGTAATTCATCATCAAATCCTGCCACCACTATTTTATCGTCTATACTTCCGGCGAGAATCATTCCCTGCGATTCAAGACCCATAAGTTTTGCTGGTTTCAAATTGGCGACTACTATTACGGTTCTTCCTATTAAAGATTCAGGTTCATAAGACTGGGCAATTCCTGCCAACACCTGTCTTTTTTCAGACCCTAAATCCACTTGTATTTTTATTAATTTTTTGGATTTTTTCACTTTTTCTGCAGAAATAATTTTAGCCGTGCGTAAATCCAGTTTCATAAAATCTTCTATTGTGATTTCTTCTTTTAATTCAAGTTTAGGGGCTTTTAAAGCTGCGTCTTCAGTGGAAGATGAGTCTACGGTTTCCAATATCTTTTTTGCGGCCTTTTCTTCAATTCTTGGAAATATTTGTGGTCCTTGAGAAGTTTGAGTCCCTGGTTTAATCCATCCCCACTCTTCTGTGGACGCAAGTCCTTGTTTGTCCACTGCAGTTCCCAGTCCTAATTGCTCCATTATTTTTTCGCAGGTGGCCGGCATAAAAGGAGTCAATAAAATTGCAATAACTCGCAAAGCTTCTGCCGTATTGTAAAGGACTGTATCCAATCGAGTTTTTCCTTCTTCTGTCTTAGCTAAGTTCCATGGAGCCGTGTGATTTATATATTGATTGGAAGTGTCTAATAGCTCCCAAATTTTAACTAAAATTTTGCTGTAAGCTAGTTCACTGTAAAGTTGGTCGACTTCATCAAGAACGGACTTTGCTTTTTCAATGAGGGTTGAGTCCTCATCGTCAGTAACATTTGGTTTTGGGACTACTCCTTGGTAATATTTTTTGAGCATGTTTAGTGTGCGATTCACCAAGTTGCCTAAATTGTTTGCCAAATCGCTGTTCACTCGGCCAATTAAAGCTTTATGAGAAAAGTCTCCATCAAGACCAAAGGGAACTTCACGCATTAAAAAGTAACGAATCACATCCACTCCGAATTGGTCGATGAGTAAATTTGGTTCGACAACATTTCTCAAAGATTTTGACATCTTTTGGCCATTCACCGTCCACCAACCATGGGCAAAAATATTTTTAGGTAATTCTAATCCCATGGCATTTAACATTGTTGACCAATAAACAGAATGTGTGGTGAGGATGTCTTTTCCAATTAAATGGTGATTGGCTGGCCAATATCCACTCTGTTTGATTTCTTCCAAGTGTCCATGTATTGAAATATAGTTGATAAGAGCATCAAACCAAACATAAGTAACAAATTTGTCATCAAAGGGAAGAGGGATTCCCCAGGGTAACCTTTCTTTTGGACGTGAAATACAAAGATCGCCTAATGGTTTTTTTAGAAAACCTAATATCTCATTGCGTCGTGAAGCGGGTTCAACAAACTCAGGATGTTTTTCAATATGATCTACTAGCCAATCCTGATATTTCCCCATCTTAAAAAAATAATTATGCTCTTTTATTTTATCTACTTTTCGCCCACATTCCGGGCACTTCCCATCGATTAAATCCTTCTCAGTCCAAAATCTTTCGTCCGGCATGCAATACCAGCCTTCATAACTATCCTTATATATTTCACCTTTTGCATGTAAATTATTTAATATCTCACGAACTACTTTTTGGTGGCGTTCTTCAGTGGTTCGAATAAAGTCATTATTGCTGATATTAAATCGTGTCCAAAGATCTTTAAATCGAACATGTAAATCATCTACATGTGTTTGTGGATCTTTACCTGTCGCTTCAGCGGCTTGTTGAACTTTTTGACCGTGTTCATCCGTTCCTGTTAAAAAGAAAACATCATACCCCGCCAGCCGCTTATACCGAGATACTACATCTGCAGCTATAGTTGTATAAGCGTGACCAATATGAGGAACGTCGTTTACATAATAAATTGGCGTTGTAATAAAAAACTTTTTATTCATGATTTAATTGGTAAAAGGAATTGATTATTTTTCTTCAGAAGAGGGTGAGGGAGTAGGTGTTTTATTCGCCTTCAAACTGTCCCGAAGTTCATCCAGATGATAATATATGATGGATTCATCCTCAAGTCGCACAATAATGATCTGTTTTAAGATATCGTTTTTGATAACTTTACCTGGGCCTTCTGGCGTTTGTATGGGTTTTCCAACTTTGGGTAGTTCTTTTATCAACTCGCGGTAAACATTATGCTCATACTGTAAGCAACACATTAACCGACCGCAAACTCCTGAAATCTTACTGGGGTTCAAGGCAAGCCCTTGATCTTTAGCCATTCGGATGGTTACGGGGGTAAATTCTAGTAAAAAAGTCGAACAGCAGAGGGATTGACCACACATTCCTAAACCTGTCACTGCTTTAGCTTCATCGCGAACTCCCACTTGTCTCATTTCAATTCGATGTCTTAACCTGGCTGCAAGTTCTTTGACTAACTCCCTAAAATCTACTCTTCCTTCAGCGGTAAAGTAAAAAATCGATTTTTTCATCTCTTCAAAATAAACGACCCGACTTAGATTCATTGGTACATTAAGCTTATCAATTAACTCAAGGCAAATTTGTGTGGCATTAATTTCTCTTTCTTTTTTTTCTGTTTCCTTTTGTAGGTCTCCTGTATTGGCTATTCTTAAAACTTTTAATGTGGGGATTTCTACTTTCCCAAAATTAATAATTTTATTGGAAGCCACAACTCCCATTTTGGTTCCATCTGCTGTATTGACCATGACTTGCTGACCAACTTTCAGGCTTAAGCTTCCTGGGTCGCACAAATCCGACTTATCAGTACCTCGAATTCTTACCCCAATAACAAATTTTGGGGGAGAGGTTGAACCCTCCGATTTCTTATCCTGGTTAGTTAGAATATCTGGTGGCATTTTTATGCAGCCTCACAAAAATTAAGGAGCATATTTTCTAAAGACAATTGAAGATTCGCATTTGCCAAAATTGTTTGTTGCGTATCATGAATTGTTGAGGCTAATTTCAACCATTGAGATGAAGATTTTCTTTTACAAATTGACGTCATTTGCGGTTCTAAGTCTTTATTAATTAATTGTCCTTTGGAAGCAGAATTTCTTAAGAACGCCATATCTCTGACCAAACCCTGCATTTCTTCTAAGACTTCCATAATTATGTGGTGCTCTCGACCCATTTTTTTGGTCCATTGAAAAAGAACATTTATATTTTTAAATGAAATTAGATCAATAAGTTTTATGAGTTCATCTCTATATTCTGCAAGACTTAAAATATCTTCTTCCAGCGCTCTTTTTACCTGACCCTTCGAGCGACTCACCCGAAAATCCAATTCCTGAGGATCAAATTCTATTTCAGACTGTTGAAGTAAAACTTGCTTGATAGCAGATAGAGGTAGAGGGCTAAAACGTATGGTTTGGCAACGAGATAGAATGGTTGGCATTAATTTATGAATATTGGAAACAATAAGAATTAATATAGTTGAGTCGGGGGGTTCTTCGAGAGTTTTTAAAAATGAATTTGCTGCCTGTATATTTAATTGTTCAGCATCATCAATGATGGCAACCTTAGTCCGGCCTTCATAGGGTAGATATCCTAGTTTGGTTTGCAGGTTTCGGATTTCGTCAATTTTTATTACTGCTTCACGGGCTGTGGGGGTAGAGCGAGTGGGTTTTATTAAAAAAATATCGGGATGAAGTTCCCGTTCGATTTTGCGACAAGAGTCGCAATCATCACAGGCTTCTACAGGCCCTGAGGGCAAGCAATTCAAAGCCTTTGCGAGTTCAAAAGCGGTTCGCTTCTTGCCTATGCTTTCTGGCCCGAAGAACAAATAGGCATGGGCCAATTGGTTTTTTCTAAGGCTATTAGATAGAATATGTTTAACTTGGTCTTGACCAAGGATTTTTTCCAATGACATGATTTCTTATTACTCAACATATATTCAAAAACGTTTAGTTTACGTTAGCTCAATTCACTTTAACAAAAGAACTTAATCTAAAAAAGAAATAAGTTGTATTTTATATAAATCAGATAATCATATTATATCTCATTAAGTTCTGTAAATGAAATTCATGGAAAGGGGAAATCCACAGGATCTCAATATTATTGCAACCTTATTAGGATTTTGTTATAAATTCAGGCTTAATTTGCTAAAATGTTAGTACTTTAATATTTGATTGGAAATTATTATGGCTGTAGCCGAACGAGCAAAACGAAATGTAAAACGAAAACGCAAACCCAAGATATTAGCCGTCATCAATGATGCCTGTACCGGTTGTGGCGGATCTCCTATATGTATTACTGAATGTCCTGTAGATAGCTGTATGTATGAAGTTGGAAACCCATCTGCCCCAGTATTTAATAGGGTAGAGGTTGACCCATTGCTTTGCATTGGGTGCAAGAAATGTATTTCTAAAGGGCCTATGGATACTTTCCTGGAGGGATGTCCCTGGGATGCAATTGACATGTTGCCTCTTAAGGAATATGAAGAAGAGTATGGGGAGTTACCTTACTAGGAAAGAAAGAGCTATCTTACCTGAGCATTTAAGATTTTGAAGTAATTTAAATTTAGTCAGTTTTTCTGATTAGATGTTTACTTTTTAAAGTGCTTTCGTGTCTATTTTTCTAATTGTCCTTGGAATTTTAGAAGATTTTCACCATTACCTTTATTTATTCACTTGAATATCTTTGAAACTCCTTTTATTATTAGTTTTCCAGGTAGGGCTGGGAATTTTGAAAATCAAGAGTTCTTCCTAAAAATGATTTCATCCACGTAGAAACCCTTCAATTATTTGGAGTTTGTTTGTTTTCCTCGGATGAATCAAAAAACATTTTGAATTAACAAAGAATCTAGGTATGATAAGCCCTTTTTTGGCCCTCTCCGGTCGCTTATCTCCTGCCAAAACAACTAAATGGAAAATGATACTGGTTTCCGTAAGGGATTGAGTTTGGCATTTAGGCTAGGGGTGGAATTAGTGGTGGCAGTAGCCATCGGTGCATTAATGGGCTATGCGGTAGATTACTATTGGGAAACTCAACCCTGGGGTTTAGCTATTGGATTTTTACTAGGTGGTGCTGCAGGGTGCCTTAATGTATATCGTACCGCTGTTTTTTTGCAGGAAAAAGAATCCGAGGAGAAAGATTCCGAAGACCCTCCAGAAAATCCAGAAAATTAACTTTTAAAATTGATTATATAAATGGAAAACCCTTTACATCATTTTGAATTACATCCCATCATTCCAATTAATATCATGGGATTAGACTTATCAATTAACAAAGCTGTTGTGGCAATGTGGATTGGTATGGCATTAATATTTGGGTTATTTATGTTGGTGATTAAAGGAGGAGTGAAATTAATTCCTGGGAAATTACAAAGTGTCCTTGAAATGGTTTTAGAGTTTATAAAAGGGCTGGTAGATGAATTTATTGGGAAAGAAGGAAAAAAATATTTTACATTTGTGGCAACTATTTTTTTCTTTATTCTTTCTTGTAATTTAATTGGTTTGATCCCGGGTTCCTATACCATTACTAGTCAGCTTGTTGTGACCGGGACATTTGCTTTAATAATTTTTGTGATGACTTTGATTATTGGCTTTGCCAAGCATGGAGGTCATTTTTTTAGTATTTTGGTTCCTCCGGGTGTACCTGGAATTTTAATCCCGCTTATGGTTCCAATTGAAATGATTAGTATGCTTGCAAAACCGATTTCTTTGTCGGTTCGTTTGTTTGCCAATATGACCGCAGGTCATACTGTTCTTGCAGTGCTTTTTGGATTGGCCCTCGCTTCTCCCTTATGGGTCAGTTGGCTGCCATTTGGGTTTACAATTGTTATCAATGGTTTAGAAATTGCCATTGCTTTTATTCAAGCTTATATATTTACAACCCTCACCTGTGTGTATATAGGTGATGTTATTAAACTTCATTGAGTTAATTTTTTAAGAGAGGAGTTAGGAATGGATGCAACCGCAGCAGCGTTTTTAGGTATGGGTTTGTGTGCAGCTGGATTCTTTGGTGCAGCAATTGGAATTGCCTATATCTTTTCCAAAACGATTGAGACTGTTGGCCGCCAACCCAACGCCGAAGGCCGAGTGGCTAAATATTGCTGGATTGGATTTGCTTTGGTGGAAGCTGTCGCGCTTTATGGATTGGTTTTAGCGTTTATCATTATGGGGAAAGTATAGATATCGGCAACACTTAATTGTTTACAATATTAATTTAACCATCAAATTGAAAATCTATCATGCCACAATTTGAGCAAGTTTCTGTTTTTACATCTTTGATTTTTTGGTCTGTTATTTCTTTTGGGTTATTGCTTTTTTTGCTCAAGAAATATGCGTTTCCGCCAATTTTAGAAATGCTCGAAGCGCGCCAAAAGAAAATCGAAGGCGATATTCAAAGCGCTGAAGGCCTTAAAAAAGAAGCGGAGAAAATTAAGCAGGATTTTGAGGCGCAACTTAAAACCGCGCATGAAAAAGCAACTACGATTGTCCAGTTGGCTAATGAGGAAGCAAGGAAAATTCAGGATAAAACCATCAGCGAAACTCAAGCCAAGGTCCGGCAAATGCAAAAAGAAGCCGAGCACGAGATTTTATCTACTCGAAATAAATTGTTAGCTGAAATCCGGGATTATGTTTCCACTTTAACCATAGCTTCTACTGAAAAAATTTTAAAACGAAGTTTAGGTGAAGAGGATAAAAAGCGTTTAGTGGATGAGTCGATTGAAGAAGTTGTAGAAAGTTTAGACCAAAGAAACAATTAAAATTAACTACTCGTTTATATGATTGAAAACCAAATAGGTAAACGGTTTGCAGAAGCACTATCCGATTCGATTCAAGAGGAGGGTAAATTGAGTTCCGCTCTAACCAATTTGCAAACCTTAGTGAGTGCATCTCAAAGTGATCCAATGGTATCGCGTTTTTTTATTCATCCTTCTATTCCGGATGATAAAAAATCAGCATTTGTTCGAGAATTATGTGACAAAATAAATGCCATTCCAGAAGTAAGTAATTTGTTGAAAATTCTTCTGGACCGGGGGAAGATGACTTACCTGAAAAATATTGTTGAATATTTTGAGTACTTTGTGATGAAGCGACTCAATCAAGTTCGAGTTGATATAGTTTCTGCATCTCCATTGTCTGAAAATCAAATCAATAAATTAAAAACATCGTTAGACCAGGTTTTAGGAAAAAGCGCGATCATCGAATCGAAAGTCGATGAATCTTTAATTGGCGGATTGCGGTTAAGTGTGGGGAGTTTAGTAGCGGATGCCTCAATAAAAAACCGGCTTGCCCTTTTGAAACGGTCTATTGAAAGTGAGGAGGTATTAAGGTGAGTTTGCGAGCGGATGAAATCAGTTCCTTAATTCAAAAGCAAATTCAGGGATTCGAGGAGGGGATTGAGCTCAAAGAGACCGGGCGAGTCATCTCTGTTGGGGACGGAATTGCTCGGATCTATGGCTTGGAAAAAGCTATGTCTGGAGAATTGCTTTCGTTTCCTAATAATCTTTCCGGAATGGTGTTGAACCTCGAAGAAGATAATATTGGTGCGGTCCTTTTAGGCTTTGACGACAAAGTCAAAGAAGGAGATGAAGTTAAAAGAACGGGCCGAATTATGGAAGTCCCGGTTGGACCCGAATTAGTGGGGCGTGTAGTGGATGGGTTGGGTCAGCCAATTGATGGAAAAGGGCCCATTGATGCAAAACAAACTGGTCCGATTGAAAGAATAGCCCCGGGTGTAATTGATAGAAAATCGGTCCATGAGCCCATGCAAACCGGAATCAAAGCTATTGATGGAATGATTCCAGTTGGACGAGGACAACGTGAACTTATTATTGGGGATCGTCAAACCGGAAAAACGGCAGTGGCTCTGGATACGATTATTAATCAAAAAGGTCAAAATGTTTTTTGTATTTATGTTGCCGTGGGTCAGAAGCGATCTACAGTAGCGCAGGTGGTTAAAAGCCTGGAGGAACATGACGCTATGAAATACACAACTGTGGTTGCGGCCACAGCCAGTGACCCAGCACCTATGCAATTTATTGCCCCTTATTCCGGATGTGCCATGGGAGAGTATTTTCGGGATAACGGTCAGCACTGTCTAATTGTTTATGATGATTTGTCAAAACAGGCGGCTGCTTACCGACAGCTTTCCTTGCTGTTGCGGCGTCCTCCTGGACGTGAGGCCTATCCGGGTGATGTATTTTTTCTCCATTCTCGATTGTTAGAGCGAGCAGCAAAATTGAGTGATGAACTCGGTGCAGGATCATTGACTGCCCTGCCGATTATTGAAACTCAAGCGGGTGACGTTTCGGCTTATATCCCAACTAATGTGATTTCTATTACCGATGGACAGATATATTTAGAAACTGACCTTTTTTATTCTGGTGTTCGGCCTGCAATTAACGTAGGACTGTCTGTATCCCGGGTGGGTGGTTCCGCCCAGATAAAAGGTATGAAGCAAGTTGCCGGTCAGTTGCGACTTGACTTAGCACAATATCGGGAAATGGCCGCATTTGCTCAGTTCGGCAGTGATTTGGATCCTGCAACTCAGGCGCAGTTGGCTCGAGGAGAACGTCTGGTTGAGTTATTAAAACAACCTCAGTATAAACCTTTGAGTGTTGTTCAACAGATCATGTCGATTTTTACCGGAGTCCGCGGTTTATTGGATGATATTAAGGTAGGAGATATTGGAAGATTTGAAGAAAGTTTCTTAAATTATGTTGAGGAAAAACATAAAGATTTAGTCGAAAAAATTAAGACGGATAAGAAGCTGGATGATGAATCAGAAGGAAAACTTCAGGAAGCCCTCAAGGCTTTTAAAGAGATTTTTCAATAAGAAGAAGAGATGCCTAATTTAAGAGACGTAAAGCAAAGAATTCGTAGCGTAAAAAATACACAGCAAATGACCAAAGCAATGAAGTTAGTTTCGGCTTCAAAGCTTCGGAAAGCGCAAGAAGCGATAATGACTGCCCGACCTTACGCTCTCAAGCTTAGAGAAATGATGAACCATCTTGCGGCGCGTTGCAATAAAGACCTGCATCCCTTATTGGAAAATCGCGATGGGAAAAGGGTATTGCTAGTGGTGATCACAGCCGATCGAGGTCTTTGCGGAGCCTTTAACAGTAATATCCTTAAAAAAGCTACAGGATTAATCAGGCAAAATAGTGAAAATGAAATCTCATTTTTTCTGGCAGGAAAAAAGGGTTTGGATTTTTTTCGCAATCGGCCCTACAAAATTCTTGATCAATATTTGGGGTGGACAAAGGACTTTAATTACCTGAAAGCTGTAGAAATTGGTGAAATGATTGCCAAGCTTTTTACGGAAAAACAAGTCGACAAAGTCTATTTAGTTTACAACGAATTTAAATCGGTTCTGAGACAAGAGGTGATTGAAGAACAACTGCTTCCAATTGTACCCGGAGAGGTAGAAGAGGAAACAGGCTATCCAATGGATTATATCTATGAACCGGATGAAGAAGCCATACTTGAGGATATATTAAAGCGTCATATGTCAGATCAAGTTTATCGCGCGTTTTTAGAGTCCAGTGCAAGTGAGCATGGGGCGCGAATGACAGCGATGGACAATGCTTCTCGAAACGCAAAAGAAATGATTGGAAAACTTACTTTATTTTATAACCGTACGCGTCAGGCTTATATCACTAAAGAATTGATTGAAGTGGTAAATGGAGCTGAATCGCTAAAGGGATAGACTAGAAAATTTAGTTAAAGGAGTCTTTAATGAATACAGGATACATCACCCAGGTCATTGGTCCTGTCGTGGATATCAATTTCAAAGGTGGAGAATTACCGGCTTTGTACAATGCCGTTTTAATTAAAAAGCCTGGTGAAAACGGTAAAGAGGATTCTATCACTCTCGAAGTAGCTCAACATTTGGGAGATAACTCTGTACGTACTATTTCTATGCATCCCACAGACGGTTTAGTCCGTGGAATGGTAGCTGAAGATACCGGGAAACCCATTTCTGTTCCAGTCGGAGAAAAAGTATTAGGTCGGATTTTAAATGTAATCGGAGAGCCGGTAGACCAAAAGCCCCCTGTAGAATCAGAAACAACTTGGAGCATTCATCGTGACGCGCCTCCCCTTGAAGAGCAAGACACCAAAATGGAAATGTTGGAAACCGGAATCAAGGTTATTGACCTTTTGGAGCCTTATTTGAAAGGTGGAAAAACTGGACTATTTGGTGGAGCAGGTGTGGGGAAAACAGTACTTATCATGGAATTAATTCGTAGTATTGGCTCAGAGCATGATGGGTATTCCGTGTTTGCAGGAGTAGGAGAGCGAACTCGTGAAGGTAATGACTTATATAATGAAATGATTGAGTCTGATGTTATCGATAAAACCGCTCTGATTTATGGACAGATGACGGAACCTCCGGGAGCAAGAATGCGGGTAGGACTTACAGGTCTTACGATGGCAGAATATTTCCGTGACGTAGGAGGGCAGGATGTTTTGTTATTCATTGATAATATCTTTCGTTTCTCACAAGCAGGTTCAGAAGTATCAGCTCTTCTTGGCCGAATCCCTTCTGCGGTAGGTTACCAACCAACCTTGGCTACTGAAATGGGTAACTTGCAAGAGCGGATTACATCCACCAAAAAAGGGTCCGTTACTTCGGTTCAAGCGATTTATGTTCCAGCCGATGACTTGACAGACCCGGCACCGGCAACCACATTTTCTCATTTAGATGCCACCACTGTTTTGAATAGAAGAATATCAGAATTGGGCATTTATCCTGCAGTGGATCCTCTCGATTCTACCTCCAGAATTCTTGATCCGGAAATTGTGGGTGAATCCCACTATGTTGTAGCGCGGGAAGTTCAACGGATTCTTCAACGGTATAAAGATTTGCAGGATATTATAGCGATCCTTGGTATGGATGAATTAACTGAAGATGATAAAATGCTGGTAGCGAGGGCTCGAAAAATTCAGAAATATTTATCACAACCATTTTTTGTTGCGCAAATTTTTACAGGGGCGCCTGGAAAATACGTTAAGGTGGGCGATACCATTGCAGGTTTTAAAGAAATTGTTGATGGTAAAATGGATGATATTCCTGAACAGGCTTTTTACATGGTAGGAAACCTTGATGAAGTGTATGAAAAAGCAGATAAGATAAAGAAAGAAGGATAATGGCTCAAAAAATTCATCTCACCCTTGTAACTCCTGAAAAGGAGATGGTCAATGATACTGAAGTGGATCAAGTCAATGTTCCTGGAAGTGAGGGAGACTTAGGGTTCCTGGCTGACCACGCCCCCTTAATCACTACAATGCGACCTGGTAGGTTTTCTTATGAAAAAGGCAATGAGGTCGTAGAATTGGTGGTTAGCCATGGCTACGCCGAAGTATCGGATAATCGAGTCATTGTTTTGGCCGAAACTGCTGAGTTTCTGCATGAAATTGACCATCAGCGTGCTGAAGAAGCTCGGGCAGAGGCTGAGAAGCTTCTAGCCAAACCTGATTTGGCCGAAGAAGAGTTTAAGGAAACGCAAAATAAACTCTTTAGAGCCATTGCCCGTTTGGAAACTAAAAACTAGCAATATTTTCCCTTAAGAATTTCCACTTCCCACCGATATAAAAGTATCTAGCTCCCCAAGTCACTATAAATTTTTCTTAATTCTGGGAAGAAATGGAATTCTTCTTTATTAATTCTTTAAGAGTTGCACATAGAAACGCCCTGATAGTTGTTTTTTTATTTTTTTTAGGGTTTTTTAAACTAATTAATTCTGCCAATGCTCAAACCCCAGCTGATTTACAACTGAATAGAATTGATATTTTTTCGAATCTAGATTCTAAATTTCCAGACAGCGCTCTCTCTATCCAGTCCCCTTTAAATGTAAACTATCTATTCCTTTCCAACAATTTATTGTTAAGATCCAATATTCAAAACTCATC
This sequence comes from Nitrospinaceae bacterium, assembly GCA_965223665.1. Classification (GTDB taxonomy): domain Bacteria; phylum Nitrospinota; class Nitrospinia; order Nitrospinales; family Nitrospinaceae; genus CBDCVY01. The sequence continues at coordinate 329,605 of OZ245011.1, forward strand.
TGTTAATTTTCGTCTGGAAGGTATTAGAAAATTCCCGTTTGCATCTCTCGGTAGTCAAATTTCAAAATCCAATGCTATTAATTCAGACAACCCGGAAAATCAGCTAAGCTTTATGAAGGGTTATTATGATTTTAATTTAGGGGGGGAAATGACTCCCTTTTTAGTTGCGGGATTTGGAGGAACTTCTGTTAATGTGCGACAACTTACTATTAGTTCCATTTCCCCTGTGGATAGTCAAGATCTTGCATTAGCTTATCAATTAGGAGGGGGCTTGAGTTTTCCTATTTCAGACAACGGAACGCTGCTGTTAGGGTATAAATTTTTTAAAATCCAAGACTTTACCCGCGACGATTTATTAGGAAACCCCATTCAATCCGGCTTCGAAAATCATCAAATTACAATTGGACTAAAAACAAGGTTTTGATTTGATTAGATAATAAAATCCATAAGTTTATTAAAATAGCCAAAAAATTACACTAGACAACTCTTTAAGTATTTTCCGGTATATGATTTCTTTTGTTTTATAATTTCTTCAGGAGTTCCACTGACTAGAACTTCACCCCCGCGATGTCCCCCTTCAGGTCCTAAATCAACAATATAATCGGCAGTTTTAATTACATCTAAATTATGTTCAATGATTATTACTGTGTTCCCTGCATCCACTAACTTAGAAATCACTCCTAACAAATGGCCTATATCGTGAAAGTGAAGACCAGTAGTGGGTTCATCCAATATATATAGGGTTTGACCGGTATTGCGCTTACTTAGTTCTTTTGCCAGTTTGACTCTTTGAGCTTCTCCCCCGGATAGTGTAGTTGCAGGTTGGCCAAGATGTATATAATCTAAACCCACACTTGTAATAGTTTCCAGTTTTGATCTTATGGAAGGAATATTTTGGAAAAAATCCAAAGCTTCTTCAGTGGTCATTTCTAAAACCTGAGAAATATTTTTTCCCTTGTATAAAATTTCTAAGGTTTCTCGATTGAACCGTTTGCCATGACAAACCTCGCAAGTTACAAATATATCAGGAAGAAAATGCATTTCTACTTTGATAATGCCGTCCCCCTGGCAATCTTCACAGCGTCCGCCCTTAACATTAAAACTAAATCTTCCCGGTTTGTAGCCACGTGCCCTGGCTTCGGGGATTTCACTATACAAGTCTCGAATTAAAGTAAAGAGTCCGGTATAAGTAGCAGGATTGGAGCGGGGAGTACGCCCGATTGGAGACTGATCAATATCGATTACTTTATCTAGAAATTGAGTTCCTTTTATTTTTTTGAACTTTCCTGGTTTTTCGGTAGCATTCCAAAAGTGCTGGGCCAAAGCTTTGTATAGAATATCTATGGTAAGAGTACTTTTTCCTGAACCCGATACGCCGGTTATACAAGTAAGAGCTCCCAAGGGAATTTTTACATTAATATTTTTTAAGTTATTGTGTGCCGCCCCCTGGATCTCTAAAAAATTTGCATTTCCCTTACGTCGTTTTTTGGGAACGGGAATTTCTTTTTTACCAGTTAAATATTGACCGGTTAAGGACTTTTTATTTTTAAGTAATTGCTTCGGGGGCCCAGAAAATATTATTTCACCTCCATGAATACCGGCACCCAGCCCTAAATCGATAACGTAATCTGCTTCACGAATTGTATTTTCATCATGCTCAACCACGATGACCGTATTTCCTAAATCTCGAAGTTTGGTTAGAGTGTTTAAAAGCCTTTCATTGTCCCTTTGATGAAGTCCAATGCTGGGCTCATCCAATACATATAGAACTCCCATCAAGCTAGAGCCTATTTGCGTAGCAAGTCGAATTCGTTGACTTTCTCCTCCCGAAAGAGTTGCAGAAGTTCTATTTAAAGTTAAATAATCTAAACCCACATCCATTAAAAACTTTAAACGTTCCTTTATTTCTTTAACAATCCTCCGAGCAATTGAAAATTCCTGATTCGTAAATTTGAGGGTATTAAAAAACTGTTGGAGTTCTCCTATAGATATTCCGGTAAGATCGATTATATTTTTGTTTCCTACTTTCACGGAAATTGCTTCCCTTTTTAAACGGGTTCCATTGCAGGCTGGGCAGGGAAGGGCACGCATGTATTGAGCGATTTCATCTCGGGTGGAAGACGAATCAGTTTCTATATAACGCCGTTCTAAATCCGGGATAACTCCATCATAAGTTCCCGTATAACTATGGCGACGATTTCCTTTTTCATAGAAATATTTTACAGGTTGACCTCCAGCACCAAAAAGAACTATTTCCTGAGTTTTTTTTGGAAGATCTTTAAAGGGAGCGTTTAACTTGAAATTAAACTGATCGGATAATGCTTCCAACATTTGAAAAAAGTAAACAGAGGTTTTCTTTCTCCAGGGAACGATTGCACCGTTGCGAATTGATAGCCTGGAATCAGGAACTACCAAGTCGGGATCAATAACCATTTTATTTCCAAGGCCATCGCATTGAGGACAAGCACCACTAGGATTGTTGAATGAAAATAACCTTGGTTCTAATTCGGGATAACTAATGCCACAGTAATTGCAGGCAAACTTTTCGCTAAATAATAAATCATTCGAGGATTTCTCTACTTTCCCGTTTCCTAAAATTGAAACCACCAGATTTCCTTCTCCTTGAATAAGAGCGGTTTCAACCGAATCTGCAAGGCGCTTTCCCATGTTGTTTTTTATAATTAAACGATCCACTACGGTATCAATTGAGTGCTTGAATTTTTTATTTAAATTGATTTCTTCCTCAAGAGAACGAATTTCTCCATCTATCCGTGCTCTAACAAACCCCTTTTTTCGCAGTTCCAAGAGTTCTTTTTTAAATTCTCCTTTTCGATCCTTGACCAAGGGAGACAAAATTAGAACTTTGGATCCTTCCGGAATGGATTGAACCTGATCTACAATTTGTTGAACTGTTTGTGAAGAAATTTGGCGTCCACATTTGAAACAAAATACATGGCCTACGCGAGCGTATAGCAATCTTAAATAATCATAAATTTCGGTTACTGTACCAACTGTAGATCGTGGGTTTTTACTTGATGTTTTTTGCTCTATGGAAATCGCAGGGGAAAGACCTTCAATGTAATCGACATCCGGTTTTTCCATGAGTTCCAGAAATTGGCGAGCGTAAGCTGAGAGTGACTCGACGTAGCGGCGTTGTCCCTCAGCATATATGGTATCAAATGCTAATGAGGATTTACCCGAACCACTAAGGCCTGTAATTACTACAAGTTTATCACGGGGCATAGAAACATTAATGCTCTTTAGATTGTGTTCTCTAGCCCCTTTGATAATTATTTTTTCAATTGACATATATTATTTAAAAGCAAAACTAAAAGCTTCACTTAAAGAGAAAGTTCCATTTTTTGTCGACCAGGTTTTTAATGTCTTGCGACATTTTTATTTCTTCTGGCCATTGTTGAGTGTATCCCTCATCAGGAAATTTTTTTGTGACATCGATGGCTATCCGTTGACCATCGACATAGGTATCTCTTTCAGGGTCCAGGTTATTAAAAAGTTTCCAAAGAACTTCAGTTTTATTATTTAAATCCACATGTGCTTCAAAAGCGATTATTATTCCAATTTCCTTTTGTCCTGGATCTTCGAAAAAAGATTCGAAAAATTTTTTCACATCATCGGAATTTATTTTTTCTATTGAGACTAACATGATTGGACACTTGGTATTCAATTTGATAACTAGGCTATCTTTTATTTCCTGATAATTTTGCTTTAAAAGTGTATCTAAATTTATTTCCGAGTTAATAAGTTTTAAATTTGAGTCATTTTTGGATTTTGGTTCCCCATCAATTTTTTGAGTGGCATCGATTCCTAATTTAGAACCATATAGGGCCGAGTCAGAGGCATGGTTTAAAACATCTAAAATTCCTTCAGAAAAAAATAAGTCAATTTCTATATCAATATTGTTTAAGATAGTCTCTAAAACCAGCTTTTCATCGTGAACATTAATTTCAGAGTCAACAACCACAATAATTTTCACAAAACTCATTTGACCTGCTCCCCACAAGGTGCTCATTAAACGGCGTGCCTGCATGGGAAATCGCTTGTCAATGGAAACGATGACACAATTATGAAAAACACCTTCTAAAGGCATATTCATATCGACAAGCTCTGGAAGTTGTGTCTGAAGAAGGGGGAGAAAAATTCGTTCAGTTGCTTTCCCTAAATAAAAATCTTCCTGAGGGGGTTTGCCGACAATGGTAGTCAGATATATGGGGTCTTTACGATGGGTTATGGCCGTTACATGAAATACTGGGTAATCTCCATCTTGAGAGTAATAGCCCGTATGATCTCCAAAAGGTCCTTCCAACTTTAATTCACTTGGATCTATAAAACCCTCTAAAACAATTTCAGAATTTGCGGGAACCTCAAGGTTGACGGTTTTACATTTAACTAATTGAACAGGTTTTTTTCGGATAAAACCAGCAAGTAAAAATTCATCAATTCCATAAGGGAGAGGAGCCGAAGCTGCATAACAAGATACGGGATCAGCCCCAATGGCTACCGCGACTTCCATCTTTTTATTTTGCTTTTTATAGTCATGAAAAAAATGAGCTCCATCCTTATGGATGTGCCAATGCATGGCCGTTGTATTTTTATCAAAAACCTGCATTCTATAAAGTCCCACATTTCTGATTTTTTGATCGACACTCCGGTTGATAACCATAGGAAAAGTAATGAATGGTCCTGCGTCTAAGGGCCAACATTGCAAAATAGGTAAAATACTTAAATCAACTTGATCTTCAGTAAGGACCACTTCTTGACAAGGGGGAGATTTTGAATGAATAAGTTTAGGTGGAAAAAAAGAAGCTTCTAAAAGCATTGGAAGTAGCTTTGCTTTGTCAAATAAAGTGGTTGGGGGTTTGGTTTTTAGGTATTTTTCTATATCTTTTGCAATTTTATATACATCCTTGACACCAAGGGCCAGGTTCATTCGATTCGAACTTCCAAAAGCATTTATTAGAACAGGAATATTGCTTCCTTTAACATTTTTAAACAACAGTGCTTTTCCACCCTCTGGACTCTTGGAAATTCGATCTGTGATTTCAGTTATTTCTAATATTGGAGAAACTTCATCCTGGATATGTATGATTTCTCCGTGACTATCTAAAAGTTTAATGAATTCTCTAAGGGAATTTGTAATCATCCGTAAATAAGTCCAAATTTAAGCAAAGGGACATTATATCTTAGTCTGATTATCATTTTGTAATTTCTTACTCTCCCTTGTGCAAAATTATTAAAGAAAATTGGTATATGGTAGGATGAACCTATGTGGGTATTTATTTGTAAACGATTGTTGCATGGGATTCCTGTTTTACTTGCGGTAGCGACTCTCACCTTCTGTATAATGCATTGGGCGCCAGGGGGTCCCTTTGACCGTGATAAAAAACTTCCACCAGAAATAATTGCTAATATTGAGGCAAAATACCATTTAGATAAACCTCTCTGGCAACAATATCTTTTATACATGAAGCAGCTATGTCAAGGAGATTTGGGTCCCTCTTATAAGTATATTGGTCGTGATGTTGCGGATATTATTAAAGATACGTTTCCAGTATCGGTTTCCTTAGGGATTTGTGCTGTGTTAGTAACCTTAGGACTTGGGATTCCAGCCGGAATTTTTTCTGCAGCAAAACAAAACTCACCACTCGACCATTTTTTCATTATAGTTGCAACTTTAGGGATTTCCTTTCCCAGCTTTGTCCTTGGTACATTTTTAATTTTATTATTTTCCCATCAATGGAATTTATTGCCTCCTGCCCTATGGGAGGGTCCTCGCCATATGATTATGCCTGCTTTTGCTTTGGGGGCTGGATTTGCAGGTTATATTGCCAGGCTTACTCGATCTTCGGTATTAGAAATTTTGTCAGAAGATTATATACGAACAGCTCGTGCAAAAGGTTTGAGTAACACAAGGGTTTTATTGAAACATGTATTTTTAAATTCTCTAACTCCTATTGTATCAGTGATGGGCCCTCTGACGGCAGGTTTGATAACAGGATCTTTTGTCATTGAATTTATATTTTCGGTTCCCGGGATGGGAAACTTTTTTATTACGGCTGTAACCAATCGAGATTATCCATTAATCATGGGTGTTACTATGCTTTATGCGGTATTGATAATTTTAGCCAATGTGATTGTGGACATCATTTATGTAAAACTCGACCCTAGGGTGAAATTAACTAATCAATAGATATGTTGTCTGAAATAAAAAAATTTTCTTGGCCGGCCAGATTTAGTTTAATTTTTATTTTGCTTGTGATGCTAATTGGGATAATGGCGCCTTGGATTTCACCTTATTCTTATCAAGAACAGGATACTTTAAAAACTTTATCCCCTCCCTCGGCTGTACATTGGATGGGGACCGATCAGCTGGGTCGAGATTTATTTTCCCGATTAATTTTTGGAGCAAGGGTTTCCTTATTTATTGGAATTTCTACAACTTTGATTGCAATGGTGATAGGAACTATTTATGGGGGAATATCCGGATATGTGGGAGGTAAGACTGACAATATTATGATGCGAATCGTGGACGTTATTTTTTCATTGCCAGATTTGCTTATGATTATTCTAATTACCATGGTTTTGGGACGGGGCCTTTTGGGCCTTTTTTTGGCTTTAACTATTGTTAGTTGGGTTACCGTTGCACGAGTGGTGCGTGGAGAAGTTTTAAAAATAAAAGAGATGGCCTATGTGGAAGCCGCTCGTGTAATAGGAGCTAGTAATTCAAGAATATTATTTCACGAAATTTTACCCAACATTCTTGGGATACTAATTGTCACTTTAACTTTTCGCATTCCTGTAGCGATTTTAGCAGAGTCTACTTTGAGCTTTATCGGTTTAGGAATTGCTCCTCCTTTTAGTAGTTGGGGTACTTTAGCGAATGATGGATGGACAGCAGTCAAATTTTACCCTCATTTAATCTTGTTTCCTTCCCTGGCTATATTTTTTACAATTTTGTCGTTTAATCTTCTTGGGGAGGGTATTCGCGATTACTTTGATCCTCGAAAAAGTCTTAAAGTTTAATAAAATCAATAAGTTAGTTTATTTGCAAAAGAAATTTATGGGGTTTTTTTTCCGGAATTAAAGGGATAAAATAATTACATGAAGGGATATTTGCATTTTGGGAAGTTTTATTTATTTCCTAAAAATTTATTATTTTAAATTGCACTATTTCATATTGACATAACAATTTAGTGCATTAAAATTAGCGACTCTTATGTTCTTACCCAAGGAATAGGTGGTTAATTTTTTGAAGGAATAATTTGATTATGAGTGCCTTAAAATCAGATCTTATTTGCGAGATTATTCGTAAATCGCAAACTAATCTTTTAAAAAAGAAAACCGGAGACAATGGTGATTGCAATGAGCAATTAGTTTTGCATTGGGTAAAAAATAATGCGAAGAGTTATAGAGATTATTATTGTGACCAACTAAGCCATTGTTCAACTTCCGAGCTGGGCGTTATTTTGAAAGAATTACAAGAATCTATGAAAGATTTAAATGACTTATTAATTAATTCCCCGAGTTTTGTAGAAAAAGTTTAAACAAAATGGAAGAAAACAAATCAAAGACAGAATCTCCCCCAGGAGCAACCCCCGCAGAAAAGCCTAAGGTTGCACCTAAGCCTGCAGCAAAGCCTGCACCTAAAGCAGTTCCAAAAGCGGCAGCGAAACCTAAAGTTGAAAAAAAACCTTTAATTGACAACGGGAATGGAACAATTACCGATCCTAATTCTGGATTAATGTGGAAACAAAGTGATGCTTGGTTAGATATGCATAAATTTTTTACATGGGACAATCACACCGAGTATATCGAAAAATTTAATAAAGAGAAATTCGCAGGTTTCGAAGATTGGAGAATTCCTAGTAAAGCAGAGGCGATGACTTTATTTGATAAAACTTTGGAAAATCTCGATAAAAATGGTACTAAATTTCCTTTAGATCCTATCTTTTCTGCTGGAGGAGCTTCTACAACCTGGATTAGTGAATGTACTCCTGAAAAGGTGGTTCGTTTTGATTATAAAATAGGAAATGACTTCGCTTATCCTCCTACAGAGATTTGGTCTTCTATGAGATTAGTTAGAAAAACCGAGGTGCCTGATCAAAAAGAAAAATCTGAAACTGAGGAAAAGAAAGCTGAGGCTAGTAAGCCCGCAAACCCTGAAGTTAAGCCTGCCTAGGTTTCAAAGGCATTTACTCCAATAAATTTGTAATTTATCCTTTTCTCAAGGTTTTTTTTTCACCCATTCCTGCATTACTTGGGCCGTGAGCCCTGGATTTTTTAGAGCATATTTTCTAACTGCTAACCTCATAGCCTGCATCTTTGGGTCACCAATTGGCAAGCTCCTTTTGGGTGGGGCTTTAGACCCTGGAATGAGTTTTTTCCTTTGGTTCGGTAACGGGGTTTGTGGGTTAGATTGTGGGGCCCGCGGAATAGAATTAAATGAAACAAATAATAAAATACCTGCAAGAATTGAAACTATAGAAAGAAAACCCAGGAGCAATGAAAACTTCATAATTTCTTATCGTATTATTGGTCAGAAATATGAAACTTTACTATAAAATCTCCTCTTTTTTTTCCCCACGGATCGGTGGAACCCGCTCCTGAAATACGATACTCTTCTCCTGTAAGGGTACCTTCCTCTACCGAAATGGTTTGGATTGAATCTAGTGTCTGGACTTCAAGGGGGCCCCCTTCATTTGCTAATTCAGGGGAAATGAAAATATCTGCATATATATCCTTCTTAAATTTTTTAAATTGAGGGTGTTGTTTAATATTTATTTTTAGCATCAAATCGCCTGGAGGACCACCATTTCGACCTGCCCCACCTTCGTTGGGAAGACGCAAAGTATATTGGTCTACCACCCCAGAAGGAATTTCCACATTCAAGGTTACCTGTTTTACTACCCTTTGCGACCCTTTACAGTTGAGGCATTCATTTTCTTCTTCATTCATTCCAGTTCCATTGCAGTTTTCACAAATTACCTGCTTTTCATAATGGAAGGGCATATTGCCTCCCAATGCTGCTGTGACAAATGGGACTTCAATAAAAAACTGCAGATCAAATCCTCGAGTTGGCCAATCTGGATCAATGGGGACTTCTTCATCAAATCTCGTATTTGAAAATGGGTCTTGTGGATTTTCCCTGGGTCCTTGACGTTGGTATTTATAGCCAAAATCAAAATCACTTGCTTGTTGTTGGGAATAAGATTGCGAATACGATTGGGATGTCCTCTGTGCCTGAACTCGCATTCGATCATATTGCTTTCTTTTTTTGGAATCGATTAGAACAGAATAGGCTTCTGATATTAATTTGAAATTTTCCTCAGCTTTTTTGCTTCCTTGGTTGGTATCTGGATGGTGTTTTTTAGCTAATTCTCTATAACGTTTTTTTATTTGTTTAGGTTTTGAATTAGAGGCAACACCTAAAATTTTATAATAGTTTTTCTCTGCGGAAATTTGCATTCAAATAGAACCCAAGAAAGAATAAGGATTTTTTTATTCTATCTTTAACTATGATGGAGTTCAACAGAAGGAGTTGCAAAAGGTTGGGGTGCCAAGTGTTTGGTTTCTTGGATTGTATCCCCAAACGGAGTCTCGGTTAATAAAGCAAATAATAAATCGCGTTGAGTTTTCGATTTGTGAGGACAAAATTGATCTCTAAATTTAATCATTAATATTTCGCTATTCATTTTAGAATTTCTTTCAGTAGGCCAAAGAAGAATTTTTTCTGAGCTTAATTTTTCTACCCGTGCAAAGTTAGAGGGTTTAAAAATGTGGTGGCTGAAAGCACCTTTGAATTCAAGAAAATTACTTTTTCGATTTATATATCCAATATCTAACTGGTTGGGAATAAAACCAAATAGGTTCCCCGGCTTCAATCCATAGATGACAACAAAGTTTGAGTTCTTATTTACTGGAGTGATGTTTGCAAACTTTTTATTGTAAATAGAACGAAACCAACTATTTGAAAAATCCAGCCACCTGAAAGCGATAGCCCCAACAAATATTATGTTCAATATGAATGTATATGGATTTTTAGTTATTAGAAAGTAAACGAAAAACGCAATAGTTATGCCAAAGAATACGCTTATTACTAGGTTAAAGGTATCCATATTTAAATAAAAACCTAAAATTTCTTTCCCGAAAGGTGGTTGATTTTTTTGTAAATGGTAGCGTCGTTTCAAGATAAGACAGGTAGCCACTGCTAAAGAAAATGACAATATGGTTATAGGAAAATTAAAAAATGCGATTAGGTAAGCTACCAATAATAATTCCGTCATAGTAATAAATTTGATCCTTAAAAATAATTAAGTTGAGTTGCCTATCCTCAATACCCTTTGCAAATGACTCTCTTCACATTCTATTTATAAGAAACAATAGTTGTTTGGTCAAGAAGAAAAGCTTCATAAGTCCTTATAAACAAAGGAGTTCTAATGAACCTTGAATGTAATTGTTATGGGAGAATGGAAGTGTTTTTTTTAGAAAAAATATTTAATTTTAGAAAGCGTCACGTTATATAATCGAATTGGATTGAATATACCCGGATTTGAAATACGCCCAAAGGAGAGGGAGTTTTAACAGTAAATAATATTTTCTGGGAAATAAAATGTAAGTCTTTGTAGATATCTTTTTTCTCCAAGAGAATTTAAATGAAAAAATATTTTCAAATTTTTGTGTTTTTGAACCTAGTTTTTCTCGTTGGTTGTATGCATCCAATATCAAAAACTCTTCGTGACCAAACGGATCCCAAGGTAACTTTTGGTCAAATTCGCAATAATGTGGATGCTCATGTTGGGAAAAAAGTTGTTTGGGGAGGTACCATTGTCGAAACACGAAACTTGGAAAGTGGAACTGAGGTGGAGGTAGTTCAACATAAACTAGATTCTTTTGGTTATCCTGAATCTGGAGATCAAACCGCAGGAAGATTTATATTTAAATATCGGGAATTCCTTGAGCCAGAAATTTATTCTAATGAAAGGCACGTGACGGGTGCTGGTACCGTGATAGGAACAAAGTCAGGAAAAGTAGGTGAAACAAATTACGAGTTTCCTGTGGTAGAGGTTGAGGAATTACATTTGTGGGAAAAAAGGTATCCTGACTGGGGTTATCCTTATTCAAATTTTGGGTTTTTCTGGGGGTATCCTGGATATTACGGACCCTATTATGGTCGTTTTGGCAGAAGCTATTACTTTTGGTAATTTGTAAAAAAATTTTCTCCTTTTAAAAATCCCTATCTTCAAACACCATTTGATTTAATTATTTAATGAAACTTCTCCGCTTCCAAAATGCAAGGTTTCACCGGAATCTGAAATTATAATTAAATTTCCTTGTTCATCAATATTTTGAGCAATCCCTTTTATTTTTTTTTGTCCCTGGCTTAATATAACCTTTCTACCGAACACATCAGTATTAGCTTTCCATGTTTCCAAAATGGATTTCGCACCTGTCTCCTTAAAGTTTTTGTAATATAGTTCTATTTGGCGCAGAAGGGCTTGAATAAAATCGAGCACTTGAACCTGATTCCCATTTTCTATAAGCAGGGATGTGGCAGTTTGGTCAATAGGGGAAGGGAATTGGGAATGGTTTAAATTTACACCAATTCCAACAATGACTGCTTTTTGGTTGAGTCGGGAAATATTTTCGGTAAGGATTCCGCTTACTTTTTTATTATTAATTAAAACATCATTGGGCCACTTAAGAGTTCCGGGTTTATTACTAAATTGATTGATGGTTTTAACTACAGCTACACCGGCCATTAAAGTAAAAATAGGTAGGTTATTAAAATTAAATGGGTAGTAAAATAAAATGGAACAATATAGTCCTGATTTTTTTTCTGAGTGCCAGGCTCGACCAAACCGTCCTTTTCCTTGAGTTTGGCTATCTGCCAACACTACAGTCCCATTTGGAGGATCCTCATTAATTAACTTCTTTAGGATTTCATTTGTTGAATCGACCACTTCATAGCAAATAATTTTAGAGCCAACCAATTGGCCCTTTATGGAATTAGGTACCCTTAATATATTTTTGTAATAAGACATAAGAGAATTTTCGAAAATTCCGTTATAATCAAAAGAAAATATTAATTTACTTAAAATATCAGAAAAAAATAATATTTATGGAATCTTACAAGCGCGCCTGCCGTTATTTCTACTATCGATTTATACGCTTGCAAGCCAGTCCAGAGAATTTGGCTCGGGGGGTGGCATTGGGACTTTTTATAAGTACCACGCCTACCATGGGCTTTCAAACCTTTATTGCCTTGTTTTTTGCTGCTATGTTGCGGTGCAGCAAAATGTGTGCAGTTGTGGCCGCCCAGTTTACCAATGCAATAACCGCCCCTTTTATATATGCGGGAACTTACTATTTAGGTGCTAAAATTTTGGATGAATCCCTTCCTGAAAACCAACTCGATAATTTCTCCCTTCAAACGTTATGGGATATGGGTCCTTCTGTATTTAATTCCCTTTGGGTAGGGGGGTTAATAATAGGAACCCTATTAGCCATAATAGGATATTTTGTGGTATTGGGAATAGACGTAAAGGCACATAGACAAATTATTCGGGCCAGATATCAGGCAAAAAGGCAAATGGAGCGTATTAAGCGAAAAAATGCCCCCGCCCTTGAAAAAATTGATTGAATTGTTTGAGAAATATTGATAAAAAGCAGATTCCCAATTGGGAGGAGCCTAGGTTTGTCGAACAATGAGGAGATTTTTAATGAAAAAGTTGTTGATCTTAATAGCATTAGCAATGTTTGCCTTGAGCAATGTTGGGTGTGGAGATATTTCAGGAGAATGTGCTCACGGGGTTTGTAAAGAAAGTTACTACAAGGAAAAGGGTTCACCTGATAATCCTAAGCCTGCCGAAGGTGAAGCAGCCAAAGAATAAGTATTATTTTTCTCCTTGCCCATTCAGGTAACCTGGTAAAGGGGAAATACATCGGCCGTAAAATTTAATTTTAAAAATGACATTGGGTAGAGTTCATTGAAAAACCTGCACGGGGAAAGTGCGGGTTTTTTTTTGAAACTTAGTTGAAGGCGTTTGAATTTTCTAACAACCCAGGCGGCGGCAATGCTACAATATGCCAATCTAGGATTTTCCAATTTTTTAAATACAATAAAATTTTTTATTGGAAGGAACTATGTCTAGACCACCAACTACTGTTGAGCATGTAAGGCAATCCCAAGAACACTTTAAAAGTGGGATGGATTTGCACAAAGAACAAAAGTATAAAGAAGCTATTGAAGAATTTAAGAAAGGAGCTGAAATTAATCCTTTTGAAGAAAATCATATTAAAGAACTAACTCAAAGGCTTAAAGCAATGTCAGCTAAACTGGTTCAAGAGAGTACGGCATACATGGGATGTGCAGCGGTTCATCTAAATGAATTAATTCGTGAGTTAAGTGAAGATGAATGTCAGCAAGTTCCAATTGATGAGTCTTTACAGAAAGCTTTTGACTCTTGGAATGAATAAAAAATGGATAGGCAAAAATGGACCAAGAAGTTTTATATAATGTTTTCCGACAGGAAATAAGGGAAAGAAAAATTCCTTTGAGTTTGGGTAAAACCTGCCCAGTTAAGTGTGCTTTTTGTTATGAAAAGGACCACAGTTATAGGCCAACCATTGATCCACCCCGCACGACAGAAGAACATTGGAAATTTATGTTGAAAGAAATTCAAAGCTATCCTACGAAACCGGGAGAAGCTTGGTTGTTGGGTGGAAACGAATACATGGAATGGACAGATATTTTTTTACATCCAAAAGCAATGGATTGGCTTGAAGAATTTTTAGACACTACAGATAAAATGATAGTGTTCTTTACTGTCGGTTATGTGCAGCCCGAAAGAATAAATTACTTAGTTGAAAAGTATCCGGGGCGGATAAACTTTGAATTATCTGTCATAACTATGGGTGAGCACAGGAAAAAATTGATGCCACATGCCCCTACTGTGGATCATTTATTTAAAATTCTAGATGGTCCTGCAGTAACTTCCGCCAATTTTTATTCTTTTGGTCCAAATACGATGTCAGAAGATGCAAAAACCATTTCAAGAATTAATAAAAATTGTTTATTGTGGATGGGATGTTTAACTCCTTTAAAGTATATAGATTCGGATACCAGTAGTTTAATGCGGGAAGGAAGAAAGTTTTTGCCCGAAGAGGCCAAGAAAATTTATTTTGAAGATTACCCAAATACAAAGATGATCCATACTGAGTCGTATATTTCCGTTTTTCTTGCCCGGCAAAAAATACTAAAAACTTTTGATGCATGTGAATTAGAAAAAAAGGATACCGTAGTGGTTTCTGCCAGCCTTTACAAATTACTAACGTTGTTAAGAAAAAATAGAGCAAAGTATCTTTTTGTACCTAATCACACTTTAGGAGGCGATTCTGATTGTGCCACCTTATTAACATTCGATGATGTGACTCGTAGGTTGACACATGAATCTCAAGTGTATCTTCCTCAGGTAATCATGGAACATCCTTCTAATGTTGAAAAGGATATCACTGGAACTACATTTGAGGAATTTAAAACTAGATTTCCACGGACAAGATTTCGGGTTTTGAAAAAGGTTAATTCTAAATTATCTAATAAAAAACTTTATGAAAAAGGCTATCTTAAAAATTACGTGGAAGATTATCTAGGGCACCCTCTAGCAAAAAAAATTGCAGATGTTCCCCTCCCTAATTAAAATAAGCGCAATTTAATTCCGTAAAATTTGTATATAAGTTACCAGATAAAATGAACTGGAGGTCTTGTCATGCTTCCCGATAAGCCTCGGTATCCAAAGGGGGAGGACAATGAAATATTGGTTAAAAGTTGTATTTATCGATAATAGTGAGTTGAAATTAGATGATACTGAAAAACATTTTATTAGTGATGATTTAGAGATTTTAGAAATTACAACTGAAAAGGAAGTATTTATTGTTCCAGTGCGTCAAATAAAATACATTTCTTGTGATTCTAAAATTTTCAAAGAGGGAACTTAGAGTACTCTTAAGAATGTCTAAAAAACTAGTTTGGAATTTTTTAGAACTTTATTCGCGCTTTTTTTAACCAAGAATCTTGGTCGAAATTAGACTGACAAAATTCTTGAAACAATTTTTCATGATCCGTTAAACTTTGACCATCAATTTTTTGTTCGGAATTTTCCATTGGAATATGGCCAAACTCTAAAACAGTCCTTGGTTTAGGTGGTTCTCCAGCAGGTTCCAATTTGTAAATCGGATCATTTGGAGTTTTGGGGTTAAGGTGTGAGTTTAATTCTTCCAAACTTAATAACAGGTTCACCACAGAAGACTTTTTGATTAAATCTTCTTTATCCAGTTGTTTAAGAAGTAATTTAATCTCTCCTGAGGAAGTGATAGCATTCATAATTGCCCCGCTAAGCTTCTCAAAAAATTCATCGGCTTTTGCGTTGTCAGGCTCCATAAAAGTACCCTCCATTTGTCAACAAATTATGGATTTATATTATAACCCCATGTTTTTAGAAATAGAATAGAAGCAATTAGTATGCCGCTGGAAGAATCTTGGGGCTTTCAAAAATAAGTCATTATTTTTGAATAAGTTCTTGGAATTTATGAACATTACTTTTAGCAAAGATTTTTAAATAGGTCAAATATTTAATACCTTTTTTTAGGAAAAAATTTCCCAATCCAATCCCGGGTAATTCCAAAATTTAAGTAGGGGTAAATTTCTTTAGTAAGAAATATCATTTTTGTACCGAGTGTGTGTCTTGACTATTAGCTCAATAACTTATAATATCGTTTCAATAAAAGAAATAAGCTCCTATTTTATATAAAGTTATTCCAATCCTTGAAATTCTAATGCCTTTCCCCATTCATAGACCGAGAAGATTAAGAAAAACCCTGGCTATAGAAGATATGGTAAGAGAAACCTCTCTATCCGTCCAGAATTTGATTTGTCCGATTTTTGTTTGTGAAGGTAAAGGAAAGAAGGATGAGATTAAATCGATGCCAGGGGTGTATCGATTTTCTCTGGATAATTTGGTAGAAGAAGTTAAAGAAATTAAATCGCTAAATATTCCTGCCATAATCCTATTTGGAATTCCTGATAGAAAAGATTCTTTGGGCTCGGAGGCTTACAATCCAAATGGCATTGTTCAGAGGGCAATTAAGGAAATAAAGTCTTCTGTACCGGATTTAGTAGTTATAACGGATGTTTGTATAGACGAATATACAGATCATGGTCATTGTGGATTAATTGAAGGAAACGAGATTTTAAATGATCCGACATTGGAACTTTTAGCTAAGATGGCCAAAACCCATGCAGATTCTGGAGCAGATATTGTTGCCCCCTCAGATATGATGGACGGTAGGGTTAAAGCAATACGAGAGGTGCTGGATTCGAATGGACATATAAACACCATAATTATGTCTTATGCTGCAAAATATGCCTCAGCCTTTTATGGGCCCTTTAGAGATGCCGCTGATTCAGCACCCCAATTTGGTGACCGCTGTTCTTATCAAATGGACCCAGGGAATAGTGATGAAGCACTGCGTGAGGTATCAGAGGATATAAGTGAAGGGGCAGATATTGTGATGGTGAAACCTGCTTTAGCCTATTTAGATATTATTTATAGGGTTCGTAAGGAGTTTAGAGTCCCAGTTGCTGCATATAATGTTAGCGGTGAGTATTCAATTGTTAAGGCTGGAGCGGAGAAAAATTGGATAGATGGTGTACGAGTCATGATGGAGATTTTATTAAGTATAAAAAGGGCAGGGGCGCAAATGATATTGACTTATGCTGCAAAAGAAGCCGCCAAAATTCTTAACGATTAAATTCTTAAACAAAATTTTTTAAAAAACAATTTGGGAAGTCTATTTGAAAATCAGAGGATTTCCTCAGTATAATTATTCCGAGGTTTAGTTTAGAAAGGAGCAGTTCTGATGTCAATTTTGGCGCAAAATATAAAAACGATCCGGAAGGAATTAAAATGTACTCAATCCTCAATGTCCGATATTCTAAAGGTCGGGTTTAGGACATATGTCCGATATGAAGCAGGGGAAAGAGATGCTCCGGTTTCAGTCCTTGTGAAGTTAGCGCGCTTAGGAAACATTTCCTTAGAACAATTACTGACCCAGAAAATAAATAAGGAGAACGTAGTTCCAATTGATGTAGAGACATTGGATATTTCTTCTCCGGAAGTCAAATCAGTGAATTTTAAAACAGGAAAAATTCTTTTTAAGAAGCCAAGTAGAGAAGAAATGTTAGCGGCTCATGAATCTGAAAAAGTAGCGCTATCCCTATTTCGTAAAATGTCCGATAGTGATCAAAAGCGTTTTATTAAGGAAATTGAGAAAAAATATAAATCCGCACGAGTAAATATTAAATCAATTGTTCCGGCTTCAAGATTAAAACAAGATAGAAAATTGGTTCCGGATGAGGAACCTAAGGTAACTAAATCTCCTGCTAAACCCAAACTATCAAAAAGAAAAGGTAAACCTGGAAGGCGAAAATTGGATAGAAAAGCATTGAGAGAAAAAGTGGAGAGTTTGAGAAAAGTTACGCAAACAGTAAAAAAAATTACCGTGAGATGATACTTTGAAAAATTCTGGTGTTTGGGGAAATATAAATGGAGTTGCTTTTTTCTTTATTTTATTTCTCTTGGTTATTTTGGAATTTGGCACTCAAATGATCGAAAAGGGGGTGGGCCATTATTTAAAATGGCAAAATCACCTTAGGCCTCAATTAGGGAGAATTTGGGAAAAAGATCGTCAAAATATAATGGCTCAAAAGAAAATTGAATCCATTTTAGCGAGTCTAAATATTCAAGAACGATCCGCGGAGTCTATTCAATCCTTTAAAGATCTCTTTGAACAATTAAACCCCTCCTTTCCTCAATTAATTTCAAGAAAGAAATTTTTGGAACTTTATTATGAATATCCCGGGGCTTGGTCCCATAAAATTGTTTCACCATATGATTTGGTAGAAATTGATTCACATAAAAATTGGAGAAGAGTTTTATTAACTCGATTCGGACCCTGGATTACCATGAGTTTTATTGACAGTCAAAATTTACCGATTAGGGAGATATTTATTTCTTATGAAAGTGTAGAACCTATTCAATCTACCCAAACCATTCAAAAAGGGACACTGGAAGAAAATAACTTTAGAAAAGAGTGGATATTTACTCTTCAAAACTATCTACTGATGTTGAAAAAGTTGGATCCTGAAACCCGCAGTGAATTGTTACCGGATCCCAAGTGGTTTTTGAGTAAAAGGTACTTTATTTCCAGGGTTGGAATTAAAGAAGATCGTTCGGAAAATAAGTTCCCTCCTCCTTATGTTTTAGGGGTAGAATATGAAAGTGAGTTTTTTTCAGATGTTCTAATTTTGCCTGTACCTCCTGAAATGGCCACAAACTTATTATCCCAAATGGAAATGGCCTATTCCCATTCTGAAAATCCTAGTAATTCTCCGTTTCAAGAGTTCTAGAAATTTGGAGTTTCATCTTGTTTCAACGTTTCATTGAAAAAATAGTTTTTACTTTTTTCGCACTATTTTTAATTTTAGCTATAAGTGCTGGGGGGATATATTTTTCGTTGCGAAATGATTTACCCCAATTACCAGACAGTTTAGAAAAAATTAATTTGAGTTTGCCTACAGAAATTTACTCTGTGGATGGAGAAGTTTTAAAAGTCTTGGGACAAAGGCATCCGGTTCCAATTGAACAAATCTCTCCTTTTTTTACTAAAGCTATTATTGCCGTGGAAGATTCTCGGTTTTACTCACACAACGGCTTGGATCACCTGGGTTTAGCACGTGCGCTTTGGCGAAATTTATTGGCCGGTGGGATTCGTCAGGGAGGAAGCACTATCACTCAGCAATTATCGAAGAATATGTTTTTTTCTTTTGAAAGAAAATGGGTGAGGAAAATAAAAGAATTATTAGTGGCATTACAATTAGAAGCGACGTTTTCAAAAGAAGAAATACTGGAAGCTTATTGTAATCAAGTTTATTTTGGAAGTGGAGCTTATGGGGTGGAAGAGGCCGCGCAAATATATTTTGGGAAACGAGCTAAAGAGTTGACCCTTTTTCAAGCTGCCTTATTAGCGGGTTTGCCAAACTCTCCAAACAATTCTAATCCATTTAAAAATATAGACCGAGCTTTAAAAAGAGCACAATATGTATTGTCGCGAATGTATAGAACTAAATTTATTACTAAATGGGAAATGGAACATGCTGTTGAGGACGAATTGGATCTCCAGCCCCCACGTAAAGATTCCAACCCCAACCAATATTTTGTTCAGCATGTAATTGAAAAATTAGAAAAGGATTACGGAAAAGAATTTGTTCACTTTGGTGGCCTACGGGTATTTACTACTTTGGATACAAGATATCAATTTATGGCGGCCAAGGCGGCAGAAAATCATTTGAAGGTTTTAGATAATCTTTTTCCAAAGGATGAAAATAGTAAAAATCAGAGGCTTCAAACTGCCATTGTTACAATTGAAAATAAAACAGGGGCGATTCGGGTAATGTTGGGTGGAAGAAAATATTCTGAAAGCCAGTTCAATCGTGCCACGTCAAATAATCGTATGCCGGGTTCTTCATTTAAGCCTATAGTTTATCTTTCTGCAATGGAGAACTTGGGGATTTCTCCTGCAACCGTTGTAAAGGATGAGCCTTCTACTTTTAAAATTCCAGGAAGTCCACCGTGGAAGCCAAAAAATTTCAATGATAAATATTCGGGTGATTTGATCCTAAAAAAAGCATTGATGAAATCTCTCAATGTTGTTTCAGCCAAACTAGTTTATGAATTAACACCAAGAAGAGTAATAGAAACTGCCCACCAGATGGGAATCGCAAGTCGACTTGGAAATAACTTATCTTTAGCTTTGGGAACTTCAGGCATCTCACCCTTAGAGTTAGCTACAGCCTATAGCGTAATTGCAAATTTAGGAATTCTAAATGAACCCTATTTTATAAAAAAGATTGAAGACTATAGAGGAAATACCTTGTTTGAGCATTTCTTTTATGGAGTTCAACGTTTTTCACCTAAGGCAATGTATCCCCTCTTGGATATGATGGTTGGGGTGGTAGAAAATGGAACCGGGCGAAATGTTCGTAAACTAGGTTTTAAACATCCAGCAGGTGGAAAAACAGGAACATCAAATGACTATAAAGATGCTTGGTTTAATGGTTTTACTCGGGATCTTTCAACTTCAGTTTGGGTTGGATATGACAATAATTCACCTATGATTGATAAAAGAAATCGAGGCCTAACGGGGGGAGTCGCTGCAGCCCCAATTTGGGCTTATTTTATGAAAAGAGTTTTATCCAATCAAACTCCTGTTAATTTTCCAATCCCAGAGGGAATTCGTATGGTTGCGGTAGATTCAAAAAATGGATATCTCCCCAGCCCGGATACTAAAGAAAAAATGGAAGTGGCGATTAAAAAAGAAGTCATTATTACCTTACCCCCCTCGGGAAATGATTCAACTTCCTCGTGGAAGGGAAATGAGCCGCAAATAACAACTGCGCCAATTGAGGAATCCGGTGTACCAGAGCTTTAAATATTTCTTCATTCGACTTGGGTTATCATTTTTGTTTTTATTGACCACAGGTTACGTGGTTTTATTTTTTATCCATGAAGTGGCAATGGAAGGATTACCCGTTAATGATTTGTCCATAAAATGGATGCTTTTATTTTTGAGCCTATTTACTGGGTTTTTTCTTTATGGAGTCTTTGGAGATTATCAATTCAAAAAAGCCATTTCTGAAGTTAAAAATATAGATTTTCGAGAAGCTGGAGAGGAAATGGTTTCTCGATTTAAAACATTATTTCGATTTACAGAGTCATCTTACTTTTTGCCAGCGAAAGGTCGCCAATTAAGAGAGGAAATCACTTTAGACTATGCCAATTTTTTAATGAATCTTGGGCGCGAAGATGAAGAAGCTCTCAATATATATTTAAAAGCTTATCTTTTAGCTCCTGATGAAGAGCAATTTAGAAATGTTTTGGTCTCGATTTTAACAAATAAAGAAAAACTTTCGGAAAATGAGATTGATTTACTAATAATAATCTTAAAAAAAGAAAATTTTAAAGGTACTGAGATTGTTAATCACTTGGTCAGTATATTATTGGCTAAAAAATCGATTGGAACTAAAACCGAAGGAGTATATTTAAGTGCCTTAAAACAACAAAGTGACCATTCAGAAGAAATAGTGGAATTTTGGTTGCCTATTTTACTAAAACAAAACCGAGCGGATCACTTTGCGATTCAATTTTATTTAAATGCGTTTGAAAGGATAAATCCTGAATATTATAAGCATATGGTGGATTTAATTGGTGCATGCTATTTAGATAAACGATTTAAGATTATGGACCCTGAGTTGCATGATCGATGCAAGTCGTTTTTTGAAAGGCTTGAACCAGAAATTCGAGAACGAATTATTAGGTTTTTTAGAAATCAAAATATTTCTGAGCGTTGGAAGAGAGTTCGTTTGTTTCGATCGGAAGATAAGCGACTTTTAAAAACAGCTAAAACGGTTGTTGGGTTAGATGTGGGGAGTGGATCTCCGGTCAAGGATGCTTTCATTTCATTACTGAAGGGATTGTTATTTAGTGTATTTGATGCACTGAACTGGATTGGTTCCTTAAAGTGGAAATATAAACTTTTAATAATTTTATTGGCAATTTCTTTAATTTTGGCAGGTAAGTATTGGGTGAGTTTTGAATCCCTGTTTCCTCCGGACCCTACAACAACTCCAATTAACAAATCGCCTGAGGTTGTAAGTCCTGAAGATGCCTTAGTGACCATTCATACCCTTCAAATTGCTGCTGTAACTTCCCAGTCTCAGGCGAATAAAATAATGCGCAAATTGAAAAAAAATAAAATTAAGGGAGTTTATCTAATTAAAACCAAACGGGAGTCGGGAGGCTTTTGGTATAAAATTAGGTTAGGGAAATTTAGCAACAAACAAAAAGCTCAACAATATGCCGCGAGCTTAATTGAACAAAAATTGATTCGCAATTATTTTATTATCTCTTTGGGTGAAACCCGTTTGTCTCAAAAAAATAATTTACCATTAGAACCTAAACAAAAATAATTCAATATTATGAGTTTAAATTTAAATTATGAAAATGTTAAATCTCTTGTTTTAGAAGAAGAGATACAAAGCTTGCAACCTGAAGTGACTCGTTTGCACAATGATTTAGAAAAAGGACAGGGACTGGGTAAAGAGTTTCTCGGATGGTTGCATTTGCCATCGCAAGTTTCTAAAGAATCCATAAAGGAAATAAAAGAGACAGCGATGAAAATTCAAAATGATTGCGATGTATTTATTTGTATTGGGATTGGTGGATCTTATTTAGGGGCGCAAGCAGCATACTCATTTTGTTTGCCCACATTTTATAATCAAATTCCTTCAAGCAAAGGTAAGGCTCCTCAAGTCTATTTTGCTGGCCATAATATCAGTTCCGATTATTTGAACGATTTGTTGCAAATTATTGAAGGCAAAGATATTTGCATTAATGTTGTTTCCAAATCAGGGACTACCACTGAGCCTGCTATTTCTTTTCGTGTTTTAAAGGAAATTGTTGAGACAAAATATGGTTTTGAAAAGGGAAAGGAAAGAATTTTTGTGACCACGGATGGCTCCAAAGGAGCTTTGCGTTCTATGGCAGATTCAACTGGTTATAAAACATTTGTAATTCCAGATGATGTGGGAGGACGTTATTCTGTATTGACTCCTGTGGGTCTTTTACCGATTGCAGTTTCGGGAATAGATATTGAGGAATTGTTGGAGGGCGCTAAAGAGGCCGAAGCGTTAGCTAGTAAAGAAACTTTATTTGATAGAAATCCCGCTTATCTTTACGCGGCCATACGACATTTATTATATTTACGCGGGAAGCATACAGAAGTTTTGGCTACTTTTCACCCAGCTTTACATTTTGTTGCAGAATGGTGGAAACAATTAACTGGAGAAAGTGAAGGAAAAAATTCGCATGGAATTTATCCCTCTTCGGTTCAATATACAACCGATCTTCATTCCATGGGACAGTGGATTCAAGAAGGAAACCGATTCATATTTGAAACATTTTTATGGATTGCTAACTCTAATAATCAAATGGAAGTTCCATTATTTAAAGATGATGTGGATGGATTAAATTATTTAGCAGGAAAGTCTCTGGACTATATAAATTTAAAAGCTTATGAAGGAACGGCACAAGCACATTTAGAAGGAGGGGTTCCAAATATGACTTGGGTATTACCGGACCGTAGTCCCCATACATTGGGTCAATTGTTTTATCTTTTTCAAAGAGCAATTGCCATTTCAGGATATTTAATGCGTGTGAATCCTTTTAACCAGCCAGGAGTGGAGTTTTACAAAAAAAACATGTTTCAATTACTAGAAAAACCAGGATATTCAAAGGGAGAATCGCAATGAGTGCAGTGAGCAAAGATTTAGAGAGTTTAGTTCATGAAATTGCTTATCAAAAAATTAGTGACGGCCATGCGAATAAGGATTTTAAAAGCGATCCTCTATTATCTCAATTAAAAACTACAGGCACCGAACTTTGGATAGACACAGGCGATTTAGAATTGGCTCAATCCATATGGCGGTCAGAGCTAACTGCTTTGACTACCAATAATACCCTTGCAAATCAGGTGGTGCAAAAAGGGGTTATGGACGGCGTAATTCAAGAAACTGTAAAAATATTAAAAGAATCTTCTTTAGGTTTGTCAGAATCTGATTTGGTTATGGAAATTGGATTTGTGATTAATTGTCGAATCGCTTTGCGATTGGTTGAGGCTTTTAAGGTGAAGGTAAGCGTCGAATTGCATCCTGCGATATCTAGAGATATAGAAAAAACTTTGTATTACGGTCGCCGTTATTTTAATGTTTGTCCGGAATTTTTTATTGTAAAAGTTCCTCTTACACCAGAAGGTTATTTATCCGTAAGAAAATTAAGGCAGGAAAAAATTCCTATTAATTTTACTTTGGGTTTTTCCGCTCGACAAAATTACCTGGCAGCTTGTCTGTCAAATCCTAATTTTGTTAATGTGTTCTTAGGAAGATTAAATGCTGTGGTTGGAGATAATTCTTTTGGAGATGGAAAATTCGTAGGCGAGAAAGTGACATTAGAAACGCAAAAAGCGATATTGGAGGCCCGTTCCCAACATTCCTCCATCACGCGTTTAATTGCAGCAAGTATTCGCAATGGGGATCAACTTGCCTCTTTAGCAGGGGTTGATGTCCATACTATTCCACCTGCGGCTATGAAAGAATTTCAGGAATCTGGGAGAACGGCTGATCAAATCCAAAATAATCTCCAGGCAGATTTAAATCCTAAATTTGAGGATCACCCCTGGAGTTCAAAGGTAAAAGATTTATGGACATTGGATTCGGGCTTTAAATTAATTGTTGAAGAATTGATTCAACGGACTGATTTGGATTCTATGACTGGTGAGGATTTAGTGAAATTTTTTGAGGATCGGAATTTTGACTTGTTTTATAGGTTTTCTAAAGAAGAATTAAAAACTATTTTTGAACACGGGAAAATTCCTCAACTTAGTCATTGGCCAGATAGGGTTGCCTTGGATGATTTAATGACCCATTCAGCACTACAATCATTCACCAAAGATCAGAATTCCTTAGATGATCGAATTCGCTCCTTTCTAAAATAAATATGATTTTGGCTGGGGATATTGGTGGAACCAAAACCAATTTAGCTCTATTCACAGTTTCCTCTGGAGAATTATCGTTAAAAATAATTCGTACATATAAAAGCTCCGAATTTTCTGATTTCTTTTCCTTACTAGAAAAGTTTCTAAAAGAAATTCCACAAAAATTAACAAAAGTCTGCTTGGGAATAGCGGGACCAGTAATAAATGGAAGATGTCAGGTAACCTATCTGCCTTGGGTTATCGATCAAAAAGAGCTACAAGAAAAATTAGGAATTAGCTCGGTGATATTAATTAATGATTTAGCAGCAATGGCAGGGGCAATTCCTTTTCTTTCCTCAACAAAATTAGAAACCATTCATTCAGGTAAAGAAATTTCCAAAGGTAAAATTGGTGTATTAGCGGCTGGGACTGGCTTGGGCCAGGCTTTTTTGATTCCCGACCCAAGAGGTAGTTATCTAGTTTTAGAAACAGAAGGAGGGCAATGTGATTTTCCTGCTCGTTCTTCAACTGAAATTGAGTTATTGACCTTGATTAAACAACTTTTTGGACGGGTAAAAATTGAACATATATTGTCAGGGGCTGGACTAATCCGAATTTATGAATTTATAAAAGAAAAAGGTGGAGAAAAAGAGATTTCCTGGTTAAAAGAGGAATTTAGAAGATTAGGAAAAGTTGAAGCAATTTGTGAATTTGGTTTATCAAAAAAAGAAATCAATTGTTTTAAAGCCCTGGAATTATTTTCTCAAATTTATGGTGCAATCGCCGGTAATTTAGCTCTTCAGTTAGTGGCAAGAAAGGGGATTTATATTGGAGGTGGGATTGCCCCTAAAATCTTACCGTTCTTAAAATCCTCTCTTTTTGTGGATTCTTTTTTGGATAAAGGAGAATTTAAGGACTTTATGAAAGAGATTCCTGTAAAAGTTATTATGGATATTCAGGCCCCTTTGTGGGGTGCAGCATATTTTGCCTTGGGTGAAAAGGTTTATCAGTGGTAAAGTATCCCTTCCAAAAACCATTCCGTTAATTTTTTAGATTATTGAAGGAACCATGAAAACAAAACTGAATAAAATTGTGTTGGCCTATTCTGGAGGATTGGATACCTCTGTAATTATGAAATGGCTGGAGGAGAAATATGAGGCTGAAATAATTGCTTACTGCGCTGATATTGGACAAGGGGAAGAATTGGAACCTGTAAGGGAGAAGGCCTTGGCTACCGGGGCCAAAAAAGTATTTATTGAGGATTTGAGGGAAGAATTTGTAAAAGATTTCGTATTTCCCATGTTGCGGGCAAACGCTTTTTATGAAAACAATTATTTATTGGGAACTTCTATAGCTAGACCCTTAATTGCAAAAGAACAAATCAGAATAGCGCAACAGGAGGGTGCCGAAGGAGTTTCGCATGGAGCAACCGGTAAAGGAAATGACCAGGTTCGATTTGAGTTAACTTATATGACTCTCCAACCGGATATTACAATTATTGCCCCTTGGAGAGAGTGGGATCTAGATTCTCGTAGTAGTTTGATTGATTATGCGAAAAAACATGGGATTCCAGTACCTGTTACTAAATCCAAACCTTACAGTATGGATAGAAATATGTTCCATATAAGCTACGAGGGAGGGGAGTTAGAAGACCCTTGGTTTGAGCCCGATGAATCTATGTTCCTATTAAGTGTTTCCCCTGAAAAAGCCCCTGATAGTCCAACAGTACTTGAAATCAGCTACGAAAGCGGCGATCCTGTAGCTATTAATGGCGAAAAAATGAGCCCAGCGAAATTGTTATCGCAACTTAATGAATTTGGCGGAAAAAATGGTATTGGGCGAGTTGATATTGTTGAAAACAGGTTTGTTGGAATGAAATCCCGTGGAGTTTACGAGACTCCAGGTGGAACTATTTTACATGTAGCCCACCGAGCTCTTGAAACTCTGGTTGTGGATCGAGAAGTAATGTTTTTAC
Organism: Nitrospinaceae bacterium; assembly: GCA_965223665.1. GTDB lineage: Bacteria > Nitrospinota > Nitrospinia > Nitrospinales > Nitrospinaceae > CBDCVY01. The sequence continues at coordinate 356,240 of OZ245011.1, forward strand.
GAGATTCAATGATTCCCTCTTATGCTCGTATGATTTACAACGGTATGTGGTATTCACCTGAAAGAACTTTACTTCAAAATTTAATGGATGGTGTTCAACAGCACGTTTCGGGAGTGGTTCGGTTAAAATTATATAAAGGAAATACGATAGTTACTGGCTGTAAGGCAAATAAGCCGTTATACTGTAAAGACACTGCATCCTTTGAAAAAGATGATTCTTACCGTCAAAATGATGCGGAGGGTTTTATACGGCTCCAAGCATTACGATTGAAATTATATTCGCAAACATTTGGTAATAGTTAAAAGTATTTATTTTTATGAGTAATATTCTAGTTGTTGATAACGAAAAAAGTATGCGCGATTTGTTATCAATTGTTTTGGCAAAAAGTGGACATGAAATTCATACTGCTAGAAACGGTATCGATGCAGTAAAAATGATTGAAGACCAGGAATTTGATGTAGTCCTTACAGATATTAATATGCCGCGGTCAAATGGAATTGATGTATTGGATGCAGTGAATCGCCTTTACCCAGAAACTCCGGTCATAATGATGACAGCCTATGCCTCTGCTGAGACCGCTGTCGAAACCATGAAAAAGGGGGCCTACGATTATATTGCCAAGCCATTTAAGATTGAAGACCTACAGTTAATAATCAAAAATGCCACAGAGAAGAAAAAACTGTCCTCAGAAAACGTTTATCTAAAGTCGGCTCTAAATGACAAGTATAAATTTGCTAATATTATTGGTAAAAGTGAAGGAATGCGAAAGGTATTTGACTACATTCACAAAGTAGCGAGTAGTAATGCTACCGTTCTTATTGATGGAGACAGTGGAACCGGTAAGGAATTAGTTGCTAGAGCTTTACATTTTAATGGCGCTCGAAAAAACTATCCTTTTATTTCTATCAATTGTGGAGCCATGCCAGAGAATCTCCTTGAAAGTGAATTATTTGGACATGAAAAAGGGGCATTTACCAGTGCAGATACAGTAAAAGAAGGATTAATGGAGGCAGCTAATAAAGGGACTTTTTTTCTGGATGAAATTGGGGAAGCACCTTTGTCAATTCAGGTAAAACTATTGCGTGTTTTGCAGGAAAAAGAATTTACGCGGGTTGGGGGGACTAAACCCATCAAGGCGGACCTAAGAATAATTGCAGCTACGAATAGAGATTTAGTTCAAAGTGTTAAAGAAAAAGAATTTCGTGAGGATCTTTATTATAGATTAAAGGTCATCAACATACGTATTCCCTCCCTCAGACAGCGAAAAGAGGATATTCCACTTCTAATTCAACATTTTATTGATAAGTATAACAAAGAGCATGGTCAGGAAAAAAGAATTCAAGGAGTAAACCCTGAGGCTATGAGTCTATTAGAAAATTATGACTGGCCCGGAAACGTTCGTGAACTTGAGAATACAATAGAAAGAGCGGTGGTTCTGGAAACCAACGATAAAATTGGGATTTCAAGCCTTCCAGAAGAAATTCTTGGAACCCCGATGAAAACAGAAAATATGATACCTAATTTTGCTGAAGAACCTATTGACTTAGAAAAAACTTTAGATAGTATTGAAAAGAAAATTTTACTAGGTGCTTTAAATAAAACGGATGGTATGATGAACAAGGCGGCGAAATTACTTAATTTAAGTTTTCGTTCTATGAGATACCGAGTAAAAAAGCATAATCTTAAGGGGAACGCCGAATTGCAGGAATAATTCATTCTGAACTATTCTCAAAGAATAATCTTCAATTTCTTTCCTTGTGCCATGCTGCACTATTTAAAAACAATCACTATAATTTTACTTTTAAATTTATTGCCTTCGAATGGTTTTTCGCAAGGGTTTTTCGAGACAAGTGATGAAATCGTTTTGTTTCAACGTGCTGAAACTTTCTTCCATGAAGAAAAATTCTTAGAATCTAGACAAATATATGAGAAATTCATTCAAAAATATCCTCAAAGTCTTCGTTATCCAAAATCAATATTTAGATTAGGACAAATTGATTTTAAAAATAAGTCTTACTTAACGGCTCTTCGATCTTTTGAACTTTTTTCAGAGAATTACTCAAGTTCCAGTTGGATTTACCATGCGAAGCTTAAAATTGCTCAGTGTTATTTTTGGCTTGAGCGATATCAAGAGGCGAAACCTCTTTTACGCGAAGCATTGAAAGCCAATCCTGATATAGGACAAAAATGGCAAGCACAAACTTATTTAGGAATGATAGCCGATAAAAAAGAAAATTATAATCGTGCCATCGATCTCATGAAAAAGGTTGTGGCGGAATCCTCTAATGCTACTTTTAAAAGTATAGCGGAAAAAAATATCGAAGTTATAGTCAATCAAAAACTAAATAAGGAACAACTAATAGCGCTGATTGAAAAAAGTGATACCGAATATCCAGCAGACCTTGCCTTAACCCGTTTGATCTCAATCTATAGATCGAATCGAAATTTATTTCAATTTGACTCCGCGATCAAGACCTTTATTGAAAAATTCCCTAACCATAATTTAACACCTGATTATGAAAAAATTTTGGCAAATCAAAAAATAGATGAAAACCGGAGGGAACTAAAAATTGGTGTGGTATTACCCTTGTCTGGTAACCGGGCTTTGGTGGGTCAGCAGGTGTTGCAGGGTATTCAATTAGCTTTTAATAATTTATCTCTACAAGAAAGAAGCCGGTTTGCGCTAAAAGTAAAAGACTCAGGTTTGGGGCAATCGGTTCAAAAAATTGTGGAAGAACTTTCTCAGGATCCCAATGTGGTTGGAATCATTGGGCCTGTCTTTAGTGAAGATATCCTAAATATTGTCTCAATTATTGAAAAGTATAAATTACCCATTTTTTCTCCTACAGCTTCTACTTCAGGTTTGGCAGATCTTAGTCCATTTGTTTTTAGAAATGCCCTTACTAAAGAAGTGCAAGCTACGTTTTTAGCGCGCCATGCTGTAAATGATTTGGGTCTCCATCGCTTTATGGTTGTTTATCCTGAAACTTCTTATGGAGAAACAATGAAAGAAGTTTTTGTAAAAGAAGTAACGGGGCTGGGAGGTCATGTTGTCGATGCGCTTTCTTATAAAAGAAGTCAAAATGATTTTAAGAAATTAATTTTTCATATTGGAGGAGCTTCCGATCAACAGTTGAAATCTAAAGCTATGAGATATTTACGTAGTGGAAGAACGCCGCCCGAATTAAATGATAAAGGAAATATTTCGCGTCCTGCAATTGATAGTGGATTGTTTTCGGGGAATGAAGTTGAAGGATTAAATGTAAGCCTGGAGTTAAACTACGATTCAATTTTTATTCCCGGATATTATGATAAGATTTCTCTCCTGGCTCCCCAATTGGTTTTTTATAATATTGAAAATGTCCTTTTATTGGGTGGCAATGGTTGGAATTCTCAAGAATTAATTGATAATGCGAGAAACTATTTAAAATCCGTTTTGTTTGTGGATGGATTTTTTGCAGAATCCTCACAGCCTGAGACTCAGGATTTTGTGGAAAAATATGAAACTAATTTTGGGGAAAGACCTTCAGTTTTAGCTGCTCAAGCCTTTGACACTTCAAATATTTTTATTAAACTTTTGAAGGAAGGGGCAGACAGTAGAATAAAGATTAAATCGGGACTTGAAACTATTAGAAATTTTTCAGGGGTAACGGGTAATACTTCAATAAAAAATAATGGAGACTCAGAAAAGTCTTTAGTTCGTTTGACAGTCCAGGATGGAGAAATAATGGTACTAGATGAAGATGATACTAATGCCTTAGGAAACTCTGAGTTCTAGAATGATTCTTCAGATGATTCAAGAGATTCAATGTTTTTATCTGGTGCTTTTTCGTCCAAAAAAGCTTCAAAAATAGCTTCTTCATCATTAAAGGAAGCCTCCAACCCAGTTTTAGGATTAATTTTTGTGAATTTAATATCCTGGGGAATTGGAAAACTTTGAACGGGCCTTCCCCTTAGAGTTTCCTCCATGAATTTCAGCCAAATTGGAATTGCTGCCCGAGAACCTGTTTCATTCACACCCAATGATTCGTCCCTGTCTTTTCCAACCCAAACCCCTGTTACCAATTCGGGCGTATACCCTATAAACCAAGCATCAATATAATTATTAGTAGTTCCAGTTTTAGCTGCAACGGGTCGTCCTAGCTTCCGAACCTTCATCCCGGTTCCTTCTTTTACAACGCTCTCTAATAGACTGGTTACTAAATAAGCTAAGCCGGGGGAGAATACTTGTTCCGTTTCAGGTTGTGAACTAAAAATTATTTCATCTTTTCGATTTTTAATAAAACGCACGGGCGTGGGTTCAATACGTTGCCCTTGATTAGCAAATACAGCGTATGCGGATACAATTTCAAAAAGAGTCATGCCAGAAGAACCTAATGCAATAGACAAATTATTGTCTAAATGGCTTTCTATCCCTAATTTACGGGCTACCTCGATGGCTTTGTAAACACCAATATTTTGTAAAAGTTTAATTGTGACCACATTTCGCGAATGGGTCAATGCGGTACGAATTGAGGTGGGCCCAAAAAATTTCTTTTCAAAATTAACGGGTTTCCATTTATCAAAAGTATCTTCTTTTTCTTTAAAAATAACTGGAGAGTCTATAATAATACTTGCCGGGGTATATCCATCTTCCAACCCCGCAGCAAAAATAATTGGTTTAAAAGCAGAACCTGGTTGACGAATTGCTTGTGTTGCTCGGTTGAATTGGCTTTTAGTGAAATCATATCCTCCGACCATTGCTTTAATATGACCCGTATACGGGTCCAAAGAAATTAACCCTGACTGAACCTCGGGATCTTGTTCAAGTTCCAATTCCCAAGATCCACCTGGCGTTTCTTTAATCATTTTGACCCAAACAATGTCTCCCGAAGAAAGAGCTTCTTTAACACTTTTTATTCTTACTCGTTTCCCATCTAACTTTATATTAGGTTTTCTTGCCCACTCCATTGACTCTAGAAAAATTAATCCCTCAGTTCTACCTAAATAAACCTTAGCTTTATTTTTACTTACATCGGTCACTATTCCTTTTACAATATCACCTTCCTGAAAGAGTCTATCCCCTATATCTTTATTCCATTCTTTTATTTTTTGATTTAATAATTCCAGATCTTGTTTAAAATCCTCTTTACCTTCAGGTCCCCGGTAACCATAACGTTTGTCAGCTTTTTTTAATCCAGTTTTTATGGCTTTTTGTGCATTCTCTTGAGCATTGATATCTAAAGTTGTGTGTATTTCTAATCCATCGCGGTACAATTTATTGCTTCCATATTTTTCCTGGATGAACTGCCTTATATACTCGGTAAAATAGGGAGCGCGATTTAGTTTTTCCATTTCTCCCTGAAGTTTGATTTCCTCTTTGACAGATTCGCGCTTTTCCTTTTCGGAAATAAATCCCAAAGATGCCATACGGCGAATAACATGATTACGCCTCTTAAAGGCTTTTTTGTAATCGCGGTAAGGTGAATAATGATTTGGCGCCTTTGGAAGGGCAGCAATGGTAGCACATTCACTTATGCCTAATTCTCCAACTTTTTTTCCAAAATAAGTCCTGGCCGCTGATTCTACGCCATAACTACCATGTCCGTAATAAATTTGGTTCAGATACATTTCCAAAATTTCATCTTTTGTGAAAACTAATTCCAAGCGAATTGCCAGAATGGCTTCTTGAATCTTTCTTTTAAAACTTTTTTCGAATGAAAGGAATAAAGTTTTTGTTAACTGTTGAGTAATTGTGCTACCCCCTTCAACGACATGTCCTGCCTTTAAATTTGTTAGAAATGCTCTGAAAATTGCTTTTGGATCAATCCCAAAATGATGGTAAAAGTTAGAATCTTCGACTGCTAATGTTGCCTGTTTTAAACGAAGAGGAATTTTGGATAGAGGAATCAAAATTCTCTTTTCAATATAAAACTCTGCTATTAGTTCATCAGTATCAGAAAAAACTTTGGTGATGGTGCTGGGTGAATAATCCCTTAATTCTAATACGTCCGGTAATCCTTTAGAATATTTTGAATAAAGAATCCAGCCTCCTATAAAAGAAGTTATCAAAACAATAAAGAATATTGAAACCAGTGATCTGATTACAAATTTTTTCAGTTTTCCCGGTTTCTTTTTTTTATTTTTAAAAGGAGATTGATTCTTTAGGATTTTATCTTTCATGAATTATGGGAAGTTGATAGATTAGGAGTTTGTAAATGACTAGCTTAACTCGAATTAAGTTAAATTGGAAATAACTAAATCCGACCCTCTTCAAGATCAATAAGGTCAACCCACTTTTGAATATCTTTTCGATTTGAATCCAGTTGGTCTCGGAGTTCATAAAAACGCTTCCATTTTTCTGGAGAATCTGGTTGACTATTTAATATAGAATCATTAATTTCTTCGATTTTTTCAGAAGAGTGGGATATGGCAAGTTTGGCTACCCAGGTTTTAATTTGGTTTTCCTCCATAGTGCAGGCTTTATCTGAAAACTCCTCTTTGTCAATTTTCAGAAAATCCAAAATAATGCTATCTAAAGGGCAGGGATAAATATAATCTCCCAATGTATTATTTTTATAAGCTCGTGCTTTATCGACCATTCTCCCAACATGAACCAAGTCTGAAATCTTTTCCTTAGGTGATCTTGGAAATTGAGAAGTTAAATCCATATTTTTCTTCTGGAAGGTGAGGAATCAATATAGATAATAATCATTATTATTGTCAGTCTAATCGGACTCGATTTAACTGTCTATATAATTTTGATTTTTTAATTACTGAAGCGCCTTCTGTTCCAAGGTGATTTCTGAATAAGTCCAGGGTTGTCAGTTTGGGAAAACTTTCCGAAGCAGCGAAGTGCTTTGCTCCTTCTTCACCAATTTTATTGAACTTAATAATTAGTTGATCCAATTCTGGAAAATTTGTAGATTCAGCTAAAGATAAAGCCCCTTTTTCAGTGATGTTATTTGATTTTAAATTTAAAATTTTTAATTGGGTTAAATAAGGACTTTCCGCGATAGCGGCGACTCCTGTATCACTAATTTCGTTGTCTCCCAATTCCAAGCGGCTTACTTTAGATAAAACTTCCATTTTCGATAAAGTGGTGACACCCTCATCTCCTAATTTACGATTCTCTAAATCTAATATACCATCCGAGTTCAGGTTGTTTTGTACTAATTGTTCGATATCCATTTTTATGAATTTTAGAAGATTGAAAAATAATTATGTGACAGTGTATTGAATTTTTGTGGCGTGATCAACATTTCCTTGATAGGTTAATTCCTTTATTATTTTGACCTCTTAAAGGATTTAAATGGCCGATAAAAAAATTGAGGGTATTTTTTCCTACCATGAACAAACCAAGCACCGTTATCAAGGGTATGCCAAGGGGCCTGGCCATTTAGATTGGGCTACTCAGCCTAATCCCTTTCGTCGTTTTCAGGAGGCTCCGCTGGTTTATTTACCTCCTATAGTTGAAGATGAATCCCCTCCTTATTTCAAATTATTTGAATCTAGCCCAATTCCTTCCCAGGAAATTAATGTTTATCAGATTTCCCGATTTTTAGAATTATCTTTGGCAATATCAGCGTGGAAACAAATGGGTGATTCGAAATGGGCCTTGAGGAGTAATCCATCTAGTGGAAACTTACACCCAACAGAAGGTTACTTAATTTTGGATTCGTTAAAAAATGTCCATAATCAAGCGGGGGTTTATCATTATGCCCCTGAGGAACATGGGTTAGAAAGAAGGACAGAGTTTTCTTCGCAATTGTTTAATGAATTAATAGAAGAAGTTCCGAAAGATGCCTTTTTAATGGGTCTTACTTCCATTCACTGGAGAGAAGCCTGGAAATATGGAGAGAGGGCTTTTCGTTATTGCCAACATGATATTGGTCATGCCCTGGCTGCTTTAAGAATTGCGGCCGCAGTTCTGGGGTGGAATTTGATTTTAATTGAAGCTATAAGTGACATGCATTTGTCCCAATTGTTAGGCTTGGACCGTAAGGGTGATTTTTTAAATGCAGAATTAGAGCACCCTGATTTACTTGCTATTGTTACGAATTGTAAAACATCTAATGTTGTAACCAGTGGAATAAATACTGTTGCTCTAAACAAAATTGTCGATCAACCCTGGTTTGGAAAAGCTAATCGTCTTAGCTCTAATAATCGTATTTGGGATGCGATTGACTTTGCAGCAGAGCATTCAATAAAAAATGAATCCAAATCTCTTAATTCTAATTTTCAAAGAACTTCTTATTCATTAACAAATTTTTCTTTAGAATTGCGTCAAGAGAGAATTTCTTGCAGACAAATTATTCGCCAAAGAAGAAGTGCGGTTTCTTTTGATGGGGTTACTGGATTGACCGATCAGCAATTCTATTCAATTCTAATTCAAACCATTCACAATATTCCCTGGGATTGCACTACTTGGGAGCCTCGGATCCATCTGGCGTTATTTGTTCATCGAGTAAAGGGGATAAAGCCAGGCCTGTATTTTTTAGTGAGAAATAATTTAAAACTGGAAAATTTGAAAGAATCCATGAAGTCAGAATTTGTTTGGGAGAATCCCTCTGGTTGTCCAGATGATTTAAATCTTTATTTGTTGCAGGAAGGTTCTTTTCAAACAATTGCATCCCGCGTGAGTTGTAATCAAGATATCGCCGGCCAAAGTGCTTTTAGTTTAGGGATGATTTCGGACTTTTCTTCTCCAATTAAAAGTGAGGGAGCTTGGTACTACAGAAGATTATTCTGGGAATCTGGAATGCTAGGTCAGATGCTTTACTTAGCTGCCGAGTTTTCTGGTTTAAGGGGTACAGGGATTGGCTGTTATTTTGATGACCCGGTTCATGAAATTTTGGGCCTTCAAGACAACAGCTTTCAGAGTCTATATCATTTTACCATTGGAGGCGCAGTAGAAGATAAGCGATTATCTACTTTGCCATCTTATACCTGGTCGTGTGATTTGGTTCGTCCAAGGTTTGTTTCAAGAAATTCTGGTTGTGAAATAAATCCCAGTCAAAGGATTTTGAAAAGTTTGCCAGAAAAAGCAAAAGTGTCATGGAGGGGAAGGGGGTTATCCAGAATTGGATTGGGTACAAGAAACTTTAGTTTGATAAACTCACAACACGAAACTTCTTTAATGTCCTATCTTAAGGGGCCAATGAATGTTGTTGAGGTTTCGCCGGATTGGACACATGGATCGGATGAGATATTATTGGGTGACTGTATAAATAAAACTTTGGAATCGGAATTAATGGAGGCTGAAGCCCTTTTTATAATTTCTAGAACAGGACCCGTACGGGGAAATAATTTAAGAATGTTTGAGGAAATGAACCGTCGTAATCAGCCTATTCCAAATATTTTTGATTTAAAGGAAGGTTTAGGCCATTGCCTCCACCCGGAGTTCCTCAATGACCAAATGTTAAGGTCTATACATCGTATAGGTTGCTCAAGTCTGGATTTATTACTAGTAGATGTGCCTTATGCACTAGTAAAAATTCTGGGTAAGGTGGAATTGTTTAAACAATTAAAAATGTCCTCAGAGTTTTTACAAATGCAGTGTCAGAAAGGGAGATTGAAGGGGTTCGGAGTTTCTTTAGGTGATTTATTTCCAGAAAATGAAAACGCACCCTGGTTTACCCCTAAAGAAATTTTTCAAGTGTTTAGGGAGTTCCAAGGATTTCAGGCTGTAGAATTAGTAGGAAACTTTATAGAAAGCAGACCCTTTAAGGAATTCAATGGGAACAAATCTTTTATCCAAGAAATCAAAGAGAATGGATTGCTAACATTAGTTGGTACACCACTAAGAGCCCATTATGAAGGGCGAGAAATTTTGTTGATTGATTATCCAAATATCGAGGAAATAGATTCTGAAGCTAAATGGGATTGGGTACTGGGTGAGCTAGAATCCACAACAAACCAAATTCATTTATCTTCAATGGCGGATGGCAGAACATTAAAAGAGGTATTACAGGCCTCGGGGATATCTTCACCGTTTTATTTTCGTCGGGCGGTTGAAACAGCTCAAAAATTTCAACCTCAGAATTATGATCAAGTAAATCAAGTGGAACAAAATATAAATAACCTCTATTTACGTGCACGTGGGTTGGGTGAACAAGTTGTGCAAGCGCGGTTATGGGATCCCGCGCATTTTGATGAAAAGATGAATGAGGCGCATGAATTGTTAGACTGGGTAATACAATGTATTAAAATTCGTGGAAGCCAGGGAGAATCGAGCTTTTATGATGAAATTCGAGATAAGTATTTCCCAAACCTTAGTAACGACATTTCTTTGCAGACCTTGGGAATATTGTGGTTATTTGATCATGGTGTGGATATTGTTCTTAATGGTATGAGGCGACAAAGTTATATCAACGAAGCTAAGGCAATATTAGAAGGATTGTAAAAAAGGCTTTATGTCAATGTTTTCAATTAGCTGATGCCACTTTTTCTGCCCTTATAAATAGTAGAAAAGGGTTTGATTTGGTGTTCCCAAAAATGATAAATTGAGGGAATAAGTTAACTCACTTTTGGGAGGTTACACTATGAAAAAGTTCTTTTCTATTTTTACAACTCTTATCATATTATCATTGCCTTTATTTGCAATAGCCAGTGAAGGACCTATGAAAACTCCAAGTGGCGCTAATGCTGAAGCCGCGAAACATAATGACGAAGGAATAGATCATTGGAACCAGGGCCATTTTGATGTAGCTTTAAAGCATTTCCAAGCTGCTTCCAAAATTGATCCAAGCATTGGAGAGATTCATTTTAATGAAGCGATTTCTTTAGATAAATTGGGTAAGCATGGAGAAGCTACCATGCATTTTAAAGCGGCAAAAGGCAAAGCTAATGGGAATAAAGCAATACTTAATTCAAATATCTTAAATGCTCATATTGGTGGTCATTAATTAAACTCTGATTTTGAATTCAGCATAGATTATTGAAATTAATGAAGTAATTAAATTATTTGTTGGAGAACCTCAAATTTTTGCTAAGGTTTGTGCTATACTCCACGAATAATTTGACTTTATTTCATTATATAAGGAGTTTTTTGCCATGATGGGAATTGGTTTCCCGGAATTGATGGTTATATTAATCATCATTATGATCATTTTTGGTGCTGGTAAATTGCCTCAAATTGGCTCTGCTTTTGGACAAAGTATTAAAAACTTTAAATCCTCCATGAAAGAAGCTGCGGAAGAAGAAGCAGCGGAAAGTGAAGCTTCGGAAGATTCAGCTGGAGAATCTCCCGTTGCTCAAGAGGGACAAGAAGGAGGAGAGATTCCAAATAATCCAACAGAGACAGTTGCTGCCAATAAGGAAAGTACTGTAAAGTCTCAGGTTCAACCATCTTCTCAGCAGACGACCGCAACCCAGGGTACCAAGCCCAAAGATAAAAAGAAGGAAGAAAAGTCTGAAGAAGAGAAAATGATTGAAGATGCGATTAAAGAATTAAAAGAAAAACGTATTGGTACCATTAGAACGCCGCATGACGGATTGGTTCAACAAAACGATGTTTTTACTGATTCATTAAAGCGCAATCCTTGGGGCAAAGGACGTGATCGTGGTGTTCAAAGGGACGTTTTATAAAGAGTAATCATGATTTTAAGGTTCTTCATGGGAGGAAGCTCTCCCCCCTGAAGGCCTTAAAGCCATTTCCCATCCTAAAAATAATCCAATTCCAATCCAAACCAATTCTCGCACTCTCCTTACTAAGGAAACTGTTAGACCAAAATCAATTGACATTCCGAATGACTTAAAAATCCATACCAATCCTCCCTCCTGAGCCCCTAAGCTTAAAGGTATGAAAAAACTGCAAACTCTAATAAGTTGCGTTAAAGCTTCAATGAGCCAAAGTTTTTGAAGAGTCATTTCCATTCCCAAAAACCTGGTGGTTATGTAAAGCTCTAAGATACCTGTAATCCAACCTAAGAACCCAAAACCAATTGAAGCCCAAAACTCCTTAGAGTGCTTTTTATAGTAATTAATCATCATTTGGTCTAATGCTATGAATTGAGAGAGAAAACCTTCTTCAGAATTTACCTTAAATAATTTTGATAAAAAATTAGAAAACTTACTTAATCCTCCTGTAATTTGAAATATCAAAAATAAAAAAATTAAAGTAGAAAAAATAATAAGAGCAGTAAGACTTATTTGTATAAATTGACTGGAAATAGAAGATGAATGAAAGAGAAGGTAAACCCCTGGAAGAAAAAAAAAGATTAAAGAAATCAAAAGAGTAGTGCGGCCGACTACTTGGGAAGCCAATCCCTGTTTAAATCCCAAACTATGATGATCTTTTAACAATTGAGCTTTTACAGGCTCGCCGCCTAAGGTTCCTAAAGGTGTAAGAGCATTAAAAGATTCTCCTATGGTGCGTATTTTAAATAAACTAAAAACAGAAAAGTTTGTTGCTTCTTGAGGTTTAAAAGCGTATTTCCACGATAAAGTGTCCCACCATATAACTATCCCATAAGTGAGGATAATCCAAACAAAGCCACTGCCAAATTTCTTCATTAATTCGAGCACAGAAGAAATATCTACTTTTTGGAGAACCCATGCAAATAATAGGACACCAAAAATAATAAAGATAAACTTGAAACTTTTTGACATAGATTAGGTATGGAATAATCGCTAAAAATATTATTGCAATTAAGTGCTTTATTTGGAGGCGGCTAATAAAAAAATATTATAAGGGGTATTTAATGGGGAGCAAAAAAAATCTAATTTATTTATCGGTCACACTCTCCACCGATCATATTGATCATATCAAAGGTAGGGATGATATCGGCCAGCATTTGGCCTTTAACAATTTCTTCGACGCCGGCGGTCATAGTAAAGCAAGGAGGACGCACTCGGCATTTAAATGGTCGTCCACTTCCATCACTGACTATATAAAAACCTAATTCACCATTGGCTGCCTCGGTTGCCATATAAACTTCACCCACAGGAGGTTTAAGGCCTTCAATTGTCATTTTAAAATGTGCGATCATTTCTTCCATCTTAGAATAGACATCTTGCTTAGAAGGTTGACGCATATATGGGTTATCTACATTGATCGGACCATCGGGTATATCTTTCATAGCTTGCTTAATAATTCGAAAGCTTTGCTTGATTTCTTCCATACGTACTAAGTACCTATCGAAATTATCTCCAACCGTTCCAATGGGAATATCAAAGTCAATTTTATCGTAAACTAAATAGGGTTCAGCTTTTCGAATATCATAATCGACACCACAAGCACGTAAGCAGGGCCCTGTATAACCAAATGAAATTGCTGATTCTTTAGAAAGAATCCCTGTATCCCGCATACGATCGAGAAAAATTCTATTTTTAGTCAACAGTTTATCTACGTCTTCAAATAAAGAATCTAATTTGGGATATACTGCTTTTAGATCATCGTCGAAGTCTGGAGGCAAATCACACATTAGACCCCCGATTCGGACATAGTTTGAAGTTAATCGCGCACCACATACTTTTTCAAGTAAATCCCAAATGATTTCCCGTGTTTCAACAAAATAAATAAAAGCAGTCAAAGCCCCTAATTCCAAAGCGGCTGCGGCAATATTCGTATAGTGGTCTGCTATTCTTGAAAGTTCGTTGGTTACTACCCTGATATATTGGCATCGTTCTGTAGCTTCAATTCCCAATAATTTTTCGACTGCAAGTGCATAGCCAATATTATTCATAATTGCTGAACAATAATTCAATCTATCTGTATATGGGAACACATTAGTCCATGTAACGCTTTCACACATTTTTTCAAAACCACGGTGCAGATAACCAACATCAATAACACAATCAACAACAGTTTCTCCATCCAGTGTTAATAGAAACTTGACCGTACCATGGGTAGCGGGGTGTGAAGGCCCCATATTCAAAACTAAATGCTCAGTATGTAAACTTTCTTTTAAATCAGACATAAGATATTGTTAGGAAACTTTCCACTTCTATAATTTTAATTGGCTTTTGAAATTTTTACTGATACTAATCCTTCTTCCCCGTTTCTTAACATGTTAATAGGAATATCGGGCCAGTTTTTAGGAATATAAACAATTCCTTTTGGAGATCTACCATTGACTTCTACCGGTAAATCTACAGATAAGGATTGTGATTCCACACGAATTTTATCGCCAGATTGAATTCCCAATTCTTTGGCATCAGCTGAATTAATTTCTGCAATACAATCAGGGCCAACATCCACGAGAGCTTTTGCATAGTGTGTGTAATTACCAATATGAAACATGTGATTATTAGCAATTAACTTCATTGGAAATCCATCCTTATCGGATTGGGAGTCGCCTTCAGTTACGATAGAAAACCCTGGTTTGTCACCAGATTTTGTAGGAGTCCATTGTTTATACCGGTTACCAGGGAACAGTCCCCGGTAGGAAGGGGTAACCTTTTCAATTTCTTCATGTAAATCAGAAAGAAACGTATAATCTAAGGTTTTCCCACATTTGTCAGCTAATTCTATGAAAATATCAAAATCTGGACGGGATTGACCTTGAGGTAAAACGGCAGGTGCCACTTTCTGAACATGCCGTGTCATATTTGTGAAAGTTCCTTCTTTTTCCGCATAAGTACTTGTGGGTAAAATTATGTCGGCTAATTTTGCTGTTTCTGTCATATAAACATCCTGAACCACCAGGAATGGGACCGTTCGCAAGGCCTCTTTTGCCAATGACCCCTTATAGTAGGAGTGACAAGGATCCTCTCCGGCAATGTAGAGCATTTTTACCCAACCTTTGACACAGTTATTCCAAAGGTCCTCCACTAAGTTATCTTGTTCAAGTTTTAATTCCTTGACTCCCCATGCTTCGCCCAAGTTTTTGAGTGCGTCAGTATCATTAAGGGATTGGTAACCTGGCAAATAAGCAGATGTCATTCCCATATCATTAACGCCCTGAGAATTACAATGTTCTCTTGGAGGATAGGCGCTAACGCTACCTTCACCACCAATATGAACCAATACACACAAATTCAAAATGGCAGCTAATATGTTTTTGCCCTGGCCGGTATCTAATATATCGTTTCCTAAAAGAATGAACCGATCTGCTTTTTTAGCGAATTTTTCAGCAGCTTCTGTTAACAAAGTGTCGCTAATTCCAGTCGCTTTTTCTGCATAATCGGCAGTGTACTTTGTTAGCGAATTGGATAATTCATTAAAATTAGAAATAGCCGATTTTACTTTTTCTAAATCTACAAGGTTTTTTTCAATAATAATCTGGCATATTCGGTTTGCAATTACTAGATCTGATCCAGGTGAATAAGTGAGGCGCGTTTCTGATCTGGACTCATGTTTAAATTCAACTTTTCTCGGATTTGCAATTAGAATATCTGTATTGAGTCTTATTGCCGCTTTACGAATTGCATTTCCTGCTACTGGGTATTCTGAAGGAATGTCGGTATTAAACAAAAGGACTACATCCGCTTTTTCCAATTCAGGAATAGGTTTGCTGATTATTCCATTATCAAAACAACCAACCATGAATTCATTAAGATAAGGGGCTCTTAAATTTGCCAGATTAGTTACCTGATTGGAGCCTAAGATTCCGCGATAAAGTTTTTGTAATAGATAGTTTTCTTCATTGGTTAGTTTTTCTCCTCCAATTGCTGCAATAGTATGCGGTCCACTTCGATTGACTGTTGTTTTGAATCGGTCCGCGATGGTATCTAAGGCTTCTTCCCAAGAAATTTCTTTAAAGGTTCCACCCACGTTCATTAATGGGGTTTGAATCCTCTTTTCATTTTGAACCATTCCATGGCCGAACCGACCTTTAGCACAGAGATTACCTTCGTTGATTCCAACATCAAAATTCTCATCGGCTTCAATTCGGATTAAATTTCCTTTTTTTGTTTGAAGGCGGATTGTACAACCCCAGGAACAAAAGTTACAGGTAGAATGCGTATTATCAAACATTGCAGCCAATCCTCTTGCCTCTGAGGATAGGTCCATTAAAGCACCGGTTGGGCAAACGGTAATACACTGGCCACAAAATTCACAATCAAGCGGCTCATCATTTGCAGTTCCAATTGTTACTTTATACCCGCGCTTATGGAAGTCCAGCGCCTGGACTCCTTGAACTTCGTCACAAACCCGAACGCACATCCCGCACATAATGCATCGGTTTAAATAAAATTCGATAATGGGATTTGTTTTAATACTTGGTTCGTTTCGACGTTTGATTTCAAACCGGCCATTATAAAGCTTTAGCCAATCTGTATTGTCTTGAAGAGGACAAACTCCGGATTTGTCGCAAATGGGGCAATCTAAAGGATGTTCAACCAAAAGCATTTCAAGACAAGCCTGATTATACCGGTTGGTTTCCTCCGTATCACTTTTGATTTCCATTCCCTCTGAGACGGGATGAGTGCAGGAATAGACCAAATCTTTTTTGCCATCCACCTGCACTTCCACCATACAGGTTCTGCAGGCAGCAAATGGTTTCAATTGTCGGTTAGAGCAAAGGTTTGTGATGTAAATTCCTTCACGTTTAGCCGCATCTAAAATTACTGTTCCCTCAGGGGCGGAATATGGTTTCCCATTGATTGAGAAATTGACGACCTTTTGTTCTTTAACGCTCATTCGATCTCAACTCCAATTCTTAATCGTCAACCGAGTACTGATCACAAATATCATAGGTTTTTTCAGGGTCAATGCTACCATGAGTGTCATCGCCAATGATAGCCATTGGTGCAGCCCCACAGTTTCCTAAACAAGAAGCAAACTCTAAGGTAAATAACTTGCTTGGATCAGTTTCTCCCTGTCCCATATTGTATTTTTCTTTGAGCTTTTCAGCGATTATAGGAGCCCCTTTTACAAAACATGCTGTTCCATAACACAATTTATATATGTATTTCCCAGGTTCAGTTATACGAAATTGTTTATAAAAAGAAATCACTCCATAAATTTCTGCACGGGTTAAATTAAGCTCATCCATGATGACTTGAATGGTTTCCTCAGGTAGCCACCGGAATTGTTCCTGTACTTTTCCCAAAATTGGAATCAAAAATTGGCGGGAGCGGCTGGGAAATTGATCTAAAACCTTGTAAACCACTTCCAGGTCTATTGATTCATCTTTTATTTCAGGGGAAGGTTCGGTATTTTCTGAAGTAGTAGAGTTCATGGAATATAAATTTTTTAGAGAACTAACTCCAAAAGTTGCTTGTTAATTAGTTCGGTTGACGAGCTAGTTTGTTGTTTAATATAACGCCAAAACAATTAAAAAACACGAAGTATATAGGCCCAAATCCATAACTGTCAACTTAATAATTGATTAAAGATAGGAGTAGGAAATGAATTAAAGTTAAAGGTAGATTTTTTATTTCAAAATTTGTTTTTTCAAGGCTAAACGAAGTATGATTTCTGGTTTTTCCAGCTTTTTTAGGAAAAGTGAAATTATTAATATTGCTACTAAAAAGGTGGTTTATTAGCCAACAACAGGTTGCAAAAATTGAAGAAAACTATTTACATACCTTTAAGGAATGTTTTGCCAAATATATAAATTTAAAATAGCTGGAATTGGAGCAAAATCTTGGTATGAAGTTAATCTAAAGAATACCTACTTTAGGGTATTTTTGCGAATGGATAGTCTTACTTTAAATTGTACTGTGATTTTGAATAAACAGGTTGTATCGAAGGCAACTGATCAGTTGATTTTAATTGGATTAGGTTAGAATAAGCCCCTGAATGTTTGGGGTTTATAGATAAGGCGGTTTGAAAAGCCTCAAAAGCTGCTTTTTTGTTGTTAGTATTCAAATAATACTCTCCCAATGAAAAATAAATATCTTCATCCTGGGGATTATTCTTTAAAGCCTTTTTTAAAGTGTAAATAGCTTCCCAATATTGATTCATTTCCCCTAAAGACCAAGCGATATTTTTATAAAGTTGGCTGTTTTGAGGATACTTTTTCAAGGCTTTTTTAAAAGTTTGTATGGCCTCCTGATGACGTCCCAGTAATTCGTAAACGAGTCCCAATTGATTTAAAGATTTTAAGTGGTCTTTATCGTATAAAAGTGCTTTTTGAAGGGCGTCTATGGCTGTTTCATGACGACTCAAAATTGTATTTATTTTCCCGATCTGATAGTACACATTTGCTTTGCTGGGACTCAATTCAATTGCTTTTTGGTAAACATTTAAGGCTTCTTCGTATCGATCAAGTTTTAAAAAAGCTGTGGCTAACCCAATTAACAGTTTTTGATTTGTAGGTTCTTTTTCCAAGGATTTTTCATAAGGGAAAATAGCCAGTTTAAATTGATGGGTTTTTAGATAATTTTCAGCAATCAACTTTTGGGCTTTTAAATTGTCAGGCTGTTTTTGAATAATTTTTTTTAGATAAAATATTCCCTGCTTGGGTTGATTTAGATAAGAATAAGCAAAACCCAATCCAAACTCCGCTCCAAAGTTGTTTGGAATTAATTTCAAAGATTTTAAAAAAGGGTTAATCGACTTTTTATAATTTGAAAGCTTTAAATATGCTTGTCCAAGGTATTGAAACCCCCATCCCAACTTTTTGTCTAACCGAGTTGCTTGTTTTAACGGGAGTATGGCCTCTTTATATTCTTTTGTAAAATAAAGTGATCGTCCCAGATTGAACCAGGTTTCGGCTGAATTTTTATTGTGTTTTAAAGTTTCTCTTAATTCAGGAATAGCGTGAGCATATAGCTCCATTTCCAAAAAACATTTTGATAGTTTTTCATGGGCCTCTTTGTGGTTTGGATTCAATCGAACCACTTCTTGAAAAGCAGATACTGCTTCAGGATATTGTTTTAAATCAAAGTTTATTTTGCCTATCTTATAAAAGGATTTTATGCTCTTAGGATTTACCCTGACCACTTGTCGGTATTGTTCAATGGCTTTATGGGGAAAGTTTAACTTTTCATAGGATTGGGCCATTTTATAATAAGCGGTCTTATAATTTTTGTTTAACCTAACAGCCTCTGCAAAATATTTATTGGCTTTTTTAAGATTTTGCAATTTATAGTAAATCCAACCTAATTTATAAAAAGCTTTTGAGTCTTTAAACCTGACTTTGATCAATTTTTTATAAGGCTTTATTGCTAATTTTAGTTTTCCAAGGTTGATATAAGCTTTTCCTAAATACTCCAAAGCAATGTCATTACTTGGATAAATAATCAATGCATCTTTTAAAGGTTTGAGAGCCTGTTCGGAGTGTCCTGATTTTACTAAGGTCCGCCCAATAGCGGCATGAATTGAGTGCAAATTTGGGGAGAGGTCCAAAGCTTCCTGATAATACATTATGGCACTTTGATATTTTTTTAAAGCCTCAAAGTTTTCCCCAAGCTCCAAAAGCCAATCTGGTTGGTTGGGGTCCAATTGTAGGGCCTTTTGAATTTCCTCAACAGCTTTTTGGTGGTTTTTTAGTTTTGAAAGGGTTGCTCCCAATGCAAAATGGGAAGAGGCCAAATTGGGACTTAAATTAATTGAGGTTTCAAGGTGTTCTTTAGCTTTGGAATAACGTTGCAATAAACGGTAAGCATTTCCTAAACCATATTGAGCTTCAGGATAATTGGGATCCAGTTGCACAGCCTCTAAATAAGATTGAGCCGCTTTTTTATTTTTATGTAAGGCAAGGTAGCTTTCGCCCAAATGAAAATAGGCTGATGGAAATAGGGGTTCTAATTCAATTACTTTTTTATATTCTTGAATGGCTTCTTTATATAATCCCATTTGTTCAAATGATCGGGCTAAACCAAAATGCGCCAGGTGGTCATTTGGGTTGGTTTTCAAGACCATTTTATAATCTTGGACACCCAAAAAATCCGCAAAACATGGAGAAAAAGTTCCCAAAATCCAAAAACAACTGAATGCGATAAATAGTTTTTTCAATAGGTTTCCCTCAATATCAGTTCTTTTCTCCTATCGGCATTTTTATCTAAAAAAATAGTGTGTGGTTAATAAATTGAGGTGGAATTGAAAAAACTGATCTAATGGTACTGAATTAGCCTTGCTTACGATGAAGTTGATACTTACGGACGGCAAAATTATGGTCTTTTAAATTATTTGAAAATTGGTGGCTTCCATCTTGTCGTGAAACAAAATAAAGATGGTTGGTTTGGGCAGGTTGGATCGCGGCATGTATGGAAGCCAACCCGGGATTCGCAATGGGGCCAGGGGGCAGACCAAAATGCTTATAAGTATTGTACGGTGAATCAATGGATAAATCTTTTTTTCTAATATTCCCATCAAAATGAGCCATGGCATAAATTACCGTTGGATCGGTCTGGAGTCGCATTCTTTTCTCAAGGCGATTATGGAAAACAGAAGAAATAATTTTTCTTTCGGAGTCCAATCCGGTTTCTTTTTCGATAAGAGAGGCTAAAGTTATCACTTCATGAAAGGTTAACCCTGATTCTTTTATCATTTCTTTAGTTGATGGATTCAAAACCTTTTCTTTAAATGTATCAACCATTTTCTCAATGATTTTTCGCTCTCCAGTGTTTTTGCTGAAACGATAGGTTTCTGGAAAGAGGTATCCTTCTAAACTCTCTGCAGATATTTTTAAAGATTTAATTAATTCAGAGTTTTGTGTTTCTGAAATAAATTTTTTAGAATTGACTAAGCCTTCTTTTTCTAAAATCGACGCAATTTCAGCAATGCGATGGCCCTCTGGTATGGTTACGGTATGTAGATGGGTACGGCCGTTGGAAATAATATCCAGGATTTCGTATGGTGTCATTTGCCCTGATAATTGATATTCACCCGCTTGAATGTGGTCTTGCTTTCCTTGAAAATAGGTGAACATCATGAATTGTTTTTCACTTGAAATTATTTTCTTGGATTCTAATTGATGGGAGACTTGACGCAACGTTGTTCCATTAGGAATTTCTAAAACTGAAAGATTTGAAGGGATGTTGCTTGGGGAAAATGCGAAATTATAAAGGGTGCCAACAATAGAAATACATAGAACAACAACTAATATTGCTAAACCCACTAAAAATTTTTTTATGGTTCGCATAAAAGGAATCCCCAAATGTTGGATAATTTATGAATCGGCAATTTTGGGGTTTGCCTTAATTGATGATTTCTTTTAATTTTTCAAGAAATGCATCATTTTCCTCAGGAGTTCCAATAGTAACCCTTAGGCAGTTTTTAAGCCTGGGGTGACTGCTGAGGTCACGAATTAGTATACCTCTTTCTGCCAATTGATTAAATAGTTCTGTTGAATTATGGGTTGTGCGAAAAAGTATAAAATTAGCATCTGAAGAAAATACAGCTAAGGAAGAAAACTGGGAAAGTGATTTTTTAACTCGGTCTCTTTCTTGAAGTATGGTATCTATTTGTTCTTGAATAGGTTCAAAGTTGTTTAACAATTGTTCAGCTAAGTTTTGCGAAACTGTGTTGGAATTGTATGGCAATCTCACCTTATTGATTTCATTGATTATAATGGGGTCTGCGATGGCGTATCCCACTCGCAGTCCAGCCAAGCCAATTTTAGAAAGACTTCGTAAGATTATGACATTATTGTGGTTTGAAATTTTCTCTAAATAGGTCGTTTTCGAAAAATCAAAATACGCTTCATCTACCACAACTATTCCAGAAAAGTTTTCTATCACCAGTTGAATTTCTTTTTGGGAAAAGCAATTTCCAGTTGGATTGTTAGGATAACTAAAAAATATAATTTTAGGTTTGTTATCTTTAATTGAGCTTAATAAATCGTTTGCTTTAAAATTCCATTGCGCATCTAGAGGAATGGTGTGTGTTTTTAAGCCCATACCTTTTGCTAATATGGAATACATTGCGAAAGTAGGGTCAGGAAAGGCAACTGTTTCACCCATATCACAAAAAATCTGTAAAATGATTTGAATCAATTCATCTGAACCATTTCCTAATACCAGGGACTCTGTGGAAATATTTAATTTTTTTGACAAAGTTTTTCTTAAGGTTGCCGAATCAGGGTCGGGGTATCGATTCAAATCGTAAGTACGAAAGGATTCCTCAAATAATTTTTGAATACTTGAAGGAAGGGGAAACGAATTTTCATTTGCATGTAATTTGACAGCGCAATCAACGTTATCCACATGATAAGGTTTTAAAGTTTTTACTTTGTCTTTTACCAAAGCTAGTAAGTCTACATTTGCCATAAAAGTTAATCCATTTCCATTAGTTCTCTTAAGCTAGGACAAGAACTTTGAAACCTATTAGTTTTGCTTTTTTCCGCCTGAACAATTGCTGAAATATTTTTAACCACATCTTCTACTACATTATTAGTTAATACATAGTCGTACAAGGACCATTTTTTTATTTCTAGTTTTCCAACTTCAATTCGTTGATCAATTTTTTCTGCTGACTCAGTTCCCCTGCTATTGAGGCGATTTTTTAGCTCTTCCAAGGAAGGAGGTAGGATGAATATGAAAATACCGTTAAAATTTATCTTTTTTAATTTTTCTGCTCCTTGTACATCAATTTCCAAAATTAAATCATTTCCTTTATCTAGAATATTCTCAATTGTGGAATGGGCGGTTCCATAAAAATTTCCATAAATTTCAGCCCATTCCAAAAATTCGTCCTCTTTAATCATTTCTTGAAATTGACTTTTGCTAATAAAGAAATAGTCTTTTCCATCAGTTTCATTGGTTCTTGGGGATCGAGTGGTATGAGAAATGGAAAACTTAATATCTGGAAAATCCGTTTTTAATTTCTGACAAATAGTGGTTTTGCCTGTTCCCGAAGGAGCTGAAAGAATAATGGCTAAACCTTTTTGTTTCATTCAGTTGTGATCCCTAATTATAGTTTTGATAGAAATAGTGACAGGTCATTCGATGTTTTGGAGTTGCTCGCGTATTTTTTCCAAGTGGCTTTTTATTTCGATGACTTTTTGGGAGATTTCATAGTCAGGAGATTTCGATCCAATAGTGTTCACTTCCCTATTAATTTCCTGGACTATAAATTCCAATTTTCTTCCAATGGGTTCTGTCATTTTAATAAAATCAAAGAACTGTTTTAAATGGCAATTCATTCGGGTTAGTTCTTCAGAGATATCGCATCTGTCTGCAAATAATGCTACCTCTTGAGCTAATCGCCCGGGATCCAGTTCAATTCCTTCAGAAAGGGTTTTAACTTTCTCATTAAGCTTATGCTTATAATCTTCTACGACTTGAGGTTGTCTCAGACTAATCTGCTGATTTAAAGTTTCAATGGTTTGAATATTTTTAGTTAAATCATTTTGCAAATGCTTCCCTTCTTCCTGCCTCATTTTTATTAAAGAAATTAATGCCTCCTCCACGGACTCTAAAACTAAAGACTCCTGATTTTCATCAAGTGACATGGGTTCAGTTTTGATAATGTCTTTAACATTTAAAAGTGCTTCCAAAGGAAAATCACCAGAAAGTCCAACCTCATTTTTAATTTTTTCTAGTGCCTGGATATATTGTTTTGCCAAAGGGACATTAGATGTAACTTCTAAATCTGATCCGTTTTCTTCATTCTTTTCTACATTAATGAATATGTCAAAAGAACCACGAGAACATTTGGATTTTATTAATTTTTTTAGAGGAAGTTCCAGCGAGGAAAGATATTTAGGAAAACGAGCATTAATATCAATAAAGCGGTTATTAACAGAACGGATCTCAACCTTACAGGATATTATTCCATTCTGTTTTTCTGACCGGCCATAGCCGGTCATACTTTTTAGCATTCCTTTAACAACCTTTATGCTTTTTCAATGACAATTTTATGATGTCCGTTTTCTTTCACCTGGGATAAAAGCTTATGACCATCGTTTTGGACACTTCGAGGAACATTTTTTGCGGGTTCACCATCATCCAGCAAAACTTCCAATACCTGACCGCTTTGCATCCCCTCTAATTTAAGCTTAGTTTTAACATAATTAAAAGGGCATTTAACTCCTAAAAGGTCAATAGTCTCGTGATTAGAATTTGCCTCTTGGTTATTTTCTGAAAGTGCTTCCTGAACATTACCGGTCGAGCCCACTCTAATCCGAAGGCTTTTATCCGACTGCATTTTGTTATGGGCTTTTTGAGATTCGATAACAAGTCGGTTACATTCATCTAACGACTCTTCAGCTTTTTTCAAATCAGCCTTTTCCGGATCTTCTTGGAAGCGTTTAGTAACCCCTTCATGAGATTCAGATACAATACCGGTTTCAACAATTAACGATTCAAATTTGCTGAGAGTTTCTAAGTTATCGGTAAAATCCATTCCTTCAGTGACCAATAAGGCTCTTGCTGCTGAGGCAATTCCTCGATTGGCTTGACGAACACATTCTGCGAATATTTCTTTTTCAAAAGCACGTTGACTTTGAAAAAGTGCACGCTCTGCTTCAGAAAGATGATCCGTTATCATATCTGTGACCGCACCAGCACATTCACCCTGTCCTCGGTCATCCAATGAAAACTTTTCTTTAGCGTGGTAGTCAATATAAGACTGAGGAGATTCCTCAATGGATGGCAGTTCTTTAAGATCAGCTAGAAGCTCAATGAAATACCCTTTACCCATACGCTCAAAAAAACTTGGAAATGATTCTCCTTCTTTTCTTTCTCGTTTATAGTTTTCCACCGTTCGACGAGTTGCATTGGGTACGTTTTTTGCCGGAATTTTAATAACATTTGTTCCAAACTTAACCCCATCTTCATTAATTTCTCCACCAAGCATCACTTCATAATGAGGAGCTAAAACCCCATTAATTTTTTTTGCTGAGCCGGAGAATCCAATGGAAGCAATGTGATGTTGACCACAAGAATTCGGGCATCCGCTGGCTTTTATTGATACTCCGTCCAATTGTGAGGAATCTGTGACCTCATTTTCAACATCATCTGTAATTTGATTAATCAAACCGCGGGAATGGGTGATCCCTAAATTACAGGTTTCAGATCCGGGACAGCAGGTCATATCTTTAAGTTCTTCGGTGCCAGCTTTATGAAGATCGATTTCCTTTAGAGCACCATAAACATTGCCTAGGGCATCTTCTGAAACCCAAGGAATCATAATATTTTGATGGACCGTATTGATGAGTGTATCTCCAGCAAGCTTTAATGCAATATCAGCCAGTGCTCGAGCTTTGGTGCTATCAATATCACCTAATTGAAGTTTGACATGGACATTGTAAAATCCATGTTGCCGTTGTTCGTGAGTATTTCGTGTTTTCCAATTTTGGAACAATGGGTCGGATGCAAACGCTACATTTTTTTCAAACTCAGGTGTTTTGGGAGTAACTTCATCCAGAGCCTCAATGGTTGGATAAACTGTATCCTTTTGGGCCTCAAATTCTTCTTGAATCATACTTGTAACTTTTTCAATACCATATTTATCCACAACATATTTAAATCGAGCCTTGTTTCTGTTTCTTTTATCTCCATACTTATCAAAAACTTTTACGATAGCTTCGCAAGTGCGCAATAGCTCTTTAGCAGGAACAAAATCAGAAAACGGTTGAGCGGCATGTGGAAACGATCCCAAGCCTCCACCAATTATCATTTTAAATCCCCGTTCACCATCTTTAACAACTGCGGTCATTCCAATATCATGAATTGGGGCCAGTCCGCACCCTTTGCATCCACCTAAACTGATTTTAAACTTTCTAGGTAAATTTTGGGTTAATGGATGTCGTATTAAAAATTTGGAAACAGCTCCGGCATAAGGAGTTACATCAAACAATTCATTTTTACAGGTACCAGATTTATGGCATGCTGTAACATTGCGAACGGTATTTCCACAAGCTTCACGAGTGGTTAGGCCGTGATCGGCTAAATCCTGCAACGCCTGCGGTACATCATTTATTTTTACAAAATGGAACTGAATATCTTGGCGAGTGGTTACATGAAGAATTCCATTTGAATAATTATCTGCGAAGTCAGCAAGACAAATTAATTGATCCGAAGTGTATTTACCAAAAGGAAGTTTGGTTCGCACCATATGGACATCGTTTTGTCGTTGGCCATATATTCCTTGTTGAAGGCGAAACCTTTTAAAATCTTCTTCACCTACATTTCCTTGATTGAGGCGTTCCACTTCTGCAGCAAAATCTTCAATTTCTTGTTTAATTTCTTGAGGTATATTTAAAACCTTGGTATCCATAACAGGCCCTGATTCCGTGAAATGTTATTGCAATGAGACCGACAACTTTATATGTTTGGTCAATAGAAATAAGATTGCAAATTATTATTGAGGGCAATTTCTCTTAATTACAAAATGATGATAAAGAACCCCCAATTATTGCAACTGATTGTTTATCATATAACAAATTGGAATTAAAAAACAGAGGAATACCTTTAAACCGTAACTTTATGCATTTTGGTCATAAATTTATACTTTTGAATTTTGGGGTATTTTTTTTAATATTTAGCAAATAAGCCTTATTTCCGGTTTATTAGGCTATACCTGGAGGACTAAGAATTGGAATCTCTTGATATCGCCACTTATTGGATATGGGCAAACTTTTTGATTTTTTTGACTGTATTTTCGGTCGCAATTTATATAAACCAAAGTTTTAATATTTGGCTGGTTGGTCTAATTTATATTCTTCCTCTTGTTCCTGTGGGTTTAGGTGAAGACAATTTAGCCAGGTTTTTAATCCAATCATTGCAAAACTTGGTATTTGGTGTGATTGAAATTGTGATTTTTGTGATCACTGTCCGCGAGGCTGATTTTAAATTTGATAAACCTCAAATAAAACAATTTGTCGGTCATGTTTTACCCATAGCCATTGCTTCCATTGGGATGTCATTTTTTTCTCGAGTATCTATAGAACCTGTGAAAATGGGAGAAATGATATTGATCATGCTGATTTTTCTAATAGGTTGTGTTTTACGTGTTGTTGCAGTTTATCAGCTGGGTGCGGTGGCTTTTAAATTTGATATTATTTTTCGAGAAAATCAAAAAATGCAAACCCAAAAACTTTATTCTATTATTCGGCATCCTTCGTATACCGCAATGGTTATTGTATTTCTCTCCTACGGCTTAACCACACATCACTGGATTGCGGGAATCCTGGGTTTATTTTTAGTTTGGTTTGGACTTCAATACCGGATTTTTTATGAGGAAAAAGCACTGCAAGATCACTTTGGCGATGATTACATCCAGTATCAAGCTAAAACAGGGATGTGGATACCGTTATTAAAAAAGAAACTTTAAGAAACTAAACATATTTGCTCAATTAATTTCACTGGGAAACCAACTTTTCCAAAGTGGTTGGGATATTCCTGCATTTTCAGTCGGGGATTGAAACCATAAGGATAAAATGAAAAGAACGATTATGTATAAGTAACTTGCTCCAAAAAAAAGGGGTTGATTTATTGCAAGATTTTTGTGATTTTTTAAGCCTGATTTTACGATCCCTTTGACACGATAAAAGTTTGATATGGATATTAAAACAAATAGTACTAGCGGGCTATATTGAAATATGGCCATAATAAAAGCTACCAAAGGGGAGACTAGCAATAAAATGGGAACTTTTAGAAAACTGTTTTGGGTTAATTCATCACATATATTTAATACGGCTAAATAAACGACTAAATAAAATAAACCAGTTAACATTAACCAAATTAAAAACGAAGCAATAGTAGAGCCGCCTATGATGTCTTCCCAACCTAGAATCATTTTGGAAATTTACCAAAGCCCGCTACTAAAGGCAAATGGGTTGCAGGGAGTTTTTTATGACTCAAGAAAGTAAAGATTTCGGTGTGGCTGGAGAGAAAGCGGCAGAAAAATATTTAAAAAAGAATGGCTATAGAATTATTAAAAAAAATTATCGAACTCCCATAGGGGAGATCGATATTATTGCAGAACAAGATAAAGCCCTCGTATTTATAGAAGTAAAATCAAGGAAGAGTCTTCAATTTGGCCATCCCATTGTTGCAGTGACTTCACAAAAGCGAAGAAAAATAATACAGATGTCACAGGTATTCTTAAAAAATTTTTCCATTAAAGACCGAGTAATACGATTTGACGTTGTAACTGTTTTAGGAGACCCCGAATGCCCAAACGATTGGGAATTTAGGCTTTTTCAAGATGTTTTTCGTGTATGAAATCAACCTTGAACTGCAAATTTATTCTAAATGACCCTAAATTTTTCATTCTTAAACAGTTTATTTAGAACCTTTTCTAATACAAAGCATCTAGATTCTAGAACTTTTGTTTCCCAATATAAGGAGATTCTTGAGTGTCCTCAATTTTAAATAGCTTGAAAGAATTATTCGTAAATAAAAAAAGGGAAGAGGAGAGTTCGAAATCAGAAGATTCCACAGCTTCCTTTTCGGAAGATAAAATAATTCAACCTTCACCTAAAGAAGAAATTAACTCGAAAACACCCGAAGCCTTTCAAGAACCGCCTGCAAGACGCAGAGTGATTCAGGCTCCAGTAATTGCGAACATGGCGGATGATGATGGTTTCAATAATTCTGATGAGATAAAAATAAAAGCCGAACCTTCGCAGGCAGGAGATCAGTGTAAATTCATGGTTAATCGGGTTTTGTTTAATGGAAAGTCCTGGTTGTTTTCTAATTTTGAAAGTGCCGCAGGTTCTCCTCTAGCTGAATCTATTTTTAGCAATGAGTTTGTGGAAACGGTCCTGGTTCATAATTCAACTGTATTAATCACTAAGGAAGGGGCAAAAGGCCTAACTGATTGGCAAGAACTAGCCAAAAAGGTAGGTCAATCCATTCGTAAAGCTTTAGATTCTAAAGATGCTCTAATTTCTGCTGAAATTGTTGATAGCATTCCTGCCGAAAACCAAATTCGAGACGATATTCAAAAAATAATTGATACCGAAGTGAATCCTGGAGTGGCGGGTCATGGGGGACATATTAAGCTGACAAAAGTAGAAGGAAATGCGGTAACCATTGAAATGGGAGGCGGTTGCCAGGGATGCAGCGCAGCCGACTTGACACTCAAACAGGGAATTCATAACTCCTTTCGTAAAGCGGTGCCATTTGTCGGGGCAATATACGATGAAACGGATCATGCTGCCGGTCAAAATCCCTATTTTTCCTGAGATAATTCATGCCTAAATTAAATAGATTTAAATTAGAAATTCAAACTGGAAATATAGGAACCGAAGGTCCTGTTCAATTTACGATAAATAATCATAAATTACCTCTTGAAGATACTGAAGGAGGGGTAGGGCCAAATGAAACTTTTCGCGGTGGGTTTGAAGTTAGAAGTTTTGCACACTCTTTAACTTTAGTGGGACCCGAAAGTGGTGAATGGGATATCGAGAAATTAAAAGTAGATTTTGAATGTGAACATACGGATCCTTATTCAATTACATATGGACCGGTTAAATTGGATGAAACAACCGAGGTTAATATTTGGCGAGATCCTCCTCAGCCTGTTTGGGATGTTTAGCTTTTTCTAATTGGAATTGGAAGCAATCTGGTGACTGTTATATTTTCTTTCTTTAAAATGTGCTTTCAAATCTCCTAATAAAATATAATCCTTTACGGTAGTTTGAAAAGGAATTAAATGTGAGGATGTCCAAAGCATCAATTCCCCAGAGTCAGTTTTAAATACATCTTTAGGGATTTTAACTTTAATTAAAAGTAGGTCATCAATCGGGTCCTGTCCTACTAATTTTGCGAATCTTTCTTTTTCTTCATCTGAATTGATGTAAGCTGATATTTCTTTCATGCTCTGATCGGGTATTGTATCAATTTTAAAGTTTTTTCCCTTTTCCAGCTTTCCATAAGCCTCGTTTCGAAAATTATAAAAGGCCGCTAAAACGTCATCGAAATAAATTCCTTCCGGTATTGTTTC
The DNA here is from genome assembly GCA_965223665.1 of Nitrospinaceae bacterium. GTDB lineage: Bacteria > Nitrospinota > Nitrospinia > Nitrospinales > Nitrospinaceae > CBDCVY01. Next base: position 385,953 of record OZ245011.1, read on the forward strand.
AGACTTATTTTCTACAAGCTCATCATCTTTGTAAAGCAACCAAACATGTTTTCTAGTTCTATAATCTAGATAATGGACCGTTCGTTCACTGCTTCTTCCTACAATAACTTCTCTTTCAAATTGACGAGTCCTGACTCGCTTTCCGTTATCAACAACGTCAAAGATAGATTTATAAACATGTTTGCGATAATTAGTGAAAAATCCAACGAATCCTTTAGTTTCGGCAACTAAGCGAGCCTGAAAGTGCCCATTAAATTTGCTGAATTTTATTTCTGCGGTTGCAGCGTTGTTAAAAAAAAGAAAACTGACATCGTAGTAAAGAGTTTCTCCGGCAAACCGACGAATATCCCCATTGGGAGAAAATCCTTGGTATTGTCCTCTGGAAAGGTCCAGGTTAACAGAATTCGGAGTCTCTAAAATCTTATTTTCAGCAAAAGAAATGGAAGTTACTCCCACATGAGAATAAAATATAAATAAGAGTGTGAGGATACTGCTAATTCTGCTTTTTGGTTGAGATTGCATGTAGTACTTTCTTCCCTTTGGGGGGTTGAAATCCCTTAAATGATCCTCTACTATAACTAAAATTATATTCTCAGTTTTTATTGAGCCAATTGTAATTATTTTATTAGTTTAGTAGTTATGCCTGTCGAAACCTTACCTGAAATATTACCCGAAACGTTGCCCATTGATGCACCCGATGTTGTTGAGGAGGAAAATGTTCACAAAAAAAGTGACCTTTTACCCCTTTATCGAGTCATTATGTGGGATGACGATGTGACCACCATGGAGTTTGTGGTGCGTATGCTGATAAAAGTCTTTAGCAAAGATTTTAAAACAGCAGAAAAACTTATGATGGAGGTTCACCTTACAGGGAAATCCCATGTAGATACGTTACCATTGGAAAGAGCTGAGTTCAAGGTTCAGACGGTCCACTCCGCGGCCATTTTGGAAGATTTCCCCTTTAGGTGCACAATAGAACCTTTTTAAGTTTACTTATTTTTTCAAGCCACGATTGATATTAAGAATTACCTCTCTTTTTTAGGTGTGTAATTTCGTCTGGTTTCACCTAAATAAACTTGTCGTGGGCGACCAATTTTAAAATCTTCGTCCTCTTGCAATTCTTTCCAGTGCGCAATCCAACCGGGTAATCTACCAATGGCAAACATTACAGGAAACATATTGATAGGGATGCCCATGGCTTTGTAAATCAGCCCTGAGTAAAAGTCTACATTTGGATAAAGTTTTTTAGAAATAAAATAATCGTCACTTAAGGCAATCTCTTCTAATTGTAAGGCTATTTCCAGCAAAGGCTCTTTGATTCCTAATTTATCGAATATTTGATGGGCTAAGGTTTTAATTATTTTCGATCGGGGATCAAAGTTTTTATAAACCCGATGACCAAAGCCCATTAGCCGAAACTCACTATCTGCATTTTTTGCTTTTTCGACATACTTTTTTACATTGCTGTCATCATCATGTATCAATTGCAACATTTCAATTACGGCTTGGTTGGCCCCTCCATGTAATGGACCCCAAAGCGCGTAAATGGCTGCAGAGACTGAGGAGTATAGATTGCAACGAGAACTACCTACTAATCGAACAGTACTTGTAGAGCAATTTTGTTCATGGTCAGCATGGAGAATTAAGAGGACATCCAACGCTTTTGCAACTAATGGATCCACCTCGTATTCTTCACAAGGGTTGGAAAACATCATATTTAAAAAGTTTTCGGTATAACCCAGTGAGTTTGTTGGGTAAGGTAACGGCTGTCCGATAGATTTTTTATAACTATAAGCCGCAATTGTTGGGAGTTTTGCAATAAGCCGATGAATAGTAATTTCTATTTCCCGTTCATTTTGAACATTTAGTTGATCTTGATAAAAAGTTGCTAACGCTCCAACAACTGCACTGCAAACAGCCATTGGGTGCGGATTATTGGGAAATCCGTCATAAAAATTTTTAATTGACTCATGCACCATCGAGTGATGAGTGATATGATGATTGAAGTAATCTAATTCTGTAGAATTAGGTAGATTACCGTAGATAAGCAAATAGGCAGTTTCTATGAAATTACTTTTTTCTGCTATTTGCTCAATAGGTATTCCTCTGTAAAGCAAAATTCCTTTCTCGCCATCCAAAAATGTGATTTTGCTTTTGCAGCTTCCAGTGCTAACAAAACCCGGATCGTAGGTAATAAGACCGGTTTTGGACCGCAGTTGGGTGATATCGATTGCTTGTTCGCCGCAGGTCCCTTCTATAAGAGGTAAATCATAGTTTTGATCACTATGGGTCATTCTAATTGTTTTTGTCACATTGGCCTCCCTGAAGGTTAACTTTATCTCTATTCTTTTTATTATAACGTGAGTTTAATGTATTTTCGAAAAGTTGATCACTCTTTCCACAGGTGTTGAAATGAAAAAAAATTGGTTGTTGTATTTTATTCTTGTTGGAATATTTTTTGGTGGACTGTGCGGTTGGTTATTTGGAAAAGAAATGGAATCAGTCGACTGGATTGGTGAAATGTTTTTAAATGCTTTAAAAATGCTAGTAATCCCTTTAATAATTTCTTCTTTGATAGTTGGAATCGCAGGACTGGGTGATATTACAAAAGTGGGAAAAACTGGGATAATTGCATTGACATATTTCATGGCTACCACGGCGTTTTCTGTAATTGCTGGGTTAATTTTTGTTAACCTGTTTGAACCAGGAAAAATGGTGGAAATGGTAAGTCATGTTCCTGAGAATGTAACCGGTAAGGAAACCATTGGGATCACGGACATATTTATTAGTTTTGTATCTCCCAACCTTGTGGAGTCCATGGTTAAGATGGACATCCTACCCTTAATAATATTTTCACTATTTTTTGGAGGTGTGCTAACCACACTAGGCGAAAAGGGTAAAGGGGTCATTGATTTTTTTGATACAGTCAATGAAGCTATTATGAAGATGGTTCATATCGTGTTGTATACAGCACCTGTGGGGATATTTGCTTTAATAGCTTCAAAATTAGGCGCTGCAGGAGGGGGTGACCAGTTTGTTGCTGAATTAATGAAAATCGGGAAATTTGCGCTTACAGTAATATTAGCGTTACTTTTTCATGCGGTTATTGTTTTGCCCAGTATCCTCTATTTTTTTACCAGGCGAAATCCATTAACCTACTTTAGAAATGTTACCGAGGCATTAACGACGGCTTTTTCTACAGCAAGTAGTTCAGCAACCTTACCAGTTACCATTGAATGCGCAGAAGATAATAACAAAATATCAAAAAAGAGCGCTTTATTCATACTTCCCATAGGGGCAACAATAAATATGGATGGAACAGCGCTTTATGAAGCGGTAGCAGCCATTTTTATTGCACAAATGGTGGGTCATCCTCTGGGATTTTCTGAGCAAATTTTGATATTTTTAACGGCTACCTTGGCGGCTATTGGGGCCGCGGGTATCCCTGAAGCTGGTTTGGTTACCATGGTAATGGTTCTTCAATCAGTGGGTCTTCCGTTGGAAGGAATTGGAATGCTCTTATCAATTGATTGGTTTTTAGATCGGTGTAGAACCACGATTAATGTTTGGGGCGATTCTATTGGCGCTGCCGTTGTGGATCACCTGGAATTGAAATATGTGGAAGGAGGACAAAAGTGATATCTTTAGTTTTGTTAGGTTTGCTAGTTGGATTTCTTTCCTCTTTCTCAGGTTTAGGAGGAGGGTTTTTAGTAGTTCCATTACTCATTTATTTAGGTAAGAAATCTACTTTAGCTGTAGGAACATCTTTGCTGGTAGTTTTCTTGGTGGCTATTTCGTCCTTAATAGCTCATAGTCGTTTGGGAAACGTTGATTTTAAAACCGGCGCGTTAATTGCCCTGGGGGGAGTGGTTGGTGCTCAATTGGGACCCATTCTCTTAAAGAATGTACCTGAAATAATGTTTAAGCAAATTTTTTCGATAATTTTAGTTGGAATTGGAATCTGGTTATTTTTCAGTGCCAGAAAGACCCTTGGGTAAATTTATCTAATTGAAGTTAAAGAATTATTCATCAGCCGGACCCTTTTCTTTACGCTCTCCACGCACTAATCTGGCAGCAAAAGGACCCTCTCCAAGTTTATTGATCCAATTTGATCGTCCTTTAATGAGATTGAACATCATCGCTCGGTCTCCATTAACCGTATCCGTCCAGGTAACGTCTGCACAATCAGCTTCAAATACCTGAGGCAGATGGATCATGTCTCCCCCTTTGGCTTTAAGTTGTTGACTTTTATCAAATATCGTTTTTATATCTTCGAGTTTACATACCCGCCAATCCTTAAAGCCACCAAAATTTTCCTTATTCAATTCCTCTGCATAATTTTTGCACTGTTCCAAATTCCGCCATTTCCCCAACATTTGGCGGGTGTCTTTTTTGAGCCAAGTCAAGTTTGTTTGGGTGTCAGTAATTGTGTCGTTTCCATTGTCGACGAATCTAGATTCGGACATAGTTTCCTCAAAGTAGTTTAAGAAAAATGTTGTTTTGTAATTTTAGCATCAATTTTATAGGTGAGGATTCTTGGAATAAAAAAAGCCGGTAGAACAAAAGTTCTACCGGCTTTAATTTTAGGAAAATTACTTCAGAGTTGGGTGATATTCGCCACAAATATCATTAGGAACTAAAGGCTCAGGCATATAACCTTTGCGATCCTGATTCATTTGCTTGCGATATGCATCGTCAGAGTTGTCTCCACGACAGTCACCAGCAACTAACCCAACAACTTGAGCTTCTTCTACAGTTTTTGCAGCTTTCCAGGATTGGTCCGTTTGTGAAGAACCAAATTGTTGGTCAACGTTAATACCCCTGTCAGAATTACGGGACAAATGCGCTCGAGATGCACGGTTAACAGCGTCTGTCAACGCTCGTTGTTTTGCACCCATTTGAACTATGGTTTGTCCAACGCCCATTACACTTTGATCCTGTTGAGCATATTGCCCAGGAATCATTTCGTCAGCAGCTACATTAGAAACACCCAAAAACATAGCAGCCATAAAACATGCTACAGCTAAAAGTACTTGTTTCTTCATCCTTTGTCTCCCCTTCAAAAAATTGAACTAGTAAGAAGCTAAAAGAACCAACTATCCATTAAACCTCAATGAATTAGGTATCGGCGTGAATTGTGGAAAACATTTCTAAATTTTACCTCAAAGTTACTCTATAGCAAACCATAAAATAAAAAAGCACTTTGAGGATTTCAGGACAGAATTTATATTCTTACGGTCCGTTTGTCAATAGAAAACATAAGTTTATTTAAAATTGGTTTCTGAATTTTATTTTTTTATGGTCCTACGAAAAATTTGGCAAAGAATCCATTAATTTTTTTTTCTTTGTTTCAGTGAATTTTATAGAAAAAAATACTTTAAGTATCAATTGAATCAATAATTTAATGTGATTAAACCAAAAGACTTTTTATTTCACGAACCAATTTTTTATTTCCCACCAGGGCAGAACCCTCAGTCAAATTCGGGGTTTTTCCTGAGAAATTTAAAAATGCTCCTCCGGCCTCTTCTGCCATGATTTTGATAGGTGCGAAATCCCAAATAAAAGCCCAGGGGTCGACCATAGCATCCACAATTCCTCTGATTGCCATTAAATGACCAAATGCATCCGGATAGGTACGAGTTAATAGAGATACTTTTTGCAATTGGTTAAATAATCGCATTCTCTTTTTTTCTTTAAAACAATAAATATCTGCTGTTGCAAGAGTGGATTTCTTTAGACTATTTTGTCGGGAAACTTTCATCGGAGAGTCATTACAGAATGCCCCGTGTCTTTTTACTGCCCAAGCAGTTTCGCCTAAAGCGGGTAAACTCATTACACCTAAAACTGGGTTTCCGTTTTGTAAAAGTGAGAGCAAGGTTGAATAAAACGGAAGACCGCGAACAAAAGACCGAGTCCCATCTATGGGATCAATGGTCCAAACCCACTCTCTTTGAATATCTTCTTCTCCAAATTCCTCACCTATAATTCCATGATTGGGGAAATTTTTTTTTATTTGTTTTCTTAATATTTCTTCCGCTTTAAAGTCGGCTATGGTGACAGGGCTTTGGTCTGCTTTTTTTTGAACCTTTAGGTCTGTGCGAAACCATTTTAAGGTTTCTTTGTTTACTGGTTTGAGCCAGGATAGAGCAGCATTTTTAATTTCCAGAAGGTTGCTTGTCATCAGTAAGTAGCATTTTCTTGATTAGGGTTTAATTTGAAATTAACAAAATGGGAATTAAATACTAAGGTTTTCCTTTAAATAATTTCTATATACCATTTTGGTTTTATTCTTCCAAAGTCGGTTCTCTTATTTTTTTTTAATGAACTTTTAGGATCCAAAACATAGCTTTCTGTTTTTTTCCTAACAAAAATAGTCCAATGCCAATACGTGTCCCCTTTTTTTTGGTGCCATTTAATTGCTAATAATGCAAGATTTGGAAGTTGGTTCCAATTTTGGAAAGGTTTTTCCGAAGGAGAAATATTTATTCCAAAATGTGTCAGTAATGTTCGGATATATTTAGTTTCGGACCATAGTTTGGGATCCTCCACTGAAATTTGTTTTTGATTTGCTGCGTTTTTTACAATCTTGTAAGTTGTACCTGCAAGCATAGCCACACAAGCAAATCCACACCCTGTTACATCTTTTTGTAATACTAATTTCATAACACCTTTTAACTATAACAAAAAGAATTGATATATACAGTTTTCATATAGGGCTCAATTTGAACTTGAGGGATTATAGAAACATAAAGCCTTAATTTAAATAGATTTTGCCGTTTTTATTCATTATAATCCCAGTTAGATTCAGCCTGAAATTCTCGATTTTACTAGGAGCTTATGAAGAACAAACATTTGGTCTTTGGCGTTATTGGTTGTTTTTTTATATCAATTTTATTTCTGTTAGTCATTGTCTGGGAAATCAAAAAATCTATTGATCATGATAAACGGATTCGGACTTTAGCGGCAAAATCTAAGGAAGTTACCATTCAGGACAACCGAGACTTTAGTATATACGAAACCTTGACAGGTGATGATAATCGGGAAATGATTTTGGTCCCCGAAGGAGTTTTTACTCGAGGCTCACTAGAGGGTGGATTCGATGAAAAACCGCAACAAGAAATTTATCTTGACGCGTTTTATGTTGATAAGTATGAAGTAACCGTCGAATCCTATAACCAATTCCGTAAAGCTGCAAACTATGTAGAACCTTCTGTACCCTTTTTTCAGGGAGACTATGAGATGCTGAAAACCCCTAATTTCCCGGTAGTCGGGGTTTCCTGGTACGATGCGGTAAATTACTGCACCTGGGCAGGAAAGCGACTTTTGACTGAAGCAGAATGGGAAAAGGCTGCACGTGGTACGCATGGATTAGTTTATCCCTGGGGTAACGATATGCTTCCCAAAAGAGCGAATATTTCGGGAACAGCAGATGGATTTAAATTTATGGCACCTGTAGGTAGCTTTCCTATGGGTCGTAGTGTATATGGAGTTTATGATATGGCAGGTAATGCTTCTGAATGGGTGCAGGATTGGTACAGTCAATTTACCTACGAGGAATCTCCCATGATCAATCCCACAGGAGCAGGAAAAAGTAAAAATCGTGTTTTTCGAGGTGGTTCCTGGGATGCACGTAAAGTGGATATACGTTCCGCGAAACGCTTTGCCGCAACTCCGGGCCGAAAAGATAGCATTGTGGGTTTTCGTTGTGGTAAATCCGTAGTTCCTAAAAATTCCCAAGGCGCCGGAAAGTCTAAAAGTTGACGGATGTTCTTTTCTTGAATCGATCCCAATATAAATTTTGGATATTTGCGTTTTTCTTTATTTCAGGGGCTTCTGGACTGATTTATGAAGTAGTTTGGACGCGACTTTTAACCTTGGTAATGGGAAATACACATTATTCTGTGTCTACAGTTCTGACAACCTTCATGACCGGGCTTGCTCTGGGGAGTTATTTTGGGGGGAAGTTCATTGATCGTGGTGGGCGTCCTTTATTTTTATATGGCATTTTAGAAGGTTCGATAGGCCTTTATTGTCTTTTAATTCCCTTTTTGATTGATGGAGCATTGCCTGTTTTTCAATGGATTTATGCAAATTTTCAAAATTCTTACGCCACAGCAAGCCTTTTACGTTTTCTAATTTGTTTCTTAATTTTAATCATCCCTTCCTTTTTCATGGGGGCTACTTTACCTATCCTGGGAAAATTTGTTTCAAATGACCCAGAAGTAATAGGTCGTGATGTAGGGACCCTTTATTCCCTTAATACTTTAGGAGCGGTCGTCGGTGCTTTTGCGAGTGCGTTTTTATTGATGAAAAATTTTGGGATTTCCAACACTATTTTAATCAGCGCGGGTCTTAACATTTCAATTGCGGTTATAATTTTAGTTTTTCTAAATAAAAGTTCTTATAAAAATATTTCTTCCAATGAAGACGAAGTAAACTCTGCCGAATCAGCTAAAAAATTTACTCCTGAAATGTTATTAATTCTTTTGGGGTTTGGTATTTCCGGAATTGCTGCGCTAATTTACCAAGTCACCTGGAATCGAATTTTCTCCCTTCTCTTAGGTTCTTCTGTTTATGCGTTTAGTTTAATTTTAACTGGTTTTATTCTAGGTTTAGCTTCTGGGACGATGATTTTTTCTCGAATATGTCATCTCTTTAAAGATTTACAAAAGGTTTTTGGATTGCTTCAAGTGGGTATTGGTTTATCCGCTTTAATCGCATTGCCTTTTTTCGGGAATATTCCAATGGTGAATCGATGGGTATATCTAAATTGGGGTTTAGATTTTGTTTCTATTCAAGGAGCCAATTTTTTAATTATTATAACTTTAATCTTTATACCCACTTTTTTGATGGGTGCCCAGTTTCCCGTGGTTGTAAAGCTTATTGCTAAAAAACTTGAAACTTTGGGACACCATGTAGGTACTGCTTATGCTTCTAATACCATTGGAACTATTCTAGGTTCATTTTTAGGAGGATTTCTTCTTATACCCTGGTTAGGAATTCAAGGGACAATAATGTTTGCAATCTTTATGAATGTAGTTTTGGGGGTAATTTTGCTTTTTGGATCCCAAACCTTATCTTCAATTACAAAAGCCTATGTTCTTCCTGGTCTCATTTTCTTAGTCTTATTTTCTCCAAAAGTTATTAAGCCGTGGGATAAAGCAGTCATATCCAGTGGCTCATTTATGCCCTATAGAATTGATGATTTAAAAGAAGCAATTCAGCAGAATAATAAGATTCTTTATTATAAAGAGGGAACTCATACTACGGTTACTACTGAATTAGCAGTTACAGGGAATATTTTTCTTCGGGTAAATGGAAAAACTGATGCTTCGCTGGCAATGGATATGAGGACTCAGTTGCTTTCTGGTTATTTGCCAATGTTTTTTGCAAAAGACCCACAATCAGTTTTAGTGGTGGGTCAAGGTAGTGGAGTGACTTTGGGTGCCGTGGAGCAATTTCCAGTTAAAGAAATTGACTTGGTAGAAATTTCTCCCGCAGTTATTGAAGGAAGTCAATATTTTGAACCATTCAATCACCAGGCTTTAAAAGATCCCAGAGTTCGTTTAATTCTAGAAGATGGAAGAAATCATATTACACTTACTGAAAAAAAATACGATGTGATCATTTCTGAACCATCAAATCCTTGGATATCTGGTGTTGGGGCTTTATTCACGCAGGATTTTTATAAGTTAGTGCGCCCGAGATTGAATCCGGGTGGAATTGCTTGTATCTGGATGCATACCAATATGTCTCCTGAAAGTTTTAAATCGATATCAAAGGCATTCCATTCCGAGTTTCCCTTCGTCACTATGTGGGAATCCATAGTAGGGGATGATTATCTTTTGATTGGTTCTGATGCTCCTTATACGATTCCTTATGAAAGAGTAAGACGTTTAATTGAAGATTCAATACAGGGTAGGGATTTGCGGAGGCTTGGAATCAGAAGTGTTAGGGATCTTATGGGACTCATGATAATGGATCAGGCCAACCTAAAAAAGTTTATTAAATCCGCTCCAATTCATACAGATGATAATTCATTATTAGAGTTTGGCGCTCCGGAATATATCTATAAGGATGAAAGGCATATCATTGTTCAGCAATTAACGCCTTTTTTCCAAACTTTTCCGGAAATATTAAGATTTGAAGAATTGCCCATTGATAAGCAGAAACAGGTTAGAAAAGAAATTGCCTCTTTGGATCGGTCTGAAATTCAAGTTAGGGAGATAAAACGAAAAGCCAGGATCGATCAATATTTGGATCAAGCGGTGGAAGCGGTCAACCGTGGTGGTTTAGAAAAAGCGGTCCAGTTTTATAAAAAGATCCTGGAACAGGAGCCTGATCATATTCTAACGCATTTAAACTTGGGTAATATTTATTCGGAAATCCAGGAGTATCAGTTGGCTGAAAAGGAATATTTAACAACATTAAAAATAAATCCCTATTATGTGTTTGGAAATTTAGCGTTAGCAAGATTGTATTTGAAAACTCAAAAATCTGAAAAAGCCATCGAGGTGTTGGAAGATGTTTCGAAACTTTTGCCACATGACAAAGATATTGCAAAATTTTTGGATATTGTGCGTAAGAAAAAGGCATGAATATGCGACAAAACTTCATATTAGTCTCTAAAGAAATTTTGCTCCGTTATGATATTACTTGTATACTCGCAAGCTATTGGAAACAAATATTTTTTATTGAAAGAAGTGTCAATGCCTAGAAAAGTGAAAATTCTGTGGGTTGTTTGTTGTATTTTTATTTTTATTGGATTTATATATTTGTCCATGCAGGATCAGATGCAAAAGGCTCAAGTAAAGTCAAAAGAAAGGCAAGAAAGAATTCAACAGCAGAAAAAAGAGAAACTGGCAAAGCTGAAGGAAAAAGCAGCCCTAGAGGAACAAGTTCAAAAAATAAAAGAACTCAATGCATTGGGGAAACACTTAGAAGCTGCTGAGGTAGCTAAAAACTTAATTGAAAAAGATCCCAAAAATGCGAAAGCGTATACTTGGTGGGGAATCACTTTGGTTAAATTAGATAAATATGATGAGGCTTTGGAAAAGTTTATTACCTCCTCACAAGTCGACCCGAATCAAGTCCAAACCTATATATACTGGGGGCTGACTCTTGATTTACAGAAAAAACATGAGGAGGCTATTGATAAATACGAAAACGCTTTATTGTTGGATCCTCATAATAGTAAGGCTTATGCTTCATGGGGAGCGGCATTAAATCAAATGGGAAAATATGATGAAGCCATAGAAAAATTAAAAGAGTCGTTGGACTATAATCCACATAATAAGTCCGCCTATGGGGTTTTGGTAGATTCGTATTTCCATAAGGGTGAATATAAAAATGCATGGGAGGTGGTATCTAAAGCCAGGAATGCAAAAATTACCATTTCCAAAGCGTCCTTGAAAAGGCTGGCGGATGCAAGTCCAGAGCCTAAGTGAGATAAAAGTTTTTTTTGATATTGGCTTTTGATATATTAAACAGGTTATACCTATGATTAATGGATCTTACCTAAAATTTACATTTTCCTCCCTCCACTTTCTTTTGTTGAAAGGAAGCTCAACAAATAAATGAAAACTCTTCGATCTAATTCATGGTTCCTTATTTTTGCCATAGTAAGTCTTTTGCTTTTTACTTCTGTTTCTTCTGCAGATGAATCAATCCAGGAAAAGAGTACCTTGATTGAAAAGGTCAGCTTGGGTTGGAAGGTGGTGAAACAGAAAACATTTGAAATTCCCAATTATGCTAAAACTATTGCAAATTATAAGCCTTCTTTTGAAATTCCAAATTTTGCAAAGACTATCGCAAATTATAAGCCTTCCTTTACGAAATATCTTTCCTGGCCAAAGTTAACTGAGCATGATTATGGAAGAGTTGTCCTGGTAAGTTCTGAAGGGCGGGCATTAAACAGTTATTATGAATCCAGTGATTTAGATTCGATTTATGCGCAAAATGAAATAAATAATGATGATCCATTTGAGGATCCGTTTGCCAGTGAGGAAGTAAAGTATCCTCCACTAAAAGATCCTTGGGAAGGCTTCAACCGTTCTATGTTTTGGTTTAATGATAATTTGTATGTTTATTTTCTTAGACCTGTCGCATTAACTTACCGAGAAATCGTTCATGAAGACATTCGAATTATTGTTAGCAACTTATTTGATACCGTGGCCGCGCCTGCTAAATTATTCAGTAGTATTATGCAGGGTGATTTTAATAAATCCGGACGAGTTATTAGCCGAACGGTGATTAATATACTATTTGGCTGGGGAGGAATGTTCGATGTTGCGGGTGAGGAATATGGGATAAAAAATGTAAATGAAGACTTTGGGCAAGCTCTAGGAAATCATTTGTTTCCACCCGGTCCCTACTTAGTGTTGCCTTTTTTAGGACCTTCCACCTTGAGAGATACTTTTGGGCGCGTGGTGGATTCGTTTTTAAATCCGATTTTTTTCTTGAATCCAGGTTTCTTTGTAAGTGCAGGCTTAACGGCAACTAATATGATAAATGAAACTGCTTTTCGAATTAAGGATATTGATGCCCTAAGGGAGGATTTTGACCCTTATTCAAATATGAAGAATTTTTATCATCAATTCCGTGAAAAAGCGGTCGAGGAATAATCCACAATTGGCTTTCTCCGATTTAACTCGGCTAATTAATATAGAATTTGGTTTTTAGCTTTCTTCCCTACATAAGATTTTGTATCCTTGATCCATCCAAATTTATTTTTGAACTTTACAAGGATTACAATGTCCCCTTCGCAGTTTACGAATCGATTAATAAATGAAACGAGTCCCTATCTTCAACAGCATGCTCATAATCCAATAGAATGGTTTCCTTGGGGACCTGAAGCTTTTAATAAGGCCAAACAGGAAGATAAACCTGTTTTCCTAAGTATTGGGTATTCGGCTTGTCATTGGTGCCATGTCATGGCAAATGAATCCTTTGAAAATATTGAAATTGCCAAACTTGCAAACGAATTGTTTGTAAACGTAAAAGTAGACCGAGAGGAACGACCCGATATTGATGCCCTTTACATGAAGGCCATAGTTGAACTTACAGGCCATGGGGGTTGGCCACTGAGTATTTTTTTGACTCCTGATCAAGAACCCTATTTCGGGGGAACTTACTATCCCCCAAAATCAAGAAATCGTCAGCCGGGGTTTAAGGATGTATTGAACCAGGCATATGATCTTTATAAAAGTCAAAAGGATCAGTTGGGAACAAGAACAAGAAATTTACTGACAAAAATACAAAGTAAAAATGAAGCGGGAGATTCTAATCAGGAGATACCTGTTAGTGAGTTTATTTCCAAGTCTACTCAATTAATGGCAGAGCGTTTTGATGAGACGTATGGTGGTTTTGGAGGGGGAATGAAATTTCCCGAACCAATGATTTATGCTTTGTTACTTCGTCATTGGTGGAAAAATGATAATAACGAAGCAATAATGATGGTCGATAAATCTCTTACCAAAATGGCAGAAGGTGGAATGTATGATCAATTGGGTGGTGGGTTTCATCGATATTCCACGGATAGAAAGTGGTTGGTTCCGCATTTTGAAAAGATGCTTTATGACAATGCTCTTTTAACTAAACTTTTTTTAGAAACCTTTCAGGCAACAAAGCAGGAAATATATGAGCGTATTCCCTGCGAAACTTTGGATTATATTTTAAGAGAAATGACTTCCGAAGAAGGAGGTTTTTTTTCGAGTCAAGATGCTGATACGGAAGAAGGAGAGGGAAGCTTTTTCCTATGGCAAATGCGAGAAGTTCTCGATCTATTGGGTCCACGTCATGCGAAGGTGTTTTGCCGAATTTATGGAATTACTTCTGCGGGAAACTTTCAAAAGAAAAATGTGCTGCATTTGAAAGATTCTCTGGAAACCATTTCCGATGAGGAAGGGATACCCATTTTTGAAGTGAGTCACATAGCAAAAACTGCCAAACAAACTCTATTCCAGGCTAGAGAGAAAAGAAAATTACCGTTTGTAGATGAAAAAATTCTTACAGGATGGAATGGAATGATGATTGGAGCTATGGCTTACGGTTACTTTGTCTTAAGGAACCCGGAATATTTAAAAGCTGCTTCAAAGGCTGCAAATTTTATTTGGGATCGATTACGTGAAAATGAAAAACTTTACCGGGTCTATAAAGATGGGCAATCTAAAGTGCTTGCTGGAATAGAAGATTATTCATGGTATTTAGATGGCTTATTAAGACTATACGAGGCATCTTTAGATTTGGAATGGATTAATAAGGCAAAAATAATAGCTGACGAAATGATTAAATTATTTTGGGATATATCTGATGGGGGTTTTTTCATGACAGGAAGTCTTCAGGAAAACTTGATAGCGCGAATTAAGGATTCTCACGATGAAGCAATTCCTTCGTCTAATTCAATTGCAGCTAAAGCTTTAATAAAATTAGGTCGGTTAACGGGAAATACCGAATATTCTTTAAAAGGTAGGAAAACTATTCAGGCGTTTCAGGGTTCTATAGAACTTCAACCGGCAGCACATTCCAGTTTCTTAGATGCATTGGAATATTATGATTCTCCGCCATTGGAAGTTGTTATTTCAGGTGACGAAAATGATAAAGAGTATCTTGAAATGCTAAAAGTGATATATCAGGATTATCGTCCTAACTTGTTATTGGTTGGATATAAAGGTGAAAAAACTTTTGAAATAATACCCTGGGCTCAGGGCAGAGGGCCTGTGTCGGGAAAAACAACAGCTTATGTTTGTAAAGACAATTCTTGTCACCCTCCAGTGCATGATTCGGAGTCACTTAATCATCTCTTAGGTCGTCCTCCGAGAATTAGCTTGAACATTTTTGATCAGGAGAAACAAGTCCAAGATATGCAATCACGTGAGCAAGATAATTTTCTTAACGCGATGTCAGATATTTTTAAGTACTCAGGGTTAGGAAAAAAAAGATAAAAAAATAGCTCATTTAGAATTACAAAAAATTCTAAAGGAGCTATTTATATTTAATTTATTTTTACCTAAATTCCCATCGATAAGGTTAGATCGATTAAATCTAAAATTATTCCAGTGTCATTTTCTACTAAAGCTACTTGGTTATTAAAATAATATCGGCTGGTTCCAGGGTGTGAGGGAGGTAACTTATCCAATAATTTTTGTGGAAGTGACTCTCCTGAAATATCTTTGGGAAACTTTTCCTCTTTAATTAATCCAGGAGCTAGATATCCGTTTTCACTAACTGATCCCTTGGGAATTGGTTGTTTTGCTTCCTTGGGTTTCCACTTAATAGGATGCGGCTTATGGTACTGACTGTAATAGTTGAGAATGACTCTTCGTTCCAATTCTCCAAATCCGATTTTGACATTTGAAGCAAGCTTGATTTTTTTGCTTGTATTTGGGGTTTTAGTTTCTTTTGTTACCTTTAAATTATTTTCAAATGTAAATCCCGATAAAATAGATCCCATAATAAATAATATTGATACCAAAGATTTTAGGTGGAAATCTATTTGATTGAAATTTAATTCAGAGCCTATCCTTAACAGTTTGGTTTTCCGGTTAACCCACATGTTTGTGCTACTCCAAATAGATAGATAGAAATTTAATGTTATTCTAATATTTGAAATTATTTAACAGGCAATGTCCAAATAATTTTTCATTCCAAAGGGAATAAAAAATATATTCTTAAATCAAATCTAAATATAAAGCCGAAATTCAAAATGAATTTGGTGTAGGGTAAATGTAATGGGGTGAAGGAAAAAATTCTAAAAAAATTAATTAAAATTCAGACTCATAAACATGATAACCCGCATGGACCATTCCTAAATTTTCGTAAACCAATTTGCCAATTCGGTTTTCTTCTTCAACATAAAGTCTTAGGCCGACAACTCTTGGGTTAGCTTTAGCTAATGACTCAATATGTAAGAATAATTTTTTAAAAATTCCCTGGTTTCTATAATCCGGATGGACGTAGACACTTTGCAACCACCAAAGTTCTCCATTTCGCCAATCACTCCATTCGAAAGTAACCATTGCTTGTCCGAGGACAGAACTGGCTTTTTCGGCAACATAATATTGACAAATATTAGGTTGTGTTAAACCCTGAATCACTCCCTGCTTTAAGGTCTCTGGTTTAAGAATTTTAGATTCAGTTTCCCAGGCCATCTTATTATTAAATTCAATAATGACGCTGGCGTCCTCAGGAATTCCCTTGCGAATTACTATATTGTCCATTTTAAACTTTGAATTAAATATTTAGCTGTTGAATTAAGCTTTGAACCATTTCTTCAATTTTAGAATGCGCTTTCTCAGAAATTAGGCGGTTTTTATCGTCAAAATCTTCATAATTGGTATAAACAATAGGTTGAATGGTTGTGGCATGGCATTCATATGCTAAAACTTTATCTAAATCTGCAGATGACATGTAGGAATGCTTTCCTCCCGCGTTGCAAACAATACCGGCAAATTTTTTGTCATATGCGTTCGATGTAATCTCGATAAAATTTTTCAATACTCCTGAAATAGAATAACAATATACCGGCATTCCAAAAACAAATCCCTGGCCGCTTTCCAATTTTTTATATACCTTGACCATTGAGTCAGAGTATTTTTTTAAGGGCCTTCCATCGCAAAATTCCATATTTTTTATTTTTCGCAGATCGATGGTTTCGCAGGGGATTTTGAATTTCTTGAAAAGTCTTGAAATTTCTTTTAGTACAATTGCTGTTTTAGATTTTTTACTCAAGCTTCCTTGGATTAAATAGATTTGGGGCATATTAATTCCAGTATTATTAGAGTTGTGTCAAAACCTCATTGATTTTTAAATGAGCCCAATCGATATCGTCCCTTTTTATTATTAGAGGCGGTGCAATTCGTAGAACATTTTCCTGAGTTTCTTTGCAAAGCAAACCTCTTTCTTGAAGTGCTTCGCAAAATCGTCTTGCTCCACCCGCTGTGGGAAATAATTCAATTCCGATGAGTAATCCTTTTCCTCGAACCTCTTTTATGTAGGGAGAAGAAATTTCTTTTAATTTATTTTGAAAATAGTCACCCAGGATTCTAGAGTTTTCAATTAAATTTTCTTCTACAATAACTCGAAGAGCTTCACGGGCAACTGCACAGGCCAGAGGGTTACCCCCAAAGGTACTTCCGTGATCACCAGGACGAAATACTCCTAATACTTCGTGATTAGAAAGGACTGCTGAAATGGGGTAGAATCCTCCAGACAAAGCTTTACCCACCAATGTTAAATCTGATTCTATATTTTCATGTTCTTCAGCAAACAACTTTCCAGTACGGCCAAGTCCAGTCTGAATTTCATCCAAAATCAACATTACATTTTTTCTCTTACAAATATCTCGAGTTTCTTTTAAGTAGCCGTTGGGAGGAACAATTACTCCTCCTTCTCCCTGAATGGGTTCTACCAGAAATGCCACAGTATTTGGGGTAATTGCATTTTCTAATGCCTCACTATTTCCAAAAGGTATAGATTTAAATCCTGGAGTAAAAGGAGCATATCCCTGGCGATATTGTTTTGACGAACTAAATCCCACGATAGTTAAAGTTCTTCCATGAAAGTTATTTTCGCAAACAATAATTTCAGCTTTCTCATAAGGAACCTTTTTCACTTCATAGCCCCATTTTCGAACCGCTTTAATAGCAGTTTCTACTGCCTCGGCACCACTATTCATAGGTAAAATGGAGTGCGAATGGGTTAATTCACAAATTTCCTTATAAAATAAACCTAAATGTTCATTTCGAAAGGCACGGGAAACCAAGGTTAATTTCCTGGCCTGTTCCGTCAAAACCTTTAGAATTCTTGGGTGACAATGGCCCTGGTTAACTGCCGAATACGCAGATAGGCAGTCCATGTATTTTTTACCTTCTATATCCCAAACCCAAATTCCCTGTCCTCTGGATAAAATAACGTCTAAAGGCTTATAATTATTAGCCCCAAACTTATTTTCTAAATCGATATAGTCCTGTGTTTTCATTGGTATCTTCTGGATGTTTATTGTTGAATTCTCTATATTTACCAGTTTATCATAGGACCCAAGAACAAAAATAAATCTTATCGGAATTGATTTCTTTGGGATTCCCATAGGAATAAGCAATTTCCGTTGATAAAACAATGGAATAATGTATAATTCCAAAGTTTACCAACCCCATTGAAAGAGAAAAGCTTATGGCCATCGATGATAAAGAATTAGATGAGATGATGCCGGCGACGGAGCTCAATTGGACCGAAGACGCCAAATCCAGAATGCTAAATGTCCCTTTTTTCGTGCGGAAAAGTGTAGTACGGGGGATTGAACAATATGCGAAAGACAAAAGTATAGAATTAATCGATGATGAAGTGGTTTCTCGAGCACGTCAAGAACGTGAAGGTGCTGCAATAGCTGAAAGAAAAGCCCAACAGTCTCAGCAACAAACGGAGGATGGGAAACCTGTTCGACGCCAATTCGTAAACTTCTCTTTCTTTAAATTGGATCCTGCATATCGGCGTTTGCCTCAAGAAGAAATTGATAAAGGAAAAAAAGAATTTATAGAAGTTTTAGAAGATTATGACAATTCGGATGAAGTAATTGTTTTGACTTATACGATGGTTGGAATCCGGGCGGATGCTGAAATTATGCTATGGAGAATTTCCTACCGTTTGGAGGCTTTTCAAGAAATGACCACACGGTTATTACGAACCGGATTGGGAAAATATTTAAATCAAACCTATTCTTATTTTTCTCAAACTAAACGTTCCATGTATATGGATATTTTTAATCCAGAGCATGAGGAAGATCGTACCCATATTATTCCGGGAAAGGCCAAATACCTATTTATCTATCCATTCACAAAAAAACGTGAGTGGTATTTGCTGACCAAATTTACCAGACAGGGAATCATGGATGAGCATATTCATGTTGGTAATAAGTTTCCCTCTGTAAAATTAAATACCACCTATTCTTTTGGAATAGATGATTATGAATTTGTCGTTGCATTTGAAACCGATTCACCGGATGACTTTTTAGATCTAGTCATGGAATTGCGTGAAACTGAGGGAAGCCGGTACACCTTGGAAGATACTCCTATCTTTACATGTACGGCGCTATCAATTCATGATGCTGTAGATTCACTTGGGATATAAATATTTCCAGGAAAAGTCTTTAATGAATAAAACTGGAATATAGCGTACACTCTCCCTTTTTATCTTAGTAGGATAAAAAGCTTTTACCGGGCAACCCAGGAAAATTCCTTTGGCCGCCCGGCATAAACCTGGTAACAACTATTACTTCACAGAAAACCCAACTGCTTTACCGTTATGATGGACAACCGCGCCATTGCTATTAACAATAGCCCGATCATAACCCCTTAATGTAAGTGTATAGCCGCACTTATCCATTTTTGAAGTGTCTAACTGCCAAACCCCGTTTCCATCCCCATTATCCGACAGGGAACCGTAGCTTCTGCATTGAGGCGAAGCTTTTGTTCCATTGGTATGAGTACTAGGTTGAAGATCTAAATGCCATTTCCAAAAATGTTTATCGACTGCCCTAAGATGTCCTTGAATTGTGTCTCCTTGGTCATAGCTATGACAATCTCCTCCGTCAATAACAATATCCAAAGTAGAACTAAAGTCGATGGATGTATTGGCCGTAGGACTTGCCAAATAATTCGTATTATCCAAAACAATTGTCACTATATCTGAGTATTTAATATTGATTGGATTCAACCCTGGATAATCTTGAGTGTAAGCAACACGAAGATCATAGGGACCTTCCAAACTGCCTGTACTCCAACTTGCTAAAAAGGCACTTTCTTCAAGAATAGGGGGAGAAGCCGTGGGGTCTTCTTGGTAGGGAAACCAACCATCGGGCCTATTTTCAGTTTTTACCTCGACAGGATGAAGCGGATCGAAAGGGTTGGGGTGTGCTAAACGATAAGTAATTTTATTGGTAACTGGAAGCCAATTATTGGCACCGTGAGGTGAATATTGTACTTGATAATAAACACTTCCAGGAACACCGGTATTATAGATCCTACCTTTTACCGAAACGTGCCCACCAAAGGGTCTGTCTTTAGCAGGCTGACTGCAATTGGCTGGGTTAAGTATTCCCATTGAAGGATTAGCCAGAAAGGTTGAAGAATCTATATTCTCGATCGGAACATTGCCTACATAATATAGTAAATCTATCAATCCAGTGCCACGTTGTTTAATGTGTCGCAAACGAACCAGACGATCCAAACGGTTTCCCCATGTGTTTAGTTGATCAGGGTCTGTTGTAGAGGGAGGCACTGCCCATGATAATACAGCACGTATTCGAATGATATTTGGGTCATCACAACCTTTAAGTTTATCGGTTAGATTTATCGGTAAAAACACACTATAAAATAATCCATTATTTGGGATATTATTTATGTCGTGTACATCGACTGAGGCCGTACCCAAGTATTTATCATAAACACCGTTGTTATTACAATCGGCCCAAAATGCGACATATTCTTTGCTTCCGCTTTGACACAAGCTTCCACTATAACCGGAGGATTTTTTTAAATGGATTACGGCTCCTAAGGTATCAGTTGCCGTATTCAAACCTACACAAACAATTTCTTCAAAACTTACATTAGCTTTATCTTCAGAAATAGCTTTAATTATTTTATTGAAATCAATATTTAGTTCCTTCAATTTTGTGAAATCCGGTTGAAGGGAAGCTTGTGCAAATGATTGATTTTTGAGAAACATTGGACCAACCGCATCGTAGATAATTCGATGGTCAGGAACCTTTGCTTTTCTATATTTTTCCACCAATTTGCTATAGGGGACTGGATTAGGTTTTTTGAGTTTAAGGTTGGCATCAAAGTCAATGGATTCCAAAATTTCCGGGTTGGGAAATTTAATGAATTCATTCTGAATAAGACAATTGAAACTAAACTTTGGACGGATTTGAATATCTGCGTCTACGTGATTTCCAAATGGAGGCATATAATTGGGATCTAAAGGTGGAATTTGGTTCCAAGCTAAAATAGCTCGAACTTTGGGTAATACACTGGTGTTACAGCATTTTTGATAATCACTGTCCTGCAAAGGAAGAGTGACCATAGCTTCCAATTGTGATAATTGAGGATTAAAACCAACGCAATGAAGTTCCTCCCAATGTGTAGTACCAATAAAAGGAAAAAATTTTTCAAATTGATCTGAAAAAATAGTTTCTGCTGCAAATAAATTTGCAAGAATAGTTTTTCGGGTTTCCTCCAATTGCCTAATTCGGTTTGGATTAATTTTTACAAGTTTTCCTGTTTTTACTTCAATCATCTCGATTCTCCCTAAAGTTTTGTTAGTAATTTATTATAGGGATCATCTAATAAATATAGGTTTGCCAATATCGTTGAATAAATGAAAAATATGTCGTGCGGGTCGAAATTCCCCTGTCGTAATTAAAACTACAGAAAAATGAGAGAAGGGTGGAGTAATTTAATCTGTTGGCTAGGAATTATATTTTAAATAAATTATAGGATATTTATTTAATTCCTATCATTTTATATAGGAGTGATTTCATGTGAAAATATCTAAAAGTAATGTTGCCTGATTTATATGAGAGATAAGATTTAGAAAGAGACTAAAACCTAAACGGGAAATTCAAATTAACTAGGTTAGGAGAGTAAGTATCCATTTTCCCAAAGCCCTCCATAAACTTGACCACTAGCTAAAATGTGTACGCCTTCTCCATGGGGTAGGTCGTCTTTAAAATACCCCATGAATCGATCTCCATTGGCATAAATATAAGTTCCTTTCCCATGCATCCTATCTTGTTGGAAACCACCTGAGTAGGAATCTCCGTTTGCATATATCATCTTTCCCTGGCCATCGGGTTTGTTATATTTGAATTGCCCAGTGTAGCGGTCTCCGTTGTTAAAGGTGTAAATACCCATCCCATGCATCATATTGTTTGACATCTGTCCTTCATATCGGTCTCCATTTTTCCAAACCCTTGTATAGAACCCAGGGGCCTCTTCAGATTCAAAATGAGAGTTGGGAGAAGATTCAGGGTCGCTTTTTGGGGATTGAGTTGAATCATCTTCTGTTTGAAATTGAGAGTGCCTAAATTTGGGATTGGATTGGTCATCTGCATAACGAATGTTATTTTGATTATCCAGGACCGATTCTATTCGTTTATAAGCATCAAGAATTTTTTGAAATTTTTTATGGGCTCTTTTCTGTAAATCTGTGTCCTCAGAGGGAAAACGGTCAGGATGCCAACGTTTTACTTGTTCCTTGAAAGCTCGTTTGACATCCTTCCAAGTGGCGTTTGGTTGAACGCCTAAAATTTCGTAATCATTGAGCATTAAACACCTAAAGAAGAAAATAGATTCTAGGCATTATATAGGACTCTATTAAAAATAAAAATTAGAATTGGGGTTCAGCTTCCGGAACTAATGGAGTTTCAGGAGCCTCAATCTTTTCTAAAGGCTTTAGAGGCTTTACAGGTCTATTCATAAAGTGACAAAGTAGTTGATTAATCTGTTCACGCAATTCTTTTCGATGAACCACTTGGTCTATGAGGCCATGTTCCAAAAGAAATTCCGCAGTTTGGAAACCTTCTGGAAGTTTTTGATTAATAGTTTGCTCAATAACTCTTGGGCCGGCGAACCCAATCAAAGCTCCTGGTTCTGCAATAATCACATCTCCCAAAAAAGCAAAACTTGCAGAAACACCTCCCGTCGTCGGGTCACTTAGAATAGAAATATAAGGAAGTTTATGTTCGGCTAATTGCTTAAGAGCGGAGGAGGTTTTTGCCATTTGCATTAAAGAGAGAATGCCTTCCTGCATTCGCGCTCCTCCGGAACAACTTATAATAATTAGTGAATTTTTATTTTGAATGGCGCGTTCAATTGATCTGGTAATTTTCTCACCTACGACTGAGCCCATACTTCCACCTAGAAAGCCAAATTCAAAGGCGCAAACTTCCACTCGATGTTCTCCAATCATACCTGTTCCACAAAGTATTGAGTCTGAACTTTTTCCCTGTTTGAGAGAGGATTTGATTCGGTCTTTATATTTTTTTTTGTCTTTGAATTTCAGTGGATCCGTTGAAACCAAGTGATGATCATGCTCTACAAAAGAATCAGGGTTTGTGAGTGATTGAATTCTTTGCATTGCAGACATACGAAAATGATAATCACATTTGGGGCAAATATGTGAATTCGCTTCCAAATCAATTTCGTATACTTGTTCTTTGCATTTTTTGCATTCCACCCAAGATTCGGTAGGCTTGGGAATTTTTTTAGTTAGTCCAGATTTAGTTTTAAATTTATCGATCCAAGACATAAGCAATAATTAGAAAAGATGAATGAGTGTTAGAGAGAAAAGATAAAAATTAAGAGGTTTTTTTTATCTCCAAATTTTGTTTCCGCTTTGAAATAGAAGTAAGCATCATTAAAGGACCGGATAAAGTATAAATGAGGCTTACCGTAAATAAGGCTATTCTAGGTATGGTTGCTATGGTGTAGAGGAATAATATTACAAACATAAAGCGCGTGAAAGTGACACGTTTTTTAATTTCAAACTTCTTAAATGTTGGATAAGGAACATTGCTTACCATAAGAAAAGCTAAGAGATAAACAACAAACACCATAATCATGGGATTTAATCGCGTTGCAAATAAATCCTCGAAAGCAATCACAATACATGCAATTACTGCTGCGGCTGCAGGGATAGGTAAACCGGTAAAGCGATTGTTGCTTTCTTCAGGTTTCGTAATATTGAATCGTGCTAATCTTAAAGCTCCACAAAGTAAAAATAGAAAAGCGGCCATCCAACCTAGGCGTCCAAATGGTTTTAATACCCAAGAGTAAGCTAAAAGGGCAGGGGCCATTCCAAACGAAATTACATCTGCAAGGGAATCATATTGAACCCCAAATTCACTGGTTGTATTTGTTAGGCGTGCAACTCTTCCATCAAGTCCATCGAAAACAATGGCCAGGATAAGGGCACAGGCAGCCATGTAATACTGTTCATTCATTACGGCAATTAAGGCATAAAAACCGCAGAAAACATTTCCTGTAGTGAAAAGGCTGGGAAGAATATAAATGCCTTTTTTAAACTTTATTCGATCTTTTTTGAATTTCATGCAGCCTCTGAGGTGCGGGAAGGACTCTCCTCTCCTAAAAATCCAATTATGCTTGATCCTCCCTTAACATGATCGCCGATTGTCACTTTAATTTCAGCATTTTTCGGTAAAAAAATATCTGTGCGTGAACCAAATCGGATTAATCCGAATCGCTGGCCTAATTGATAATTATCACCTTCTTTAGCCCAACATACAATTCTTCGAGCTATTAACCCAGCAATTTGTTTGATCAAGACTTTATTTTTTCCTGTGTTGATTAATAAAGCATTTTGTTCGTTATCCAAGGAAGCTTTGTGGCTAGCAGCATTTAAAAACTTTCCTCGGTTGTATCTTACTGCTTCAATGGTCCCACCCACTGGAACTCTATTGACATGTACATTAAACACATTGAGGAAAATACTCACTCTTTGGAAGGATTCTCCTAAAAGTGGATCAGTGTCTTCAACTATTTCAACAACTTTTCCATCAGCAGGTGAAACCACAACATTTTTCTGCTGGGGAATTTCTCTTTCAGGGTCCCTAAAAAAGTTTAACACAAAAATAAGTGCTAAAAAACAAAGGCCTGCCAACCAAAAAATAGATAGAAACCCAAATAATAGCGTTAACAACAGCAGCGGAATGATGAAGCGGTAACCATCTGAGGCGATTGGAATTCTCATAGTCGTCTCAGATTATTTAAGCTTTTTGCCGACAAACGGCATCATTTTTCGAAGTCGGTCTCCTACTTCTTCAATCATATGCTCAGAGTCTTTTTTAAGTCGAGCATTAAAGACTGGACGATTGGCCTGGTTTTCTAAAATGAATTCACGAGCAAAACTGCCACTTTGAATTTCGCCAAGAATTTCTTTCATAGCTTTTCGGGTTTCATCCGTAATTATTCTAGGTCCCCGAGTAACGTCTCCATAGGCAGCAGTGGTACTAATAGAGTAGCGCATATTGCCTATGCCACCCTCATAAATTAAGTCCACAATTAGCTTCAACTCATGAAGACATTCAAAATAAGCTAGATCAGGGTTGTAACCCGCTTCGACCAATGTATCAAAGCCTGCTCGAATTAGCTCTGTAACTCCTCCGCACAAAACAGCTTGTTCACCAAATAAATCGGTTTCGGTTTCTTCTCTGAAGGTGGTTTCTAATACTCCAGCGCGAGTTCCTCCAATTCCACGGGCATATGATAGCGCAACTTTTCTGGCTTTTTTAGACTTGTCTTGAAAGATAGCCATTAAACAAGGAACTCCTGCGCCTTGTTCATAAGTTCGTCTTACCAGGTGGCCCGGTCCTTTGGGAGCTACCATGAATACATCAACGTCGTCCGGGGGAACCACCTGGCCAAAGTGGATATTAAATCCATGACCAAAGGCAATCGCATTTCCCTTTTCTAAGTTAGGGGCAATATCTTTTTCATACATGGCCCGTTGCTTATCATCCGGAATTAATATCATTATAATATCTGCCGCCTTAGATGCCTCGGGAACGGTCATTACATTCAGGCCGTCTTTTTTAGCACGATTCCAAAAAGCGCTGCCTTTTCGAAGACCTACAACTACTTTAACTCCACTATCATGTAAATTACGCGCATGGGCATGACCTTGACTCCCATAGCCTATTATGGCCACAGTTTTTTTTCTGATGATTTTTATGTCTGCATCTTTGTCATAATATATTTTTGCCAAGACAAATCTCCTTTTCTATAAATAATTTGAGAGATTAAGAATCAATTTAAAGATTTAATTCCGCGGCTGAGAGCAATTCGACCGGAACGAACGATTTCTTTTATTCCCAAAGGTTTTAATAGTTCCAGAAATCCTTTAATTTTTCCTTCGTCTCCGGTAATCTCAATCGTGTAGGTGGACGAACTAACATCGACGACTTTAGCTCTAAAAATTTCCACAATTCGAAGAATTTCTTCTCTCACTCGTGGTTCTGCATTCATTTTTACCAAAATCATTTCGCGATCAATAAAGTTTTCTTCAGTAAGATCTACGACTTTAATTATGTCCACCAATTTGTTTAATTGTTTGGTAATTTGCTCAATGACTTTATTGTCACCTCGCGTGACAATAGTCATTCGGGAAATATTAGGGTCATTGGTCTCGGCCACGTTTAAACTTTCAATATTATACCCTCTACCGCTAAATAGGCCGGAAATTCTAGATAGGACACCAAATCGATTGGCCACCAAAACGGAAATCGTATGTTGCATGGATTTTGAACCTAAAGGAAATGAAAAAGTTAAAAAGATTCGAAAATTGAAGAGGTTATACTAGCAAAAACAAGGCTTTTTTTCTATAGTTCTTGGGCATAGATTTCTTTAAAACCTGTATTTTTTAAAAAAACCTTGGACAATTCCACTTTAATTAAAGTCATCAGGCAATTAGATAAAAATCTGCCCAAATGGAATAAACCCACCGCAGTAAAAATTGCCGAGTCGGGAAATCCATTTAAAATTTTATTGGTAAGTTTATTGAGTTCCCGAACCCGCGATGGGGTTACGGAAGAAGCACTCAGCCGGTTATGGAAATTTGCAAGTTCCCCCACAAAATTACTTACGTTGAAAGTTGAAAAAATTGAAAAGCTTATTTTCCCGGTAGCGTTTTATAAGAATAAAGCTAAATGTTTGCAATCAGCTTGCCGGGATATTGTGGGAAAATTTGAAGGCAAAGTACCTGAGAATATCCAAGGATTACTATCATTAAAGGGAATTGGGAGAAAAACCGCCAATTTAATTTATACACTTGCGTTTAATGGAGAAGGAATTTGTGTTGATACACACGTCCACCGGATTGTGAATCGATGGGGGTATGTCAAGACCTCTTCAGCAGAATTAACCGAGCAAGCTTTGCGGAAAAGATTGCCAAAAAAATATTGGAAAAAATTTAACGAATTATTGGTAACTTTTGGGCAAAATTGCTGCAAGCCTCTTTCCCCCATTTGCAGCGAATGTGCAGTTGCAAGGTTTTGCCCAAAAATCAGTGTAAAAAACCAACGATGAAAATTTGATTATAAAATCAATTTAATAATTTCTAGTCTAAATTACCTATAATTTTCTTTTGAATTTCAATCAATTCCTGTATTCCCTTGTTGGCTAAGGTCAACATTGCTTCCATCTCCTTTTTTCCAAAAGGGTCTCTTTCTGCAGTACCTTGAATCTCAACAAATTTGCCTTTCCCGGTTTTGACAATATTCATGTCAACTTCTGCGATAGAATCCTCGCTATAATCCAGATCTAGAATCTTATTTCCTTCAAATATTCCTACACTGGTAGCCGCCACAAAATCTTTTACCGGAATTGATTCAATTTTCTGATTTTTCTTTAATGATTTTAATGCTAGACAAAGGGCTACAAAAGCACCTGTGATGGATGCCGTTCTAGTTCCGCCATCTGCTTGAATTACATCGCAGTCAATCCATATGGTTCTTTCTCCAAGTTTTTCCATATCGATTACACTTCTAAGAGACCGTCCAATAAGTCTTTGGATTTCTTGAGTACGGCCAGAAACTTTTCCTCTGGATGATTCTCTTGGGGTTCGGGAATGTGTTGCTCTTGGAAGCATTGAATATTCTGCGGTGACCCAACCGTGATTAGAGTCTCTTAAAAAAGGCGGAACCTTTTCATCAACGCTTGCATTGCAGATCACTTTAGTATTTCCTACTTCAATTAATACGGAACCTTCTGCATGCTTGATGAAATTCTTCTTAATGGAAACTGGTCTCAGTTGTTGAGGGGAGCGTCCGTCATTTCTGATCATTATGACCTCTGTCTTTGAATTAGAGATGATAGGGGTATCCTTTAAGGAAATCGAAAATTTGAAGGGCATAAAATATCAGGATTTGTATATATTATCAATCAATTCCCATGTTGATTCTTTGTGTTATTTGTAAATAATTTTGGAAAATAAGGCTCAATCAAGAAATAAATTGGGAAATGGATGGTTAAATGCAGAAAGGACTTGATATTTAGTTATATAATTGATTATAAAAGGGAAACCCGTTACTCTGAATTTAGGTTCCAATATTAATTATATGGAGATAAATTAGCGCATGGACTCTTATTTTCAAAAGGGTGTAACGCTCAAAGGAGTATTACGTTCCAAGGGAGTTGTCCACATGGAAGGCGATATGGAAGGGGAAATTATATCCTCTAGTCATTTAATTGTCGGAAAAGGTGGAAACGTAAAGGGTGATATCGAATCTTATGACATTACAAATATGGGGTCTATTAAAGGAAACATAAATGCCAAAAATAAAGTTTCCTTAATGGATGATAGTCATTTGGATGGTGATATTGCTACCTACCAATTGATTGTGGAGGAAGGTTCAAATTTTGAAGGAAAATGTAAAATGCTAGGCAAAGCTCCTTCAGAAAAAAAAACTCCAAAATCCCCAGAGAAGAAAAATGGAAAAGGAAGCGATCCTTCTTGGGAGTCTCTTCAGCAAAACCTAGATCAGATTGGACTGCCCCAAAAGGACAGTAAAGCTGATAAAAAAGAGCCGGAAACTGCAGCTGCTCCCAAAAAGAGTTTTTTTCCAAGAATTTTGACTAAATTAACTATGTTGGTTTTGGGAGTTGCGGTTTTGGCCATGATAGGTCTGAATTTGCCTTTTTCCCCCGATGAAGATGTCGGGGGATTTTTGAGTAAAGGAAGGGAGTTAATAAAAAATAAGCAATATGCGGATGCTGAATCTGTATTTAACGAAGGTATAAAACAAGTTCGTGATAATCCTGAGTTACATTTAGAATTGGGAAATATTTACTTACTAAAAAAAAACTTTAAGAAAGCTTTAGTTGAATTTCAAAGATCTTTAGAAATAAATCCTTCCAAAGAAATCTACCGATTAAAACTATCAGAAGCATTATTAGGATTAGGACAACTCCAAGAGGCTGAGAAAAATCTAAATGAATTAATAGAGAAAAACTCTAATAGTTTTAATGCTTACTATGGATTAGGGCTTTTAAAAGTTAAGGCCGGCAAAAATCAGGAAGGCATTGCAGCTTTTCAGCAAGCCTCAAAAATTGATCCGGATAATTTCAATGTTCATCAGAAGTTGTTAGAAATTTTTCGTTCCGAAAAAAACCATTTGGATTCCATTCGAGAAATGGAGGAAATGGTTCGATTAAAACCTGAAGAACCTGGGCTTAGGCTAACTTTAGGTGAAATGTATTTTGAAAATAAAAATACTAAAAAAGCTGCAGAGCAATTTCAAAAGGTTTTAAAACTTCATCCTGAAAACCAATTGGCCCAATTAAGGGTTGCTGATTGGTATTACGAGGGAAAGATGTATGACGATGCTTTAAAACTTTATGAAACTGCTTTGAAAAAAAATCCAGATAACCCAGATATACAGGTAAAATTAGGAAAGATTTACCTTCAAAAAAGAGATAAAGCCAATGCGGAGCTTGCCTTTCGAAAAGCGGAAAAGAGTAAAACACAAAATAGCGAAGCCTATTTTGAGCTTGGTAAAATTTTAACTTCAGATTTGAAATATGATGAGGGTCAAAAACAATTTGAAAAAGCGATTGAATTGAATCCTAACTATGGGGATGCTTATTACGAACTGGGAAAAATATGGGAAGTAAACGAAAAAATGGGAAATGCCCTCCAATATTATGAAAAGGCGGTGGAATTTGAACCTAAAAATACGGAATACATTTTTTCTCTCGGAAAAACATATATAGAAGAGAAAAAATTTGATAATGCAGTAAAATTTTTGAAAACTGGGATTAAAATTGAACCTAATAACGGAAATTTAATTTTTCAGCTATGCAGAGCCTATCGGAAAAAAGGTTATTACACGATTGCGATCAGGCATTGTGAGAAAGCTTTAAGTATTATTCCAGAATCAGATGCTGTAAATAATCGATTAGCATGGCTTTATGCCAAAAAGCAGAAAAAACTTGATAAAGCTTTAAAAATGGCCCGGAAGCTTGTGATCAAATACCCAGATAATGCTGGCTATATCGACACTCTTTCAGAAGTGTATTACTCAATGGGGAATGTGGATAGAGCCATTAAAAATATGGAAACCGCTTTAAGGATTTCACCAGAAACAAGGTACTACAAACAACAAATGTGGAGATTCAAGCATATTAAACCAAAGCCTATAAAATCTAATAATACCCCCAAGCCTGTGGTAAAAACGGTAGAAAATACTGCAATGCCAGATAAAGAAAGTGCATCTGAAACTTCTAATGTTAAAACCCCATCTCCCTCATCCGAAAATGAAGCCACTGTTACTCCCCAACCAACCTCCAATACTCCCAATTTGACTGAAAAGGATTTACAAGAAACAGCCTCTGAAACGAGAATCAATTAATAGATTCCGCTTCCTTTAATTCCCATATATACAAAATAGACTAACAAAAGGATAATCCCATCCAGTTTCATTAATGTGTGAGATCTCTTTATTTGTAAAATCAATAGACAGGTAAAACCGGTGGTAAATAATAAATCAAAATGAATTGGCTCTGTAATATTTAGAGGTTTATAGGCTGCTGTTGAACCAAGGACCATAAAAATATTAAAAATATTGCTTCCAAAAACATTTCCTAATGCCATTTCTCCATGACCTTTTAAAGCCGTCATAGTTGAAGAAACTATTTCAGGTAAGCTTGTCCCTATGGCTAAAATTGAGATCCCAATCAACCATTCGCTTATTCCAAAATAGCGTGCAATATTTACACTTCCTTCTACCATTCCTTGAGCTCCGGTCACTAGAAGGACAAAACCAAATAAGACCAAAGTAAATTGATAAGCCATTCCTCTGTTTGCAAAAAGAGTTACTTCATCGTCGAATTCCAAATTTGAGTCTTCTTTATCTTGAAAAGCTCTCCAGACAAATATGGCCAAACCTAGAATTAAACCTATCCCTTCCCAACGATTTAATTTTAGGTTCCAGATCAAAATTGTTATTAAAACCGTAGCAATTATTAGTGGAGGGGTTTCTAGTTTTAACCGATTTTGAGAAATTGATACTGGAGTAAGCAACGCTGTAATTCCTAGAACCAGTCCAACATTTGCGATATTACTTCCAATCACATTGCCTAAAGCCATTTCAGGAGAACCATTATAGGCAGCTAAAAGACTAACTGCGAGTTCAGGAGATGATGTTCCAAAACCCATCACAGTTGCACCAATAACGAATGGGCTCACTTTGTAATGCTTAGCGATACGAAGGCATCCAGTAATTAAAAATTCTCCGCCAAAATAAAGGGAGGCCAAACCAATTAAAATATATGCAATGTTAATTAGCATGAAAAAAATTGGGATTCTTTAAAGTATTTTGAAGGTAAGAGCAAATTTAATCAGGAGGATAGTTAGCGAAATAAAGAAAATCAATCAATTTGACTTGGAATATCTTAATGTAAATTTGGAAGTTTACAAAATAAAAAACCAGAGCCGTCTTCGACTCTGGCTAAGTATGTTGTATGTCTAAAAAATTAATCTTTACTTCCTTCCATTTTTCTTTTCATTTCATGGGATTTTTCCATGCCTTTACTTTTGCTTTTTTCCATTGCTGCAGGGCTCATTTTTCCATGCTCATCTTTCATTCCCCCACTTCCTTCTTCATATTTTTCCTTCGCATGATCTCTATATTCTTTTCCCTCTTTCATTGCAGAAGAACCACTTCCTTCTTCCATCATTTCATGTTTATCTTTTCCCTTATGCTCGCCGTCATGAGCAAATGAAGAAAAGGGTACGGTGAAGGTCATCATAAAACAAATGAAAGTTAATAACCCAAATATTCTTTGCATAAAAAGCTCCTATAAAAAGTGTATTGAAGGTAAAAGCGGATTAATTATTATTACCGGGTAAAATCATAAAATGTGATTAGTAGCAACTTTACCAATTATATTACAATAGGAAGTCAATTTTGGTAGGAATTTTGGTGAAACCCTTTGCGAGGTAACCTATTACTTTAATTAAGCTTTCTTAGGTTTAATGGTAATAATACTTTGTTTAAACCCAAATCGTCTTAATTTTTTCTGTTCATTACGTGCGGTTTTTTTGCTCTCAAAACCTCCCACTTTAACTGTATAGATTTTTCGCTGAGAGGAAGTTTGACCCAGATTAGTAAGAATTCCATCTTCAATTAATTTGTTTTGAATCTTTTCGGCCTGACTTCTAGTAGAAGTTCGGCCCAGAATTATCGAATATGTACCATCTGCTGATTTTTCTAATGCTGGTTTATGTCCTTTGTCTTTCAAACTTGTCAAAAGTGAACGTGTTTCATCCCTATTTAAGAATCCCCCTATAAAAACGGTATGTTGGGAAATATTCCGTGTACTAACTTCTATAAAGGGCGAATAACCTTTAGAAATTAATTTTTCTGAAAGGCGATTTGAATTAGCTTTATTTGCAAACGCACCAAGTTGAATAAAATATTTCCCAATTTTTGAAAAAGTATTTGAAGGTGTTTTAATAATTGGCTTAGCAGACTTAAAGTTTTTTTCTGGCTTCAAAGAGTTTGAAATCATTTTTGCGGGATCAAGAGCACTTTTAATGGACGAGGTTTTTGGTGATAATATTGCCGCGACTTTTTCAGTGGCTTTTTCAATATCACCAGCCAGAGTATCATTTTCAGAGGTTTTAGCTGTTTTTACAGGTTTGTTTATCGTATTGTCCGGGCTTCCAGGGTTTTCTTTAGTATTGGAATTAGGAATCGAGGGTGGCATGATTCTTTCACTTCTAAACGAAGAGCTTGCAGAATCAACATTTTTTCCAGAATTTAATGATTGCTGAGGAAGTAGGGGAAATGGAAGTGGTTTTGGGCCTTCCTCACCTTCCATTAATTCGGCCACCTGAGTATCACTTTCTGATCCAAAAAAATAAGGTTCATCCTGGATAGCCACATAAAATGTAAAAAGTAAAATCAACCCTACCAAGGATATAAGAACGATCTTCGCATTTTTTCGACGAATATTTCTTTCAATCTCAATTTCTGCTTCAATTTCCGCATCTTCGATTAAGTCTTCTATTCTTTTTACATGATTTGGTTTAAACTCTTTTTTAGAAATTTTTTCGTCGATTTGATTGGTTAGCATGGCATTTTGTGGATTGAAATGTTATTGAAATAGAAGACGTGAGTTTTTTGAATTATTTCCCAGATTTTGATCGAAATATGAAAAAACCAGGTCAATTTGGCCAATAAAGAGAATATTTAGAAATTTTGAGCAAAATTCACATCCCCAAATCTGCTAAAAGTATATATATTACGGCTCTATGTGTCAAGTAAAACTTCTTAAAGATCAATAAGTTATATAAAAAGTGACGACTTAATTATGCCTTCCATTCCTGATCTTTCAGTTAAACTAGGTGATCTCAATTTTGCCAATCCCATTATTGCTGCTTCGGGTACTTTTGGGTATGGGTTAGAGTTCTCTCCATTTGTAGATCTTGATATTTTGGGAGGGTTTTGCACTAAGGGTCTTTCTTATCATCCAAAAATAGGAAACCCTGCCCCCA
Organism: Nitrospinaceae bacterium; assembly: GCA_965223665.1. Taxonomy (GTDB): domain Bacteria; phylum Nitrospinota; class Nitrospinia; order Nitrospinales; family Nitrospinaceae; genus CBDCVY01. The sequence goes on from OZ245011.1 coordinate 419,520, forward strand.
GAGTTATTGAAACCAGTTCTGGGATGTTAAATTCTATTGGCTTAGAAAATATTGGGTTTGAGCAATTCAGGGATGAAAAGCTTCCTCTTCTTAGAAAGTTTTCAACCAGAATTATTTGTAATTTTTTCGGAAACACAGTTGAAGAATATGCTCATCTGGCTAAAGAATTGTCTGCTTTAGAAAGGGTGGATGCCTTGGAAATGAATATTTCATGTCCCAATGTTGAGGAGGGTGGGGTGTTATTTAGTTCAGACCCCACAATCGTTGAGCGGGTGGTAGGGGCAACTCGAAAATCTACTGATAAACTTTTAATTGTGAAACTGTCCCCCAATGTCACCGATATTACTCAAATTGCTCAAGCGGCTGAACGAGCAGGAGCGGATGTGATTTCTTTGATTAATACTTGTATTGGAATGGTTATCGATACTAAAACCAGAAAACCCTATCTAGCTAATGAGACTGGAGGCCTTTCAGGCCCTGCGATTAAACCTATTGCGTTGAACATGGTTTATAAAACTGTTAAGGCCGTAAAAATTCCTGTGATTGGGATTGGTGGTATTCAAAGTGCTGAAGATGCTTTGGAGTTTTTAATGGCTGGAGCTAAAGCTATTCAGGTTGGTACAGCAAACTTCGTTGATCCCAGAATTACCATGAAGATTCTCAAGAATCTTCAAGATTGGTTGGTAAATAATGGAGTTTCTAGTTTAAAAGACCTAAAAGGAAAAGATAAATAATTAAGGAATATAAACTCTAGGAATGCGCTTGCCCACGGCACATAGAATTTCATAAGGAATGGTGCCAACTTTGTTAGCAAGTTCTTCAACAGAAATAAATTCTTCTCCTTGTCTACCAAAGATAACTACCGGGTCTCCTTCATTTGCGTTTGGTAAATCTGTTATATCAATCAAACACATGTCCATACAAATATTTCCTACCTGGGGAACTTTTTTTCCAGAAATAATTACTTCCATATTATTTGAAAGTGACCTAAATAATCCATCTCCATACCCTACGGGAATGGTTGCTATTCGACTGGGTTTTTGAGTTATGTGAGTGCGGCTATAACTTAATGGAGTTCCTTTATCGAAAGATTTAATTTGAATAATTTGGGTTTTTAGTTCCATAACCGGTTTTATGGCATCAAAAGAATTTGGACACTTAAGAATAGGTTTAATGCCATAGAGTAATAATCCTGGTCGAACTTGGTCTTGGTGACTTTGAGAGTACTTAATTAAAGCGGCGCTATTGGCACAATGAATTGTGGGTAAAGAAATGCCGGAATTATTTAATAATTCTAATGATGAATTAAATTTCTTAATTTGATTAAGTGAATACTCTGAACATTCTTCGTCTGCTGAAGAAAAGTGAGTAAAGATTGAATTAATAGTTAAATTTGGAAGTTTTTTAATATTCTGGATTAATGGTAAAAGGTTTTCTGGCAATACACCCAAACGCCCCATACCGGAATCTACTTTTATATGTACACCAACGTTTTTTCCAAAATGAGTAGCACGTTCGGAAATTTTCTTGGCCATATTTGAGGACCAAATAGATGTTGTTAGATTAAATTGGATTAAATCATCCACTTCATCAGGAAACACCCCCATTAGAATATGAATAGGAACTTGAAAACCGTTATTTCTAAGTTCAATTCCTTCTGAAACTATACTTACACCCAATATATCTGCTCCGGCGTCTACAAGAACCTGGGAACAGGGAATGGCTCCATGACCATAAGCATCTGCTTTTACAACGGCCATTATTTTAACTTCGGAAGATAAATAGTTCCTAATACAATTTAGATTATTACGAAGGGCCGATAAACTTATCTCAGCTCTGGTGGCTCTATGAAGTGCTGAACTGTAAAGTTTCTGTTTATCCATTATTACTTTATCTTTTATTTCTTTAAAGGAAGGGATGATTTTATTTCTGTGTTGTTTATTCCCGCCGTGTTCGACCAGTTAGAGAAACCCGACCCATTACTTTTGCCTTTCCTGTTGTTCTTACGGGGCGACAGGACATGAAGGAATCTTCTTTTGCAGTTTTTCGAATTTGATAACCTCTGTCACTATAGAAATTATAAGCCATGGCATTGGTACCGGTTTCTTCAGAACACCAAAAGTTAAATCCGCATCCTTCAGGGAAAATATAATCTATGTGAACAATATCACCATTAAAGTCAGAGTTTTTACTGTCATGATCATATAAGTTTCGACAATCTTGACTTTTGGGAAGCCGCCAATCATCAAACCCAGCGAACTTTTTTTCATTCATTAGTCCTACATATTTATTGGCTCCTTTCCAGGTGCACCACTTCCCCTTTCTTTGATAGTAGTCCTCTTTTAACCACATTAATTTATATTTGTTATCTGTGACTGTTCCATCACCATTATCGGTAAAGCGTTCTTCATCTCCCATAAGTAAGCATTTCTTAAAAAAGGTTAAACATTGATAATGATTATCAAGAGAAACGATAGGATAATATTAAAATAGTTTATCTTGCAAACCAAACTATAAACGAATATTTCCTATACTATAATATTAAAAAATTTAATCTCATTTACAAAGTTATAAAAAATTTTGATATTAAAATATCGTTTGATTTTTTTTAGTCTATGCTTAAACTAACCTAAATAGACTGCTAGCGTGTATTGTAGCAGGAATGAAATATACAGCGCTCTAAAAATAATTTTTAAAAAATTTTAATATGCTTCAATGAATAATAAGTTTGTAAACCATTACATTGCAAAAAGATTTTTACTATTTTTGTTTTTAGTATATTTAACCGGGTGTGCCACACCCCCTGGAAAACATGAAGTTGATAAGCTCGAAAGGTTACAGGGGGTACCTAAGGTTCTGATTTTACCATTGGATGTAGAGCTATATGAAATTTCGGTTGGAGGGGTGTCCGAATTAAAACCAGAATGGACTACAACAGGGAAGGCTAATGCTCAGGCTGCAATAGAAGAATTCTTATCAAAAGATTCCGATATAATACTTGTTCCTTTTAATTCACAAAATCAAGAAACCGAATCCCATCGTAATTTTTATAATTTAATGAATGCAGTTGGTGATGCAATGTTGCTTCATTACCATAGTGTAAATCACCATTTGCCTACAAAAGAAAAACTTCAATGGTCAGTAGGAGATTCTACGAAAATATTTCGTGAAGAGTATGATGCAGATTACGCTCTCTATGTATATTTAAGAGACCATTTTTCTTCTTCCGGTCGAATTGCAATGGGAGTAGTTTCTGGTCTTCTTTTTGGGGCTGCCCCCGGAGCAGGGATGGAAATCGGTTTAGCTCAATTTATAAACTTAAAAACCGGTGATGTGGTGTGGTTTAATTTTATACGTTCTGAAGGGTTTGGAGATTTAAGAGAACCCGATTCTGCTAAAACTGCTATCGAAAACTTACTCAAAGAACTACCGAAATGAATAAAAATCTCATTTATTTTCTTAGTCTCATTTTCTTTTCGTCTACTGTGGGTTGCAGTACAGTAAATGAATCTTCTTCATTAGCACCGGGTCAACGGCCTGAGGTTAACGATTTAGAGGCTGGTTTGTGGATGCAAATGGAAAATGTTGAAAAAAGTATTCAAAGGTCTGGGCGATTGGAAAGGGATCCTAAACTTAATCAATATGTAAAAACAATAGTCTGTAGTTTGGCCGGGAAATATTGTCCGGATGTAAGGGTTTATGTGATAAAAGCAGACTCTTTTAATGCAGGTATGTATCCGAATGGTTTAATGGTTGTATATACGGGCTTGTTACTAAGAGTCCAAAATGAAGCTCAATTAGCTGCCGTTTTGGGTCACGAGATTACTCACTTTATAAAACGCCATAGCTTAAAAAGGCTTATAGATATACAAAATAAGGCCAATACTTTAGCGGTTATTGGAATTCCTTTAGCAGCAATTGGTTTAGGTCCTGTCAATACGGTTGCAGGCCTTGTAGCGATAGGTTCCATTGCAGCTTACAGTAGAGACCATGAGCGAGAGGCGGACAAAGGAGGCTTAGAATTTTTAGTAAATAGAGGATATTCGGCAATGAGCGCCTATCAGATTTGGGCAAATGTTTTAAGAGAACAGGAAGCCGATGATGAAGGATCTACGGCAGTCTTTTTTTCTTCTCATCCATTACCAGAAGAACGAATGGATAATATTAAAAAGCAAAGTGAACAATATTCAATTCACGGTAATCCAGTAATAAAGGAGGATGAATATTTGCAAATTATTGCTCCTTTCAGGGACGATTGGTTTCATAGAGAATTACTAAGAGGCAAATATGAGCAAACTAAGGTAGTTATAGACAACTTGAAACCATCGAAAGCGTTTCCGGGGGAAAAATCATATTTTGAGGGTGAATTAATCCGAATGGAAAAAGAAAAAGATTTTCAAATGAATGCAATTCAAAAATATGAGGAAGCAATAAATCTAGACCCTAATGATCCAAGACCACAAAAGTCTGTTGGGTTGATGTATATGAAAATAGATAAAAAAAACCAGGCGGCGAAACATTTAAAAAAATATTTAGAATTGCAGCCAAAGGCCGAGGATGCGTTTATCATTAATGAATATATTGTTCAACTAGAGAATGACTCATGATACGTTTTATTTGGGTATTTACATTAATAGGATTCTTATGGGTATCTGGTTGTACCCCCTTAAACTATCGGCTGGTTGAACCGGAAAAACGCGTAGATTTATTTGATACTTATAGCGTAGATCCCCAAATTCCATGGAGCGGAAAAATTCTTAGAGATGGAATTCTCTGGACCATTGATGGTGCCAACTTAGAACAGATCGTATTTTCTGAAGCAGTAGAAGATGGCGAATCATTTTTAAATGATGAAAAGGCACCAAAGTTTAATAAAGAGATGAATGTAATCGAATTGTCAGAGATGCTGACAGATTCATTGAAAATTAAAAATTGGTTTGAAATAAAAACATCTAATTTAAAGCCTGCTGATTTGGGGCCATTTAAAGGTTTTAGGTTTGACGTAAAAATGGTAAATGCAAATGGATTGCCCTATAATGGTTCCATTGCTGGTGCGATAATAAATGAAAAGTTGTATTTAATTTATTATTTGGGAGTCAGTTTGCATTATTATCCAAAGTACATCAACCATTTTAATGGCATTCTGAATTCAATTCAGAAACTATAAAGCCTCTAAATTTTTATACACCCCTCTGCTTCCAATTACCTCCCAGGTTTTTCAAGAAAATCCATAGAAAATGCATATAATTATCCTCCTTAAAAAACTCCATATAATATGATATTGTGTTTCATTCCTTAAAATTCGTAATTCAAGAATTGAATAATTTTTATGTCTCGAAATCTTTGAAAGTGAAGGAAGGGTATGCCAAAAATCGAAATTCAAAGCTTTTTTTATGATTTAATTCATTGTAAAGATAAAATTTTGTCAACTTTTGATGAATTCGATGAAAAGTATGGTGAAGACGAACGCGGAGCCTTGGTTGCGGGTATTCGTGAACTAGGCGATGCGGATCTTGTTAATTTGTTAATTAACATTCAGCGTCTAGCCAGTGGTTATGAACAGATAAAAGAATTAATGGACAACGCTGAAGAAGAAGAAATGAATGCCGCGTTAGAAGAATCAGATGAAGAGGAAGATGAGGATGACGATGATGAAATTTAATTTTAAAACGCTGAAGCAAAGGAATAGTTAAATTGATTTTCTTCAATAATTTGTCAATGAGTTTGGTCTTATTTTGTTTTTCAGTATTTATTTTTTCCTGTCAAAATAACTACTCATCAAATTCTTCCAAATTAAGTCCTTTTAAAATCTCACCTATGGACGGCAAAAAAATGGTTTTGATTCCAGAGGGTGAATTTATTATGGGTACGAATAAAATTGATAAAGAAAACACTCATGTGAAAATTGGAACAGTTAAACCTTTATATTTAGATCAGCATCCAGAGAGAAAAATAAATTTAAAAGCCTTTTATATGGATCAGTATGAAGTTACCAATGCCGAATATGGTAGGTTTATTGAGGCCACTGAATTCAATGAATTGCCTGCACATTGGGAAAATGGAGTAATTCCCAATGGATTAGAAAATCACCCTGTAACCAATATTACCTGGAGAGAAGCTTTGGCATATTCTCTGTGGGCAGGAAAAATTTTACCCACTGAACAACAGTGGGAAAAAGCGGCAAGGGGATTGGATGGAAGGTTGTACCCGTGGGGAAATGATTACAAAAAGGGAATTGCTAATATTGGTTTAGATAGTATTCGCAAAACAGCCGCTGTTGGTAGTTTTCCTAAAGATATTAGTCCATATAATGTTTATGACTTGGCTGGAAATGTCATGGAATGGACTTTAAATTGGTATTTACCTTATCAGGGAAATGACTATAAGAATTCTAAGTTCGGTAAAAAATTAAAAGTGCTTAGGGGGAACGGGTTTCAAAAAGGAGGGCATTACTTCTTGGATGCCTATCGGTATGCATTCTATCGCACAGAAGTAGACCCTGATGAATATTTTGAGAATGTGGGTTTCCGATGTGTTCTTCCTTTAAATTAATTCCATTATTCTAAAATGGTATTATCAAGTATGGCATCTTTAAGCAGTGCTTTTGCAATATTAGCATCTACTAAATAAGCGTCCTTAAGATTAGTTCCATTTAAATTGGTTCCATGTAGATTGGCCTCTAATAAAAATGAATTTGCAAGGTTTGCATTTTCCAGATTGGCGTAAGTGAGGTCGGCCCCTTCCAGGTTGGATTCTTCCATATCCACTCCTTTACAAAATGAATCCTTAAATTCAACTCCGATTAAATTGGCGTAGGACAACCGGACTGCTCTCAACGTGCAAGAATTAAAGTCAGAGTATTTTAGTATGGAGGAACGAAGGTCAACATCCGACAATTTGGAAAAGGAGAAATCTGAACCGCGGATATTGGCCCCATTCATGCGGGTGGAGAAAATTTCTGTAGATTTCGCAAAGCAATACATAAGATTTGAAAAAGAAAAGTCGCAATTTTGAATTTTTGAGGAAGTAATATTACTGTGGTCTAAACGTGCGGCGCGAAATTCACACCCTCGGAATTGAGCAGATGCAAAATTTGCATTTTCAATTTTGGCATTTTTAAAATTACAATTTACAAGGGTTGCATTCTGAAAATTGGATTCGCTTAAATTAGCACCACTAAAATTAACATTTTTTACCCGGGCATTTTGAAACTTTACTTTGGTTAGGTTTGCTTGAGAAAAATTGAGATCAATTAAATCGGAACCATCAAATATTGCTCCAGACAGTGTTCCATAAATAAATGAAACTCCATTGAGACTAATTCCTTTTAAGTCATAAGAGCTTAGATTGGTTCCATCCTGGCATTCATTATTTAAAATGAGTGATAAAACTTCTTCGACGTTTGACATTATTTTTGCTGATCTGGAGGAAGCAGAGAATTCATATTTCTTTTAATTTTTTGGGGATTGATTCTGTCATGAATTCCCTGGATCCCTACTCTAATAACTTTAAATAATGTAGCTTCATTTTCAGTACGGTTGCTAAGCTTTGCCACAATTGGCGTGATGATTAAATTTGCGATAATAATTCCATAAAAAGTAGTGATTAAAGCTGTAGCTAAGGAAGGTCCAATGGTTTCAGGGTTGTCAATATGCATCAGCATTTGTACCAAGCCAATAAGTGTGCCTGCCATACCAAAAACAGGAGCCTGGACGGCCATGAACCTTAATATTCGCTGACCCGCATTGTGTCGATCCAGCATTGCACTTAATTCTCGCTCCAATATTTCATGAATTTCTCTTAATCCATAACCATCCACAATCATAGCAATTCCTTTTTTGAGGAATCTATTTTCTAAGTACTGTTCTTCCGCTTCTAATTTTTTTAAACCCCCAGTCCTATATTTGTGGGAAAGGCTCATAATCTCTTCAATATAATCAGAGGGACGTAGAGTGTCTGGTTTGTAGGCATTTATTATTACAGGGAATAATCCCAGAATTTTTTTAGAGGAAAAGGCAATGAAAGTTGTAGCCAAAGTTCCGCCTATCACAATAAGTATGGCATTTAGATTAAAAAAGGTAGAAGCATCTCCACCTCTAAAAATTGCCCAGACTAACAGGCTAATGCCCAAAACAGTACCTGCTAGGGTCATAGCATCAAATCGGCTTTCAGGGGAAGAATCGATTTCTGTAGAAAAGTTATGAACGTTTTCAGCTTGTCTTAACGGAATTTCCATTCTAAATACTGATTAGTTTATTAGTATCTAAAGTCCTGGCTATTAGAGATTTATGTATATAACTGGGAACCCAGGCAAGGCTCTCTAAATCTAATCGGCTTCCGGGAATAAAAACCTTAAAAAATTCCGGATGATCCTCGCTGAACGATAAAATTTGAGGTTGGAGTTCTGATAAACAACGGGAAAGACACATTAATCCAGAAAAAGTTTTACAAAAAAGTTCTCCCCATGAAGTCAAGTATATGGCTATGACACTACGCACTCTTTCAAGTCTCTTTTGGACAAACTGGGTATATTCCTCTAAAGTTCTACATTCCTTTATATTTCCAATTGTGACTTCTTTAGGGACGGGATTTCCGAAATCAATGATTAAATATAATTGCTTTACATAAGAATCATTCAGGAGCTCTTTATTGGAAATTTCTGCGACATTGGTTAAAGATAAAAATCCGGAAAGATCTTCGAGTAGTTTTCGTAGATCATTATCCTTAATTGAATGATCTTCCGATCGAAGTAACAAAAAGGTTTCCTCAGAATAAAGTCGATTAAAGCAAGTAAACGCTATTAGAAATTGGAGTGTGGATGCTTTTTTAATGATTTTTGCTTTCGGAATTTGCTCAATAAAATCTAATGTTTTCCCGCGTATAAGAAACCACTCACCCGGGTCCCGGGGTTGTGTTTTATGGTGAAGAAAGGTCAATTCCTTTTCACTAGTTTTACCGTCGACCAAGGCAAATAAGTTTTCGACTTTATTAACTGTTTTCCGATAGAAACTGAATAATTTTCTGCCGAGTAAATGCGTGTCTTTCTCAGTAATTAAACTTTCTCCCGGCGCTAATTTTTGATTGGCTTCAGAAATATTTTTATATGAATTCATTAAAATTTTATTGACACGATTTCCCAACGCTACCTTTTCCATCATTTGCCAATTAAAATAATCATTTAAATAATCAGCTTTGGCCCGAGGCCAATTCCATGAATTTATTAAGTCAATTAATATGACTTTTTTGGGTTGTGAACTTCCATATTTTAATTCGTCAACTGTAAGTTTTTTTCCTACTTTTAAATAAAATGCGGTTCGTAATACTTCCAATTCGTCACTAGTTTTGTTGTTTTTAAAGAAATTTTCTACTCTTTCAAATAAATTAATATAAGGATCGATTTGATCAAATGGAATGCCGCTATAAACTTTACTTTTAATTTCGTGGCAAAGTAAATTACTGGTTGTAGTATTAAACATATATTCTTCTAATAAAGCCATTTTGATGAGGGTCTTGAAGGGAGCCTTAAACGATTTAATTAATGCCCAAATGGAACCTCCGAAAAATTCACCTTGGGATATATCATCTACATTTCCAATATCTAGAAAATCATTACTATTTAAAAGAGTCTGGTGTGTGTTAACCATTTGGTAAAGCTGCTCATACTGTTTGTCATCGGTTTTTAAAGGGACGACCCACCAAAAGGGGATTTTCCCAGCAGTGATGACGGCGGTTCTATACATTTCTTCTTTTAGCAATTTCGCTTGTGCCGATCCGGTACTTTCAGAGTCGCTTTCTCCAAAAATATTTTCCTTCACCTCATTAATATCATTACTAAAAAAGTGTATTTCCAATCCATAGGTTTTCCATGCCCATTCTTCAATTATTTTTAATTTAAGATTAAAAAGGTCTAGATTTTCAGGAGACACACTATATTTGTTTATAAAAACTGTAAAATCTAAATCAGATTTTACGTTTTGAGCAATGGAACCGGCACTCCCCATTAATAAAATACATTCAATAAAAGGATTCAGGTTTTCATTGGGCTGTGAATGAATATCAGGGAAGAGACTTTCTTGAGCAAAACGGCATTCATAACTTAATTTGAACCCTTGAATTCCACAGGGGACTTGATCAGTTATGAATCCGGGCAGACCTTTTTGATTTATATGTAATAATCGGGGAATTAAAGTGAAAACCTTCCGGTCTTCAGGGTTGAGGTTGCTAAAGATTTCATTTATTCGGTGCTGATTGTATCGCAGGAAAATTTGCCTATTATGGAAAAGTTCATTTGAAATGCTCTGTCCATTTGTTGTCATAAAAGAAAATTGTGTTTAGCTATGTATTTTGGTTATTAATTAATTATAAAACTATATTTTGAATAAAATTCATTCCTGGAGCGATTATCGGATTTATTTCTTCTAACTTAGGGATTTAAAAGAACTTTGAAATTTTTCCCAGGCTGGTTTAGGGAGATTTTTTTAGTAGCAATTTCATCATCTAGTACATCCTTATCCTTTAAAATTTTGATTTCTACCCTTCGATTTAGAGCTCGGTTTTTATCGTTTGAATTGGGTTTTTGCGGCCTATATTTTCCAAAGCCTTTTACAACTATTCTATTTGGAGGAAAATTTAAGGATTCAGTTATAAATCTTGCAACTCTTGAGGCACGGGCTGTAGATAATTCCCAGTTTGAGGGGAACTTTTCATTATGAATGGGAACATCATCAGTATGACCTTCTACATATATTTGTTTTACACCTTCTTTTAAATAATCATTCAAGGCTTGCTTTAAAAAGTCTCTTGCTTTGGGAAGCAGATCCGAATCTCCAGGAGAAAATAAATTATTACTTTGTAATCGAACAGAAAGAGTTTTAACATCGCTACGGATCAGGCTTTCGGGATCTACATTATCTTGAACTAATTCCTTAACCCTATTGAGCATAGTCACTTCTTGTTGGCTTAAATGTATATTGTCGTCATCCCAACGAAATTCTTTTTCTTGAAATGACGAGAATGCTTCTGCAAATCTATTTTGATCCACTTTAGAAATTGTAAATAGTAAAACAAAAATTACTAAAATTAATGTGATCATGTCACTATAAGTAACCAAAAAACTTTCAAGCCCTGAGGAAAACTCCGTTGAACCTTTAGCCCTACTGTCAATTTGAATATTGTTTTCAAAACGATCGATGTCTTTCTTTTCCTGTTCTTCAATGGCTTTTCTTTCTATATCTGAGATATATTCTTGCTGCTGTTCTAATTTTTCATTTAATTCATTGTTTTCATCAATTAGTTCACTAAGTTGATTTTTTAAATCATAACCGTATTCTGAAGATAAGAGACCTTTTTCCATGGATTGGGCTGATTCTTTGTAAAATTTCTCATAGTGTTCAATTAATTTTTCTTTTTCTTTTAATCGCTCTTGTAAATCCTCATTGGTTAAGGTAGGGCGTTTTTTTAGCTCGGTTTTTAATCTAATTATTTGTTGATTTAAATCATCAATTGAGTTTATTTTTTCACGAAATCGGCGTAATTCTCTAAGTAGGTAAGATTTTTCCCGGTTACTTTTGTCCAAGGCTTTTTGTTCCTTAACAAGTCTTTTCCTTATGGCCTTTTCTTTTATGGTTAGCTCATCCAGTTTTTGTTTCCATTCATTTTTTAGATCCGGTACATTGACTCCAAAATCAGGCTTTCGAGTTTCTTTGTTTTCTTGGGAAGAACTTTGTTTAACTGTTATATGCCGTGATATCCTAGCAACCGAAGCCATTTGCTTGGCTTCTTGTATTTCCTTATCCTTCTGCTTTAACAGCAGATGCAGTTCGCGAATTTTATCTTTGTTGAGCTGAGTAACCTGAGAAACTTTGCGGTGCAATCTTGAGGCTTCTCTTTCCTGTTTTTTAAGCTCACTGCTTTTTATTTTTAACTGTTCTTTTACTGTTTGGAGAGAATGATTCATAGTATTGTCTATTTCTAGTAGTATCTTATCGGAATTTAAGCGAAAATAAGTAATAACAAAGTTGGTCTCTTTGCTGAGCCCTTTGAATAGTTTTCCACGCTTTATTTAATAAACCACAGGCTTTCCTTACCCAAATCTCCCTGGATCTATTAGGGAATTGGTGAATTTTCAATCATTTTGCACACGATTCATTTTCAACTTCCTAATGGAAAAAAAATCTAATTTATTAAAATCAAAACTATTTTGGGTAGGAATTTTATATTTTGCCGAGGGATTTCCCTTAGGAGTTTTTTATGATGTATTTCCAGTCCATTTTAGAAAACAAGGGGTCGATCTTTGGCAAATAGGATTTATGAGTCTCCTGGGATTGGCTTGGACGTTGAAATTTCTTTGGGCTCCTGCAGTGGATTATTATCGCCAGCACAGAAAATGGATTTTCTTAATGGATTCATTGATGGCTTTTATCATGATTGTATTTGCCATTTATGTGGATTTTGGACCTTGGGTTTGGTTTGCCATTGGTTTGTTTACTATTTTTTCAGCGACCAGTGATATTGCGATTGATGGGTACACGATAGAAATGTTGGAAAAAAATGAGCTAGGGATAGCAAATGGGATTAGAAACGGAATGTATCGTGTGGGAATGTTGGCATCGGGATTTATTTTAATTTTAAGTGACTGGTTATCCTGGAGTGCAACTTATGCTGCTGGAGGTTTGATTCTTGGATTATGCGCAATTGTGGTTTTAATGGCTCCTAAAGAAAAAATCTTAAACTCAAAATCAAACAGGTCTCTCATTTCAGAATTTTCACTTCTAATTAAACATCCACTTGCCACTACAGGTGTATATTTGTTTTTGCTGGGTTGCGCACGATTAATTGATATGAAAATTCACTTTTCTAAGGATCAAAATTACATTTGGCCATCCCTACTGCTGTCTGTAGTAATCGTGTATTTAATCAGTTTTGTTTTTGCTAATAATTCAAAGTCTTCAAATAAAACATTACGGGATGAACTAAATGAAGGACCTATGTTTGGTGCTCTTTTTGAGTTGTTGCAGAGACCTCTAATTATTCCAATAATAATCTTTATATTGATTTATAAATTAGCAGATACCTCCATGGGCTTTATGGTAAAGCCGTTTTGGGTGGATAAGGGATTTACTTCAACCGAAATTGGTCTGGTATCAGTTAATATAGGCTTGGGATTATCAATTGCTGGTGGCTTAGTGGGGGGATGGTTTACTGACCGTTTTGGAATTTTTAAAGGAATTTGGGTTTTAGGGTTATTACAAGCATTATCCAATCTGGGTTATGCCTGGGTAGCCTGGATTATTCCGGATCCCGTCGAGGGGATTCCCATGGCTTTAAATTATAAAATTTGGATGTATGGGGCCAGTGTGGTTGAGTCATTTACTGGGGGTTTAGGTTCCGCAGCTTTTCTAGCATTTCTTATGGCCATTGTAAATAAGAAACGAACAGCTTCTGAGTATGCACTGCTGTCTTCAATTTTTGCTTTAAGCCGATCTGTAGCCGGTTGGGCAGGAGGTTTTGGAGCAGAGGCAATGGGTTATTCTTCTTACTTCACTTTGACGTTTTTTTTAGCTTTTCCTGCTTATTTTCTTCTTCCCTGGGTTAGAAAAATGCTTGATTACACTAAAGATTGGAAATAAATGATCAAAAGTAATCTACGTTTTATCTATTTACATGGTTTTGCATCGAGTCCTCAATCCCAAAAGGCGTCTATATTTAAGGCTAAACTAAAGGAAATCGGAGTAAATTTAATTATTCCAGATCTGGAAGCAGGAGACTTTAAATACATAACCATTTCCAAACAAATGAAGGTCATAGAAAAAACAATAAATCAGGTGAAAGGTGGACCCGTTGTTCTGGTAGGAAGCAGTATGGGAGGTTATTTGGCAATATTGGCTTCTCAAATTCATTCAAACGTAAAAGGACTTTATTTAATGTGCCCGGGTTTAAACTTTTTGAAACGATGGCGACAAAAGCTGTTGGATCAGAATCCTAAAATAAATGATTTTCCGCACTTGATAAGAGTTTTTCATTACCGTTACAATAAAGAGGTAGACTTGGATAAAGGATTATTTGAGGATGCTCTGCAATGGGAACAATTATTAATAGATAAAAAGCTTCCCATTCGAATTGTTCATGGGATAAATGATGAAACCGTGCCCATAGAAGTTTCCAGAAAATTTTCTAACAAACGACCTTGGGTTAGTTTAAAAGAGTTAGAATCGGATCATTCGCTTCTTTCTCATATTTCCTGGATAATTGAAGATTGCATTCTATACTTTTGCCGGAATAACTTTCTCAAAAATGGACCTACAAAGGAAAAATACTAAAATCGAAAAATATCAAGGCTTAAAAAAAGCTGTCTGTTTATCAAAAATGGGTCATTTGGGGCAATTAAGAAAAGGTCCCTTGAAGGAGCCTTTTTATAATCATCCCAGAAGGGTGTGTAAATCTTATTTAAAGTTTAAACATAAAACTCATGCAGGAGTATTAGCTGCTCTATGTCATGATTTGGTGGAAGATACTTTTGTCACTACTAATGAGATTGAAAATAACTTTGGAGTTGATGTCGCTATTTTAGTTAACGACTTAACAAAACCAAAAAATGTTTCTTCTGAAGATTACGCGAGAAGCATCTACCAATGGCAATGGGAATCTAAAAAGCTTAAATTATGTGATATTGAGGACAATATTTTGAGTTCTAAATTAATTAATACACATGATAGAAAAAGAATGCTTAATAAATGGAATAATTACTTAGAAAAACTTTTCCATTCAGCTAAAGGATCATTGGATGAATTGATGGAGTTTTATAAGAAATGGAATTTTGTTTACAATTTACTCCAAAATAGTTTGGCAGAATGTGCTGCTTAAAAATAATTATAATGAAGGTAAAAAAATAGATGATTGGAAAATTTACAATTTTAATTGTCGATGATGATGAAGAAATTTTAAAACTTCTTCAGCATAAATTAGGGAAAGAAGAGAAAGATAAGTTTAAGGTCATTGTTGCGACGGATGGTGAGTTGGCTTTGGATATAGTAACAAATAAAAAACCTGATTTGGTGATATTAGATGTAAATATGCCACTAGTAAATGGACTAGAAGTATGTCGGACAATAAGAGCTGATCCTCAAACCAAGGAAATTCCAATAATCTTTTTATCTGCGAGAAAAGATGAGGTAGATAGGATTCTAGGCCTGGAATTTGGGGCGGACGACTATATAACAAAACCCTTCAACCCTAAAGAGCTATTGCTTAGAATTAATAATGTTTTGAAAAGAGTATATGGAGATGGAAATAAAACTGAAAACTTAACTCATGGTTTATTAAGCATTGATTTTGCGAAACATGAAGTAATAGTAAATAATCAATCCATAAAGCTGACTTTAACAGAATTCAAATTACTTTCCTGTCTTTTGGAAAATATTGGTCAGGTTAAATCAAGAGATTATTTATTAGAACAAATTTGGGAACATGGAGACGGTGTGTTTTCACGTACTATTGACACGCATATCCAAAGACTCAGAACAAAATTAAATGAAGCAGGAGATTATATTGAGACAGTTAGGGGCGTCGGATATCGGTTTCAGTAAATTTTATTTTTCTGCTCCTAATAAACACTACCTTTTTAATATAGGTTTTCCTTCCTGGGGATTGATCTGGTTATCCCGTACCGAATTTTGTTACAAAATTGTAGCTTCCTTGTAATTCGATTTTAACCTTTGTTATCTACCCTGAACATGGCATTGGTTAATTAATTTTTATGAGGGAGTCATGTCTAATAACAATTTAATTACTTCAGAAGTACCAATAACTGTAGGTGGACGCTTACGATATTGGAGAAAGTTTTCAGCGCTTCGGTTAGTCGATTTAGCGGCACTGATTAGCGTATCCCAAGGGTCTTTATCGGATTTAGAAAACGATAAGTCTCTTCCATCAGCCACAACTTTAACAGGTTTATGTAAAAAAACCGATATGAATATTTGTTGGCTCTTGACCGGGGAGGGTGATATTACCCGTGAACCTGATCGAGGAGATGCCGAAATTTCTGCATTTCAAGATTTTATGAGATTAATGCAAGATCGAGAATTCAGAAAAACTGCAATTAAGTTAATGAATATTTTTGAAAAAGGCTCATTAACGCAAAAAGCCCAAATAAAAGGGTTTTTGGCAGGTGTCGAAGCTGAAAGCATTTAAGGTTGAAATTATGATTTCGACCTTTTTAAGCCCCAATGGAACTTTTATTAATCCAGCCTTTTTGACCATCGGCTAATTGAATATTAACCCATTGGGGCGTTTCATCTTTTATAAAAATAATTGCCCCTTCGTGGAGAATAAATAGAGTTGTTTGTTTTTCACCAATATCTGAATAAACATTCACCTGAGGATCCATTATTACTCCATAGTTCCATTCTGAATTATATTTCCAACGTAAAGCCGTAGAAATTATTACAAACAAGAAAATTCCCGCTATCAAATTCCGAAATATTCGAAGTGTATGGGATTTATTAACAAATCCTATTCCCCAAAAAAGCCAAAATAACAAATTCAAAATCACCAAAAGCCAAATATGTTCTCTTAAAGTAAAATCCTGAATCCAAAATAATACTGACCAAATACTTTCGGGGGATTCCCAATCCAGCATGTCCTCTGTATTTTTAACTGCAAACTTAAGGTTAGCTTCTACATCTTCATTTCGAGGAAGAAAAAAAGAAGCTTTTAAGTAGTTTAGAATAGCTGGTCCGGTCTTACCAATTTTTATATATGCGTTTCCTAAATTATAGTAAAGATGTCCGCTTTCCCACCCCTCAGTAACTAAATTTTTATAAACCAATACCGCTTTATTAAAATTCCCTTGCCTATATAAAGTATTAGCTTTTTGTAACTGTTCAAGATTTAATCCAAAACCATTCTGAATCCAGATCGTTTGAGAGAAAAGGATGATTAGCGTTGTATATTTCAGCCTTTTTAAAAATGGCATAATTATTTCTCCAGGCTGCTAATAACTTTTTTAGATTCTTCAAATAAATCTTGCATCTTGAGATTGGATCCATTTGCATATTGAAGTAGCTCAAGTTTATCGAGTAGCTCTCTTGTCTGGATAATCTGTTCTTGAGGATAACCTCTTTGCTGAAGTTGTTCAGTAACTTCTAAAGATGTAAATGCAGTACCAATAAGATTTAATTTGTTTCCAATATATTCCCGGACAATAAGAGAAAGTCTTTTACCCATATCTTTTAAATTTGTGCTTTGGGAAATTTTGTCTAATTGGGTTTTGGCTTGTTTGAATGCCAATTTGTTTCTAGAAAAAGCGATGTCATGTTTTAATTGATACTGATGCTTTGAGTAAAAAACAAATCCCCAAAATAGGATAGGAGGAAGGAATATTCCTAAGCCAAAAAATATATATTCATTAGTGGAAAACCGTTGATTGGAGAATAGGGTTAAATTGGTATGAATTGGTAAAATATCTTGTCCTAAGGTATTTACAGAAGACCGACTTTTTCCCAAATTATTTTTGGAAGATTCTACCACTTTCATTGATCCGGACTGTGATGAAGGAGTTACATTTAAAAAAATAGGCTTTGTTTGAATCGTTTGGTATTTGGCTTTTGAAACATCAAAATATGATAGAGAAATTGGTGAAATAGTTAAATCTCCAGAAACCATAGGGACCAAGGCAAATTTATATATTTTGGTTCCGGATATTTTTTTGTCTATTACAGTCTGCATAAATTCTGGTTGATCTTTATATATTTTAAAATCGTTTCCCAAATCAGGGATAGCTATGTTAATAGCTTGTGCATTTCCTTTTCCTGAAGCAGTCAGTGTTAATGTAGTGGTTTCTCCTACTTCTAATTCCTTTCTACTAATATTTGCGGAAATATTAAACTGCCCAACCAGGTTAGAAAAGTTTTTGGGACGATTCTTCTTGGGTAAAGGTTTAACTTTAAGACTAATTGGATTAGTAAGGAGATTTTTATGGTCAGTCTTTACAACATTCGTAAAAAAGGGATCGGAAAAAAATGAATCTAAATTTCCAAAACCTCTTTTACGTTTATTTCTATAAACAATATCAACACCCAACGTAGCGGATGGAATTTCTATGGAACCGGATTTTAGAGGAAATAATACGGTTTGAATTTCGTAAACCTGATAACGGAGTCCATTAATTACTCTGGTGTATTTTTTTGGCTCTCCATAATCTTCTTCTCGAAATGTATCTAATTTAATATCTAAAGACAAATTTCGGATCTCGACTTTATAATACAATTTAACAGTGAAAATTATTTGCTCATTAATAAATGGCTGATTATTTGAAATGTATGCTTCTGCAAATATATCGGATTGAGTTCCAGGTTGATAAACTTGTTTTTTAACGTTAATGGTAATCGGAGCGGTTAAGTAGGGATTGCCGTCAATTTCCATTGTTATTGGAGCAATGGTAAAAGTTCCAACAGATTTTGGTATTAATTGATAGTTAAATGTTACCGAGGAAGCTTTTTTACCATTTACAATTTGGATGGAAGAAGAGGATCCTTGCGATTTGACTTGAAAGTTTGGAAGTGAGGGAAGAGTTGGGGGAAGAGAATCCCCCTTGCCCTGAATTGTTACAGAAAAATTTAGAGTATCTTCAAGGGTGATTTCTGTGTTATCAGTGCTTGCTGAAATTTGAATTTCTTCTGCAAGGGCACTTTCTGCAAGTAAAAAATAAAATGATAAAAGTATTAAGAAAAAAAAATTAGAAAAATATGAAATTTTATTATTCATTAATAATTTAATTTACCAATCCTTGCCATTATTAACAAAAACATCTTTCATTTCACCTTGCATTTGCCGTCGGTTGAATTTTTTAATATCTTCGTTTAAAGAATCCAGCCATTGCTCCGCTTCTTCTTTTGACATCGAAGTGATTTGCTCAATAGCCTCTTCTGTGGTTTGTTGGTCTAATTGATTAGATTGGCTTGAAGAGTTTTTATTTTCTGCTTTTTTAGGAGATTTAGGAACTTCCCCATCCAAATGGTTTTTATCAGAGTTTTGCTGAGCTTGATTTTCTTCATCAGATTCATCTGAACTTGGGGC
Organism: Nitrospinaceae bacterium; assembly: GCA_965223665.1. Taxonomy (GTDB): domain Bacteria; phylum Nitrospinota; class Nitrospinia; order Nitrospinales; family Nitrospinaceae; genus CBDCVY01. The sequence continues at coordinate 438,594 of OZ245011.1, forward strand.
ATTAGAATCGCTTTGATTTTCGTTATTAGCCTTAGAGTCAGCAGGATTATTGGCATTTTCGGTAGGGTTTTGTTTTTGAGATTTATCTCTCGGTCCTATATTCCCTGTTCTTTGAGCTTTTTCCAATTGCTTTCTTGCAAACTCCAAATTGAACTTACTATCTTTATCGTTCGAGTCCAACTCTAAAGCTTTTTTATAGGATTGGATAGCTTTGTCCAGATACCCCAACCTGTAATAAGCGTTTCCCTGGTTGTAATAAGATTTTTGTTTTAATTTAGGATCATTGGAGTTTTTCAAAGCCTTATCATATTCTTCCACGGATTGTTCGTAGCGACCAACACGAAAATTACTGTTTGCTAAATTATAAGCTAAATTCGGGTTCTCCGGATCTTCTGCTTGAGCTTCAATGAATTTGTCGGTTGCTTCTTTATATTTTTCTTGATTATAAAATGTAATGCCCTCGTTGAGAGCCGAAGAGGATGAGTTCGCAGAGGTTTGATTCAGGAAAAATGTAAAAGAAGTAATGAAAACTATAAAAACCGTGGTAACTACGCGTGAAAACATAACCATTACTATTTAAATTACTCATCTCAAAAACTAATAGTTGACCCAATGGCCAACTATTAGCGGTAACCAATAAGATTTAATTTATCCTATCTTCGATCACCCATGATTCTGAGAAGCATTAGAAACAAGTTTATGAAATCCAAATAAAGGGTCAAAGCCCCGCTAATTGCTTCTTTTGTATCTTCATCGGTGCCTTCGTTACCTAGAATATTCATTTCTTTTATTTTTTGGGTGTCGTAAGCGGTAAGCCCTACAAAGATCAAAACTCCGGCATAAGTTACTACCCAATATACGGTTTCATTATTTAGAAACATGTTTACGATGGAAGCAATGATGATTCCAATAAGCCCCATAAATAAAAAACTTCCCCAAGAGGTAAGGTCTTTCTTTGTGGTGTAACCGTAAAAACTCATTGCGGCAAAAGTGCCTGCAGTGACAAGAAAAGTAGAAGTAATAGAAGATGCTGTATAAACAATAAAGATGGATGAGAAGGTTAATCCAGTAAGGCCTGCATATAATAGGAAAACACCTGTTGCTTGACTGGCAGACATTTTTTTTACGGCCATTGCTAAATATACAACAAGACCTAATTGTGCAATTACTAGGACAATGGGTACAATTGGATTGCCAAAAATTAACTTTAATAGAGTTGGACTATTTGCGACCATATAAGCAGTTCCCCCGGTCATGCCCAAACCTACAGTCATCCAGTTATAGACGCGCACCATAAAACGTTGTTGTTCTTCTGCGGCTGCTTGGGGACTTGCATACACTTGTTGTCGGTATTCCATTATTTAAAACTCCTTGATCATTATTTAAGTAGAGGTTTACAAATTCAACGGGTCACTAGTAGCATATAAAATTTACCCTATGCTTTGTCAAGCCCTATGAGGGTAAAAGCCCATTATACAGGAATTTCGTAAGGCTTTGTAAAACAATATCTTATTTTGTTGTTCGCTCCCGCAAAGCTTGTTCACTCATTAATAGAACAAGGGCAAAACCCAATATCCATTGAAACCGATGGGTCCAACGTTTTCTATGAGAGGATTTTAAGGCTTTTTTTTCAATTTTTTGTTTAATGTCTTCTAAATATATTTTTTCCAAATCCATGTTTCCCATCACTGATCGGACATAAGTTCCACCCGTTTTTAATGCAATTTGTTGTAAGGTGGATTCGTCAATTTTTGACAGAATTACTTCCCCCTTGGAATCTTTAATGAATCCACCTCCTGAATCCAAATCTGGAATGGGTGCGCCTGTAGGTTGCCCGATGCCAATAACAAATACGCGCACCTTTTCATTTTTGGCCAATTCGGCAGATTTTATAGCTGCTCCTTCATGATCTTCTCCATCGGTGATAAGAATTATGGATCGGGATTTTTTCTCGATTTGGCTAAACCCTTTGATTGCAGTTTGAATTGCGTGACCAATTGCGGTCCCTTGAAGGGGAATTATATCTGTGTCTAATGAATTTAAAAATATTTCTGCTGCCTGGTAGTCTAATGTAAGAGGGCATTGTAAGAAACTTGTTCCTGCAAAAGCGACAATTCCAACTCGATCTCCATCCAGCATCCTTAATAGATCAATAACTTTATATTTAGCTCGTTCTAAACGATTGGGCTTTATATCACTGGCAAGCATGCTTTTTGAAACATCTAAAACAATCATGATGTCTACCCCTTCTTGAGTTAAGTCCTCCCACTTAAATCCAAGTTGAGGTTGTGAAAGTGCAAAAATCAATAAGGCAAAGGCAATAACCCAAAGAGATCCCTTGCTATGCCTTTTTTTCCAAAGTAAAGGATTTGTCAATCTAGAAATTAGTGGAGATTGAATAAATTTTTGAGCCAATCGTTTTCTTTTTTTTTCAGCCCAAATTAAAAAAAAGATAATAGGGATCAAAAGAAATAAAAAAATTAGATATTGGGGATTTCCAAATTGCATATTAGGGAATCCTCCGCATTTGGGTTTGGCTTAGTAAGGCTTCTAAAAGCAAAAGAAATATTCCGGGAATTAAAAACAATGGAAACAATTCATTGAATTCACTATGGTCAATCCATTTTACTTCTGATTTTTCCAAACTATCAATTTGCTCATAAATCTTTTTTAAAGAGTCTGAATCTGTGGCTCTGAAATATTTCCCACCAGTTAAATTGGATATTTTTTTCAAGGTTACTTCGTCTAACGCAACTTCTTGATAGACAACCTGTGTGCCAAAAGGAGTGTCTACCATAAAAGGTGCTTTACCTTGGGTTCCTACACCTACTGTATATATTTTAATCCCTAGCGCATTTGCTATTTTTGCGGCTTGGAAGGGTAGAATTTTCCCTGCATTATTTTGTCCGTCTGTTAAAAGTATGATTAACTTGGATTTTGATTTTAAATCCTTCAATCGTTTGGTAGAAATTCCAATGGCAGAACCAATAGCAGTGGAATCGCCTGCTATCCCAATTTTTAGTTTATCCAGGAAAGAGAAAAGGATGTCATGGTCTAAAGTGAGAGGACATTGAGTGAATGCCTCATTTCCAAAAACAACCATTCCCACTCGGTCGAATTCACGTCCTTCAATAAAGTCGTTTACTACCTGTTTCACTATAGTAAGTCGATCCACCTGTTTATCATTTTTAATAAAGTCCATGGCTCGCATACTACCCGATGTGTCGATGGCAAGCATAATATCCACACCCGCAGAGAGGATTTCTGTGCTTTTTCTACCTTCCTGGGGTCGAGCTATTGAAATGATAATGAGAATTACTGCGATGCATCGCAAAATAAAGGGGATATGACTTATATAGAAAAGTTTTTTAGGATTTAGTTTTTTTAATCCAGCCAATCCTGAAAAATTAAAGGTAGCAGGTTTAGTTTTCCAGTTGTTAATTATCATCCATGGAATAATAACAAGTAATGAAAAAAACAATGGATCTTCAAATCGAAAATAACTCATTCAATTATTTGTTCGTTAAAGCAGTTTCTTGTTTATGTTGATTCTGGTGAGTGGTCATTAAAACAAAGTCATTTATAGACTCTATATCATCCAAAGATGTTTGGGTGTTTATGGGTGCTTTAGCAAACTTTACCTGGTCCGTTTTTTGTAAAAGTTGAATTGCATTTTCCTGAATTTCAAAAGGAATATTTTTTTTCTCGAAATAGAACTTAATTTCTTCAGTCGTCCAATCTAGTGCCGGTATGTTAAATATTGCTCCCAAATAACGTCTAAATATTTCAGATAGTTCAAAGTAGTGATCCTGAAAAAAACCCTGTTGAATTAAATTTTTTTGTAATAAACCCTGGAGTTCAATTTTAATTAATTCTTGGGCTGATGGGGTTTGATTATCCAAGGGAGCATTGTTTTCGTGCTTCGGTTGACTGGCCCATTTAAAAAACACAATTAGAATGGCCAGTCCAGCAAGTATAGACCCTATAACTAATAACCATTTTTCCCAAGCCGGTCTTGCCCCAATAATAGGTTTAATGTCCTTTATGTCTGTTGGTTCACCGTCTTCATAAAGAACTGATCTAACCACAATAGAATTTTTTGGGGCAAAAATTTGCCCTGGGATTAGAGTGTTAGGATTTTTAGGATTAGGGATCGTGAAATTGACCTGGATTTTTGGAAATGTGAAATTTCCCACTTTATCTGCACGTAACTGGAACCAAAAGTTTTCTATTATTTGTCCTTCTTTTTTTTGAGAGGGAAGGCTTCCTTGATCTACAAATTCAAAGTCAGAAAAAACCATAGAAGGATTGGGAGGAGCAATTTTAATTTCCGGATCATGTTGAATCGATATTGAGTATGTAAATTTATCTCCTACAGTCACTTCTTTTTTATCTATGTTTGAGGTTGTTGATATAGGCGATTTCGAATTTTTTGCATCCCCAAATACTGGGGATTTTTGTTGGATAATTAAACTGAAGCTGGTTAGAAATAAAATAATTAATATTTTTTTCATTATTTTTATTTTAAATACTGATTGATTTGGCTCTGACATTTTTGAATATTGTTTTGGACTTCAGAATTCCAATCGGCTTCTTGATAATATGCTTCTGAATAAAAAAACCAAACAAGCGCTTCAGAACAATCCTTTTTCTTAACAAAAAGATTTCCAAGAGAATAGGAAATTTTTGATTTAGTTTTTGGGCTAACCTCCGGTTGAATAAATATTTTTTTGTATTCTTGAATTGCTTTATCTATCAATCCCACTTCCTCAAGTTTTTTGGCGACTTGGATTGTTGGTGAACTGGTTGAAATATTTTCTGGAGAGGGGAAAGCAAATCGTTTTATGAGTAATGCCGTAAAAGTTCCAAAAGCAATAATCGTGACTAGGGTCAGAAAAATAACAAAATATTTTACCCCTGAGCTTACCCCTGCTGAGGGTAAAAGTGTGGATTCACTTGGTTCATACCTTCCTGTATTTTTTTCATTCATTCTTCTTTACTTTTTATTTAATGTTTTTTCTCTCGGAACTTGAAATATTGAATAATCGGCTTAATTAGAGGTTTATCTGTTTGGATTTCAATTAAGTCAATCCCAAAGGAATGGAACCTGCTTTTCAAATGGTTCCTCTCTTTTTCAGCCCATTGCGAATAACTTTTAACAAAATCTTTATCACCCGTATCAATTACTAGAGTTTCTCCCGTTTCTGAATCCTCCAAATGGACCCACCCGACATTTGGTAAAATAGATTCTCTGGGGTCTTTAATGGAAATGGCAATTAGATCATGTTTTTGTCTAGCTAGCTTTAGGTTCTGGTCGTATCCTTCTGCTTGAAAATCTGAAATTAAAAAAGCCACTGATTTTCTTTTTTGTACCTTCAGTAAAAATTCCAATGGAAGGTTTATGTCAGTTTTTTTACCTTCCGGAGTAAAGTTCAGGATGGTCTTTATAACATTCCAAATATGGGCGCGGCCCTTTTGAGGGAGAATATAATGTTCGATTTGATCTGAAAAAATGATGAGTCCTACCTTGTCGTTATTTTTTATTGCTGCAAAAGCAAGGATAGAAGCAATTTCCACTGAAACTTCATTTTTTAATTTTTCTGCGGATCCAAAATGACCTGAAGAACTTACATCAACTAGAAGCATTACGGTTAATTCACGTTCTTCACGAAATTCCTTAATATAAGGGTGTCCCATTCTTGCCGTAACATTCCAGTCAATAAGACGAATGTCGTCACCTGGTTGATATTCCCGGACTTCACGAAATTCCATCCCTGAACCTTTAAATGCCGAAACATATTCACCTGCCATCATATGATTTACCAAATGATTAGTTTTTATCTGGATATCTCTAATTTTTTTTATCATTTCAGGTGAAATTGATTTTTCAAAAATATCTTGAGGTGGCAGGGGGGTAGCACCGAAGGGTGAAGTGATTTTTTCTAAAAGACGGGTAAACATATTTTTTATGGAACCTCAACGGTGTCAAAAATTTTCTTTAAAACATCATCCGTTTCGATATTTTCCGCCTCCGCTTCATAGCTCAAAATAATTCTATGACGAAGAATATCCAGGCCTATTGTTTTAATATCATGAGGGACTACGTAACCTCTTCCTTGCATAAAGGCAAATGCTTTAGAAACCCGGTTCAAGAAGATCGAAGCCCTTGGAGAAGCTCCAAATTGAATCATATTCTCCAGAGACTTTAAGTTATACTCTTGAGGTTCTCGTGTGGCTGAAACCAAGTTTACTATGTAGTCCTGGAGGTTTTCATCAATGTAAATAGTGTCAAATACGTTTCTTGCTTCTAAAATATCTTTTGGATGGACCACCGCTTTAATTCCATGATTGTTTTTAGTGGTAGACATTTTTTGTAAAATTGTTTTTTCCTCATCTTTAGTGGGATATTTTATTTTTAATTTAAAAGCAAAACGGTCAACTTGTGCTTCAGGTAAAGGATAGGTTCCTTCCTGTTCAATAGGATTTTGTGTAGCCATTACCATAAACGGCTCTTCCAAACTAAAAGTTTCCCCACCTATTGTAATTTGACGTTCTTCCATTGCTTCTAATAGCGCGCTTTGGACTTTCGCAGGAGCACGATTAATTTCGTCAGCTAGAATAATATTGGCAAATAGAGGACCTTTCTTAATGATAAATTCTTCTGTCCTGGGTTGATAAACCTGGGTTCCAATTAAATCGGCAGGTAATAAGTCTGGTGTGAATTGAATCCTCTTAAAACTGGCTTCGATGGTTTGGGCCAAAGTTTTTACTGCAGTAGTTTTAGCTAAACCAGGAACACCCTCAACCAGAATATGTTCTCCAGTGAGAAGCCCTAAAATTAAACGCTCGACCAAATATTTTTGGCCAACCATTATTTGTTCCATTTCTTTTGTGATTTCACTAACAAATCCACTAGATTGCTTTACTTTTTGAGTAATTTCTTCAATAGGAGTCATAAATTTTAATTTGTAAGAATAGGAATATTTAATGAATTTCTGGTAGTTCCTTTAAATTTAAATTCGTGATCGGATATAAAAAAGATCAATTTAACAAAATTGAACTTGATTCATTGGCCTTAATTTTAATATTTGATTGGCAAATAAAGGATTAAAAATGAATTTTAAGAGTTATTTTATATATTTTTTAAGCCACTTTTAGTCAAATAAATACATACAATATAACAATTCTGTGGATAATGGCTCAAGAAAGTGTTTATTTTTGATTTTTTAGGGCAAATTATGTCTTTACAAAAACTGTGGTTTTTTTAAAATATGCGGTTTGAACTTGAATTCCCACAACCATTGAACCGGGATTAAATTATGGTAGATACCCAGGAATTAATAAAAGAAAGTTTGGATATTGAAAATAGCCAATTAGACTTGCGTGAAAAAGAGTTAAAGGACGAATCACTCATCGAAATAATGAAAAGTGATCAGATAAAAGGAGTCACTGCGCTATTTTTAGAATTTAATGAAATAGGAGATGAGGGAATTCAAGCTATCTTAGATTGTCCTCAAATGAAAAATTTGACAGTTTTGAATTTATTTAAAAACAATGTTTCAGATGACGGCTTAAAAGCCCTGGTAAATTCCAAATCCATGTTGAATTTATCTGAACTCATTTTGAGTGACAATAATATTACGGTTGAAGGGGCTAAAGCATTAGCTCAATCTCCAATAATGGGTAACCTGGTTTCGCTATGGATTGGGGATTCATTAGGTGACGAGGGTGTTGAAGCCATTTCCGCATCTGAAACTTTAACTCGATTAAACTTATTGTCCCTATATCGCAACAATATAGGAAATGAGGGAGCCAAGGCCATTGCTCAATCAAAAAACCTATCAAAACTTACTGAGTTGAATTTGAATTGGAATTATTTAGAAGGTGAGGGTGTGGAAGCGCTGTCTAACTCTGAAACTTTAAAAAATTTAAAACAATTGACTCTTACTTACAATCCTATTGGAGATCAAGGGGCAAAGGCAATTGCTAACTCAGAAACCTTGAAAAACCTAACTCTATTAGATTTATATGAAACTGAGATTGGAGATGAAGGAGCCAAGGCCATTGCTCAATCAAAAAACTTGTCAAAATTAGAATCCTTAGTTCTAATTCATAATGATATAAGTGAAGATGTTCAAGAAATGATTAAAAACTCCGAAAATCTTCCTAATTTGAAGAATGTAATCTTTCGCATTGCCCCTTCTGAAGAATAAAGAATAGAATGGTCCCTTCCTAGCATTTTTTCGGTTTAATGGAGTTTTGATCCTATGTTTACTGGCGAAAAACCTGATTTAATGGATATTTGGGCATTCGGCCCTGACAATATTTATGTTGTGGGAAAGGATGGAATCCCTCAGCACTATGATGGGGAGTTTTGGACACCCGTTCGCACTAACAATACAAATCCTTTAATGGGTATTTGGGCGGCGCATGAAAAGTGTATTTATGCGGTGGGTATTGGTGGTGTGGTTCTCCATTATAACGGAAAAGAATGGGTTCAAATTGATACAGGTAATTATGATTCCCTTAATTCTGTTTATGGTTACCATGAGAATGAAATGTTTATTTTCGGAGTGGGAGGAAGAGTATTATTTTGGAATGGAAAAAGTTGGGAATACCGGGAGCCTAATACAATCCACGATTTATTTGGATTTTGGGGGGAAGACATCAATCGAATCTACGCAGTTGGCGGGGAGGGAATTTTTAGATTCTATAACGGAAAAACCTTTGAACGCCGAGAAGAATTGACCGATGAGCAAATTTCTCTTTATGGAGTATGGGGATCACATACAAACAGTGTTTATGTGGTAGGGTCTAGTGGAACCATTCTTCATTTTAATGGTGAAGAATGGGAAACAATGGATTCTGGAACTGAGGAATACCTACTCAGTATTTGGGGAATCACTGATGATAATATTTATGCTGTTGGTGATGAATGCACTCTTCTCCATTATGATGGAAATAAATGGAATTCTATTGAGCCTATTTGTAAAGAATACTTTACTAAGGTAAGAGGTTTGGGTCCGGATCAAATTTATGTGTGTGGAGAAAATGGTTGTGTTATGCGTTTTGACGGTAAGGAATGGATTGATGTTTCAATATAATTATTTTCTTGGTTTAGGTCCGATATAAGATAAAAGGAATATTCATGGAGCGTTTAACTAGTAGTCATTTATTGTCCATATATGGTTTTAATGAAAACGATGTGTTTGTAGGTGGAGCGGAAGGCACCATTCTTCACTTTGATGGAAAGTCATGGTCATCAATGGATTCCGGTGGGCGCTGGACAGTAAAAAGAATGTGGGGAACCTCCCATGACAATTTATATGGTGTATGCACTGACGGAAAAATTTTAAAATATGATGGGGAAAAATGGACTCCTGAAGATACAGAGAGTTTTCCTCCCATGTCCGGTATTTGGGGTTTAGGTCCTGATGAAATTTATGTGTGCACTCGTTTGGGTAAAATTTCACGGTTTGATGGTACTAAATGGAAGTTTATGCAATCTGGAACCAATAATGATGTTGCGGCGCTTTGGGGAAGTCAGGAGGCAGGTCTCTACGCAGTAGGATTTGATGGTTTGTTCCTTCGTTATTTAAAGGAGGAAGATCGTTGGATGAGATTAACATTTAATTCAAATGCTGAATTGTACAGCATCTATGGATTTAGCCCTGATAAAATTTACTTTTGTGGATCTGATGGTGTTTTAGTTCATTTTAATGGATCGGAATTTAAAGAGTTGCCTTCTCCAAGTCAGGATTTTTTTCTCGATATCTGGGGACCGAATGAAGAATTTTTATTTGCAGTAGGTGACGAGGGAATGATCCTCATGTTAGATGGTGATCAATGGACACGGATTGAATCCAATACTCAGGAATACCTAACTGCCATTTGGGGAACTTCAGAAGAGAATATGTACGCCGTAGGAGATAATGGCCTTATCCTTCATTTTAATGGGGAGGATTGGAAAGAGGTGAATTGAGAGTTTTTCGGTTCCGAATTACTAAGTATTAGCTTCCCTTTTTATATCAAATCCTATTCAAATTTAATCCTTCCAAAAAACGTCCTTCCAATAATTTTTGGTGCCATTTTTTTTGTTTTTGCCGAGCTTTATTAATAGGGTTTTCCTTAATATTCAATCTCCTTGACACCTTGCAAAACAAAATGTTAATGTCCTAAAATTAGGCACAAAATGAATAATTTTTCTATTTAAGGTTGCCCAGCTAGTTTGTTTTTTCTGGGCTTTTTTTCTATGGTTTATAAACCCAACTTTGAAGACTTTAAAGCAAAAGTTAAAGAAGGAAACCTGATTCCTGTTTATAAGGAAATTTTAGCTGATTTAGATACTCCTGTTTCTGCTTATATGAAAATTGCCAATCAAGGTTTCTCCTTTCTTCTGGAAAGTATTGAAGGTGGGGACAAATGGGCCAGGTATTGTTTTTTGGGTTGCGGTCCTTCAACCGTAATAAGTACCAAAGGTAATACCGTTACTATTGATACCAGGGGAAAAAGCAGAACTGAGCCATTAAAAGATAAGAATCCTTTAAAAGTTTTAAAGAAACTATTATCCGAATATCAGCCGGTACAGGACGAGGGTTTACCAAGATTCTCTGGAGGGGCAGTGGGATATATTGGTTATGATATGGTTCGCTACTTTGAGGATTTGCCAGAGGATACAGAGGATGATTTAGACCTGCCTGAATCCATTTTTGTTATCACCGACACAATTTTAATTTTTGATAATGTGACTCATAAAATCAAAATTGTTTCTAATGCTCATGTTAAAGGAGAGGATTTAGAAAAAACTTATAAAGAAACCATTTCCAAAATTGAAGCTTTAGAGCAGAAACTTAAACAAGGGTTACCAAAATCTGAATTTTCGGATTCAAGTGACAATGCGGGTGACTCTCCTCCTATGACCTCAAATTTTGAAGAAGAAAAATTTAAGGAAGCAGTACTGAAGGCAAAGGAATATATTTTAGAGGGAGATGCAATTCAAATTGTTTTGTCTCAGAGATTAAAATTCCAGGTGAATCAGGACCCTTTTACAATTTATCGGGCGCTTAGAACTATTAATCCGTCCCCTTATATGTATTTTTTAAATTTTGGGGAATTGCAAGTTGTGGGGTCTTCACCTGAAGTATTGGTTCGCTTGGAAGGTGAAGAAGTTCAAGTGAGACCAATTGCTGGTACTAGAAAGCGTGGGCAAAATGAGGAAGAAGATGTCGCATTAGAACAGGACCTTCTTGGGGATGAAAAAGAGTTGTCCGAGCATATTATGTTGGTCGATTTAGGGCGCAATGATTTAGGCCGTATTTCACAGGTAGGTTCAGTTAATGTTAATGAGCAATTCACAATAGAAAGGTATTCCCATGTAATGCATATTGTTTCTAATGTGAAGGGAGTTTTAAAAGAAGGGTTGGATTGCTTTGATGTTTTGGAGGCTGCATTTCCTGCGGGAACAGTATCGGGTGCTCCTAAAATTCGTGCGATGGAGATCATTGAGGAATTGGAGCCTACACGTAGGGGGCTTTACGCCGGGTCGGTTGGTTATATTAGTTTTAATGGAAATATGGATACTGCTATTGCAATTCGAACTTTGTTGGTTAAAGGGAATACGGCTTATTTAGGGGTAGGAGCGGGAATTGTAGCAGATTCAATTCCTCAAAACGAGTTTGAGGAAACTATGAATAAAGGAAAAGCATTATTAAAAGCGATTGATTTGGCAGAAAAGGGATTAATCGAATGATTTTGATGGTCGACAATTATGATTCGTTTACCTATAACCTGGTTCAATATTTAGGTGAATTAGGCGCAGATATCCAAGTATATAGAAACGATAAAATTTCCGTGGAGGAAATCGAAAAACTCAGTCCTCAAAAAATTGTCATTTCCCCGGGCCCATGTACACCCGTTAAGGCTGGAATTTCTAAAGAAGTTGTTAAGCATTTTTCAGGGAAGATTCCTATTTTAGGAGTTTGTCTTGGTCATCAATCTGTGGTGGAATCTTTTGGTGGGGAAATAATTAAGGCGGATAAATTAATGCACGGTAAAACTTCGATGATATACCACGATGGTAAAACTCTTTTTAAAGGACTTCCCAACCCATTTGAAGCGACGCGTTATCATTCATTAATAGTTAATAGAGATAACCTGCCGGACTGTTTTGAAATATCCGCAGAAACAAAAGAAAAAGAAATTATGGGTGTTCGTCATAAAGAGGTTATGGTTGAGGGAGTTCAATTTCACCCTGAATCCATATTGACTTCAGAAGGAAAAAATTTGTTAAAAAACTTTTTAGATTTACCAATACAACCGGTAATGGCTCATGACAGCTCAGAAATATCTTCATAAAGTAGTTGAGGGCTGCGATCTTTCTGAAAATGAAATGGTTGAAATCATGACTTTGATTATGGAAGGAAAAGTAGACCGTACTTTGCTCGGCGCGTTTTTAACTGCTCTTTCTATTAAAGGAGAATCAGTGGAAGAGATTTCGGGTGCAGCAAAAGTGATGCGAAAAAAAGCAGAAACTTTGAAAGCTCCTGAAGGTTGTGTCATCGATACTTGTGGAACCGGTGGGGATGGGGCAAATACCTTTAATATATCTACCACTGTGGCTTTTGTGGTAGCCGGTGCTGAAATAACGGTTGCCAAGCATGGGAATCGTGCCATATCCAGTAAATCTGGGAGTGCGGATGTCTTAAAAAGTTTAGGGGTCAATATTGAAGCGGATAAATCCATTGTAGAAAAATGTTTGAATCAAATTGGAATTGGTTTTCTTTTTGCCCCAGCTATGCATAAAGCTATGAAACATGCGGCGGATGTTCGACGTGAGTTGGGTTTTCGCACAATTTTTAATTTGCTGGGTCCGTTAACGAACCCGGCTAAGGTAAAGAATCAGGTTATTGGAGTATTTGACAAAAAATGGACGTTTCCTGTAGCGAAAGTTCTGAAAAACTTAGGAAGTCAAAGAGCTTATGTTGTTCATGGGGAGGATGGGTTAGATGAAATTACATTAACAACTAAAACAAAAGTTTGTTATTTAAATAATAATGAAATAAAAGAGTTTTATTTAGACCCGGAGAAAGAGAAATTTCCCCTATGTGACCCTGAGGACTTAAAAGGTGGAACTGCTGAAGAGAATGCCGAAATAATAAAAGAGATTTTACAAGGGAGAGAAGGTCCAAAAGCAGATATTGTTTTATTAAATGCTGGAGCTGCTATCGAGGTTGCTGGTAAGGCGGATTCGCTATCTGATGGAATTATGGTTGCTAGAAAATCTATTAATACCGGAGCAGCAATGCAAAAATTAAATGACCTTTGTCGATTGAGTCATTCATAGGAAATTATTATGGCAAATATATTAGATCAAATTTTTGAATATAAAGTAGAGGAAGTTTCAACCTCGAAAAGGACAGTTCCACTTGTCGAATTGAAAGATAAAATTGAATCACAAAGACCCCCTCTTGATGTAATTGAAACGTTAAGGGACGAGAAAAAAGGTTCGCGAATAATTGCTGAAATTAAACGGAGAACTCCTTTTAAGGGAGAATTAATTAAGGAGTTCGATGCTGAATCCATTGCACGGACATACATGGAGCATGGAGCTTCTGCTATATCCATATTGACAGATTCCAAGTTTTTTGGGGGAAGCTTGCAGGACTTTGAAAACATTTCAAAAGAAACTTCTGTTCCATTATTAAGAAAAGATTTCATCCTCTCTGAGTATCAGGTTTACGAATCCCGAGCTTCCGGGGCAGATTTTTTTCTTTTAATTGCCACTTCATTAGAAAAAAACCATTTGTCTGATTTGCTTGCGTTAGGAAAAGAATTGGGGCTGGTTGCCTTAATAGAAACACACAACGAAAAGGATGTTGAAAAAGCATTTTATGCTGGAGCAACATTATTGGGTATCAATAACAGGGATCTGACATCAGGTAAAACCAACTTGGATGTTTCGCGCAGGTTATTGAAAATGGTCAGTCAAGTTGAAGGTTTGCTGTTAGTATGTGAGAGTGGAATTAAATCTAAATCTGAGATAGAAGAATTTGAAGGACTTGGAATGGATGCCTTTCTCATTGGAGAAAGTTTGATGACGGCAGAGAATCGCTCCGAAAAATTAAAGGAATTAGTTGGAAATGCCAAAAAGCCAACCGTCAGTTAGGGTCAAAGTTTGTGGTATGACAAACCTTGAAGATACTTTGCAGGCAGTTCAATTAGGAGTCGATGCCGTTGGATTTATTTTCTATAAAAAGAGTCCTCGTTACGTTTCCGACCGGATAGTAAAAAAAATTGTCAATGTACTGCCCCCTTTTGTAATGAAGGTGGGAGTATTTGTAAATGAATCATTGGAGCAAATAAATAAAAGGATAGAATCTTGTGGGTTGAATTTGGTTCAATTGCATGGAGATGAACCTCCAGGATTTTCTAAAAAGATTAATAGCCAGGTAATTAAGTCTTTTCGTGTGCAAAATACTGATTCTCTGACCGGATTATCCAAATATCCAGTGCAAGGATACTTATTGGATTCTTTTAAAGAGGGACAGTGGGGTGGAACCGGTAAAACATTTAATTGGAACTTAGCTAAAAAAGCCAAAAAATATGGATCAATTATTTTAGCGGGTGGGCTTGACCCCTCCAATGTTCAAGAAGCTATTAAAAAAGTTCAACCCTATGGTGTGGACGTTTGCTCTGGTGTTGAGAAATCGCCAGGCAAGAAGGATTTTAAAAAAGTCCAACAGTTTATTGAAGCGGTACGTAAAGTTTCATAAGGAGAAATATATGCAACAAACAACAATGCTTCCAGACTCATCAGGGCACTTTGGCCAGTTTGGGGGGAAGTATGTCATAGAAACTTTAATGCCTGCTTTAAAGGAGTTAGAGCGGATTTATTATGAAGCGAAGCAGGATCCAAAATTTCAAGAGCAAGTAAAGTTTTATTGGAAGCAATATGTAGGTAGGCCTTCTCCTTTATATTTTGCTAAGAACTTAACCCAACAACTTGGTGGTGCTCAAATCTACCTCAAACGAGAAGATTTGAATCATACGGGTGCTCATAAGATTAATCAAACCATTGGCGGAGCATTATTGGCATTACGAATGGGCAAAAAACGGGTGATTGCCGAAACGGGTGCGGGTCAGCATGGTGTTGCTACGGCCACGGCGGCTGCATTGTTTGATTTAGAATGCGATGTTTTTATGGGGGAAGAAGATATTCGCCGACAGGCTTTAAATGTTTTTCGTATGAAATTATTAGGAGCAAATGTTATTCCGGTTTCTTCCGGAACCCGCACTCTTAAGGACGCCACCAGTGAGGCCATTAGAAATTGGATCACTACCGTAGAAACTACTCATTATATTATTGGTTCAGTGGTGGGACCTCATCCCTATCCCATGATGGTAAGAGACTTTCAAAGAATTATTGGAGATGAGGCCAGGGACCAGATTTTGGAATTAGCTGGTAAACTTCCGGATGCCTGTGTGGCATGTGTCGGGGGAGGAAGTAATTCCATGGGATTATTCTATCCATTTATAAAAGATGAAGAAGTGAAATTAGTTGGTGTGGAGGCCGCTGGCCTTGGTATTGAAACTGGAAAACACGGAGCCACTTTAAGTCATGGAACCGTAGGGGTTTTACATGGGATGAAAAGTTATTTACTCCATAATGACGACGGACAAATTTGGGAAGCGCATTCAATTTCTGCAGGATTGGATTACCCAGGAGTTGGGTGTGAGCATAGCTATTTAAGAGAAACTAATCGCGCAGAGTATGTTGCAATTACGGATGAGGAGGCGTTAGAGGGTTTTAAATTGCTTTCTCGATCAGAAGGGATAATTCCTGCTTTGGAATCTGCACATGCAATTGCTCATATTGTAAAAATGGCACCCAAAATGAAAAAAAATGAGATAGTTATTGTATGTTTATCGGGTCGAGGGGATAAAGATGTGAATCAGGTTGCAGAGCGAATTGGAGATGAATTGTGAGTCGTATTAAAAAACGATTTGATTGGTTGGGTTCAAAAAATGAAAAGGCCTTGGTGGCTTTTATTACGGCAGGGGACCCTGATTTGCCCTCTACTCAAGAAATATTCTCGATAATTGAAGAAAATGGTGCCGATATCATTGAACTAGGTGTCCCTTTTTCGGACCCATTAGCTGATGGTCCGGTAATTCAGGCTTCTTCTCAAAGATCATTAAAAGAAGGGACGACATTAAAAAAAATTATCCAATTGGTAAGAGATATTCGAAAGGGTTCCCAGTTACCCATTGTATTGATGACTAGCTTTAATCCGGTGTTTGTATATGGTCAGCAGGAGTTTGTCGATGATGCTGTAGAGGCTGGCGTAGATGGTGTGATTGTCCCTGATTTACCCCCGGAAGAAGCTGCAGAATTTCAGAATAAAGCAGAAGCCAAGGGGTTAGATATGATTTATTTATTGGCCCCAACTAGCACAACAGAACGAATTGATATTATTTCAAAAAAGAGTAAAGGATTTATTTATTATATCTCTGTTACAGGTGTCACAGGGATGAGAGATGGGCTTGCAACCAACTTGGAGAAAAAAGTAGATGGTGTTAAAAACGTTACCTCTCTTCCAATTTTAATTGGTTTTGGTATTTCTGGTCCCCAGCAGGCAAAAGAAGCCGCAAAAATTTCGGATGGCGTTATCGTTGGTAGTGCAATTGTAAAAATTATTGAACAAAATTCCGATCCAAAGATACGTTTAGAAAAATTGGGGAAATTTGTCAGACAAATAAAACAAGCTCTGATTGAGGGCAAGTGAAAAGGGGCTAAAATAACATGGCCCCAAAGATTTCAGTAATCATTCCTGCATATAATGAAGAGGCCTCGCTACCTCTAGTTCTAAAAGACCTTCCTTGGAATATTCTTCACGAAGTCATTGTTGTTGATAATAACTCTTCTGATAAAACGTCACAGGTTGCTAAAGCAAATGGAGCCAAAGTTTTTTTGGAGAAAAGGCAGGGGTATGGTAGCGCATGCTTAAAAGGAATTTCCCAATTGGATTCTCCAAATATTGTGGTTTTTCTGGATGGTGATTTTAGTGATTATCCAGATGATATGGAAGAAATATTGAAACCAATTATTTCAGACCAAATGGATTTTGTTGTGGGAAGTCGAATGATTTTAAGAGAAAGCCGGAAAGCTTTACTTCCGCAAGCTCGGTATGGAAACTTACTGGCTGTGTTTCTTATACAACTATTTTTTGGCCACAAGTATACCGACTTGGGTCCTTTTCGTGCAATTCGATATGAGTCATTAATGAAAATTGGAATGCGGGATACCGACTTTGGTTGGACTGTGGAAATGCAAATAAAAGCGGTTAAACAAAAATTGAAAATTACTGAAGTTCCAGTCCGGTATCGAACACGTATCGGTGTTTCCAAAATAACTGGAACCTTAAAGGGGACTATATTGGCAGGTACAAAAATAATATACACCATTCTAAAATATTTGATAATCTAACCCCTAATTTTTAAGGTTTTCCAAAGGTTGAATTTAATGAAGAAATTTTTTGCATTTTTTCTCATTTTTGGGTTTGCAGCAATTGTGGGTTTTAACTCATCTGTTTATGCAGATGACTTGAAAAATTTAATTTTGGGTCGTTTGAGTGAGGATGGGACCACTTTGGATCTTAGTGGAAAGAGAATTAAAACCTCAGGCGCAATTCAACTTGCAAAAATGGAAGAATTGAAAAATGTGAAAATTTTGCTGCTTCAAGGAAACCAGATAAAACCTAAGGGGATGGAAGCTTTGGCTCAATCACCCTATCTTTCCAAAGTCGAGCAATTAGATTTGTGGGGAAATTTATTAGGAGACCTGGGGGTTCTGGCTTTAGTTGAATCAAAGCATCTTAACTCATTGAAAATATTAAAGATTTGGAAGAATGAAATTAGTGAAGATGGAATCAGGTTATTGGCAGATTCACAACAGTTTCAAAAGTTAACCACTCTACTTTTGAATGACAATTTGATTACTCCCGAGGGAATTAAATCTTTATCCCAATCAAAAGGATTTCCTAGTCTCAAAGTTTTAAGTATTTTTAGAAATGAAATTGGAGATGAAGGGGCTAGGCTTTTATCCGATTCTTCGAATTTCCAAAATTTGACCCACCTTTTTTTAGGCTTAAATAATATTACTGATAAGGGAGCTGTTGCTCTAATAAGTTCAAAAAATTTTCCTAACCTACAAGTATTAGATTTAATTCAAAATTCTCTGGGTGAACCTACAATTAAAGCTATGTTCCAATTTAATCGGGACCGAAAAGTCCAAATTGTTATCCGTTAACGAGGATCTCTTGGCAAATTTGGTTATCAAAAAACAAAAAATAAAGATTAGCCTGTTTTGGGTTGGGTTTGTGTATTTGAAAGTAATTGGAGTTTTTTTATTCATTCCCACTTTATTGGTTGCATCTCAGAAAAAATTTCCTTTTCCGAGTATTGGTGATGGAAAAGAAGCTACAGAAGTAATTTTAACCCTGGTAGATGGAATAGAGGTTGATTCTGAAGGAAATATTTATTTATCTCATCGTTCAAAAAATCGGATTCGAAAAGTAAGTAAAGATGGAATCATTACAACCATTGCGGGAGATGGGAAGGTTGGCTTTCAAGGAGACGGTGGTCCCGCTTTAAAGGCATCTTTAAACTTTCCTGCCGGATTATGTCGGGATGGCAAGGGTAATTTATTTGTGGCTGACCGAAATAATCATAGGGTTCGAAAGATTGACTCTCACGGAATTATTTCCACCATAGCTGGAACAGGGGACCCGGATTGGGATGGGGATGATGGACCTGCAACCGAGGCAAAATTAAATTTCCCTTCGGATGTGGCCTGTGGAAAAGATGGAACTCTTTACATTTCTGACCGGTCTAACAACCGAATTCGTAAAGTAGATACTAGTGGAATTATTACTACTATTGCGGGTTTAGGGCCTGCAGATTTTGGGGGTGACTTTGGACCTGCTGAGGATGCTTTGCTAAAGTATCCTTTTGGAATTGAGTTGGATTTGAATGGGAATTTGTATATAGCGGACCGAGGGAATAATCGGATAAGAAAAATTAATTCCAGGGGAATCATTACTACCGTAGCGGGGGATGGAACCCATTTCTTCTCAGGAGATTATGGGCCAGCCACCCGGGCAAGTTTGGCTTACCCTACTGATGTTGCCTCTGACAAAAAGGGAAATATTTTCATTGCAGACCGTAATAATAATCGGATTCGAAAGGTGGATAACCTTGGGATTATTACTACCGTAATGGGTTTAGGGAGGTATGAATATAATGGTGATAATGAAATTGCTTCTGAAACCACTTTGCACCTTCCTTTTGCTTTGACGGTAAGCTCTGAGAATGAATTGATTGTAGTTGACCGGAATCATTTTCGAGTCAGGAGCATGCATTTAAATACCCATTCAGTAACCCCTGTTGCCGGAAACGGTCAGTCACTATTTCGTGGAGATGGAGGCCCAGGCTCTGGAGCCACTCTTGAATCTCCATCTGGCATAGTAGTTCAACCCAATGGAACAGTGATATTTGCGGATAAAATGGCTAATCGACTTCGATATATAAACTCTAAAGGATTCATTTTTACTTTTGCAGGTAATGGTAAGCAGGGGAATGAGGGAGATGGAGGGCAAGCGCGGTTAGCAGCTTTGTTTCTTCCTGATGGAATGACCAATGACAAAGAAGGAAATCTATATTTTATTTCCAATCAGGGTAATAGTTATTTGATCAGAAAAATTGACACTAATGGAAAAATAACCAAATTTGCTGGAAACGGGCGACAGGGATATTCTGGGGATGGAGGACCGGCTTTACAAGCTTCCTTTGCTGTCATAAAAGATTTAACCACGGATGATTTAGGTAATGTTTATTTAGCTGATTCTATTAATCGAAATATTCGAAAAATTGATCCTGATGGAATAGTCTCAACAGTTGCATTGGAAAACTGGAAACTGATAAAAGACGAAGAAATTCATCCAAATGGTATTGCAATTAATAAGGTTGGAGAAATTTTTATCTCTGATTCTGGAAGCAGTAAGATTCGAAAAATTGATAAAGAGGGTAATGTCACAACTTTTGCCGGAAACGGTGATTTTTCAGATTCGGGTGATGGGGGACCAGCACTGGACGCAGGGATTCGGTCTCCAGGAGGTTTGGCATTTTCGCCTAACGGTGATTTATATATTGCTGAAGAAACGAGCCACCTAATTCGAAAAATAAATAAAGTGGGTATCATAAATCATGTGGCGGGTATAGGCCAAGCAGGATTTAGTGGTGACGGGGGTTCTGCAAAAGAGGCGATGCTTAAAAGCCCTTATCGTTTGGCCTTTGATGCTCAAGGAAACCTTTATTTCTCTGACCGTGACAATAACCGTATTCGAAAAATTGATACGGAAGGTATTATTTCCACTGTTGCTGGAAACCAGAATATTGGATGGCTACAAGATGGTTTGGAAGTTCGGATTACAGTTCATAATTTCCCATGACATATATACAATTACGCCTTGGATTTTTATTTGGTCTATTTTTCTTTTGTGTGAACTTTGTTTTTGTTTTAGGTTCATGGGGTTTTGATGTGAATTCCATGATCCTTAAGGAACTTAAAAAGAGCGGGACTTATTTAAAACTCAATTATAGCGGGATGCTATATGATAAAGGAATAAAACAACTTTCAAAATCAAGGTTATTAAGAAAAGTGAAAGTATTAGATTTAAATACCCATGAAATTAGTGATGAAGGGGCAAAAGCTTTAGCTCAATCTAAATATTTAAAAAATTTAAGATCATTAAACTTATTTAATAATCATATTAAAGCTCCAGGTGCTAAAGCTTTATTTGAATCTGATGCATATCCTGAATTGTTAGTTTTGAATTTATGGGGAAACGAAATTGGTGCTGAAGGAGTAAGGGAGTTAGCAAATTCGGATACGATAACCCACCTTGAAATCTTAGATTTAAATGGAAATCAAATAGGAGACAAGGGGTTAGAATACTTATCCCAATCAAAAAACTTAACGAATTTAAGAGAACTAAAGTTAGGTAACAACAAGATAAGTGATGCCGGTATTAAGGCAATCGCAGATTCCCCCTTTTTAGACCGTTTAGAAGTGCTTGAGTTGGCTGATAATCAAATTGGCCCCGAAGGAATAAAAGCATTAATAGAATCGGGTCGTTTGAAAAAAATCAGATCCCTTCTTTTAAAGAAAAATAAAATAGGAAATGAAGGTTTAAGAGTTATTTCTAAATTCGAAGGCCCTCATTTAATGGAATTAGATATCCAATGGAATGAAATAAATAATGAAGGTTTTATTTTTTTGAGCAAAGCTCAAAAATTAAATAACCTTCAATTTTTGCGAACTTGGGGAAATGAAATTGGAGATGGGGGAGTCAAAGCGCTTCAACAATCCAAATACTTTAAAATTAAAAATCCCATTTATCCTTCAGAATCTAATGAATGATTTGAACCACAATAATATTTCTCAGATGGCTAAGGATGCGAAAAATGCTGCATTGGTTCTAGCGGGTTTATCTGTTGAAATCAAGAACACTGCCTTAGAAAATATTGCTTCTACTATTGAAGCTAATATGGATTCTTTATTGCAGGCTAATCAAAAGGATTTGGAATATGCTAAAAACGAAAATATTCCAGGTCCTTTGATAGCCAGATTAGCCTTGGATAAACCTAAGATTTTGGGAATGGTAAAAGGAATTCGTAGTGTTTCCAAATTGCCTGACCCTGTTGGTAAATCAATGGGAGCCATTAAAATGGATGAAGGGCTTGTATTACGAAGGGTTGCTTGTCCTATTGGAGTAATTGGAGCTATTTTTGAGTCACGTCCTGATGCAGTTCCACAAATTTCCTCCCTTTGTTTAAAGTCGGGTAACGCGGTCATTCTTAAGGGGGGGACTGAAGCTCAAAACTCAAATAAACTTCTAGTGGAATTAATTCGTAAAGGAATAATGAAATCCGGGGAAATTCCCGTTTGTGTAGTGCAGTTGATTGAAAGTAGGGCCGAGGTTGCGGAAATGCTGAAGCAGGACCAGTATATTAATCTAGTTGTCCCGCGAGGAAGCAACTCTTTTGTTCGCTATGTTCAAGAAAATACAAAGATTCCTGTGTTAGGTCATTCGGAGGGAATTTGTCATGTATATATTGATGATAAGGCGGAAATAAAAAAAGCAATAGATATAACCTTAGATTCTAAGCTCCAATATCCGGCAGCCTGTAATGCTGTAGAGTCTTTACTAATTCATGAAAAAATTGCTTCCGAAGTACTTCCTACCCTGGCGAATCAATTAAAAGAAAAAGGGGTGGACTTAGTAGGTGATATGAGAGCCTGTAGTTTATTTCCAGAATTAAAACGTGCCAAAGAGGAAGATTGGGACACAGAGTACAATGATTTAAAGTTATCGATCAAAATAGTAGAAACTCTGGGAGAAGCTATTAACCATATTAATCTGCATGGTTCTGGACATACAGATACCATTGTAACTGAAGATCGAAATAACGCTGAAAACTTCATGAATGAAATTGATTCAGCAAGTGTGATGTGGAATGCTTCCACTCGTTTTGCAGATGGATTTCGGTTTGGATTGGGTGCTGAAATTGGAATTAGCACTAATAAAACCCATGCTCGTGGCCCCGTAGGATTAGAAGGTTTAGTGATTTACAAATTCAAACTTTATGGAAATGGACAAGTGGTTAAAGACTACTCAGGGCAAAACGCAAAAGAGTTTCTGCATGAAAAAATTGAAGAAGATGGGTTAGTGGATTGAAGAAAACCAACTCTTAAATCTAAAAACTGGATCTTCAAATTAAATATTATTTATCTCGGACAGAAAAATGGAATTTCCCCCCGGGAATCGCTCAGATACATCTGAAAGCAACTTATATTCTCCAAAAATTTCACCAAAAGTAGGGCAATTCCCTCCCCGTTTTGTAATCACCCCAAAAGTAATAATTATTTTCTTTTTACTTCTAGCCGGAACCATTTATACAACCACCCTTACAAATGGTTTTTTATATTCGATGGCATTGTTAGCTATATTGGGCACTCATGAATTTGGCCATTACTGGGCTTGTCGGCGAAATAATGTGAATGCATCCCTTCCAAATTTTTTACCAGCTCCACCATTTTTCATGATAGGTACATTTGGAGCATTTATTATGATAAAAGAACCTATCCCAAATCGGAGGGCCTTAATAGAAATAGGTGCCTCGGGACCCATCGCAGGATTTGCTGTTGCCATCCCTGTGTTAATTATAGGGTTGATAAATTCTAAAGTTTCTGCGGTTCCAGTGGCAGACCCTAATTTGGGAATTTCTTTTGGTTCTTCTTTGATTTTAATTGCGTTTACTAAATTAACATTAGGCGTAAACGCTATGGCAACCGATATGACAATCCATCTTCATCCTGTTGCTTATGCAGGTTGGGTAGGGATGTTTTTTACTGGTTTAAATTTACTACCGATTGGACAATTAGATGGAGGACATATAACTTATTCCTTATTTGGGAAAAGACATAAGCTGATAGCTAAGATATTTTTTCTTCTTTTTATTCCTTTAGGTATTTATTGTTGGGGTTGGTATGTGTGGGCACTTCTAATTTTATTGATGGGATTGAGGCATCCTCCCCTTATGGAAGAATCGATATCTCTTAGTGAGGGGCATAAAAAAATTGGCTATTTATCAATTATTATTTTCATATTGACTTTTGTCCCAATTCCTATAGGATTTCCGCTCCTTGATTTCTTAAAAGTAATTGGATTATTGTGATCCAATTAGCTTTAAGGGCCAGTTTTATATCGGTTTTTCTAGAGCATCCCCGTGATGAGAGATTTCCTAAGTTAAGAAATTACAATAGTTTGCAGTTGCTAAGGGCATAATTAAGAAATTAAATTCAAAAATATATTGTAACTATTTGTTTTTTTAAAGAAAAAAAATAGATTTTGTTAAATTTGGTTGGTTCTTTTAATGAAAATCGAGTTGACAAGAAGGCCTATTCCATGATACTTTTTCGATCGATACATTTGGGGTGCTGAACTTCAAATGCCTAATTTTTAGGCACTTTATATCGAGAGAGTTTAAAAAGATAGCCTTGTCTATCTTCTTGGTTGCCGTCAAGACCTCTTTTCGAAAGTTCAGTATCCCATTTGTTTTATGATCCCTCTTTGATAAGCTTACCTTTTATCCATATCCTGTAATTTTTATTCGAGGTTGTCTGTGTTCTTGCGTATTTTATTAATGGAGATTAACGTTCTCTGGTGGTCTCTAATCGGGTGTTTGGGAATAAGTTTAACTTTTCCATCTTTTGTGATTTCTCAGGAAATCGAATGTGATTCCTTGAAAGAACTCCCAGGTTTAGAGAAAACAGTTGGTTTAGCTCTAAAATATTCCTTAAAACCCTCAGAAAAAATGCAAAGGGATAGCTTAGAAGGAAAAAAGGTTATTCTTTTAGTTAAAAAAAATTACTATGAAATTCTTGCCCGGGAAGAACAGTTGTTAATTTCTGAAGAGGTGCAGGGTCACTTTGAAAAAGCAATTAAAAAGGCAGAAGAAAAATATGAGAATGAGGATGAGGAGGTTACTCAATCAGCCATAACAAAATTAAAGCTGGGTTTGTCTGGAGCTAGAAATGATATAAGTGAATTCAATTATAAAAAAGATTTAGCACTAATTAATTTAAGTAAATTCTTAGGTTGTAAAAGTAAGTTGAGACCTATAAAGAGTAATATTAAATTTAAGCCTGTTGAATTTAAATACACTTCACTTGGTGCGGTTTTAAAGTCGAATTATGGGAAAAAAGCTATCGGGAAAACTAAAAATAAACCCAAAAAAATTTCATTAGAAGAAACTTTTGAGCTAGAAAGTTTGATAAGTAAAGTAAAGAGGGCGCGGAGCCAATTAGAATTGGCCAAGGAAAATCGCAAAATGACAAGGGCCTTATTGGTAACTGAAGTCGCTAATTACGATTTTGGAATAGGTAATGAAGGCGACTTGTTTGAAGCTTTGATGATTTACACCCGAGTTTTGGTAGGTTATTATCAATCCATTTACGAATTCAACCTAGCAGTTGCTAAATTCGATAAAGTATACCAAAGGCCTTAAGAGCGTATAAATGGATTGGGAAGAGAAAAAGTATTGGATTGGTCTAAATATGGTAGATGGGGTTGGGAAAACCACCTTTTATAGGCTGATTCGTGCCTTGGGTTGTCCAGAAGCCGTTTTTTCTGCCTCTTATTCTGATCTAATTCAAATTGATTTTGTTGGGAAAAAAACAGCCGATCAAATTTTAAACTTTGATTTTGAAAGAAATGTAGAGTGGGAAATACGTCGAATTCAAACCAAGGGAGTTGAGGTTGTTACAAGGGATTGCCCTAATTACCCCAAATTACTGAATGAAATTTACGATCCCCCTCCTGTTTTATACTGTATTGGCAAAAATTTAGGGGAAATTCCTTTGCCTTTAGCTGTAGTTGGTACTCGGATGGCCTCCAATTACGGAAAAAATATTACCAAGATTTTGTGTAAGGAGTTAGCCTCCTACGGATTTTGTATTATAAGTGGAATGGCGAGGGGGATCGATTCATTTGCTCACCAGGCAGCACTTGAGGCAAAAGGGAATACCATTGCTGTATTGGGTTGTGGTTTAGAATATACCTATCCTCCTGAAAACCGTCATTTGAAAAATCAAATTGCTGCAAATGGGACTGTGATCTCAGAATTTCCTATGATGACCGGGCCTGACCGTGGTAACTTTCCGGCTCGAAATAGAATTATTAGTGGACTTTCTATTGGAACCTTGATAATAGAAGCGGGACATAAAAGCGGTGCTTTGATCACGGGGCAATTTGCTTTAGAGCAAGGTCGTGAAGTATTAGCAGTTCCCGGAAATATAAACTCAAGAAATAGTTGGGGAACCAACAGAATAATTAAGCTGGGAGCCAAATTAGTTGATGGGATTGATTCCATAATTGAAGAGCTTCCCTCGCATTTTAGAGAACAGTTATTAAATCCTAAAAATGATAAGATTGAAAAAAAAGATTTATCTTCAAACGAAAAACATTTAATCTCCTTAATGAGTGATGGAGAATGTCATATTGATGATCTCATCCAAAACAGCAATTTGTCTCCTGCGGAAGTTTCCGCTACACTGATACAATTAGAGCTAAAGGGAATCATTCAGCAAGCCGAAGGGAAAATGTTTTCTACTTCTTAATATTTTGTGGAATAGGGCATTAATGTATGGGTAAGTCGCTATTAATAGTTGAGTCGCCTACCAAAGTTGAGACTCTTAAGAAAATTGTAGGAAAAAACTTTATCATTAAAGCCTCTGTTGGGCACATTAAGGATTTACCGAAGAAAAAACTTGGGGTGGATGTCGACAATGATTTTCAACCCGAATATATTACCATTCGGGGAAAAGGAAAAGTTTTAAGTGCTCTCAAGGCAGCCGCCAAAAAGGCTGATAATATATATTTAGCCCCTGATCCGGATCGCGAGGGGGAAGCCATAGCATTTCACATAAATAATGAAATTTCGAAATTAACTAAAGGTAAAGTCTTTCGTGTCATGTTCAATGAAATTACAAAACGGGCTGTCACGGAAGCTTTAGAGCATCCTACAGAATTAAATTCAAATAAAGTAAATGCTCAGCAGGCTCGACGAATTTTAGATCGATTAGTCGGATATAAAATCAGCCCTTTGTTATGGAAAAAAGTCCAAAGGGGTTTGAGTGCTGGACGAGTTCAATCCGTGGCTTTAAAGATTATTTGTGAACGCGAGCGTGAAATCCAGGATTTTAAACAAGAGGAATACTGGAGTATTACCATCGACCTTAAGGGAAGTAAGGCTCCCGATTTTTCAGCAAAACTCTTAAAAGTGGATGGTAAAAAAACCGAAATTCCCAATGAGGAAATTGCCACTTCAATTGTTAAAGCAGTTGAAAATGATAAATTTTTGCTCAAGGATATTGTTAAGAAGGAAAAAAAACGAAACCCCTCCGCTCCTTTTATTACAAGCACATTACAGCAAGAAGCTTCTCGTAAATTAAACTTTTCTCCTAAAAAGACCATGATGTTAGCCCAAAGACTTTACGAAGGTCAACCTTTGGGTGACAGGGGAACGGTAGGTTTAATTACCTATATGCGTACGGACGCAACCAGGCTGGCAAACGAAGCCTTGGATGACATCCGTGGATTTATCAAGGAAAAATATGGAGAGAAGTTCTTGCCTGAATCACCTAATGTATATAAAAGCAAAAAATCCGCACAAGAAGCCCACGAAGCTATTCGTCCTACCGACATCACTATTGAACCGAAATCTATAAAAAGTTTTTTAGAAAAAGATTTGTTTAAGTTGTACGAATTGATCTGGTTGAGAACTCTTTCCTGCCAGATGGTTCCTGCAATTATGGATACGACTCAATTTGATATTCATGCGAGTAATCATCTTTTTCGGGCGAACGGTTCCGTTATAAAATTTGATGGTTTTATGAAAGTGTATGTTGAAGATACCGATGAAGACTCTCCTTCAGGACTTAAGAGTAATGAAAAAATTCTTCCTGATTTGGATAAAGGAGAAGAATTGAGTCTTCTTAAAATATTGCCGGAACAGCATTTCACTCAACCACCTCCACGTTATACAGAAGCAATGTTAGTTAAGGCGTTGGAAGAAAAAGGAATAGGGAGGCCAAGTACCTATGCCGCAATTATAAGTGTTATTCGTGATCGTGATTATGTGAGATCAGAAGAAAAACGATTGGCTCCATCTGAATTAGGGTTTTTAGTTTCCGATTTACTGGTAGAAAATTTCCCGGATATTGTGAATGAAGAATTCACCGCTCAAATGGAAAATAAATTGGATGATATTGAGGATGGAAAATCGGTATGGGTGGATGCTCTTAAATCGTTTTACACCCCCTTCGAAAAGGATTTGATCGAAGCAGAAAAGAAAATGAAGGATATTAAGAAGCAGGTTGAGGAAACGGATGAAGTATGTGAAAAGTGTTCTAGCCCAATGATAATTAAATGGGGCAGATTTGGGAAATTTATGGCTTGCTCGGCTTATCCTGAATGTAAGAATACAAAAGAAATCAGCAAGGACGGAGATGGGAAGTCATCTGTTGAAGAAAAAGTGGAAGGCGAATGTGATAAATGTAATGCTCCTCTAGTTATGAAAATGGGTAGATTTGGAAAATTTTTGGCTTGTTCCAAATACCCTGATTGTAAATTTACCAAACCTATTAGTCTTGGTGTATCATGTCCCGAAAAGGATTGCAAAGGATACGTTTCTACCCGACGATCTAAAAAAGGGAGAACCTTTTATGGTTGTAGTGAATATCCCAATTGTAAGTTTGTTTCTTGGGATAAACCAGTGGGAGAGGCTTGCCCAAAATGCAACAATCCTTACATGGTACAAAAATGGAAAAAGAATGAGGGGGAAAGTATTGTCTGCCCCAACTGCAAGTATAAAAAAGAAGAAGCAGCTTAACTCCAATTTTAAAATAACATGAACCCCAACATTACCGTTATTGGTGCGGGTTTAGCTGGATCCGAGGCGGCTTGGCAAGCTGCCGAGCGCGGGTATTCCGTCCATCTTTATGAAATGCGTCCCCATCATCCAACTCCCGTTCATAAAACCGATTATTGCGCAGAATTGGTTTGTAGTAATTCCCTAGGCTCCAAGATGGAAACTACTGCTCCTTTTCTTTTAAAAGAGGAATTACGGAATTTAAATTCTTTGATTATTCAATCGGCTGATAAGCATGCCGTTCCAGCCGGTGGAGCCCTCGCGGTAGACAGAAATTTGTTTTCTCAGGAAATTACCCAAGCAATTTCTACCCACCCAAATATAAAGTTACTAAGGCAGGAAATTATTGATATTCCTTTGGACGGGATAGTAATCATTGCTACTGGCCCATTAACTTCCCCCAGGCTTTCTGAAAAAATTTCTGAATTGATCGGTCAAGAGTATTTATATTTTTACGATGCTTTGTCTCCTATTGTGGACGCAAACACGATCAATTACGAAAAGACTTTCTTTGCCTCAAGGTATGATAAAGGAGATGCAGATTATTTAAATTGCGGTATGAATGAAAAAGAATACTTTGAATTTGTAAGGGAGCTAAACTCTGGTGAAAAAGTCCCTCTCAAAGAATTTGAAAAGCCAGTGTACTTTGAGGGTTGTATGCCAATTGAAGAGTTGGCTGAAAGAGGACCGCAGACTTTAGCATTTGGTCCTATGAAACCGGTTGGTTTAAGGCATCCAAAGACCCAGGAACAATTTCATGCTGTAGTTCAATTGCGAAAAGAAAATAAGGAAGGTACTGCATTTAATTTAGTGGGGTTCCAAACTAAGTTAACTTATCCAGAGCAAAAAAGAATATTTAAAATGATTCCAGGTTTAGAACATGCGGAATTTTTTCGTTTTGGATCTATCCACCGTAATACGTTTATAAATGCTCCAGAATTATTGTCTTATGATTTAAGTTTAAAAAGTCATAAAAATATATTATTTGCTGGTCAAATAATTGGTGTAGAGGGTTATGTGGAATCCTGTGCCTTTGGTCTTTTAGCATGTTTGAGTTCAATTCAAAAACTAAAAGGAATGGATTTCGTTCCTCCACCGCCAGAAACGGCTTTGGGCTCTCTTTTGAACCATGTGACTAAGAAAAGAACAAAAAATTATCAACCTATGAATGTAAATTTTGGACTTTTCGAGGGGGTTGAAATGAGGATCCGTGATAAAAAGGTGAGAAATCGAAATGTTATTGATAAAGCCTTAAATTGTCAAAAGGAGTGGATTGAAACTTTGCAGACAGACTAAATCACTAAAAAATAAAAGAATTTTAAATTCTTTTAGAATGAGAATTTTTAAGGCTTGCTTGATGAAAAGAAAAAGAAGATAACTTAAACTATACAAACTGCCAAAACTTGTTTGAGATCACAATCTCCTTGAAAAATCTTTCTTATTCCATCTTGTTTTAAAGTTCTCATTTTATCCTTAATTGCCTGTTCACGTAGGGCTTCCACTAATGCTTGCTTCATTATCATACGCTTAATATCGTCAGTGCCTTCTAATACTTCGTGGAGGCCCATTCTCCCAGAGTATCCCGAGTTATTGCAATAGTCGCAACCCTTAGCACGAAAAAGTTTTAGTTCTTTGGAATATTGAATTTTTAATTCAGGGAAATCATCTTTTCCATATTCCAAAACCAATTGCTCAAATTCATCTTTAGATGGATTGTAAGATTCCTTGCATTTTTTGCATAAAGTTCTTACTAACCTTTGGGCAACAATTAGGAGTAAAGCATCAGCAAAATTTAAAGGATTCATACCCATATCCAGCAGTCTGGTAATGGTCTCCGGAGCGGAGTTGGTATGAAGGGTGCTGAGAACCAAATGACCCGTTAAAGAAGCCTCTAAGCCTATGGAACAGGTTTCTGCATCCCGCATTTCACCAACCATAATTACATCGGGGTCTCCGCGTAAGAAAGACTTCATACATCGAGCAAAGTCTAATCCAATTTTATTAATAACTTGAACTTGCCTCAGCCCTTTTTGCGTTATTTCCACAGGGTCTTCTGCGGTCCATATTTTTTTGTCGGGGGTGTTGATATGCCCTAAAGTGGAATGCAGGGTTGTGGTTTTTCCTGAGCCCGTTGGACCTACAACTAAAATTAATCCATAGGGCTTTTTGGCAGTTTTTTTAATTAACTCAAGATTTCGATTCGAAAATTGCATTTTCTCTAAAGGGATGGGCTTGCTTGCTGCTAATATTCTTAATACCGCATCTTCGTTTCCCCCAACTGTCGGACAAGTGGCAACCCGGTATTCAATTTCTTTTGTACCGTATTTCATTTTTATTTTGCCGTCTTGGGGAAGTCTCCTCTCGGCAATGTCTAAACGAGCCATGATTTTTATTCTAGATAACATGGCCTGCTTATACATAGGGGGAATTTCCTGGTAGATTCGGCAAGCGCCATCTTTTCGAAATCGGACTTGCATGGTATCTCTGCCAATACCAGGTTCAACATGAATATCAGAGATTCCCTGATCATAGGCATCGGTTAAAATTTTGTTTACTAATTTTACAATCGTGCTATCAGTTTCGCTAATGGCATTAAATTCGTCTTCACCCGAGGGTTCATCAACAGATTCAACTTCTCTCTCTACTTTTAATGCGTCCAATAAGGTGGACATTTCCTCGGTCTTGGGAAGTGGCTGGGATGGGCCTTCTGTAATTGAGCCATTAAGGAAATCCCGAATATCGGACTTTAAACTCAGTCGAAACTCAACCTCTCTTTTTGAAAAGATATGTTTTATATTTTGAATTTTTTGTTGATTAAATGGATTGTCGATTAGTATAACGACTTTGTTATTTTCTTTTTGAATTGGAACCCAAAAATTTTTCTGAAGAAAACTAATATTTAATCCTTCAAATAATGAAGAAGGTAATACAATAGAGGGGTCATAACCTGAATAAGGAATTTTGTAAAAGTTTTCAAAGGATTTTCCTAAGTCCTTCCTTGATACTTTAAGCTCTTCCAGTATAAGGGTCTCGATATCTAATTGATTTCTACGCGCTTTACTAATCGCATTATTTAATTCTTGTTCATTAATAATTCCATTATAAATTAGATAAGTAAATTTCGTGGGTTTTTGAGCCACAAACTTAGTTTGATTAAAAAAGGCTAAAGCTAAAGTTTCCCCAATAAGCTTTGCATTCTTTTCATCTTTAAAGTTAAAGGGTGCTGCATTTTTTTTGTTTACCAATTGAAGAACACCCATTAGTTTTCCCCTATATTGAAAAGGAGAAACCAACATATTTTTTGTTTGAAATCCGGATTTTTTATCCCAGGAACTATCAAAGTTTAAATTTGGGTGATACTTGGCGAGTTCTTTTTTTTCATAAACATTATGGATAATGATTGGCCGTTGTTCCAAAGCAACACAACCGGCTATGCTCTCAGAGGAAATAGGAAGGCGAATTTCATTAATTGTTTTCCCTGACTTCACTTTCGAGTAGATTTCGTTTTTTGATGAATCAACCGCATAAATAGTAATTAAACTCGAATTAAATAAATCTAATATTTTAGATTTTAAATCGGTTAAGATTTGATCCACATTTTTTGCAGAATGAATTGAGTTAACAATTCGAACTAAATTATCCTGACCTTCTGTAGTTGAGCTTGAGATATCCATATTTTCAAAATTCTGACATTTATACAATACAAACGGCAAGTACTTGTTTTAAGTCACAGTCGCCTTTAAAGATTTTCCAAATTCCATCCTGTTTCAGGGTTCTCATTCCATCCGCAACAGCTTGTACTCTTAATTTTTCTACCAATGCTTCTTTCATAATCATTCTTTTGATTTCATCCGTTGCTTCTAAGGCTTCATGTAACCCTGTTCTGCCTGCATATCCGGTATCATTGCATTTATCGCATCCCACGGGTTTATAAAGCATTAATTTTTCATTATATTTGATGTTCAGTTCGCTAAACTCATCTGGCCCATATTCATTGACAAGTTTTTCAAATTCTTCTTTTGAGGGATGATATTCTTCTTTGCAATTCTTGCAGAGAGTTTTAACTAATCGTTGGGCGACGATGAGCAGGAGTGCGTCGGCAAAATTGAGAGGATTCATGCCCATATCTAATAACCTGGTTATGGTTTCTGGAGCAGAGTTAGTGTGCAAAGTGCTGAAAACTAAATGTCCAGTTAATGATGCCTCTAGTCCAATTGAACATGTTTCGGCATCCCGCATTTCACCAACCATAATTACATCTGGATCCCCTCGTAAAAATGACTTCATGCAGCGTGCGAAATCCAGTCCAATTTTGTTTAGTATCTGAACTTGGCGTAAACCCTCCTGTGTGATTTCGACGGGATCCTCTGCGGTCCATATTTTTTTATCAGGTGTGT
This sequence comes from Nitrospinaceae bacterium, assembly GCA_965223665.1. Taxonomy (GTDB): domain Bacteria; phylum Nitrospinota; class Nitrospinia; order Nitrospinales; family Nitrospinaceae; genus CBDCVY01. The sequence goes on from OZ245011.1 coordinate 471,542, forward strand.
TAATAAATCCCAAGGTGGAATGAAGTGTTGTTGTTTTACCTGAACCGGTCGGTCCGACTACTAATATTAAACCATAGGGCTTTGTGGCCATATTTTTAACTAGATTAATATTTCTTTCTGAGAAGTTCATTTTGTCAAGTGGGATTGGCTTGCTTGCAGCTAAAATACGAAGGACGGCATCCTCGTTTCCCCCTACCGTTGGACAGGTGGCTACCCTATATTCGATTTCTTTCCTACCGTATTTCATTTTGATTTTACCGTCTTGAGGAAGCCTTCTCTCAGCAATATCCAAGCGAGCCATAATTTTTAATCTGGAAAGGAATGCTTGTTTATACATTGGAGGTATTTCTTGATAAACACGACAGGTTCCATCTTTTCTGAAACGAACTTTCATTATTTTTTTTCCTATGCCAGGTTCAATGTGAATATCGGATATTCCCTGATCATAGGCATCGATTAAAATTTTGTTTACGAGCCTTACAATAGTGCTATCAGTCTCACTGATGGCATTGAAATCTTCTTCTTCAGTTGTAGTTTCTATTTCGGCTTCATCAGTTTCGCTTTGAAGAGCATCCAGTAAATCTGATACTTGAGTAGAATCTTGATCCACAGGTTCTTCTTCATAATCTTCTTCAGGAGTTACTTTTAAAAAGTCTTGAATGTCAGCTTTTAGGCCAACCTTGAACTCTAATTCCTTTTTAGCGAAAATGAGCTTTATATTTTGAATTTTGTCTGGGTTGAGGGGGTTGTCGACAAGAACAGTAATTTTATTTCCTTCCTTCTGAATGGGTAACCAAAAGTTCTTGGCCAAAAAATTGGTATTTAATCCAGTGAATAAAGATTGAGGAAGGACGATAGAATCTTTATACCCAAAATAAGGAACACGATAAAACATTTCCAGAGATTTGCCCAAATCTGCACGGTTTATTTTTATGTCTTTTAATAAAATGGTTTCAATATCCAATCCACTAATACGTGCTTTGGAAATAGCTTTTGTGAGTTCTTGTTGGGTCAATAGAGAATTGTCGATTAAATAGCTAAACTTTGTGGGTTTTGATTTATTGGGTTTGCTTTGATTATATATAGCAAGACCCAAAGAATCGGAGATGATTTCGATGCTACGCTCGTCTTGTTCAGAAAAAAAGCTTTCATTGTTTTTATTAACTAACTGCAATACCCCCATTAATTTGTCATTGTAAATTAATGGAGAAACCAGCATGCATCGTGTTTTTTCACCTGATACCTGGTCCCAGGATTTATCGAAAATTAAATCTGGATGGTATTTTATTAATTCGACTGGATCATTTACATTTTTAATATTTAATAGTCGCTTTTCTAAAGCAACGCATCCAGCCACACTATTGGGAGAAATAGGTAAGCGAATTTCTTCAATGGTGTCTCCCGGTCGAATTTGGGAATAGATTTCCTTTTTGGCATTATCCACAGCATAAATTGTGGCCATCTTGGTATCAAACAATTGATAAATAGGTGCCCGTAAATCGATTAAAATTTCCTGAAGGGTTCCTGCGGAGTGAATAATATTTGATGTGGCCCGAATTTTTTCATCGATGATTTCTGCCTGCATTTTAACAATAGCGTGACCTAGACTCACTGCTAATTCTTTGGCAAGTTTTAAATCGTGATCTGAAAAGTAATTGTCGGTAGTCTTGTTAATTATTTGCAGGACTCCGACCATTCTCTTGTTGTAGGGTAGGGCGACGACCAAGACAGACTTTGTTCTATAATCCAGTTTATTATCCCAAGTTTTATCTAAACTTAAATCTGGATGGATATTTTCTAATTCTGATTGATTGTAGGCATCTTCAATATTTATGGCTTTTCCTGTTGCTGCCACATAACCTGAAAGACTTTTTTGATTAATTTCTATTCTAATTTCTTCAACTTCGTCATTTTCTGATTTGAAATTTCTTGAGAAAAGTTGTCTTTTAGGTCTATCAATGGCGTAAATGGTGACCTTGTCAGCTTTAAACAATTTTTTAAAATCATCGGTTAGGTCAAAAAGGGTTCTGGTTACGCTTTTAGCGGATAAAATCTTATTTATGATGGGCTTTAGTTTGTCACTTGCCCTTCGATCATAATGAGAATGAGCCGTAAAAGGTAAATTTTCAGTAGTTTTTGCTGAGGTAGGTTTGGAAGAACGCAAGTTGTGCCCTAAATAAAGTTATGAATAATTCAAATAAACTATTAATGTAATTCTACTATTATGCGGATAAAATTTCAAGCTAAAACGAATAAATTAAAGGAGTTAGTGGTTTGATTTCTTGAACTTTGGAAGCAAGAAAAAAAAAGAGATTTGGAGTTAAATATCCAAATCGGAACAAAATGCAGCTCGCTCTTTAATAAATTGAAAACGAGTTTGAGCATCTTTGCCCATTAAACGATCCACAGTGTGGTTAGAATTTTCTAAATCATCAATTTCGACACGAATCAAGGTTCGGTTTTTTTTATCCATAGTAGTGGCTTTTAAATCAGAAGAGGGCATTTCACCAAGTCCTTTAAATCGGCCTACTTCATAACGAGTTCCATTAAGCTTGGAGATTATTTGATCCTTTTCGTTATCGTCAATTGCATAAAATAGTTTTTTTCCTGCATCGATCCTGTATAAAGGCGGTTGGGCAATAAATAAGTTTCCATTTTGGATTAGTTGGGGCATGTATCTGTAAAAAAATGTTAAAAGCAAAGTACAAATATGCGCTCCATCCACATCCGCATCGGTCATTAAAATTATTTTTCCATAACGAAGTTTGTTGTATTCGAATTTGGGTTCAATTCCAGTACCGATAGCAGAAATAATATTTTTTATTTCGGAGTTCGCTAAGATTTTTTCCATGGTGGCAGTTTCTACATTTAGGATTTTTCCTCTCAAAGGAAGAATCGCTTGAGTTTTTCTGTCTCGAGCTTGTTTACTTGACCCGCCTGCGGATTCTCCTTCACAAATAAATAATTCGGATTCTTCTCGATGGGTGGAAGCACAATCCGATAGTTTGCCCGGTAAATTAAGGCGGTGAGAGATATTGGTTTTCCGGTGAACAGATTCCTTAGCTTGGCGTGATGCAATCCGAGCTTGGGCTGCTAAAATTACTCTATTTGCAATTAAATCCCCTGTGGTTTGATGATCATGTAAAAAATGTTCAAGAGAATGTTTAACTACAGAGTCTACCTGAGAAGTGATATCTGAATTTAACCTCCCCTTGGTTTGACCTTGAAACTCTAAGTCGCCCTGGAGGTAAATGTTTATAATAGCTATTAAACCTTCCTTAACATCATCTCCCGTTAGGTTAGTTACCCCTTTGGGTAAAAGGTTTCTTCTGTCAATATAACTTCTTAGAGCTTTTGTGATACCGTTTCTAAAACCGTTTTCGTGGGTTCCCCCGTCAATAGTTTTAATTGCGTTTGCGTAAGAATGGATAATGGTATCGGTATTTGAGGTCCAGAGAAAAGCGACTTCTAATCGCAATTGTTTATCTTCCTTCTCTATATAAAAAGGATTATCCATGAGGGTAGGTCGGCCTTCAGTTATTTTACCAATGTAATCTTTGATTCCTTCAGGATATTGAAATGTATGAGTTTTTTTGTTCTCCTTAACTATGATTTTGAGCCCTTTATTAAGAAATGCTTTAGATTCCGCTTGCTCTAAAATTAATTTGGAATTGAATTGGATTTTAGGAAAAATCTTTGAGTCTGGAGTGAATGTAATCTCAGTACCTTTACTTCTGATGGGCTTTCCCTTCTTTAATTTAGTTTTAACCTTTCCCCTTGAAAAACTTTGGGTCCATTCAAATCCATCTCGCTTCGAAGTTGCAGTTAAGGATTCTGACAGGGCACACACCACAGCCATACCAACTCCATGTAAGCCACCAGCTACTTTATAGGACCCTTCATCAAATTTTCCTCCAGAATGCAGAGTCGTAAACAAAATTTCCAGGGCACTTTTTTTTGTGTTTCGAAATTTGTCTATGGGAATGCCACGGCCATTATCTCGGATTGTGATTTCTTTTTCACTTTTCAAAAATATTTCGATAGTATTGCAGTGACCATTGAGGGCTTCATCTACTGCATTATCCAAAATTTCCCAAATTAGATGGTGTAGTCCTGTGGAAGAAGTGGATCCGATATACATTCCGGGACGGCGTCTAACGGGTTCCAAACCTTCTAAAACCTGAATATCTTTTGCTTTGTAACTACTCATAATTTTTCAATTATAAAATGTTAATGATTTTTGTACGCTTTCCGACACTAATTCCCTGGCTTCCACGATTGTATACAGGAACTCCTGTCATTTTTAACGATTTGGTTTTTCCATTTTCAAATACAAGTTCCACCGTTTCCTTTTGGTTTACGCATTTCCCAATTGCCACCTTACTTTTTCCCACGTTCATTAATTTGATGCCCACTCCTGGGCCACTTAGTTGAGTAATTTGATCCAATTTCAGCATCAGTCCCTTACCAATTTCAGAAATCAGAAAAGCATATTTTCCTTTTACAGGGGTTACCACAACCATTCTGTGATCTTTTTTAAGAGTCATGACTTTTTTTCCTGAACGGCTGGTTTCTGAAATTAAAGAATATGGAATTCTATAACCGTAACCTCCATCGTTTACCAATAGAAGCTCTTCAATTTCCTCTGAGTACTCCTCAAAATGGAAAGCACTCTGTTCCCCTTTTTGTGGAGCAAGATCCTGATCTTTGGGTTGGTCCTTGTCGAAAAGTGGGAACATTTTTAAAACTTTTTCGCCATCTTTAAATTTGAAAAGATTTTGAATAGGTTCTCCAAAACCACTTCTGGTATAGGGTAAATTATAAACTTTATGCACATAGACCATTCCAAATGAAGTGAAAATAGCGATAAAGTTTTTAGTGTTTGTCCGAGTAATTCCTAGGAGAGAATCACCTTCCTTGAATTTTAATGTTGAAGGGTCGGGGAGGGTTTTTATTTTACGGATCCATCCATTACGGCTTAAAACTAAAACGACATTTTCATGTTCGATAAAATCTTCTGCATTATATTCAACGGCTTCAACCGTTTTTATGAGGGTTTTGCGTTTGTCACCAAATTTGTTTTCAATTTCTTTTAGCTCTCTTGAAACTTCGGTCCAAATTTTCTTAGAAGACTTCAATATGCTTTGAATTCTTTTTTGCTCTTTTTGTTTTTCCTTTTGTTCCTGCAGAATTTTTTCGATTTCCAGGGAAACTAATCGATAAAGAGGGATTTCTAAAATTGCGTTTGCTTGATCGTCATCTAAACGAAAAGTTTTTTTAAGTTTTCCGTTGGCCTCACTTTTTGATTTCGAAGATCTAATTAATTTTAAAGCCTTGTCTAAATTTTTAAATATGGCCGCAAAACCCGCTAGAATATGGAGTCTCTTTTCAATAATTGATAATTCGTATTTGAGGCGACGTGTGACGACTTCTTTTCTAAAATCCAAAAAGAAAACACATATTTCTTTTAAAGATAATCGGGAGGGCTCACCGGAAGGAGTCAAGCAATTAAAGTTTAATTGGAAATTATTTTCTAATTCTGTGTGTTTGAATAAATAAGTCATTATTTTATCTGGGTCACTACCGCTTTTTATTTCTAAGACCACTCGAATCTTTTCATCGCTTTCATCACGTACATCCAGCAAAGGAGCAAGTTTTTTGGCGATGATGATGTCAGCGATTTTTTCAATGAGTCTTGACTTATTTACTCCATAAGGAATTGAAGTAATAATAATTTGATTTTTTCCACGCGGGAGTTGTTCTAAATTCCATTGGCCTCGAGTTTTTATTAGTCCCTGTCCCTTCTCATAGGCTTGGCGGATTTCAGTCTTTGAATTAAGTATGATTCCACCAGTTGGGAAATCCGGTCCCTTGATGAATTTCATAATTTGGGCTGTCGTTAAATTCCGGTTTCCTATCAGAGCAGTTAAAGCTTTTATCACTTCTGAGAGATTATGACTGGGAAAAGAACAGGCCATACCAACAGCAATTCCTGAGGATCCGTTAATTAATAAATTGGGGATCCTCGATGGAAGAACCACTGGTTCTTTTAGAGTGTTGTCATAATTTGCACGAAATTCAATTGTATCTTTTTTTATATCACTCAACATGAAGGTGGTGATAGGGGTTAGCCGACCTTCAGTGTAACGATAGGCAGCCGGAGCATCTCCATCTAAAGAACCAAAATTTCCCTTACCATCAACAAGTGGATAACGCATTGAAAAGTCTTGAGCCATCCGAACCATAGATTCGTAGGTAGAGGCATCACCATGCGGGTGAAATTTACCCAATACTTCTCCTATTATTTTTGCAGATTTTACGGGTTTGCTATCTGATTGCATCCCCATAGAATTCATTGCAAATAAGATTCTACGGTGAATAGGCTTTAAACCGTCTCTTACATCCGGCAGAGAACGAGAGACTATGGTGGATAAAGCATAAGTTAGAAAACGATTTTCTAATTCATCTGTAATGTTTGAAACTTTTTCTTTTGCCATAAAAAGTTTAGTAAGGATTTTTTGACAAGGAGTTAAATACGCTATTTATTGGATTGGTCTTTTGAAAAATCAAAAATGGTTTGAAAAGCTATGATTTTAATAAGAGTAAGGCTTTTGTCTATTGAGGTCTAATAAACTTACCCCTTTAGTTTTAATTACTTATCTATATGAATTATCATAGGTAAGCCTTCATGTAAAGTATAAAATACCTTATATAGTGTGGTAATAAGCGAGTAATACTATATATTGAAACTTACTTTTCCATCCATTTATTGGTTTTGCGAGACTTTAAGACAAAATAAATTAAAACTCTTTTGCTTAGAGGTCATCCTATAAATTGACCCATCTCTTAATAAACGAGGGGATCATTTCAAATTCTCCTAAGGGTTACAGATAAATATTGTCATGTTAATATAAAATTTTTTTAGTCATTTAATTTCCCTTTTCGGGGTTAAAAATAATTTGGAGAAATCGATGTCTGATCAAGATTTACAAGTAAAAGTAATGAGTGCTTTGAAAACTGTAATGGATCCTGATTTACATAAAAATATTGTCGATTTGGGTTTTGTAAAAAATATGGAAATAAAAAATGGAGTGGTTAAGTTTGATGTCGAGTTGACCACCCCTGCCTGTCCGGTTAAAGAACAATTAAAAAATGAATGCTCCGAAAAGGTGGGAGAGATCGAAGGTGTTCAATCAGTCGATGTGAATATGACTGCCACTGTGCGTCCTTCAGAACACACAAAACCCATTTTAACTGGTGTTAAAAATATTATTGCCGTTGCCAGCGGAAAAGGCGGTGTGGGTAAGTCAACAGTCAGCACTAACCTGGCTATGGCGTTAGGATTAACGGGAGCAACAGTAGGGTTGATGGATGGAGATGTTTATGGGCCGAGCATCCCAAAAATGTTGGGAATCCCAATTACTCCTCCTAAAGGCGGACCGGATAATAAGTTTTTCCCACATGAGAAATATGGGCTCAAAGTGGTATCCGCCGGTTTTTTGACTGAAGAAGGCCAACCACTCATGTTGAGAGGGCCTATGTTAGGTGGAATTATTCAACAATTTTTACAAAATGTTGAATGGGGAGAATTGGATTATTTGGTGATCGATTTGCCCCCTGGAACTGGAGATGTCCAATTGACTTTAACTCAACGAGCCCCTTTGTCGGGTGGAGTAATTGTTACTACGCCTCAGCAAATAAGTCTGATTGATGCTGAGAAAGGAGTAAAGATGTTCCAGCAAGTCAAAGTTCCGGTACTTGGGGTTGTAGAAAATATGAGCTACTTTTTATGCGATGGTTGCGATAAGAAACATCAAATATTTCAAAGTGGAGCGGGTCAACAGTTAGCCGATCAATTTAAAATTCCTTTATTAGGTGAAGTCCCTTTAGTTCCGGAAGTTGTGCAGGGAGGAGATACCGGAGTTCCTATCATTTTAGAAAACCCGGACTCTCCAGCATCTTTGGCCTATAAGCAATTAGCGGGTCAAGTGGCCGCGCAAATTAGTATTAATCAATCCAAAGAGGAAGGAAAAATTGATTCCAGTTTTGAATTGGCTTGGAAAAGCTAGTTTCAGAAAGACTGGATTGAATTTTTTTAGTAAATAGAGAAAGAAAAATTAAATGAATGATAATAATGCAGAAAATCCCACTCCAAAGGACATTAAACAAATTGATGAGATGACTTTGGGTATTACCTGGTTAGATGGACACGAATCCACTTACCCGGTAAAACTTCTTAGAGAAAAGTGTCCTTGTGCAAATTGTATTGACGAATGGACGGGGGAAAAAAAAATTCTTCCTGGTACTATTCCTGATTCCATAAAACCTTTAAAACTAAAAGCGGTTGGATTGTATGCCATTCAAATAGACTGGAATGATGGCCATAGTACAGGTCTATACCCTCATGAGCTTCTTCGAAGTTTATGCCAATGTGGAGAGTGCACTTCAATACCATCTGAATAATATTTAAAATAATATAAAAAGCCCTCCTTATAAAAATAATGAGGGCTTTGTTTTTTGAAATAGGGTTTTATGAGAAGTCACATTCCAACCTTTTCTCGAACTTCATCCATAAGAGCGGCATCAATAACTTTTATTCCCCGATCTCTCGCAAAATTAAGAACAGTTTTTTTAGCCATTCCTCTCACGAAAAAAGGTACTTTTTGAATTCGGTCTTTCGCTTCTTGTGTCCATTCGAAGGCTTCATCAGGAAGAGGTTTTTTGATTTCCTCCTTTCCCTGAGCTAAAGCGGAACCTAAAACACCCATAGGCTGGGTAGAAATATCAGACGCTCCACCGGCTTCCACCCCTAATTTACTAACAAATTCAGTTTCAAATTTATTGGTCAACATAGCAATCATATGACCACATTTTTTACATTTAAATTTTAACGCAATGGCTTTCCCCTCTTCGGGCATAATGCCATCGGTTTGGGTATCCATTTGTTCATCGCAAGGTATACAAAGAAATTTCATTACTTTTCCTCACAGGATTATTTTTCTAAGAATTTAATAATATTATTTACGCTGTCCTTAATGGCTTTTCCAGCCACAGAATCAGGATGCTCCGTATAAAACAATTTGCCAGATCCCGTTTGTTTCGAAACCCGAGTATCAAAAGGGATACGTCCAATAAAGGGAATTCCTTTCTTTTTCGAAAGTTCTTCCACATTTTCTCCCTCAAATAGCGTTCCTTCTTCATTACAGTGAGGACATACATAAGTTGCCATATTCTCCACTAAGCCAATGATGGGAACTCCCAATTCTGTATTTTTTGTAATAGACTTAGAGACAATATGTTGAGAAATTAGAGAAGGAATTGTTATTTCGACTACCCCTCCCAATTCCGGAATCAAATCACGAATATTATCTATTCGATCACTTCCCGGAGGCATGTCAATTAATAGAAAATCCAATTCATCCCAAACCGTATCCGCCAATAATTCACGAAGCGCAGTACATTCCATAGTACTAACCCAAACTGCACTTGCTTCTTTTCCCTCGGTCCACATTACAGGTGAATCAGGGTTTGGGAGTAACATGTCCATAGACATAATTTTTATGCCACCGGCACCTTGTCCTGGATGAACGCCTTGCTCATCTACCTTTAATTTTTCTGAGTTTGAAACTCCTAGTAAATTACCTATACTGGGACCATTCAGGTCCGCGTCCAAAATCCCTACTTTATATCCTTGAGATACCAAACAGGCGGCAATATTTGCAGTAATGGAACTTTTCCCCACTCCGCCTTTTCCACTCATCAGAGAAATTTTGTATTTAATTTTATCGAGTCTATCCCGAAGTTTCTCTCTCTGGCTAACTACCTGTTCTATAATTCCCGAACCACCGTCAGAAGCCAGATCTTCGTAAGATTTCATTATTGAACTCCTTCAAACAATCTAAATATTTAAAATAGCTATGTCCCTATATATTTAGGTTTAATCATATATAAAATTCTTTTTATTGCAAAGGTTTAGTTTTTTGGGTTAAGGGCCTTGCCAGTTTTTCAATAGGTTTTATATTTCTATATGAAGATTAATTTTTTCCTAAAGGAGATGGTAAAGGAGCATGACTCCACCAGACAATTTAATTAAAGTAAAAAATTAGATATTCATATATAAATATGAATAAACAAGAAGTTTTTCTTGTGATTAATTGAAAAATTCGTTGGATCCTCACCAGCGAATTTTTCTTTTCTAGTTCGTTAAAACCATCTAAAACCACTTTATATTGTTTTATCCTTTCTTAATAATTCCCATTCATTCAGGTTTCAATAGTATGATTAGTTCCTTTAACACTTTGTATTAAAGCTTGTTAAATTTCACATGCGTAAAATAAAAATTATATTGGAATATGAGGGGACTCAATATTGTGGTTGGCAATATCAACCGGATAGATTGTCCATACAGGAGGTTTTGGAAAAATGTTTAGAAAAAATCACCAAAGTAAAAACGGCCGTTGTGGGTTCGGGACGGACTGATTCCGGGGTCCATGCGAAAGGACAGGTGGCTCATTTTTTAACTGAATCTAAGATGACAGAACATCAATTTCAGAAAGCTCTTAATAGTCTGTTACCTCATGACATTGTGGTTCAACAAACTAAAGAAGTAGATATGAAATTTCATTCTAGAAAGTCTGCAACCAGGAAGCTTTATCGCTACACGATTTTAAATCGTGATTATCCTTCTGCTTTAAATTGTCGTTATTCTCATTATATTGCTTCCCCTTTAAAGATAAGTGCCATGAGACAGGCAGCTAAAGAATTCCTGGGTAAGAAAGATTTTGCTTCGTTTCAAGGAGCCGGCTGTGAAGCCAAGAGTTCAGTCAGAGAAATTTATAAATTTACAATTTCAAAGGAAGAAAACTGGATTGAAATCAATATTATTGGAAGTGGTTTTTTAAAACATATGGTGAGAAATTTGGTTGGAACATTAATTGAGGTTGGGCTGGGTAAGTGCGATGCTCAATCTGTTAGAGCCATTCTGAAGGCGAGAGATAGAAATAAAGCAGGGCCTACAGCTCCTGCACGAGGGCTGTGTCTGGTAAAAGTAAGCTATAAAAAAGGCAAAACAAAGAAAAAAGAATGAAGTCTCTAATTCCTTCCGGATAATTGCTGTATAATATCGCCTCCCAAAATTGTTAACAAAGTTAAAGAAAATTACATTATGAAAAACGAATATTCAATTGTTGTATTGCCTGGAGATGGTATAGGTCCTGAAGTCATCCGAGAAGCACAAAAAATAATCAAAGTAATCGAATCTAAACTCAACCTGAAAATTAATGCCGAAGAGAAGCTTGTTGGTGGAGCAGGGTACGATGCTACGGGCCACCCTCTACCAGATGAAACCCTTCAATCGGCTAAAAAAGCGGATGCAGTATTGTTAGGTGCTGTGGGTGGTCCCAAGTGGGAGACTATTGATTTTTCTTTAAGACCGGAAAGAGCTTTACTAGGTTTGAGATCTCAATTGGGGTTATTTGCCAATCTTCGTCCAGCAAAGATTTTTCAAGCTTTGGCCCATGCCTCTACATTAAAGTCTGAAGTCGTAGAAGGGTTAGATATTTTAGTGGTTAGAGAACTGACGGGTGGAATTTATTTTGGTGAACCAAGAGGAGTGGAGACCTTAAGTGACGGTTCAAAAAAAGGATTAAATACTTTAGTTTATACTCAATCTGAAGTTGAAAGAATTGCAAAGGTAGCTTTTGATGTTGCAAGAAAACGAAGTAATAAAGTTTGTTCGATTGACAAGGCCAATGTTTTGGAATGTACCGGATTTTGGCGCGAGGTAGTGACTGGAGTCCATAAGAATTATAGTGATGTTGAATTAAGCCATATGTATGTTGACAATTGCGCAATGCAATTGGTGAGATGGCCCAAGCAGTTTGACGTAATTCTTACCACAAACATGTTTGGAGATATATTGAGTGACCAAGCCTCTATGCTTACAGGATCAATTGGAATGTTACCTTCAGCGAGTTTAGGGGGGAGTACTGCAATGTATGAACCTATTCATGGAAGCGCTCCTGATATTGCTGGAAAAGATATTGCGAATCCATTAGCAACCATCCTTTCAGTTGGTATGATGTTTAAATATTCCTTTGATCGAGAGGAAGTCAACTCGGCAATTGAGTCGGTTGTGGAATCTGTTTTAGAGGATGGTTATCGAACTAAAGATATTATGTCTGAAGGAATGAATGAAATTGGATGTGCTGCAATGGGTGATAAAGTAGCTGAAGCTTTGGAGAAAAATCTTTAATGGAAAAGAAATTAAAATATAACGTAGCTGTTGTTGGGGCTAGCGGGGCAGTGGGAAGAACGATGATTTCCATTCTGGAGGAAAGAGATTTTCCTGTTAAGGAATTAAAGCTTCTGGCTTCAAAACGATCCGCAGGTTCCAAACTTCTATTTAAAAACCATGAAATTACTGTAGAAGAATTAAATAAGTCTTCCTTTGAAAATGTTGATATTGCATTGTTCTCCGCTGGAGCGACCATTAGTCGCGAATTTGCTCCGATTGCTGTTAAATCGGGGTGTGTTGTCATAGATAATAGCAGTGCTTTTCGAATGGATGAAAATGTTCCCTTGGTTGTACCAGAGGTGAACCCACATGCCATTGGTGAAAACCCAGAAATTATAGCCAATCCCAATTGTTCCACAATTCAAATGGTGGTAGCACTAAAACCCATCCATGATAATTATCATATCAATCGAGTTGTGGTTTCCACTTACCAATCAGTGTCAGGTTCAGGTCAAAAGGCCATAGAAGAACTAAAGAATCAGGCTGAAGATATTTTAAGTGAAAAGGCAATTGAAACGAAGGTATACCCTCACCAAATAGCTTTTAATTGTCTTCCTCATATAGATGTATTTTTGGAAAATGGATATACCAAAGAAGAAATGAAAATGGTAAACGAAACCCAAAAAATTTTAGAGGATGACTCCATTGCTGTTTCGCCCACCACTGTTCGAGTACCAGTATTTTATTCACATTCTGAAGCGATTAATGTTGAGGCCGATAAGGAAATTAACGTGGAAGAATTAAAAAATCTTTTATCAAATTCTAAGGGAATTTGTTTGGTGGATAATCCTGAAAATATTGAATATCCGCTAGCCACTCATGGGGCTGGGAAGGATGAGGTATTTATTGGCCGAATTCGAGGTGATTTGAATAATCCCAAATCCGTTAATCTTTGGGTAGTTGCAGATAATTTACGGAAAGGGGCAGCACTAAATGCTGTTCAAATTGCAGAATTGCTAATATGAATAAAACTACTTATCCTAATTAGGAAAGATAGGGTTTTTGAATTATTTGAACTAACCTCTTCTTTACAAAAGCTTTAAATGATATAAAATTAATTATTTACTGGTATTTTCCCTGATTTATTTTCCTAGGAAAACTGCAAATGGCCGATGATTCTTCAACAAACCAACCTGACGAAATAGAACCTGATAAGGATCTTAACAATCCGTCTTCTTTTGACCTCAATCAATTTAGAGAATTGATTGTGGTTGCTAGCCAGGAGCGTAAAAACCTCCAACTTTTGGTAGAGTATTTTGACAATCAAACCCAAAAATTGGAAGAAAAACAGGAATTATTTGAGCAGTTTAGCCGTCAATTTCCTGAGACCTTAGAAAAATTTCAATCTATAAATGAAAGCGTTGGAGAAATCAAAGATATAGAGAACCGCGTACGAGATTTCCAAAAAGTCTCCAAAGAGTTGGAATCGAGCTATCAAGAATTAAAACGTGAATTGGATAATCTCCATATGTTAAGTGAACATGTGGACCAAAAAACTAAGGCTCTTGGCCAACAGAGAGGATTGGTAGAAAAAGCTAATGAAGATGCAGGTCGATTAAATGTCCTGGTTTGGGATATGGAATCGAAAATAAAAAAGCTTAAAGAGGAAAATAAGTTAATAAAAAATACGGATAGAAATGTCAACCGACTGGAATACATGTTAGAGGGAATTAGTAAGCAGGTTGAAGAGGTTGCTGGCTTTAAAGATATGATGAAGTCCAGTAGTAAAAATGTTGACGAAATGAAAAGTGTTATTAGCGAATTGGAATCTAAGTTAGAAAATCTTAGTCAAGAAAAAGAATTCTTGGAAAGCTACGCAAAGGATACTCATGATTTAAAGGAAACTTTAGATAATGTTCAGACCGATGCAGAAAAAATCCTTGGTCAAAATCAAATGGTCCAGGAAACATATGAGACTGTCCGGAAACTAATGCAAGATATTAAAGATTTGAAAATTGAATCAAAAAATATTTCTGTCAAAAATGAAATGATTCGAAGTATTAGTGGTCGTCTGCGTGATTTAGATGGAATGGCTGTTGAGGTAGAAAACAAGATTTCTAAAATACGCGATGACGGTAATATGATTCAAAGGACAGAAGAAAAAATCAATCGACTAAATACCTTTCTCATTGAGAACTTAAGTAACAAAATGAATATACTTAAGGAAGAGATGAAAAATATTGAGTCGGCAAATGACAAAATGAGCCGATTTAATGTGATTGCTGGGGAAGCTGAAGAGAAGGTTAAGCGATTTCAAGAAGAAATTAAAAAAGCTGATCGTGTTTCCGAGTTGCTCATTAAAAATCAGGAATTGATGGAAAATACCCGGTTACAAATGGAAGAAATTTCCCGTCGGCAGCAATTGGTAGATCAGGTTGATAAAAAAATAAATGATTTGAGCTCTACGGTCATAAGCCTTGATGTCAAAATGGAATCACAAATGCAACGAAAGGCTTTAATTGAAAAATTAGAAAAAAAGGTTGATGGATTGGATTTCTTTATTGAGGAAGCAAACCTGAAAATTAATAAAGTTTCTAAAAAAATAGACTACTTGGAGAAGGTGGAAGAAAAATTAAATAACCTCGATAAAATGACAGAAGATATCGATAACAAAATTCTTGATATGACTAAGCAAAATGCAGCAATTGACGATCAAGAACGGCGTATGGGTAGTTTGAATTCTAAGCTTGGCTTATTGGAAGTTGAACTGGTTTCAAAAATTAAGGACCTGGAGGATTCCAAACAAGAAATATCCAATATTGAGGGAGTTCGTGATGACCTTGGGCAAATATTGGAAAATTTTGAGAAAAAATTTCAATCCATGAAAAAAGAGGAAGAGACGGTTGGTAAAACAGAAGAGCGTTTGAAAGAAATTGATCGAATTTATAGCGATTTAAAAATGAGACAGGAAATTCTTGAGGATAAAGAAGAAAATATCACGCATGCAGAGAAGAAAATACAATATTTAGAAACTCTGGTATCTAATGTGGAAGATAAAATTGAGAAGATCGATAAAAGCCAAAGTAAAATTCAAAAAACTCAGTCGGCTGTTAATGAACTGGAGGGTTCAATAAGTAAGTTGACATCTGAAAAGAACCGGGTGGCTAAAGAACAGGAATATCTGGGAAAAGTATCATTTAAAATTGAAAAGCTAACATCAATTTTTGAAAGTGCTGAGGCACAAATTGAAGCGTTAGATAGTAAAATAAAGCAATTGGAGCAGGCAGAGAAGCGGATGAGCGCTTTGACAATAGTTTCTGAAGATATCAATGTGAAGATCCAAACAATCAAAAAAGAATCGGACTTTATTGATAATTTGGGTCAACAGATTGCTGAATTAAAGTTTTTATTGAAGGAAATTGATAGCCGAAAAAAAGAAAATTAATTCATTGAAATAAATTGCATCCCAATTTGTTCCTTCACATTTAATTTTTTTAAATTCCCACCTGTAACAAAAATTCCCTTAAAACATTTTGCCCAAATTTGGAGGTTCTACTATGGTAGAAAAAACATTAGGCGTGATCGGTGGAAGCGGTCTCTATAGTATGAAAGATTTAAAGGTAATTGAAGAACGGTCTATAGAAACTCCATTTGGATCACCTTCAGATAAAATTGTGATTGGCGAAATCCAAAATACACGACTGGCATTTTTACCACGTCATGGAGTGGGGCATCGTATTTCTCCCTCCGAGATAAATTACCGCGCAAATATTTACGCCATGAAAAGTTTAGGTGTTGAAAGGATTATAAGTGTTAGTGCGGTTGGAAGTATGAAGGAAGAAATTGTTCCAGGGCACATAGTGCTTCCAGATCAATTTATCGATAGGACTTTTCGCCGAACAAGTACTTTTTTTACGGATGGGATTGTAGGCCATGTAAGTTTAGCTGAACCGGTGTGTATGGAAGCGCACAAGCATGTTTCCAAATCCGCAAAGGAAGCTGGAGCTACTGTCCATTCCAAAGGGACCTACATATGTATTGAAGGACCACAATTTTCTACCCGGGGAGAGTCTCTGGTTTATCGAAGTTGGGGGGTAGAAGTGATTGGTATGACAAATGTAACTGAAGCAAAACTCGCACGCGAAGCGGGTCTTTGTTATGTTACTATTGCCCTGGCCACCGACTATGATTGTTGGCATGTTGAGGAAGAGCCAGTGACTTTAGAAGCCGTTATGGAAATTATGCATAATAATGTAGAATTGGCTCAGAAAATTTTAAAACAGTTAATTCAGGAACCCATATTAGATAGAAATTGTGGTTGTGGAGACGCAGCAAAAAATTCTATCGTTACTGACCGTAATAGGATTCCTCAATCAGTAAAAAATGATCTTGAACTCTTGCTAGGACCGTTATGAATCGTCATAAATCTGAAAAACTATTTGAGACTGCAAAACAATTTATTCCAGGTGGAGTAAACAGCCCGGTACGTGCATTTAAAGCCGTTGGGGGAAATCCTCTTTTTATAGAAAAAGCTTCAGGTTCCAGAATATTTGATGTCGATGGTAATGAGTTTATTGACTATGTGGGGTCATGGGGGCCTCTTATTTTTGGACATTCTCATCCAAAAATTGTTGAGGCAATCACTCAATATGCCCAGTTGGGAACCAGCTTTGGGGCACCTACAGAATTAGAAACTACTTTAGCGAAAAAAGTGGTTGAATCGATCCCCTCAATTGAAACCGTTCGAATGGTAAGTTCCGGAACCGAGGCAGTGATGAGTGCTATTCGGTTAGCCCGGGGGGTTACAGATAGGGATAAAATTGTAAAATTTGAGGGCTGTTATCATGGCCACGGGGATAGTTTGTTGGTTAAAGCTGGGTCAGGACTTTTGTCATTAGGGATTCCGGATTGTCCAGGCATTGTTGAAGACTTGGCAAAGAATACTTTGACACTTCCCTTTAATGGATCTTCACAAGTACAAGAATTGTTTGAAAAAGAAGGTCAGAATATTGCCTGCCTTATTGTAGAACCCGTTGGAGGGAATATGGGAGTGGTTCCTCCGCAACCGGGATTCTTGGAATTGTTAAGAGAGATTACAAAACAATACGGATCCATTTTAATATTTGATGAAGTAATCACAGGGTTTAGGGTTTCATTGGGAGGCGCTCAAAAGTTGTTTAATATTTCCCCTGACTTAACGTGCTTGGGAAAAATTATTGGAGGGGGCTTGCCAGTGGGAGCGTATGGAGGCAAA
Organism: Nitrospinaceae bacterium; assembly: GCA_965223665.1. Classification (GTDB taxonomy): domain Bacteria; phylum Nitrospinota; class Nitrospinia; order Nitrospinales; family Nitrospinaceae; genus CBDCVY01. Next base: position 489,031 of record OZ245011.1, read on the forward strand.
AAAGAATTAATGGATCATATTGCTCCAACGGGTTCAGTTTATCAAGCGGGTACATTATCTGGAAATCCTCTGGCAATGGCTGCTGGTAATGCAATGGTCGACCTGTTATCACAATCCGGTGTATATGATGATTTAGAGAATAAAAGCGATACTTTGTGTAAAGGATTTCAAGCTAATGTCCAGGAACTTGGGATACCGGCAAGCTTTACTCGGATTGGTTCCATGTTTTCCATGTTTTTTACCGATCAATCCATTGTAGATTTTGAATCCGTTAAAACGGCAGACTTAGAATTTTTTGCTCGTTATTTTAATGGGATGTTAGACGAAGGAGTCTATATTGCTCCTTCACAGTTTGAGGCTGGGTTTATGTCAGCTGCGCACTCTGAAGAGGATATTCAAAAAACAGTTGAAGCTAATTATAAAGCTTTAAAAAATGCAAAAAGCTAATTGTAAAAAGGATAATTCATGAGCGAAATAATTGGAATTCAAGCCAGACAGATTTTGGACTCTAGAGGAAATCCAACAATCGAAGTGGATGTTCATTTAGAAAGTGGCGCTATGGGTAGAGCGGCTGTACCCTCTGGGGCATCCACCGGAGCCAGAGAAGCAATAGAATTAAGAGATGGAAATAAAAAAGTTTATTTAGGTAAAGGAGTCACTAAGGCCGTTGAAAATGTGAATATCAAAATTGCGCCGGAAATTGTGGGCATTGAAGTAACTGAGCAAGCATTAATAGATACCTTAATGATTCAAATGGATGGAACAAAGAATAAAGCCAAACTTGGTGCGAATTCTATTTTAGGAGTGTCGTTAGCCGTTTCAAAAGCGGCTGCGGAAGAATTAAGCCTTCCCTTATATAAATATATTGGAGGTACCAATGCATGTGAAATGCCTGTCCCGATGATGAATGTGCTTAACGGGGGTGCTCATGCTGATAATAACGTTGATATTCAAGAATTCATGATAATGCCAGTTGGGGCTAAAAGTTTTTCTATGGCCTTGCAAATGGGTACGGAAATTTTTCACAGTTTAAAGAGTGTGTTGAAACAAAAAAAACATAATACTGCGGTAGGTGATGAAGGAGGATTTGCTCCTGATTTAAAGTCAAATGAAGAGGCTTTAGAAATTTTAATGGTAGCCATTAAAAAGGCCGGATACAAGCCTGGTAAAGACGTTTTATTGGCTCTTGATGTAGCTTCGAGTGAATTTTATAAATCCAAAAAATATCATTTAGAAGCTGAAGGAGTAAAATTAACTTCTCAACAAATGGTAGAGTTTTTAGAAAAGTTAGTGAAAAATTATCCGATAATAAGTATTGAGGATGGACTTTCCGAAGATGATTGGACGGGTTGGAAAAAGTTAACAGATCAAATAAGCTCAACCACTCAATTAGTGGGAGACGATATTTTTGTTACCAATACTGAGATTTTGCAAAAGGGTATTGCTCAGGGGATTGGAAATTCTATTTTAATTAAGGTGAACCAAATAGGAACATTAACCGAAACGTTAAATGCAGTTGAAATGGCAAAAAAGGCTGGTTATACAGCGGTCATTTCTCATCGGTCCGGAGAGACGGAAGACGCAACGATTGCTGATATTGCTGTTGCGGTCAATGCAGGTCAAATAAAAACCGGTTCTCTTTGTCGAACGGATAGAGTGGCGAAATACAATCAACTTCTTAGGATTGAAGAAACTTTAGGTGATTCAGCACTGTATAAAGGACGTGAGGTTTTCTATAATTTAGATTGAAGTGTCTTAATTCATATATTTTTCAATAGGTTGAGTCGTCTTCACTAAATTTCAAATTGTGAAATTTAGAGGATATTTTTTAAGATAAATAATAAATTTTTTTGGTAAGGTTTTGAAGAAACCCAATAAGGCTCAGACAACTTTTTATTTGAGTTTATTTATGTTTTTGTTGGTCCTTGTTGTAGCAACTTTTGGCGACAAGGGAGTGGTAACTGTTTATAAATTTAAGAGTGAACTCAATCAACTGAAAAGTTTAAATAAAAATCTCACCACAGAGAACCTAAAGCTGAAAAACGAAATTGCTGCTTTAAAATCCGACCCCTTTGCAGTTGAAAAGGTGGCCAGAGAAAAATTAAATCTGGTCAAGGCTGGAGAAGTTATTTATCAGTTTGTTCCCTCCTCAAAAAATTAGCCTGAAATGGCAATTAAAATTTTATTTTTACCCTTCCTGTTAATTTGTTAAAATTTAAAGTAATTTATTGAAAACAAAGGCCTTATGAAGATTTTTTTGTTTCTCATGGAAATTTTTAAAACCATTGAAAAATAGGCGCTTACACGGGTTGTTCCCTTCGATTTTGGAGTTATATGTGGGTTAAACTGCCAAAAAATCAAAAATTTCCAAGGATTTTTTCATTAACCTATTGATATTTTTGTAATAAATGGTAGAGTATATACATCCAAATAAATAGGGGGAAAACTTTGGAGGAGACAATACTCTGTAAAGAGAATCTCTGAAAAAGGGAATTAAGGTTCTTGGCGCCTTGAATCGAAAGCTAGTCAATATATTTATTTCAAGTTGCTTAAAGCATCTGGCAAATCTTATTTCTAGCTGAAATTTCGTTTAGGTACAAAGTCCTAAATTCTTGAGAAAAATAGTTTTACTATCATTTCATTGATAAGGAGGAAGCATGACCAAGCAAGACATTATTAATCATGTTTCACAGGAAGCCAGCTTATCTCGTTCTAAAGCGGAAGAAGCAGTTGAAACTGTGATCAAATTGATTAAAGAGTCCCTGGGTCAAGGTGAACCAGTAATTTTACGTCGTTTTGGGACGTTTCAAGTGAAGCAAAAAACCAAACGGATGGGACGGAATCCAAAAACTGGAGAAGAGGCTGAAATTACAGCCAGGAAAGTTGTGCGATTTAAGTCTGGTAAGCATTTTAAACAGGCTGTGAATGACGACGAAAATTAATGCTAAGTTTATAGTTATAGGATAAGCATGGCATCACCATAACTATAAAACCGGTATTTTTTTTGAATTGCCTGTTGATATGCCTTTTGAATAAGGGATGGACTGCCAAAAGCGCAAACTAATAAATATAGACTTGATTTTGGTAAATGAAAGTTAGTTATTAAGTGGTCTGTATTTTTAAAAGTTTGGCCTGGATAAATAAAGCGTTCCGTCCAATCACCATATGGATTTTTTCGGTTGGATTGAATATCAATTGACTCCAAGACTCGGGTTGTCGTAGTCCCTACAGAAAGAATTTTTGTTTTTTGTTGTTTTGTTTGAAAAAGAGTATTCCAAGTTTGTGAAGAAATTTGGAAATACTCTTTTTTCATTTTATGTTGAGTTATATTTTCTGTTCGAATGGGTTGGAAAGTTCCAGGTCCTACTTGAAGTGTCAAAAAAGTCATTTGAAATTTTGATTTTAGACTCTCCATCATTGAATCTGAAAAATGAAGACCTGCCGTCGGTGCGGCGATAGACCCTGGGAATTTGGCAAATACCGTTTGGTATCTTTCCTTATCCAAAGCCTCTAATTGATCATCCCCAACATTTCTTCGAATGTAGTGGGGTAGTGGAAACCTTCCAATGGTATTCATAAGTTGTTGCACATCAACTTCATCTGAAAATTGAAGAATGCCTAGATCTTCCTTTTTTTTCAAAAAAGTCGCGCAACAATTTGGGCTAAACTCAATGACATCCCCTGATTTAAACTTTCCTAAACCCTTAACCAATATAGACCAGGTTTTTGGTTTGATTTCTTCTACCAGTAAAATTTCTGAAACTCTTTTAGTATTTTTCCAAACTCCAATGATTTTAGCGGGAAGTACTTGGGTATTATTAAAAACGAGAAGGGGTTTGGTTTTTAAATAGTTGGGTAAAGAGGAAAACTGATCGTCATAAATATTGCCTGTCTTTCTTTCTATGACCATTAAACGAGATTGCCCTCGTTCGGGACTTGGTTTTTGGGCGATTAAACTCTCAGGCAATTCGAAATCAAAATCTGATAACTTCATGATAAAATAAGGGTATTTATATCGGAAATTTTTGAGGTTTCTCTTTGTTTTATAAAGGTTTTTCAGCCATTTAAAGGAATTTTGAGGTTGACCTCTTTTTGTAAATATTATATTCTTCGCTGACGTCCAGAGTTTAGAACAAAAACCGTAAAAGTCCAAATAGGGTATGAAAACAATGAAAAATTTTAAAACCGTAGGATTGCTATTTTTATCAGCCCTTCTTGTTTTCCTTGGAGGCGTGGATTCTGCTAATGCTAAAAAGAAAAAGATTCCTAAAAAACCCAGTTATGTTGGGGCAGCAAAATGTAATGGAAGTTGTCACGACCCTTATTACCAAGCGTGGAGAAATTCTCCACATGGCAAGACTTTTGACATTTTAAAAGCAGGTGAAAGGGCAGATGCAAAAAAGAAAGCCAGCCTGGACCCTGAAAAGGACTACACAACAGATCCAATGTGTTTACGGTGTCATACCACCGGATACCGCCAAAAAGGTGGTTTCAAACCCGCGGGCAGTAAAAAGAAAGGTAAGGATATAAGCACCAAAATTGATCCGGAAGAACCTAGTTTAGAGCAGGTAGGTTGTGAGATGTGCCACGCCGCTGCTGGAGGAGCCCAATTCCGAGTGGTTATGAAAAATACAAAGGGCGACTTTAAAAAGAAAGATACTGAGAAATATGGACAACGTTGGGATTATGCTAACGTTTGTACGCGCTGTCATAATCACCCTAAAAACCCTCATAATGAAAAGTTAGATGCAAAATATGCTTTTGATTATGAAAAGAAAAAAGGGGAAGTCCATCCTTATGAAAAATTTCTCTCTGAAGACAATGCGGATCAGAATATTGTTGCGGATGGAAAAGTGAAAGATCGTGCAAAAGTAAAAGCGAAGTCTGAGGAAAAACCCTTGAGAATTGAAGACTTCGAAATCAACGATAAAGGAAAACTTAAATTTGTTAAGAAAACTCGCCCTTATAAATACAGCAAAAAGAAAAAGAGAGGAAAATTTTATTATCAAAAATAATTTTTTCCATTATCCTATATTCAAGCCATAATTAATAAGGGGGAGATCCTGGCGAGCACGGATTTCCCCCTTATCTTATTTTCAACTCTTTCTTAAAAATTCATTCCATGAGCGAGAACACCTTTAAAAAGAAAATTGTATGTATTGGAGCCGGTTATGTTGGTGGCCCAACAATGACCGTTATTGCAAAACATTGCCCGGATTATAAGGTTACCGTTGTTGATATTTCTCAAGATAAGATTAATCAGTGGAACTCTGATAATTTGCCTATTTATGAGCCAGGTCTAAAAGAACGTGTATTAAAAACTCGCGGAAAAAATCTGTTTTTTTCTACTGATGTTGAAGCAGGGATTGATGAAGCCGACATGATTTTTGTTTCCGTAAATACTCCTACCAAGACGTTTGGAGAAGGAGAAGGGCGCGCAGTAGATTTACAATATGTTGAGAAAACTGCTCGAAAAATAAAGGAGTGTTCTCGTTCAGATAAAATTGTAATTGAAAAAAGTACCTTACCTGTCCGAGCTGCAGAGACTATTGGAAAAATTTTACACTCCGGAAAAAATGGAGTGAACTTTGAAATTTTGTCGAATCCTGAATTTTTGGCCGAAGGAACGGGAATCATGGATTTGGAGGAACCGGATCGTATTTTGATTGGCTCTAAAGAAACCCCATCAGGATTAAAAGCCTGTGAAGAACTGGTGAAGGTTTATGAGCATTGGGTTCCACGAGAAAAACTTATTACTACAAATCTATGGAGTAGCGAGCTTTCTAAATTGGTAGCCAATGCATTTCTAGCGCAAAGAATTTCATCTATCAATAGTATATCAGCGTTGTGTGAGGTAACTGAGGCGGATGTGAAAGAAGTTGCGCATGCGGTTGGGCGGGATTCAAGGATTGGTTCTAAATTCCTGAACGCTGGAATTGGTTTTGGTGGCTCATGTTTTCGCAAGGATATTTTAAATTTAATTTACTTATGTGAGCACTATGGCCTTCACCCAGTTGCAAAGTTTTGGCAACAGGTAATTAATTTAAATGATTACCAAATGGACCGATTTGTTACTCGAATATTGAGAGCCATGTTTAACTCAGTGGTCGGTAAGAAAATTGCGATATTTGGTTTTGCATTTAAGCCTGATACTGGAGATACTCGGGATGCTCCAGCGATTCATGTATGCAAAAAGCTTTTGATAGAAAAAGCACATCTGTCTATTACAGATCCTCATGCCCTGGAGAATGCTAAGAGAGATCTACAAGGTATAGAGGGTGAAGTAGATTACGAGCTTGATCCCTACAAGGCAGCGGAAGGAGCCCATGCCATTGCTTTGATGACGGAATGGAGAGAATTTAAAGACCTGGATTTCCAAAGAATTTACGACAGTATGGAAAAGCCAGCTTTTCTATTCGATGGTCGAAATCATTTAGATCATAAAGCACTTCATAAAATGGGTTTCAATGTATTTGGTGTCGGGAAACCTACCTTGGATAATTTTTAATAGACATTAAAGATTTCTCCAAAATGCCATTTTTCAAAAATGCTTACTTCGTCACGTTGGGTTTGTGACAAAAGGTGCAGGTTTCCATAGGTCTGTGGGGCATGATGGGTGCATCTTTTACTTTTTGGACATGACAGGAGAGACACTCTTCCACTGGAGCCTCAGGCTTATGAAAGGGTTGTTTGCTGAGAGCGGGCGCAGAGTCTAAAAATGATTTTACAATATATACAATCAATATTAGACCGAGAACTGCTGATACTTTCATGAAATTTATTTGACCGGAAAACTTGTTTTTCTTTTTTGCCATTTCAAAAAGCCTTTAGCCCGTTGTGTGGGCTGCAATTACATCAATTTCTATTTTGGCACCTTTTGGTAATGCCGCTACTTGAACACACGCTCTCGCCGGTTTTCCTTCTCCAAAAAACCTTTCATAAACAGCATTCATTCTTTGGAAATGTTCCATATCTGATAAATAAACATTAGCCTTTACTACATCATTAAAGGAAAGTCCATCTGCATCCAAAATTGCTTTAATATTTTTTAAGGTCAACTCTGTTTCTTCTTCAATTTCCCTAGATAAAAAATTTCCGCTTTTTGGATCAAGTGCAATTTGTCCTGAAGTAAAAAGGAAATCTCCAATACGAATCGCTTGTTGATACGGCCCAATAGCCGCTGGTGCTTCACTGGTTTGAATTGCTTTTTTGATCATTGTAATTTATAAACTCCATTCAGAGTTAATAATAAACTTTTTCCATTTGTTTTATTAAGGGATAGGATTTTAATTCCCTTCCCAATCGGGACAGGACTAAACGGTGAGTAATATACTCTAACTCTTTTTCAACTCCTTTGGGGATTTTTAATCGGTCACTTCTTGAAATATCAAAGGTAAGCATTTTTTTTAAATAATTCAGGGTTCCCGATTGAAGCTTAGCTTCTGCAATTTCTGAGTTTTGACAGGGTTGGCAGATAATACCTTGTTTACTGAAACTAAATCCCACCCAGGGAGATTTGGATTCTTTTTTGCAGACTAAGCATAAAGAAAGCCGTGGTTTGTAACCTGCCAACGCTAATAGGCGAATTTCAAATAATCGGCATAAATTATCCAATACATTTAATTGCATTGATGCTGATAAAGAACTGACTAATAGGTGAAATATTTCAGGTTCCGGATGTCTTTCTCCAATCATTGCCTCCACGAGTTCGATAAAATAAATTGAAGTATAAAACTTGGTGGGGTCTTCTCGAACCGATTGGTAGGATTGAATAATATCACACTGGTTTAATCGATAAATTTCTTGAGTTTCTTTCCCAAAATAAATTAGAGAAAGATAAGTCATTGGCTCTAGTGAAGCTCCAAAACGGCTTTTGAGTCTTCTTGCAGCCTTTGCAACACATTTAATTTTTCCATATGTCTCTGAAAATAGCGTGACCAGCTTGTCTGTTTCTGAAAGCTTTAAAGTGCGAAGAACAATGGCTCGTGTTTTAAAGAGGGGCATTTTGTTTCTGTTCAAAATCCAATAAATAAATTTTTGTTTTTAGGCCTCCAGTGTAACCGCCCAAACTACCATTGTTCTGGATTACTCTATGGCAGGGAATAATTATTGGGATTGGATTTTTGGAATTTGCATTTCCAACGGCTCGGCAAGCTTTTGGGTTGTTGATGGATTTGGCTAACCAGGAATAACTTCGTGTTTCTCCATAGGGGATTTGTATAAGTTTTTTCCAAACCCTTTGTTGAAAGGGAGTGCCTGACCTAAGGTCAAAGGAACAATTAAATTGTTTTAATTTTCCTTTAAAATACTGGTTAATTTGAGAAGCAATATGATTTAATTTTTTTACATTTTTTTTTGCAGGGGCTGAGAAAGTTTTATCCAAAAATTTAATATAATTGGCTTCATTATTTATTTTGGTTTGGATATTACACAACCCAAATTCTGTTGTTGCGATACCCCACTTTCCCAAAGGGGTATTAACAATAGAGAAAAATAAATAGTCTGATTTTAAGGGCGACTTGGGGATGAATAGCATTATTTTAAAGAATGGTTCTTGCAGCAGAAAAAACCATATCTAAAGAATCATCAATTTTAATTGCTCTAGTATCATTTTCTTGTATTGCCGAAATTAAATCCGAATGTTTGGTGGAGTCATAACCCGTCACGGTGGACCCAATTATAAAATTGAAATGATCATCACTGGAACCAATGGAAGCAATGTTTAATTGCTCGGAATAATTTTCTTCGTAACCGTGACCAGTGCTTATATCTTCAATGGCATTGACTGCACCCAAAAGATGTTTTTGGATAAAAGATACCTTGATTCCAAAGGGGTAATCCTTCCGTTCAATATTTGGGTGAGGGACAATTGAAACTCCACCCAAAGATTGTATCATAAGGGAAGCTTGTTCAGCGGTATGGTATTTTTTATCGAAAACTGAGAAATTGTTTATTAAATCATTTTGATATTTTGGGTGAAGCCAATCCTCTGACATCGCCAAAATTAAATGCCCCTGCTCTGTACTTAACTCAAAAGCGGGATATAATTTTAAATGACCTAAACCTTGTTCGTTTAAAACTTTTGTCACTTGCCATCTATCATAAAATGACTCCAAAGTTTTTCTAAGCGGAATTTGGCCTGGTATTAAATGCTCGGTAATTAACAGAAAGTCCAAACCCACATTGGCTGCGCGAAAAGCGATTTCCTCTACAGAATAGTGCCCGTCTGAATGAAGAGAATGACAATGGGTCTCCCCTAGCTTCATGTTGGGGTTCTTTATTTTAAATTTTGTAATATTATTTTTGATTTTTTTATTTAAAAAGGAATTTCCAATTAAACCAGAAACCGGAGTTACCATTTTTGCTTTAGTTTGATATGGAATCGTAAGGTGCGCACCTAATAACCCAAGTGTGGTACCAGAAATAAACTTTAGGAATGATCTTCTGTTCAAAAATACCCCTCCCGAATAATAATTTAGTAAAGATTTACATTGTATCAAACTTGAGGGCTATTTATTCAAGAAAAAATTAACTAAAAATAAGCTGAGTAAAGGGATGTAGGTAATTAACAATAACGCAATTATCCGAAGACCTAAAAATGGTAGTGTGGCTGAATATAGTCGAATCACCGGTTCTGAGAAACGGGAACTTGCTATAAACAAATTTATTCCAACCGGTGGGGTAGAGTAGCCTATTTCAAGGTTAGTAAGAAAAATTATTCCCAAATGAACCATATTAATATCAAAACTTTGGGCTATAGGAATAATTAAAGGGACCACCACAATTATCGCTGAAAAGATATCCATCATGCATCCAACAGCCAAAAGAAACACATTGAGGACCATGAGAAACGCGATTTTACTGTCAATATATTCTTTCATTAAGTCAAGTAATTGCATTGGGACTTGTTCATCGACTAAGTAACTGGTGAATCCCATAGCCGTTCCCATAATAATTAAAATGGTCCCCACCAAAATCATGCTTTTGGTCATTAATTGAGGAAGGACTTTTATCGGGTGGATATCTTTATAAATAAAAGACTCTATAAAAATTACATATACTACGGTAGTTGCGGCAGCTTCGGTAACAGTGAACCACCCACCATAAATTCCAAAAAGAACGAAAAATGGAAGAGCCACCTCCCAAACAGCTTCCTTAAGAGAAACAAAAGCTTCCTCCCAATTTATTGGTTTCCTTTCTATTTGAAATTTTGCCCCCATCCCTGTGCTGTAGAAAGCCAGAAGAGAAATCATTAGCAATCCAGGGACGATTCCGGCTAAAAATAATTGATCCACATTCACTTGAGCAATTAAGCCATATAAAATTAAAGGAAGTGAGGGAGGAAATAATAAGCCCAGGCTTCCTGAAGAAGTCATGAGCCCCAAAGAAAAATTCTTGGAATATTTTTCTTTAAGCATGAGGGGATATAATAATCCTCCCAGCGCAATGATTGTCACCCCAGAAGCCCCAGTAAAGGCTGTAAAGAAAGCAGATGCTACTAAAACAACTAAGGGGATTCCACCAGGAATTCCGGCTAAAAGAGTTTGGGAGAGTCGTGTAAGCCTTTGAGGTGTTTTGCTTTCAGCTAAAATAAATCCAGCAAATGTGAATAAAGGAATGGCAATTAGGGTAGGGGCACTTGCCACACGATATAATTCAATAAAAATAGCCGCAGAATCGATCTCTGCATAATGGAAGGCCAATAATCCAGCCAAGCCAATCACTGCATATAGGGGCGTTCCCAGGAAGGCTAGAAACAAAATTCCTAAAATTATTAATAAGGTCACTTTTGAGATTCCTTGGCATTAAATATATTCTCAAATACTCTAATAATGACTCGGACAGTGATCATTGCAAAACTAAAGGGTAAAATAGTTTGAAATATCCATACTGGAATTTCTAAGAATAACGTCGATTCTGCTTCTTTTTCTAAAAGTACAAATTGAAAGGCAGCGGCTGTTAAAAGAGTAGTGATTAAAGCAGTAACCACGTCAACCCATATTTTTACTCTTTGGCTTACTTTTTGGGGAAGAAAATGAGGCAGAAAGTCAATGGCGATATGCTTTCGTTCTCTTACCGCCAAAGAGGCTCCAAGGAAACCCACCCACAAAACAAGTTGTCGGGTAAGTATATCTGCCCATAATATTCCCCCATTAAAAAAATTTCTTAGTAAAACTTGAGTGAAGGTAAGAATCACCATTGATGACAATAAAAAAGCAATAAAAATACTTTCCATTTTGGCTATGATATTGTCGAGGGTTTTAAGAGGACGCATGGTTGCCAATTTAAGAGAGAATTTGCCGGAATTAGAAAATGCCAAAATTCCAGAAGGGCAGGTACTTGACTATAATAAAGGCTTTGTTTAATAGTCTCAATATTTTATTATTCATGGTTTGAATTATTTTAGGATGCATTGTGATTTATAGAATTGGTTATTTCTTGGGAATTGCTTTATTTATTTTATTAAATAATCTGGTCCATGCTGAAAATAATAGGGACGATATGGTATATTTTCCTGCTGGTGAGTTTTTGATGGGCAGCCCTGAGGGAAAAGGACGAAAAGATGAAACCCCTATGCATAAGGTTTATCTGAATTCTTTTTGGTTGGATAAATTTGAAGTCACCGGAAAAGATTTTGAAGATTTTTTAAAGCATTATCCCAAAGAACACCCGACAATTACCGGGTGGTATGGAAGGGAAGCCCGTCCTGATATGAAAAATAAACCGGTTATCGGTTTGACCTGGAAGCGGTGTAAAAAATATTGTGAATGGAAGGGGAAACGACTTCCTACGGAAGCTGAATGGGAAAGAGCGGCCTCAGGTTTGGAGAAAAGAGAATTTCCATGGGGAAATGAATTACCTGATTTTGACAGAGCAAATTTTAATCGTTGCTGCTTTATAAACAAAGGAACTATTTTGCACGAAGTTGGGACCTTGGAAAAAGGTAAAACCCCAGAGGGAATTTATGATATGGCAGGCAACATTGCAGAATGGGTTTTTGATTGGTACGATAAAAAATATTATAAAGTTAGTCCTTATAAAAATCCAAAAGGCCCTGCAAAAGGTAAATACCATGTGATAAGAGGAGGGGCCTGGAATAGTCTGACGAATTATATGCGTTCTTCCTTTCGTTACGGAAATAATGATGGGCAAGAATTTTATGGAATTGGGTGTCGTTGTGCGAAGTCGGCAAATTAAAAACTAAATTAGAAATTATTTTATGGATGATATTGAATCAAAAATAGATGCGTTGGAAAGAGACAAATTGGTTTCATTGATCCAAGAGAACGCAGTGCGTATTAAGCGTATAAAAATAAAGTTTACCAAATTTAATAAAAAAGATTCTTTAGAGCATTGGCAAAAATATTATGAATCCTATGATCGACTTATACGCAATATTCCAAAGGAAATATTTCGGATTGAAAGAGAGGTTCGGGCAAAATTTTTAAGTGATTTGACACCCGAGAGGGTTCTAAAATTAAAGAGCTTTATTAATTCTGAAGCTCAATTGCAGTTTGAAAAGTTAGAAAAGGAATGTGGAATAGAATTTCAAAAGATGGGTCATCAGAAGGATTTTGAAGATCTAGTTCAAAAAACCCGATTAAAAGTAAAAAAAGGCATTGAAGAGCAACTAGAAAAGTGTGAACAGGTTATAAAAAAAGAAACATCTGAATCGGGAAAACTGAAAATTGATGAGGTTTGTAAAATTTACAATATCAAAGAATCAATTTTGCATGAACTCAATATTTTAGAAGTTCTCCAAGACATAAATATTGCCATGAATAAAATGAGAGAAAAGAATGGCGGAGATTCGGTAGTTAATGAAATCCAGTCTTCTTTTAGGGAAATGCTTTCAAATATTCAAAATGAAACAGTTCAAACTTCCGGTTCTGTTGAAGCTAGAAAGCTTAGAAAAATTCAAGTGGCTCGAGAATCCTTAATGTTTAGGGACTTAATGGTTAATTGTCAATACATGTTGAGCCAGGCAGTCTTATCCAGGCAACCTAAAAATATGGAAATAATTGGAAAAATATGGTCTAAAATAGAGGAAATATTAGAGACGGGTAGAAAAGATTGGTCTCAATATATTTCTAAATTTGAAAAATTATTTCAGTTTATTCAGGAATAATAGGCCCATGATTTTTATTAAATCAAATTATAAGTTTTATGTCCTAATATTATTTTTCCTGATAAGTACTTTGGGTTCTGGCTGCACTTTATTAAATGTAAACTTAGTTCCTCCAATTTCTCCCTTAAAAGAAAAAGTAATTTTTGGTAAGGGAAATGATAAGGTTTTATTGATTGATATTGATGGAGTAATTGGAAATAAAAAGAAGGAATCCTCTCTAGGCAGTACCACCGAAGTTGGTTTAGTCGAGAGGGTTCGTGAAGTTTTAAAAAAGGCAAAGGAAGATAATGAAATTAAGGGAATTATCCTTAGGATAAATAGTCCGGGTGGAACGGTTACTTCAAGTGATGTGATTTATCATGAATTAAAGGTTTTTAAAGAGGAAAAAAATATTAAGTCTTACACTATGATAATGGATCTTGCGGCCTCGGGTGGATATTACATAGCACAAGCTTCGGATAAAATATTTGCCCATCCCACTAGTCTGACGGGAAGCATAGGTGTGATTGCCTTAAAGGTTAATTTGGATGAATTGATGGATAAAATTGGCGTTGATCTTGAAGTCGTGAAATCCGGAGATAAAAAGGACTTTTTGTCACCCTTTAGGCCGCTAACAAAAGAAGAGCGGGTTTTGTTCCAGGACACAATCGATAGTTTTCATAAAAGGTTTGTTCAGATCATTGCTAATAATCGAAAGATGCTGAGTTTTGCGGAAATTGAAAAATTGGCCGATGGACGTGTTTATACAGCTGAACAGGCATTAAACGAAAAATTGATTGATCAAATTGTATATTTGGATGAGGCCATAGAATTGGTCCAAAAAGATTTGAAATTAAATGAAATTAAAGTAGTAACCTATCACCGCCCAGGTGATTATAAAAATAACTTGTATTCTGCTGTACCTAAAAGTCCTTCCATTAATGTTTTAAATTTTAATATTAATCTCCTTCCTCACTCCACCGAACCCAATTTTTTGTACATGTGGATGCCTTAAGTTACCTGTTATCAAAACAATTAGAAAATTATTGTTGTTAGGATGGGTAGTAAGTTGACCTTGGAGAAGCTTTTACTTACCATAAAATATAGGGCCTCTTATCTATTTAAAATCAAAAGGTTACTTGTATTTAATGGGAAATCCAATTTCCGAATATCGATTTTTAATTGTTGATGACGACAATGATGATTTTTTCCTGATAAAAGAATTATTAAAGGAGGGAAAGTTTGATTTTGAAGTTGTTATTAAACAGTTATCCGACCCTAAAGATATTTTTGAGTCGTTAAGGAAAAATAACTTTGACCTTTGTTTTATTGATTATTATTTGGGGAAAAGTAATGGTATTGAGATTATTCAATCTATTAGAGATCAGGATTACACAATACCAATTATCTTGTTAACCGGAAGAGGAGATTCCGATACTGCGGTTCGAGCGATTAAAGCTGGGGCAAATGACTATTTAGAAAAATCGGATTTGTCGGTTGATAACCTTTCCAAACTAATTAATATTACCTTAAAAAGTTATAAGGAAGAAAAGCAAAGGCGAGAATTTGAAAAAGCTTTTTATAATCAGGGATTATTGTTGCAGGGAGTATCGGAAGCGGCAACCCGCTTATTGACAATACACGATCATGAATTGGGGATAAAAGAAGCTTTGTCAATTTTAGGAAAAGCTTCTAAAGTGGACTATGCTTTTATATTTAATGATCACCCTCATCCGAAAAACGGAGAGAATGCTTTTAGTTTAAAGTATTCTTGGAGCCTTAGTAATAATTGCAATTTTACAGATAGCTTACGAAATCTTTCCCATAGAAATCTTGGGATATCAAAAATTCATCAGGAACTAGCTTCGGGCCAAGTGGTAACAAAATTAATCGATGAACTTCCCCAAGGATTGGCATTACATTTTTCCAAACTGGAAATTAAATCCGTAATTTTTGTACCCATTAAAATTGATTTTATTCTTTGGGGGACCTTATCCTTTGCGGATAGTATTGGTTATAGAGTTTGGTCCCCTGAAGAGATTTCCATTTTAAAGACCATGGCCTCCAGTATTGGAGGGAAATTAAAAAGAACCCAGGATGACCTGGCTTTTCGGTCTATTGTTCAAGGAATTTCTTCCTTCACTGGAAACGATTTTTTTCAATCTTTAGTACGAAATTTAGCTACAGCTCTTCCCGTAAGATGCGCATTTGTAAGTGAAATTCTAGATTATTCCAAGAGTAGGTGCCGCGTAATAGCAGGATGTAATGGGTTTGAAAATATAGAAAATTTTGAGTTTGATTTACTCAACACACCTTTTGAAGATATGTTGGCAGGATTATTTAGTTATTATCCGGACTATGTTCAGGAAATTTTTCCCAATGAAGAAATATTTAAAAAATTTCGGGCCAATAGTTTTGCAGGAGTTCCTTTTTTTGATTCAAACTCTAAAGTTATTGGTCACTTGTCAGTTTTGGATGATAGGCCGATTGAAGATAAAAACCGAACAAGCTCCATATTACAGATTTTTGCATCTCGTGCTGGAGCTGAATTAGAGCGTAAGCGAGCGGATGAAACAATTAAAAGTTTAGCTTATTATGATTCCTTGACGGGTCTTCCAAACCGAATTTTGTTAAACGATAGAATAAACTTGACTCTGGAAAGAGCCAAAAGACACAATCAAAATTTTGCATTGATGTTTTTAGACTTTGATCATTTTAAAGAAATTAATGATAACTATGGTCACTCTGTCGGTGATTTTTTATTAAAAAGTGTGGCAGACCGTCTTATTCAAAGTATCCGTGGTCAGGATACAGTCGCTAGACTGGGAGGCGACGAGTTTATTTTATTATTTCCTGAAATCAGTCAACCTGCTGATGCTAAACTTATTGCCGAGAAGATTCTTGAGCTAGGGCGAGAACCAATGAAAATTGAGGGCAAGCTTATAAAAATATCATTTAGCATTGGGATTGCTATTTTTCCATTTGATGGAAATGATTCTAAAGAACTTACCTTAAATGCAGATCAGGCCTTATACATTGCTAAAAATAATGGGCGGGATTCCTACCATTTTGCTTCTTCTAGTCTATTAACGTACAAATAAAAATATTGTTGACTTTCCTTGGTTTTCCCCTTAGAAATGAGACTATTTCATAAAATAGGGAACCCAAAATGTTTATTTTAAATTCCATTAATATTGGAAAGTCTGCGGAAGTTCCATACGACGGGAATAAAACCTTCCGGTCTTCAATATTAAAGAAGCCGGTTAATGGAAAAATATTTGTAGATGCTTTAGGTTTGGATGGAGACTCAGTTACCAATAAATCCGTTCATGGTGGAGTTGACAAAGCCATTTGTTTGTATTGTGAAGACCATTTCCCTTATTGGGAGAATAGAGTTCAACAAAATATTAACCCTGGAGCATTTGGAGAAAACTTTACTATTAAAGGAATAACTGAAGAGGGGCTTCAAATTGGTGATAGCATTCAAATAGGAGATGTTGAATTACAAATTTCACAACCTCGACAGCCCTGTCAGAATTTGGTTAAAAAATTTGGCGTTCCTAAACTAGCACAAATGATAACAGCAACTGGTTTCTCAGGTTTTTATTGTCGTGTTATCCAGCCAGGATGGATAGAGTCCGGGATGACATGCAGTATAAATGAAACAACAGGTGAAAAAGTTACTCTGTCTGAAGCAAATAGAATTTTTTACAAAGATAAGGAAAATATAGAAGCTATTAAGAAATTATTAAGTATAGAAGCCCTTTCTGATAGTTGGCAAGGTTATCTAAAGGAGAGACTCAATAAATTAATCCCAAATGAGATTTCCCATAAGAGTTAAAAATCATTCCTGATGAGTTCCCTTTTTCCTCCGGTACAATCCCTAGAACAATGGACGTCTGAATTAAAATTATTATTGAAACCAGATGTTAATACAGAAGTTGTGCATTGCTTATTTTTTCATTTGGTGGACTTGGGTATGTTTAAAAAAATCGGGTTAAATGATTGGACACTCGCAAATGAAAAATATGAAAATGAGGATTCCATAAATAAATTGCTAAGCGCAGAACTGCAAAAATATAGTGATACCCCCGAGGGATTTGCAATTGGATATTTTATCTCTGAGTGCGTTGATCCTACACTGCCATATTTTTTAAAGGATACAAAAGTAAGAATTAAACCAGCTAAGAAGAAAGCTCATCTTTCGAAAAGTTCTGACTTAAGTAATCTTCAAATAGTAAAAAAATATGGAAAGCAGGTTGAGGAATTTATTGAGTTTGAAAAAATATGCACAGAGAAATTAGTAGGCCCCAATACTCCAAAAGGGAATGCAAGAAAGATTTTCAATTATATCCTGCCCAAAATTCAAAAAAAAGTTACTCCAAGACCTTGGGAACAGTTGAGCCGCAGACGTCATAAAAAATGAGTTAGAAAATAAATGATTTTGGTGTTTCGGTTTAAATGGGATAAAATTTCCCCTTCATTTTACTCTTGAGAAAGTGTTTTCATGGACAAAAAAAATGTTGTCATAATTGGTGCTGGCCCTGGAGGATATACTGCCGCTTTTTTAGCTGCAGATAAGGGTTTAAATGTCACATTAATAAATGAGGAAAAGTCTTTAGGAGGCGTTTGTTTGCAAAGGGGTTGTATTCCTTCTAAGGCTTTGCTGCATGCGGCAAAATTGATAACTGATGCAAGAGATGCAAATGAAATCGGTTTGAATTTTTCTTTAGAAAGTTTGAATTTAGAAAAACTTAGGGCTTGGAAAAATCAAGTGGTAAAAAAAATGACTGGAGGGTTAGCGCAGCTTTGCAAACAACGTGGCATAAATTATGTTGTTGGTCGAGCTCAATTTGTCAATTCGAGTGAATTGAAGATTATTGGTGGCGATGCCATCAAATTTGATTATGCCATCATAGCCGTTGGCTCAATCCCTCACATTCCTGAATCTTTTAATGATATTAGCACTAGAATAATGGATTCCACTTCAGCATTAGACTTAGAAGAAATTCCAAATCGATTGTTAGTTGTCGGGGGAGGGTATATTGGTTTGGAAATGGGGACGGTTTTTTCTTCTTTAGGCACAAAAGTTAGTGTTATTGAAATGATGGACGGGCTACTCCCAGGGGTGGATCAAGATTTAGTAAGAATTCTTCAAGTGCGTTTGAGAAAAGAGTTTGAATCGATTCTCCTGAAATCAAAAGTTTCCTCGATTACAGAAATCAAAAATGAATTAGAAGTTTCCTTTGAAACCGAGTCAGGAATTCAAAAACAGAATTTTGACCGTGTTTTGATTTCAATAGGAAGAATACCGAATAGCGAAAACTTGGGTTTAGAAAATACTGGTGTTGGAATTGATAAAAAGGGATTTATTACTGTTAACGAACATTTACAAACACATGAATCATCGATTTTTGCTATAGGTGATGTTATTGGCGGTGCTATGTTAGCCCACAAAGCAGCCCATGAAGGAAAAAAAGTTGTAGAATATATTTTGGGTCATACAACAAACAAAACTAATTCAAATACTGTCCCAGCAGTGGTATTCACAGATCCAGAAATTGCCTGGTGTGGGGTCACGGAGGACCAGGCCAAGGCCGATAATTTGAACTATACGGTTGCCAAATTCCCTTGGGGAGCATCCGGGCGTGCTACGGCAATGAGCAGGAATGATGGACAAACCAAATTAATACTAGAAAAAGAAACAGGGATTATTTTGGGAGTGGGAATTGTGGGGGTGGGGGCCGGAGAGCTTATATCAGAGGGTATTCTAGCGGTGGATCAAAAAATGACAGGGAAAGATTTAGCTGAAAGAATTCATCCTCATCCAACCTTATCTGAAACTATTATGGAAGCCGCTGAAGTTCATGAAGGTTTTCCTACGCACATTTTTAAGAGGCCGCGCAGGTGAACAAAATAAATTCTATTTAACAAGATTAGGACGCTGGTTTGGAGTGAGTCAACATGTCCTTAATCCCCCCAATGGAACTCAAAATTCCAGTTGCTTCATAAGGTAGATAAATTACTTTGTTGTCCTTTCCCGTTACCATTTCACCTAAAGTCTCTATATAGCGGACCGCTATTAAATAATTGGCCGGATCTGTGTCAGCATTCTTTAAAGAAGCTGTAATTTTTTCTATGGCTTCTGCTTCCGCCTGAGCCACCTTTATTCTTGCTTGAGCCTCTCCCTCTGCCTTTAATATGGCGGCTTGTTTTTCACCCTCAGCTCTATTGATTTCGGATTCTTTTACGCCTTCAGCCTGCAAAATAGCTGCCCGTTTTTCACCCTCGGCTTCTAAAATGGATGCCCGACGGTCTCTTTCCGCTCGCATTTGTTTTTCCATAGCATCCTGGATATCTTTTGGGGGGTTTATATCCTGAAGTTCTACTCGATTTGTTTTTACACCCCACTTGTCCGTTGCATCATCTAAAATGCCGCGCAATTTATTATTGATTGTATCCCGAGAGGCTAAACACTCATCCAAATCCAATTCCCCAATAACATTTCTTAAAGTTGTTTGAGTCAGTTTTTCCAATGCCTCGGGAAGATTGAAAATTTCGTATACGGTTTTGAATGGATCAATAATTTGAAAATACAAAAGGGCGTTTATTTCAATACCAACATTATCCTTAGTGATTACATTTTGCCTGGGAAAATCATAAACAGTTTCTCTTAGGTCAATTTTGCTGATAATGGATTTGTAGACATATGATTTTCCGCTTCCGGGGTCTATTTGGGTGTACCTCCAATGAATTTTTCTTGGAACATCTACTAAAGGAATAATTAAATTAATTCCACTATTTAAGGTCCTATGATACCTTCCTAATCGCTCAATAACCATGGTCTCGGCTTGTTGAACAATAATAAAACCCTTGGAGATAAAAATTACAACTAAAAATATTATTGCTCCCGCAATTATTAAGGTGGGTTCCATATTTTCCATGAATCAGCCTTTCAATTAATTTTTTCCACGTAAACCGTGGCTCCTTCAATTTTTTTTACCACAACTTCTTGATTTTTTTCGATATCAAGATTATCTAGAGATTTAGCCCGCCAATCCTCTCCATTGATTTGAACACGGCCAGAATTTTTTAGGTTTTGAATTTTTTCAATGACGTTTGCAGTTTTTCCTTCGAGAGCAGAAACGCCATGCAGTCGTTTTGAACTTGATCTATACAATAATTCCTTTAGTTTAGGACGGAATCCAAAAAAGAAAATTAACGAAATGACGGCAAATGAAATGGTTTGAATTTCTAATTCATAACCTAACCATGTAGCAATCCCCCCAGCGAATGCTCCCATTCCAAAGCTGGCAAGGCTGAATTCCATGGTTAAAATTTCTAAACCAAACAAAACTATTCCTGCAATAAACCAATAGTGTACGGGTTCCATAAAAGCACCAACGGATTTTAAGGAATTATTATTTATTTTAACAATGAGCTAAAAAGTCATTAGTCAAAAATTTCTGCAAAGTAGCTTATGATAAAAAAAGAATTTTGTAAAAGAAATATTTTTTAAAAAATTTATATATCTATTATGTCATCATCCTTCGGTCTTTGGGGAGACCGTTGAAAATTCGGATTTTGTGGGAAAGGAAATTTTGAAGTGGGAGACATATGATTTTGTTTACGTCTGCCAAAAAGATTTGCAATCCAGGTAACCACACCACCACCAATGGCAATAAAAAGAAATGTAACCCCAAAAAGAAAAAGTGCGGCAACAGCCATAATTATGGTAACAAAAAGGATGATTTTGGTCCCAAGTGGCATTTGCCTGAAAGGGTGATTCGAAGAAAAAATAAACATTAGTGATCCTAACGGAATAATATTTTATAATAGGTCAAATTTAACCTAATGAGACTTTATGGAAAAAGATATTTTTATCATTGATTGCTCAAATTGCGGAGCAAAAAACAGGGTAAAATCTTATTCTCCTGATAAGATTCCCGTATGTGCGAAATGTCGGACCCCATTGGTTGAAAAAGATAAAAATGAAGCCCATGCCAAGTATGCTAAAAACTTGAAAAATTTTTATAATTTACCTGACTTTGGAGCACGTCCCCCAAAGTCTTAAAATTAACCTTATTGTATCGAAAAATCATAATGGATGAAACTGTTCAAATTATAGACAATATATTGAAAGAAAAGTTAGATGCTCAACACGTTGAAATTATTGATGAAAGTTATCTACATCGTGGTCATAAAGCCGCAGGAGGGGGAGGGCACTATGCGGTGGTTGTTGTGTCTGAAAAATTTAAGAATGTTAACTTAATTGATCAACGCCGGCTGGTGTATTCTGCACTCGACGATCAAATTAATGGGACCCCTAAATTAATACACGCGTTGCAAATTAAAACTCTGACTCCGGAGGAGTGGAAAAGTATCAAAAACTAATTTCAAACTTGGTTTTTCTAAAGGGATATAATAAAAATTTAACTTTCCCCGAAAAATCGATTCCTTTTCCTCAATATAGTAGGCACGATTTTTCCAGTATAGTAGTCCAGCCTCTAAATCCATTTTTATAGGCTGACCTAAATTTCCTGCGTATCCTACTCTTGTATGACTTACCCAATATCTTCCCACCAAAAACGGATCTTCAGTAGCTCCACAAAGGCCAATATGTTTTTTGAAAAAAGCATTAGCAACGTAAGAAGCTTCATTAATATTTGATTGAAATGAAATGTTTGTTACAGGAGAAACAACATTACTTTTTTGCGTGCAACCTATTCCAAAGAATAGAATAATAAGAATCGAATGTGTTTTAAATCTAGAAGCTAAATTGATAAACAATCTCATTTTCTACTCTTTTAGGAGAATCTAAGGATAATTTAATTTTGTAGTATTGGGTATTTAATTATTCACGATATATTTCCAGTTCCTCACAATTTTTTAAATTTTCGGATTCCATAAGTGCTTTTATTCCACTATTTGTAAACTGATTTTTATATAGATCTAATTTAAGCAATTTTTTACTGTTAGGCGATTCTGCAAAAGCTTTTGCTCCCTCATCTCCAATAACATTTCCAAAGAGGGATAAATATTTTAACTTGGGAAAATTAGATGAATTCGCTAGTGCAATGGCACCATCATCCCCAATTTCATTATGGTTCAAATTTAATGTTTCCACGTTTATTAAATAGGGACAATCTGCAATTGCCTCCGCACCTTCATCACTGGCTTGATTAGCAGAATAGGTCAGATTTTTTACGGTTTTTAATTCTTCACATTTACAAAATTCGAAGGTTCCTCGTAGACCTATATTTTTATCTCTAAGATTGAGAATGGTTCCATCCTCACTTATAGATGCTTTAATTAATTCTTGAATCCGGCTCATACGTTACTCCCAAAGTACAATAAATGTTTGTTTTTATGGTCAGGAGTATCTTATCAAAATAGAAAAAAAATGAGATAAAAACTTTAAAAAAATCGGCAGAGGAATTGCCCTCTGCCGGAATTAAGGATTAAAAGAATCTATAGCAGGGGTTCTAAAAATAATCCTTCGTTTTTCCACTTGGCTATATCCTCCTTTGTTGGAATGGGAGGAATCGGTTTTTTGGTTTTTCTTTTACCCAGGGGATCGTGAAACGTTCGCGCATAAGCTTCGGCTTTCCACAAATAAAGGTGCGGAAACATTGTTCCCCATGGACCCATTGCCGTTCCATCAATTCCTCTGGTGACTCGGCGATAGTATAACTCATCGGGCCAGTCCTTAAGCACTTTGTCCATGTGGTCAGGCATTTTATCTGTATCTGGTCCATTCGGATCCCTGAAATCAAATGCGCCTGTCATCATAGGAATTCCGTTAGCCCCATGACAAACTGCACAATTGAGTCCTTCAGTCGCGGGTTCCTTGCCTTCAAAAACAATTTTACCTTCCATGATTATTTGAGGATCATCCCACCAAGTCCACTGATTTCCCAGTTTTCCTTCTACAGGTATGTGTGTTGGGTCTCGAAGAGATTTTAAATAGGCTATCAGTGCTGTCATCTCGTTTTCTTCTATTTCCTCTTCATAATAAGTAGGCATGGCTTTTTTAGATTTAGGATCCTCAAACCCGGGCGATTGTTTTTTTCTAGGGTCAATAATTTGTTCTTTAATGTAGTTTTCAGGATAAAGGCCGATTTGTTTAGTTCCCAGGTTTGGACCTCTATCCGAATTTCCCTCCCAAAACACTTTGTGACAATTAAAGCACTTATTGGATTGGAAAACATTGCGGCCCTCTTTAATTAATTCAGGGGCGGGTATATTTATAATGTTTATTGGGGGTTTATCAATAACTCTTAATTCGTATTTAGGATCAAATTGAGGCAGTTGAGAAGTTACAGTGATAAATAGAATGGAGGGAAGTGCATAAGTTCCAAGTAATCTAATTGTGGAATGTCGTGTGCCTTGTTCAGGTTTTAATGGAGGTAAATCCATTAGAACAAAAATTAAAAACCCAATAAATGCAAAGGAGACAAATTCGATTTTCCACCAAACAGGGAATCCAACATATCCTGCCAAGTACCAAATTGAAATTGCGAGAAAAAGAAATACCGGTAGTTTGAATTTAATGTTATCCCAAAATATATTTAATTTGGTTCGCATAATTTTATCTCCCTTGGATTTGGATTCAATTTCCAATAAGAAAAATTATCTTAATTATTCCAATAAAATAAAATTATGACCCCAAACTTGAATAAAATGCAATAAAAAAGCCCAAACCAATTGAGATGGTTTGGGCAAATATATGAAATTTAAAGTTTTAAAAAATTACAATAACGGGTCTAAAAATAATCCATCCGTTTTCCAACGTGCAATTTCTTCCTTAGTTGGGATTGGTGGAACTGGTCTTTTTTCAGCTCTCTTATCTAAAGGATCATGAAAGGTTCGAGCATATGCCTCTGCTTTCCACAAATATAGATGCGGAAATATGGTTCCCCAGGGAGCCATCGGCGTATTGTCAATCCCTCTAGTTACACGTTTATAATATAATTCATCAGGCCAGTCTTTTAGCACTTTGTCGACATGGTCTGGCATTTTATCTGTATCTGGGCCGTTCGGATTTCTAAAGTCAAAGGCTCCGGTCATCATTGGAATACCATCCGCACCATGACAAACGGCACAATTAAGACCTTCCGTTGCAGGTTCTTTACCTTCAAATACAACCTTACCTTCTTCTACTATTTGTGGATCATCCCACCACGTCCATTGGTTGCCAAATTTTCCTTCAACAGGAATATGAGTAGGATCCCGCATGGTTTTTAAATAAGCGATTAAGGCTGTCATTTCATCTTCACCTAAATCTTCTCCGTAATAAGTAGGCATAGCTTTTTTAGATTTTGGATCGTCAAACCCAGGAGATTGTTTCTTTCTGGGTTCAATAATTTGTTCTTTGATGTAATCCTCTGGGTAAAGACCAATTTGTTTAGTTCCTAAATTTGGTCCACGATCCGAGTTACCTTCCCAAAAAACCTTGTGACAGTTGAAGCATTTATTTGATTCAAAAATTTCTCTACCCGCGGCTATTACTTCGGGGCCGGCCAAACCCGTAAGTTTAACAGGGGGCTTTTCAAGTTTTGCCACTTCAACCTGAGGATCGAATTGAGGAAGCTGTGCTGTAACTGTAATAAATAAAGCGGAGGGAAGTAAATAGGCTCCTAAAAGTCGAAAAGTTGTTTGTCGAAAACTTTTCTCCGGATCCATTTTAGGCAAATCTAAAATGATAAAGAATATCAATCCAACAAATGCAAATGTAACAAATTCAATTTGCCACCAAATGGGAAAACCAAAATGTCCCGCAACAAACCAAATTATGGTTGCAAGAACAATAAACATTGGAATTTTAAATCGAATATTTTGCCAGAAAGTTTTTTCTTTCTTAACCATTCTCATCAGTCTCCGTCAAACAATTATTCTGCCATTTGAGGTGCGGCTTGTGCTGCCGCTTCCTCTTTCACTTTCTTTGATTTTGGATACTTAATACCCAGCCAAATAATGGCAGTCATGATAATGAAAAAAGTCCAAACAATGGTGGTCACAAAAAAGCCAGATTCTGCAAGCGAAGGCGTATATTTATCAACCGTAACATCTTTAAAGACTTTATAGATGTGCCAATTCATCCTTGAAAGTTCACGGATAGTACCCATCCAACTCATGAGCCAAATATCACTGAATCCCATAAAAATCAGGGTATATAGGGCCAGTGGATTAACTTTACCCCATTGGATTTTTCCGGTTTTAGTGGCGATAGTATAGAAAATATAGTTAATCAGCGTTACAGTAACCAAAGTAAACGCAGCTGTATTTTTTGAAATCATTAATGCCAGGAATGCAAGATTGTCAGGAAGTACCATATCCGGATTCATACCCGGTTCCGGGAGCATTGTTGCGAAGAATCGGCGCGGTGTAAACCATATGGTTGCAGCTAAAATAATTAAACAGAAACCAATTTTCATAAATGGAAAGAACCTTTGCGCATTTTCAATTCGCTGCATACTGATCCACATATATAGATTACTAGCACTGAACATGGTTCCTACTAATAAACCTTGAACCAGCATAAACATGGATTCGCGATCGGACATGATATACATTCCGATGGTGGCATCGTACTGATAAATTTCACGGACAAAGATGTATCCCATGGCTGGAAGAGGAATCATAATCATAACCCCAATGGCGTTACCCATATAACCCATCCAGTCGTAGTATTCTTTTTCTTTCGGGTCTTTGGACCATAAATACATATAAGCGGCAATAATACCCACCATAAAACCACCAAAAGTTCCATTTCCAACCAGCCGGTGATAGTTAAGGGGCATCCAGGTCATGGTTGCGATACGATCCCATTCAGTCATAGTGGTGAAGAGATCTGCATAGGGTTTTGGAGGTGTCTGCATCAAAGTTGCAGGCCCATCTAATGCACACAATAGAGATAGTCCCAATATATTAAGTATGACACCGGTAACAATATGTCTTCCTTTTTTATTTGACTTATTTAGCGGATCCCAGGAGTACACGTAAATGTACATGACAATAGTTTCTAAGATAAAGAGGGTGGGGTAGCCAATGACAAATAAGATGGGGTAGGCATTCACCAGGTAGCTAATAAAATCTTTATAAGCAACCATCATAATGAATAAAAACAAACCACCTGTTAAAGCGGTAAAACTGTAACAAATACCAATAACCTTTGTGATTTCATGAGCTAAACGTTCAAATTTGAAATCTGCTTTAGCAAACATAATACTGGTGGAAAGTAAACCACCTACGGCACCATTAAGAAAAGCTAATATCAAAGCAGAGATTTCCAAATGCTCAACAGGAGTAACTGCATAAGCAAAAGCAGTTCCGACCACTCCGGCAATTAGCGCGGAAACTTTTACATTCATTACCTGATGGAAATAGTTAAGAAAACTAACTACCAAAGCCCCAAAAGCACAGGCCCACATTCCATATAAAACCCCAAGGTGAATACCCACAATAATTTCACCAATGATTCCAAAGGTTACTCCTATCAGTACCCCGAGAAATACATTTGAAAGTATGATGGCTTTTCTAACCCCTTGCGTACGACGAGCACCCATAACTTCCATAATGACGACGAACATTGGGCATCCTAGAATAAAGGAAGCAAATAGGATATGCATTTGAGCGGCAAACCAGGTTGCCTTTCGATTTCCAATGCCAGGGAAAGTAAATGGTTCGTTTTTGACTTCTTTGGCGAGGCCAATATCGGTTAAATAGGATTTATCTTCTTCTTCAGCTTCGCCTTCACCTTCGGCTCCTTCTTCGCCTTCTTCACTATCTTCTTCAGCAGACTCATCTCCTTCAAACTCTTCGCCCTCTTCATCTTCCTCGTCTTCTTCCTCTTCTTCCTCCTCCTCTTCTTCGTCTTCATCTTGGGCAAAAGCACTTTCTGGCCCACTCCATTGTAAAAAGGAAACGGATGAGTTTAGTGTGAAGGAGGGACTGAGGTGGACCAGTCCATAAAAGAAGACAAAAATCAAAACCAGCTTAAAAATGAAGGAACTATTTCGTGGAGCCGGGGTGATACTGCCCATTGTGAATATCCTATCTTTGTTTAGATGAAATAAATAAAATTTCAGGAATCGACATCGGTAAATTTATTAAGCCCTCACAAAACAGAGAGATTGATAAAATTACAAATGAAAAGGTAGAGAATTATCATATCGGCTCATGAAAAGTCAAGAAAATTAAAGGATTGGAGGCAACCTGTTGAAAATAATATGGCTAACTGAAATCAATATAAAAGGTACTTAGCTATTGAAAAAAAGTAAGGGAATTCTATCCATAATTTTTATGGTTAATGAAAAGTTTTCAACTGATTTTAGAATAAATCGACTATTTATTTGTTACTGGGTCATAGCGACTAATTGACCGCAAGCCCCAAGAATATCTCCGCCTCGGTTTTTACGTATAAATGTAGTGTAGTTTTTGGAAATTAAGTAGTTTTGAAAATTCAAAATGCGTGATTTTGGAGGGGCGCTGAAATCTGATTCTTTAAAACCATTGAAAGGAATCAGATTAATTTTGGAAGGGATTCCTCGCAGAAGTTTGGCCATGCGAACCGCATCTTCATGAGAGTCATTGATTCCGTTTAATAATACATATTCAAAAGTTATTCTACGCGTTGGTTTTAATGGGTAATTACGTAAACAATCTAATAATACAGCGATCGGAAATTTCTTATTTATTGGCATTATTTGGTTTCTTGTTTGATCATTTGTTGCATTTAAGGAAATAGCTAAATTTACCGGAAGGTTTTCATTTTGAAACATTTGGATTTTGTCCACTAAACCTGAGGTGGAAAGTGTAATTTTTCTTGGGGAAATTCTCATAACTTCAGGAGAAATCATTAATCTCAATGCATCACAAAGAGCCTCATAATTGTCTAGTGGTTCCCCCATTCCCATTATTACAATGTTAGTGACCTTATCATTCTCAGCCAGGCCGTCGTTTATTGTTAAAATTTGACCTATTATTTCCGCAGAGGTTAATTGTCTTTTTAAACCGAGTGTCCCTGTATAACAGAAGGTGCAACCCAATCTGCAACCTACCTGAGTTGAAATACATAGGGTTTTTCGGTCTTCCTCGGGCATCCAAACACTTTCAATGGTTTCTCCATCCCCTAATTCCAATAGATACTTAATAGTCCCATCTTTAGATAAAGTTTTTTCTGCCACCTTGGGAAGTTCAATTGAAAAATAATCATCAAGCTTTTTCCTAAGGTTTTTGGAAATATTCGTCATTTCAGCCATTTGATTTACCCGGTGATTGTAAATCCAATTTAGTACTTGAAAAGCCCTGAATGGTTTTTCTTCCCAATTTTTAATCAATTGAATTAGGCGGTCTTGCGGAAAACCGATTAAATTTACCTTTGCAATCTGTTCCATATTACGAGTATTATTTCGCTGAAAGGCCTTAAGGATAAGGCTATTTTAATAATTTTGGGATCCACTCTGCCTTTTAAGCAATGGGTTCCCCTATATTGCGTTCCCCTTATCGCAAAGTCAACCCTGGGAGGGATTGAAAATGGCCAAGGGATTAGGCCTCAAAGAATGTCATAGAATTTTAGACGTTCCTGAAGGGGCAAGTTTAAAAGAAATTCGTAAGTCTTTCCTAAAGTTGGCAAAGGTATACCACCCTGACCGAAATCCCAATAGTCCCGATAGTGAAGAGCGATTTAAACTTATGGCTTCCGCCTTTGAGTTTCTAGAGAAGTACTATCAGAAACATATGCCTATCACCGTATCAACGCCTGATTTTACTTTTGATCCTGAATTTGACTTTAGGAAATATCGGGCCAATGATTATTCACAAGATAGCGATGATTCTTTTGATACTTCAGTTGAATTTCCAAATATTTTTGCCCGTCTTAGGAAAACTTTTCTTGGTGTTTTGAGACTTTTGGAACGAAAAATCCTGGTGATGGACTTAGACATAACAATTATAATTAGCAAATCGACAGCTGAAAAGGGAGGGGTGATTCGAATAAAAACAGGGAACAAGCCAATACGAATCAAAATCCCTAAAAATGCTCAAGAAGGTGTGGTTCTTAAAGTTCCGGAAAGAGGGGAAAGGGGTTTTTTTAGCCGCAAACGCGGAGATTTATTTTTAAAAGTTCGAATGGCCCCAGAAAATGTTTGGCCGTTTAAATAAAAGAGTATTCTTTTTTTAAATTAAGTCTTAAATAATCCTCTATTGATTTGGGGCAAAATAAATTTCATTTTTAGTCTCTGAATATTTTTGGTAAGTTTGGATTATAGTAGCTGTAATAAAAATACCCATAGCAATGGTACAAATTGCCACTCCAATCAACGCAATTCTTGATTCTCCCTCAGGTACTTTATAAAAATTTATAACACTCATTAATACGCAGATAACAGCAATCGCGGCCGAACCTGCCATTAAACCCTTTAATAGAGGTGTGAGTAGAACATCCTTATTGATATGGTTGAGTAGGGCTACAGTAAAACATAAAGGTAAAATAGCAATGAAGAATGGTCCTAATATAAGGCCCGCCTTTTGAGTTTTATATTGGTTATATATTCTTAACCCGTACCAGAGGAGTACAATAACTAAAACCCCTGACATAAAGTCTACAGTTTTCTTTTCGCGTTTTTTATTCCGTATATAATTTAAAGACCCTAATACGTAACTGGATACTTCTTCTTCACCCATTTCATAAAAACCACCTTGCTCAGTATCAAAAGCAAATACCCTGGCAGTTACGGACTCCGCAGCAAGAGATATTGCTCGATAGGAATCTTTACCAGCCTTTTCAATTTCCAGGTATACAATTCCAGAGTGGTAATTTAATTCATACTTTTCAATCTCGATTAGGTTTTTTGCGTAACGGCCTTTTTCTTGATGAAATTTTTCCTGAATATCCGCCAAGTCTAAAAGGGCTTGTCTGGCTTGTATATCTTGATCCGTTTCAAAAATTCGATTACAACCTGAAAGTAAAATCAAGATAGTAAAAAGTAGAACTAGATTTTTTAAAATAAGATTCATTTAATTAATTTATCCCTTCACAACCAAAGGGGCAAGATATAACATAGGTAACCAC
The DNA here is from genome assembly GCA_965223665.1 of Nitrospinaceae bacterium. Classification (GTDB taxonomy): domain Bacteria; phylum Nitrospinota; class Nitrospinia; order Nitrospinales; family Nitrospinaceae; genus CBDCVY01. The sequence goes on from OZ245011.1 coordinate 519,213, forward strand.
ATTCATCAACCACAAGCTATTTGGGGAACTAGTATAAGGTTAAGTTTGTATAAAAAATCGATATTATGAATCAATCCGACTTCTGGAAACAATTAAAGTTTGTCACCGGAAACCTAAATAAATTAAGAGAAGCTCAGGAAATATTAGGGCTCGATCTTGAAGTGGTTTCAATTGATAATTTGCAGGAGATTCAAACTTATGATGTTGAGGAAATCGTGTTTCATAAAGCAAAATCAGCTTGGGAAAAATTAAAATGCCCTGTGTTAGTTGAGGACTCAGGGCTTATTTTTAAGGCTTGGAATGGATTGCCTGGAGCTCTAGTGAAGTGGTTTGAAAAAAGTGTTGGGTGCCAGGGTATGTTAAAAATGCTCCATTCTTTTGAAGATCGTAGTGCATTAGCACTTTGTTTAGTTGCCATTTACGATGGAAAAGATTTTAAAGTCGGTAAAGGAGAAGTTAACGGAAGTATTGCTCCTCAAATTAAAGGGACTCAAGGCTTTGGTTGGGATGTGATTTTTATTCCAGAGGGATCTAAAAAAACTTATGCCGAAATGAATCCTGAAGAAAAAAATGCGATTTCCCATAGACGCCGTGCATTCGAAAACTTAAAACTTTCAATTTAGATTTGGGAAGAAAGGCGCTGGTGTAAAGCTTTAATATGGAGTGTATATTTTTCCAGGTTTTGATAAATCGAATCTCTGATATTGTTTAAAGTATTTCCATTGATTTTTTCATAATCCTGAAATAAGCTTTCCCAACTTTTAGTATTTTCCAACCATCCCATATTATTGGCAAATTGATGACAATCTTGAGTGGTCACGCATTTAGCTTTTTGATCCTTTGCCCCCGCTCGAATGCATTTTAAAGCACTATCTACAGTAAATCCAAATCGCTGTAAGGCTGCATTTCTATAATAATCTGATTTATCTTGTTTCTGAATCTCTTCTAAATGCTTAATATTCCATTCTAAGTGGGTAAGAAGAATATTTAAAGAAGGATTGCTTTTATCTTGAGAGTCCATATCATAACCTAAAGTGGTTTAATGAAATTTGTAGTATTAAATTCTATTCTAGTCTCTCTTACTTTGGAAGAAGATTTTGAAAAGCTTTTTTCAAAGTGATATTCTTTCTCATTATTTATTTTCCTTAATTTTCAAATGGATAACAATCGCTTTCAAGACAACGGAGATGGTACCATCTCAGACATTAAAACCGGCCTAATGTGGGCTAAAACTGATTCCATGATTGATTTGAAAAAATGGGTAAACTATCAGGATGCGGTAGATTATGTACGCGAAATGAGTTCAAATAAATTTGCCGGTTTTGATGATTGGCGTTTGCCTAATAAAGAGGAAATGGAGACTCTTTATGATACTTCGTTTTCCTTGAAAGATAAATTTGGCAAGACAATTCATATTAATGAAAAATTCGAGCCCGGTTGTGGGTTTTCTATGATTGCAAAAATGGTAGATGGAAGAATCCGAACTTTTGTATTTAATTTAAGGGATGGAACATTTGATCACCCGGATGGATTGTGGACTTTGGCAGAAGCAGCTCGGGCTGTCCGAACAGAATCCATTCAATAAGAAGGTTTTGAATAAAGGATAAGTTTTAGAGTTCTTACCAATTTAAATTTTAAAAAGTTGTAAACTTAGGAGCCATCTTTATGGTAGATAAAATATATAATCCCCCCTCCCGAATTCAAGAAGGAGCGTGGGTTAAAAATATGGAAGATTATCGTAAAATGTATGAAAAGTCTGTGGAAGATCCCGAAGATTTTTGGGATGAACAGGCAGAAAACTTTGTTTGGTACAAAAAGTGGGAAAAGGTTAGAGACTTTAATTACGATACCCGAAAGGGAAAAGTCTTTGTTGAATGGTTTCGCGGAGCTAAAACTAATATTACTGTAAATTGTTTAGACAGGCATATTGAATCGAAAGGAGATCAAGTCGCAATTATTTGGGAAGGAAATGAGCCAGGCGACTCAAAGAATATTACATATAAGCAATTATTAGCTGAAGTTTGTAAATTTGCCAATGTTCTAAAGAAGCATGGAGTGAAAAAGGGTGACCGAGTTTCCATTTATTTACCAATGGTTCCCGAACTGGCTATTGCAATGCTAGCTTGTGCCCGAATTGGGGCTATTCATTCAATCGTTTTTGGAGGATTTTCTCCTACGGCGTTGGGTGACCGAATCGTAGATTCGTCTTGTTCGGTTCTGATAACCTCTGATGGTGCATATCGCGGAGCAAAAGATATTTCTTTAAAATCTAATGCCGATGAAGCTATGGATTTGGCTAAAAATGAAGGTGTGGAAATAAAAGCTTGTATCGTAGTTAAACGAACGGGTACTGATATTCAAATGCAAACGGATCGTGATAGTTGGTGGAATGATGAAATGAAAAATGCTTCAGAGGAGTGTGATCCGGAAGTTTTGGATGCGGAGGACCCTTTGTTTATTCTCTATACATCGGGCTCTACAGGAAAACCTAAAGGGGTTCAACATAACGTGGGTGGCTATATGATTTATACCGCACTCACTCATAAATATATATTCGATTATCATGATGGTGATATTTGGTGGTGTACAGCAGATATCGGCTGGGTTACTGGACATTCATATATAATTTATGGTCCTTTGGCTAATGGGGCGACCACTCTTATGTTTGAAGGCATTCCTACCTATCCCGATGCAGGACGATTTTGGGATGTGGTAGACCGACATAAAGTGACTCAATTTTATACAGCTCCTACTGCAATCCGCGCACTTATGTCTCATGGGGAAGAAATTCCGGCAAAATATAATTTATCTACTCTAAAAGTTTTAGGCTCCGTTGGGGAACCGATTAATCCAGAAGCTTGGCGTTGGTATTTTAAAAATATTGGGCGAGGTAATTGTCCAGTGGTGGACACGTGGTGGCAAACGGAAACGGGAGGTATTTTAATAACTCCACTACCAGGATGTACCCCATGTAAACCTGGTTCGGCAACATTTCCATTTTTTGGTGTAAAACCGGTAGTCATTGAAGCTGAAACTGGAAAGGTGATTGAGGGTAATGGGGTGTCAGGAGTATTAGCTTTGGAAGAGACTTGGCCCGGTCAAATGCGAACAGTTTATGGTGACCACGAGCGGTTTGAAGAAACCTACTTCAAATTATTTCCAGGCTATTACTTTACCGGAGACGGTTGCACGCGAGATGAAGATGGCTATTATTGGGTCACTGGAAGAGTGGATGATGTCATAAATGTATCAGGACATCGTATAGGAACAGCAGAGGTTGAATCGGCTTTAGTACTTCATAATAAAGTTGCGGAAGCTGCTGTAGTAGGTTTTCCACATGAAATTAAAGGGCAGGGGATTTATGCTTACACAACTTTAATGGACAATGTGGAATATACAGATGAACTCAAAAAAGAATTGATCCAATTTGTTAGAAAAGAAATTGGGGCAATCGCGACTCCGGATGTTATTCATTGGGCTCCAGGTCTACCCAAAACTCGCTCAGGAAAAATAATGCGTCGTATTCTTCGAAAAATTGCCGCTGATGAAGCCGATCAACTAGGAGATGTTTCGACCCTTGCGGATCCTTCAGTGGTAGATCATTTAAAAGCTACCTATAAGAAAACTTAATACTTTAATTAGAATTTTCAATTTTACCAATTATCTTTAATATCATTGGCCGAATTTCTTCATAAGTGGGTGGCTGTTTTCTATTGAAAAAACCATAGGTTTGATGACGAGAAGGGAAGTAGCCATCTAAATGATAGAGGCGCTCGTCTTCTTTTAAGTTTCCTAATTCTCGATCGATTTGATTGGTGTGCTCATAACTGCCTAAAGAAATTGTATAAGCTTTGTATCCTTTACTATCGGTTACAACAAATGAGTAAAATATACTTTGTTGACTTTGTAATGGATCAAAATATTGAAAAGCAAAAACCTTCCGATTATTTACCAGAATTTGTTCACGACAATATCTATCCTTTTTTTTAAACTCTGGGTTTTTTGAATTTTTCCTATTGTTAAATAATATTTCTATCACTTGATCTCTTGACTTTCTGTCACCCAAAGCTTGATAAGTCTGTATGAGCTTTGCTAATACTCGCCAATCGTCTGGTTGTATTTTTTGATATCTTTTCCAATATCGGAGTGCTTCCTGATATTGAGAAACTTCTGTTGAAGTAATTCCAAGGTTCCAAAGAATTGCGGGATTGTTTGGAAAGGTTTCTAAAGCGTATTGTAATACCTGATTGCTTCTAAGTAATTTCCTTCTTGTTGATTCTTGATGCCTTGATTAAATGCTTCTTCAGGAGTTATGTGATTTTCTACGGAAACCTGAAATAAAAGAGAAAAAATTAATACAAAAGAGGAGGACATTTCATATTTCCTTATTGCAGGGTTGACAAATGAATAAGAAAAAACCTAATATCAAAAAATATCACCGACCTCATTCATTTTAAAAAGTATATTTCGAAAGCTAATTAGCTTCTTTATCTTGTTCATGTAAGAGAGATTCATGTCTAAAAAAAAAGAACGCGGGTTACGGGAGTTATACGAACAGGATCCTGAAAGAGCAGATGCCGAAATTTGGGGAAGAAAACCGGAATCGCTTTCTCGAAGAGGGTTCTTGCGAAAATCTGGTTTGGCAGCCATGAGCCTTGCATTGGGTGCACATATTCCATTTTTCCGTAACATGCCAGCTGGTTTTATACCTGCTGCATTGGCCGATCCCACCAATCAAAGGATAATTAAGGGAAAAGAAGGTTTAACAGTATTAAATGATAGGCCGTTGAATGCAGAACCCGCCCCACATCAATTAGATGATGATATCACACCAAAGGAAATTCATTTTGTTAGAAACAACGGGTTACTCCCAGAAAAAACAAAAGATCCTGATAAATGGAAAATAACTATAGAAGGTGAAGTGCATAAAGCACTTAAAATTACACTCGGAGAATTGAAACAAAACTTTAAATCCCATTCCTTTGCTTTGCAAATGGAATGTGGAGGTAATGGTCGAGCGGGTTATTTTCCTTCCGCAAAAGGGAATCAATGGAAATTTGGAGCGGTAGGATGCTCCAAATATAAAGGGGTTCGTCTTAATGATGTTTTAACTGCTGCTGGTCTAAAGAACAATGCAACATTTACCGGTTATTATGGGGCCGATTCTCACCTTTCTGGGAATCCAGAAAAAGATTCTATTTCTCGAGGGACGCCAATTGAGAAAGCTCTGGAAGATCATACAATTATTGCCTGGGAAATGAATGGAGATCCACTTCCATTGCTGCACGGTTATCCAGTTCGATTGGTAACACCAGGTTGGCCAGGTTCTACATCTCCTAAATGGTTAAAGAAAATTTGGGTAAGGGATCGAGTTCATGATGGGCAAAAAATGGACAAATATCGAGTTCCTAGATTTCCGGTGAAACCAGGCTCAAAAGTTTCGATGGAAGATATGGAAATAATTGAGTCCATGCCCGTTAAATCGTTAATAACTTTTCCAAAAACTGGAATTACCACAAAAGAGGGGAAAGTAATTTCAATTCGGGGCCATGCTTGGGCAGGCGAGCGATCTATTAAGGATGTTCACCTTTCTTATGATTTTGGAGCTACTTGGATTCATGCGATTCTAGAAAAACCAACCAATCGTTACGCCTGGCAACATTGGAACTTAAAGTTTCGTCTTCCCAGTAAAGGATATTTTGAAATTTGGGCACGTGCTACTGATAGCCAGGGAATTATGCAACCCATGGTTGTTCCAGGTTGGAATCCTTCTGGTTATATTAACAATGCTATGCACCGAATTGCTGTTACGGTAGTGTGATGAAGTTAAGAATTTTTCTTTTATTGATTATTTTTATCATTTCAAAAGCATCACACTTGTCAGCTTCAGAGTTGGTATCCAACCTGCCAGAGGGGGAAGGAAGGGACTTGGTAATAGAAAATTGTACCGCATGTCATACAGCATCCATTATTAAACAAAATCGAATGAATCGTAAAGAATGGAATGAAACCATTGATTGGATGCAAAAAAATCAGGGGATGTGGGAGTTGGAAACTGCGGAGAGAAACATAATTTTAAACTACCTTGCCGGACACTTAGGGAAAAAGGAGAGTTCTTTGGGTTCTGAAGGGAATCAAAGGTCAAACCCAATGTATGAATTTCAGTATTTACCTAATCCACTTTGATACTTCAACTTCTTGTTAGAAATTTTTTAATTCTAAAGGAGTGCAATTTACGGGATCATGGAGTTGATGTTTTCAACTCCATGATTTTTCGCAAGGCGGCGAAAAGAGAAAGGCTTTCCTCCCTCCCCAAATGTATTGAGCTATTGATTCAAATTGAAAGATACATCACCAAATTTATCCTGTCAACGAAATAATTTGATTTATTTTGACTTATGGCGTTTTCCCCAGTTTTATTCACAGTATATTCACAGGAGCTTTAAGTGGAATTACGATTTTAAGGGACTTACATATTTTGCAGTGCTAAAAGTTGTTTTACTTTTCTTAAACCATTTTTAGCTTGGAAATCTAAGGGTTGATGATGAAGGGCTTTTTTAAAAGCGTGGCGAGATTCTATTAAGCGGTTAAGCTTCAAATATACTAAACCTAAACCTGTATGAACCTGTGGCCAATTGGGGTGGCGCTTTAATTCCTTTAAAAATGTATTCAAGGCTTCGTTGTATTTTTTTTGTTTGATTAAAACAAGACCCAATTTGGTTTGAGCGCTGGTTATTATATGAGTAGTCCTGTTATTTCCTACAAATTTTGCAGCTTCTTTAATAGGAGTTGCTTCTGGATTTCTTTTAATGCTTTTCTTTAAATAATCTTCTGCAAGTTTATAATTTTTAAGGATTAAATAGTTATAACCCAGTCCTTTCATTGCTTCAGAAGATCGAGGATATTTATGCAAAGCATATTTAAAATGTTCAACTGAGATATTATTTTTTCCCTTATGGTAATAGGCCCAGCCTAAATGATTATAAATTTGCCAACCATAACGTTCCCGATCAATCAGTTCTCTAAATTGGTCCGAGTAAGCAATATCGGGTTCCAGTTCGGTGGCTTTTAAAAAATACTCAACTCCTAAATCTGGATCCTCAAATTTATAGTAAAGCCAACCTAAGGCCATATAGGCGGAGGATTGTTTTGGGAGACTTTTTACTTTTTCCAGGAAATAATGTTTTGAAGTTTTTGTATCCCAACTTAGAAGAACACTCCAATCCAACTCATGAGAAAAATCTTTTTGCTTAGGCTGTAACTGCTCTACTTGAATTAAATACTGGGTTGCTAAGTCATAGTTTCCAATATAAAAATTAGCTAAACCCAAACCTTTTATTCTCTCAAGGTTGTGTTTTTTTGAAGGGGAAAGCCGCTCAAAGTTTTGGATAGCCAATTTATATTGTCCTTTTTCAATTTGGCTATATCCCAGTTTACTGTATGCTTTGGATAGGGAATTAGTTAAGATTGCTTCATGTTTATGGTCTTGGATGTATTCATAATATAGGTGTGAGGCTGTTTTGAAATTTCCCTCTGCAAAGGCCTTATCTGCCAATTCCAATCGATCAGAATCTGGAGCTTGAAGATGATCAATTCCTTTTAAGGCATCTGGATCATTTGGGTTTCTCAATAGTGCTTTTTGAAAATACTCCGCAGCAGTTTCCGGATCGTTATTATCAAAATAAATCCAACCAAGCATACTCCAGGGATGTGACCATTCTGGATATTTTCTAATTAGTTTTTTATAAAGATTTTTGGATAAAGAGTATTTTCCCCAATCGTAATATCGTTTGGCTACAAGTGATTTGGTTTTCAAGACTTCATCTACACTTTTTAAACCTTGCTGTGCCCCAATAAATCCAGGATTTTGATCCAGAATTTCTAGGAAAAGTATTCTAGCTTCAATAAGCTCTTCATTTTTTAATAAGCACCAGGCTAAGCCATTTTTTGCATCCAATGTTTTTTGTTGTTCAGGGGGTAGACTTTGTATTAAACGTAATGCCTTTTTGTATCTTTTTTGGTTATAGGCTTCCCAGGCTTTTTGGATTTTCAAACTTTTTTTGTGCTTCGGCAAAGTAAATAAAATGCTTCTATAACGAGGGGCTTCCGCCTCTGAAGCAAAAATCTTGATTGGGCTTTTCGGATTTTGGAAAGCATAATGTGGTTTGTAAGGTTGGTTATTCTCTGATTTGGACCATTCATTAATAAGTTCATAAACATATTGAAAGGGATAGATTTGTTCTAGTTCAATTTTAGCCAAATCAAATTGTTTTAAAAAAAGATGGCTATAGCTTATTCCCTTTGTTGCCTGGAAAGATTCTGTATTCAATGATTTTGCTTTTTTGAAACTAATAAGTGCTTTTTCATATGACTGTAGTGCCAAATAGCACCATCCCATCCCGATTAAATATTTAGGGTTTCTTGGATATTTAGTATGAACCTTTTCGAAATTATTTAAGGCTTTGTCGAATTGATTTTGATTGAAAAATATCCAGGGTAGAGTTTTTAGAGCAACTGGATTTTCGGGAGAGTGAATTAAGGTTTTTTTTATGTAAAACTCAGCTAAAGAATAATTTCCCGCATAATATTGCTGGAGGCCAAATTCTAAGTCTTTCTTAGACTGCTTATTCAATACTTTTGGAGATGGTTTCTTTTTTTGAGGCCCATCTGGAAGACGATTGAGAACTACGTTTTCAGGATTGACTTGTGATTTCTTAGAGAAACAACCCGTAATGACCAGAATTCCATACACTATTAAAAAATAGAACATTAAATTGCTTCGGAAATTCAATGGAAATCCCTTCATGAAATAATTGGTTTAAAGGTTTATTATCGGCAATATTTGCCTAAATTTTAGGGTTTTTCTTAGAAGTGGGGTGTGGATATTTTGAAAGAAAAATTTTTAGCGGATTGTGATTGAATAAGGTATTATTCCCTTTTTCACGATTATTTGACAGGAATTATGAAACTTCTAAATATAGCTTTTTTAATATTGGGGATTTTCTTATTTGGGTGTGAGGGCAAAGATGTTTCTGTGCAAAAGAAAACAGCACCCTTAATATCTGAAATTGAGAAGGAAACGACCCTTTCAGAATCAGAAACAGAAAAATTAGAATCCAAAAAGCCTGCAGAACTAACTCCTGAGCAAAAGCAAAAAGCCGCCCTGGCCCCTGAAGGGATGGTTTTTATAAAAGGAGGATGTTTTCAAATGGGTAACAATCAGGCACAGGAAGATGAAAAATGGGAACACGAAGTCTGTTTGGATGATTTTTATTTAGATAAATATGAAGTTACCCAAGCCAGATGGTCGAAAATAATGGGTTTTAACCCATCCAAATTTATTGGCGACAATCTTCCGGTTGAACAAGTGAGTTTTGATGATACCCAGGAGTTTATAAAAAAATCAGGAGGTAATTGTCGTCTTCCAACAGAAGCCGAATGGGAATATGCTGCCCGAGCAGGTGCCGACACTCGCTATTACTGGGGAAATTTGATGGATGGTTCTTTTGCCTGGTTTGAAGATAACTCTGAAAAAAAGACTCATCCGGTAGGGAAAAAGAAACCTAATGATTTTGGGCTTTATGACATGATGGGTAATGTATGGGAATGGACTTCGGATTGGTATGAGCTCCTATATTCAAAAGAAAAACAAATCAATCCTAAAGGTCCTCAAAAAGGTGAGAATAAAGTGATTCGAGGTGGATCTTTCATTTCTTCTGCAGGGGCGTTAAGAATAACCAACCGCACATGGCTCCATCCGGCAAACCGGGTTTATACGAAGATTACAAGTTATGCCGGAATTTCTAACGAGATTTTCAACTATGTTGGGTTTCGATGTGCAAAGTCAGCAAAATAAAAAATAAACGCTCTCAATTAATGAAAAGAAATAGAATATTTTGTTTAAAGATCTTGGCAATCTTTACAGACTCCAAACAGATCTAATTTGTGAGAGGTCATTTTAAACTCATGCTCTGAAGCAACTTTTTCCTGGAGCTTTTCAATCATTTGATTATGAAACTCTATTATTTTCCCACACTTTGTGCAGATCATGTGATCGTGATGACCGTGTAAATATTTATGCTCATAACGTTTTTGACCGTCACCGAAATCCAATTCTGAAGCTAGACCGCTTTCAGTAAGTAAAGAAAGAGTTCTATAAACCGTAGCCAAACCTATTTTAGGTTCTTTATCTGAAACAATTCGGTACAAATCCTCAGCGCTGACATGGTCCTCGATTCCAAGGAACGCCTCTAATACGGCTCGTCTTTGTTTAGTGACTTTCAGTTTATGTTGAGAGATATAGCTCTCTAAAATTTCTTGTTCTTTACTTGGCATGATTTATTCCCAAAATTTATAGAAATCTAACATTTCACATTTCTGGAGTCAAATCTACATTAAGGAGATTAAGTCAGGAATAGACCGGATTATTTTATATGAATTTCCATTTCAGAAACCAAAGTTTCTGCATTAATTTCTGTTTGGCTACCTTCATCCATATTTTTTAATACATATTTACCACTGGTAACTTCATTTTCCCCAATTATAAGAACGAATCGACTATTCATTTTATTTGCTTTTCGCATTTGGCTTTTCAGGCTACCTCCGGTAATTTCTCTTTCTACTTTGAGCCCGGATGCTCTTAATTGGTGGATTAAGGGGAATGAAATTTTATTGGCTGCTTCCCCAAGAATTACTACGAAAATATCTGGCCTATTTTGAAAATTAACAAAAGCTTTTTCAGGAATTATTGAAATGAGACGCTCCATTCCTACTGCAAATCCAAAACACGGAGTTTCAGGTCCATCAAACTCTTTAACTAGACTGTCATAGCGTCCACCACCACAAACTGCATTTTGCGATCCTAACCCTTCGTGGGCAATTACTTCAAAAGTTGTTTTTGTATAGTAGTCTAAACCACGTACCAATTGCCCATTTACTGTATAACGTGTCTCAATGGAATCTAATAATTCTTTAACTAAATTAAAGTCTTCTTTACATTGATCGCATAAATGGTCTTTAGTTTGAGGCAATGTTTTTGCGATTTCTCGGTCTCGTTCCACCTTACAATCAAGTACCCGTAAAGGATTTCTTTCATATCGTTGGTTGCAATTAGGGCAAAGCTCATCCAAATGTTTTTTAATGGAATCTTTTAAAATATCCCGATATTGGGGTCGGCAGTTTTTGCAGCCCAAAGAATTGATTTGAAGTTCTAATTGATCTAACCCTAATGCTTTGAATAATTCTATTAGCATGGACATTACTTCAACATCAATGGTTGGACTTGCGGAACCCATCGCCTCCACCCCGATTTGGTAAAACTGGCGAAATCGGCCCGCTTGAGGTCTTTCATATCGAAACATGGGACCTAAGTAATAAAGCTTGGTAATCTGTCCTGGGCCATACATTTTATGCTCAATAAATGAACGAACTACCGAGGCTGTTCCTTCAGGACGTAAAGTAATTTCTTCTCCCCCTCTATCCTTAAAGGTGTACATTTCTTTTTCTACAATATCTGTTGTTTCACCGATGCTTCTTTTGAATAAATTTGTGCTTTCAAAAATAGGCAGACGAATTTCCTGGAAACCGTAGCGGGGAAATATTCTTCGCAAGGTTGATTCGACCCATTGCCATTTTTCAACCTCTCCTGGAAGGATATCTTTGACTCCACGAATACTTTTAAATTTCATAGGGGTTGGGTGTTAGAGAATTGAAATTATAAATTATTTTAGAAATCGTTCCATAAGTTGAATTTCACTGGTGCTACCAATAAAAAGTGGAACTCTTTGATGTATTTCTTTTGGGGTAATTTCCAGCATTCGCTGCTTTCCATTTGAGGCGCGACCTCCCGCATTTTCAACAATAAAGGCCAAAGGTGCAGCCTCAAAAGCAAACCTTAACTTACCATTTGGATTATTTTTATCTCCGGGATACATAAAAATTCCACCTTTAAGTAGGGTTCTATGAAAATCGGAAACTAGAGATCCTATATAGCGAAGCTTGTAGGGACGCTTGGTACTTTTATCGCTTTCCTTAAGGTAACGAATTAAGTTTTGCTGATTATCATCCCAATTTTGCTTATTCCCTTCATTTGCACTGTAAGTGCTACCGGATTGTGGAATTTTGATATTTGGGTGTGAAAGGAAAAATTCTCCCAAAGCTGGGTCTAATGTAAAACCATGGACACCGCTTCCGGAGGAATAAATAAACATGGTACTTGGCCCATAAACGATGTAGCCCGCCGCTACTTGTTGATCTCCCTTTTGTAGAATATCTTCTTCACGAACATCAGTTCCATCGCTTTTCTTTCGGTAAATGGAAAATATGGTACCAATGCTAACATTTACGTCTATATTTGAAGAACCGTCCAAGGGATCCATCATAAAAATGTACTTACCTGCGCGATCGGGAGGAATAATAATAGGTTTTTCATTTTCCTCCGAAGTTATTGCACATATATTTCCAGATTCCCCCACAATTTTTATGAAAATTTCATTTGCGTATTCATCCAATTTTTGTACTTCTTCTCCCTGCACGTTGACATGGCCAGTGAGTCCTAATATATCGGCCCCAATCCCAGCTTGATTTACCTGGAGAGAAACAAATTTTGCGGCTACGAGAATTTCTGTCATTAGACTAGTAAATTCACCTGTGGCACCTTCTGCAAGTTTTTCCTGCTTTCGAATGAATTGAACTAAGGTGGTCTTATCCATTTAAATTCTTTCTTGAACAATAGGTTGAGAATTTAGATATATACATTAAATCCGGGCCGGATTGTACCTGATTTAGTTTAATTCGGCAATGGGGGTAAATCCTAGGTGAATATGGGGGTAAAAGGTAGACTTTACTATTTTTTCTAGAATGATCCGAACATTTAATATCTTATTGACCGGTATCTGTCATTGGGGTAAGTTAATTTCGGAAAATTATTTTAGGTATTTTGCAAAATTCAAATCTCCTCATTTCTATTTTGGTTGTGTATGATTAACCAGACTCATTTTTTCTTTCAATAATTCTCAAAGATAACTATTTCATTTCATTTAATTTGCAGAAAATCGAATGATGGTTCAATCCCTTTTCCTGAAGGGTAGATAGCAAAAAATTGGAAAAAATTAGTTTTTCAAAAATAAGAAAATCACTTGGTAAAAATCCTCAAGTTACTTTAGGAGAATATCTGGTAATAGGTATTGGATTTGCCCTACCAATTAGCACGTCTTTAACAGGTATTTTTTCAGGTTTGGCCCTGATTTGTTGGATACTTTCCGACCACCCTCTCAATTTAATAAAAAATAGTTTGTCCAATCCTCTCACTCGGGCGGGTTTCATTTTATTATTTATATTATTAATTGGAATCTCTTATACTTCTGTCCCGGCTTCTACCGCATTTTCTGTTTTTAAAAAATATCGAGAATTATTATTTATGGCAGTTTTTATGAGTTTTCTTACTACGGAAAGAAATCGAAAGTTTGCTTTCTTAGGTTTTATGTTTGCCATGTGCCTTAATCTAATTATTTCATACTTTGGGGCTTTCACTCAGCCTAATTCTCCGGAAGGTACACCGGTGACGGCTTTTAAAAATGAGATTACTTACAGTATTTTAACTGCATATTTTGGGTTTTGGATTTTGGAGGAAGTTTTTTATGAAAGCAAATATAGAAAATTAATGCTGGTTCTATTTATTTTAACAGTATTTAATATTCTCTTTATAGGTACAGGTCGTACGGGCTATATCTTATTTATTATTTTATTAGCTTTATTTGTTTTCCATAAATTTAATTGGAAAGTTTCTATTGGAGGATCATTAGCTATTATTTTAATCTTTATCAGTGTGATTAGTTTTTCAGATAGCTATAGGACTAAATTTATGAATTTCGTGAATAAATTTGTAAATTCCGATTATTCCATAGGACTCCGAAAACAGTATTATAAATATAGTTGGGACTTGATCAAGCAGCGTCCAGTTCTTGGTTTTGGAACTGGTAGTTTTGAAAATGAATATAAAAAAATAACCGATAAGGCAGGAAATCCTGTTAAAACATCAAACCCACATAATGAGTATTTGATGATTGGAGTGCAAACCGGCGTTATTGGAATAATCGGTTTTCTCTACTTTCTTTTCTGTCACTGGAAGTGGTCTTTAAGTTTGTCTTCCCGTGAAAAACTGCTTGCACAGGGATTAATTCTTTTATTTGCTATTGGCTGTATTCCTAATTCCCTTCTTTTAGATCATACGGAAGGTATGCTTTTGGTATATTTTTCTTCCGCATTATTTGGTCCTTATTTTCATTCAAAGCAAGTTCGAGGGGATGAAAGTATTTTGAATCCAGGAAATTCTAATGCCTAAAATAAGTTTAATAGTATCCACGTATAACCGTCCAGATGCGTTAAATTTAGTTTTAAAAAGCTTGGAATCACAGATCTATAAGGATTTCGAAGTGCTAATCGCAGATGATGGTTCCGGGGATGAAACGCGCCAACTCATTCAAACCTTTCAAAGTCAAACCAAATTAGATGTAAAACATATATGGCAAGAGGATGAAGGATTTCGGGCAGCCTCAATTCGGAATAAATCGGTTGCATCCAGTTGCGGAGACTATATTGTTTTTCTCGACGGAGATTGTGTGGTTTTCCCCGATTTCCTTAAAATTCATTCGTCATTAAAAGAAAAAAAACGATATATTTTTGGAAATCGAATTCTATTGAGCCAGGAATTAACTGAAAAAGTGTTAAAAGACCAAATCAAAATTTATGAATGGAATTTGAAAAAATGGTTGCGAGAGAGAATTAATAAAAATGTTAACCGATTTGTTCCTATGCTTAAAATTCCCATGGGTTTTTTAAGGAAAATTTCTCCGCGTCAATGGAAAGGGGCAAAAACCTGCAATCTTGGAGTTTGGAAAAAAGATTTCTTAGAGATAAATGGATTTGATGAAGCGTTTATAGGATGGGGATATGAAGACTCCGATTTAGTTGCTCGCCTTATAAATAAGGGAGTTTTTAGATTAGATGGTCGTTTTGCTATTCCAGTATTACATCTTTGGCATCCCTTAAACGATAGAGAGAATGCAGATAGAAATATGAGTCAACTTAAAAAGGTATTGAACTCAGATATCATTAGGGCTGTCCGCGGAGTCGATCAATATTTAAATTAATTGATTCAAATTAGTATAGACTTCAATATTACATTTGTTGAGAGTTTCCAATGACGGATGATGAGGTTTTGGAAAAATATGGAGAGGAACCTCTTCATTTTTCACACTATTATAATTTTGTTTTCGTTTATAAAAGTGAAAAGTTAGAAAACGGTGACCAAATCTTTTTGCATTTAGGAGGTACCATGGAAAAAGTTTCAGCCATGGTTGTCGATGTAGAGGAGCCTTTGACACTTAATGAAAATGGTGAGGACGAATACGCATTTATAAAAAATTCTGACAACCAGGTGATTTGGAAGCAAGAAAAGGAAAACTGATTTTAGTAGAAAATTAATTTTGGATTAATTTATAGACTCAACATTTGAAAATATTGCCTTAACTAGTTTCTTTTGGTATAAAAATTTAAGGTTTTTTGGCTAATGCGATACCGGGCCATAAATTTTTAATGGCCAATTGATAAGCTTATAGAATTTTCTGTTGCCCATTGAAGCCGCTAATGTACTTTTTGGGAAAGGCTATTCCATGAAAATAAATCTTTCTATATTAATAATTTTATTTATTGCTTTTAATGCACATGCTGGAATAAAAACTGAGGAAATTAAATACTCAGTTGAGGGAACACAGTTGACAGGGTTTATAGCTTACGATGATTCTATTAAAGATAAGCGTCCGGGAATTTTAGTGGTTCATGAATGGTGGGGGCACAATAAGCATGCAAGAGAAAGGGCAGGGATGTTAGCGAAATTGGGATATACTGCTTTAGCACTTGATATGTATGGGGATGGTAAACTAGCCGACCATCCTAAAAAGGCCGGTGAATTTATGAACGCCGCTTTCCAAAATTGGGAATCTTCGAAAGCCAAGTTTAATAAAGCTAAAAGTATCTTGAAAGCTCATGATACTGTAAACCCTGAGAAAATTGGTGCTATTGGTTTTTGTTTTGGAGGGGCAGTTTCTATTCGTATGGCTCGGGGAGGAGCAGATCTTGATGGGGTTGTGGCTTTCCACAGCGCTCTTCCTAATCAACCTCCATTAAAAAAAGATTCAGTTAGTGCTTCTATTTTAGTTATCAATGGATCGGAGGATTCTTTTTTGAGTTCTGAAACCGTTGCTGCTTTTATGAAAGAAATGATGGAAGCTAATGTTGATTTGACATATATCAATCTAAAAGGAATTCGACATAGTTATACAAATCGTATGGCAGACGAGTTTAACAAAAAGTTTAATATTGAGAATTTAAAATATGACGAACAAGCTGATAAGCGTTCATGGGTAGAAATGGATAGCTTTTTTAAAAGAGTATTTGCAAAATAAATTTTAGGTGGATTCAAAAATGCCAGTAACCATTTATCATAATCCAAAATGTTCAAAATCCCGCCAAACTTTAGAGTTAATAAGGGAAAAAGGAATTGAACCCACTGTTATTGAATATTTAAAAAGTCCGCCTACCCAGAAAGAACTCAAGGACATCCTTAAACTGTTAGGGATGGAGGCAAAGGAATTATTGAGGAAAAAAGAATCCGTTTATAAAGAATTGAAACTGGATCAATCTTCTTTATCTAAAAATGATTTGATATCAGTGATGATTGAAAACCCCATTTTAATTGAACGCCCAATAGTGCTTGCGGATGGAAAGGCGGTTCTGGGACGTCCACCTGAAAATGTCATAAGTCTCCTATAAATTCTCCAAAATTATTTTTAGACTAGAGAATTGAATTTTCTTGCGTGTTTTAATTTAGCGCAATCTAGGGTTTGCAAAAAAGGACACTAAATCACGAACAGAAAGCATTCCTACAATTTTCCCCCCATCAGTAATAGGGAGATGTCTGATTTTTTTTTGTGCCATGAAAGAATTAGCCTCCGTGACTGCTTTATGGCAATCTAAGGTATGGATTGGTGCTGCCGTCATTATTTCAGAGACTTTTATTGTAGCCGAATTTAAGCCTTTTCTTATCACCTTACGAGTTAAGTCTTTTTCCGTAATAATTCCAACAAATTTGTCTTTTTCTTTTACGAGCACACAACCTATATTTTTATCGTCCATTAATTGAGCCGTTTCCAAAGCAGTAGCGTTGGTTTGAATGCTAATTATGGGGGTGCTCATATAATCTGAAATTTCTTGTCTTGGTTTTACCTGGCCTTCTGCATAATGATGTGTCTTATGTTTTGTTTCCATAGTCCACCTCCAATTAGGAAAGCTTTTAGATTTTTTTAGTAGAGCATTAAAAATATGATGTTTGTGATTTGGCAAGGATTCATATTTTAAGTTTATTTTGATGGGTCTTAATTAATCAGACTGTAGTCCTTTGATTTAATTTTACTAAAAAATCTATTTAATTAGGGTGTTTCTCTTTGTGTATGGTACTTTTTTAAGAAAATACTTTGAAGAGATAAAAATCAATTTGGTTCTGGAGAGTTTTGGACAAATTTGATATTGAAAAATAATGCGTATAACACCGGGGCTACTACTAAGGTAAGAAATGTAGAAACGATTAGCCCGCCAATGATGGCAATGGCAAGAGGTCCCCACAAGAGGCCACTCACGGCCAAAGAAAACAAGCCTGCCACGGTAGTGATTGTAGTTAAAAATATTGGATATGCTCTTCTTTGTCCAGCATGGATAATTGCTTCAATCGGAGGTTTTCCTGCTTCTAAATCTGCGTCAACCTGTTCAATTAATAGAATGGCATTATTTACAACAATTCCAGCCAAACTTAAAATTCCTAATTGTGCGAAAAAGCTAATGGGATATTCCATTAAATATAAACCCAAAATTACTCCAATAAATGATAATGGAATGGTTGTTAAAATAATAAGCATTTTCCTGACATTACCGAATTGAATTACCAAAATCATAATTAAAAAAGCTAGTCCCACAGGCAATTTCGCTACAATACTTTTTTGAGCTTTACTGCTTTCTTCTAATTCACCTCCAAACTCTATCCCATAACCGTAAGGAAAATTTATGGTTGATAAGGAATTTTGCGCATCTTGTATTAAATCCATTGGTGACCGTGTTCCATCTGAATAAGCTAAAATTGTAATAGTGCGTCTTTGGTTATATCGTTTAATTTTTCCGGTTTCCCATTTCAATATTCTGTCTGTTACTTGTGAAATAGGAACCATATATCCTTCAGAAGTGGGTATCTTCATATTTTCAAGTTTGCGAAGTGTGGTTCGCTCTGGTTTAATTGCTCTAATCATTACGGGGATATCGTCGTTTCCTTCTCGGTAATTTGTGATTTCGGTACCAGAAAAAACGGTTTGCAATACACTGGTTATTGATTCAGTGCTGATTCCTACTCTTCGTGCATTTTCCTGATTTACCTGAAGAGTCACCATGGGAACTCGTCTTCCCCAATCATTTCGTGTTCCAGTGGTTCCGGGAATTTTTTCAATTTTATCCTGTATTATCTGAGTGAAATTGTATAATTCTTCAAAATCTTTTCCATGAACTCTAACCTGAAGAGGTGCACCTACAGGCGGACCTTCCTCGATTGGTTTTAAAATTAATATGGCGTCTTCATAATTCGAATTAAAATGTAAGGGGAGTTCTTTTAACATTTTTTCTCGATGCTCATATGTATTTGTGTTAATTACAAACTGAGCATAATTGCTGGTTTTTTGCTCTTTAATTACCGAGGTGTGAAACATCGGTCCACCTTCTCCTAAGTACAAAGCAAAAGTATCCATTTCTTCTGGATAGGTATTCAGTAAATATTGTTCCAGCTTAATGGCTTGTTTTCGGGTTTCTAAAAAGTCAGTACCTTCAGGAAGATGCATATCAATTGTGAACTGTCCACGTCCAGAAGGGGGGAAAAATGTCTTTTTTAAAAATCCTCCTAATGGAGTAACAAAAAAGAATAAAGCTATCATACATAATATTGTTAATAGCCGAAAATTTAGGCATATTTTCATTAGTTTTCGATAAAATTTTGTAATTAGGGATGATGAATTTTCTTTTTCTGATTTGGGTTTGATTAGCCAAATTCCCAGAATGGGAATTAAAGTCATTGCTACAAAGTATGACGCTAGCAAAACGGTTCCTATTACATAGGGAAGAGAATTACAATACACCCCTACTCCGGAGCGGGCTAAAGCAATAGGGGAAAATGCGGCTACGGTTGTCCCTGTTGCGGCGAGCAAAGGAAAGAATAATTCCTTGCCGGATTGAATAGCGGCTTCTTCTTTAGAATACCCTTTGTTGATGTAATCGGTAATGGACTCAGTCATCACAATGCCATTATCCACCAACATACCCAATGAAATGATTAAAGCTGCTAAAGAAATCTGGTGTAGAGGAATTTCCATAGAGTTCATTATTATTAATGTAATTAAATAAGATGCCGGGATTAAAAGAGAAACTATAATTCCTTGTCGCCAACCTAATAATAAAGTAATGATCACCGCAACCATTCCAATAGCTTGAACCAGGTTGCCCACAAATTCCTCAATTTTTACTATGGTCCACTTGGGTTGAAAATTTATAAAGTTGATATTGATTCCGTGAAAAAGATCCTCAGTAAATCTTGCAGTTGCCTGTTTTATATTGTTTCCCATTTCAATAATTTGTCCGCCATCCTGCATTTCAATAACTAATCCAATAGCTGGTTTTCCTTTGTAACGCATTTGCATTTCAGGAGGGTCAATATACTCTCTTTTGATAAGGACTAAGTCCTTTAGAAAAAAACTGCTTGGACTTCCGGGGACACTTATTAGTGTATTACCAATTTCTTGAATTGACTTGAATTCACCACTGGTTTCCAGACGAATCCGTTGTGGGCCTAATTTGACTCGTCCTCCAGGTTGAAGAATATTTTGTTGTCTAATAATATCCACAACGCTTTGTGCAGACATCCCTAATTCGGACATTTTGTTTGTGGAGACCTCCAAGAAAACCCTCTGTTCCTGCTCTCCAATAATATCCACGCGAGCGACATACTCCACTTGTTCAAATTCTTTTTTTAGATCATCTGCAACATCACTCAGTTCCTTATTGGAGAAACCTGGTCCCGTGATAGCCAATACAATGGATTTGGTTTTTCCAAAATCATTATTCAACCAGGGGTCTTTAACACCTTCAGGTAAAGTTCCCTTTAGGTCATCTAATTTATTCCTGACTTTATCCCATATAGGTTTAACATCCCACCATTTATTATCTATTTTTAAAAAGATGTAAGAAATTCCAAATTTTGAAGTAGATGTTACTTTTTCGAATTCTGGAATCTCCTGCATTTTTTTTTCAATTCGTTCTGTAACCAATTCTTCAACTTTTAAAGGAGAAGCTCCAGGAAAGCGCGTAATGATTACTGAGCTCCATTGAGGAAATTCAGGATTCTCTTGCTTACCAATTGTTTTAATTGATTGATAACCTAGGAGAGTGACAAGGAAAAAGAAGAAGAGGATTACCCCTTTATGCGTTATAGAATATTTAACCATAAAGAATCATTCTAATTGGAAAGTACTTTCATGCCTTCTCGCATACGATCGGTTCCTGCAACAACAATTTGATCGCCGTTCACCAAACCATCAATAATTTCGATTTCGTCTGATGAAATCTCACCAATTCGTATTTGCCGTTCGGATACTGTGTTGTTGGTTGGATCTAACACCCAAACCATTTTATTCTCGGTTCCTGGCTTTTCAATAATTGCATGAATAGGGAGAGTGGGGTATTCTTCGCCTAATCCTTTTAAGACTAAATAAATTGTGGCGGACATTCCCGGTAAAATTTTATTTTTTAGATTTTTTAATTTAACAAAAACCGGGTAAGTCAAAGTCGCTGAATCGGCTACAACTCCAATTTTATCCACCCACCCTTCAAAGGTTTCATTTGGAAAGTTTAAGAATTTAATTTTAGCGGTTTGTCCTTTTTTAATTTTGGAAATCCATCTTTCAGGAATGCTAATTTGAAACTCTATAAAATTTATATCAACGAGTGTGTAAATTTTTTGACCCGCGGATACCCGTTCAAAATTAGAAACATGCTTAATTGACAATTCACCATCAAAAGGAGCCTTCAAATTGGTGTCTTTTAGATTAGCGTTGGCTTGGTCTAGATTTGATTTGATCGATTCAATTTTAAATTTTTGAGCTCGAATTTCTTCCTCACGGCCTCCATGAGTTGCAATTACATATTCTTCATTTGCAGATTTTAAATCTAAACGAACTTTATCAAAATTATTTTTTGCCTGATCTAATCTGCTTTTGGAAGCGGCATCATTAGCGTATAATTGTTGTACACGCCGATATTCCAGTTCTGCAGTTTTTAAGGTAGACTCAAGACTTTTGATTTTATTGTCAGCAATTCGTACTTCCTCAGTTCTGGCCCCTTTTATTAGTTGATCGAATTGCGCTTGTGCGGAAGTAAGTTGACCCTCTAAGTCTTTGACACGAAGCAAATAATCCCTTTTGTCCAAAATGGCAATGATATTCCCTTTTTTTACTTTATCCCCAACCTCAGACTTCATTTGTTGAATAACTCCGGAAACACGAAAGCTTAAAATTGAAGATTCGTCACTTTCAGCAACACCACTAAATTCTTTGTTTTCTGAATTAGAAGAATTTATTTGAATTGTCCGGGTTTTAACTGGCCGCAATATCTCTTTTTCTGGCAGCGGAGCTTCTTCTTTATTACAACCCACCACAATTAGCAAAAGCAAAGTGAAAATAAAGTATGAAAAAACTTTTAAAACCTTTTCTTTCATCATCATTTTAATTCTTCGGATTTAAATAAGGTTCAGTAGATTGATTTTCTTTAAAGAATATATTCACTTGATTTATAAATTGACCCAATTTCATTTCATTATCAAATTCAAAAATTAAATCAGTTCTTCCTACGGTTCGAAATAAGGCAAATAAGTCTTTAAAAAATTGATATCGTGTTCTTGTGGCGCTAGTGATACTAAGTATTAGCCGCGTTTGACTGTCTAAAAGATCGATAACGGGAAGATCACCTTCTAAATAAGAAATTTCTGCAAGTTTTAAATTTTCTTTTGACGAATTTACATTTCGGAGTGCAAACTCCAGATTCTTTCTTGATCGAAATAAATTAAATAACCCGGATCGTGATCTTTGAGATAAAGAGTTTTTTAAACTATTAACTCTGGCCTGAAATTCCAAAATTTGAGAATTAGCTTGTTCCAATTGTTTAAATCTTGCTCCACCTAAAAATAAAGGAATATCCAATCGAAATTGAGCTTGCCAACCATCCCCGAATCTATTTTCAAAAGTTTGTTGTTGTGGTGGGGTAAAATTTTGCGAGCTATCCTGGAATTGATTAAAATATTCTGCTTGCAACTTGGCAGTGGGATAAAATTGAGATAACACTTGGTCTTTTTGGACATTTGCCCGTTTT
Organism: Nitrospinaceae bacterium; assembly: GCA_965223665.1. Classification (GTDB taxonomy): domain Bacteria; phylum Nitrospinota; class Nitrospinia; order Nitrospinales; family Nitrospinaceae; genus CBDCVY01. The sequence continues at coordinate 541,719 of OZ245011.1, forward strand.
AAATTTGTCTTTAGAGCTTTCAAGTCCGGAGAATTATTTAAGGACTCTTGTTCAAAAAAATCCCGAAAAGTTTTAATTTGTTTCATGGTTAATAAATATTTAGAAAAACGATTGCCTCGCTTGGAATAATCTTTTTCAGAAAAGGAACCTTCTTCAAATTTATGAGCCGTTTCTCTGGGAAGGTTTAAAAGATTATTTAAAATGACTTGAGCACGAAATTGAAATTCTTTGGCATCCATCAAATCGATTCGTGCATTTTCCAACTCAATATTTAATCGCAAGATGTCGCTTTTTCCGGTTTCACGAGTTTTGAACTTTAATTCTGCCAAACTTTGATTTTTCCGTATTACATTTAAATAATCTTTTTGGATGTTTACTAACTCATATCCTAAAAGGTTGTCTAAGTAAGCAAGGCTTACCTGCTCAATGATATCCTGATTTAAAACCTCCAGGTTCTGCTTTTCAATTTTATTGGTAACTTTTGCAGTTTCAATAGATTTGGAGAGTTGCCGATCATACAACCTTTGCTCTAATTGAATCTCCCATTTTGCCTCACCACGGGGTTGAAGAAAAGCATCTGCTCTGCTTTTGTTGGTCCTATTGTAGTTTAGGCCTGTAGTTACTTGTGGATAAAAACCTCTCTTAGTGATTTCTACATCTAGGTATGCTTGGTTTTGAAAAAGAGCTTGTGCTTTAATGTCATAATTTTGATTCAAAGCAAGTTGGATTGCCTTTTTAAAAGTTAATAAAGGATTTTCCTTGGTTTTTCCATACATTCTAGCTTCATCTAAAAAATCAAAAGGAATGTGATAACCAATCTTTTCTGCAGTTTCAAGATTGAAAATGAGTTCTGCACTTTTAAAGTCTATTACGGGGATTTGATCTGTTGGAGTATTGTTTATTATATCGTAAAGCTTGAGCGCAAAGTTTCTTCCCATCCGAGAGGTATTGTAGTCATGGATGGAGACTAGAGCGCCTTTTTTAATTCCGTTTAATCCGTCCACAGTGAAACTTACAATTCTTCTTTTTATCAAAAGATTATAAAGATCCACCATTTGCTTATCTGTGAAACCTTTTAGTGGTTCTACAATCGCTAAGGAGGTGTTTAATTTACTTATTATTTCAGGATAGTTTTGGGGAGTAATGATAACTACTTTGGCTTTAGAATCACCTTTTACAAAATTTTCTATCAAGCTTGGTATTTGGGAGTTAAACCCACAAATAACTTTTGGGCATAATATTGCAAACTTTTTTACTGGCAGCAGTTTAGGAAAAATTTTTAAAGTGTTTTCAACATATGTTGGGTCAAAGGAGGTTGTCCAATTAGGATTTATCGGTTTGAAAGTTTTTGGGGATAACATTCCTAATCCTGTAGGAAGAATAAAATCCATGGCCACTACAGGAATAGGAAGAGGAGTTTGTTTTGAAAAATACAAACTCGAACCCATTCCAAATGAAATAATGGCATCTAATTTTGAATTTAAGAGTGTTGCTGCATATTTTTTTATCTTTTGGGGATCATATTGAGCATTTAAATTAAATTGTTTAGGATAGACAATTTTGAATTGACCATCATTCAGTTTATCCAACTCTATTTTCACTTTAGATATGAGAGGAGAGTTATACCAATATGGACCGTCTTGTAATATGCCTATTTGGATCGTTCTCTTTTTTTTTAGAATAGTTTTAGCTTGTAGGTTTATATTTAGAGAAAAAATAAAAATTAAAAAAACGGTGAAAAAGAAACATCTATACATGCTTTTCCCCATTCGCTCATCCTTTATTAGAAATTGTAATTTTTTTCTAATATTACCAATCCATCATGGACATGTCTTATTAATCCTGGATTCCTTAGATCCTTTTCCCAGTTAAAGAATCCAATTTCCAAAATTTATATGAGTTTTGCAAAATACACTAAATTTATGAGTTTTGGAAGCAAGTCTTTATGGTAAATAATTTGGGTTCGTAATTTTTTGGAATGGGTAAGAACTTTATTTTCTTAATTTGAAGGGTTAACTGAGGACTTTATAGAAAATTTAATTAGATTAGCCTAAAAGCCAAACAGGCCAATGGAAAAAAAATAATTTTTAAGGTCTTTATTTAAAAACTTAAACCTTTTTTTATTGGAAGTTTCCTTTAATCCCTAACTTGATTGTTATTATCCTATGAGAATTTTTAGATTTTGAATTATTTAAAAAATATTTCTTTGGTGTATATTTCCTAATCAATGCTATTTTTAAATTACTTAAATAAGGGTAATATGGTTGCTTTTAACTCTCAAATTAAAAAATTAGATATCCTCAATTAAAGTTGAAGGTTTTCGCTAATACAAAACTATAAAATGGTATAAATATGAAATTAATATTTTAGGAAAATCAAATTGGAGCACTTTCCTTTATATGAATTTAGAAATTGACAAACCCAATTCAGAAAAGAAGCATGTCGATTTATTATGGACCGGAGGTTGGGATTCGACCTTTCGTTTACTATTCTTACTTTTAGTAGAGAAAAAGAAAGTGCAACCACACTATATTATTGATGAAAGCCGAAAATCATCTGAATTTGAGTTGAAAGCAATGTCCTCAATTAAAGAAACTTTATTTGAACAATATCCTTTTACGAAGGATATGTTGTTTCCTACTGAAATAGTTCAATTATCTAAAATTAAACCAAACAAAGCTCTTTGGGACATGTGGTGGCAGTTGGAAACCAAATATGAAATAGGAGTTCAGTATGGATGGATTCCAAGATATGCGGATGAAAAGGATTTACATGATTTAGAGTTTTGTTGGGAAAAAAGAGATGTTACGGGAGAATTTTTGAAAAAATATCAATATAGATTTGTAGGGGAAGGTCATAATTGTCGAGCCCAATACCATTCATTGGAAGATGAAGTCAGTATTTTTAGATATTTTTGTTTTCCTACTTTGCATTTATCTAAAAAAGATATGGAAAAAATCGCAGAGGAAAATGAGTTTTTAGATATTTTAAAGATGACCTGGTTTTGCCACACTCCTAAAAAAAATGGGCAACCATGTGAAACTTGCGTTCCTTGTGTAGTTGCTAGAAAGAGTGGCCATTCCCACGGTCTTCCAAAAACTAATTTTGTGCGGGATTGGTATATAAAGACTGTTTCAAAATTAAAGAATTATGCCAGGGGTTTACAGCGCAAAATTTTTAAAACAAATTAACACACCCTTGATATTTATAATTTTAACTTTACTAAATTCTTAAGGATGGTTGTCAATTCTTCCACACCAGTTTCTAGAGGAGAAACAACCGGTTGGCCAACTTTAGCCTTCAGTTGTTGTTTTTCCAATTCCAACTCCTCCGGAGGCAAGTTTTCGGTATTTAAACAAATCGCTAAAACTTCTGCACCATAAGCTTCAATCAGATTAATTTCACTTTCAATTGATGGGATTTCCAGTTTTAAATCTTCACTACCAAAATAATATTTCCGTCTAGAAGCATGTTGCAAAATAACTCTTTTGGCATTTCCTGAGAGAATAAACTCAGCACCTGCAGGACCGGAAGGGTTACGTAAAGAAGCCTGACCTTCGATTAGAATAATTTCAGGTTGTTCCTTACGCCAACATTCATAAATACAATGCTCAATTTCGCCACTTACAAAGTCATTTGGTGTGGCATCAAAAATGAAACCATAATTTCCACCCTGTAACCAGCCAGTTTGCCCGGTATATATCATTTCAGCGCGAACCCCTTGTTCCTTTAATTTCTCTACTAATAAGCGAGTAGTGGTTCTTTTGCCAAGGACACAATCTGTTCCGAGAACAGCAACAATGGGACATGTGACTTGATAGATTTTTCCCTCCCAAAACTTTAACTCATTTTTTCTACTCGACTTTCGAATGTCTAAAAGTTCCACACCCTTTTGTTTAGCAAGTTTTGAGAGAGTAGGGTTATCATTTAAAAACTGATGAAGTCCGTTAATTATTGAGAGGCCAGAATTAATGGCATCTTCAAAAATTTTATTCAAGTATTTTGGAATTATTCCTCCCTGGGTGACTATACCAGTAATACAATAGTCCGGTTTATATTGTAATTCTTGTAAGGCATGTTGAATATTTCTAAAGATAGGGGTTTCATGACACCCCGGAACAAGTTCATTTAGATTTTTACCGACAGAAGCCGGATCAATTACTCCAACAATGTTAAAACGTTCACAATATCGAATCAAGCCATGGGCAGTTTTCCCATAGGCTGTTTGTAATTTGTCGGGAGCGATTATAAGAGCATTTTTTTTCATAAACTGCATTAAAGAAAATATTTTAAAAAGTAGTCAAATGCCAGGAAAAGATTAAACAAAAATTTTACTTATAACATTTTATAAAGAAATCCAAAGTAAAATTCTTCCAATTTAATCAAAATAAAAATATCACTTGAGAAATAACTTTAATAAAAAAACTCAAAATTTTAGGAAAGAATAGGGAGGTAGGAGTTTTGAAAAAGATCAATGAACAGGAGTGGACTTATTTTGAGAGGCCTAAGTAATGGTTTCATTTTTTAATTTTTGAAATATCAATTTGCCTGAAAAAATGGCGCCAGATCCGAAAAGAAGAATAGCTAAAACACCGATAAAGTCTTTTTTAAAAAATAAAACCCAAAAGCCACTAATTGCAAATAAAACGGAAATTATTCCCATAAAAATTAGGGTAGGTAAATTATAAAGCTTTAAAATTTTATTTTGGGTTTCAGAAAGCTTTAATTTTTCATTTGTTTTAGCGGAGTTTTTTGTAAGACTTTTTATTTTAAAAAAATTATAAATGCAATAAAACGGAAGTAGGATAATAAGTAGCAATAACCCCATGCCAATTATTACTTGAAGGAATATAAAGGCGGGTAAAACTATTTTATAAATGATCCAATAAGAATCTCTATAATATTTTTTGATTTTATCTAATTTTTCTTGGGATTCTATAATATAACCAGATCCCCAAATCCCCCTTGGAAAGAATAGTGTATTTCCTGAATCATCTTTTTTAAAATGAACCTCTGTTAATCCGTCAAAAAAGCTCATATCTATCCTGTCTTTACACTGGTAACTATTTTAAAAAATCTATGGATTATGGGGTTGGACTTTAGAAAGGGTCCCATTAAGCAGGTTATATGGTTTAAATTAACTTAAGCAGAGAATTAAAATGAATTTTCCTTTATCAACTCAGTTAGTGGCAGTTGACCTGGTTTTGGCCATGGGTCCTTGGTTCCTTTGCCAATAGCTACCAGGGGGCCCATTACATGATCTTCAGGTAGATTAATTAAGTGTGCAACCTTTTCAATATCAAAACCAATCATTGGGCAGGAATCGTATCCCATACCTTTAGCAGTTAACATTATTGTTTGCATCGCCATTCCGATGGATCTTTGGGCTTCATCACGTTGCAACCAATCTCTTCCTTCATGAAAAGGTCCCATCCAGTTTACTAGAAGCTCAGCCACTTCTTGAGGTGCATTTTGCCAATAACGTTCAGGTCGTTTTTGCCAAGCTTTCATATCAGCGGTCATGAGGATAAGTAAGGAAGCATCAGTAATTTGAGCTTGGTCATTTCCAAATTCAGTGCGAATTTTCTTTCTTAATTCTGGATCGCGAAGAATAACAAAACGCCAATGTTGAATATTAAAGCTGGTAGGAGCCTGAATTGCGGCTTCTAGAATTTTAGTTTCTTCCTCTTTTGATAATTTATGTTGAGGATCAAAATGTTTAACAGCTCGTCGTTGATAAATCGCGTCAAATATATTCATTAATAAACTCCATTTATTGGAATAAACTTATTAATAATAATTTGTGATCTTGTCTCAGTGTAATTGAACAATCACATTTTTGATTTGAGTATAATTTTCCAATGCATGAAGACTCATTTCCCGGCCATAGCCACTCTGTTTGTACCCGCCAAAAGGTGCATTGGCATCAAATATATTGTGGCAATTAACCCATACAGTTCCTGCTTTTAATCGGGCCGCGATTTTATGAGCTTTGTTTATGTCTTTTGTCCACACACTGGCTGCCAGTCCATAAATGGAATCGTTGGCGCGGGCTACTATTTCATCGATGTCTTCAAAAGGCGCAGCAACCAGTACCGGACCGAAAATTTCCTCTGCAACGATATTCATCTCATTGCGGATTCCGGTGAAAACGGTAGGCTGTACATAGCAACCTGATTCTAACGAACCAGAAAATCGCTCTCCACCAGTCAAAACTTGAGCTCCTTGTTGTTTTCCAGAATCGATGTATCCCATTACCCTGTTTTGTTGCTCGGTAGAAACCAGAGGTCCCATTTCTGTATCCTTTGCCATACCGGGACCAATTTTAATCTGCTTAGCTTTATCGGCCACCCTCTCAACCAGTTCATCATAAACACTTTGATGTACCATTAGTCGGGAGCCTGCCGCGCAGCATTGTCCATGATTAAAAAAGATGGCACCTGCAACTCCGGAAGCAGCCAATTCCATGTCTGCATCCGGGAATACAATGGATGGTGATTTACCTCCAAGTTCAAGGGAAACTCTTTTAAGATTACCCGCGGAAGCTTTTACAATTTCGTGACCAACCTCAGTGCTTCCCGTAAAAGCGACCTTATCCAAGTCCGAATGATTTGCTAGAGCTGCCCCTGTATCGCCAAAACCGGTAACAATATTAACAACCCCTTTAGGAAAACCAGCCTCTTGAAATAGATCAGCAAGACGAAGCGCGGAAAGGGGTGTTTGTTCCGCTGGTTTTAAAATGACACAATTTCCTGCTGCCAGGGCAACCCCGAGTTTCCAGGCTGCCATAAGTAATGGAAAATTCCATGGAATGATTTGTCCAACCACTCCAATGGGTTCGCGGCGGGTATAGTCGAAAAATTCAGCGCCAGGTGCATAGGGCACGGATAAGTCCAGAGTTTCTCCGTGAATTTTTGTGGCTAATCCTGCGTAATAACGAAAGTGGTCTACAGTAAGCGGTACATCTGCTGCCCGAGATATAACGAGAGGCTTACCGTTATCCAGGGTTTCAAGTTGAGCGAATTCCTCCGAATGTTGTTCGATCAGGTCCGCGAATTTCCAAATCAGTTTTCCTCTTTCAGAAACTGTCATCTTCCGCCAGGGTCCATCTTCAAAGGCTTTTCTTGCAGCTTTAACGGCCCGATTAATATCTTCGCTACCGCCTTTGGGAACGTGACACAATACGGAAAGGTCTGAAGGATCCGTGACTTCAAATGTTTCTCCGGAGGCGGCTTCTACACGCTGACCATCAATTAAAAGTTTTAAGGGAGAATTCAAAAAATGTCTAACTTCTTCATTGGTTTCTACTAACGTCGATGTTGTCATTTCAAATTTTCCAGGTTATTGAATTATTAAAAAAAATTCTTAATTAAAATTTAAAAAGGAAGGAGTGTTTTTGCGTCTAAATTTTTCTGGTCGGGATGAGTGGATTTGAACCACCGACCCCTTCGTCCCGAACGAGATTAATTTGAAAAATAGTGAAAAAGCTTGAAACATTGTGAAACCTATCCTATAGTATCTCAAGGCTATAAATCAACCTAATTTTCTTTTCAGGTGGTTTCAAATCAATTCATAGTATTTACCTTGAATTGCTACCCAAAGCGCTACCCAAGAGGTCTCTTCGCTTCGTACGAAATTTTATCATGAAATTCACTGATTCTTCCATTCGATCTATAAAACCAAAGGAACAACGATTTGAAATTTGGGAAACCAATGGTAAGGGATTTGGTCTAAGAATAGCACCTACGGGAAAAAAGAGCTGGATATTTCTTTATCGCTTCAATGGCCGACCTAGAAGAATGACCTTAGGAGAATACCCAAAAATAAGCCTTGCAGAAGCTCATACAGCCCACGCAAAAGCAAGAGAAATTTTGTTAAAGGGAAGTGATCCAGGCGAGAAAAAACTAGAGAAGAAAAAAGCGCACCAATCAGCATATACAGTTTCTAGTTTAATCGATGAATATATGGAACGCTGGGCTAAGAAAAATAAGGTTACCTGGAAAGAGGATAAAAGATGCCTAGAAAAAGATGTGATTCCATTTATTGGTGAATTTAAAGCTAAGGATATAAAACGTAGAGATATCGTCTTGATTAGGGACCGGATTATAGATCGCGGTTCCGAGGCAATGGCAAATCGGGTTCATAATGTCTTAACTAAGCTTTTTAATTTTGCTGTAGAAAGAGGAATTTTAGATACATCACCATGCGCGGCACTAACACTACCTGCGGAAAAAGGTGAGCGTGATCGTGCTCTTGGATTTGATGAAATCAGCCTTTTTTGGAATGGTTTAGATGAAATAAGTATGGAACCATCTATTAAATTGGCATTGAAATTTCTTTTAGTCACAGGTCAAAGACGGTCGGAGGTGGTTAAAGCGGAATGGAAGGAATTCGATTTTGACAAGGGCGAATGGGAAATTCCAGTTGAAAGAATCAAATCACGTAAACGGAAAAAGAAAAAGAAGGTTGGGCCTCATCTGGTCTCCTTAAGTGAGCTAGCAATTGAATTATTACAAGAAATAAAAAAGTTGTCCGGCCAATCAGGGTTTTTGTTTCCATCTCCAAGGACTGATTACTGCATAGGACCTGAAGTCGTAACCAGAGGATTAAGAAAAGCTTTAGACGCTAATAATGAGAATAGAATCGCATTGGAGCAATTCACGGTTCATGATTTAAGAAGGACAATGGCAACGAGGATGGCTGAAATTGGAGTTAGTTGGTTCAATATAGCCCGAGTCCTTAATCATGAGGGGGAAGGGGTTACTGATAGATATGTTAAGTATCAATATTTTCCCGAGAAAAAAGATGCTTTAGATCGATGGGGAAGAAAACTTGTGTCAATAACAATTCCAGATGGATAGCAATTAGAGATTAAAAAAAGAGGCTAAAAATGGCAAAACAAAATATTCTGGAACTTAAGAAGAGATCTTCAAAAAAATTCACACCAAAAGCTCCAAAAAAAATTACGAAAAAGAAAAACCTAATCCACAATGCCAATGATTTTTATCAATTTTTAAAGACCATTTCTAACGAAAAAAAATTTTCCTTGGCCGAAACCCTAGGGTTTAAAAAATGGCTCAAAGAATTCAAGATTTCTCAAATGGGAAAAGAGGTTTCTGAAATCATCAATGAACTTACAATAAATAAAAACTCTAAGGCAAAAAGTTGGTTGAAAAGAGAAATTTATTGGCTATGCTTTCAAGCTAAAAAGTATGATTCAAAAAGTGATCCAGGGATAACGGAATACGAAAATTTTTCCAAATTGAAAACAAATCTTCTTCCTACCATCAATGCCATAGATAAGCTAAAAGAATTTCATACTATTAATTCACCATTAAGAGATAAAGTTAACGGAAAAGTTGCTGAACTTTTTGTTGAAAGAAAAATCATATCCAGATCTCAAAAAAGTATGGATGAGCTAATTGGTGAAATCCTTGGTATTTACAAATTGACTTTAGAGGATTATGAATCCTCTTTAAAAGAAGTAACCTCAAAGGGAAGAATGTGGACGGTAGCTGGGCTAATCTATCCCAATACAAATGAGGGGAGAAAAGTTCGAAAGAAATCACATCCAATAAGAGATTCTTTCATTCTTCACTTGGTCAAAATTTTTCGCCATTTCACTGCAGAACAGTGGGACCTCGGCTGGTCAGGAGAATCTATGCCTGAATTTGGGGGACCCTGTTATCCCCAAATTGCCACCATTGTTAACTCTTTCCTAAGAATCCCTGAGGATAAAATTCTTACTGACGATTCAGTACAGAAAATTGCTTCTCGCCTAATTAAAGATGGTGTTTGTGTTTCTTCATGGAACCTGCCTTTATCATAAACAGCTTCTCAAAAAGTCAAGGACAACTAGAAATTTTTTTCATTTCTAGTTGTCCTGTCATTTCATTGGCCAATAGTAGAAATTAGTACTATTAAAGCTTAAGAAATTTCTCGAGGGGATCTATGAACAAAAATATCATCGACATTAAAAAAGTTATAAAGAAGGTCGACCTTAGTGCAGTGACAATTTGGAGGATGGAACGCCGTGGCGAATTTCCGAGCCGAATTAAAATTGGTCATCGGCGGGTGGGATGGGTAGAAAGCGAATTGGATGAATGGCTTACGGACCGGCCCAGAGTCCACAAAAGAATTAACACTCCCCCTTAAATAAAGAAAGAATTTTATTGTGGAATTTGCGGTTCTAAGATCAATATTTTGCTAATAACTTTCAAAAAAATGGGTCGGGCATACTTTTGCAGAGACACCCAACCCAAAAATAAAAAAACCAAATGAATTATATCAAATCACCCTGGAAAGACAATATAGGGAACGGCCTTTATTCCAGAATTCCTAGAAAACTAATTTTAGAGAAAAATTGGGGTAAGTTACATCTGTCGGCAAAGGCAATTTATCTTCCCCTTATCAAACATGTTAATACAGATGGTGAAGCATGGCCAAGTTGCGAAACCTTAGGCCAACTTGCCGGGATAACTCGTAAAACCGCCGAAAACGGAATTAAATATCTTGAAGGTTTTCCCGGTTTTAAAAAACAACCTTATTTCACTAGAAGAGGCCATAAATCCAATAAGTACACCATAAAAGAACCCTCAAAAGATCCTAAGGTTTCAATCTATATAAGTCATGATTTCATTAATGGGGGTAACTGGTCTCAATTGGTTCCTGTTGGCAAAGCTATATTCCCGGTTTTATTAAATTTTGCGTGGTGGGATAAAGAACTTTATTTAGAACTGGAAGAAACCTATGTTGATGAAAGAGATGATGAAGAAATTTATAAAACTCGAGAATACGATATATTTGATGGAGACAAAAAACTTATTTGTGAATTGGCTGGGATTAGCTTTCGATCTTTAGATAAAGCTATTTTAAGCTTGAATGAAAAGTATTTTTTGGAACCTCAACAATATGACGGGAAAGAAATTTGGAAAATATTGATTTCCCCCTCAAAAGTTTTTACGCGTTCATTTCTAATTAGAAAAAAAGAGAAGCTTTTTTCGGAAAAAATTACTCACTAAGAATTAATAAAAGAAATTTAAAAGTATTAAATGAAGATTTAATTAAAAGAATTATTTAAAAGAATCAAAAAAGAATTTATTAAGTTTTGATAATTTTTAAAGGAAATTACGGATTTAATTAGCTTCTTTTCATTTCAAATTGACTCTATTTCGATCAAGGTTGACTTTTTTTCTAAATCCATAAAATTTCCTTGAATGAAATTTCCATTTAGGTTGATGTTTGCAAAAATTTATAGGAAATTAATTTTTAGAAATCTTTAAAGTGAAAACTAGACCCCTTACTGATCCAGGATGAGGGAGGGGGGATCATAACGCTCGCAAACTTTAAATGGGACCGTTGCGGGGGTAGTAAACTTTTTCCTCGCGCAGGATAAAAATAAAAAGGGTAATTATTGAAAAATTTGGAGGAAGTAAAAATGCCAGGACCTCAAAAAATTCCAACAGTTATCAAAAAACTTCAAGGAAATCCAGGAAAACGTAGATTGAATCTCAACGAACCAAAGCCTGAAACTGGAATTCCCAAATGTCCGGCTTGGTTAAATAAAAAAGGAAAAGTCGTTTGGAAAGAGTTGTCGACTTTGCTAAACAACATGAGGGTTCTTACGGTTGCAGACAGGTATTCTTTGGCGTTGCTTTGTGATGTTTACGGTGAGTATATTGAAACGCGTAGATTTCTCAATAAGAATGGATCTACTTATGAACTCAAAACCAAAAATGGCGAAATTATGTTTCGCAATCGCCCAGAGGTTACTAAATCTGCTGAATTATTTAAGAGGGTTATTTCTCTAATGAGGGATTTTGGGTTGACACCAGGCTCTCGTTCTGGAATTAGTGTTGAACCTTATCACGAGGAAGATTCTTTCTTAAAGTATTTAAAGAAAAGAGAAAAGTTTTAATTAGAACATTTTGATGATTTTTTCTTTGCTTTTCGTAATTAAACTACTATTTCTTATATGCTCTAAAGTTTTTGCAAGAAAATTTCACATCATAAAAATCAAATAAGCAAAACTGACCAATAAAATTGAGAAGAAACTAAATACCAGACTGGTTAGTCTTATCTTATGTTCACTTAGAGTCGTTACTTTTTTATTCTTAAAGTAACAGATATTACAACCTGTACCTTTCACCGTTATTTCCCAGAATCTTTTTCCACCTATGAGTATATCTTCGATTCCATCACTTCGGTTTCACGCAACTTTACAATAATTTCTTCGATACTACACCGTTTCCGTCCCACAATCTTTTCCACTTGTCCCCTTGTTTTTTTGATTTGGTTTAATATCTGGACTAATTTCAACCGGTCAGGTAACTTTTATTCTATTCCGATAGGAATTTCTACCACAGAAAGGCTAGAATTTGATCACCGCTATCGAATCCCTACCGTTATCAATAACAGGATTTGGTCATACCCATACCCTTTCTTAAATTAAATAGCAAAAACGAGGCAAACACCCGTATTTCATACCTTTTGATTGATTCTAATTGAAATCCGTGTTCCTTTGGATTAGAATCTCGTTCTGGAATTCCTAAAAACAATTTAAATTTTTGGCAGTCAATTTGGTAATTCAATTGACTTTTTTTTCACAAATTTTTTTCAAAAATTTAATGTGAACATAAAAAATCTCGTTTTTCGAATTTTTTGGCCGGAATTAAAAAGGGTCGAAAGATTGAAATGCCTAAAAATTTGGAATACAGCTAATCAGCAAGTTGAAGCTCTTTTTGAATTGGAAAAATCCATTGCTGAAAGATTATTCCTTAAATTAACCGTTTTTTTAGAAACCACTTCATTTGATTGGGAAAGGGAAAACACCACCTGCGATATAACAGAATTTTCTCAATTCATTTCAAGACTGAAGAAAGAAGTGGAAGTTATTAGAAAAAAATTTACGGCAGAAACAAAAAACCCAAAACTTTCTGATCAAAAGCACATTTTACAAATTCACTCTATTTTTGAAACCTTAGAAGAAGTTTTTGCTTCAATCCAGACTTTAGAAATTTCTTTAAACCACACCCAGGAAATTTCCAAAAATTATTCTACTTCCCTAGATATTCCTTCTCTTAAAAAGGAAATTAAACAATCTTTATCCGAAACTTTAACTAGAGTGGAGCAAGTATTGAACTGGATACACCCATCAGAGTTTTATTTTAATATTTTTTCAGTATTGTATTATCCTCTATTTTATAAATGGTTAGTGGCAATATATTTCTCCTTAAATCCAAAAGGTGCTCTAGGAACGGAAGAAAAAAGATTCTTACTTCAATGGGAATTTCTTAAGCTTTACAATATTATTTCAAATACTTTAGCTAATTCCCCAAACAAAAAAAATCTCCAAATTGATTCAATAATAGATTTTTACCAATCGTTTGAAAGTTTGCAAAAGTTGGCGGGAAATTCTTTAGCAAAATTTTGCCTACAGATTGTTGATTACAAAGAGGGTTCCAATGAGAATGAAAAATACATATCCAAAATAATAGCAGCGGGATTAAAGCAAGGGGGAAAAATGACTATACACCCTAGCTTCATCTATACTATCTCCCCATATTTGCCTCAAGAACGCAAACAAAAAATAATCGAAAAAGTTTTTTATTTGGTAAATGAAAAGATTCAAAAAATTATTCAAAAACAATGGATAAATTATCTTAGAACGTTAAAACCTGTTGTGAATCATTATTCGAGCAATCAACTGCGTTTGCGGAAAGTAATAAAAAGCTATTTGAAAATCAAAACCCATTTATTAACCGTTAATGGCACAGACTTTTCGAAATCTAGTCAATCACAAAAAATTATTCAGGAAAAATTGGCGCATGAAGATTCTACCGTTTTTGCGACAAACTTGGATAGGCGCAGAGAAATTTTGTTTTGGAAACGGGGAGGCTTGGCAACTGTAAGAACTCATATCCCTTGGGAGTATTTTCAATTTGACCCGAAGCAGATTGGAAAGGTCCATCGATATTTAGGATTTTTAAAACGAACTCTTGGAACACAATGGGATAAAAAACTTTGCCAGTCCAATTTTGATAACATTAATTTTAGTAATTTCCAGCAAATTATTGATGAAATAGTTGAAGAGTGGATGTTCCTTTTTCAAAAGGAAAGTGAATCTATTTTTCAATCTCTAGCCAAAACATTAGAAAAAATTGCTCATGAAAATTCAAAAGAATTTAAATCATTCTGTACAGATTTTCTTTTAGATATATTTTCATCAATTGATGAAATGGAAAATGGTCATTCCCTTCCTATCAAACAACAATTTCAAGAATTATTTAAACAACATGGATTGCAACTAATTTCCCCAGTGGTGGGAGATTTTGTTGATTTCGAACAACACGCTATCGTTTCTAACGAAACAAAAGATTTAGTTGAGGGGGATCTCATAGTTTCAAAAGTAATTTGCCATGGGCTAATTAATACTATGGACAACCGAGTATTTAAAAAATCTGAGATTGTGGTCAGGAGGCAATTGTGAGTTTACTCAGGTTAGGTCTAGACTTAGGAACCACAAACATCACTGCCGTTATCTGGTCTGAAAAAACAAATAGCTTTGAACCGGTGATCATGCCTGAATTGTGTGACGGCAAAGGGGTTATTTCAGCAGTTTCATTCAAAAAAGGAGATAAATATTTTTTCGGTTCTAAAGCAGAATCTTTAATTCAAGCAGAGGGTCACCGACACAACTCAGATATATCTTTTGAATTCAAAAAATCCTTTGGAGAAAATATTTCACCAGAGGAGAGAGAAGAAAAAAAAAGAATTACAAAAAATTTGATCCTAAAAATCTTAAGCGAGGTTATGAAAGAACGCAATGAAGATCAACTTGATCTGGTCATTGGCCACCCGTGCGCTCCCTTGTCAGAAAACCTAAAAAGTGTTTACCAGGAAATTTTTGGTTCACTTATGAATAATGTAGATGTAGGAGAAGAAAAAGCTAATGAATTAATTCTTAATAAATACAAGGAATCGGTTGTTATTGTTCAAGTCAAATATATGTGGGAGCCTATCGCGGCCTGTGTTGCCATGAGTCCACAAATCAACTGGGAGGAAAATTGGAAAAAAGGAGATTGCTTGTTGGTAATTGATGGAGGAGGGGGAACTCTTGACATGACTCTGCTGCAAATAGTGGAAGGGGATAATGCGCAAGAAAGTAAAACTCAGGAAGGACCATTGTTTGTTGCTCTTAAACGTATTCACTCGGATGGAAGCAGTGAATTAGGCGGAGGGCGTATTGATGAAGTGTTGATCAATAAATTCGACAAACACCTTATTGATCATACCCAGATTGCTCCCCAGGATAATGATTTTTTTTGTTTTGCGAGGAACCGTTTTGTTAAAAAATTAAAAGAAATTTTTTGTTCGTATGAGGGCAATAAAGACTTAAAAGAAAAGATTGAGAAAATTCAACCCATCGCAAAAAATCATTTTTTCCAAGCAATTTCTAAAGACTTTCCTCTGGAAGGCCTCGAAACGGCAATTAATTTATTTAAAGAAGAATTTCATAGTGACGAGGACATTGCTTTTGGTGAGGGAATCATTGAGTTTAAAGAAACACTCAAAAAGTTTTTTAGAGAATTTTTTGATAAAGCGTGCAACAAAATTTCAAGCGACAATCTAGAGATCAAAAAAATTTTATTTTGTGGTGGTGCTACAAAGGTCCGCTTTATTCGGCAATTGGCTATAGATCAATTTAAGCCGATTATAGAAAATACCCAGTCAATTCCCCAAGAGGAACAACCCTTTCTAGTTGGAGAAGGATGTGCTTTTAGATGTTATATCAATGCGCATCGATCTATGGTTGGGTTAGAGAAGTATAGTGACATTCGGGCGGCCTGGGGCATATTTTCTGAAGATATTGGACTACAAGTGGGACAGGAATGCGTACCTATTTTTTTGGCGGGAGATGGCATTGAAAGTGGATTGCATTTACAAAAATCTGTCTTTTTCCCCTGTGCCGGCGACGAAATTGATCCAAAGTTTTGCATGAACAAAAATGGAAAACTCATATTGTTGGATTCGAAGCAACTTAAATGTTCTGGCCCCCTTCAATGGGAAGGACCGGAAGATATTATCTCTGTAACCTTAACCGCTTATGAAGCGGAAGAAAAATTAGAGTATGAAATTTTCACCCTTGATAACAATATGAAACGTTCACAAGAACTGATTAAAGGAACCTTTGAAAATTTAAAATTTTATGAATAGAAAATTCAAAAAATTTAAAAGTTTTATTTTTTTAACGATGGTTTTATGGTTGGTTGCCAATTTTTTGATGCCCAACGTTGCTCTGCCTGAAAACCCTCAATCAAATGACCAGCATCATATTATTTTAATGATGGATAAAACCCATTATATGAATAAGGGATTTAAGGAAGATTTCTCGGATGAAATTTCGCAACGTCTTCAAATCATTTTTTCAAAAGATTTACCAAATATACTAACCAGTAGTCATAATAACAGGGTTCTCTATAATAAAGAGAAAGACTATCTTAGCATTTTTCCATTCGGTTTAACTAAGTGGAAACCCAATCTGGAAAATAATTATTTTTATGATAAATGTGGAAATCGTCGTAGGCCTACTTTAAATAATTTCCAAAAAAATCCGACAAAATCATGCACCGATCTTTTAAGCTTTAAGAATGTTAATCCAAATGAAATATTGCCAAAATACTTGCAAGCATTCCAAAACCAAAATAAGAAAAATAAAACTTCAAAAAATCCCTTTTCAAGAGAAAGTGCCGAACTACCATTCGCACCCTATCTGGGACTTTATAAATCATTTATCGATTCCTCAAAAAAATATGAATTTGAAAAAGTCAAAATTTTAATATTAACTCATGGTGATTCACATTTTGAAGAAGTAAATTCGGACTTTAGCAACCTTTCCTTAATACAAAAATCAGAAAAATTAAGTAGCAAGAAAAAAAAACAATTTTTAAAAAATTCTAATTTCGATTTTCTCAAGAAAATCTATAAAGGCATTGCTAAAACTCTTGACGTAACAAAGGTGGATTTTACCCAATCCTCCCTTACAGAAAAGGGTTTTCAACTATGGATGTATGAGGTTACCCCAAAACCTATCAAATCAAGTGATTTAATAATATCGCAATTAAAAGACAATCAAACGGCCCTGGAATTGCCAGAAGATGATAACTGGGAATTGTCACTCAATGTAGAGGTAAAAAATAAAGATTTTGATGAAAGTGAAACTTTTCCCCTAACCTTTCACAAGGTGGAAGCCGATGTTCAAATACCAGGGAGCGATACATTGGATTCTTTGCATGTAAAATCTAAAACCATTAAATTAAGATTTTCGAATGCGCCTCCTGGGTCTACCCTCTATTTAACTTATTGGTTTAAATCCAATTTTTATCCATTTTTTCTGATTGAGAGTGAAAGGAAAGAAATTGCTTTGACCACTCCTTCCTTATTTGAAAAAATATCCCGAAATTGGAAGAGTTTGACGTTCTGGGGAATTTTGGCTACTTGCTTCTTTTTTATATTACTAAGGCAAATCCTAGGAGATATTAAGTATAAGCTGAATATACATTTAGTGAAAAAAATTCCTGAAATCTATGCATTTGAATCTTTACAGACCTCTGAATCAGAGAATTTCCTAACTATAGGAAAGTTAAAGTTGGAACGGAAGGGCCTTATGATGAGTTTAGCTCCGGCTAAAATTATCTGCAAGGAATTATCTATAAAATCCACTATGATCCAGCAAAAACGAGTGGGTTTGAATTCTTATCCTTGTTCCGCTGTCAAACTTTATTGGAGCGGCGGCCATCCTTTCAAAATTATAAAGGGTAAATTGCCAGCGGAAAGTTTTGATCTTCGTCTTGACTATAAAGAACTTCAAAAATTAAAAAATACCCAAAATGGGGATTCAAACCCATTCTTCCCGCAAAATATTAGTATTAGTTTTTCCGTGTCTTTTGAGGCAAAGCGGAGATTTTGGTTTTCCCGCGAACCTCAAAAAACCCTGGAACAAGCTTCTTTTCCAATTCGATTATTACCTCCTGTAACTGGCAAATCTCTGGAAACAATTAATTTAATTGAAAAAACTCAATTTCAAAAAGGTCTTCTACCTATCGGAATTTTGACCATCCGCCCTGAGGATATGGGCCACTTGTTTCCGAACAATCAAATTTTTGCGTTTCGGTTATCTAACGGAAACAAGTCCATACCCATATTTTTTAAGTTAAATTTTAATACTTCCAAAGTCTCATCAGATCTCAGCGCCTTAAAAGAGGGTGCGGAACCTAATACACTGGAAGGAAATTTAAATATTGAAACTGCTTTCAATGAAGCTGAAACCAATAAAGAAATCCTAAAAACTGTTCTAAAAGTCTTTCAAAAACAAGAAACTTTTAAAGAAATAGAAAATAATATAAACAAAGGAAAAGAAACTGGTATTTTAAATCCTGAAGTTGTGTTTAACCAAGGAGCCTATTTAGAAACTAGAGATTTTGGGAAGCTCATGCACTGCCGTTTTCTAACAAAAAAAACTCTGCCCATTTTACTTTATACCGATCTTTCCGAAATAAGAAATCCAGCCGATCAGATGGGATTGACATTACAAAAAAAATCAGCAAATGCTTTAAAATCCTACGGGCAAGCCAAAGGGTGGATTGATTTGGACGAAAAATTAGTTATTACTCGAAATGATGAGGTAACCGAATTCGTATGGGATTTCGAGGACATGGAAAAAAATAAAGTTTTTAAATTTTCCTCCAATGACACGGATCCTTCAATATTTTCTGAATCTACAAAAATGGAAGTAATCTATCACGCTAGGAATTGGGAAAACCTGGGGAATTTGCCCATTGGGATTCTCCAATTGGGTGATAAAGCAGTTCATGGTACAGGCTTTGTCGAAATATCTAATATGAATGTGAAAATAGAATCTGAAGATATTCAATGGAAGGCCTCAATAGATAAAAATGATTCCATATTATTTGAAGGTTCTTCCAACCAGTCGGATCCGCTCAACCTTTGGAGCTTTGAGCAAAAATATCAAAATTGCAAAATTAGTTCTGAATCGATTCGATGGGAAGAATATAAATTGATCATTGATCGACCGGCAAAATATATTGAAAATATCACCAAGCCCGATGGAGTTCTCACATTAAAATTTAATTTTAATGTGAGAACCGTGGAGGAAGAAAATAAGATTGATGAATCCAAGGAGATTACTATTAATTGGGATTTGATCATTACTTTAGGCCCACCAAAAACCACCTTTTTATGCATTGACATTGGAACATCGGCAATCGCTTCGGTACTACTGGACACGACAGACCAGGCAACGAGTCCCCCAAAAGTTTTGCCTTTACATGATTTTCTTGATGAAGATAGAAGAAAAGAGCAAAGCCCTAATTTAATATCTTCAACTATAATGTTAAGCAATCAAATCGAAAAGGAGTCCGAGGAAGGGTATTTCCAATTATCGCCCCCTCCTTATGTGGAGCAATCCAGTGCAAAGTATTTAGTACCTTATTTTAAAAAATTGGCGGGCTACCACAGTTTGCCTTCATCTATTTTCAATGAAGATTTTTACTGGTTCGATAATCATGATAATAAAATAAAAGGTGCGCCAACAATTGAATCCATTTTTCTACGCCTGTTTAAAACCTTAATAGATGATTATTTTATTTCATATTTTAATGAAAACAAAATGCTTTCGGTGATCCGGAAAGTTCTTATTACTATTCCCAATAATTTTTCAAGTTATCACCGAACCATCATTCGGAAAGGGTTTCTGGACGCATTAGGAGAGCGGTATAAACCCATTTTTCTAAGAAATCCGGAAATTGACATTGAATTTATCAGTGAATCTGATGCGGTGGTGTTCTACCACGGTTACAATAATAAAACCAACATTCAAAAAAATTCCGAGAGGGGCAATGCTACTGAGCATGTAATTTGTTATGACATTGGAGCGGGAACATTAGATATCAGCTATGTTAAAGTGAATTATGCTCCTCAAACAGAACACCTGAGAAATGTAGAAATTTTAGGGAAAATGACCAGCGGTCAAGCAGGAAATTACATTGATTATTTAATTTGTGATTGGATTTTAAAAAAATTAGGGCAGCCAAACATTTTATCCGAACAATTAGAGGGATCTTCTCTTAAATCTGCTGTAGAATTTCGCAACAGTGTTGAAGAAGAAATCAAAAAGGGTTACTCCACAAAGGACAGCGATACTAATCTTATCACTAATGATTGCAAAGCAAAAATTACTGAGTTTATTGAGGAAAAATTTAAGGGACATTCTCCAATTCCTCCAGAAAAAATTGAAGGCCTTAAATTAAGTCGAGAACAATTTGAAGAAGATATATTAGATTCTTTTATAGATGAAAATGGTTCCAAGCTTTTTGATTTCTTAATTGAATTGATCAATTTTGAACAAACTGCGGAAAGTGACCGAAAAATAATTGTCGACAGCCTTATTTTTTCTGGAAGAACTTCAAAGCTAAAATACCTCAGGGAAAAAGTAGAAGAGAAAGTCAGGAGCATTCGGCAGACAACCGGAGAATTAAAATCATTCCATATAGGAGGAGAGTCTAAAGTTGAAAACCTTGCCAATCTAAACGGAGGAGACCCCTCCAAACTGGCAGTTGCTCTGGGAGCAGCTTCTTACGCGAGAAATAAACTTGACCGGATAGAAAATTCTATCATAGAAGCTAAATCCCTAATGCAAGTGGGATTGATTGTTGATTGGACGCAAAACCCACACAAACCCCTTAAAGATTATATTCCTATTGTAGATTATTTGGATGTTAAGGAAAAAATAATCCATAGAGAAATTTCTGTCGTGGTAACTTATAAGAATGACGTCATAGATAATTGCACTATTAAAGATGAAAATGGAAAATGCCTTGCAGAAAATGATGGCCCAATTATTGAGTTAATTCTTTGTCAAAACTTTTTGCCTGAAAGTGTTTTCCAAAATATCAAAAACTATTCTCAAGAATTAATTCATAATCTGTACACTCCGATTTATATATTTAGCCAAAATGAATTCAAAAGAAATCCTACTACTCCCGATAAAATTTGTATTAGCATTGATCTTGAGAAGTTTGACACCAAAATTACTCATAATGAAACGCCTACAATCCTTAAGGGAATTACGATGGATAATTTGAAAGGGGATGAGGGGTTCCATAAATCTGGTTGGCCATATTCAAAATGCAAATAATTCAAAAGTTTTTTTTAATTTTCATTTTTTTCCTCATTCTATTGGGAAACATACCTATTACAGAAGCAAATAAACAAGAACTTCAATCCAAGTATTTAGTTTTTTGGTACACGCAATTCTTATTTAATGAACAAAACCCAGAAAAAAAAATAAAGTTAGCAAATCCAATCATTATTTTGAATTTTTTTAAAGTAGATTCAAAAGGTAATTTTTTTGAACGAAAAGAATTGGGATTTCACATAAAGAAAAAGAGTAAGAAAAATGAAAAAAGTATAATTGGAGGGGGTGCCGATCACGAGAGTTTTTATAAACTCCTTTTTGACGCTTCGGTCAAGGACAAAAAGACTTTAAATACTTTACAGAAAATCTTTAACTCGGGTTCCAAAAAAAAGATAAATATAAGCTCATATCTTTTAAGGTCTTTTTGGAAAAATTTATTCCAATATTTAAATCGTTCTAAAGACTATTCCGACTTAAAAAATAATTTTAATTTGCAAGTGTCCCCTGTTCTAGAGCCTCCAAACAAAAACTTTCAAAAAAACTTATTAAGCGAAAATAAAAAAAATATTAATTGGTCGAATATCCAATTCCCCCGAGAGTTATTAGAAAAAAACAGTCCTGAATTTAAGAAACTTATTGAGGCCGCAAAAGAAAGGGAAAACACTCACAAAGAACCCGAACCCGTTCAACCTAAAGAAATAGAATCCCAAGTCAACGACAACAACACGTCTCCTTTATTAGAGCAACCCAAAGCAGAAGTTCCCTTAAATAAGGTAAAAAATTCTAAACCTTCCAACAAAATATTAATTTTTACTTTGATTGTTCTCATAATACTTTTGTGTTTTGCGTTGTTTCTTGTTTTCAAATTGAGGAAAAGAAACAATAGCTTAAAATTTAAAATCAACGGAATATTTTTAAATTTAAATTATTCGTCCAAGGGGCATGATCAACAAGAAATGAGGAAAAACGTTGAAGAGGATAAAACCTATGATGAAAAATACGACTTAATAATATTTGAATTGAAACGTTTAAAAAACTTAGCTAACACCTCCAACTACCAGGAATTTATTGACGAAGTAAAAAATCAACTTCAGTTCTCCAACTATTCTTATACCCAATGGGTCGATAGCTTTTCAGATCATGACCCAGCAAAAACTGTAGCTCGGATATTAGGACAACGAATTTTAAATTTACAGAATGAAGTTGATAATTTTAAATCTACAGAAAGCAAAATAACAGAAGAGATAAATGTCCTTTTAAATTCAAGCGAACCAGAGTTTTCAATTAGTTTTCAACATTTGCTAGATAGTCATAAAGAGTTAAATAAGGAATTAGGAAGCAAAGATAAATCCTTTCAAACTGAAAAAGAACAACTTAATATCGAAATTGATAAACTGCTGAAAGAAAATAAAGTGTTAGAAAATTTTGCATGCTTTATTAATAAGACGCAATCTCCTTATAAAATAGAAAAAGGATTGCCTAAATCAGATTCACCGAATTCTCAATCCCCCCTTGAACTTAATAAGTCTAATTCCATTATCACTAAGAAAATGAAACAAATTGTTTCCATCCTTAAAGAGTGGGAAAAGCAACGATTGTTTCCCATGGCACTCCCTTCTGCGGAAATCCGCGAAGATTTTATTTTCGATGGGATACAAACAGGAGAGTATCTTACAGATATTCAAAATTCCTTAAAAGAAAACCTCAAAATAGTAAAATCCAGGTACAAACAACTCGGTATTAGTCCTTTAGATTTAGATTGTCATTCATCGAAGGAAGAAAGTGTTTTCAGTGAAATTAAAGAAAATATTCGTCGGTTAAATACAATTGTAAAATATTTAGCAGAGCACGATACAATCCTTACTGACTTATCTTCGACTCAAAAAAAAATAAACAAATTTTACGAAAAAATTATTTGTTTGGATTATGATTCAGAGGAAATTTTTGTCGACGGAAATTTTAACGAATTAAAATTTAAACATTGGACGTTTGAGCAATTAGATCCCATTTTACGACAACCTTACCGAGGATTACTCATTTTGTTCCAACGGTATTGTTATTTTTACCCAAAGGTTGATTCAAAGATGGAAAGTTTCCGAAAAGAAAGTCGCAAAAATATAAAATATGGAAATACTCCTGAAATCAGAACACTCATCCGGTTAGCCAAGGCC
Source organism: Nitrospinaceae bacterium (assembly GCA_965223665.1). Taxonomy (GTDB): domain Bacteria; phylum Nitrospinota; class Nitrospinia; order Nitrospinales; family Nitrospinaceae; genus CBDCVY01. The sequence goes on from OZ245011.1 coordinate 565,104, forward strand.
GAAGCCGTAAAAATTGCAGAAATGCTAGGAATTACCTATCACGAAATTGAAATTTTTGAAACAGCTTTCAACAATGAATCCCACAAACTGGATGGTGGAAATAATATACATGAATACCAAGAAGAATGGGTTCAATTTTTAAGATCGCAAATACAAGAGGGAAAGGAAGATTTATTTGAAAATCGAATTATTGGAATCCAATCATTTGGTTTCCAATCTCGACTTGATGAAATTGCAGATGAAAAAAGCGTGGTTCAAATCTTTCAGAAAGCATATAAAGAAAATCTTTTAGGTACTAAATAAAATTTCCATATTTTTTTATTATTTTAAGTGATTAAAAATTTCAAAAAGGATGCCATTTTTGTATTTTGTAATCCTAAATTTCCCATAAATAAATTTCTTCAAGCCAATGGATTTTTTTTCACAATTGTTAACTTCAACACCGGGCCTAATCGTATTTACTGGTGGAGGACTTCTCTTTATCTGTTGTTGGTTGGATCTCAAAGAAGATTCAGACAAATTTTCAATTAGAACTTATGCAGCACAATTAATTCCGTTCATTACTCTTTTTTTAGTTTTATTGGTTTCTTCACCCTCCTTGCAAGGGTTTCGTTTTTCGTACAATTATTTTTCCCTCCCATTTTCTGATGACCAAGGCGTAAAAATAGGCGGTAAAGGTAAAAATAGTTTTTTTTTGAAGGATAAAAAAACCTTTGAAAACACAAATGCATTGCTGTCCTACGTTCAGGTTTTTAAGGATGGTTCTATAGAAACAAACAATAATCAAGAAAAAGGGGATTTTCTTCTTTTAGTGAACAAAATCCAATCAGGGAAGGATAACGGATATTTAGGAGGACATCGATTAAAAATTGGAGATATTATAAACGTTAAAAATTCTAATAATAAAAATTATCAATTAAAGTTTTCTAAAAATAAAGATGGAGATTATTATTTTCAATCGGCCCAACTAAAAAAAGATTATTTATTCGCCAAAACCAAGTCCAAGAGTTTTACATTAAAAAAAACCTGTCGACCATATTTTTCCAAGGGTAGAGCCTTATATTATTTAGATAATATCTTTCGGCAGATGAATGAATCCGCTCAGTCTAGTCCCACTAATCTAAGAAAATTTTATAGAAGCATAATTTTTTGTGATCCAAACCTATCAAAAATTAACGATGGGAAAACGACAAATTTCATTTTTATCCCTAGAGATAAAGATGCGATCGTCATGGACTCACATAAGCCAATAGTTTCCTTGGAAATAAAATTTCCTGTTCAATTAAAAGTTTATAGAGTCAGTAAACCCCAAAGAAAGGACTTCGAGAAAATTTGCTATGGATGTTTTCATGGCAAATTAACCACTTACAATAAATTTGAACTTTCACAATCGAATTTATCTTCTGATTTCCTCCTTATTCGCCCTCAACCGACACCCTTTGTTTTTTTTCATACCGAAACTAAAAAGGAAAGTTTTCAAAATCCCACAATTTCATTTGGGGCAAAACTAGCAGCATCGAATTTGATCCTCTTAACTCCCTCAAAAGAATTTGAGGATTTCTCCTATAAAATTCACATCGACCGCAAGAAGAAAAAAATTACATTCACTGGATCGAATGGTTCTTTATCCGCTAATTTTTCAGAAAATATTTTAATTCCTAAGGATGAAAACTCAGGGCAAATTAATTTAAAGTTTGAATTATTGGGGTTTCCTTGGTGGTTGATAGGCATCTATTTAGTATTTCTAGCTTTAAAATTATTTTTATTGTGGAATTTAAAATTAAATCCCTCAAAGACTCTTTTATATAGCTTATTATCGATTGAATATTTTGTTTTTCTTAAACTTTTATTTTCTTTTAAGGCTTCATTTCTATCACCATATGATATAGAGCCATTAGAAATAGCAATATTGACTCTTTTCCTTTTTTTAGCAACGATATTAGTGGTACACACCTGGCTTAGTTTCTACTTATTGGTTACAGAAATCATTTTCGATGATTTTGCCTCGTCAAAAACATCCAAGAGAAATGTTTATGTAAAGAATCTCTTTTTGAATTTAGGATTAAAATATCTTTTTCTTCTTATTGTTTTTATTGCGGCAGCTAAATCTCTTCTTTATTTCAAAGCGGGGGAGCACCCTCAGGTGCCGAGCACCCTTCAAGAAATTCTTTCACCAAGTATATTATTATGGATTTGGCCTCCTGCATTCTTTTTCACATGGGCATTCTCCTATAGTTTCTATAAAAAATTCCGCAATATTTATTTTCCAAAACTCTTTAGGTCAACTAATTCCCCTTTCAAAAAAATTCTAGAGCATCCTATCGTTGCTCGTATTCGAATAAAGGGAAAGAAACTACTAAAAATCAAAGATCCAAATCATCAACCCTTATTTGCTTCCATCGTTCAGTTATACCTTTTGCTATTTGTATGTTTTCTAGCCTGGAGTTTTGGAATTAGAGAAAGAATTTCCGGAATGTTCCAGCTTTCGATTATCATTGTTCCTCTATTCATATTTTTATTTGCGAAAGTGTTTTATAACACATTTTTAATATACTCAGCTGAATTAGAGAATAAGAGAGGAGAAAGCCAACCAAATATTTTTCTAGAGTTTTTAATTTGGTTATTTTTTCCCTGCTTAGCATTTTATTCTCATTTAATTGATGATATTGGCCTTTTCGTTCTACTCTCGGTGCCAATGATTTTTCTAGCCGTAGCACTAATTCTCGCAAAGTTTAATTTTGTCAAAACAAATTCGATTAGGATAATTATTGGGCAAGTCAAATTTATTCCACAAATTCTGGGGATTTTAATAATAAAAATAATCGATTGGTTCGCGAAATTATTTAAAAAAATTTTTCCGAACAACCTAGAAACATTTTTTATTTGGAAAAAACGTTTATTTTTGACGCATCTTCCTCAAATAAAAAAATATTTTTTTATCAATGGAATGATGTTTCTTTTTGTGGGATATATTTTATTTTTAATTTTCCCACAAAGCTTATATGGGGCATTCTTGTATGTCAAATCTTCTTTCCAAGAAAAACTAGAAATTGTAGAAACCCAACCACAAGGCGGCTTGGATAAAAAGAATTCATTTCTCGAAACTTTGATCGCTAGCACTGAAAACAAAATGCTTTATCGATTAGCATCTCAAAAAGACTTGGTATCCGCCAAAGGAGATATTAATTTTCAGGGGATTGATGAACATTTGTTTTTATTGGAAAGCTATAGCCTTCCGGGAACACAAGTTTCTCAAGTTTTATTTGGAAATGGATACTTGCGAAATAGAATTCACCCGTCATTAAATAAAGTTGGTTTGAATGATAACGCTGTAGGAGTTTTCATGTTATCAGAATTCGGTTTATTTGGTTTTTTAGGATGTTTGATGGCTTTGGGGATATTTGCCCTGGTTTGGGCTTTTAATATTAAACATTCTCCAAAAATAATTTTTCATGAATATTTGCGCTGGGTGATTTGCTTTTTTCTTTCCAGCGCACTTATCATTTACGCTTTTTTATACATGACAGGTGTTAACTATAACGTTTGGCCATTAACTGGAAAAAATATTTATTTTTGGGGATTGAATTCAAAAAGTGACTCCCTAGAAGCAATCTTATTATTTGGATTGCTCGTATTTTCTCAAATGTTACTTTCCAAAAAAATAGAACAATAAATCATGGCCTATTCAAGTGATGAAAAACTTAATATTTCATTTTTAAAAAGGTGGTCGGTTCACTTGGCTGGCCTTCTTGTTATTTTTTTGTTGTTTAATTTACTGGTTTCTATCGGAAATAAAATTTTCAAATTTGCAGCGAGTGATGAATCCACCCGATCTTATAATCCCACCGAGTATAACAAACTAGTTAATCATTTAATTGAAGACGAAAAAATTTGGTTGTTAAAAAACCAATTAGGCCGGGATGATCAATATAGAATTGCATATTTTCAATGTAAGCATTGCGATAAAAAAAATATCTCTATTCTTCATGAGATTCTTGAAGCACAAAATAGAAAACAGATTAAAATTCTCGCAACTGAGTTAACTGACAGTCATTTTAAGAAAAGATTACAAGCTTACTATAAACCATTTAATAAAGAAAAAATCAAAAAAGCTGTTAGGCAATATTTAAAAAACAAAGAAAATTCCTCTGAATGGAATGAAAATTTTCAACGTCTTATTCTAAAAAAAGATATAAATGATTTTAATAATGGAACCACAGGTTTATTTAAAATAAGTGACGGTGAATTGAAGGCTATTGAACCAAAAAGTCATTCCATTCCAAAACCCACCCGAGTGATTAACCGCTGGAAAGGCGATCTACTATTTAGACCAGAAAAAAATAGTTTTATTGAATTGAATGACCATCGAATTGTATTAATTCCGCCCTCTGGAAACGAGGTCCCAAAGTGTCTGCCCTTATCACTCAAAAATCTTCCCAGAACAGCAAACTGCATTATCTTTAAAAACATTGTCAAAATTGACTATGGGAAGTGTCTCGATACAGAAAAACAAAATTCTTTCTATATAATAAACCAATCCGAAGACCACGTTCTGAAAAGAAAGAAATCAAAAAACGAAACTAAGGACATAGAATATTTGGGCAATACGTGCACCGTTTTTAATATTGATCGTAAAATGGAATTTACACTGGTTAAAAAAAATCAAAACAAAGAAATTATAAACATTAAATATTATCCTAATGGAAAAGGTGAAAAAATAAACATTATTCAAAACCAAAATGGCCGAGAAAAGAGAGTCCAATTGAATGATTCTTTTCCAATGAATAAAAACATTGCCACAGTAATTGATGAGTTAATCAAAACAGGAATCATTTCCCAAGATGACCTTACAATCGAAAAAATCAGTGGGACAGAACATCCCAATATCAATTTAACTTTGGACCCTTTGCTTCAGGAAAAGTTACAAAAAGAATTAAGTCATTATGCTTTAAACACAAAAATTATCTCAGAAAGACCTTTTAAAGGGTCCATTGCGGTGATGGATATAAAATCTGGAGATCTATTGGCCTTGGCAAGCTTTCCGGATCCAGCAACGATGGATACCTATAAAAATACTTTGAAATGGCGACAAAACCATAAATTGGAATTATATGAAAATAACCAGAATTTCGAGCCGCATTTCATTGGATCTATTACCAAACCCCTATTAGCAGCCACCATATTGAATAAAATTCCTGATCTAGTTACTTTACGAATTGGAGATTATGGCAAACTTTCTTCCGCCGAAAAAATTCCGAAAGATAAAAAAAACAAATTTTATCCATCAAAAGATTTTCTGGGATTTCGGTTAAGCAAAGGGATTACTGACTCTTCTTTTCATTTTTATAATGTATCAAAACGAGGGGAATGCGATCGCGGAAGATTTCCAATTGGATTTCTTGAGTTTTTGAAATATTCAAGTAATCGGTACATGTTTAATCTTTTCTTTTTAGCTGTTGCCCATCAGCTACAAGGAAATCATTTATCTCTGGTAACAACTAATCGGCCTTTAGAATGTGGAATAGTAAAGTTGAAGAATGAAACAATAGAGTATCAACCTCAATTTTCCCCATTTTTTGACACTTCGTATAAAAACCCCATTGTTAACTGGAACCAATTAAAATGGTTGGATGCTTCGATCCGTGAAAACTTTACAATTTTCCCTTCCAAAGATAGGAGAGATGGGGAGAAAGATGCAAAGCTTTCTAATACCCAAAAGCAGAATTTGAAAATTAAAATGTTAAAAATGGAAACGGATTATTCCCATTGGTTTTCGCTCATTAAAGAAGGTCTTTGGAGTAATTATGTTTTGAGACAATTCAAAGGAATTTCATATCCAAAAGTTCATTGGAAATTGCATTCAAATCACCACAACCGTCTTAACGATCTTCGAGATATATTACTAGGGGCAGGAGAAAACAAATGGTCCAATATTGCCTTGGCAGAGATGTTTGCCACCCTGGTAACCGGAAAAAAGATTAATAGTAATCTGATTTTCTCTTCTAACGAAAATCACGATGATAACTCTTTCGATGAATTTAAACTGCAACCAGCTATTCGTGAAAAAATTTTGCAAGGTCTTTCATTAGTAATTATGCCCGATGGAAGACACAGATTTGGTAACCACGGGGGGGGGACAGCCAATTTGTTGTTCAATGAATTTTTTAAAACCAATTTTCCTATGCAAAATGTAAATAGGGCTATATCTAACTTTGGAAATTTAGAGTATAGAAAGTTAATTCGACGTCAACTAAATATGATGAGCCGAGCCACTTATAAATTTTATGGAAAAACAGGTACTTTTAACATAAAAAGTAGAAAACGTGGTAAAACACCTCCCTCAGGAGGTGCTTTTATTTTTGCGATTGTAAAATTAAAGAATCAAAAAAAATCTGTTTCAAAACCAATTAACAAACTTAACGCATCTATTTTAGAAAAGGCCACCGAAGTTTATGATAAAACACGACAACTCGCAAAAGATTTACTGAAAAAAGCAGAGGATCTCGTAAAAGAAAACAATAGTATTTATAAACAAGGTAACTCAAAACTGAAAATGAGCTATAACAATATTGATCGGGGAGTAGTTGTAGCTATTCATCTCGATTATCTTGGAGACAGCTCTAAATCAGTTAGGTTAGCCAATTGCATTTGGACACACATTATGGAAGTTGTGGAAACCAAACCTATGAAAAGACAAACTCAACTCCCTCAGTATTGTAATAAGAAAAATTTATAAAAACTATTTTTCAAAGCAAAGTGTGAAATTTTAAAAATTACAAAATTTTTGTCTTTTTTAAATATATAAATGATATTAAAATTAAGTTTAAAAATAAATGCTTCTCCCTTAACTTCTTTGATTTACCTAGTTTTATTTCCATTCATATATTTCAAAAATCAAAAAATCTTTCAAGTTCGTATGATTACTCAATACAGTTTTTCTAGCGATACAATATCCAATTTGCGTTACAAAAGTGAAAAGTATGGGGAATTACAAGTTTCACGAAATTTTTTTGACCGAATTCCAATAACCAATTAACTTTTCCTGTTTGAACATCCCGCAGCATGGTGATCAGGCATTTACCTCGGTCGGTTCCTTACGTTCACCAAAATCCAAATTTCAACTTAGAGTTTTATAGTTTTTCCTCCCTTTTGCTCTCTAATTACCCATTCTTACCACTCTCTTTTACTCCCCAAAGTTCTTAAGGAAAAAATACTCAAAAACTGAAATTTTATTAAATTTTTGTCTTGACTTTGTTTGAATTTCGTGGAAAATCACCAAAAATTACTCATTTTGAGTTTTTTTGGAGGTTTTTTGTGGAAGATTTAAGATCGAGACTCAAGAAGCTGATAGATATATTCACTTATGGGAACGCCAAAAAATTCGCCCATGATGCAGAAATCCCTTATTCCACTCTTAAGCAATACCTAAATTGCGAACGTACTAAATTCCCCTACGAACATTTATACGAAATTGATGAAAAACTAAATTTTTCGATGAGGTGGCTATTAAAAGGTAACAAAGAAAATAATGGCTCCCTTTATAGTGGTGGAACCTGCCCACTTTTTCCAACCTTAAGTTCTGAATCTGATTTGAATGGAGAACAAGTAAAAGAACGCTTAACTCATGTCCGAATGAGATGTTGTTTTACACCTGAAGAACTTGCAAAAAAAGTAGGAATTAATACTGAAAAAATTAAACATTGGGAAAAAAAAGAAAACCCACCCGCTAACATGATTGAAAAATTATCAAAAGCTCTAAACATTAGCCCATACTTTTTAGCAATAAACCTTGGAAAGGTGACCCTGGGTTTCTCCGAGGGGTGTAAATTTATGAGCGATAAAGTTTTTAGGATAAGGGCAAAAGAGAATTTAACTACAAAGGAATTTGCTGATAAGCTCGGTAGGGATGAAAAAGAAATTAAAACATGGGAAGAAGAGAATTTATTTATTAAAATCGAGACCCTTAAAGATATAGCTTCAAAACTAAATAAACCCGAGGATTCCTTTCTTATTGAAAACGACCTTTTTGAAAAAAAAGATGACAACGACAAGGATATCATTGACCGCCTAGAAGTCCTTTCTGTTCCTGAGGAGAAGGTCTCTGTTAATGAATACTATGATGCTTTAAAAAGAGAAAACGAGAGTTTAAGAAATGAAAATAATGCTTTAAGAGAAATAATCAGACTTTTAAAAATTAAATACATGCCCAGACTTTGAAAATTTCAGTGTGGAGGGAAGGTTTTTGAAAAAATCAAAATTAGCAATATATATTTCCTGCCTATTTAGTGCGCTAATTGTATTATATAAAAGCAATTTTTTTTCCTTAACTTTTAAAGCAAATTTAAGCCCCATCCATATTTCTACTCAAATCCATAAACCAAAAAATGAATCTGGAAAGATAAAAATACTTTATGGTTTAAATTTTAGTCCTTATATTTTAAAAAATGAAAATCCCACCTGGTCTTGCTGTTGGAAAATCACTCAAGAAAAACTTCAAACCCGAATGGAAATTATTCAACCATACGTTTCTTGGATTCGTACCTTTTCCACAATCCATGGTCTGGAAAAGACAGGGTCAATTGCGCATAACCTAGGAATAAAAGTTGCTGTAGGTGCTTGGATAAATGAGGATAGCATCGCAAATCAGGTTCAAATTCAAAATTTAATTAAACTTTCTAATGAAGGTTACGTCGACATAGCAATTGTTGGAAGTGAAGTTCTTCTGCGGAAAGATTTAAAGCCAAAACAATTGCTCGAATACATCCGACAAGTAAAAGGGGCTATTCCTAAAGGAATCCCGGTGACCACCGCAGATGTTTACAGCGTTTTCTTTGATCATCCAGAAATCCTGGAAGAGATAGATATTATTTTTGCAAACTTTTATCCCTTTTGGGAAGGGGTTCCGATCCAAGAAGCTTTAAATCGGTTTAAAAAAAGCTATGAGTTTCTAAAGAGTATAACTTCGGGAAAAGAAATAATTGTTTCTGAAACAGGTTGGCCTAGCCAAGGTGAAGCTGTAGGCAAAGCCTTCCCTTCACCGGAAAACGCTGCTACTTATTTCAAAGAATTTATTTCTTTTGCTCATACCAATGGTTTGAAATATTTTTACTTTGAAGCGTTTGACGAACCTTGGAAAGCTCAATTTGAAGGTGATAGGGGAAGTCATTGGGGAATCATGAACTCTAAGATGCAATTTAAACATCCTGAAAATTTTTGAAATTAATTTTAAAAATATGGGAGGTGATCAAAATGGTAAAATGCAAAAATAACTTAGTTGTATTTTCGTTTTTATTGGCAACGTTTTGTTTTATTGTGTTTGCCAAATCTTCAGATGCTTTAGAAGAAAAAATTATAGAACCGACTCAATTGCCAAAGGAGCATGGTTATTTGCTAGTTAAGCCTCTTTTTGAAGGTTGTAACGATGATGTAGCGATTGAAAGAAAAAACAACAAAGAGGGAAACACAAGCACTACGCTGGGGGAAAAAATTAAACTTGTCCCGGGTAGTTATAAAATAACAGTAAATATATTGAGAGAAAAAATAATTAAAGATAATGTTTTGATAAATAGCGGAGAAACAACCATTTTAAAAATATCTGAATTAGGTGGATTTGTAATGAAAAACTCAGAAAATAGTTTTATTCCGCCTTTCCGCGTTTTCTTTGATAACAGTGAACTGGATAAAACATTTTTCCCTGGGGATACTTATTGTTTTGTTAGTCTGGGAAAATATCAAATTAAATATACAGGGGGGGTGCGCCATAAAACCACTCGGTTGGAATACGGTTATTACTGCGATATTTTCTCAAATTATTTAATTACATCGGCATCAACAAGGAAAAAACTAGAACATGATTTTAAAGTTGAGCCTGGACAGGTTACCATCATAGACCCTGATAAAACAAATCTCCAATTTGGGCAAATCAAGGTGCTCCATTACGATTCAAAAAACATAAATTTAGGTGGAGTTAGTTTAGAATTTGAAGAAATGACCTCAAATGAGAAATTTGAGCATTATGGGTCTTTGGGCAGTAAATATGAAATTGTGCCAGGGAAATATAAAGTTCGGATTCATGAGCAACCTTACACTGGTACAATTTATGATTTAGAAATAAAGCCCGGGGAAGTGGTAACTTTAAAATTGCCAAAAATAGACGAGCCTTCAGAATAGCTAATTTAGTTTTCTAGAAAGTAAAAATGTATATGAGGTACCGAAATGACAATTCTAAAATGTTTATCCGTAAATAATACTCGATTAAAATTTTACACTTTAATCTGTTTAATTATTTTTTCTTGTTCCAAATCTTATGCTTTTGATGCTAGGGTTTTAGATATTAATGGAGCAGAATCAAAACTTGAATTTGGGTCGCATCATCAAATTCGAAATTCAATTCGATTTTCTTTTGGAGGAGGAGTCTTGAGTATTCCTTTTGAAAAAATTAAGAAAATCGAGGTTTTGGATAACAAAACTAAAAATAAAGATTTCAACTTAAAAGTTAGAATTGATTTATGGAGTGGTTTTTCTCTAAATGCACAAACAATTGATTTTAACTTTCAGGGTATTTTGTCTTCTGGAATCAATTACTCCATACCTTTTTATAAAATTAGCACGATTGCTTATTTTAGGCCCAAAAAAACAGAGATGAAAATAAAAAGGAGTGTTTTTAAAAACAATCCCAGAAAGATGAAAATTAAAGCAAAAAATAGTGAGCAGACTGTGGAGGTGAAAGACTCTCGTTCAATTTGGAAGGAAAATTCATGTTTTATTTCAAATTCCTTTGAAACTCATAGGGAGCTAGATTTTTTTACCATGCGTTCTGGTTTAGCTGAGCTTAAGATACCTTTAAATAAAGTAAAACTCATAAAATCCATAAATAGTGATAAAGCAAACCATCTTTTAGTAATACTTAATGATGCCTCCAAGTTAAAAGGAAAGTCTATTTCTTATTGGGCTTTGGGAGGAGATTCTCAATATGGTTGCTTTCAGGTAAGTATGGACAACCTAGAACAAGTTGAGTTTATTGAAAACTAATCTTTCTTTTTCTATTTATTTAAAGGAGTAAAAAATAGTTTAAAAAAATGTTGCGCTCGAAATATTGATTGCAATTAATAATCATTATCAAATGCTAACCTATAATATTGGTATTTTATGATTTATTTTTTACCACTAGTCATATTATTTTTGGTTGTTTGGGATTCTACGGTCAGGTTTAAAAGGACTCATTATTTTTCCTTCAGGAACATAACTAGATAAGTTTTTCAGAAATTATTTTTTTTGCTTTTCCCAAATTAAAAGGCCTATTAGTTTAAGAACACAAATTTAGAAGGGAATTTTTGTAAAATTAATTGTTATGAGATTTAGCATTGAAAATAATTTATTAATTGAAGAAAATAAAAGAACTAAGAATTTCCAAGGTATATTTATAACTTTTATTTTTCTTTTGGTTTTTTGCCAATTGATTTTTATCCCTTCAGCTTTGGCAAATTTAAAAAAATATGAAAAATATCCTTTTTTAATAAAAATACCAAACTCCTGGAAAAGCTTTAGCGAGAAAAAAATTCTTTCAATGAGGAAGAATTTTGAAAAAAGAATGCCCTCCATATATAAAAAATACTATGGAATAGATATGGGAAGTTTTATTAATTTTCCATATTTTGAAGCATTCCATAGCCTTGACAATAAATCTATTTTCTCAGTACTGGTTGTTCGCTTTCCCCCCAAAAAAAACTATCTAAATGAAATAAATAAAGATTTAGAAAATAAAATGGAGTGGGCAAAAAAACAAGGCCTTTTAAAGAATTGGGAATTATCGAAATGGACTGAAATTGGGATTTTTAAATCCGTTTCCTTAGATATTGAGCTTTCTAATGGCTCTTGGAATTTCATAACTTATCTTTATGACAAGGAAATGCCCTATCAATTTATTATGTTATCCCTTAATTCTCTAAAAGATAGGAAGCAAAGTAAGAATGTTTTTAAAAAAATACTTTATTCCTTAAAGGTTGATTTTTCTTTTAAAGGGAATGTGGGGAAAGAAGGTTTTGTTTTTTCAAAAAAATGCCAAAAATATTTTATGGTCACAAGAAATAATGAAATTGATTTGAAAAGGGTAATAATGATTTTCCAAGAACCTCATTGGGACTATTTAGCTCAATGGAACCTTGTAAAAGGGTTAGAAATCTTTTTTGAAGAAAATCAAAATTTGCTTAAAAGGTCAGTTTTTCTTTCTGAGGGCACTAAAGCGATGAAGAAGATTTCCGTATCGGAACTATCTCATTTGGACAATAATCCCTCTTCAGACATTGTAAAAAAAATTTTAGAAAGTTATTTGATTACTGGTTACCAAGCGTTTAATTGGATGATGAGAAGAGATATTCCTACCTATGGAATAGAAGACTGGTCTCTTTATAATGAATCGGCAAAATTATGGGCAGAAGGAAAATATAATCGTTGGGCTGTAACAGTAGCAGCTAGAAATAAAAGAATAGTAGAAGTTCTTTTAAAAATGAAGGCTCAATATGACAACCCTATGTTGTTTGTTGGTTTAATGCATCTTTACAAAATTCCTCAAGATTTGTTTTTTAAAGGCCAAGAAAAATTGAATCCAAAATCATCGGCAAAAAAAGCAATTAATGCTGGGATTGAAGGTTTGCTAAATAAACATAATCTAAATTTTATATTTATTGAACCGGTCATGGATATAACAATTCAACAAAACTCCAATGAAATTGAACGTTACAGAAAACTGTTCTTTGCACAATTGGACCATGACTATGAATCCTATATAGAAAACTTCTTGTCAAATAGAGCAAATAAAAAGGAAAAAACAAAAATAAACGATGGGGTGACAAATACTTCCAACCCACAGCAAGCTGCAAAACTTCTTTCAAAATTAAAGAAAAATAATAATGGTGAACCCAGTAAAGGGAAAGGAAAAAAAAATAAGGATGCCCAAAAGGGTAAGAAAGCAAAAATTGATAACTTATTAAAGGCTGGGAAACAACCAGATAAAAATGGGCTTACAAAAGCTGGGCGAGGTTTACAAAAACATGGTGATAGAAAGAATAGTATCTTCCCAAAATCAAAGGGAAGTCCTGCTGAGCGAAACAAACAAGGTCAAGATGTTCTTGAAGGAATATTAAAAAGTAATAATAAAACTTCGACACCAAATCGCTTCGGAGATGAAGATATTTATGATAATAATACGGGTCGGGGTGTTAGGTTTAATAAAGACGGAAGTATGCGAGGATTTTTGGAGCCATGAGATATGAGTGATTCAGACATTGAAATTTTATTATCAAGTGATTGTGAATATAAAAAACTAACGGCTGAAATCTATTTTAAAGGAAAATATATTGCTTTGCTTAATCAAGATGAAGGGAAAGAAAATCTGAAAATCGAGTTTCCGGAAGGGGATTTGGATGAAGAAAGGATTGCCCGAAAAATCGATCTTTCTATTTTTGAAAAGGGATTATTGCTTGCAAAAAAGAAAATTCATGAAGTAAATGGGTAATAAGAATAGGTATTGCAATAATTTCTTTCAATATTATTTAGAATTTAAAACTTAGAATTAATGAATGACTTTTTCAGAATGCTTTCATATCAAAAAAGTTTAGTAAAAAATTATTTGCTTTAAAGGAAGGAGATCATCATGGAATTAATAAATATTATTAGATTCCCTAATTTAAAAAGATTTTTATCTCAAATAATTTTGGCCTTGTTTATAATTCTACTTCCTTATTTATGCTGGGGAGGAATGTATAATGATGATGCTGCACCTGAAAAAGACAAAGAAGCAAAAACCTTTAACAAAGTAAATGATAAATCTGTTATTTATGTTTATCGAGAAAACTCAATTATCGCAATAATACAAGCATTCAGGTTATATATTGACAATGAAATAATTGTTGATTGTACTTCCGGCACATTTGTTCGACTTACTGTTAAACCTGGGTCCCACACCATAGGAGTTGGTAACGTTTCGAGTCGTTCGATTATAGATTCAGTATCATTAAAAACAGAGAAAGGGGGAATCTATTATGTTAAGTTATCAGTTGGTGCGAATATCTTTTCTGGTGTCCCTAAATTAAAAAAGACAATTGAAAATGAAGCTCAAAAAGAGATCAAAAAACTAACTTTGATTAAAAAAAGGAAGTGAAAATAAGGCCTGTTTAATTTTTCCAATAAATATAGATTTTAATTTAGTTTAAATTTGCTTAAATCGATCGTCTAATTTTATAGACGTAAAATTCAATTTTAACGTTAACAAAATAAAGGTATTCCATGTCAATAATAAAAAATAAAACCTTAATGAATCAATGTGGTTTTCTAATAATATATATTTTTTGTTTTTCGATAGTATTATCCAATTCAAGTTCCCTGAATGCTGACACTATTCAAGCCGCTGCAAAAAGGGGAGATATTGACTCGGTGGTTTCTCTTTTGGGAAAGGGTGTTGATTCAAATTGGAAGGACGGCGATGGTGTGACAGCATTGATGTATGCTTCTGAAGAGGGTCATACTGAAATTGTTAAATTATTATTAGAAAAAGGAGCAAATACAAATATTAAAGATTCTACTTATGGTATGACTGCTCTAATGTTAGCTTCTGCTGGAGGACATTTTAAAATTGTAGAATTATTATTAAATTCTAAGGCCGATCCGAAAATTAAGGATCAAAACTTAGGTGCAACAGCTTTATTCGGTGCTGCATCATATGGTTATGAGCAAATAGTAAAGGTTTTAATTAAAAAGGGTGCAAAGGTGAATGTTAGAAATAATAATAATCAAACACCACTAATGATTTCTGCGGTTAATGGACACCTTATTATTGTTAAATTACTTCTTGAGGAAAATGCGGAAGTAAACGTAAAAGGTTCAAAATATGGTGCAACTGCTTTGATGGGTGCGTCAATCAATGGTCATAAAGATATAGTTAAAATGCTTCTAAATAAAGGGGCGGATTTAAATGAGAAGAATATTAATGGAATAACAGCTTTAGAAATGGCAAGGCTAAAAGGTAGGAATGAGATTGTTCAAATACTTAAAAATGCAAAGTCTCAATAATTAAGTTTTTATACTTATTTGTTTTTATTAAATGAAACGGATTCAACAATTTTTTTTATTTGGCTTGGAAAAGACTCCTCTATTCCAGGGAAAAAAGACATAATAGTAATCAAAGTTTTTTGATTTTCAGATGGCATTATAAAGTTAACATTTCTATTATTTTTGGAATTGCCCCCTCCAGTCCAATCTGTCTTAAGTACTTTTTTTCCTCCAACTTTTATTATATCTATAAAGTTAATTAATTTTACGATACCTTTATCGATACCCATTTGAAATTGTTGTTTGTTTTGCTCTAAAAGTTTTTCTAATGTAGGTTTGGTTTCTTTATATACAAAATCATAAATGATTACTATAAAGCCTGTGGGTGTTCTAAATCCGTTAAAGTTTTCATTAAATTTTACATGATTTTTTATTTCGTTTGGCAAAAGCATGGCTTTAAAATTTTTCTTTTTATCATTATTAAATTCATTCCAATTGCCTGGAACACTAAAAGAATATCCCTTAGCTGGAACGATTTTAGTTGAATTGGCAAAGGCAATAATTGGAAAATATGCAATGAATACAAGGGTAATTATTCTAACAAGAGTTTTTTTCATTTCATTTTTCAAAAATATTAAGTAATTTGATTCTTTTTATACCACTTTAAGGATTTCTCTTTCAAATGATTTCTGGTTAATCCTAAATATTTTTCTTTACAAAATACTCACCCCTTGACACCCACTTTGAGAAATTGAGAGAAGGTGATTTAACCAAGAAAGACAGAATGGAATTAAGGGATATTTATGACAATGCTCTAATTGTGAAAAATCAATTATTAGAATCACTAAATTTCGTTGGATGTCATTTGCCGGAAGTTAAAGCTTTAGGTGAAAATGATGCAGTCTCACTGGGAGCTTTAATCGAGGAGATCAGTGGAATTTGTCACCATCTGGATCGTTTAAAGAGTCAAATCTGTATTCTCACTCGGGTAGCTTTCGCATGTCGTTGGATGAATGACTACGAAAGGAAAATGCTCCCTGTGGTATGCAAAGATTTCCCAAAAGATTATAGGGAATGTCAGGAATTTCGTTTTGATATGGTAGACCTGTATTGCCTTTTTGATTTAGTTGATACTCATTTAAAAACTTTGGAAGATATTTCGCCTCTGAAGGATTACGATCCAGATTCATTCTCCATTCAAGAGCTTACTGAAAAGGATTTGTTGGATGAAAGCCAAACGAAATTCTGGTTAGAAGCTCTTCGGATGGAATTACAACATGAATTAATAGCTGCTTTTTGTGATCTTACTGAAGAACAGATAAAGATATTTTTCAATATTCGTTTGTTGGGAGTTCACCGAAGACAAAAAGAAATAGGTAGATTGTTGGAAGTGGAAATAGAAGAAGAATCCTCCGACCAAGAATCCAACTAACATCAGCTTTTATCGTTGGTGCCTTCGGGCACCCGAACTTTAGGATAACATTTGTATTTTACCCCTATAATACCTCACCAACAATATTGACAGTATTGGCTAATTTCAGTAATGTTCCGAATGCTAACGAACATCCTATTTGTCCTTGGAGGAGATCATGGAAAAGACTATTAAAACTCTAATTCTTCTTACACTTCTGTTATTGATAAGCAGTCCAACCTTAGCAATTACAGATACTTTCACCAACTCAGAGGACAGTTACGTCCGGCAAACCTCACCCACAAAAAAATTTGGGTCCGCAACTACCTTGATTGCAGATGGGGTGAACCAGGACCCGGACAACGGTAAATTTGGCGAAGTGGCAACCCTCATTCAATGGGACGTTTCTTCTATTCCGACAACCGCCTTTGTCAGTGCCGCAAGTCTCACGCTAAAATTTACTAATTCCAGTAGCGGTGTTTATAGCATTTTCAGTCAGCTCAAGTCCTGGGTTGATTTAGATGTCGATTGGAACGATCTGTCGACCTCAGTGACTCCCAACAGTCAGATTCCCTCCAATGCTTTTGGGGTGGTTACCATCAATTTGGGTACCGCAATGGTGCAAGGCTGGGTCAATGGATCTATACCTAATAACGGAATCGCTATTCGCAGTTCCGGCACCAACGATGGCATCGGAATGTTTTCCGCAGACGGCGAATTTCCCCCTACCTTGGAAGTGACTTACAGCGATAGTGGCGGACCTACTTTAGAAAGCCTACAAGCGGAAATTGCACAACTCAAAGCCTTACTTGCCGGAGTAAGCCGCAATGGAGACACTTTGGTATTTGAGCAAATGAATCTACAAATCCTCAATGGCCTCGGTGCCACGAATGGCAACCGAAATGACCCGGACAGTGATGCGGTCACGTCCGTTAACGGACTTGGTAATTTGATTGTGGGTTACGATGAGGAGACAGATCCTCATAACAGCAACTTTCAAATATTTGAATCTGATAAATCTGGTTCGCATAATATTATTGTGGGTCATGGCCACAATTATTCTAGTTTTGGTGGGCTAGTGACCGGTCAGGACAATGCGATAACGGGTCAATATTCTAATGTTAGTGGCGGAGTTGGAAATTTGTCCAGTGGAAGATGGTCCAGTGTGAGTGGAGGGAATAAAAATACGGCCAGTGGAAGAGAGGCTAGTGTCAGTGGTGGTGGAATTGGTACCGCCAGTGGCAATTCCTCCAGCGTAACGGGTGGAGCGAATAATACAGCCAGTGAATATAACTCCAGTGTTACTGGTGGCTTCATCAACCATGCCAGTGGGAAAGTTTCCAGTATTAACGGAGGTCGAGAAAACACCGCTAGTGGCAGTCATTCCCATATTGGTGGTGGGTCCAATAATACAGCTAACGGGAAAAACTCCAGTTTGAGTGGAGGGAAAAACAGGTCGGCCATTGGAGAGGACGATTGGGTTGCCGGCAGTTTATTTGAAGAACAATAATCCTGATTTAGGGGTTACTTGTTTAAAGTCAAAATAATCAAATTGCAAGTCTTTACCTAACACCAACTCTCAACCCTGGGAGCCTGAAAGGGCTTCTGGGAGACAATTGCTCTATGAAAAAAATAAATGTAGAATGCCGATACATTTTCTCGAAATATTAATACCTTTCTAGAAATATAGCTAGAGGAATACTATTAATTGGCTACCGAAGAACCCATATTGATTTGCTTGATTTATATTCCAATCTCTATGATTATGGTTGGAATTTTTATTTGGTTTGTACCAAGTATTGAAAAAAATATTGTATCCTTTATTTATTTATTCTCCTCCCAAAAAAATCCATTTGTCTATAAAGTAAGAAAAAAGAAGATAGCATTATTGGGTTTAATACTCATTGTGATAAACCAATTTTTTGCTTGGATGGATATTTCGTATCCTGAGATAATGGAGCCAATAAGTAATTTTATTTCGATATTCTTTTTTTTCTTGTTATTTTTTGCAGGTTCCATTTGCATTTTGCAAATAGGTCGTGTTTTAGGGTTTTTCTGGACTTCTTTATTGTTAAAAGTTTTTAAATTTGATAGTAATTATTCCAACATAGGTCGAGCTGAATTAATTGGGGTGGCCACATTCATATCTAGTTTTTTGTCGTTTTCGATATTGAAAGATTCCTTATCGCTAAACATTTATTTTTCTATTTGTACAGTAGTTATAATTTTAATTGCTGGTCCTTTATTGACTTACTATTTATGGCAAATCAGAGATTCAGGTGAAGAAACATTTGAATCCCAAGATTTGGAGGCAGCCGCAAATATTTTTTCTTCTTTGTATGGAATTTTTAATTTTATCGATGATTAAATTAGTGCAATTGGGTTACTGAATAGTCCGGGGTCATTGAGGCCCCGGTTTTTTAGAAGAGAAACTAAATAAATTAGTTAGTTAATTTGGGAATAAAATGGGCAAGCAGAATCCTATTTTAGAAGCAGATAGGATTGTAGAAAGCTTAAAAAAGGATATGCTCCAAGGATGTTGGTATGCAGCCTTGTATGAACGAATTGCTTTCCGAAATGATATTGGAAATGCATTTGGATATTCATTTGAAGCTTGGGGCTTGATAAAATGTTGTGATGCGCTATTGGATAGTTTGATACTTTTGGTGACCCGAGTAATTGGCGGAGGACAGGAAAATGATAATGCTGCGTCCCTTAATTCTCTCTTAAAGATATTAAAAGGACCAGGAGTATTTAAAATCTTTGAGGGTAAGCTTAACCAGCAAAATAAAAATATATCTTGCAACCTTGTTCAGCTTGAGAAAGAAATTAATAAAATAAAGAGCCACGTAAAGACCGAAAGTTTAAGAAACTATAGGAATGCTTGGATTGCCCATAAAGCAAGAAAATATAATCCGCAAAAACATAAGTTGCCAAAATACGAAGATGCTTTAGAACTATTTAAGTTGGTAATCCCTGTAATGGACATATGCTTAGAACTAATAAAAGGAGCGGACCCAAGCTTTAAAAATTTTGCCAGCATTAAGATTGAGTTTGAGGAATCTCAAAAAACAGCAAATGACTTTTGGGAATATGCGGCCCACCTAAAAAACAAATTTAGAAATGAATAGTTTTTTTTGAGGTTTGGGAGTGGATAAAATATACCAATATATAGATTTATTTGATGACGATTTATACGATCCTGAAGAATATATTAAAAATAATTCTTCTTATAGTGAGTTGGTTAACACTATTCGGTTGCAGGTATTAATTTCAATCCTTTTTAATAAACAAATAGTTGTCCCGGAGCAATGGGCAACCTCTTCATCATCGTTTATGCATGTGGCTGATGAAGTTATAAGGGGATATCAAAATGAAGTTTCCCTTAGGGTTTCTCGCTCGGAAATAAAAAGAAAAAGAATTCCACCTCCATTTGTTATTGCATTTCATAAGCAAAATGAATTTAACCAAGATTTTTATGCGAATTCGATAATTTCTCGAATTGACTCTGGGAGTCGAATACGCATTTGTTCAAGTACTCATGATAAAAACTCTAATTCATATTCTATTTCAAGGGAAAGATTAAGAAATATCTATGTTGAGCAGGATAATATTCACGATCTTGAAAGTAAATATGGCGATAAATTTGTTGATGAACTTGCAAGATGCATTGGATGTGATGAAACAGCAATTAGAATGCAAACTTTAGCGAAATATTTATTAAACTCTAGAAATACTTTTTTTGAGTTTTTTCCAAGCAATTATCGCCAAGATTTAGCCAGTTATACAGGGAATGTAAAAAGAGTTTGTTTTGAGGATCAAGTAGTTGCTTCGTATAATGACGAAAGAATTGAGGAGTTTAAAGAGTTTTTTTTAAAGGCTGCAGAAAAGAATATTGGACTAAGTCAGCTTAATCAGCTTTGGGAGGAATCAAAAAGTTTTTCAGAAAAGTCTTTTAATTTGATAACTAAAATGGGTCGTTATTGCATGCACCGTGCTTTAGCTGTAAATATTAAAGCGAGTTATAGTAGTACATTTTATGGTTCTTTTGGTTCCAATGGGAGAGATAGTTTTGATGAGTTTATTATTGATAGAATGAGAAAGCTAGAAATTAATCTTACTAAACCTAATAAAATAGAAAGAGACTTCAGTTTTATTGCTAATGAAAATACCCAAAATTATGATCTTGGAGATAGAGTTTATTGGCCTGAAGTGTGGGGACAAGTGGGTGCATTTTCAGTAAGTAATGAATGGCAGCAATTATTAAAGGAACTTAGGGAGGAGTTGAATGAAATGCCTCTTGAAAAAGTCCATGAAGCTAAGACATGGCGTGGTATTTTTGATCGAATAAATGGGAAGATCACAGATTTTACATTTAAACAGTCCAAAAGCAATCCAACTAGCGTTGAGGTGATAATGAATAGGGCTGGAGATACTCAAACTGCTTCAAAAGGACTTTCCGTGGTTGAGCCTACTATTTTTGCTCCGTTTGGAATGTTGGCGGCTTTGGCAAAGGCTAGCGTTAAGTATGTTCCCTTTAAGTATGAACTAAAATTGACAAGAGCATATAGAAAAGCAAAGCAAATATTTTCTAAAGAAAATTAATATAGGGTTCCATTAACTATAATGGATTTACTACGTTTTTTATTTCTATACTTCAATCCTCACTATAAAACTAAATAAACCTCAGAAGTATTTATTTAAATTATTTTTAATTTTCACTTAATCCTCCTTTCATATTGCACTGCTATCCTTTTTAGTAAGTTATAAAACTTCAAGTAATCAATATCTTCCTAAAGGAGAATAGTATGCATACCACTCCAATATCAACTCCAACAGGCATTATTGGGGGAGCGATTATGGGTGAATTAACTCAAACGATTGTCGAGGAATTTACTGATGATGAGTTGATACTAAAAATATCAGCAGGTTTAGGTCATTATTTCGGACACTCTGTGACTTCATACGTAGTAAATATTTCTGGTTTCGATCCATTGGGAGGTATTTTTAATACAGGGACTGCAGCTGTTGGAGGTTTAATTCATGGAATCTTGGCGGAATAATCTAGTGCTTTTTCAATTTCTTCAAGAAAAGGATTATCAATTAACTAATGTTGTTTGTTTTTTGGGAGGATTGCTGTTTAATCCGATACCGAAAATTAATTTCAACCTCTAATAGATCCTTTTGGATTTCTTTAGGAATGGATGCCAACGGGTTGGCATTTTCTATTGCTTGAATTGCTAATTTTTCTAACTGGTAAATTTCTGAGCCTTGTATGATTTGTATATTTTTTATTTTTCCATTTGATAATACTGAGAAGGAAAGCTTAACTTCTCCTTCTACACCTCCCACGGGGTCTTGCCATTGCTGAAGTACTTTACTCTGGATTTCTAGTGCGTAATTCTTAAGCGACTCAGATTCTGGAAACACTTCAGGAGATTGATCTATCTCATTTAAGGTTTTTAGTTTTATTTCATTTTTGCTAATTGATTTGGTAGGTGAAAGAGGCAGATCGTCTTCATTTTTAAAGGTAAATTCTTCGATTTTAGGTATTTTGTTAAAAACAAATTTATTTTGTGAATTGCCAATTTGAAACAAATTCTTTTCAATGGAGCGCTTTTTAGAATTAACAAAACCATCATTTTTCCTAGAAAGCGTTTCTAATATAATTAAACTTTCTTTGGCTTTTTTAAATTGCCCTGACTCCGTTAACCGATATATATTCAGCTTTAGAGCTTGTCTATAGTTATTTTTTATTTTTTTATTCGAGGGTTTTAGTTTATAGGCAATAGCAAGCTCTCTAATTGAATCCAACAATTTATTCTGATTGTAATAAGCTTGGCCTAAATTATTACGGGCTTGGTATGAGTTGGGATGTTTTTCCAGAAAACGAATCCAAAGTTTTTCTGCTTTAGAATAATTACGGTTTTTTTGTTCAGTTAATGCATTGGAAAATTCCGTTTTAGTTTTTTCACGACCATTTCCTAAACTATAACTAGGCGTTGATTTAAAGTAATTCCTGCTAGGTAAACCATAAGGAATTTTAGTCCCTTTTTTACCTGTATATGGGTTATAGTTTCCTTTTGTTGACCAGTTATTATAAATATTACCGTCTGGTCTACTACGATAATGAGGCCTTACATAGGTTCCATCTTTTCTGTAATAACCTCTTACCCGAACACTTCCCCCCGCCCAAGACAAATCTTGCCAAATAAAAATGACTAATAAGAAAAAAATAAAGCATTTTATAAGCGAAGCCCATTTAGGTAGGCTTGACCTGAAGCTAGAATATTTTATAGACCCGTATGTCATAAAAACATTCCATGGGAAAGATTTGTTTCGAGAATAAAAGGATTCTACTGAAATTTGACATTTTTGGCAAGAAGGAATAAATTTGGTTATCTGAAATTGCAATGAGGAGGAATTGCTATGATAAAGCTTATATTTTCTCTTATATTGATTCATACCCTTTCTGTTGTTGCATATTCACACCCTGGAAGGACTGCTTCAGATGGTTGTCATTATTGTCGAACCAATTGCGAAAAGTGGGGAGTTCCTAGGGGAGTCAGGCATTGCCATGGTGGCAAAGAGCAAATTCTTCAAAAGGTTAAAGAAATTCAAATAAAAGAAAAGGCTCAAAACTTCAAAAACAAAAATAAAATTCAGATTCATAAAATAAAATCAACAATCCCATTAATCAAAAATACCAAATCCCTTACTAAAACTAAACCATGAATATAAAACGACTTTTCACCGTTGTATGTCTAATTACCATTGTTTTAATTTTTTCGATAGCTAATATTTCTGGTGCTTGTAACAAACCCAGTGGCATACCCCAATTTGACTTAGACTCTTATTACCAATCAGCCATTGGGAAAACAGGTGATTTACTGAAATCCGAGTTAAATAAAATTATTAAGAAACATCATAGGCATTCTTATAGTTGCGTGTGGAACATTCTTAGAGAATCGGATGAAGATCCCGATAACCCAGACAATGTAATCCTTTTATACACTGGGCGAAGTCAGGATAAGTCCAGAAGAGATCAAGGCGGTAATGATCAAAACGCTTGGAACAGAGAGCATGTTTGGGCTAAATCCCATGGGTTTAAAAGTAAAGGTCAACACGCCCATACAGATGCGCATCATTTAAGACCAACAGATAAGTCTGTTAATGCAGATAGAGGTAATAAGGATTTTGCTAATGGTGGTTCATCTCATAATGAATGTATTGGATGTAAATCTACCTCAATTACTTGGGAGCCTCCTGATTCTGTTAAGGGAGACGTTGCTCGAATGATGTTTTATATGGTGGTTAGATATGAAGGGGAAGACCAATCTAGTACACCAGATTTAGAGCTTGTTGAAAGGTCAACGTTCGTAGGGTCTCCACGTTTTGGAAAGCTATGTGATTTGTACGGATGGCATAAGCAAGATCAAGTGAGCGATTGGGAAAAAAATAGAAACTCTGTTGTTTACTCTTGGCAAGGAAACCGCAATCCATTTATTGATCACCCAGAGTTTGTTCAGGCGATTTGGGGTGAAAAGTGTCAGGACACAGATCCTATTCCCCCTCCAGTTGAGCCTGATCCAGAGATCCCAGAACCAGAGGTTCCTCAACCTATACCTGACAATCCGGAACCGGAGGAGCCAAATCCGACTGATAAAGAAAAGTTAGATGGAATTATTAAATCTTTAGAAGAAATTCTTAAGGAACTTCGTGAGCTGAGGGAATAACCATGGCCATCTTTGAACCGTACCGGTGCCACAAATGCTTTGAGGAAATTACTTTAGTCCAACCACAAGCAAAGGATGGTGAGCCAAAGGGTAAGGCAAAGGTTGAATGTGTGTTTTGCGGATGGCATCAGGAGTTTCAATTATATAACGCTCAACCCAATGAGGAAAGAACTAATGGCGAAGAAAAGTAATGGCGGCAACCGAGAAGAAGTTCCTTTAGAGAAAATTGTGATTTCAAATATGTACAGTATTGAAGGAATCATTAATTTACTTGTTGATAAAGGGATTCTAACTAGAGAAGAAGTATTGAAGGAGATGGAGCGGGTTGTGAAGGAGAGGGGTAAGTGAACGTTGTTTTTATTTTAGGTGCAGGCGCATCAAGAGACGCTGGCGGCCCCTTGATGCAGGATTTTCTTGATGTTGCCGAGGAAGTTGCTAGAGTCCGTTTAAAAGGTGAAAAATACAAGGAGCTTTTTGAAAATGTTTTTCAATCCAGAGCAGAATTAAGAACCGTTCATTCAAAATCATATTTAGACTTAGATAACATAGAAAGCATTTTCGGTGCAATTGAAATGGGAGCGATTATTGAGAAATTTGGAATGAAAACAGTAAACCAAATAAGTGAATTGCGAGAATCAATAATTACCCTTATTTATAAAACCCTCGAATATAGCATTGAGTTTCCCATCGAGAGCGAGCGAGTTTCTCCCCCTCAACCCTATGAAGACTTTATAGAGATTCTTAAATCCCACCGGGGGACAATTGGGTCAGTTTCAGAGACAAAATATTCTTTTATAACATTTAATTATGATGTTTGTTTGGAATACGCTCTTTTTAAAAGTGGTATAGGCTTTGACTACAATCTACCAAAAATTTTAGGAAACGGACCACCATTATTAAAACTTCATGGTTCTTTAAATTGGGGGAGATGCGATGAATGTAAAAATATTGTCCCATTTCAAGTGAAAGATATTCCATTCCCCGAATTTTTACCGGAGAAATCTTATTTTTTAGATATGGGATCAAATTTAAGTTTAGTGAAATGCGCTGATGATAACAAAAATATCCAAGGGCCACCTATTTTGGTTCCACCCGCTTGGGAAAAAACACATTATCAAAAAAGTCTTTCTCCGGTTTGGGCTAGAGCCGCTAAATGTCTAGGAGATGCAAATAAAATAATTATTATTGGTTATTCTATGCCTGAAACAGATTCCTTTTTTAAATATCTATTTGCTCTAGGGACTGATAGCAAAACTCACTTAAAAAATGTTTTGGTTATAAATCCAGACAATAGTGGAGATACGAAAAATAGATTTGAAAAACTATTTGGCCCAGGGTTAAGAAACAGAATTAAATTTAAAGAGAAAACTTTTAAAGAGGCGGTTGATAATAATTTAATTGAAGATGAGCTTAAAAGAAAATTTGAAACAGATGGATAACGGCGGCGACCGAGAATTAGAAAAGATAATAATCTGAGATTGTTTTTATTTGGGTTCTTATGGCACTTATTATATCTGGAATGTTAAGTTTTTTTTTAGCTGGATGGTTCCTCATTTATTTTCAAAAATATTTTAATAGAACAGAATTTGGCGAAGGAGCTATGGGGTTTATTTTTTTATTTATTGTTTGGCCGTTAATTGCGTTTGCCTTACTTTGGATACTTTCAGAATTTGGTTTTGAAGTTCCAGATATTCCCTACCAACACGAATGCAACCAAGCAGGACCTTTTGCGACGGATTGCTAAATTATTAAAAAGAAAAAAATACAAGAATAAACAATAAATATACTATTGAGCATGATCCCCGTTAACATCAAAGCACCAAGTCCGAACATTGTATTGACCTGTATTTTCCATAGGTTTTTTCCAAAGGCAAGTCACACCAGATATTCCGTCAATACCCGAATGAAATGGATTCATAGAATTTCCAGCTTGATTAAGTGTTCCATTGAGGTCCCCCGCGCAAACACCAGCAATGGCAATATCTTCCTCATCATCACAAGCACAATATTTACCTACAATATCTTTGCCTTCTTGACCATAAATTTCACAGTATTTAAAGTATAAATTTGTCTTGTTCAATGCAGTATTATTGGGATTGGATGAATAGATAACTTCCAATTTTGGCCGGAATTCCCCTGATTCACTAGAGTTCATTTCTATCCCATTATTTGTTCCTCCTGTTCGGATAGCCACCCCATTATTAGGAATCAATCCGTTCACCCAACCCTGAACAATGGCAACACCTGCGGCATTTAAATTAATAGTAACTTGACCGAAGCTGAATGGAGGTATGATGCCCAAAATATTACTGGTATTTAAATCATTCCAGGTGGCCGTCCCCTCTGACCAAGGGTTATGCTGGGTTAAAATTTTATAAGTCCCAGAACTTGCATCGATAAAATCAAATGTGATAGAAGCAGCGGTTACCACCGCAGTTGCAGGAATAGCTGAAACATCCCACTGCACTAAGGACGCAACCTCCCCATACTGTCCGCTATTAGAATCAAATTGAACTCCGTCGGCTTTTAGTTCTTCCTCAGTTCCAAAGTTTAAGGTTAGCGAGCGTTCCACTAAATAACTGTCTTGAGTTCCGGAATAACTACTATCTGGCATTGAGCCATCTTGAAAAGAGGTTGTTATTGCTAACGCTGGAAAGCTAAATAATAATGAAACAATACATATGGCAATGAATAAACAGACAGATTCCCTAATGACTTCCCCCTTAATTCGAATTTTTGGATAATATGAGTGAATCTTAAACCAGGAAGCCTAAATTGTCTATTTGGACTTTGATAGGTAGTATTTCTGTCAGTTTGGTCGGTGTGCGCCTATAGGCATTTATATTGAAAATTAGTTTAAATGTTAAATTGTCATTCCAATCATTAACACCAAAGTTAATATTCCTAGAATCGGAATAATTACTAGACTTCTAAAATGAGGGTCTAGAAATTTGGGGATTGCAAAAATGATTGCAAAAAATGTTAGTGCAAACCAACGAAGGTCTTATCATTAATCCCCCTTTCTTTTCTCAAAAATATAACAATAAAGGAAAGAAGGAAAAGCCTCCAAAATAAATAATAAAGTTTTTCATTTTTTAATTGGTATATTGAAGGCTTCTGAAATTGCTTTGTCCGCACCTTCCAAAGAAAATTCAGTATGCTTATACCCCCCAGTTGGCAAAAAATAACGAAATAAGATTTTTTTCCCATTCATTAATCTTTTTATAGTTGATTCTTCACCCCATTCCTTTTCCGGTTTTCCATGCCAGACAATGAAATTGACCCATTTTGGTTCCCATTGATAGAAGATAGTTCCCATTTTCCTCAAAGCGTGCTGAATATCTTTTAAACCTTCCATATCGCTGGGCTTGTGTTTATCAATGCGAAAAATTGGCAATCTTTTATGAGAAATCTGATCAGAGTTTCCTTCTGATAATCTAAAATTTCCAAAAACCCTACCATCATCGGCTCTAAATAAGGAGAACTTATGATCGGAATCATTAGAAATATAGGCAGTTTTAGTTTCCTTGTCAGTCATTAAGTCAGTATCAACTTTAACCTGCCACTGAGCGCTAGAGCTTTTTACTTGAATAAGAAAAATAAGAAAAACTAACAATGATCGCAACATAAATATATTTAATACTTTTTAATAATATTTTAAAGAAGTCTTTTCTAATCGCCTTAAAAACCCAATAAAAAGAAATACCTATGGTGACCAACCCCGAAGTTTAGTCCAGTGGTGTTACAGTCTTATTCAACATTAATAAAACAAAGAGCTTTTCTTACCAATTCTATTGCTTCTTGACGGTTATTTGCTTGTTTGTTTGGTGTTTTTAGATTGTCAATCATCGGAATTAAATAGTCTGCTTTAACTCCCCAGTTTACGCTCTGGGGTAACGTCCCCGTTTTCTCTATAAAATTAGCTACCGCAGCAGTTGATGCAACAACACCTACAACGCTGCCATCATCTGTAACTATTGGTCCTCCAGAATTCCCCGGATGAACTGGAGTAGATATTTGAATGTAAGAAGCATCATTTTGAAATCCAGACATTGAATTAATTACTCCTTCAGAAAACTTTACGTCACTCCCAAGGATGCTTGTTACCGGGAACCCCATAGTAAAAACGGGAGTTCCAAGCGAAACAGTTTTAGCCGATACAAGTTGCAGGAAGTCCGGGGTTTTGCTTTGGATTTTCAAAACTGCTAAGTCATTTGCTGGGGAAGATTTTATTATTTTTGCTTCCTCGAAGCTCCTTCCATAAAGTTTGACTTTAATGCTTTTGCTTTTCTTTATAACGTGATAACTCGTGACTAACTGACCATCTCCACTGATGGCAAAACAAGTTCCTGAGCTAACAATTTTTGTGGAGGGGGTTGCTGATGATTGAGGGTTTTTCAAGGACAGTCTTATTTGGGAAGCTAGTTGATATATTTGTTCGCTTATTTGATTAGAAGCTCCTACAAAAGCATCCTCCCAAGCAAGGTTGGATATCTGAGTTACGGGAGTCTCTTTGAACCCTTTTATTATTTGGTAGTAGATTGTATCGTTTGATGTAGAATTAATGATTGCTAGGCCAAGTTTTAACCTGACGTAAATATGATCTGGTCCCGATGCATCGGTAAAGGCTTCAAGTATTTCTGTTTTTATGGTTAACTTGGATTTTCCCTCGATAATTCCTGACGCAGCGAAATTTTGCCTGACAATATTTTCAAATAAGCCACTTAAATCACCTGTCGTGCCTACATTGGCAGTTACCATCATGAGTTTATTTCTGGCGACTCCCAATCTGTTCTTTTCTGGGCGTGAATCAAGAATTGGAGAAAACCGAACATGGAGCTTTCCTGTAAGTTTTTCTCTAGGGAAAGCAATCCTCTGACCAACAATGTCTATATTGACATCTCGTGAAACAAAAGCACATCCATCAATCAATAAAATTGAAAAAAGCAAACCTAATATATACATCCTTAAAGAATTATTTAACTTAACTTTTTCCATTCATTTACCAAACTTTTTGATGTCGGTTCCTTTTTTCGCCATTTTGCCTAAAGATACATTATATTGGGTGATTTGTGTAGGGATGGCGGGCATCGGGTAAAAAAAGAGCAGGCGATGTAACTAGGGTATTTCTTTCAAAGTGCTACCCAATTTGCTACCCATAGGGAAGTTTGCTTGGCGAGGGTTTCTATAAATTATTGATTTTAATGGTCGGGATGAGTGGATTTGAACCACCGACCCCTTCGTCCCGAACGAAGTGCGCTGCCAGACTGCGCTACATCCCGATTTACTTTGGGTAATTCCAAATAAAAATAGAATTATTTATCCCAAACGTAGCGGTTAATACTTTCTGATGTAAATGACTGGTTCGTTACATTGCGACTAACGTCTTTAGATTTCTTACACTTGGGACAATTAATTTCTTTGTTGCCAACCTCAGAAATCTTCATTTCTACAACAAAGTCGTGACTGCATTTTTTGCAAGTATGGTCATACTGTGGCATAAATTTCCTCGAAAAAACCTCAGCATACAAAACTCTAAACTGTATTTCAATGTATATACACAGACTTGAAATAACCCCAATAAATCAAGATTTTACAGCTACCCAACCGGCAAAATTAAACCATTTAAAAAACAGTTCGACCTTATTAAACCCGGCTTTTTTCAATAGGTTAAAATTCTTATCGGCGGTCAAGGGAACCAATACATTTTCCAAGGCCTCCCGTTTTCGAGAAATTTCCATTCGAGAGTAACCTTGTTTCTGTTTAAACTTTTCGTATTGGTTAACATAAGTTGCCTCTAAATCAGGTTCGTTGGGAAGGACTTTTTCAATTAAAATAAGACCACCTTTAGAGTTTAAATTTTTATGTATTTTTTTCAGGAGGGAAGGGCGACCTTTTGGTCTGACGAATTGTAAAGTGTAATTTAGAATAACTACGCTTGTGTTTTCTATAGGGAAGTTACTTTCCAGGTTACTTTCAATGAACTCACACTGATCCAAGTGATCTTTTAATTTTCTTTTAGCTTTTTTTAACATTGGTAAGGAATTATCTATACCAACAAAATGAGCATTGTTTTTTTTAGGAAATGCTTGGGCTAGTTGCTTGATTAATGTTCCCGTTGAACACCCTAAATCATAGACGGTAGTGTTCGGTTGATGGAGTTCCCTTGAAAGTTCAATTACCATCCTTTGACTTTCTTTGTAAAGCGGAATGCTTCTTTCGAGCATATTATCGAAAACACGAGCTACAGATTCGTCAAATTTGAAAACGGAGGGTGGATTGGTTCGATTAAATAAGTCGTCTTTTTTCCTGGGAGACATGAGGGAAGATTTTTATAAAAAATTAAAATTGTCGGGTTTTATGTTGAGCCCGAAAAATTAAAAAGCAACTAAGGCCCTTCAATGGAACTTCCCTCGACTGGGCCTGATTTAGGATTAATCAAAAGTTTATTAACCGCATTGACATAAGCTTCCCCGCTAGCTTCAATGGTATTAACTCCTGTCCCTTTCCCTAAAATTTCGCGGTTTTCGTATAATACGCGGACAGTGACTTCTCCTTGTGCATCTTTACCTTTAGTTTTTGACATTACTTGATAATCGAGTAGTTTACAAGTCATACCGGTTATTTTATCAATCGCATTATAGATTGCATCAATGGGCCCATCTCCATTACCTTGCGCAGAATGTTCATTTCCATCACGGCTTTTCAGAATAACTGAGGCTTGAGGCATGATTCCGCTTTCGAAAGAGCCTTCAATTTTTATCAGGGAGTATGTATTTAGATCTTCGTCTGTGAATTTTCTTTTTTGAATAAGTGCAATTATATCCTCATCAAATACTTCCTTTTTTTCATCAGCCAATACTTTAAAATCAGAGAACACTTCATCAAGTTCGTCCGTGGAAATTTGGAAACCCATTTGCGAAATTTTTTTTGAAAGTGCGTTTCGTCCCGAATGTTTGCCCATCACCAACTCTGAACTATCCAATCCGATATCATTGGGATTCATTATCTCGTATGTATCTTTCTTTTTAAGGAACCCATCTTGGTGAACTCCCGATTCATGGGCGAATGCATTTTTTCCCACAATGGCTTTGTTGCGTTGGACAAAAAACCCTGTTAGGCTGCTAACAAGTCGACTGCAGGCCATAATATGTTTTGTATCTATATCTGAATGAATTCCAAAAAAATCCTTTCGTGTTTTTAATGCCATGACAATTTCTTCCATAGCAGCATTTCCGGCTCGTTCACCAATTCCGTTAATTGTGCATTCTACTTGCCGGGCTCCCGCCTTGATTGCTGCTAAGGAATTTGCTACGGCCAAACCCAAATCGTTGTGGCAGTGAACACTAATAACGGCTTGTTCAATATTTCGAACTTGTTCCTTTAAAAATCGAATTAAATTTGAAAACTGCTCTGGTACAGAATATCCCACTGTATCGGGAATATTCACCGTAGAAGCTCCTGCATCAATAACGGCTTCTACAACTTCCGCCAGGAAATCCTGCTCAGTTCTTGAAGCATCTTCGGGTGAAAATTCTATGTCATCACAAAATTTTTTGCCGAACTTAATAGCTTCAACAGCCATTTTAATTACTTCGCTTTTGTCTTTTTGAAGTTTAAAATCGCGGTGTGTTTTGGAAGTAGAAAGAAAGATATGTATTCTAGGTTTATCTGCTTTTTCCAAAGCCCGTGCTGCTGCCGAAATATCTTTCTCCAATGCTCTTGCTAACCCAGCGACAGAGGATCCTTTAATTTCATTGGCAATTTGTTGCACCGATTCAAAGTCACCCGGAGAAGCAATTGGAAAACCTGCTTCAATCACATCCACTTTTAATAGAGCCAATTGCCTGGCAATTTCGAGTTTTTCCTTGTTGTTCATACTGGCTCCAGGACACTGCTCACCGTCCCTTAAAGTGGTATCAAATATTATAAGTTTTTCTGACGACATAAATGTAAAGTTTGAAAATATGGTTTAATTCTTAAGGATTTGCCTGAATTTATTCATTTGATAGACCAACATCCTTGGCGTTTATAATCTCATATCTTTCGTCTTTGGCAAACCCATTTTGAAAAACATTCGAGTCATAATTTAAAGCATTTTCCCCAACAATGGGTTTATTTGTGGGAATTGAAAACCCCATTAATGTACTGACTAAATCACAAGATGCTTTAATGAGTTCTGTTTTAATTTGCAATTGAGTATCAAAGTAAGGTTTATGAATTAATTGGGCCATGACAACTTCTTCCAGGGCTGCATTCCCGGCGCGTTCCCCAATTCCATTAAGAGTGCATTCGACTTGGTTTGCTCCAGTTTTTATAGCAGCTAAGGAATTGGCGACTGCTAATCCCAAGTCATTGTGGCAGTGAACACTTATAATAAGGTCGCTATCTATTTTTTTAATTTTTCGAATTAGTTGACCGAATTGATCAGGCATTGCATATCCCAGAGTATCAGAAATATTAATTATTCTGACTCCCTCATTTACAGCGACTTGGACCATTTGCAATAAAACCGATTCAGGAATGCGTGTAGCATTATGGGGTGAAAATTGTATTTCCGAAAAATAGTTTTTTGCTATTTGGATTCCTGAACTGATTTTGTTAAACAAATCATTTGGATTGGTATTAGATAATGAAGCAAATAAATGTATGCGAGGTTTTTTTGCTGATTCAAGAGCTTTTGCTGTCAATTCGATATCCGTTTTGTTTATCCGAGATAAACTACAAAGGATAGTGTTTTTAATTTTTTTGGAGATATTTTTAATTGTATTGAAATCATCTTCTCCTGCCGCTGCAAATCCTGCCTCAATAACATCAACCTGCAACTCTGCCAGTTGTTGTGCAATACGAAGTTTATCATTTAAAGGGAGAAGGGTATCCAGCGATTTAAGACCGTCTCTTAATGTTGTATCTAAAATATATACTCGGTTGGAATTCATGATAGAGGTAAATTAAATAATTAATCAATGGCACTTAAAACTTTGAAACCTGCCTTTTCAATTTTTTTTACTACATTTTTGGTTTCGCAAAGGTCTACTCGAAAAAAATAAACCTGCTTTTTGGGGTCCTTTTCATATGGAGACATTCCAACACTTATGATGTTCATATTTTCTTTATTTAAAATACCGGAGACTTTTTCAAAATTTTTTGGGTCTTTTCCCATAATTACATCGATTCGAGAACTTGATGAAAGAATTCCCATTAAATCAACGAAAATCCCCAATATATCCATTATTGAAATTATTCCCACCAGACGATTTCTTCTTACTACTGGAAGAGCCCCAATTTTATTTTTGTAAATGACCAAAGCGGCATCTTCTACATGCGTTTCAGGAAAAACAACCATAGGATTATGAGTCATATAATCTGAAATTTTCATTTTTGAAGGATCCAGGACTCTTACCTTTTTATTTGACCTCTCATCTAAAAAAGCACCTCTAATATCGCTTTCTGTAATGATCCCTAATAATTCATGCCCTTCCACTACTGGCAAGTGCCGAATAGAATTTTCTACCATTAATTCCTGGGCCCGTTTTATGGTTTCATTTGCTTTTACTGCCAGCGGTTTAGGAGTCATTACCTCGCTTACTATCATTTTTACCTCCAGTTGGCTCTGAGTGGGTTTTCTTTGTTTTTTGTTGACTTAGAAGATTAGTAGTAAAAGAAGTGGTTATTTCACTGCCGCAATATTTTGCCTTAACTATAATGTTTAACAAATCTTAGAGAGAAAATATACTGCTAATTCTCTATTTAGATGGAAGCCATTGTTCATAAGATTGCTATGATTTTCAAAATGAGTTCGGATAAAATAAATTAGCTTTTTCTAAAAAATCCATTTATATTCCTTTGAAATCAATTGAAATTTCTATAGATAATTGTTTCCTCTCTTTTGAGATCAAGAATCTAATTAAGATTTTTCAGGATTGCAGTTTACTGACTTCCTTTCTGTAATCTATTGTATAATTAGTATCTATTTTTATGTAAAAAATTTATATAAAAATGAATTGCTGTTTAAAAGTCTAATATAATCAATGGTTAAGCATTTGGCACTGGGTTTGCTTTGAAAGGCTTTTAACATTTTATTTTAAGTATTGATGTAATTGGAATTAAAACAAATTCCAATATTTGATAATAATAGAATATGAAAATTCAAAAATATCCTAAAAAGCAAGGGCTTTATAATCCTCAATTTGAAAAAGAAAACTGTGGAGTGGGTTTTGTCGCTCACATGAAAGGACGGCAATCCCATGAAATAATAAGGCAGGGTTTGGATTTATTAAATCGTTTGGAACACCGTGGGGCGGTTGGGGCTGATCCCCTAACAGGAGATGGTGCAGGAATTCTAATCCAAATACCTCATGAATTTTTTAAATTAGAGTGCTCAAAGCTTGGAATTACTCTTCCTGACAAAGGGCAATATGGGACAGGTTTGGTTTTCCTTCCTAAGGATAGTGAGAAAGCTACCTTATTAATGGATATATTTAAGCAAGTTACAACCCGCGAAGGGTTGGATTTGCTTGGATGGCGTAAAGTCCCAGTGGATAACACAAAAATTGGCCAAACTGCAAGAGATGTAGAGCCTGATATTCGGCAAATATTTATTGGGTCCAAAGGAATTATGGATCAGGAATTATTTGAGAGAAAATTATATATTGTCCGGAAACAAGCTGGCCAGGCAATTAGGGCTTCTGGGTTGGCCGAGCTTTATGAGTCTTATTATATTTGTAGCTTGTCCAGTAAGACTTTTATTTATAAAGGACAATTAATGGCTCCTCAGGTGGCTGATTATTATCTTGATATTAAGGATCCTCAACTGAAATCTGCCTTGGCTTTGGTGCATTCACGATACAGTACGAATACCTTTCCTTCATGGGGAAGAGCCCAACCTATGAGGATGATAGCTCATAATGGAGAAATCAACACCATTCGTGGAAACAACAATTGGATGGTTGCGCGTGAGTCTATGTTTGCCAGTGATCTCTATGATGATGTAGAAAAAATACTTCCGGTAATTCCGCCCGGTGGTAGTGATTCCGCAGATTTTGACCAAGCTTTAGAATTTTTAGTTCAATGTGGACGCTCCTTACCACACGCTGTAATGATGATGATTCCTGAACCATGGAGTGGTCATGAAACGATGGACCAGGATAAGCGAGGTTTTTTTGAATACCATGCTTCTATGATGGAACCCTGGGATGGGCCCGCTTCAATTACCTTCACAGATGGAAATGTTATTGGAGCAGTATTGGATAGAAATGGTTTACGACCTTCTCGTTATATTGTTACCGATACTGATTTGGTGGTTATGGCGTCGGAGGTGGGAGTTCTTCCAATTGATGAAGCTCGAATTATTAAAAAAGGAAGGTTGCAACCGGGGCGAATGTTTTTTGTGGACCTTAAAGAAGGAAGGATTGTTTCTGATCAAGAAATCAAATCTCAATTAGCAACGAGAAAACCCTACAAACAATGGGTAAAAGACAATCAAGTCAACTTAGAAGATATCCCTGACCCAAAAAAATCAGAGAAAATTGTTGATGATCTTACCTTGCAACAACTGGCATTTGGATATACTCAAGAGGATAAAAAAATTATTTTGGCTCCCATGATAGAGAATGGACAAGAAGCGACAGGATCTATGGGAAATGATGTTCCTCTTGCCGTAAGATCTGAAAAATCTCAATTACTTTTCAATTACTTTAAACAGCTCTTTGCTCAAGTGACTAATCCCGCGATTGATTCCATACGCGAGGAATTAGTAATGTCCATGGAAGTTACCCTTGGTAGAGAAAGAAATTTGCTTTCTGAATCTCCTGAACATTGTCGGAAACTTCGAGTAAAAAATCCGATTTTAACTCCAAATGATTTTTTTAAAATTCAGTCGATAGATCAACCAGATTTAAGAACAGTCACTCTCTCTTTATTATTTCCAGTTTCAGAGGGAGAGGATGGGATGGAAAAAGCTTTAGAAAAGATTTGCAATCAGGCTTCCGATGCAATTGAAAATGGCAATACTATTTTAATTCTTTCAGATCGTGGAGTGGATGAAAATCAGGCAACTATTCCCAGTCTATTGGCAACTGCGGCGGTTCATCACCATTTACTTCGAGAAAGGACCAGGACCAATGTTGGAATTGTGGTTGAAACGGGAGAAGCCAAAGAAATGATGCATTTTGCTTTGCTTATTGGTTATGGAGCGGGTGCCATTTACCCATATCTTGCTTATGAAACTATTGCTGAAATGATCAAGGAAAAAATTTTTGTGAATGGTACAACTCTGGATTCAGCCATTCAAAATTTTGTTAAGTCGACTAAAAAGGGTCTCTACAAAATTATTGCAAAAATGGGTATTTCAACCATTCAAAGTTATCGAGGTGCGCAAATATTTGAAGCTGTCGGCCTTAATGATTCTGTGATTGATAAATTTTTCACGGGTACACCTTCGCGTATCAGTGGGGTAGGGCTAGAAACTCTTGCCCGAGAGGTATTAGCCCGACATAAGAATGCTTTTCACCGCACCAAAATATTAAAACCCATTTTAGAAGCAGGTGGGTTTTATCATTGGCGTCGTGGAGAAGAAAAGCATATGATTAGCCCTCCTTTAGTGGCAATGCTGCAACACTCTACTCGATCAAACGATTATTCGACCTATAAAAAGTTTTCAAAATATTCTGATGACCAAAGCACGCGTGATTGTACCTTGCGAGGTTTGTTTAAGTTTAAAGATTCTAATTCTATTCCTATTGATGAAGTTGAGTCTGTAGAGAATATTACTAAAAGGTTTTGTACTGGCGCCATGTCTATTGGATCTATATCTCGGGAAGCTCATGAAACTTTGGCTATAGCAATGAACCGCCTTGGTGGTAGAAGTAATACCGGGGAAGGTGGTGAAGATCCTGTTCGTTATATTCCAGATGAAAATGGAGACTTACGAAGAAGTTCTATTAAGCAAGTTGCTTCTGGTCGATTTGGGGTTAACAGTTTCTATTTAGCTAATTCCGATGAGCTTCAAATAAAAATTTCTCAAGGCGCTAAACCTGGTGAAGGAGGCCAACTTCCGGGGCATAAAGTTTCTGAATATATTGCAAAGATTCGGAATTCAACTCCTGGAGTGGGTCTGATATCACCACCGCCCCATCATGATATTTACTCAATTGAAGATTTACAGCAATTAATATTTGATTTACATAATGCTAATCCTAATGCAGGAGTAAGCGTTAAATTGGTTGCTGAGGCGGGAGTTGGTACCATTGCAGCAGGTGTTTCAAAGGCCCGAGCTGAAGGTGTTTTGATTTCTGGACACGATGGGGGAACAGGAGCGTCTCCTCAAACTTCTATAAAGCATGCGGGTTTACCCTGGGAATTAGGTCTTTCAGAAACTCAACAAATTTTGGTGATGAATGATTTAAGGGGCCGGATAAGGGTTCAAGTGGATGGTCAACTAAAAACGGGTCGAGATGTTGTTATTGGAGCTTTGCTTGGAGCAGATGAATTCGGGTTTTCAACTGCGCCCTTAATAACTATGGGTTGTATTATGATGCGCAAATGCCATTTAAATACTTGTTCTGTTGGTGTTGCCACGCAAGATCCAGAGCTCAGAAAAAAGTTTACCGGTAAAGCAGAATATGTTGTGAATTATTTTAAATTTATTGCTCAAGAAGTTCGGGAGATTATGGCGCAATTAGGATTTAAAAAATTTGATGAAATGATAGGCCGGTCTGAATATCTTGAGGTAAGTGATGCTATTAATCATTGGAAAACCAAGGGGCTAGACTTTTCTAAGATACTTTACAAGGTAGAAGCTGGCTCTGAAGTTGCAATTCGAAATATAACCAAGCAAGATCTTAGTGGGGATATTGGAGATTGTTTGGATCGAAAATTAATTGTGGATTGTGAAAATGCTTTAGAAAATAGGGAACCCGTTGATTTAAATTATAATATTGGAAATGAAGATCGTGCCACCGGGGCTATGCTAAGTTATGAAATCTCGAAAAAACACGGAGAGGCCGGGTTACCTGATGAAACCATTAAAATTGGGTTTAAAGGGTCGGCGGGCCAAAGTTTTGGAGCTTTCCTAGCTTCTGGAGTGACTTTTACTTTGCGTGGAGATGCTAATGATTATGTGGGCAAAGGACTTTCTGG
Organism: Nitrospinaceae bacterium; assembly: GCA_965223665.1. Lineage (GTDB taxonomy): Bacteria > Nitrospinota > Nitrospinia > Nitrospinales > Nitrospinaceae > CBDCVY01. The sequence goes on from OZ245011.1 coordinate 603,435, forward strand.
CGGACAGATTGTTGTTTTTCCTCCAGAAGAATCACAGATTATCCCTGAAGAAAATATATTAGTAGGAAATGTAGCGCTATATGGAGCAACCAAAGGAAAAGTATTTTTAAGAGGTATCGCTGGTGAAAGATTTGCAGTGCGCAACAGTGGAAGTCAAGCCGTGGTGGAAGGGGTCGGTGATCATGGTTGCGAATATATGACGGGGGGAATTGTTGTTGTATTAGGGAAAACAGGAAGAAACTTTGCGGCCGGGATGAGTGGTGGAATTGCTTATGTTTTTGATGAAGCGAATCAATTTCCAATTCATTGTAATCAGAGCATTGTTGATTTATTACCTGTGAAAGAAGATGTGGATATTGAATTGTTGAAAAGAATGATTCAAGAACATAAGGAATTGACAGGGAGTTCAGTAGCGAAAACCATATTGTTGAATTGGGAAACGATGCTATCAAAATTTATAAAAGTATATCCAAAGGATTATAGGCGGGTAATCGAAGAAAGAAAACGTAAAGAAGAACAGAAATCTTTAGAAGAGGTGGCTTAATGGGTTCAGTAAAGGGCTTTTTGGAATTTCCTAGAGAAACACCGGATTCTCGCCCTGTGGAAGATAGACTAAGTGATCAAAAAGAAGTTTACGAACCCTTTCCTATTGAGAAATATCGTGAACAGGGAGCCCGTTGTATGGATTGCGGTGTTCCTTTTTGTCAAAGCCATACCGGTTGTCCTTTGGGAAATTCGATTCCTGATTGGAACGATATGGTATTTCGAAATAAATGGGAAGAAGCTCTAGCTCTACTTTTAAAAACAAATAATTTTCCAGAGTTTACCGGCCGCATTTGTCCGGCACCTTGTGAGGGGGCTTGTGTATTGGGGATTACTGAACCCCCAGTTACTATTAGAAATATTGAGGAAATTATTGCTGAAAAAGGTTTTGAAAATGGATGGATGAAACCAAATCCTCCAAAAAAGAGAACTGGAAAGAAAGTAGCAATTGTGGGGTCTGGCCCAGCCGGTTTAGCAGCGGCTGATCAACTTAATCAAGCCGGGCATTTAGTTACGGTTTTTGAAAAGGCTGATCGGGTTGGCGGATTACTAATGTATGGAATTCCACATTTTAAACTTGAAAAACGAATAGTCCATCGACGTATCCAGTTAATGGAGAAAGAAGGAATTACTTTCAAAACCAATTCCCATGTGGGGAAGAATGTATTAATTTCAGATTTGCAAAATCAATTTGACGCGATTTTGATGTGTTGTGGGTCAGAAAAGCCTAGAGATTTGCCTGTAGAGGGTAGAGAATTGGATGGGATTCACTTTGCAATGGACTTTCTGCCTCAACAAAATAAGAGGAATGAAGGAGACCGAATCGATGAAAAAATTGCCATCACAGCTAGGGATAAAAATGTATTGATCATAGGTGGTGGTGATACAGGTTCCGATTGCCTAGGAACTTCTTTGAGGCAGGGAGCCAAAAACGTGTATCAATTTGAATTACTAAATGAACCCCCTAAAGAGCGGGCTGAAAAAAATCCTTGGCCTCAATGGCCTATGGTTCTAAGAGTGAGCTCATCCCATGAAGAAGCCCAAAAGCAAGTTACGCGCTACAATATTTTAACTAAGAAGTTCACTGGTGAAAATGGAAAGGTGAAAAAAGTTCATGCGGTAAACATTCGTTTTGGTGAGCCGGAGCCAGGAACAGGTCGTCCGGCGATAATAGAAGTTCCAGGCTCTGAATTTGAACTAGAGGTGGATTTGGTGTTGTTGGCCATGGGTTTTGTTCACCCCGTTCATGAAGGGTTGGTAAAGCAACTAAAGGTAAAATTGGACGGTAGAAATAATGTGGCTTGCGATAAAAATAAAATGACAAATATTGATGGAATTTTTGTTGCAGGGGACATGACCCGGGGGCAATCTTTGGTGGTTTGGGCTATTGCAGAAGGGCGCGAAGCTGCACGGTCCATTGATGAATATCTTATGGGCTATACTTTTTTACCTCACAGTGAATTTTTATAGGTAAATAAGGGTATAAAGTTTTTGATAAAGCCAGATATTAGCTGCACAACCCTTCCAAATAGATATCTTTAGGTCTCCCTGGAAATACTAAAAACAAAATATCGCAAATTGCTAATGCGATATTAATTTCCAGATGACATAATGAGTTGAATTCGTTTGTGAATATTCAGTTTTTTAAAGACCTTTTTCAAATGAAATTTAACGGTAAAGACACTTATATCTAAAATTCTAGCAATCTCATCATCGTTAAATCCCTCACTGGCTAAACGAGCAACTTCTTGTTCTCTGCGAGTTAAATGCGCATCTTTATAATTTAAATCTTGCTTATAAGAAGGTTTGAAATCTGAAGAATTTTCTTTGTTTTCTGGAAACCGATTCTTTAAGCACTTTTCGACTTTACTTATTAAATCTAGAGGCATTATAGGTTTTAAAATATAATCCTCAACGTGCAGTCTAATGGCTTGAATAGCAGTATCCATAGTTCCGTAACCAGTTAAAATCATAACCGCTGTATCTGGTCGAATTTTTTTTATTTCTTCGGTAACTTCAATACCACTTTTATCACCCATTTTTAGATCAGTGATTACTAAATCAAAAGGTTCTTTTTTAAAGGTCTCAATACCTTCTTTTCCGCTAAAAGCCGTTTTGACAGAGTAACCGATTTTTTGCAAATGCTTACCTAAAGCTTTGCACAAGGTTTCTTCATCATCAATAAAAAGTATTGTTTTTGAGTCTTGCATGATCCCCCTCATGACCATGAGTTATGAATAATATAAAACACTTTACCTTAAAATAATCAGACATCTGAGCATAGCAAATAAATAAAAATAAATCACCCCTTAACTGAATAAAGTTAAAAAAATTATAGTTTTGGAAACTGGACTTGTGAGTCCAAAACAGGATGGATTAACTATTGAAAATTTGTTTATTACTGAAACATATTGGACTGAATAGTCCTAAAAAATTCGAATAACAAAGATAATATTTTTATTTAGGAAAAACAGATTTTTTTTTAATGATAGGATTTTCGGGGTTTTTTGCGTATTTTGCGGTTAGAAATTAGATTTTTAACCGCTGAAGAAAGCCTTTAAGCTTTTTCTTAGTAGGTTTTCCATCGATTTCAGATAGTTCTAAAAACAATTCTTTTTGCCGTTTATTCAATTTTTTAGGCGTTTCTACAAAAAGGTGGATGATTTGATCTCCTCTTCCGTGGCCTCTAATATGAGGAATTCCGCCTCCCGATATTCTTTGTTTTTCACCTGATTGGGTACCTTCTGGAATAGTAATTGAGCGAGTTTTCCCATCCAAGAGTGGAATTTCAATTTCAGCACCAAGCGCGGCCTGAGAAATTGAGACATTCAATTGGCAATAGACATCATTGCCTTCTCGATGGAAAAAGTCGTGGGCTTGAACATGAATAAAAACATACAAATCACCAGGCGGTGTCCCAGGGCCTCCTTCGCCTTCTCCCCTTAATCTTAATCGAGACCCATCATCTACTCCACCTGGGATATTAATTGATATAGATTTTTTCTCTGCTACAACACCTTCACCGTGACATGTATTACAGGGATCTTTTACAATACTCCCCATCCCATGGCAATTTGGACATGGGCTTTGAAGGCTAAAAAATCCCTGAGACCTTACAACCTGTCCCGTTCCCCTACAAGTACCACAAGTCGAGGGAGAAGTTCCCTTTCGGCAGCGAGAACCATTACAATCTTTACAAGTTGTATGTTTATGGACGTCAATTTCTTTTTGGGCACCAAAAGCTGCTTCTTCAAAAGAAATGGTTACATCTGCACGAATATCCGCTCCTGTTTGACTTCTTGAGCCACCAAAAAAATCTCCAAAAATATCTCCGAAGCTTGAAAAAATATCTTCAAAACCACTAAAGCCACCAAAACCCTGGCCTTTTAGTCCTTCGTGACCATATTGATCATATATGTCTCGTTTTTTAGGATCTCTTAAAACCTCATAGGCCTCTGAAGCTTCTTTAAATTTTTCTTCTGCATCTTGATTACCTGGATTCTTGTCTGGGTGGTACCTTAATGCCATTTGTCGGTAAGCCTTTTTCAATTCTGACTCGGAAGCATTTCTTGAAACTCCAAGAATTTCGTAATAGTCTCGTTTCACGGGATGGGGCCTATTCTTTTTTAAGTTTAGTAATTTTAACTTTTGCGGGTCGAATTAATTTTTCTTTATAGATATAACCAGTTTCCAGTTCTTCCACAATAATATTTTCCTTTTGAGGATCGTCTGTTTCTTCTGTCAAAAATACTTCATGGGTTTCAGGATTAAATTGCTCGCCCAGGGTGGGGATATTTTCAATATCACAATTTTTTAACTCATTTGTAAATTGAGATATTATTAGTTCAATGCCTTCCTTAAGGCTGTCCAAACTATTCTCACTTGACGTGGTGTTAATGGCACGTTGTAAATTATCTAATATGGGAATGAATTTTTTAAAGAAATTTGCTTTCAGTTGGTCTACTCGAACTTCGTTCTCCTTTTGTAATCGTATTCGGAATTCTTCGTTCTCAGCATTTTTATTTTTATAAGCCGCAATGTACTCTTTAAGCCGTCGATCTTTTTCTTCCGCTTCCTTTTTTAGTTTTTCAACATAGGTGGGTAAACGTTCTTCTATTTCCGAATCCTTAATTGATTCATCATCTTCGTTAACCCAGTGACGCTTATCCGTTACCCTGAACTTAGAATCCTCTTCATCTTGGCTTGTTTTGGTTTTGTTTTTTTCCATAGAACGATATAAATCAACCTAGAGAGTTTTGGAAAACAAACTCTCTAGGTTAGGTTAAAGTAAAATAATGTGGGTTAATATTTAAGTTTAATTGCAATGTTAAAATAAAAACTTATTTCTTATTGCTAATATCTTCGAACTCGGCATCAACTACATCATCATCTGATTTGTTTGAAGAATCCTCTGGATTAGGTGCAGATGGACCACCATCATTACCATCCGTTTGTCCCTCAGGAGCTTCCTGCTTAGAATAGATTTTTTGTGCCAGATCATGGGAGGCTTTAGTAAGGTTCTCTGTTTGTTCTTTAATTTTTTCAGCGTCATCTTCTTCAACGGCTTTTTTGCTTTCAGAAATAGCATCCTGAACTTCTTTTAAATCGGCTTCTTCTAATTTATCCTTATTTTCGTTGATAGTTTTTTCAGTATTATAAATTAAAGAATCCAGCTGATTTTTAGCGTCAATTTTTTCACGACGTTCTTTATCTGCTGCAGCATTCTCCTCAGCATCTTTAACCATATTGTTAATATCTTCCTCACTTAATCCCGTATTATCGGTAATGGTTATTTTTTGCTCTTTATTGGTGCCTTTATCTTTTGCAGAAACATTTAGAATTCCATTGGCATCTATATCGAAAGTAACTTCGATTTGGGGAATACCTCTTGGGGCAGCTGGTATACCATCTAAATGGAATTTACCTAAAGACCGATTATCCTTGGACATTTCTCTTTCACCTTGAAGAACATTGATTTCAACACTGGGTTGATTATCCGAGGCGGTGGAGAAAGTTTCGCTTTTTCTTGTTGGAATGGTTGTATTCCGTTCAATCAATTTAGTGGTCACTCCACCCAGAGTTTCAATTCCAAGGGAAAGAGGGGTAACATCCAACAGAAGGATGTCTTTTACATCTCCAGCTAAAACACCCGCTTGGACGGCAGCACCCAGCGCAACTACTTCATCCGGGTTTACACCACGGTGAGGTTCGCGATTGAATAGATCTTTTACAATTTGCTGTGCTTTGGGAACACGGGTAGAACCACCCACGAGCACTGCCTCGTGAATTTGGTTTGCTTCCAACCCAGCATCTTTTAGAGCTTTACGACAGGGTTCTTTGGTTCTTTCTAAAAGATCATCCACCATGGATTCAAATTTTGCGCGGGACAGCCGCATATTTAGATGTTTTGGTCCTGTCGCATCAGCTGTAATGAACGGGAGATTAATATCTGTTTCGTTGGTGGAAGATAATTCCATTTTGGCTTTTTCAGCAGCTTCTTTTAATCTTTGTAAAGCCATATTGTCATTATTTAAATCTATTCCTGAATCTTTCTTAAACTCGGTCACTAACCAGTCTATGACTCTCTGATCGAGGTTGTCACCACCTAGATGAGTGTCCCCGTTGGTAGCTTTTACCTCCACTACATTGTCACCCACTTCCAAAATAGAAATATCAAATGTTCCTCCGCCAAAATCATAAACGGCGATCATATGGTCTTTGTTTTTATCTAACCCATATGCTAGAGCTGAAGCAGTAGGCTCATTAATTATTCTTTTAACCTCCAATCCAGCAATTTTTCCTGCATCTTTTGTGGCCTGTCTTTGTGCATCATTAAAATAAGCAGGAACAGTAATAACAGCTTCTGTAACAGTCTCACCCAAATAGGTTTCTGCTGATTTTTTTAATTTTTGGAGAATCATTGCAGAAATCTCAGGGGGACTATATTGTTTTCCCTGAACTTCAATTCGAACATCATTTTTGGGGCCCTTAATAACCTTATAAGGGACCATTTTCATTTCCTCACTCACTTCATTAAAAGAACGGCCCATGAATCGCTTAACTGAAAAGACAGTGTTTTCTGGGTTGGCAATGGCTTGTCTTTTAGCAACTTGTCCTACTAATATTTCTCCATCTTTGGTAAAACCCACCACAGAGGGTGTGGTTTGATTGCCTTCCTCATTAACAATAACTTTTGGTTCATTTCCTTCCATAACAGCAACCACAGAATTAGTGGTTCCTAAGTCGATTCCAATAATTTTTCCCATTGGGCGTTCCTTTCAATTTTAAATTAAGCAATATATATAAAAACGGATTTCGTTAATTTCAATTTTGCTTTACACTAAATTAATAGCCAGTTAATAAATAAAATTTGAAAAGAGGTTAGTCAAGGTTACAAGTGAAAATAATCAGAAAAAATGCGATGGGCTCTTGTTTCATAAGATTTTGTTTTTAAAGGGCTTAGTGGTTTCAGGGGGATTGGGAATTATTAAAATTTCAATTTTTAGGTGCTTTTGTGACTACAAATAATCAGGATAATCACAGAGAGTTTTCCCGTGTTCCTCTTTGTATTGAGGCGATTGTTCAAACCGAAGAAACACAAGTTAGATCAGAGAATACCCGTGACATTAGTATGAAAGGAATTTTCATTGTTACTGACCACCCAGTACCCTTAAGAACATTGTGCGAAATCACTCTGGTTTTAAAAGGTCAGGAAAATCCGATAAAAGTCGAAATCAGAGGGATGGTAGTAAGATCTACAGATGAAGGTATAGGATTACAGTTTACGGAATTAGCCTTGGAAGCTTATGACCATCTACAAAATATGGTTAAGTTAAATTCACCAGATCCGGATCAGGTAGAACAAGAATTTAAGGAACATCTTGGATTAAAGAAAAGATAATAATTTTAAATCTTTATTGAAGATTTAAAAAAAAATTAGAGTCTAGGTTTCAAAAACCGTGATACCGAATTCTGAATCTGAGCTTTCAAAACAAACTTGAGTAAGAATCTTTTTGGGGAGTGACTCTAAATCTATATTGGGTGAAATTAACTCTGGAAGGGAAAGAACTGAAGGCTCTGGGACTAATCCTTTAATATTTCCACCAATCATATTAGCCAATTCAGCCAGCGTTTCGTTTTTATCTTCTTGTGTTGATTCATCTTCGCCAAGTGAGAACATTTTTTGTGTGGCAACTTTTAATAGAAGTGGTGCAATATTTAAAATAATGTCCCCATTCCATTGACCAGAAATTTTTATTCGAACTTTGGGTTGTTGGGCGTTTTTTAATTCTACAGGTTTATCAATAGGATTTACTTCTATTCCTAAAACTGAATTACAAATCATTTTTGCAAATTCGGTGATTTCTTTTTCAAGAAACTGCATCGTTATTTTCCTGTTCCATTCTCAGCTTTTTTTACCATCGTCACTACAAAAGGGACTTCTTCGCACTTGAAGGTTAGCATGGCAATTAATTCACTTCCAGGAATTCGGAGTTCAAAGTCCGTAACGGCAACCGTAGGAAGAGAAAGATAACAAGGTTCCGGGAGAAGAGACTTAATATTTCCTCCTGTCATATTTGCTAATTCTCCTAAAGCGTCACGAATATCATCCGTGGTTGACTCATCCTCTGCTTGCGAGAACATGATCCCTGCAGCTTTTTTAGCTAATCCCATTGGACATGTAACGGCTATTGTTCCTTGCCATTCGCCTGTAATATGAACACACCCTGCCAAAGTATTTTCTTTGCCATTTGGTTTAAATGGTATGTCACTAGGGCTTACCTCTAAGTCCAGGGTATTCTTCCAAATGGATTCGGTAAAATCTTTTATTTCATTTTCAAAACTCATTATGCGCCTCGAATTTTATAGCAGCCGGATTGTTGTATTTGGATGCGCTCAAAAGAATTGTCCAAATTCAAGGTGGATTCAGCTGCTCCTAAAAATAAATAACCATCGGGTCTTAAAACATTTTTTAGTTGGGACAAAATTTTCTTTTTCATTTCAACGTCAAAATAGATTAATACATTTCTTAAAAAAATAATGTCGAATTTGGGTAACAGCGGAAAGGGTTTAGAAAGATTGATTTTTTGAAAATCAATTAATTTTCTAAATTCTTCTTTAATAACCCACTCCATACCCTGACGCGTGAAATGTTTGACCAATAGGGGAGCTGGTAGTCCTCGGTTTACTTCCAATTGAGTGAATGCCCCTCTTTTGCATCGATTGAGCATTTCATCGGAAATGTCACTGGCCATAAATTTGATTTTCCAAGAATTTAATTGTGGGAAATCATTTCTTAATACCAAAGCAATCGTATAAGGTTCTTGACCGCTGGAACTTGCTCCACACCAAATGTTTAATTCTCTCTTAGAAGTCCGTTTTTCAATTATATCAGGCAATACCATTTTCTTTAGTGTTTCAAAAGGGTGAATGTCCCTAAAAAAAGAAGTCTCATTGGTAGTTAAAGCATCCACAACCTTATCTTGTAAACCATTTGCTGATGAACCTCGTAATTCTTTAACCAAATCTTCAATAGAAGAAAATTTTTCTTGATTTAAAAGGGGCAGCATCCTGGACTCAACTAGGTATTCTTTTCCCGGCTCAAGAACTATGGCAGATTTTTCCAAAACCAATTTTCGGATGTAATCAAAATCCCCTTGCTTTATGGCCATCTATATTTACCTATCTAAAAATAATTTAAACAACTTTTTAATTATAAAAGTTGTAAGATTCTTTGATTTTTCATTTAACTGTTTTACTTCAAAACTACTGTTCATATTTAAGCTTTGATTTTTTGGGGTGGGATTTTCTGGGTATAGATTTTGCTGTAATTTCAAATAAAGATTATTGTTAAATTTGATTTTTAAGAAGGAAGTTTCCAGTTTAATGTATTGATGTTTAAAATTTGGAAACTTGAAAGAAAAAGCGATGCTAGCAATATCTCTAAACATAAAACGCCAACAGACTCCAGTCAAAATAGTTAACCCCAAAAAGCATTGTTGAAACCTGATCTTGTTAAGCCACTGAAATGCCCATTAAGGATAACTTCTCCAAGATCATTTCTTTTGTGAAAGGTTTCATCAAATATTCATTTGCTCCTGCTTTCAACGCTTTGATGACTTGAGACATTTCTGTTTCTGTTGTAACCATCATCATTTGCATATCATTCAATTCAGCATTTTTTCTTACTTCACAAATGAATTCATACCCATTCATTTCTGGCATATTCCAATCCACCAGAGCCAAATCCATTTTTCCTTCATCTCGTATGCAATCTAAAGCTTTAAGGCCGTTTTCCGCCCCAAAAACAGAAAATCCGATTTCTTTTAAAATTTTAGTCAAAATAATTCTTATTGCTTTTGAATCATCTATTACCAATGCACGCACTAATTTCTCTCCAAGTATTCACCTTGATAGGAAAGGTAATTTTAATCTGTTAACTTATTGGCAAAAAAGCTAGTTATAACCCCTAGATTTTAGGCTAAAGTTTTATTAGAAACCTGTCAAATGAAAAAAGGAAAGATTTCAGAAGAACTTGTAGAACCAATTAAAATAGGTTAAAAAAATGGAGAAATTCCAAAAAAGAAAATTAAATAGGTTTTAAAAGCAAATTGAAATTGAAAAGGAGAAGGGGCCTTTGGGCCCCTTAATTTTTTATTCGGAGTGTTCGTTAATTCCTTCCGCCAGTTCACCCATGAAAAGTGTGGCATCTTCTTTAGAAGGAGCGGCATTTTTTCTCTTATTTTCGGCTATTTCTTCAAGTTCCTCCTTGCCTTCAGGAGTATGAGCCCAAGGAGTAATAGTTTCCTTTGCTTTTTTTATGGCTTCTGTAATTCTTATAAGCTTACCAGAATCTAAATCTCGAAGTGATAGAAGAGCGTCTTCATGCCCATCGTAGGCACACCAAGCCTGAGTATAGCAATTAGTATTGGCGCGAATCATTTTTAATGTGATATTCGCAAAATGACAGTGGACTCCAATAAGAGCACAAACATGTATTTTATTATGCTGAATTGTTAAGTTAGGGTGACAAGGATTAATCACCGCTTCAGGATCAATTTTGGGATAAATGGGTCGGTAATCGGGCATTGGAATAATATTCATACCCGGGACCTCTTTTACCAAATTTAGGGCCAATTCCGCTTTATGTCTGGTTTCTTCATTCCATCCCCATAACAACATTGGGCCAGGGAACAAGGTGGGGTTTCTCAAGGTCAACAATTTGTGGGCGGCTACTTCCAAAGCCTTTTCTTCTGTTACTTTCTCACCCTCAACCAGTTCCATTCCGGTGCCTTTATCCGGGTGAAAAATTCCCATAGATGCCGCAGATGGGGGTAAAAAACCAGCGGGACCTAATTCTAACTTTGGCATTCTAAAAACCTCCAATAATATTTTGATTTAAGTTTCCGTAATTTTTGGGAAACGACTATGAATTTTTATTTAGGGCCTTTAAGAGATTAAATTAATGAATTCAATAACTTAAAGGGAATAATATTAATTTTGGTAGTATAAAATTCTAAACAGTGAATACTATTATCAAAAGCGGTTACTGTCAATAAATAATTGATATTGGAGTTCAACGGTCTTGTACAGTTAGTCCCCCGTCAATTTTGAATTAGATTTCCAATTATAGGGTGATTTATACCAATTACTGATTAGATCTTTTTGTTGCGGTGTGATTGCACTAAAATTCTCAGCGTATTGAATTAAAGAGGGGAAATCTAATATTGAATTCAGATGGCAATTGATTTGAGAAAAATTTCTTTCGGCTTCTTCAAACCCATAATTAAAAATACAAAAACAGTGATTAACTTTTCCACCCTTTTCTTTTATTGCCGATATAGCTTTTATAGCGCTTCCCCCTGTAGAAACTAAATCCTCAATCAATAAAACAGATTGGCCCACTTTCAAAACTCCTTCAATTTGATTTTTTAAACCGTGCTCTTTGGGGGAAGGTCGTACATAAATCAAAGGAATTTTCATAAGATTAGCTAAGGTGGTTGCATGGGGAATTCCAGCAGTTGCCGTACCGGCAACAACATCAACAGCAATATTTTTTTCTTTAACTAGATTTAAAAGAGCATTTCCAACCAAAATTCTATGCTCTGCATTTCCCAGTAAAAGACGGTTATCGTTATAAATTGGCATTTGATACCCAGAAGCCCAGGTAAAAGGCTGCTCAGGGTTAATTTTTATGGCACCAATTTCTAAAGCTACTTTTGCCAATTCTTGTGAAAAATTCAAATGAGTGTACCTATGAAAAAATGGTTTTAAAAGGTTCTATGGATAAAAGACTCTCCTCGAGCCCCATTCAAATTACCCAGTCCGCGAAGTTGAATGCTAAATAATACTTTGGTTTCAGTTGTGTTGACGGTTCCATTTATATTTCTCCTGTTGATGAAGTCTACGGTAAACCCCCAGCACTCGCAAAAATTATTAAAGGTTAAGCGAGCATTATGCTCCAGAAATCTCTCGTTGAATTCATCATAACGTGCACTATATTTGAAATTCCACCCATGAGGAAAATTAAGATCGATGGTTCCAAGCATGCTTGCCAATTGATTATGGATATGTCTTCTTTCAAATATAAACATCATCCATTTATTAGGTCGAATGCCAATATCAAAATTAAAAGTCTCCACCACTCCATCGTAAAAATTAAAGGTAGAGTCAAAGTTGAACATAAAATATTTAAGGAATCGACTGTCAAAGTCAAACCTTAAATTTGAAAAAGGACGGCGGGGTGTAAGAGGGGTTTCCATTCGCGAGGCTTCCAAAAAATCATAACTTTGGCTAATTTCAAAACGAGCAATTTGTTGGACCTCCGAGGTCCCAGAATTTTTTGTGACTTTTTGAAGCAAGCGTTGAGTTATAAAATATGTTACACGGTTTGTTTCTCCAAAAGTGTCAACAGCATCGATTACTCGAATTCGATTTATATCATCACCATCCATGTCAGGAATAAAATCATATTGAATTCTTGGTTCAATAACATGTTTGAATTGATAACCTGTATTTTTTATAGAAAATATTCTGTTGAACTTGGGTCCTTCTAAAATAGCCGCTAAATCAAAAAGCTCCCGGACAAAACTTCCTCCTTCTGATTTCATTTTGGTGATGTCATTAAAATTCACTTCTTTGTTGTAATATGTACCTCTAAATCCAAAACGAGTTGTGAACTGCATCCAGGGAGCGATATTGAAGGGCAGGGCGATTTGCGGATGAAAATCTATTCTATGAATTGTGTCTAACTCATCGTTACCGGAGTCTGCGTCTAAATCTATGAGAAATTGATTATAGCTTGTGTCTTGATTGAAATAGATTCCCAAGTTACCTAATTCTAAAGGTTGGGTTTTAAAAGTTGCTCCCGGGAGAATTCCATAAGTATCATCTCTACTCTCCTCTTCACTTTCCCGAAAGCGAGCCAAGACGTCAAATGAGTGGTTATCTCTTTTTCCAAACAGGGAAAGAAAAGAATCGGAACTTCGTCTTGTTCGATTTTCTGTGGCGTTTCTAAAAGTTTTATTGAAATTTGCTTTTGAGGTTTGATCTAGTTTTGCATTTAGTTGAAATCCTTTTGAAAGTTTTTGGTTATGAACTCCATCTACTTTCCAAAATAATTCCCCGGTGCGATTATCATCTAAAATAACACCATTAAATTGCCCTTTTGTTGTTTTGCTAGGGATATAACGATATTCTAAGGATCCTCGGACTCCTCGTTCGGTCATAACATCCGCTCCGATGGTCGCATCTGACCATTGGTTTATTGCCCAGTAAAAGCGATTTCCTATTAAAAAGCCATCCAAATTCCCAACGCCAATTTTTGGGGTAAGAAATCCTGATTTTCTTTTTGTCGAAATAGGGACATAACCAATAGGTAAATATAATATGGGTATATCCCTAACTTTTAAAACTCCACCTTTAAATAAAGCACGGTCTTCTAATTTGATATCTGCTTCATCCACTTCAATGATCCAATCAGGCAACTTTCCTGTACAAGTGGTTAAAGTTGCTTTTTCGGTTTGATAATGATCTTTGGATAATTTATTAAACTTTTCTCCGGTTACATTGTAAAGATTTGCAAGTTTTCCTTTTACGTTAAACAACTGACCTTTTTGCGATTTCATATTGAAGTTGGCTTGTTTTGCTTTTAAAACAGAACCATCTTCATCCGTCATGATTACTTTTCCCTTAGCCTGTCCCTTACCGGTTTCTGTATTTAAAATCATCTCCTGAGCTTTGACAGTTCTTTTTCCATAACGTACAAACACACGACCTTTTGCTTTTACCAGGTTTTTTTTTGCTAAATGAATCATGTGGTCCGCTGAAATGTGGACAGGCAAGTCCTTTTGAGAAGAAGTCGATTTTGTTGAATTCTTTGAAGGTGGTTTTGGAGAGGAATTTTCTTTCTGAAGAGGAGATTTATAACTCTCAGCGAAAGCGAAAGAACAAAAACTAAAACCAATAAAGACCCCAAGTGTTGCGCAACAAAGAAAATAGGTTTTTAAATGTTTAATTTTCAAGAATTTTCCTAGCTTCTGCGATAGTAAATATCGAACCAGTAATACAAATCCAACTATTCTCTTTGCACAATTCAAGGGCAGCCTTAATTGCTTTCGGCATTTCTTCTATTATTTCAAAAGGTTTGCCCTTGCGGATTATAATATCCCTAATGTCCTCAGGAGAAACACTTCTTTCATTTTTTGGTTTGGTTAATATGTAATAATCGGCTATATCTGAAATAAAATCAATCATTTCAGTATGTGGTTTATCCTTCATAACCCCAAAAATAACTATTCCGGGCTGATTTGGGAATAATTCGTTAATGGTTTTCGCTAAATTTTCACAGCCTTTTAGATTATGGGCACAATCTAAAATAACTTTCGGATTTTCTTGAATGATTTCAAGGCGCCCAGGCCAAAGAGTTTGAAATATTCCCTTTTGAATGCATTCTTCCGAGATGAATTTTTTATTTTTGGAAAGGGCTAAACAAGCAGCTATAGCTGTGCTGGCATTATTTGCTTGAAATTTTCCGATCAATCGAGAGTTGAGTTTATTAAATTCAAAGTTGAATCCGGAAAAATTAAAATTTAGGACCTCAGAATTCTGAAAATTAACTTTTGAAAAAAAATCTTTTCCTAAGCTAAAAACAGGAGATTGACTTAATTTGGCTTGTTTGCTTACCACTTCAAGTAAACTGGATTGGGAAAAACCGGTGATAACCGTGCACGAGTTTTTAATTATTGAAGCTTTTTCAAAGGCAATATCAGTTAGTTTTGATCCAAGACTTGATTCGTGATCGCGAGAAATATTTGTTATAACGCAAACTTCTCCTTGGCATAAATTTGTGGCGTCCAATCGTCCTCCCATGCCGACCTCAATTACATTGAAGTCTGTCTGGCTTTCAAAAAAATAGAGGAAAGCAAGGATGGCACTAAATTCAAAGTAAGTTGGTTTGATTTTAAGAATTGATGAAGCTTTTTGAATCCTAAGAGTTAAATTAATTAAATTCTCCTCTGAAATCAGTTCCCCATTTATTTGAAGCCTTTCTCTAAAATCATTAAGGTGAGGAGAAGTGAATAATCCAATGCGATAACCTGCGGCTTTTAAAATTGATGCTGCAAAAGAAGCGGTTGAACCTTTACCGTTAGTTCCTGCGATATGGATCGTACGTATTTTCAGTTGAGGATTATCAAAATGAATTAAAAGTCGCCGGGTATTTTCCAAGCCTAATTTAATACCACGGTTTGCAAGCGAAAAAATATAATCTATTGTTTCTTGGTAGTTCATTTATTGATCGCTGGAAATAAGTGGTTTAATTGGATTGGTAAAGAATGTAAAGTAAGAAATGAATTTAATTGATTTTATTTAACAATATTAATTAAAAAACCATAAAATATAGCAAGATTACTATTAAAAATTCAATATTACTATTTTATGAGCATTAAAAAACCTGAACAGAGAATTCCACTCTTTCGAATAGGAAGAATTAACGAAATTAATAAAACACTTCCAGAAGGGTTGATCCTCATTACTAGTTACCCGGTGGATCCTAAATCCAATCTACCTAAGGATAGTTATGCATTAAAAATTGAAGACTCTTCAATGGAGCCTTTATTAAAACCAGGAAGCGTTGCTGTATTTTCAAAATCAGAAACTAATATTAATGCTTTTGAAAAAGTTTATTTGTTGGGTTTCCGTGACCAATTGCCCAAGATCAGAAAAATTGTAAAGGAAGATATACATAATTCTGAAAATAAAATTAAGGAAATGAACTCTAAAAGAAAAAGTTTCATGACTCCCACACCGTTACATATTCCTAAAAGTTATGTGTCTCCTATTCCTGATTCATCCCACCAAATGTTTTTTTTGAAAGGGTTAAAAGAGGGGGCATCTCTTGAGATTTTTTCATTAAAAGACATACTCTGGAAACATCCTTTGATTTGTGTTTATTAGGAATTTTTTTGATAATTAATTAAAAATTAATTTAATTAGTTTTCTGAAGGAATTTATACCCTTTTCTCTCCAGTCCATATTTGCAAACAAAGGATCATTAAGGGCGATAACTTCAATTAACTTAAGATACTTATTATTTTTGACAAACTTCCGAATATTGTCAGGTTCAAATACTGAGATTTTTGTAAAATTATCCTCTGTCCATTCCCATTCCCAGAGGTTTTCATTTTTAGCAAGGTGAATTTTAGAAAATTCCTGGTCGTTCTGATTTTTTATAATTTTCTCCGTGTATTCTCCCAGCCGATCCCCTTTAAGGATTAGAGAAAATCCCAGATAATGTCCCCACCAAAATAATGTCCTGTAAGTAAAGAATTCTGTTTTGGAAAACTTTTGAGGGAGGTCCAAAGAAATAAAGGGAAATCCTTTATGGTTTTCCCCTCGAGCAATTTGACCTTTTACTAGATCAGTTTCTGGTGGGTAACGTTTAGGATTGATTTTCAATTCCTCTATTAAAGCTTTACGGAGAGCTTCGAGTTTTGATTCGGCTTTTTTCATGATTGTGGGTTTATGTTTAAATAAATCCACTTCGTTAATTAGTTCAAATTCCTTTTCGGAAAAATTTTCATTTGGATCCATAAAATTTATTGGTTTCAAAAATGGATAGGATTATTGCTTTTTAGAGCGAATTTCTTTTTTTTGCCGATTTAAAATATATCGATGTATAACATTTCCTATTTCTTCAGACAAATCAATAAATGTACAATGGCATATTATTCTTCTATCTATGGAAATAATTTTCGCCTTTGCCTCAATGACATGGGGGTAGTTTGGTAGTTTCAATAAAATAGGATAAATTATTTTGGATTTAAATGATTTCCCATTAAAAGAAAATCCAGTAGAACTTATTTCAATTGGAATTATTTTTTTATTTCCGATTTTAATAAATACCGGGTCACGGGGATCTGGGGAAATCCGAAAGGCATTTCGTGAGTCAAAAGGTGTGTTTATTAATCTAGAAGGACTCAGGTCTTGTTTATTTTTCTTTTTCCAAAACAAATTCAACCCTCCTATTGGTTGCTTGGCCTAATTCTGTAGAATTCGACGCTACAGGAAAAATATCTGCATATCCAGTGGCCGTTACTCGCTTTGGATTAATATTTTTATCAATAAAATAGCGCAATACGGCCGTTGCTCTTGCGGCTGATAATTCCCAATTGGATGGAAATTTATCCGTTGAAATTGGCGAATCATCAGTATGCCCTTGAATATTTATTTTGTACTTTGGATATTTACTAATTATTCTAATTAATTCATCTAAAACCGGTCGACTTGATTTGATTTGTAGATCCGCACTACCAGGTTTAAATAATGTTTGTCCGGGAACGGTTATGATAATTTTTGAACTGTCGGTAGAAACATCCATAACTGAGTTCAATGTTTCATCTTCTGCAACATGCTTTACTTCTGATAGGATATCGTTGGTTTTAAGACCAGTTAATGCATCAATAGAATCTTTAGACTCCACAGCATCTAATAGCTCTAACAAGCCAATGCTAGCTTGATGTTGACCTAAAATTGCCTCCTTGAATTTATTCATATTAATGGAGGCTAAAGAATAGTAAAGAACGAAAAATGTTAGAAGTAATGTTGTCATATCAGCATAGGTAGTAATCCAAGCATTGCTGGTTTTATCCTCCTGAATTTCTTCAATTGAGTCGATTACTTTTTCCCGTTTTTTATTAACTTTATTTTTTTTCCGCTTAAAGGACTCTTTAACACTTCTTATTTCATGAGAAAGAGTGGCTTCAAATTGTCTTTTTTGTAGATTAAGTTCCTTTTCTAATTCGTCTTTCTCTTCTTTAACCTTGTTCAGTTCCTGGCGGATATTACCAACAATTTCCCCCGAAAATTCCAGGTCAGATTCGTTCTCTACGCTTTCCTGAATTAGCTTTTCATAGGACTCAATTAAGGCATCTTTCTCATTTAGTATTTCTTTAAATCGCCCTTGGAATTCTTCTGACGCGGTGTCTATGTATTTAGCTTGCTCTTTAATTTGATCAATAGGTGCCGATTCGTTACGGTATTTTTTTAACTCCTCTTCTAATAAACTTCTTTCCTGAATGAGTTTTTCTTTTTCAACTCTTTCAATGTTGATTTTTTTTATGAGCCGTCCATTCTTTTTTTTAAACTCTATCAATAACTCTTTAATCTGTTTTTTTAATTTGGATTCCTTATCTTTAACCGTAATCTCGTCTTTGACTTCTGATTTGGGTTGAGTTTTTAGAGATATCGGCTCATTTGTTAAATTTCCAGGTTGGGAAAAATTTGTTCTTCTTAAAGATTTTTGATAGCGAATTTGCTCTTCTTTTTCTTCCAGGCGTTGTTGCATTTCGCTAATTTTTTTTCCAGAAACAGTCATCAAATGCTTTATTTTTGATTCTTGTTTGGCTCGATCAGCGTCCAATTTTTTTAATTCGACATTCTTACGTCTCAATTGTTCTTTTAATTGTTCTAGGCTTTGTCTGGTAGGCATAATAATTAAAATGTTTCTATACTATTCCTGGAGTGTGTGGAATAAATGGTCTTCTAGGTCTTCTTTTTTTAGCAGGAATAAAAGAAGAAAGTTTTTCATAGACAAACAAAGGGTTATTGTCTTCCAGAATGGATATGGCTCCTTCAAAAATAATTTCTAAATTCAAAACTTCAACCAGGGTACGATCTTTTAATTTCCCCGCGATAGGTAAAAAGAATAGTGTGGATAACAACATTCCATAAAACGTAGTCAAAAGGGCGACTGCCATAGAAGGCCCAATGGTCTCGGGATTTGATAAAAGCTGAAGCATTTGAACTAAACCAATTAGAGTTCCCATCATTCCAAAAGAAGGTGCATAAGAGGCCATTTTTCTGAAAATATCTTGAATAATAAAATGTCGCTGTTTCATTGATTCAATTTCTATATGCAGGGTATCTCTTATAAGGTCTTCTGATGACCCATCTGCAATCAAATTGCACGCTTTTCTTAATAAATCATCTTCTATTTCCATTCGACTTAATGCTACCAGACCCTGTCTTCGACTTATGGTTGAAAGCTCAATCATAGTTTCGACCATATCATTAGGATCTAACTTCTTTTCTGAGAAAACGAAAATAGCAGCTTTAAATGCCGCAATTACATCTTTTAATTGGAAGGTAATTAAAGTTGCGGCGACTGTTCCTCCTAGAACAATCATAAGGCCAGGTAAATTAAAAAAATTGTCTAAATCCCCTCCAAGAAATATGGCTGAAATAATCAAAAATAGCCCTGATAAAACTCCGAATAAGGAAGCAGCGTCCAATTTATAAAAACCTATACATGTTGTTAAAAAATTGTCTTTTGACTTGTTTTGGTCCTACAGGTTCACCAAAACAAATTATTTTAGGTGTACTTCTATTGTAGCTATAATTACTTGATTTTATTGAATGTTTTTTCTGCTGAATGAAAAAAACGAATCCCAATTATCCTTAACTTTGGGTTAAGCTGGCTAATTTCAAATATTTTTTAGGGAGGTTATTGAAAAAAAATATTCGGTTAAATAGAAATCATCCCAAAATTAAAAGGGCTAGAGGAATAATGATTATTGAAGCTATGGTAGAAATTAGAATAGTGGAAGCCACCACTCTTGGATTGGCTTGATATTTTTGAGTGACTAAAAAATTTATAATTGCTGATGGCATGATGGCCACAAGGATGACGACCTTAAGAGCTAATCCTTCTAATTGAAAAACCCAAACACAAAATAATGCTGCAATTAATCCTCCAATCATTCGAAATGAAACAGCCAATAAGGATAAACGCATGTCCGTTATTTCTGCATGAGCGAGTTGCATACCTAATACCATTAAGACCATAGGTATGGTTGCTTGAGACAATAGATTAATGGGGTTGATAACGAAATCAGGTAACTCAATCCCGGTCCAACGAATTAAAAATGCCAAAATTAATACCCAAAAAACGGATTCTTTAAAAACTTGTCGGGCCCCTTTCCCGGCTCCTGAGACAATTACTAAACCTAATGTGAAAATTCCAATAAACGTAGCAAAATAGAACATTAAGGCATATGGAATTGACTCAGTACCGTATGCCGCAATTAAAATAGGAAAAGGAAGATTTATGGTATTCATAAACATTATGGGCAAGTAAATGCCTCTTTTTTCATTATTCTTTATAAAAAGCCAAGCGAGAACGCCTGGAAAAATAATTATTATTATTGCTGACAATAATACCGATCCTACAACGAACCCATCTAAATTCATTTCATAAATATTTTTTAAAGCAAAGGCGGGGACCACAGTACTCATAGTCAATCGCGATAAACTTTTTATATCTCCCCCAACTTTGGATTGATAGAAATATCCAATTCCAATGATTAAAAAGGCGGGAGCCACGATCTGTATCACCTGGTAAATTTGAGGTAGCATCAACAACCTATAAAAAGGAATTCAATTTTCATAAAGATGGCAATGGACTATATGTCCTTCTTTCAATTGTATGGGTTTGGGTTCTACAGTTTTACAATGATCCATTACTTGAGGACAGCGCGGATGAAAGTGACAACCTTTAGGTGGATTTAAAGGCGAGGGGACATCTCCGGAAAGGATTTTTGCTTTTTGTTGATTTTCGGGATTAATTGAGGGTTTAGCTGCTAAAAGAGCTTGAGTATAGGGGTGCGCGGCTTCTTCATTTAAAATTTTAGTTGGAGCTATTTCTACGATTTTTCCTAAATACATTACAGCGGTTCTTTGAGAAAGGTATTTGACTACACTCAAATCATGAGAAATAAATAACATTGAAATATTATTTTCCTCTTTAAGCTGTTGAAGTAAGTTAATTATTTGTGCTTGTATGGAAACATCTAAAGCCGATACAGGTTCGTCACAAACTATGTAACTAGGATTTAAAGCTAAGGCCCGGGCAATTCCAATTCTTTGACGTTGACCCCCAGAAAACTCATGAGGATAGCGTTTAGCATACTTTGAGGATAGTCCTACCTTTTCCATAATTTCATTTACTTTTTCTTTTATGGTATTGCGATTTCCTATCCCATGGATGTACATGGCTTCTCCAATTATTCTGTCCACTGTAAACCTTGGATTTAGAGAACTGTAGGGATCCTGGAAAATGATTTGCATTTGTGGTCGAAGTTTATTCATTTCATTTTTACTAAGCCTAAAGATATCCTGACCATCAAAAAATACTCTTCCATCAGTCGGCTCAACAAGCCTTAGAGTCATTCTTCCGACAGTAGTTTTTCCACAACCCGACTCTCCAACCAGGCCCAATATTTCCCCCTTATTTATTTCTAAATTAACTCCATCGACCGCCTTTACTTGACCGATTACTTTAGAAAAAATACCACCGAAAACCGGGAAATATTTTTTCAATCCTTCCATTTTTAAAAGAGAACTCATGAGAGTGCCTTTGATTGTTCGAATAACCAACATGCAACTTTGTGATCCAGATTAGAACCCTCAAAATTAGGCGGAATTTTTTCCGAACAGTGAGGCATGACCTCTGGGCATCTGGGATGGAAAGCGCAGCCATTGGGTAGATGTGCAGGGTTGGGAACTACTCCGGAAATAGATTCCAGAATTTTATTGGATTGGTCATTGGGTAACGACTTTAATAATCCCTTTGTATAAGGATGAGAAGGATTTATGAATAAGGACTTTACAGGAGCTTCTTCAACAATTTTACCGGCATACATTACTGCGACTCGATTTGCATACTGAGCAACAATCCCCAAATTATGAGTTATCAGTAAAATTGACATATTATTTTCGTTTTTTAACTGATCCAACAATTCCAGAATTTGAGCTTGAATAGTTACATCTAAAGCTGTGGTAGGTTCATCGGCAATTAATAAGGAAGGATTACAAGCAATTCCCATGGCAATCATTACCCTTTGCTTCATTCCTCCTGACAATTCATGAGGATATTGATGAATTCTGTTTTCTGGGCTAGGAATGGCAACTTTTTTTAAAAGAACTAATGCCAGTTGATATGCTTCTTTTTTGGTTTTGTTTTGATGGAGCATTATAGCTTCAGAAATTTGATCTCCAATAGTAAAAATTGGGTTGAGTGAAGTCATGGGTTCTTGAAAAATCATACTGATTTCGTTTCCACGAATTTGACGCATTTCTGGTTCAGTCAGGGAAAGTAAATTTTTCCCCTTATATAAAATTTCACCACTTGCAAAATAAGCGGGAGGAATCGGTAAAATCTGTAGAATGCTTAAAGCGGTTACTGATTTACCACAACCTGATTCACCTACCAAAGCCAATGTTTCTCCAGGTTGAATATTTAAATCCAAATTTCGTACCGAACGGACAACTCCTTCTTCAGTGTCGAAATGCGTACTAAGATTTTTTATTTGTAGAAGAGGGTTCATCCCTTGCTCATTAGGATAAAAGCGGGTGTACGGTGGTGGGGAAACTTAAAATAAAAACTCTGAGAATCAATAGTTCTATTCATGAAATTTTACTCGTTTCCGAGTATGTCTTCGTAGCGGTAATCATCGTCCTCTTCATCAATATCATATCGTGCCATTTTGGTATCAATACTTTCAGCCCAGGCATCAATACCTCCTTGAAGCCCTCTTGTATTTTTTAGCCCTTTTTGAGAAAGAAATTTTTGAAAGCTCGGACTTCGGTCTCCCTTCCAATCAATTATTACAATATTTTTATCAGAGCTTAATGCTGAAACAATGTTATCAAAATTTTCTCGGTTGATAAGAGTAGCAACTTTAATTTGTGCAATATCATGTTCCCATTGCTCACGGATATCTAATAGAACAAGATTTGGATCTTTGCTTTGAATGAGTTTATTTAAATCCTCTGGAGAAATGGTGGGAGATTGTTTGTTGGCCACCTCAGAATTGATAGCGGCTAATACCTCACCAATCTTTTTTCCATTTTTTTCACATACTGAAAATATTGTTTCCTCAGAATCATATCCTGAAACGGGCATTCCAATATGAAAGTTTTTAAATAGATAAGTATGAATTTCAGGAAAAACTTTATTTACCTCAGTCATGCGAGTGTCAGGATGGAAGGTAGTATGTATTTCCTCTTCCTCAATTTCCGTTATCATTAAAATATGATAGCCATATGGAGAATGTACTGGACCTAAAATTTTCCCTTGATCATTGGATGAAACCTCACCAATGAGTGAGTTAGCGTTTTCTTCAGGCATCCAACCAAGATCTCCTCCATTTTCCTTTGAAGGACAAGTGCTGTATTTATCAACAACTTCTGTAAAAGATACACCGGAATCTAATAGTTTTTTAGCTGCAACAGCATCATCTGCTGAATGAGTGAATATTTGGCTTGCACGTACCTTAACCATTTAAAACTCCTACGAAATACATGAAAATAAATTGATTGGTGATTATCATATAATTTCTTCAATACAGAATCAAGGTATTCACTTAGGGATATAAGTGAGGTCAATTTAATGGCAATTACTGGTTTTTCTATTGTAAAGATTGCTTATTAAAGAACTAATAAAAACAAAATAAAAACGATGCAATTCCTTCCCGCTGGGTAGATTATTTAATTCTGCCTTCCTCTATATCATATACATCGAACCAAACATAAACCGGTGGAAACTTAGGGAGATTTTTGGGAATATATTCTTCTAAGTACTCTTGTCCAAATTCTTCCATTTCACTTAAACGCATATCCCGCATTTTATTATTCCACTTAATAATTTCTAATTTATCTTTTATTTTAGATTGTGTTTGAAACCAATTGGCCACTTCCTGGTCACTGGCTCCAGTAGAAACAAATTCTTTGAGCTTGTCATGATTAATCCCCGAAAACTTTTCGAGTTGCTCACAAAGAGAACATGGCCAAAAATTATATTCCCCATTCGTTCCCATTAAAAAGGCGCGACATTTGTCGACACACCTTGCCAAAATAACAAAGTCTCCCAATAATTCCCTTGGACTTCTGGGAGGTTGCGTTCTCAAATCAGTTACCAGTGTTTTTATTTTTTCCTGATTCATTTGGGTTGAATTCCTTTGATTTTAGTTAATTTAAAAGAAAATTTCTGAGTAAATAAAAACGCTCAACCAGAGAAGAAAAAATTTAATTAGATAAGGTTTAGAATTAGATAGAACTTAATCGAAATAAAATATTGACAATCCAATAAATTAATTTAAAGATACAGAAAAATTTGTGGATTACGCTCTGAATTATAAGCCATTAAACGCTTAATATATCATTAACTTATTTAAAAAATAATCTATGGCACCTGATAAATAAAGGTTTAAATTTAAATGTTTAATTTTTGAGGAGAAATAAAATGGCAACCAAGACAAGAGGTGTTTCTTCGAAAAGGACAAACTTAAGTATCAAATTACCGAAAGGGAGTGTGAAATCCCGCCCTCGAACAAAAGCAAAACCCAAACCCAAACCTAAATTATCCTTCAGCAAAGCTAGCGCGAAACCAAAAATAAAAGCTAAAAAAAGAATAAAACTGGCCCCGGGAATGGCAGTAAAGTCTAAAGTCAAACCAAAAGCAAAATTAAGTGTAAAACTTCCAAAAGGGGCCTCCGCAAGACCAAAAACCGGAGCAGTTAGGCCTCCTCAAAAATCCTTTGGCCTTGCTCGAGGCGTTCCGGTAAATATGATGATTTCCAGGACAAAAGCCTTCGATCTTTCTAAGCAAATTAAATTTAGTAGCGCAACAAGAATAAAAGCGAGTTTGAAGAAGCTAAATGTAAAGGAAAGACATATTAATCCCTTAATGACTGAAATCCATCGGAAATCAGCAAATAATGCCTTGAAATTTGCTAAAACCATTCTTAGAAAAAGTGATAACGATTTACAGGGGGAAAAAGAAGGTAGAGAATTGGTGCTATGGGCTGCTGGTCGACAAAGTAAAGACCGACAATTGGTTTGTAAGGCCTTTAAACAATCTAGAATGAATCTAATGATGGTTCATGCCATTTCTCAAATGAATCGTCCAAAGGCGAATGTTTATATGAAAGATTACTTTAAAGCCGGAGGGGATCTCAAATCAGTATTGAGTTGGCTTGAAGTGGCTGGTGGCGTTTTGGGAAAACATCAAGCAAAGCCTCGTGGAACTGCAGGTGGGGTTGTCAAAGCGGTAAAAAAAGCTGCTAAATGGGTTAAAGATAAAGTAGAAGATGTGGTTGATGCTGCAAGTGATATGGTGAAATCGGTAGTAGATGCCATTGTCAAGGCAGGGAAATCTATTGCCTCTGCCATTAGCGCGGCCGTAAAATGGACCGCAAAAAAAATCAAAAATCTTGTGCATGCCCTGCTTGAAGCAGGGCAGAAATTGTTTAACATCCTGAAGGAGGCTGCAAAAAAAGGAATAAGCGCTTTGAAGAAGTTTGTGAAGGGTGTCATTCAAGCAGGGCAAAAACTGGTTTCTGTATTGTCCTGGGCTGCTACTCAAGTATTAAATGTGGCAAGAGAAGTTGTAAAAGCAGCCATCCAGGCGGGGAAAAAGGTTTTCCAAATATTAAGGGATGCTGTGAAATTAGCCACCAATGCTATGCGTAAAATTGTTCAGGCCTTGATTAAAGCTGGTCGGAAATTAAGTGAAGTTTTATTTAGCGTTGCAAAATGGACGGTAAATAAAATTCGTGATGCTGTTCACGCTTTAATCGCTATTGGTAAAAAAGTGGTTCATATTCTTCAAGAAGCGGTTCGCAAGGGACTATTTGTATTGGGTAAAATGGTCCAAGGAATTATCAAAGCGGGTAAAGCCATCCGCGATGCACTCATTTGGGTTTCTAAGAAAACGTTTTCTGCTATTAAAACAGTGGTTCGTGCCATTCTTATGGCAGGAAAGACTGTTTTGCGAATTATGATGGATGCGGTTCGACTTGGAGTTCGTGCACTTAAAAAAGTGGTTCAAGCACTTTATAAAATTGGTAGAAAAGTGGGTGAAATTCTTAAAACTGTCATTACTCGTGGATTCAGTATTATCCGCACCACTTTAGAAGGATTACTTGCTATTGGAATGCAACTGGTTCATGCAGTGAAATCAATTTTTACCGATATCGTTGCGGGTTTCCGAAAAGGATTTCTACAAGGTCTCCTGGCAATTGTAAAATCACCCTTGAAAATTCTAAAAGAAGCTGCCAAAGCAGGTGGTGCAATTATTGCGTTAGCCTTCTCTGCATTCATGGAAATGTGGGGTGGTCACCGAGGCTTGACTGCCGCTGAAAAAGTACAAGCACGTAAGGTATTTGGTTGGTCTATTAATCTTGACCGGGTGAAAATTGCGGTTGCTAGTATTCCGGCTGATGTTGTGAATTGGATTAATGGCGGTAGACCTTTTACCACTATGTACGTTATTAATTTTAAATCAGGTACCAAAATCAAAATGGCAACTTTGATCCACGAATTGACTCATGTTTGGCAAGCGGTAATTGCCGGTCCTGTTTACATGGTCGAAGCTTTACACTCACAAGCTTTTGGAAAAGGTTACAAAGTGACTCAAGCTGATTTGGATAAAGCGAGTGGAAATATCAAAAAGCTTGAAAGAGAACAGCAAGCTAAAGTTGTGGAATGGTATTGGCAGCATAAATTTGCTACCAAAGCGGCAGACAAATCAGGTGCCCAGTTTGACGAAGCAACTTTAAAACCATTTTGGGAAGATGTATTTAAGCCAAGGACAACAAAAATTCGATTTAATTCTCGAATTCCAGTGGCAGGTATGATCCGACCTATGCGTATTAAACTTGCTACTTCATAGTAACGAGTTATGAAGCAGCCAAAAGTTTTAGGATGTATAGCTCCTGCTTCTTATCAATCTATTCTCCGGCGGAAATTGGGTGAGATTAATATCCAAATCCGTTTTCGCCGGAGAAATGATGATGTTTTAAATTCCTACCCCAAAAACGATCCTTATTATATTGAGCAATTAGCTAAATCTCTAAAAAATAAAGTTGATGCAATTTTGCTAATAGCTCCTAGGCATCGATCTGCTAAAAATATAATTCCCCGTCCAGTTATTGAAGGACTCTCTATAGGGTTATTGTTTTCCAATCAACCTGAAGATTTAGATTCATGGTTTAAAGGGCTCAAAGAGCAAACTCAGGGTACATCCACTTGGGCTATTCTTTCAAAGTGGAGCGATTATTATATTTCCAGAAGTTTACGTGTAGCCAAATGGTTACGGGGTTACAATCCTGAAGGAGTGGAAACTTGGTTTGCGGATGAAGTCTCCCGTGATGAATTATGCCAAAAACTTGCTACAGGGCCACGGCTAGCTTGGTATATGGGACACGCGCGTGCTCAAGGTTTGTCTGCTTATTATGGAGTTCGTTACCGGCATTTAGAGGAGGTTTCTGAATTTGCTCCTTGCGGTTCGGTGATTTGTTTGGCTTGTGATACCTTAAAGCAAGTTCGTAAAACCTTACCATTTGGATGTGATTGGGTGTTGAGCGGACGAGCAGCTGCTTATTTTGGTTCAGTGGCTTCCATTAGCATGTACAGCACTTTAAATATGGCCTATGAAATTGGAGCTGTCATTGAAAACAGGCGTGCCTTGGTCCTTGGTGATATTCTTGTCCAGTTGGAGAATCGATTTCAACAATTTAAATCGTTAAAGAAAACTCATCAAGCCTTTAAAACTTACCGAATTATTGGAAATCCCCTACAGCCATTGCTATAGTAATTTTTTTGAATAAGCAAGTGCTCCTTTCCTTGGAAAATTTTTAAAAGGGTTTTTATGGAATTAGATGGTGTTCATCACATTGGAGTAAACGTGAATAATTTGGATAGAGCCCTGGATTTTTATTGTGGGATATTGGGATTCGAGGTGATTGAGCGGTATGAAGAAAGTATAAGGCATGTCATGTTAAATTCCGGGTCGACCGGAATTCATCTTTTTGAAGTCAAAGATCTTAAAATGAACCATGCTTTCGATATTCTAAGTGGCGAAGGTTATGCCCACATTGCTTTTGGAACTACCGTGGATAAATTCCCTGAAATAATTGAAGAAATGAAAAGCAATAAGGTGGTATTTGAGGGACCCAAATTATTAGGGAAGGGGAGGTCAATTCATTTTCAGGATCCAGATGGAAACCATCTTGAAATACGGTGCCCGGCATATTAATAAATTACTTAACTATATATTGGAGAGCAAGAGTTATGACTGATGAGATTATTAAAAATCTGGGTCCCTTAGCCCCTTTAGC
The DNA here is from genome assembly GCA_965223665.1 of Nitrospinaceae bacterium. Taxonomy (GTDB): domain Bacteria; phylum Nitrospinota; class Nitrospinia; order Nitrospinales; family Nitrospinaceae; genus CBDCVY01. The sequence goes on from OZ245011.1 coordinate 631,655, forward strand.
CGGAATTTGGGAAGGTGATAAGGGAGATGATACTGCACCTTCTGATAACAGGGCAATTGAGACAAATAAGTACCGGGAGCGTATAACTTTTGAGCCCATGGGACCTGTGAACAATCATGAACAATGCTTATATGGACTTAGATATTCTACCACTGCCTGGCGTTTAAGTGATGGTGCTGCCTTTCATGAAGAATTAGGATATTGGCTTTGGGATGGCAAAAATAATCAGGCCCTTCGATGTTTTATTGTCCCACGAGGTGTAACCGTTATTGCGGGTGGAACGGTAGATAAAGATGCAAACACTTTTGAACTGGTGGCGGATGTGGGTTCGGAAACATATGGGATTTGTTCAAACCAATTTTTGGATGAAGAATTTAAAACGGTTCGTTATGAGTTAAAAATAGACATTCATAGCGCTCAAAGCTTTAGTTATGAAGAAGATACCCAATTAAGAGTAAAAGGGAGGCCTGATATTTTTCATCATATAGATAAAAATACCTTAACACGGGTTGAATGATTTTTTATTAGAAATGCAATAGAGGCATTGATTTTTTATTAGTGGGGATTTATTTTCTTAGTAGGAACCTTTTCCTGAGCACGGCCTGAGGGAGAGATAAACCCACCTTGAATTAGGAAGCAAGGAGCAAGAGTCTCAGGCCGTGTGTTTTAGAGCTATTAAAAAGAAAAAGGGTTTGGAAATTTTCCAAACCCTTTTTTGAACTTTAAAACAAGTAATTGACTGAATGCGTTTAACCCCTTCCCAGGTTGCATGAGTTAATTTTAAATAATGAATACAAGGGGCACCAACCAATAATCCCGGTAAGAAATGGAATGATACCCAAAACTGCTAGAACAATTCCCCACATTCCGCCTGAAACATAAGCGGCGGCAAATAAAAATAACCCTAATACAACACGAAAAGCCCTGTCCAAATTACCTTCATTTCTTGAAAACATGACACCCTCCTTTATTTATATTTTCTGGATTGGTGCCTCCCAGATGTCCTCTATATATTTAGATGTTGGAAATAAAAATAAGATTTTATGTGGCAAGGAAATTGTTAAATGCTAGAAGAATTTATTGTATTTGATTTAGGCAGGTTGCTTTTTTTGTTGTTTTCTTAAATGTTCCATTAGAACACGTTTACGAATCCTTATATTGGAAGGAGTTATTTCTGCCAGCTCGTCCTGATTTAAAAATCCAAGTACTTGTTCCAGACTCATTTTTCTAGGCGGAGTTAACAATATATTTTCATCTGAACCTGCGGCACGGACGTTGGTCAGTTTCTTTTCTCTGCAAATATTAACAACTAAATCATTTTCTTTCTTGTTTTCTCCTACAACCATTCCTTCATAAACAGCTTCACCAGGTTTTACAAATAAAGTTCCTCTTTCTTGGAGACCATAAATCGAATAGCCTGTTGCAGATCCGGTTCCCATGGCAATTAAAGCTCCATTGCGTCTGCCACTAAACTCGCCGGTAAGAGGAATATATTTTTCAAATGTGTGTTGGAGGGTGCCGGTTCCTTTTGTGAGGTTTAAAAACTCTGACTGAAAACCAAATAAACTACGAGTGGGGATAAGAAACTCTAAACGCGTATGGCCATCTTCCAGATGTGTCATTTGTTTCATGGTGCCTTTACGGGAACCCAATGCCTCTATAACCTTTCCTGAATATGTAGATTCTACATCAATCACAGCATATTCTTCAGGTTCGTGACGAACACCATCAATTGTTTGAAATAAAACCTGTGGCCGTGAAATGGAAAATTCGTATGCTTCACGGCGCATTGTTTCAATTAGAATACTTAAGTGAAGTTCGCCCCGTCCTGAAACTTTAAACGTATCACCTGAACCTGTTTCCTCTATTCGCATAGCTACATTTGATTTCGCTTCCCGAAAAAGGCGATCTCGCAGATTTCTTGCTGTTAAATGTTTGCCATCCTGCCCAGAAAAAGGAGAATCATTTACAGAAAAATGAATTGCCATTGTAGGTTCGTCAATAGCAATTACCGGCAATGGTTCAGGATTGGCCTGGTCTACTATAGTCTCACCTATGTCGACATCCTTCATTCCCGCGATTCCAATAATATCCCCTGTATCCGCACGAGTAACCTCCTGTTTAACCAATCCATTATAAGAAAATGTTTTTTGAAGCTTAAAAGGTTCCGCTTCTCCGGATCTTTTAATTAAAGAATAAGAAGTGCTTTGGTCAAAGGTACCGCGTTCAATTTTTCCTATGGCGATTCGCCCCACATAATCGTTGTAATCTATAGAGGTAACCAACATTTGAAAAGGTTCATCTGGAGATCCATTGTGAGGTGAAACTTTATCAATAATTAAATCCAGCAGGGGGGTCATGTCGTGTTTTTCGCCCTCAGGTTCAAATTGCGAAAACCCTTGTTTTGCAGATGCATAAATTACTGGAAAATCCAGTTGCTCATCATTAGCTCCTAAGCTTACGAATAAATCAAAAACCTGGTCTAAAGTCCTTTCGGGATTTGCACCTTGACGATCGACTTTATTGATAACCAAGATAGGGTTGATTCCCAGTTCCAGGGATTTTTTTAAGACAAATCTTGTTTGAGGCATGGGCCCTTCAGCAGCGTCAACGAGCAATAGTACCCCATTAACCATTCTCAGGATTCTTTCGACTTCTCCGCCAAAATCAGCATGACCTGGCGTATCCACAATATTTATTTTATGATTCTTATATTGGATGGAGGCATTTTTTGAAAAAATCGTAATTCCGCGTTCTTTTTCTAAATCATTGCTATCCATTACGCAGGTTTCGTGAACGGATCCCTCGCGGAACATTCCACTTTGTTCTAACAGCCGGTCTATTAAGGTGGTTTTGCCATGGTCGACGTGGGCAATAATTCCAACGTTTCTAATTTTATTCGAGTTCATAAGCCTTGGAGAAAAAAATTAAGTAAATGTATATAAATAATTGAAATTAAAGAAAAAGTTTTTAATGGGAATATTGTTGCGGGACAATATCTAAGGTTGATTTCTATACCATTATAACGTAAGCTATTGAAATTAAAAACCTTAACATAACTTCCTATTTTTCAATTACATGGATGCAATAGTTCAAGATTTTATCGATCACTTGACAGTGGAAAGACGGCTTTCCACAAATACAGTGGAAGGTTATAAAAGAGATATAAGAAAACTGACCAGTTTTCTATGTTCACTTTCTTTGAAAGAAGTTCAAACCAGTGATATACGTCAATTTTTATTATCTTTGCAACGCCAAAATCTTTCTACTAGGACAATAGCTCGATGTTTGTCTTCCATCAAGGCTTTTTTTAAGTTTTTGTTGATTGAAGGCCAAATTCAAGAAAACCCTGCCGAGATCCTGGAATCTCCAAAATTGTGGAGAAAACTTCCGAAGGTTTTGTCTTTGAATGAAGTTTCAAATTTATTAAATGGTCCTGATTTGTCAACTCTTATGGGACTGAGAGACAAGGCAATGCTCGAAGTGTTATATGCTACAGGTCTCAGAGTATCTGAGTTAGTTTCTATTCAGGTGGGAGATTTAAACATGGATATTGGGTACTGCAGATCTATGGGAAAAGGAAAAAAAGAGCGATTAATTCCTTTTGGTTTGGTGGCCAAGGGCTGGGTTGAAAATTATATAAATAATGCCAGGCCTGCCTTATTAAAAGGGAAAAATCATCCTTATCTTTTTGTTTCCCAACGAGGTACAAAAATGACTCGCCAGGGATTTTGGAAAATCCTAAAACGATACGCTAAAAAGACCCAAATGAAAGGAGTATTATCTCCCCATACTTTAAGACATGCATTTGCGACCCATTTATTGGAAGGAGGAGCAGATTTACGTTCTGTCCAGCAAATGCTGGGACACGCGGATATTTCAACCACGCAAATTTATACACATATTCTTGAAAAACGAATGCGGGAAGTCTTTGATCAATTTCACCCTCGCGCATGATATATTATTGTAAATAAACTTTATTTTCTTGACTGTCCATTTAATTACCGCTAACATTTTTAATCTTTTCTGCCCAACTTGTTCCTGGGGACTGGGATTAGGGCTTAACTGGCCGTTATGAGTTTGATTTTTGAAATTGGGGAAATCCCAGAGTCGGATGACTTAATCCTTGATCAATGTGAACCTAAATGCCATTTTTCAATTGATCCCTCAGAAGCAATATTAATTGATGATTTAAAGATCAAGGGGAAATTGGCTCGGGTTAAAGAAGATGTTTGTTTTTCGGGATCAATATCTACTAAAATGCAGTTGATTTGTTCCCGTTGTTTAGAACCTTTTGACCATCAATTAAAATCAGAGGTTTCGAGTTATTATATCCCACGTCCCACCAGCAAAGCTGAAGAAGGGCAAGAGGTTGAAATACATGCATCGGACGTGGATATAGAGTTTTATTCTGATGACAAAATAGATTTAACACAGTCTATTTACGATCAGATTATGTTAAGTTTACCGATTATCAGGCTTTGTAACGAAAATTGCCTAGGTATATGCTCCCATTGTGGGGTAAATTTAAATACAAAAAATTGTAATTGTGAAGATGAAGGGGATGTGGATCCTCGCTTTGCTGTTTTAAAATCATTAAAAAATAAATTAAAATAATATTGAGGAGATAACATGCCCGTACCAAAGAAAAAGACATCCAAATCGAAGAGAGGTATGCGAAGAGCACATGATAGCTTAAGCATTCCTTCCTATGGAGAGTGTCCTCAATGCCACGAGAATAAACGACCACACCATGTCTGTCCCCATTGCGGCTATTATAAAGATAAAGAAATTATCGAAATAGAAACCGTTTAGGGTTTAGTTTTTCAACAAGGGATATTTATTCCAATTCTAATTTAAAGAAAGAAAACAAATTTAACCTTGTGGCGTTTAAATAATAACTTTATACACCTCGATTTCCTCCGAAATTTTAAAGACCAAAAACTTATAGACCCTTTAGATTCTTCTGGAGGAGAATTTAAGCAAAATGAAAATTGCCGTTGATGCAATGGGTGGAGATTTTGCTCCTGAGTCCATTGTAGAAGGATCAGTTCTTGCCGCCAGAGAATTTGGCATTCCAATCATTCTGACTGGGATTGAAAGCCGCGTTCACCATGTTCTTGAAAAATATGATGACTGGAAATCTCTACCTATTGAAGTGCAGCACGCTGAAGAAGTTGTGGATATGGGAGAAAGTCCCAGTAAAGCTGTAAGAGGAAAAAGAAAATCTTCAATGAAAGTGGGGCTTGACTTAGTCAAAAGAGGTGAAGCCTCAGCGTTTGTAAGTGCGGGTAATACCGGGGCTGTGTTAGCTTATTCCACTATTATTTTAAGACCTTTAAAAGGAGTAGACCGACCTGCTATTGCTATTCAACTTCCTACACTCAAGGGGACCTCTATATTATTAGATGCAGGTGCTAATGTAGATTGTAAAACCATGCAGTTATTTCAATTTGGTGTTATGGGCCATGTCTTTGCAAAATATATATTGGAAAAAGACAATCCAGGGGTAGGTTTATTGAGTATCGGTGAAGAAGATGGAAAAGGAAATGAGACCACAAAAGAAGCATTTAAGATGCTAAAAAAAAGTCATATTAATTTCATAGGAAATGTTGAGGGAAAAGAAGTCTATCGAGGGAATGCGGACGTAATCGTTTGTGATGGTTTTACTGGAAATGTGGCGTTAAAAATAAGTGAAAGCCTCGCGGAAATGATAGGGACAAATTTAAAAACATTGTTCAGTACCAGTTATTCAACAAAATTAGGATATCTTTTATTAAAAAATCATTTGTTGGAATTTAAAAAATCTGTAGACTATTCAGAAAAAGGGGGGGCACCTTTATTGGGTGTCAATGGGGTTTGTATAATTGCTCATGGTAGCTCCAATGCCAAAGCAATTAAAAATGCAATTTTTCGTGCCCATGAACTCATCGAAAAAAAAATAAATGAGCATATAAGTGAAGATATTGAAATCAATTTAGAGTCCAGTGTTGGGTCTTTTTGGCAAAACTTAAAAGAAAAAATTGTTCCTCGATCTGAGGAAGAGGAAAATATTCAGGAAGAAACCATTGAGGAACAAGAAGAGTCTTCAGAAACTGAAGAAGATGTCGATGAATCTGAAGATAAAGATAAAAAAGAAACAGAAGAGTAATTTGCAAAGGAATGCGGTTTAATTAAAACATTAACGCATGAGCCAACAGATACCATTTAAGGCAGAGATAATCGCCACGGGTGCTTATCTGCCAGAAAAAGTACTTACTAATCAAGACTTAGAAAGTACCTTAAATACTACCGATGAGTGGATCCGAACCAGAACTGGTATCTCTGAACGGAGAATTGCTCGTAAAGACGAGTTTGCGTCAACTTTAGGAACCGAGGCTTCCAGAATGGCTTTATTAAAAGCTGGAATGAATCCTAAAGAAATCGACATGATAATTACTTGCACCTCGACACCAGATGTGATTTACCCATCCACCGGCTGTTTTATTCAAAAAGAATTAGGAGCATCCAAGGCGGCAGCTTATGACATTTCTGCAGTTTGTTCCGGGTTTGTTTATGGATTATCTATTGCAGAGCAGTATTTAAAGTGTGGGCGTTACGAAAATATTTTAGTCATAGGTACTGAAGTAAACTCTAGAATTTTGGATTGGTCTGACCGTGGTACTTGTATATTATTTGGTGATGGAGCTGGAGCGGCAATTTTAAGGAAGTCCAGTAAAGAAATTCCCACTGGAATTTTATCCTCTCATATTTATTCCGATGGAACCCAATCAGAAATGGTTATTGTGCCTGGGGGAATAGGTAGAACTTCGATGACTCATGAGTCGGTTAACAATAAAATGTTTTGTTTGAAAATGGCTGGGCAGTCCACTTTCAAAGTGGCGGTAAAAAGAATGGTAGAAGTGAGTATTGAGGCATTAGAGCTACATGGGTTAACAAAAGATGATGTGGATTTAGTCATTCCCCACCAAGCTAATCAAAGAATTATTGAGGCAGTTTCTGAAAAATTGGGAATCGGGATGGATCGCATTATGGTCAATATAAATAAATATGGAAATACAGGAGGTGCTTCAATTCCCATTGCACTTCATGAAGCTTATGAATCCGGTAGAATTAAACCCGGTTCGCTGATACTACTAACCGCTTTAGGAGCGGGATTAACATGGGGGGCGACTGCAATTCGATGGTAAAAATAGCTTTTCTTTTTCCAGGTCAAGGTTCCCAATTTGTTGGAATGGGAAAGGAATTTTATGAGAGTGACCCAGAGTCTCGGTCAATGTTTGAAGAAGCTTCCGAAGTACTCGGAGAGGATTTCTCCAAAATTTGTTTTGAAGGACCGGAGGATGTTCTTAAATTAACTCAAAATGCGCAACCAGCACTATTAATCCATAGTACAATTGCCTTGAAAAGGCTAAAGGAAAATGGTATTAATTCGGTATTGGCGGCTGGCCATAGTTTAGGAGAATATTCTGCTTTAGTGGCCGCCGGCTCCTTGCAATTTAAAGATGCTGTGCATTTGGTAAGACAGCGAGGCCGTTTCATGCAGGAAGCTGTACCCGTGGGAATAGGGGCCATGTCAGCTATTATTGGTTTGCCTATTGAAAAGGTACAAGATCTTTGCAACCAAGCCTCCACTCCAGAAAAAGTTGTTCAACCCGCCAATATGAATAGCCCGCAACAAACTGTGATTGCAGGTCATAAGGAACAGGTTGAACAGGTGTCGGAATTAGCGAAAAAGTCTGGCGCAAAAAAGACCGTAATTTTGCCAGTCAGCGCTCCATTCCATTGCTCTCTCATGAAACCTGCAGAGAGAAAACTTCAAGTAGAGTTAGAAAAAACGGATTTTCAAAATTTGTCAATTCCAGTTGTTACAAATATTAATGCAAAACCAGTTACTCAAGGAAATGAAGCCAGGGAAGCTTTGGTGAAACAAGTATGTTCTCCTGTCCGCTGGACAGAAACTATGCAATATATTGTGAGTCAAGGCATTAATGCTATTGTAGAATTGGGGTCGGGAAAAGTTTTATCCGGGTTGATAAAAAGGTTTGATAAAAGTATTGAGTGTTTTCAAGTAGGGGATCCGGAATCATTAGAAAAATCAATTTCGGGTTTGAAACAAGTTCAAGCAGGATAAGGATGGAGCTTAAAAATAAAATTGCATTGGTGACCGGTGGAGCCCGTGGTATTGGCAAAACTGTTGGTGAGCATTTGGGTCAATTAGGAGCCCATGTAGTCTTAGGTGATGTCCAATTGGATATGGCACAAAAGACGGCTGAAGAAATAAAAATGGATGGTGGATCTGCTTCAGCGGTGGAATTAAATGTTACGAACGGGGAACAAGTACAAAATGTTTTTGATTCTATTTCAAAAGAATTTAAACTGGTAGACATTCTTGTTAATAATGCAGGAATTACTCGTGACGGTTTGTTAATGAGAATGAAGGAATCCGATTGGGATTTAGTTTTAAATATCAATCTCAAAGGGAGCTTCCTTTGCAGTCAGCAAGCGGCAAAGCAGATGATCAAACAAAAGGATGGGGCGATTGTTAATATAGCTTCTATTGTTGGTTTGATGGGAAATGCCGGACAAGCCAATTATTCGGCTTCAAAAGCAGGGTTGATAGGATTAACCAAAACCACTGCGAGAGAAGTTGCCTCTCGTGGGATTCGAGTGAATGCAATTGCTCCTGGGTTTATAGATACAGCAATGACCCAAGAGTTGGATGATAAGGTTCGAGAAAAACTTATTGAACAAATTCCTCTTGCCAAATTAGGGCAACCGGAAGATATTGCAAATTGTGTGAGTTTTTTAGTTTCTGACCGGGCGCGTTATATCACAGGTCAGGTAATTAGTGTAAACGGTGGGATGTTGATGTAACATCTTTTAGGAGTCAGTCACTATGTCTGTTGAAGAAAAAGTAAAAGAAATAATCGTTGATCAATTAGGAGTTGAAGAAAAACAAGTTTCAGGAAATGCTGCTTTTATTGATGATTTGGGAGCAGACTCCCTGGACACAGTTGAATTGGTTATGGCTTTAGAAGAGGCTTTCGATATAGAAATCCCTGATGAAGAAGCCGAGAAAATTTCTACCGTTCAAGACGCTGTCGATTATATCAATAATCATACCAACTAAATCTACTATCATTTTATTTTTACCATTTGTAACAAACTATGACTAGAAGAGTTGTCATCACAGGCATTGGAATGCTCACGCCATTGGGGAATGGGCTAGAAAAAAATTGGTCTTCTGTAATTGAAGGGAAGTCTGGGGTTCGGTCTTTGACTAAATTCCCCGTGGATGAAAACTTTCCAGTACGTATTGCGGGCGAAGTTGATGGTTTTAAGCCCGAGGATTATATTGACCATAAAGATGTAAAAAAAATGGATACTTTCATTCACTATGCTGTTGCCTGCAGTAAAATGGCTCTAACAGACTCTGAATTTTTAATTACAGAGGAAAATGCAGAGAGAGTCGGGGTATTAGTTGGGGTTGGTCTTGGCGGCTTACCTGCAATTGAAAGATATAACCAGATTTATCAAAATCGAGGGGTGAAAAAAATTACGCCATTTTTTATACCCATGCTTATTCCCAATTTAGCTTCAGGACAAGTTTCTATATTGTTAGGTGCGAAAGGCCCTAATTCCTGCGTTGTAACAGCTTGTGCTACTGGAACCCATGCGATTGGTGACGCATTTCGAATGATTCAAAATGATATTGCAGATGTAATGATAGCGGGAGGAACAGAATCTGTAATTACACCATTGGCAATTGGGGGGTTTGCGGCTGCAAAGGCACTGTCAACACGTAATGATGATCCGGAAACTGCAAGTCGACCTTTTGACATTGATCGTGACGGTTTTGTTATGGGTGAAGGATGTGGAATTGTAATATTGGAAGAATATGAAAAAGCTAAGAAACGTGGTGCAAATATATATGCTGAAGTTGCAGGTTATGCCTTAAATGGGGATGCTTTTCACATCACAGCCACTTCTCCGGGTGGTGAAGGTGCAGCCCGATGTATGAAATTAGCCTTGGAAGATGCAAAAATGAATGTTGATGAAATTGACTATATTAATGCTCATGGAACTTCTACTGCAGCTGATGCTACTGAGACGAATGCTATTAAAACAGTATTTGGAGATCATGCATATAAATTAAAAGTTAGTTCCACCAAATCCATGACAGGACATTTGTTAGGTGCCGCTGGAGGGGTTGAGGCAATCTATTCTGCGATGGCAATTAAAAAGGGAATAATACCACCCACCATAAATTATTCAAATCCTGACCCGGAATGTGATTTAAACTATGTTCCTAATAATGCAATTGAGCAACCAATCCGGGCAGCCATTTCTAATTCTTTTGGGTTTGGAGGAACTAACGGAGTGTTAGTTTTAAAACAACCGATGAATTGACTGGCGGAATGCTAACTCAAGAAAGAATAGATCATCTCACCAATTTCCAAAGTAATTTGGGATACTCTTTTGTAAACATTGCCCTCCTAAACAAAGCTCTTACCCACAAATCGTTTGTAAATGAAAGTCCGGATAAACTTAAAAATAATGAGCGATTTGAGTTTTTGGGTGATTCCGTTTTAGATCTCATTGTAAGTAATTTTTTAGTTAAAGAATATTTGGATTATGCAGAGGGAGCTTTATCAAAAATTCGTGCGGCTGTTGTAAATGAAACTTGTTTAGCGGGCCTTGCAAGAGAAATTAATCTTGGTGAATTTCTTTTGCTGGGTAAAGGAGAAGAACTATCCGGTGGGCGCAATAAAAATTCGCTTTTAGCCAATGCATTTGAAGCCGTAGCCGGGGCAGTATATTTTGATAGTAGTTATGATAAAGCTTCTGAAGTATTATTGCCTAAGTTAATGCCTCAAATTCTAAAATATGCAGAAACCTGGGAATTTCGGGATTTTAAAAGTGAATTGCAAGAGTATACTCAAATCCACTTAAATTGCATTCCTACCTATCAAGTAATTAATGAGTTCGGCCCTGACCATGCCAAACAATTTGAAGTAACAGTTTCTATGAATAATAAAGGTCAGGGAAAGGGGATTGGTAGAAGTAAAAAGGAAGCCGAACAAGCTGCCGCAAAGGCCGCACTACTAAATCTTCAAAAGTGAAAAATGGCAAAGAATTTCATTATTGTTCCAATTTTTATTTCCCATCAAGGCTGTCCATACCGTTGTGTCTATTGTGACCAAAATAAAATTTCAGGATCACAGAAGCAATTGGATCAACACGTCATAAGTCAAACCATTAAAACCTATCTTCAACAAAATTCAGAAGCTTTAATGTCTCCCGTAAGAGAGGTGGCCTTTTATGGAGGAACCTTTACCGGCTTGCCCTTAGAACGTCAAAAATTTTTGTTAGGTTTAATCCAACCTTATTTCGAAAAAGGATTAATTAACTCTATTCGTCTTTCTACTCATCCTCAAATGATAGCCTCAGAAAATTTAAAATTTTTAAAAAAATTTAATGTGAGAACAATAGAGTTAGGGGTTCAGTCCACAGATAAAGAAGTTTTAGAATTATCAGGAAGAGAAAACTCGGTTGATAATTTGTCTGAAAAGATAGAATTAATAAAAAACTATAATTTTCAACTTGGAATTCAACTAATGGCGGGTCTGCCTGGAGATACCCGGGTGAAATTCCAGGCCTCGGTTAATGATGTAATTGAATTAAAGCCTAATTTTGTTCGACTTTATCCAGCTTTAGTTATTCGAAATACAAAATTACATGAATTATATTTAAATGGAGATTATACTCCCTGGTCTTTGGAAAAAATGATAGAGAGTTTAAAGGACGCTGTAAGTAAATTTCGATCAAATAGTATTAGGGTAATCAGAATTGGCCTTCACCCGGAACCCTCTTTATTTAGAGATTTAGTTGCTGGACCTTTCGATCCTGGAATCAGAGACAAAGTAGAATCTCAAATTTGTTTAGATCAAATGGTTAAAAAAATTAAAAATGTATCCTTGAATTATAAAAAATTTTATTTTAAGGTTCCCTTAAACAAGACATCTGACTTTATAGGTTATCGAAGGGAAAATATTCATAAGTTAAAAATTCTTTTCCCAAATTCGGATATAAAGATTCAAGGGGATAAGGTTTGTCAGCAATTAGAATTAATAAATTAATTACATTTAAATATAAAAAAGGAGCGGTATCAAATGGTAACAATCGGTATGAACTATAAAATAATTCCAGGCAAAGAGGAAGTTTTTGAAGGAGCATTTAATAAAGTTTTGAAACTAATGAGTACTATGGAAGGTCATACAAACTCAGCTCTTTATAAAGATATAAATGATTCACAAACCTATTTAATTGTTTCTGAATGGAGTTCTGAGGAAAGCTATCAAGGATTCATTAATTCGGATAAATTTGCTGGTGTAGTGGATTGGGGAAAAGAAAATATTTTGGCTGGTCGACCATCGCATACTCTTTACCGTCATTAAACATTAATAAAATATGCTAGGCAGGAGTTGGAAGTTGAGCTTCCAACTCTTATTTTCCTCCACCAAAAACCAAAGTTTTAACCTTTGGATATAGGGGTATGTTCAATCTCTCCTTTTTTAATGCATTTCATTATTTTGTTATAAAAATGTTCGCTTTCGTGGGACAAATGATCTTCAACCTGCCAACGTATGGTTACCAATTTCCCGTCTGGATGGTTAAGAATTTTCAAAACTTCTCCAATATTCCCAGAAAGGGGTTCGAATAAAGAATCGCCGATTTGGAGTTTCATTTTTTTCCTATTGACTGTTTTAAATGGACTCTTATTATATACCCTTCAAAAAACTATAGTTATTAATTCGATTTTAATCGCTGGAGGATATATATGGCCTATATTACCATGGCGCCGATGTATGCAACCATGACATCGGGAAAAGTAGATGAATTTTTGGTTCAAATTGGAGATACCATTAAAAAAGGCACTCCTGTTGCAGAAATTGTAGCTGAAGGATATTTCACCTTGATTTCCGAATATGATGGGGTTGTAAAGGAAATTTATGTAGGAGAAGGTGAATACGTGGAAGTAGATACTCCTTTAATTGAAATTGAGGAAGAGGAAGAAGAAAGTTAGTTTTAAAATAATGGCTTTTGGTCATCCCTTTCTTTATGTTCTGAAATGGAATCAGTTTCAGTATTTTGGGGCTTTGGTGTAATTAAATTTGAGTCTTCATTTTTTTGCTTTGTTAATTCAATAAAATTTTGATCCTTTTCAAGATTTAATTCAAATTTTCTTTCAGAAATTCGCGAACGGACGAGTTCCTTATCTATGGCTTCTAAATTTAGTTTCGCCTGCTTTAAACTAGAATCAATTTTTAAAGCCGCTTGGTATTCTTTTTTGGCTTTTAATAAATTATTATTAAAATAAAAATATAGGTTTGCTAAATTTAAGCGTGCTTTTAAATTTTTTTGATTATTTTTAATGGCTTTTTTAAAAGAATTTTCTGCTTTTTTATATTTTTTCTGATTCGCATAAATTACACCAAGATTATTTAAAATTTGTGGCATATTTGGTTTAATTTTTAGTGCGGCAATATATTCTTCCTCAGCTTTTTTAAAGTTTTTAGTCTTTGAGTATAAAATTGCCAAATTAAAATGGGCTTTTGCATATTCCGGATCCATTTCTAAAGCTGCCAGAAATTCCTTTTCTGCTTTGGTAAACTTTTTTCTTTTAAATAGTTTTTTCCCGTTTTCTAAATGCTGGAAGGGATAAAGAATTTTTTTTGGGGCAGAATTTTCAATTAATTTATATTTTTTTGATTTTATTTTCGGGACGTTGGAGAAATCACCATTTGGCCAATTATAAAGAGATGGGTCTCCTAATAAACTTGTATGATATTTGGCAACCTTCACCAAATATTTGTTTTTATTGAAATTTTTATTTTGTTCAACAATCGAATGATTGGAAGATGCGGCGAAAGTTAGATTGACGGTAATGAATAATATTCCTAAAGAAACTGGGTACTGCTTGTAAAAACGGTTACTAATAATACGATCTTTCATGTACCCTCCAGGGAAATACTAGTTATAAAAATAACCAAAAATTTATGGAGATCAATAAAGAAAAACTCTTATGAATTATCCCTTATTTGACATTATAAAAATAAAAAGATCATTTCTAGTGACAAGTTAGTTACATTATTGATTCAAGTTTTATAGATAAGAGAAAATAACAGTCGTTGTAGATAGGTAAGTGAAAAGACCAATAATATCATTAATTACGGTTACCATGGGGCCAGTACTAATCGCTGGGTCAATTTTCATTTTCACAAAGAATAAAGGTAACGTTGAGCCGATAATAGACGCCATAGAAACCGCCAAAAAAATTCCCAATCCCAAAGACAAGCCTAAGAGTGAATTTCCATTTGGAAGTAAATTAGAAAAGGCTGTCAAAATAATACCACACCCTGCCCCAAATAAAAGACCATTTAAAACTCCAACTTTTATTTCACTAAATACAATTGTTTTAAGATTATCTGTTTGAACATCACCCGTTGCCATACCACGTACAATAATAGTTGCTCCTTGAATTCCAACGTTCCCTGCAAGGCCAAGTACAAAAGGTATGAAAAGTAAAACAATCGAATATTCAGCTAAAGTTAGCTCGAATTGTTTTAATATTAAAGCACTTACCATTCCTCCAATAAAGGTTGTTAATAACCAGGGAGCTCGTGCTGCAATTTTGGTGATCGTCCGTTTGGCAAATGGATTAACCTTTGCGGTACCCGCCATGGTGTAAATATCATCGTCGGTAGTATGTTTTAATCCTCTAAAAACATCATCAAAGTTAACAATGCCATGAATAAGATTGTCCGAATCAATAACGGGCAGAATACTTAAATGCTCGTGATCCATAATATTTGCGATTTTTTCACAAGAATCTTCAAGAAAAACACTTGGAGTTGATTCTCTTATAAAATTTGAAGCTTGGGCATTCGGTTGAACATTTAATAGATCCCGTAATTTAAAATAACCTAAAAGTTCCTTTTCATCATTAACGACATAAAAATTTAGACCCCGATCTGCCTTATTTTCTCTAACAAATTTCATCAAAATATCACCCGCTACTTCATTTGGAGAGACTCTGTTAAATTCAGGGGACATTAAACCACCTGCAGTTTCTTCATTATATTGAATTAAATTTTTAAGGGATTGAGCCTCATCGGGTTCCATTTGCTCAAGAATTTTTTCCTGAACTTCGGGTTCATGCTCCTGTAATATGTCTGCGGCTTCATCTTGCGGCATACCTTCGAGAAAGGGGGCCATAAAATCATGACCTAAGGACTCGATCAACTCTTTTCGGCTTTCGATATCTGTTTCGTATAGAACTTCCTGCCGCTTTGTATCATCCCCAAGGCATTGAAAAATTTTGACTTTTTCTTCTTTAGATAGTTGATGGAGAAGCCGGGCTATATCAAAATGATCAAAAGATTCCAAGTTTGTTTGAAAATCCTGGTCTGATAAATCCGGGTCTGAAAAATATGATTTTAATTTATCAATTGCCATGGTTTTGATATTATTAGCACAAAGAGTATTTTGTAAACTGTATTATAACGAAAAAATTTAGGAGTTTTGATTAATGATTATTGGAGGTATGTCGCGTCGTGAAATTGAGGCATTGCGAAAGCAACAAGCTCAAAAGAAAACTATACGTTCACGAAAAAAACGGTCCACAATATTATCAGATAAAACGATGAAACAAGTTATTAAAAAATTCGACGAAGATCATGATCCTCAATCCCGAGTTCGAGAGGATGTTAACATCGATGAACATGTCAAAATGAATGATGTTTATTTACGTTCTGGCTGGTATGTTCCGAAAAAAAAATAGAATATCAGTTTGAACTTAAATAGGATCTGATTGGAATTTTCAAATAAATCCAAGAAGGCTTAATTATCCCCAAATTATTTATTTTCATGCAGTTTTAAATATTTTTTGTAAATTTCTTCTTTGATGAAAAATTCGACTAAATCATGATCTAATTCGTTTTCCTTAACTTTTTCTCTTAAAATTTGATTGACCTTTTCCATAGGCATGGTTTTTTTGTAAGGCCGGTCACAGGCGGTTAATGCTTCAGCAATATCTGTAACAGCCATCAATTTGCCTTCAAATGGAATTTCCTCCCCTTTTAATCCCAAAGGATATCCTTGTCCATTCAGGCATTCATGATGAGCCCCGGCAAAATTTGGAATATTTTTTAATTTTTTTGTAAAGGGAATTTTACCTAACATATCCAAGGTAACTTGCGCATGGTTTTTCATGATTTGCCGCTCAGCTTCCGTAATACTACCTTTAGGAATAGATAGGTTCTCTAATTCATCATCCGTTAAAAAAGGATGTAAATTTCCATCAATATCTTTATAAGTCATTTTTGAGATTTCTTTTAATCTGCAGGTAACCTGTTGATCCAAAAACTCAGAGGGTTCATTGCATTTTAATATAAAGCGGCGAATTTCTTTTAAACTCTCCAGTTGGTTTTTTTGATCTTCTATTGATTTATTAATCAATTGTGGGGATGAATTATTTTCTTTTAATTTTTGTTCAATTTGCAGACCTTCTAGCTCTTTTTGTTGAATAATATATTGCATTCTTAAATCTACTAAATGAGCTCTATCAAAAATTGTTTCTAGTTTTTTACTTTTTTCAATAATTTCCACTGGGGTGGTCACTTTTCCAATGTCATGCATCCAAGCAGCTACTCGTAATTCATTAAATTTTTCAGGGGAAAAACTAATATTTTTAAAAGGTTCTTCGTTGGATTCATGAATTGATTGAGCCATAACCAAAGTTAAATTTGCTACTCTCCGGATATGTCCTCCTGTTATAGGAGATTTTTCATCAATTGCAGTGGCCATTACTTCGGCGAAAGACTCAAACAAATTCTCCATATCAGTAATTAACTTAGCATTGGTTATTGCAATAGCGGCTTGGGATGCCAAAGATTCGGTAAGATGTTCAAAATCCGGAGAAAATGAAATTACTTCACCCGTATTAGGGTTTTTAGCATTAACAAGTTGAAGAACACCAATTATATCGTTTTCATGGTTACGCATTGGAATGACAAGCATTGATTTTGATCTATAACCATTTGACTCATCAAATTGTTTGGGACCTGTAAAGTCAAATAAATCTGTATCATAAACATCAGGAATGTTTACCGGGATACCTTTCAAAGCAACAAATGCCGAAACATTAGTTTCTTTCATTTCCAAAGGAGAAAAGGGAATGGACTGGCCACTACGTCCTCCCATCCTAATGTTCATTGAATCGCTTTGGACAATTTTAAAGTGCAGGGCATTGTCTTCAATTATATATAAAGTGCATGAATCGGCATGAGTGAATTTTCTAGCATGATCGCAAATCATTTCCAGGAGGGCGTTTATATCATGTTCGCAGGATAAAGCGCGGCCGATATCAGAAAGTTTGCTGATTTGTAACATGAGATGGTCCGAGTAATTTTTTACTCCACTGACCACTTCATTAAGGAGTTTGTTTAATTTTTCATCGTTTGTCGTGAGTTTCTTTTGGGATTCTATTTTGTCGTTGAATCGGTCCATTGCTTTAATTTCCAGTCACCGATGAAATGTTGAAATGGTGTATTATCTGGCAAATTTTTAATAAAAGCAATTCACAGATTAAGGAATGCAAAAAATAATAGATTTAGATCATATATATTCTTCTAATAATTGAGGCTCCTCAGTGAGCCATATTTTATTTCCACAGACATTGACAAAAACCGCCGATTCGGACTTAAATATTTCTAAATGAGCTTGTATTAAATTTTCAGGTTTGGTGGGGCTATCCCCATAAAGCTCTCTTTCTTCGTCCATTATCCCATTCATGTAGTTTTCAACACCATCTTTACTGCTTACACCCTCAAAGTAAGAGCGAATCAGGGGATCCTGAAAATTTTCCAATTTTTTCGCAGATTTTCTAAGGAGAAGCTTAATACCTCTGGAGGAAAAAGATTCAAATAGCCCTGCACGAATACAAACTCTCCTGGATTTTCCTTTTTCGACGGTCCATTTTTCTATTGCTTCTTTTGAATACCCCATTGCACCATAACTCCCCAATTGATGGCGTGTTACATAAAAAGTAGAGTAGGTAACAATTGTATTTATATTTAAGGCTTTTTCTAAAGCCACAATTGGATCAAAAGACAGTTTGTTGGAAGAAGCAATTTGTTCAGGTGTGGTCTCATTAATGGCAAATCCAACATCTCCCAAGGCAGTAGCGTAAAACATATAATCATAAGTACCGTCGCCAATGGATTTTAATTGCTCAATACAATTGGAATCAGAAATATCACCAAATGCAGTAATATTGGCATCATCTATTGTAAAGTCAGGATTTTCTTTGCCATACCAATTGGCAACAATATTAGCATCACTGCCGAAATGATTTCGAATAGCTTTGATAGCGGCAGTGCCCATCACTCCTGACCCTCCGATCACTAAAAAATTTCCCATAGTTAGCTCCCCTTGTCTTATCTATGTTCCCAAATGGTTACTTAAAAATTTACGATCCGCCATAATTTTCATCTATATCCCAATAAGGGACTTTTGAATTTTCTTCTAATGCTAAAGAAATATTTCCATCACTTTTTGCAAAGGCATTAATTTCTTGAGTTAACTGTTCAGTTGCTTTTATTTGTAATTTATTGGGAGATTTATTAACCTGCTTGGCTAAAGAATTGTAATGTTTTATTATTCCAGAGGCTTGGTCAATTGATCGGTTAATAGATTCAGGATTTAAAGCTCGGAACTGAATTGACCTCGCAAATTCAATATATTCTAACCATATATCAATTTCTTCTTTGGTTTTTCCTAGAATTAAATGTTCTTTTTTGAATTCATCCTTGTCTATAACTTCTAACCGTTCAGAAACATAACTGGCTAACTCATCAAAAGGAACTCCCTGGATGGTTTGACAAAGATAATTAAAGTTCCAAATTAACATATTAATTTTTTGGTCTAATTGAAGAGCTTTAAGGGATTCTCCTCTTAATGTGGGTGACTTTTCAAACAAAGACCACAATCCCCCCACATCTCCAACTTCTTTTTTAGCTTTATCGAGTGGTAAAAGGTATTTTAGACAAGCTTTAGTTTCAGCATTAGGAAAAACATTTTGAGGAAAAAGAAAAATACATAAAAGAAAAGTTATAATTGTGCCTTTTAATATTTTATTAATAGAAAGCTCTCCTTACTTAGCAAATTATTATTGGGAAACCACTTTATAATGGCTAATATTTGAAGTCAATGTCCATTTTGAAAGGAATTATTCGTATTTATTTCAACTGAGTTTGACCTAATTTTAAAATTGTCTGAAATTCTTTTTTGGTAATAGGCATAACCGATAGTCTTGATTGTTTTATCAGTGCGACATCTTTTAAAGTATCCGTTGATTTAATAATTTCCAATGTGACAGGTTGTTGCATTGCTTGGATCGGTTTTAAGTCAACCACCACCCAGGCTGGATCGTCTGTAGTAGGATCCTGATAAAATTCTTTTGTTACCTTGGCAATTCCTTTAATTTCTTTTTCATTGACACTATGGTAAAAGAAAACAAGATCCCCTTTTTTCATGGCTTTCAAATTATTTCTAGCTTGATAATTTCTTACCCCGTCCCAGTAAGTTTCTTTATCTTTTATAAAATCATTCCAGCTGTATTTAGATGGTTCTTGTTTTACTAACCAATAATTCATCTTTTACTCCAAAATTTTTCAAAGTGGTATTTTATATAAATTAATTAGTAAAGTCTTTATCTTAATCATATAGATGGGGTCGGTCTGTAGTAAAAATTTCAATTTTTTAGATGGATTAAATATCAAAATTTTATTGGGATTGAGCTTGTGCCACCAAATGCGTTAACAAACATTGAATATAAGTTGTTAATGTTCCTAAAGTGTATATAATGTATCTATAATTAGGTGGTTGTAGCCGTCAAGAGAATTACTGGTGTCAAACCAGGGAATACTTTCCATTTTTTGGTTGAGAAACGTCCGACCCGATTTAGTCAAGATTTCTCCCCCCATTTTTCTCAGAATTGCAATATTTCTTAACCTTACTAGAAATCAATCACATCTTGTCAACAGAAGCATTTTTTCATGATAACTATGAAATAGCTTCTTTTATTATGGAAAAATCATGTTAACTCAATCTTCATCAAACTCTTCCAGGAGTGGATTTGACTCACTCAAACTTATTAGTCCCATTTGTAAAGCGGTTCGAGAAGAACACTATACACAGCCTACGCCTATTCAAATTAAAGCTATACCGCATTTGTTGGAAGGTCGTGACCTTTTAGGATGTGCTCAGACAGGTACAGGTAAAACTGCGGCCTTTGCACTACCAATTTTGCAACAATTGGTAAAACGGAATCAGATAACAGGGAAAAAGCAAGCGCGAACTTTAATCCTTACACCAACTCGGGAATTGGCTTTGCAGATTGATGAAAGTTTTAGAACCTATGGTCGATATTTAAATCTTAATCAAACAGTAATATATGGGGGCGTGAGGCCTAAAAAACAAATTCGAGAATTATTTAATGGAGTTGATATTCTTGTAGCCACCCCTGGTAGGTTGCTTGATTTAATAAACCAAAAACACCTTTATATAAATAAAGTTAATATGCTGGTATTTGATGAGGCCGACAGAATGTTAGATATGGGCTTTTTACCAGACATAAAAAAAATTACTAGCATGGTTCCGGCTAACAGACAAACCATTTTGTTTTCAGCAACCCTTCCGGATGAAATTCTTTCTTTAACACAAAAGTTCCTTGTTAATCCCGTTCAAGTATGTGTTTCGCCTCCATCAAGTACGGTAGAAAAAATCAAACAACGCGTATTATTTGTTAAGCGAGAGAACAAGAGCGCTTTATTGGAAACCTTATTAGAAAATGAAAATATTGAACGGGCTCTTGTATTCACACGAACTAAACATGGGGCCAACCGTGTGGCGAAAAGATTAATTAAAAACCAAATTAGAACAGAGGCGTTTCACGGAGACAAATCACAATCGGCTCGTATTCAAGCTTTGAAAAAATTTCGATCTGGACATGCAAGGGTTTTGGTAGCAACAGATGTGGCCTCACGAGGACTCGATGTCGATGGAATTACTCATGTAATTAATTTTGAATTACCTGAGGAAGCAGAAAACTATATTCATCGAATTGGTCGAACGGCCAGGGCAGGGGCTGAGGGAATAGCACTTTCATTTTGCGATGCGGGGGAAAGAGGTTATTTGCGAAAAATTGAAAAAACTATTCAATGCGATGTTTCCGTTGAGGAGGATCACCCTTATCATTGTAGAATTATTGCTTCGAAGAGTAGTAAACCGAAGGTTGGAAATCGGATAAAAAAGAATTCCAAGAAAATAAGAACCAATGGCCAAGAAATGAACTCCCCAAGGCGTAAATCCTTAAAAAATAGAACTTCAAAACCCTTCAAAATATTCAAGAAATTTAAGAAACATAAAGCTTTGGCCGGTTAAGGTCCCTAAAAGGTTAACGTTGCTAATTCATGGCTAAAATGGCTTTATAAATCCATTTTCCGGATAATATTTTTCAAATTCCCATTGACTGTAACGTAATTGCTCAATATAATCTGCAAAATCAATAAAAATATAGGTTTATGCCAAACACCGCACATGCGGTGACAAAATTTAATATAAAGGTGAAGTATGTTTCGTCCGGAGATAAAAGTATTAGATTGTACCATCCGCGATGGCGGGTTAATGAATAAGCACCAATTCACCCCAGAAGTAGTTAGAGGGGTATATAAGGCATGTAATGATGCTGGAGTCGATTATATTGAACTGGGATACAAAGCTGATGACTCACAGTTCAGTCGGGATGAATTTGGTCCAATGAAGTTTTGCTCGGAAGAGGATATCGGGGCTGTAATTAATGGAATTGAAAAGAAAAGTAAGCTTTCCGTAATGGTGGATATTGGCAGAGTGGATCCGAGTTCAATTGTTCCAAAAAGTGAAAGTCATGTCGATATGATGCGCGTAGCGTCTTATGTAAAAGATATTGATAAGGCAATTGATTTGGTAAATCAATTACATGCTAAAGGATATGAGACCACAATTAATATCATGGCGGTTTCTCATGCCAGGGAGCGGGAACTCGACGAGGCACTTGAACAGGTTGAAAAGGAAAGCCAGGCCGACGTGATTTATCTGGTAGATAGTTTTGGAGCCTTATATTCCGAACAAATTGCTTATTTGGCTAAAAAATATAAACAAGCGATGCCAAGCAAAGAAATAGGGATTCACGCACATAATAATCAGCAGCTTGCTTTTGCTAATACAATAGAAAGCATAATTAATAGAATTAATTATTTAGATGGAACTATCTATGGTATTGGCCGTGCAGCTGGAAATTGTCCCTTAGAGTTGCTTTTAGGATTTTTGAAAAATCCAAAGTATGACCTTCGTCCAATTTTAGATATTATCGGCAAAGAATTTTTAAAAATTCGAGACCAAATTGAATGGGGATATTATATTCCTTATATGATCACCGGAGTTTTAGATTTACATCCGCGTGCAGGTATGGCGCTATTAAACTCTGAAGATCGAGACGGCTTTCTTGATTTTTATGAAAAATTAACTAACGAAGCTAACGTCTAAATTGGAACTGCCATTCTCTAATTTTGATTCTACTCAATTTGAAAAATTACCCGTACTGGGAATTATTCGAGGAATTAAAAGGGATGCTTTAAAAGGAGTCCTAAACTCTGCCCTAGAGTCAGGGTTAAAGCATTTAGAAATTACCTTAAATACCCGGAATTCGTTCGAATTAATTTCGGAAGCGGTTAATTTGTTTGACGACACCCTTTGCGTAGGGGCGGGTACAGTAATTACTAAGAAAGAAGCGGAGTTAGCTGTTTCAGCGGGAGCAAAATTTTTAGTAAGTCCTACTTTAAATAATGAGGTTGCTTCTTACTGTAAACAAAATAATATTTCTTATTTTCCCGGTGCCTTAACACCTACAGAGATTGAAGCAGCCTGGAATTCAGGGGCTCAAATGGTCAAAGTGTTTCCTGCAACTGCAATGGGTCCAAAATATTTTAAAGAAATTAAAGGACCGTTTTCCAACATCAAATTAATGGCTGTAGGGGGGGTAAAAAAGGAAAATATTGCAGATTATTTTAAATCTGGAGCATCGGCTGTTGCAGTAGGAGGTTCTATTTTTAGTGTAGAACGAATGAATAATGAAGGATTTTCTTCCATAAAAGAAGATTTAAGTGAAATTTTATTTGCAGTTAAAGATTTTTTGAATACAATTAGGTGAAATTTGTTTCTAAGTTTATCTGGGGGGAACATGAGTTCTGATTTTTTGAAAAATTTTATGAATTTTGGTGATGAAGAAAGATTTGCGCGAATTTGTGAAGGATTAGAAGAAATAATCCGTGAAGCAGAAGGAAATTCTGAAGAGAAAAAAGTATCTGATTTAGAAATTATGCAAGCACTGGATTTTGTGGGTTTTAATCTTTTTCGAGATTCTTGGGAAGATTATAAAAAAATGGATTTCAATAAAGATTTGAGCTCATTAAATCAAAATAATAAAGAACGTCATTTAATTCATTAATACCTCTCCTGAAAAATTAAACCTCATTATTTGCAATTTTGTCAAACTCCTCAATACGTTCCATTAGATGGTGCATCTTTTTATCAATGGTCGTAATGTGCTTTCCAATCTTTTCGATTTCTTTTTTTTCCTTAGTTAAATAAACCGTTTTACACTTTGCTAAATGAGTATTGATATGTTCAATCATGTCATGAATTTCGTGGCTTTCAATTGAAAGGTCATCAGCAGTTTCTTTTATATTTATAATTGTGTCCACCGCTTTTTCTTCAGTTAATTTTTCTTTTACTAATTTGGAACGCGCGATTTTTCTACGATACAATTCCAAAGAAATCCCTGAGAAAATAAGAAAAATTAAACCAAATGTAGCAACATCAACTAACAAATAGACATAATCACCAAAAAAACGGCCCGTATGAATTTCTGTCATTAGTTTAACTAAATCCATAGTTTTATGAACACCGGCCTTTTCTTCAATGCTTGAAGCCAGCGATGTCTTTAACCATTTCTTCCCCTTATTCATGGAGTAAACTAAATCACTAGAAGTCCCCAAAAATAGAAAAAGAAAATCTTTGGTGGAATCTTGAAAAGTATAGATATGATTCAATGTTTGATAATTAGAGGACTCTTTAAATAGGTTTTGCCAGCTGTCTCCTCCATTTTTTGTGAAATACAATTTATCTTTAGTAATAGCAAATAGAGACGATGGATTTTGTGGATCTGAAACAATTTTGTAAACTGGGATATTTTTTATTGTCGCGTCTTGTTCCCAGGTAATACCACGATTGAAAGATTTATAAATACCCCTTTGGGTCGCTAAGTAAATAAATTCTGGGTCTGTATCTAATGAAAGTAGAGAATTTGGAACGGGAACAACTTTATCCCATTTTTTTTTCCAATCACCCTCATTTAAGTTTTTCTTATATACTCCATTAACATTACCTGCAAAAATAGATTCGCCTTTAGAAGAAATTTGAATAAATTTGATTTCAGTTTCATCCTCAAGTTTTTTTTCAATAGGAGAGGGGTCCCACATCTCCCCGCCATCTTCTGAAACAAATACACCTCCTTTTGTACCGGCATAAATGATTTCAGGATCATTGGGATGAATAATTATGTCTACAATATCAATATTGCTTAATCCAGCTGATTCTTCAAACCAATCAGTCCAATGTATTCCTCCGTCTTCCGAAAGATAAATTCCTTTAGAAGTGCCTGCATAAATAACAGAAGGATTGTTAGGTGAAATCGCAATGGTTTGGATATTATTGTTTTTCAATCCATCGTGAAGTTGAATCCAGGTTCTACCTAAATCCTTTGAATGAAATAATCCTGAATTAGTTCCTACATATATTTGCAAAGGATTGACATGGGATACAGCAATGCTTTGAACATTTAAATCATTCCTTGTCATCTTAAAATATTTTTCAGGAAGATATTCAGCGGTCACATCGATCTTCTCCAACTCTAAAGAATCCCGATGCATTAGTAGAATTCCACTAATAGAAAGGATGAGGAAAAAAATAGCGCAGACAAACCCTACCCATTTATGAAATATTCTAGAAGATTTGAAAAATCGAATATTCAATGCAATTCCTTTTCTTGAGTAGCAATAGGCTGCGAAATTCGATCGTAATCGTCTTTAAGCTGGTTCTCGAAATATTTCACCTGATCAAATAATTCATGAACTTTCTCATCAATTTCTTTTAAATGCTCTGAAAGTTCCTTTAAGTCGTGATCCTGAGTATCCTTTAAAAAGATTTCACAACGTTTCGCATGATGGGAAATATGCTCTACTAAATCATGAACAACCGTAATATTCTTTTGAATTTGATTGGCTTCAACTTTTAAATCCTGGGTTGCTTTTTCCATTTTAATTCCAAAGGTATAAATTAAAGCTCCAGCATATGCTATTAAAAGTACCATTTGCCCAATAAAAGTTTCCCAAGTTGGATACATTCCCAGCCATGGAATCTCAGGTGCGAAATTGGCTACGGTCATGGAAATCTGGTTCCCCATCTGTAATTCATGAAGACCTTTTCCCATAAACACAAAAGCAAGAAAATATAGAAAAACACTGGTAAAAGCGAAAAACCATTTCACAGGTATTCGCAAGCCAATTTTATTTATTAAAAAATATACAACTGCGAGGAGAAGACAACCTGCGAAAAAACCAGGAACAATACCCCCAGATTGTTCCCCAGCATATAAATAAAGGGCTTTATAAAAGAGTATAGTTTCGAAGCCTTCTCGATACACAGATAAAAAAGCAACTGTTCCAAGGGTAAATGCACTACCAGTTGAAACGGCTTGTTGCATTTTCCCTGTTATATAACTTTGCCAACGAGCGGTTTCAATTTTTGAAACTAACCAATAGCTCACGTAAAACAAAACCACCATAGCTATTAACATGATCCAGCCTTCCATAAGTTCCTGGCTAGCTGTACTGATTTTTAATATTTCCTTGAGAATATATGCGGTTATGAAACTTCCAATTATTCCAATGCCCACTCCCATATATACAGATTTGAGCTTATCTCTATTTTTTGATTTAATTAAAAATGTAATTAAAGCCGCCACAATAAGGATAGCCTCAAAGCCTTCTCTCACAATTATTGATAAAGACTGAATAAAAAGTCCGAAGAATCCAATCTTTTGAGTTAAAATCTTTTGAGCTTCATCCAAATCAGTTTGTATATCACCAACTATTTTTTGAACCAAGTCAATTGAGGCATTCCTCTTCATTTCTGCTTGAAGACGACCGAATAACGATTCTAATCTCAGTCCTAGCTCTTTACGCTTTGTTAATAGAGGTGATTCAAGTTTTTCGTATGTCAAATATGCATCAAAGGATTTTTCTGATGCTGCCTTATTATCTCCACTCTTAAATGTTTCTAAGCTATCTGCTAGAAGTGTATTTACTTCCTTGAAAATTGAATTGACTTTATCTCTTCCGGAGGCACTTTCGATTTTATTTTCGGGATTGGAAACAATTAAAGGAATCTCAACGTTGGAATTAGAAAAGGTTCGTATAAAATACGTTAAATCCCAAATTTCATTTTCTTTGAATTGGTCTCCCCAGCCCACCATGGCTGTTCCGGCTATGCCTACATTAATAATTTGGAAGTTATCATAGGGTTTTGAAAGTTTATTACCTGTAATATTGGGATCAGCTAAAACTGCTGGTTTGGGATCTAATTGTTCTGCGATTGGCCCGTCTCCCTGCCCGGATACTCCATGGCAGATTTTGCAATTATTCATGTACAAATTTCTGCCATTTTCTAACGAAACCGGCTCGGTGGGAGTTTTACTCAATTCCACGCCAAATGCTTTAAGAATATCTGTATTTAAGCTGTTAACTTTTTGATTGATTTCTAAAGGGTCTGCTTTAGCTAAAATGGTTTTCTTTAAGCTTTGAAATTTTGCTTCAAATTTTTCTGTTAAGTCTTTAGCAATATTTTGGGAGATTGAATGGAAACGATCATTAGCTTGACTAAGAAAAACCTGGCTTTCTTCATACTCGGCCGCATTGATTACTTTTCCATTTGAAATTCCTTCCGCGTACTCTTTATTAACAATATTCATCATCATTACTATTTTTTTGACTTGAGAATTTGTTTTATTTAAAGGTGTTTGGGCAATGGAAGGTGAAGAAAAAGTTAAGCCTGTTATCCCCATTAAAGATAAAAATATTAGGATTATTCTATAACTTCTTAAAAAAGTGGCCAGGCAGGGCCTAAAACTAACCTTATTTATTTGCACCAAAAATCTCCCGAAAAGCAATAAACAGACATGTATTAATAATGAGAATTGTTATCAATATATTCTCAACCATATTAATTGTCAATAAGTAAGAGTTTATCCTATACAATCATAGATACTATTTGAGACAACTTATTCAATTTTTTGGCTTTTCGTTATTTTTCCATTAAAAATTATCTTAATAACCTGGAATTTATCTTGAAACCTTATTATTTTAATTTCTTAATAATTTCGATTTGTAATAAACTCATTTATTATTAAAGAATTAAATTAATAGGTTTAGCTAAGTAATTTATTAAATTTAAATACCTAAATAATTGATACTAAAAAGATAAAATTATGAAGTTAGGTGAAGCCCAGAATGCTCTGAATGAAAAGTTAAAAGAATTATCCCATTTAGGAAATGTGGTGGGCCTGATGCATTGGGATCAGGAAGTTATGATGCCTGCAGGCGCAACAAATTCTAGAGCCCAGCAACTTTCTCTGTTAGCGGGGATTTATCATGAAAAGCTGACCAGTCCAATAATAAATGACTTATTGAATCAAATTGAAGAAGGTTCTTTGGACCAATTAAATGCATATGAAATATGTAATATTAAGGAAGCCCGTAGGAATTATGATAGAGCAATAAAAGTACCCAAAGATTTAGTTCAAAAAATAGCAGAATTGAGTTCCAGGGGACATAAAATATGGGCTAATGCCCGTGAGAATAATAAATTTGGGGAGTTTGCTCCTTGTTTAAAAGAGTTAGTAGAACTCAAAAAACAATGGGCCGGATACATAGATCCTGAAAAACCTGCATATGATATAAATATCGATGATTTTGAAAGAGGGTTTAGCATTAAAATAATTGACCCTTTATTTCAAAAATTAAAAGAAGAACTGATTCCCCTAATCCAAAATATACAAGAAAGTTCTTACTCACCTGATAGGTCATTTTTAAATAAAAAGTACCCTATTACAAAACAAGAATCTCTGGGTAAACAAATTGCTAAAGAAATAGGGTTCGATTTCAATTTTGGAAGAATGGATACCTCCGTACATCCTTTTTGTGGAGGGGGAGACTACACAGATGTGAGGATTACTACACGTTATAGTGAAGATGACTTCATTGAATCTTTATACGCTGTAATTCATGAAACAGGTCATGGATTGTATGAACAGGGGAGAAATAAAAAATATGCGGGTTTGCCTGTTTCTGAAGCGCTTTCTATGGGAATGCATGAATCCCAATCCTTGTTTTGGGAAAAATTGATTGGAAGAAAAAAAGCCTTTATTGTTAATTATTTAGATCTTTTTAATTTAACCTTTGCTAGAACATTTGATGGAGTAAGTCCTCAACAATTTTATGAGGCAATAAATATATGTGAACCATCATTAATTCGAGTAGATGCGGATGAGGTGACCTATCCACTCCATATAATATTACGTTATGAAATTGAAAAAGGTCTATTTGATGGAACTATGGAAGTTGATGAATTACCAGAAATATGGAACCAAAAAATGCAAGATTATTTGGGAATTCGACCACCCAGTGATACTTTAGGAGTGTTGCAGGATGTTCACTGGAGTGGAGGAAGTTTCGGATATTTTCCTTCGTATACTTTAGGCGCTTTGTTTGCTGCCCAATTTTATCAAACCATAGCGAATGAAATCCCAGAAACAAACCAAATAATTGAAGAAGGCAATTTTGAGGTGATAAAAAATTGGCTTAATGAAAAAATTCATTCACAAGGAATCCTTTATTCTACGGATGAACTATTAAATAAGGTGACGGGACAAAGTCTAAATCCAGAAATTTTTATATCTTACCTAAAGAAAAAATATCAGGAAATTTATAAACTTGATCTTAATTCCTTCCCAAATTAAAATTTACAAATGAGCATGCAATCCCAAAAAAAACCAGTATACATTGAAGATTATTGCTCCGTTTGTCGTAATCCATTACCAAAAAATGCCCTTTTTTGTGAACATTGTGGTCCCAAAAAAATAAACTTTGACCATTCCATTGATGCACAATTACCGGTTGGGAAAACTATTCGTTGGATTTCAATATTAACCATTATTTTTGGAATTTTGGTTTTTTTTAAATTGGATTTTAAAAAAGACAAAATGACAATAGAAGATCAAGATATTCAAGAAGAAGTTAAATCCGAACCAGAGATTCCCAAAGATAAGGACTATGAAATTTTTCACTATATTAATGTCAACCAGGCATTTATTAGAGATCAAGCCAGTAGTAAAGGGAAAATAGTAATGGTTGTCACTAAGGAAGATAAAATTACAGTTTTAGAAAAAGGGGATCATTGGACGAAGGTCAAAGTAAACCAAAATATTGGATGGGTTGGAACGCGGCTGCTGACAGGAACTATAGAGTAGAAAAAAATTATTGGGATTGAATCAATTTTGATTTAACTTTTTCTAATTCTTCTTTTAACATCTTATAATTATGAGTAACAGGAAATTGAGGAAATTCTTTTGTAATAGATTCCGGTGGACAAAAGAATATCCCGGCATCAGCTTCCTTTAGCATTCCTGTGTCATTATAAGAATCCCCTGAAGCCACAACTTTAAAATTTAAACTTTTCAAAGCAGCTACCGCTTTTGTTTTACCATCGTGTTGCCTCAGTTGATAATTGACTATTTTCCCATTTGAATCGACTACTAAAGAATTACAAAACAAAGTGGGGTAATCCAGTTGTTGCATTAAAGGTCCGGCAAATTGATAAAAAGTATCAGAAAGTATAATGACTTGAAACTCGCTTTTTAGCCAGTTTAGAAACTCATAGGCTCCATCCATGGGTTTAATTTCTTTTATAACTTTTTGGATGTCATCAAGCTTTAAATTATGTTCATCTAAAATTTTTAATCTCCCTTTCATTAATTCATCATAATCGGGGATATCTCGTGTAGTAAGCCGTAACTTATCAATACCTGTTTTTTCAGCAAAGGCTATCCAAATTTCTGGTATCAAAACTCCTTCTAAATCTAAACAGGCTAGCATTATATTTATCCTTATTAAAAAGTTTTAAAAGATGGATTTGGGAAAGGGAGTTTATTATAGAAAAAGAAAACAAGAAAACAAGTCTAATTCACTGGGGGATTTGATTTTTTTTGTAATTTTCTGTCTTTTAAAAGTTTTACCAAAAAATCCCACTCCTCATTTTTCAATAAGCGGGATACAAATATAAAAATTGCCACTCCACAACTTATTTCCATTATCAAAGTAAACAATCGATAAATAAAAATTGCATCTGGATCAAAGAAATTTTTATTTCCAAAATGGACTGCAAGACCCATTATGGTAGAAGCTATGATAAGTTTTAAAAGAGAATTAATAATTTTTCTGCCACCTAACCGACCAAGTTTTTTTTTCAAAAAATACACCAGCACAGCAGCATTGAATATTGAGGATATTGAGGATGCCAAAGCCAGTCCCCCATGCTTGAGCGGATTCATTAAAACTATTCCAAGCCCTATATTTAATAGCATGGAATAAATACCAACTCTCATAGGGGTTTTAGTGTCTTGAAGTGAATAATATGCAGAGACAAGAATTTTTGATCCAGAAAAGGCGCACAAACCTACAGAAAAATATACAAGAGCAATGCTGGTCCCTTCCGTTGTCATTCTCAAAAACTCGCCTCTTTCCCAAAGAGTGTTGACTATAGGGAAACTTAAAAGTATTAACCCAATGGTCGCTGGTACAGTAATAAATAATATAAGGCGAATTCCAAAAGAGAGAGTATCTCTTACTTCCTTAAAGTTTTTCTGTGCGACTTGTTGAGTCAGCATTGGGAGTAAGGCAATACTTAAAGCCACCCCAAATACACCCAAAGGTAATTGAACCAATCGGTTTGCATAATAAAGATAGGAAATAGATCCTCCCGCTAATAAAGAGCCTAATAAAGTATCAACCAATAAATTAACTTCATATACTCCAAAGCTTACAATACCTGGAAGTAATAATTTCCCAGCTCTTATTACTCCTGGATCCTTAAAATTTAAATAGGTTGAAAGTTTAAATCCACAACGAAAGGTGGCTGGTAGTTGAACTAAAAGCTGGGCAATTCCGCCCAATAAAACACCTATAGCTAATCCAATAATTGAGGGATTGGTTAAAGGAGAAATAATCCAGGCACCCAATATCATGCAAATGTTTAGCAAAATGGGACCAGCGGCTGGAAGTGCAAATATCCCATGTGAATTTAATATTCCCATACAGTAAGCTGCGATTCCCACTAAAACTAAATAAGGTGCCATCCATTGTGTGAGGGTCACCGTTATTTCAAATTTAGCAGGTTCATCAATAAAGCCTGGAGCAAATGCCATGATGATATAGGGCGCTAAAAAGAATATTGCCAAGGACGAGATAAGGAGGATTAATAACTGAATATTAAACAGGTTGGAGGTAAACCGATCAGTTTCCTCAGCACTCTTAGTTTTCAGGTATTCCCCGTAAAGAGGGATCATGGCTGCGGTGACTGCACCTTCTCCTAGAATTCTTCTTTGAATATTGGGAATTCGAAATGCCACAAAAAAAGCGTCTGCCTGTGGGGAGGCCCCGAATATCATTGCAATCACCAAATCCCTTATAAAACCAAATAGCCTTGAAAGGAGTGTCATGGAACCTACTGTTCCTGCGGCAAGGCTGACCTTCTTATTATTTTCCATGAGAGTAACGATTGGTAGTTTGGGAAAAATTAAGTTTTACAATGAAAAGCTTCTGGGGAAATTAAATTTTTTTATTTTTGGATTATTATGATTAAAATGGCAGAACATTTCTTAGCCAGTATAGCAGAATATTTTTTTTGGGAACATAAACGAAAATTAGCTAGAACAAAAAAAGAGATGCTCAAATATTCTTGTTATAATATTAAGGTAACTCTTATCGGTCACCTTTATTCTGAAAAATATAATGCCTAGGTTAAAACTAAAACCAAAAAATCAAAAATCGTTTGAGAAAATTCAGAAAGCATTGGAAGGGACTTCCATAATACAGAGACAAGAATCACTCACCTATGGAAGATGGGATTTTGTGGTCTACGGACCCTCTTCCAAAAAAGAAACTATTTTAAGGCAGGGGTATGCTGAGCATGCTTCAATTCAAAGAGCACCCCTTTATGTTGCGACACTTGCTGATCCCGGGAATACAGGGATTGGGGGGGTCCCTTTAGAAGAACTCCTTCCTGAAAACGAAATTCCAAAAGAGTATGAGGGGCTTGAAATCATTCAAATTGATCCAATTCGCCCCTTAACAATTACAGAAAAACAGTCCCTCCCAGAATTAAATAAAGCAGAAGATGTAATAGGTAAAAAATTTGAATCAAAAAATACTGCTATAATTAAATCATTAAAGGCGGAAGATTGGGTGATTTCTGTGATGAAATATTTAAATGAAACTGATAAATTTTTTCCGGATCTTATTCAAACAAATTTCCACAATGAAGTTCTCCAAAGAAACTCGTTTTCAGGAAAGGGTTTGCAAAATAATTCTAATTTATTGAATTGATTCCAACCGTAAATTTTATTCCCTCAATGAATCCTGTCCAAAAATATAAAACGGTTCTTACAATTGCGGGTTCAGACCCAAGCGGTGGGGCAGGTATACAAGCCGATCTTAAAACTTTTTCTGCATTGGGTTGTTATGGAATGTCAGCAATTACTTCTCTCACGGCCCAAAATACACAAGGTGTACAAGGTGTTCATAATGTTCCCTCGGATTTTGTGTTTGACCAAATCAAATCGATTGCAAAAGATATTAATTTAGATGCAATTAAAATTGGTATGTTACATAATTCCAAAACTATTAAGACAGTCGCCGCTGCAATAAAAGAATTTAAGCTTAAAAATATTGTATTAGATCCAGTGATTTATGCGAAAGGAGGGGATAAGTTACTGGAAGATGATGCAGTTGATTCTCTTAAAAATGAGTTATTTCCCTTGGCAAGAATTATTACTCCAAATTTGAGGGAAGCCAATCATTTGGTAAAATTTAAGTTTCAACAATTGGATCAAATTGAAAAAGCGGCATCTGAATTATGTATTCATTATAATACTGCAGTTGTAATAAAAGGGATAGGACATGAGAACCAGAAAAGCGATGATTGTCTCTCTATACCTTCAGAAAACAGTTTAAATGAAATTATTTGGTTAAATCACAACCGAGTGAATACATTAAACGTCCATGGTGCTGGTTGTACTTTTTCTTCATCCATTGCTGCATTCCTTGCTCAAAATAAAAATTTAAAAGATGCAGTTTTTCTTGCAAAAGAATTCACAACCAAAGCCATTATTTCTGGAATGAATTTTAAATTAGGGCAGGGACATGGCCCAGTAAAGCATTTTTATCAATTTTGGAAAAATTAAAAGGAAAGTATGAAATTCTCCGAAGAAGCTTGGGCTTCAATTCAAAATATATACAAAGAAATTTTGAATCATCCTTTTAACCAGGAATTAGCAAAAGGAATTTTAGCTAAAGAAAAGTTTCAATATTACTTAAAACAAGATTCACTTTATTTAGTAGATTTCTCCAGGGCACTGGCTATTTCGGCCTCAAAGGCACCTAATCCAGATGATATTGTTTTATTGCTCCATTTCGCCGAGGGGGCTATCGTTGCTGAACGAGGTTTACATCAATCCTATTTCGATTTATACGAAATCACATTGGATGTGGGGCAAGGCCCAGGTTGTTTTGCCTATACAAATTTTCTTAAATCTACAACAGCACACCAGAGTTACGAGATTGGGGCGGCAGCATTACTTCCTTGTTTTTGGATATATCGGGAAGTGGGTTTAGAAATACATAAAAACTCAAATTCTGA
Organism: Nitrospinaceae bacterium; assembly: GCA_965223665.1. Classification (GTDB taxonomy): domain Bacteria; phylum Nitrospinota; class Nitrospinia; order Nitrospinales; family Nitrospinaceae; genus CBDCVY01. The sequence goes on from OZ245011.1 coordinate 665,849, forward strand.
AAATCCTTATAGAAAGTGGATTGATACTTATTCAGGAAAAGAATTTATTGATGTGGTAGACCAAGCCATTGATTGGACAGATAGGGTGGCATCCAAGGCCGGTTCGGAGGATTTATTAAAAATGAAACAAGCGTTTATACAATCGACACAACTGGAGTGGATGTTTTGGGATTGTGCTTATCGTTTAGAGCAATGGAATCCTTAATTAAATTATTTTTTATAAATCCTGAATAAACTTGGGTGCATAGGTACGCACCTGTTTTCCATTCAAAACATGGAAACGACGAATTCGTTCTATAGTTTGTGCAGAAAATCGCTTTAAAGGTATATGGACAATATGTTTTTTATATTGTCTTGAAAGCCGCCTCCAATCAGCTTTTGGTGGACCAGGAGAGACAACAAGAACATTTTTTTCCCTCGAATGAAAAAAGGCGGCCTCAAGCAATTTTTCTTCTAAAGTTTGAGAAAGAAATAACCTTGGATCTTCCCAAATATTTATAATTGGACGTGGAGGGTAAATCATCATACATCCGCCATAAGTTGCCTTACCAATCCCTGGGCCTATTAATTCACTCATATATTCTGTTGCAAAAAAACATAAGGTGGATTCATCTTTATGTTCTGCATACCAAGTTTGCCGCCAGGGGTATCGCTCCGGATGAGGCTCCATTTCAAAAAGAAAGACCACCACTTCAATAGTACCTTTTGATGGAGGAATTTCTTTTACATAAATATCTCCTGAATACCAATTTCGAAGCGTATCCCGAATATCAATCCCGTCTTTCACTGATGAAGTGAATTTTTCCGTCCGTGCTAAATCATTTGCCAGTAAAAGTTTTGCTTGTTCACGAACATGAGTGTTTAAGCTTTCTATGCGTTCATCTTCTGGAGGCCAGGAGCATTGGCCATAGGGGTCCCAGGTGTATTTCCACTCTTCTTTTTTTTCGGGTTTGGGTTCTGGTTTTAGATCTAGTGTCCTCCATATAAATTGGGTTTCCGAGAGACGGTTCTTCATTTTATATTTTTGGTTTTCTTCAAAAAGTCCCTCATTTATTCCAAGGGAAAGGGATTCCAAATTAGTTGTGTCTTTTTGAAAAGGGTATTCTCTAGCCGCTTCAACCAAACTGATTGCAAAAGAATCACCGCCAATTTGTTTGGCTGCAGTTACAAGTGTAAATAAATCAGGCGATAGACGATTTTCCAACAGTGTTAAATTACGAACATACTGAAGAAAAATCTGGAAAGTTTGTGCCGTCAAATTGTGATATTTCAATTTATATTTTTCCAGAAACTTTTCTCGTCCTTTTAATAAAATTTCTTTAACACCATCCAGAGTAACATTTTTATCTGTTTGTAATTCCTGTCGCCGCTTTTCATACAAATAGGTAATGTAAGGAAATTCACTTAATGCAAAAAATAATGTTGATGGATCCACTCCAAATAAATCCGGTTGATTATTAGCTTGAGATTGTTTTGGATATTCCCTTCTTTCATTAAAAGCCTCTTTAATCCATGGCCAATCCAAAATGGAGCATATAAAAATTATGTTTGAAAAGTCCATTTCTAATTGATGAAGTTGGAATGCCATCCATCTCGCTCTTTGGTCATGTTGACTCTCTTGGGCCGGCCTTTTAATTGAGGGTAAAATTGCGGTTGCAAATTTTTCTAACGACATTTCATTTAGGGCATAAGAATCAGGAAAATCAAAATCCCTAACCTCATAGTTTTCTACACTTAAATCTATAAACCTTCTTGGTATTCCCTCTTGTTGAGCAATTCGAAGACCAGTGATAATAGGTTGGGTAGGGTCTATAGGAACATAGTTGATGACATTTTCAGGTTCCTCTAAGCAACTAATAGTAATATAGGGGAGCTTTTGCAGTCCCTGTTCAACAGAATTTTGGAACTCTGGTGGAAGACAAACTGCTAAACAATCGCAACTTGAGGAAAGCATACGTTGGCGTACTTCTCTCGCCATAACCCCACTGCCGTGAATTACCGGAAGAAATTGGATTCGATCACTTAAGTGAAATACAGAGTTTATCATTCTAAAAAATTAATTTAATTATTAGGAATCTCGATCAGGATGTAATGGATTATCATCTCCAAAGAAAAAATCTCCTAAACCCATTGGTAAGTTTTCCGATCCCAATGCACGTCGCTTTTTTTCAGCCATATTTTCCAGGTTTAAAGCATCTTCCCCTAATATTTTTTCAACTGCTTCCTTCCAAATTTCATCTTTTGAGAGAGGGTGGTTTGAGCTTTGTGTTAAACGCTTAATTGCATATTGGAGGATATGAATTCCGTCTCTAGGAGAAAAATCTAAATCAAGTAGATGAGATTTTTGAAGAAAGTTTACCGTCATATCTAAAAGATCATTCTCTGCAAAAGGAAGATGGTATTTTAAAATAGCCATTTCGTCTTCATGAGTGGGCATATTTATCTGAAGTGTGGGTTGTAGTCTGGACAGTATATAATCTGGTATTTCGAATGTGGACTCATCATTATTCATTGTTATACATGAGCGAAAATCAGGATGTGCATGAATTCGAATTCCAGCAATTATGGATTCTGCATATCGCCTGTGATCAAAAAGGGGAGCTAAAGAAGCCCAACTTTTTTCATTCATCCGGTTTCCTTCATCCAAAACGCAAATACCACCTGTAATCATTGCAGAGACTAAGGGAGAAGCATGGTAGGAAATTTTCCCTGCTTCAGATAGTACAGGAGTGATTAAAAGATCTTCTGGACGTGTGTCACTGGTGCATTGATAAATATATAGTGCTTGGTTTCTTTTTCGGGCAGCTACCATCCCTAAGGTGGTTTTACCTATACCTGGCATTCCCACAATTCTAGGAACCAGTGGTAAATCTTTTGGATCAACCAACATCCAACATGCCAATATTTGCTTTAAAATTTCCTGTTGTCCAATCCAGGTCGTTTCACTTTCGTCCGGTGGGCTAAGTGTTAGTTGAACGTCACCTATTGTGACTTTTTTATCATTCAAATTGTTTGGTTTGACGTCGTCTTTCATATTTTTCCTGGAAGTAAATAAGTTTATTAAAGGATACTATTAGGCATATAGGCTGTCAAATGTTACGATCAATAAAAAAATAATTTAGAGATTTTGTATCATGCTAGTAGATATTAATGTTAAAGGAAAAACTATTTTTATTTTAGGAGGTGGCAGAGAGGCAACACGTAAAATAGAATTGTTGCAAAGCCAGGAATGTAAATTATATGTATTTACAGATCACGCTTCCGAAAAAATACAACAATTGGCAGAACAAAAAATATTAACTTTAAAAATTCAGAAAATTGATCCGAAAATTTTTATCGGTGAAATAAAACCTTATCTTGTTATGTTAATGACAGATGATAGAGAATTAAATCGAGAAATGGCTGAATCTGCTAGAAAATTGGATTGCCTTGTTTATATTGTGGATGATCCAACCAAAAGTGATTTCAACCATCCTTCCACTATGACTTTTCACAACACAATCCAAGTTGCATTGTCGACAGGAGGGAAAAGTCCCCTAATGGCAAAAATAATCAGGCAGAAAATTCAACCCATTCTTAATGAATTAATTCAATACGAAGATGCTATTCTGATAGAATTATTGGGAAATATCCGTGAACAAGTGAAACAGAGCATTCCAAATCAAAAATCCAGGCAACAGTTTTTTGATTCCATTAGGAATAATCCCCAAATAATAAAATTAATTTCCCAAAAACAATTGACTCAAGCAGAGTCTTTAGCCCTTTCTATTTTAAAAGAGTTTTGAATTATTTCTAAGTGAATTTTGTCCTAAACTCAGGACTGATGTTAAAATGAAGAATAGAAATAATTTGAACACATTCCGGTTTTATTCGGGAGGTTGTTATGGAAAATATAGACGAAATATTGGCTGATTATATTCAACGTTTTATAGATTCCAATTCTGCTGCTTTAAATATGGCAAATCACCTAAAAGCCTGTGGGATAGGTTTAAATCCTTTAATAGATCATTGCACCATTAGAACCCATAATGTTGACCAGCGTGCAAAACAATTTTTAGATCTGGGTTATAAATTTGATAATAAAATAGGGACTCTGGAATTTGAAAGCTGGTGGGCCAAAGTCTATCGTAAACCCGGTTATCCCGCTCTATTTATTGATCAGGCTTTTGAAGGAAAAAGAGGAGAACCAAGTCTAATTCCTAATTGGGTTAATCACCATGGAGATCAATGTTTTCATCATATTGCCCTTTTAGTTGAGGATATTGAACAATGTATTCAATCTATCCAAAAAAGAGGGTTTGATGTTGCTGGAGAAATTATTGGGAACAAAGACTCGGACTTAAGGCAAGTATTTACGAAACCAGAAATCAAAAATGGAGAAGTTTATACCGTCCTCGAATTAATAGAAAGACATAATGGCTATGAGGGTTTTCTTCCTCCTCAAGCAGATAGTTTAATGGAATCCTCACGTTTATCCTGATGTGGCTTCATGATACGAAAAACAGACCCTGAATCAATTGCTCCTTATTTACGCGACGCTTCTAATTATTCGGAAGGAAATGCCAGTGAAGTAGTAATTCCAGAAAATCAGAAGGAACTTGTATCTTTCTTAAAACAAAACAAAAGACCCATCACTATTTCTGGAGCAGGAACCGGGCTTACAGCCTCTAGAATCCCTTTATCTGGGATTGTCATTTCCCTGGAGAAATTTAAAAAACTTGAAACGGTTAATAATGGAAGTCTTAATGTGGGGGTGGCGGTTACTCTCAAAGAACTTATTGATCATTTAAAAGGATCAAATTGGTTTTATCCTCCCAATCCAACAGAATGGTTGGCTTCTATTGGTGGAACATTAGCCACGAATGCTTCTGGAAGCAGAAGTTATAAATATGGTTCCACTAGAGACTATGTATTGGAATTAGAAGTGGTCTTTAGTGATGGGAGGACCACAAGGATATCCAGAGGGGAAAAAACAAATCAACCTTTGCATTTAAGTGATGGCACTGAGATTAAGTTTCCATTCATAAATTATGAAAGTCCTATTTGTAAAAATGCTGCTGGATATTTTATTCGAAAAGAAATGGATTGGATTGATTTATTTTTAGGTTCTGATGGAACTCTGGGGATATTTACCGAAGTTAAACTTAAACTTTTACCTTCACCAAATAAGTTTCTTAGTGCAATTTTATTTTTTAAAAGCGAAGAAGATTGTTGGGATTTGGTAGAAAAGGTTAAAAATAATAATGATGAAAATATTAGCCCTTGTTCATTAGAATATTTTGATCAGTTTTCACTAAATCGATTAAAAGATAAATTTAGTGGTATCCCGACTTTTGGAAAAGCCGCATTGTTTTTTGAGCAAGATGTCCAACATGAAGATGAATTTAACCAATGCCTAGAGATTTGGTATGAATTTTTAGATGCTGAGAAGGTGCCTCTGGAAGATTCGTGGTTCGCTGAAACGTCTAAAGATTTGGAAAAATTTCATGAATTCAGGCACCAAGTCCCCTTAATGATAAATGAAGAAAACAGTCGTTTAGGTAGAATAAAAATTGGGACCGATATGGCCTTGGGGGATAAATATTTTAAAAAAATGATGGCTTTCTATGATGAAATCTTAAAGAAAAGTAACCTCGATTATATAATATTTGGGCATATTGGTGACAATCACCTTCATATAAACCTGCTTCCCAATAAAGATCAAATGAATATTGCACAAAAAACTTATGATGGCATGGTTGATCAAATATTAAATTGGGGGGGTACGGTTTCTGCCGAGCACGGAATAGGAAAATTAAAAAAAAGGTATTATCATAAAATGATTGGTACGGAAACCTTAAATGAACTTAAATCTATAAAAAGAATATTTGATGGAGAAAATAAGCTAGGGTTAGGTAACCTTTTGTAAAATAAGAATGCAACTTGTCTCCCAAAATTCATATGGGTTTGTAAAGTTGACGTGTTTAATTACAAAGGGTAAAATTTCGGTTTAGATTTTTGCCATTTTTTTCAAATGGATACAGCAGTTGATGAGGCGTTATGCTGGATTCTTTAAAAATTTTAATTTTAAACCAGTCTTATGAACCTTTACAGTTTTGCAGCGCAAAACGTGGAATTGTAATGGTATTAAATGGTCGTGCTGAACAAATTGAGGTGGATGGTTATTGCGTGAAATCACCTAATGCTTCATTTCAGTTACCGGTTGTTATTCGTGTGCTAAAAATGGTGAAAAGAAATAAAAAAAAGCAAATGTCTTTTAGTAAAAAAAATATTTTGCGTCGAGATAACTTCACTTGTCAATATTGTGAAGATAAGGATAATCCTCTAACAGTAGATCATATTATTCCAAAATCCAGAGGAGGAAAAACTTCTTGGACCAACGTAGTGGTTGCCTGCAAACCCTGTAATTTGAAAAAGGGAAATCGAAACTTAATTGAAGCTCAAATGAAATTGAGAAAACCTCCAGTTCGACCCAATTTTCATTTTCAACCAATCGCCGTTCCGGAGGGACCTCCCTCTCACATTAAAAGCTGGAAAAAATATATGCCGTCTTCCTGGATTAGATAAATCTTAATTAATTTTTCTTGCGAGTTGAAATTGGAAACTCCCTCACTTACCGAAATTATTACTGAAAAAGAATTTTTGCCCTTACTTCAAGAGGTTTGTTGCGATTTTTTTAAAACCTTTAATGCTTTCGCTCTTTATTCAGACACAGAAATTCTTGCAACCCGTAAGTGTTATTCAAATTTGATAAGACAGGCTGAACTTTTAGAAAGTTTTTTGGATGAATATGGTGCACGTAGAAATATTACCTGGCTTCCCTTTACCGAGGTTGTTGCATCTATTCGAAATTTAGTAATTGCTGCCTTTTTTGTTAAACATTTGATAGACCGCTACCCCTCTTATCGCTTAAATGATACTCCAGAATTAAAAAGTAAATTTTTTGAAGACTCCGGAATCACTTTGGATTTTTTAAATAAGTCTATTAAACAATTATTCGACCAATGCATCATCTTTGCGAAAGATAATGGTTTACAAGTTTTGGATTCTGCAATAGATCCCGGGGAGTTTGATGAGGTAGAAATATTTAAGCAACTACCGAATAATGCTGAGCGTGAGAATATTAGTGAAGACGATGAGCGAATAATTGAGTTGTTTGAAAAATTAAGTACAGTCGCGCGCACAATGGAAGAAATTGGAATTGAATCCACTGAGGATCCAGATAAACTTAAGTCGATAGTCCCAAAAATTTTGGGTGAAAAAAAGGCAAGAGACTTAATGAGTTCAGTTCACAACGTGCAATCAGAGTTTGATACCTACATTAAAAACACTTTTATTGAACAAAAACACAAAGATTTGAAAAACTTTCGTGGATATATTTCCATGCCTCTACATTTGCTGGAAGTGACTAATTGGCTCTGCCATTTTTATGAAAGGCATGAAGATGAAATTCGTCAGGCTGAGGCAAAACGAGTAATTGCTAAATTAGTTAACAAAAGTGAATTATTAGGAAAAATAGTAAATTATTGTTATTTCTATTGTTTACACTATATACGTGAAGCGGATACATTGAGTAAAGAAATTGTTAAAAGCTTTGTAAAAACTATCCAATGTGAAGTGCCCATCCCTAAACCTCTGGGATTTCACGCTCGACCTTCCACTTATATATCTTTAATAGTTAGAAAATATGATGCAGACGCCTTTTTAATTGTAGATGGAGAAAAATTTTCCGCACGTTCCGTAATGAGTTTGTTGCAGGCTGGTGGGACTATTGCTGATAAGGGTTACCAGACTGTTATTTTTTCCGGAGATAAGAGGGTAGTCAAAGATATAGAAATACTAGCTCAACACAATTATTGCGAAGATCAAAATATTCCTAATGAGCTTAACTATCTAAAAAGTATGAGAGAAACTGCTTGAGAATATTTTTAAAGAAATTTAAATATTAAAAGGATATGAATGAAGAATTAGAAATTTTTGATGTAGTTGATGAAAATGACAGTGTGTTGTTTCAAGCCACTAGAAAAAAAGTCCATGATAATGGTTGGCTTCATCGATCAGTTCATATACTAGTTTTTAATTTAGAAGGAAAGCTCTTTCTCCAAAAAAGAAGTCAAAATAAAGATGAAAATCCTGGTTATTGGGATACTTCTGCGGCGGGGCATGTGAATGCAGGGGAAAGCTATTTAGACTGTGCCAAAAGGGAATTGCAGGAAGAGTTAGGAATTGAAGAAGAATTAGAATTTTTTATTGGGATATCGGCAAGACCAGAAACATTCGGTGAGCATGTTAAGACATATTTATGTAAAACCGAAAAAAAAATAAAAATAAATCCTTTAGAAATTGATGAGGGTAAATATTGGAAATTAAGTGATATTTCACAGGCATTGAAAAATTCTCAATTTTTGTTTACCTCCACATTTCGGTTGATTTTTGAACACTACACAAAAAATAAGTAATCGTTATTTCCATCCTCAGTTTTTTTCTAACGAACATTAGACCGATATGGCATTTTTAAAACATTCCATTTTTATTGTCATTTTAATTACTACTTCAATAGATTGTGTATTAGCAAATCCTTGGGACACTTATAACACTGATACGGCATTTCCCATTAATTTTCTATTTAGAAATGAAATTCCAAACTTAGAAAATAATAATGACAATTACAATAAAATCGCCGGAATATTTGAAAAATCAAAAATTCAAACAGAATCCGATGAACAGTACCGTTTAATTCAGCTTGGAAAAGGATATATTCTTTTAAAGAAAAATAAATATGATGAGGCTTTAAAAGTTTTAAAGAATAATATCAAAGGTCAATTTATATTAGAAGATTACCGGCTTTATTATATGGCTGAAGTTCTATATAAACAGGCAGTTTTAAAGACCAAAAAGAATCAGGATTCCCAGGCAATTTCTCTCATGGAGGAGAGATTAGAGATTTTATTTAAAATTTTTAATCAGTTTCCCGAAAGTCCATTTAATGTCGAAATTATTTCAAAAATTATTGAGCAAGAGATCCTATTGGGAGAATTAAATTTAAAAATTGAGAAATATGATAAAGCTTGGACTCTTTTTAGAATGGCAATGCTTCGCTCCTATGAGAATGATCCCAAATACCTTCAGGAAATAACCCATTATTTGTTGAAGAATTTTGAAGCTGCTGAAGATTATGAAAGTGTAATAGAAATCTATCATTTTTTATTAAATAAATATCCCACAAAAAATTTTATCCAGGAAGCCAAAGCATATTTGGAAAAAAAAGAGAAAACTTTGGAAAAAAAGGGTGTCGAATTTAAAAAAATTCAAAACCTGATTTATTCTTATGAAAAAAAAGGAATGACTCCTGCAAAAAAAACAGTTTTATTGAGGGAGATAAAAAATAAATTTGAAAGTGAAGAAGTTCAAAAATTTTACCAATTTATAGAAAAAAATAATTTTAGCAAAGCATTAATTATAGGTTATGAAATATTAAACAAATACCCAGGGTTACTGGAAACACAAGGTATTATTGAAGAATTAAATAAAGTAATGCGTGTTTACATAAAATCAAGAGGGTGGAATTCTTCAATTAATAAGATACTGAATGTTTACACATTAAAGCAGTTATATGATCTCGCGTTTTATTTTTGGAATCGTTCAATGAGTAGCTATGCGGCCAAATCCTTTAAACGGATTCTCAAACGTTTTCCTCAAGAGGTTCAATATTGTCATAAATCCCTGTATTTTCTTGGTCGAATTTATGAAGATAAAAAAGAATATACAGAAGCAATAAAATTTTATTCACAAGTAATTGATTATTACAACCATGGACCATATGCGGCAATTTCTTTTTTTAAAGTTCCTTGGGTGCAACGTCTAAATGGTGATTTGAATGCTGCAAAATTAAATTTCCAAAAAATCATAAACCTGTTTGAAAGTTCTAATGAAGTCATTAATGATTCTCTTATTTCTTTGGAATTTGTTGCAGGTGCTCGGTATTGGTTAGCTCAAACAGAAAAAGAGTTGGGTAATAATGAGGAAGCAAATCGTCATTTAAAAAATTTAATAGATAATCATCCTTTGTATTTTTATTCAATGCTAGCTAGGATAAATTTTTCAAAGGGACCTACGGATCTCATTAATAAAAACTTTTCATTTAAAAAGCATTATCGAAATCCAAACTTAAGCCCAATAGATAAAATTTTTTTAAGACGAGCTGAAGAATTGATTTCGATCGGTTTCCTATCAGGAGCAAGATATGAACTAGAAAAAATCGGTTCAGGATTAAGTGATTTTGAATTTGCATTCTATCTTTCCAACCTTCAGCACCAAGCTAATGCATATCAAGAATCTATTCAGCTAACTTTGGAGATAAATAGAAAAAATGAAATTAAAAATTATCCCGTATCAATTATTGAATTGATATTTCCTGACGCTTATATAAAGGAAGTTAAAAAGGTCAGCAAAAAATATAATATCGATCCCTTTTTAATTCTTTCTTTAATTCGACAAGAAAGTGCCTTTAACAAAGATATAGTTTCAAATGCCAATGCCATAGGCCTTATGCAGCTTATTCCGAGTACTGGAAAGCGAATGGCTCGTTCAATTAAATTAAAGCAATTTTCTAAAAGAAGTCTTTTTGATCCACAAATAAATATTTCTTTGGGGCTCAAATATATTGATACTTTAATAAAAAAGTTTAAGGGAAACTCTATTGCAGCCTTGGCAGCATATAATGCGGGGCCCAATAAAGTTAAAACCTGGCTTAGAATACGCAATAATCTTAAACCACTTGAGTTTCTAGAAAGTATTCCATTTACGGAAACAAGAAATTATGTAAAAAACGTATTAAGAAATTATGTATTATATAAGTTTTTGTATGGGGAAAAACCCATACAAAAGATAGATAACCTCATTTTTATTGCAAATTAAGCTAATTTCGAATTTTAAGGAATTAAGTTGACTCCCTTTGATATTGCAGTTTTGATAATTATTACTGTTTGCCTGATCCAATCCTTTATAAAAGGGATGGTAAGAGAAATGGTTTCTCTGTTGGCTTTAGTCTTGGCATATTTTATTGCTGTTTATTTTTCAGCTGATCTAGCAGCTGTGATGAGTGAATTTATTTCAGATAACACTGTTGGTAAAATGGTTGCGTTTGTAGTTTTGTTTATTGGTGTGGTGTTTGTAGTTTCCTTATTGGGACGTTTACTTCGATCAATGTTAACCTCATCAAATTCTATTTCAGGATGGGATCGAATCTTTGGGGGTGTATTTGGTATTGTAAAGGGCATACTAATAATTGTCATATTAATGTTTCCGCTGCAATTATTTGAAGACTTTTATAATGATATAACTCAAAAATCAAAGTTTGCCCCAACTTTTGAGAAAATGGTAAATATTGTTAGCTCTCAAGTAGGAATTCATGATGATTTCCTTAAGGAAATACCTCATAAAATGCAAGGGATTCAAGATAGAATTAAGGATCTAAATAAAATAGAAGAAATAAAGAAAAAGGTTGAAGAAAAAACTAAAGCCTTCAAGAAAATAATTCCCAAAAAAAACCAGACTGATTTAGAACAACTATCAGAAAAAGATAAAAAAGATTTAAACGAATTAATAAATAGTGAAAAAATAAATTAATTATTCTTCATGCCTATAAAAATAAATTTAAATGGTGAAATTCAAGATCAAGCCTCTATTTCGGTTTTAGACCACGGATTTCTTTTTGGTGATAGTGTTTATGAGGTAATCTCGACTCATAAAGGAAAACCATGTTTTGTTGATGAACATTTAAATCGTTTGCAGAGATCAGCTGCATCTATTTTTTTAAACCTACCGTTCGATCAAACAAAAATTAAAGAAGAAATAAATAAAACTATTTCTGAAGCTGGAAATTCTGAATCTTATATACGTATTATTGTTACCCGCGGAGAAGGAGAAATCGATATAGATCCCAGTTCCTGTTTGCAACCTAATGTCGTTATATATGTAAAAGAAGCCTTTATATATCCAAAAGAAAATTATACGAATGGAATTAATATTTCCCTTGTTTCGGTAAAAAGAAATCCCAAAGAAGCCCTGAATCCGGGAATAAAGACGGGAAACTATTTAAATAATGTTTTAGCCAAGATCGAAGCTAAGAAATCGGGTGCCGCAGATGCTTTAATGTTAAACCCGCAAGGATATTTAACTGAGTGTACTACTAGTAATTTCTTTTTTGTTATTGAAAATCGGCTTATGACTCCTTCATTAGAATGCGGTATTTTGGCGGGTATCACACGGGATTCCCTAATTCGCCTTTCCAGGGAAAATGGGATTTTATTAGAGGAGGGTCAATGGCCTCCTGAAATATTAGATAAAGCAGAAGAGGCATTTATTTCAGGAACTACAAAAAAGGTAATGCCCGTTGCTTTTTTGGATGGGAAACCTATTGGAAACGGAAAACCAGGACCCATCACTAAAAAAATGATTCGAATCTATGAAACTTTTCTAGACCAAATTATTTCTCTATAAAGTTTATGGCTCTCTTAGTTGGTTTAACTGGAGGAATGGGAACGGGTAAAACAACCGTAGCAAAATTTTTAAATGAATTGGGCGCCTTTATCATTGATGCGGATCAAATTTGTCGCCAATTAATGGAACCCAATCAATTGGCATGGAAAGAAATTATTCGAGAATTTGGAACAGAAATCTTAGATAATGAAAATCAAATCATTAGAAGCAAATTAGCTGAAATTGTATTTAATGACCCAGTCAAGAAAGAGATTTTGGAAAATATTCTGCACCCCAAGGTATTTGACGCCGAAAAACAAAGATTTTTAGAAATTCAACAAAGATATCCTCGGTCTATTGTTATTTTAGATTCTCCCTTGTTAATTGAATCTGGAAATTACCGTAAAGTAGATAAAGTAGTAGTGGTAGTTTGCAATGAAATATTGCAATTAAAACGAATTTTAGATTCCAATCGATTTACAAAAATAGATATAGAACGAAGAATCCAAAATCAAATGAGCTCTCGAGAGAAAATTAAATTTGCTGACTATGTGATTCACAACGATACTGATAAATTGGAATTAAAAATAAAAGTGAGAAATCTTTACGAAAATTTAAGAAACTTATTGAAGTAGTTATCGCATGGCTGAAGAAGAAGCAACTCAAACAATTGATACCGATGAAGCTGAAGAACTTGAAAAGCTTCTTGAAACAGAAGAACCTGAAAAAGAAGCTGAAGATGTTTCGCCCAATAAAAACATATTTCAAAAACTCAAGTCTAATAAAAAATTAGCAATAATTTTTATTGGAGTTTTTATAATGGTCGTTGGGCTTGGAATTGGCGGATATTATATGTTCTTCATTGAAGAGGAAGTTACTTTGGAAGAGGTGACGGCGGAGGTTAACTCAGATAATGAACCCGAGGAGATTAAATCTGAAACTGAGAAAGGATTGATTGAGGTTCCTAATGTTTATCATTTAAAGCCATTTTTTTTGCCTATTAAAGAAAAAGAACAAGAAACCGGTCGCTTTATGCATGTCACTGTTAATTTATTGTTGAGCAATAAGAAGTTGGATAAAGATATTGAGAAAATCCTTCCTTTAATTAGGCAAAATATTTATTCCATATTAAAGCGAAAACGACGAAATAATTTGAAAAACCAACCTTCAAAATTAAAAGAAATTGTGAAGCGAGAAATTATTACCGCTTCAAATTCTCTATTATTAAGTGGAGCCGGTACTATCTCAGACGTGTATTTCTCCGAATTCATTATTAGTGAATCCTAAATATATTTTCAATTAGTTTCTTGACAAATCGGGCGATAACTTTATATTAAATTATAAGTGAATTTTGCTAAGAATTGCTATTATGCCCGTAATTGAACCTGGAAATACCCAACAAATCTTTCAAATGAGTTCTGCTGTCGAAAAGATGCAAACTCAGCAAGTTCAACATCTTCCAAGTGAGCCTATTCAAACCGAAATTTTTAATAAACTCAAAAAAGAAAAAGCCAAACAAGTAAAAAAACTTGAAAATTCAGAAGAAACACAAGCCACAGATCCAAAGGGTCATAATTCTATAGAGATACCCCCCCTTAAGAAACCCTCGAAAAATTCCGAAGAAAATCTTAGTGAACAAAATGTGCCATCTGGTTTTCCCGAAAGTCCGCAAGGAGAAAACCTGAATATTGTGGCTTAAAATCAATTTAAAATTATTTCAGGATATGTTTTTTCCAGAGTTTCCCGCCAATCAATTAAGGAATTTGCTTAGCCAAAAGTTGAGTTTGAAATTGGAAAAGTTAAGGCTTCAAACTCTTTCCAATATTGATTTAATTCCTCAAAAAAATAACTTAAAATCGAAAACTTCTAATCTTCAAATTAATCAGTCTATCAAGACAAATTTAAAACCCATACAAAGTCTTAATAGCGGTATATTAAAAACTGATAGCAAATTTACAAACAGAAATTCGGAGGCTGGTCCTCTTCAAGTAAGCAATTTAAAAAATAATTCGGTTAATTCAGTAAATAATCCAAATGTAACTAAAAATAAACTTATCAATGAAAATAGGGAATATGAAATTTCAAATAGAGATTATTATTCGAGTATAACTTCAAAAAATAAAACTCGTTTAGTACAAATCACAAAATTAACCGACAAACAGATGAGGCAATTTGATTTTCCTTTAAAAGGGAATTTGGAAGGGCAAGTTTTAGAAACATTTAATAACAAATTATTGCCTGTAACCCTAAAAGGAAAAACCGTGGTTGCGGAAAATCCCCAAAATATTCAATTTAATATTGGCAAAAATATTTCTTTAAAAATTCAAAATGTTGGTACCCATTTTAAGTTTGTAGTATCCGAAAAAAATTCCCTGGATACTTATGGAATCCAGTCTGATGAAGTGAAAAATAATAATTACTTTGATAAATTAAATAAAGAAATAAGCATTATTAAAAATCAAATTTTGAACGTCACAAGCTCAAATAAGGACATCATTGAGTCTCAATTATTCGATAGAATACAAAAGATTCTTAATTTGTTTAAACCTAAGGATCCAATTTCTTTTAAAGCGGAAGCCATTCAAAAAGCCATTGCCCAATCAGGAATTAATTACGAAGCCAAAGTCAAAGAGCTTTTATTTGAAAATTCTAAAAATAAAATATTAGAAAACGTTAAGAATGACTTAAAAGGTCAGTTGTTAGATCTTAAAAAAAAGATCCAAGTTTTAATTTCTAAAGAAACCATTCCTGAATCCACATTAGTAAAAATAAAAGAATTTCAAACTCAGGTCCGTCAGTCTATTCAGGGGATAGAACAACAACAATTAAACCAATTTGTAAGTAAACAAGAAAATCAATCATTCCTTCTACCATTTGTAGATAATTTGATGGGAAAAGATGAAAAAATTAAAATATATTTCCGATCCGACCAACAAGAAGGAAAATCAGAAAAACAAAACCAAAAAGAATTTTCACTGATTTTTCTTTTAGAATTAACAAATCTTGGAAATCTACGAATTGATTCAAAAATAAAGAATGAACAAATTGATATTAAAATAACAGGAGAAGGTTTGGATATTGTTGAATTTATTAATTCTCAGATTTCGGAATTCACAGACCAAATGGAAAGTATTGGTTTTAATATTTCTGTATCAACCACCGTTCAAAATCAAATTGTATTAAATTTTCCAGAGAGTCACCAAGAAATAAAAATTAATGATATTAATCGTTTGATAGATATAAGGACATGAGTTTAATGCAGAAAAAACCAAAAGCTAAAACTGCAGTTTCTCTAAAATATAACCCTGAAAAAAATACTGCACCGAAAGTGACTGCAAAAGGGCAGGGATCTATTGCAGAAAAAATCATTTCCTTCGCAAAAGAAAATAATATTCCTATTAAAGAGGATCCTGATTTGGTTCAAGTTCTATCACAAGTGAATTTGAACCAAGAAATTCCCCCAGCGGTTTACCAAGTTGTGGCCGAATTATTGGCTTTTGTTTATAAAATGAATCAAAATTATAAGCCAGCCATTTCCAAAGGAAAATAATTCCTTTTTTTTACTTTAATCCCTTAAAAAAACCAAAACTTGGAAAACCTTGACTGTATATATGGGGTTTGGTATTCTTAAAAAAAACAATTAGTTATAAACATTTATAGAATGATATAATTATTTAAATTTGCCAGACCCTACTTTGAAACTGTCTGGTATCCTTTTCGAATTCCAGCTTTCCCAACGCTCAAAATTAATATTGGAAAGCTTTTCATGATGGAAGTAACTAGGTTTGGCAAAACTTTATAAAATCTGCTTGGTTAAATTAATCTTACTGCTTGGGCTTTTCGTTTCTCCTGTTTTTGCTTCTTTTCCCGGGAACCTCCAAGAAAATGAGCAATATCATTTTAAAATTCCACCTGGTTTAGGTCCACAAGTTGAGTTTTGGAAGAAAATTTATACCCAATATTCAACCCATCATGCAGTAATTCATGATATGCAAAACCTCAATGTTATATATGAGGTGGTTTATCTTGGCAAAAGAGTTCTTTCCTCAAGAGCTAGAAATCGTAAGGTTTATCCATATATCCAAAAGTATAAAAAAATCTTAAAAAAGATTTCCCGGACAAAAAACAAATCCAAACTAAGTAAGGAAGAAAAAAGGGTTGCTAAGTTAGTGGGTTCTAATTTTCGAAGAGCCTCACGAAATATTCGTATTCAATTGGGGCAAATGGATCGTTTTAAACGGGGTTTGAAATTATCAGGAAGATACATGGAAAGTATTCGAAAAGTATTTCGAGAAGTTGGTGTTCCTGAAGAATTGACTGCTCTTCCCCATGTAGAGTCCTCTTTTCAATTAGGAGCCTATTCCAGTGCTGGAGCAGCCGGAATTTGGCAATTTACACGAAGTACGGGACGCTTATTTTTAAAGGTGGGTTATACAGTTGATGAACGGTTAGACCCTATTTTATCTGCCTATGCTGCCGCAAAATTATTAAAATCTAATTATAAGCAAGTTAAAAGCTGGCCTTTAGCCGTTACCGCTTATAACCACGGAATTAATGGAATGAAGCGGGCTAAAAGAAAATATGGAGATAATATAGGTAAAATAGTTCGTCATTATCGGAGCAGAACATTTGGATTTGCGTCAAGAAATTTTTATGCTGAGTTTTTAGCAGCATTACAAGTATCCTCTAATCCTCTCAAGTATTTTCCTAAATTGCGGTTGGATCCTCCATTAAGATTGGCAAAAGTTCGTCTGAAGGACTATATGGATGTGGCCACTCTAATGCAATTTCTTGGAATGTCTCGAAAAGAAATTTCAACTTACAATCCATCCCTAAGAAAACCAGTAGTGTATGGGAAAAAAAGAATACCAAAGGGATTTATTTTTCAAGCTCCGGCTGACAGATTTCCAAATATTTCTTCATTATATGCAAGTATCCCTGGAAACTTTAAACATAAAAAGCAAGTAAGGTCTCGTTGGTATACGGTTCAACGGGGGGATACACTTTCTAGAATTGCGCGCCGCTCAGGTACCACAGTTAGGAAAATTAAATACCTAAATCATATTGGGCGAAAAAACAGGATTTACCGAGGTCAGGTTTTAGAAATGCCGGGCTGGAGTAAATCTAAAGCCAAAGTTGTCAAAGCGAAAGTTAAAAAACAAAAAATTGAAAAGTATAAAATTTCAGAGGATGGAACAATCCAATATAGAGTTCGTAGACATGACAATCTTACAAAAATTTCTAGAAAGTTTGATGTTCCGGTTAGTGTGTTAACCCATTTCAATCAAATGAATAATCCCAATAGTTTAGTCCCAGGGGATTATGTAAAAATACCTAAGCAAGTACAAAGTCTTGTCGCAAAAAATTCTAGCTCAAAAAATGCTAATAATATTCAATTAGCTAAACTTGAAACTCCTGGAGAAAATAACAAAAGAACAGCCACTAAAAAAGTAGTCAAGACACCACCGGCAAAAAATGGTAAAAATGAAATTACAATTACCTATTCTAATACCGTTCATGACCCACAATTTTTTAATAAAAATCGACCGGCCTTTACTCCTGTAAAAGTTTTTAACAAAAAGAAATATAAATATCCCTTAGGAATTATTAAGGTTGATTTTGATGAAACCCTTAGTCATATAGCCGATTGGGCTAGAATTTCTGTAAGAGAATTAAGACGTCTTAACAAACTACGTCGAAGAAGTTCTATTCGCATGAACCAGACTATTAAGGTTCCCTTCCGTCGTGTTTCCGCTGAAGACTTTGATGAAAAACGGCAAGAATATCATAAAGCGATTCAAGAAGATTTCTACAATAATTACCGGGTTGAAAAAGTGGTAATCAGAAATTTAAAAAAAGGCGAAACTTTGTGGGAAATTTGTAACAAGCAAGATGTGATTCCTTTATGGTTATTAGGAAATTATAATCCAGAAAAAAACCTTCATGCATTGACTGTGGGAGAATCAATTGTAATTCCCGTTATCGCAGATATTAAAGCCTAATCAAACTTCTCGAAATATTTTAAAGCTGTTTCAATTGCCATTAATTGGGCCTCAACTCGCTTCTCCATTGAAAAATGAGTTGAAGATTCCAATGTGAAAACCCCGGCACAATTTTGCATATGGCTAAAAATAGCCATTGGCCACCATTCCATATTTTCAGGTTCAACTTTGGGTGTAATAATTCCCTTTAAAGCATCTGATTCATCAATTGAGGAATCATTATTGATAGGCATAATTTGCTTTACGTTATTTATTATTTCTTTACCCAGAGGAAGCAGACGGGGTTCATTTGGCTTTTGATATAAATAGTAACCTGGAGAATCTACATCTTCATGGAGTTCGATATCCAAATTCAGCGAATCGCTAACTATTTTTTGAACAAATTTGACTTCTTTGGGAGGATTACTTTTTTTAAAACATCGATTTAAATCAAAGTTTTCAAAATTTTCTCTTTTATTAAATTCATATCCGAATGGATTGATACATGGAATGATGTTGAAAGTCCAGTTTGATAAAAAAGGATTATAAAGCTTTCTTTCTATAAACTGTATAATGGTTTCAATTCCCCCTGGCTCATCTCCATGAATTCCAGCTGAAATTAATATTTTTTTTGGTCCGCTGAGACCAATATTTATATGGTGAATTGGGTACGTTTTATTGGGAGTTTCTAAGTGTAAGATGTTTTTTATTTCTGCTTCAGGTGGAAGGATCTTAAGAATACGATCTACAATTAACTTATAATTTCTAGTTTCTGACAAACTATTTTTCATCATTTAACCTAAGAATTTCTTTTCAGAGAATTCGCATTCTTTAGAAATAACACAATGAGAACAATCAAAATTTTTGGCTTTACAAACATACCTCCCGTGCAAAATCAAATAGTGGTGTGCTTTTTGTTTCCATTTTTTTGGTACTCGTTTTAACAACAAGTTTTCTGTTTCCTCAACGGATTTTCCAGGGGCTAAACCTGTACGATTGGAAAGTCGAAAAACATGAGTATCTACAGCGATTGTTGGATGGCCAAAAGCTTCATTTAAAACCACATTGGCTGTTTTTCTTCCTACGCCCGGTAATTCTTCTAATTTTTCTCTAGTGTCTGGTATTTGCCCCTCATATTTCTCAGATAAAATCTTACAAGTGTTAATAATATTTTTTGCTTTGGTAGGAGCTAAACCGATAGTTTTAATCTCATTTTTTAACTCAATTTCACCACATTTAATAAAATCTTCAGGAGTAGAATATTTATTAAATAAAGTTTTAGTTACCTTGTTTACCGATTTATCTGTTGCTTGAGCGCTTAAGATTACAGATATTAACAATTCAAAACTGTTTCTATAACTGAGCTCAGATTTGGCATTTGGCATGCTTTTACTCAGTTTTTCAAACAGGCGGTTTATTATTTTGGGGGTCAATGTTAATCCATTGATTGGGAAGGATAATAAAGTAGTTTCAATTCTAAGAATTAATTTGCGTTTTTAGCACAACGAACACCAACCAAAAATGTTTCTGTGCCATCTTGCATTCCTTGGTAACGAATAGCAGCGCGAATAAAATTTTTATCGTCTATCCAGGAACCTCCTCGGATTACTCTAAAACTTAATCGCTTTTGAGGTCCTTTAGGATTTTGGGTGGGGCTTTCTTTATAGTAACTTTCAGAAAACCAGTCCTCAACCCATTCCCAAACACTTCCCATCATATCGTGTATTCCCCATGCGTTTGGTTTTCTTGTTCCCGGTGGATGTGGTTTTCTAGCTGAGTTCCTTTCATACCAAACATAATCTCCATTCACTCCATCCCCCCAAGAATTTTCCTTAGTACTTCCCGCGCGGGCGGCATATTCCCATTCAGCTTCAAAAGGTAGGCGCTTTCCTTGTTTTTTACAAAAGTTCCTTGCGTCTTCCCATTTAACATGATCCACAGCCAAGTTAGGACTTATATGCAAGGATGGATTAAATTGCATTACTTTTTGGAATTTTTCCTGATTGGCCTCATATTTATCCAAATAAAATGCATCCAGACAAACTTTATGAACGGGCCGTTCTCTATAATTTTTTCGACCCTCCTCATAATCGAAAATGTTGTTAGATCCCATCATAAAGCAGCCTTCGGGAACTAACACCATTCCCTCGGGAGGAGAATCAGCACTTGAAATTAAGGGAAATCCCATAAAGAAAAGAAAAATATAAACGATAAGAAAGTATGTGTTTTTCATGGGGTCCATTTTACTTGGGCCTTAATAAAAGTTCAAGCAAACTCCCATTATGGAATCAGAAAAAATCCACTTTTTCTGACTCCACAAGGACAACAATTTTCCTGTTAAATATTTGAGGTAGAATATGAAGAAAATTTTAATTTTTACTTTACTAATCCAAATTTTAGTGAGTTTGGATTGCCAAGCGAATTACAGGAAAAAGATCATCACCTATCCTTTAAAAAATATCTCTGACTGGGTGGGGACTTACGAGCCAGGAACGATATTGGCTCAGTTAATTGAAGCTGAATTAAGAAATAATTACTCTTTTAGTTTTAATTTGATTCAATTGGATCTTTCACAAGAACGCCCTGATTTGAACAAAATTAAAACTCCGGCACAGTTTATCATTACAGGTAAAATTTTAAAATATCAGCCTGCCATACCGCTCCGACTCGAAAATACTCCGTTGGGAGAAAACTTAGGCCAATTTGCACACGCAATAATAGAAATTGAATTGTTACACGGAATTACTCGACGGGTCCTTTGGAAAAATATTTTTCAGGATAAAACTGAAGCGGGAAACATTACAATCGGATCTTCAAAAAATACTTTGTTGTTGGAACATCCAGATTTTTTAAAAACAGGCATGGGGCAATTATTAACCAAACTTTCTAAAAAAATAATTCCTAAACTTGAAGAAGTTATTAGAAATATTCCATTCCAGGGTCAAATAGTTGGTGTTCAAAAGAAAAATGAAGAAGTCGTTTTAAATATAGGTTGGATAAATGGAGTGGAAATCCGGGATGATTTCATTGTTTTTGGTATGGAAAAAAAATACAAAGATTCCATTTATAAATCCGATTTAGGTGATCGGTTTCAACAGTTAGGTGTTGTCCGAGTTAAAACAGTGCATGAAGGATTTTCAGAAGCAGTAATTTTAGCGGGATCGGATTTTTCTAAGGGAAACTTAATTCAGGCCAAAGTATTTAAACCATATATTCAACCACAAGATGAAAATAAAAAACCAACCCAAAATGACTTTATTCCAAGGGTTAAAAAACCAACTAAACCTTTTTCCAAAAAGACCAGGGGTGATAAAAAGCAATCTTTCAGCAAATTCAATTTTTTTGACCTATTAGGTTGGGATATTCAATATTAGTTTAATTCTTGTTGAGTTTTTGAAATTCTTGTAATGAAGTAATACCTAGTTCAGCTGACTTTAAAGCCTTTAGAGCTCCAACTAAAGCATGAGCTCCTGAAATGGTTGTGCAGTACGGTAAGTTTCTGGTGAGAGAAGATCGACGTAATGAAAAAGAATCCTTTATAGCCTGCTTTCCAAATGTAGTATTAATCACAAATTCAACTTTACCTCCTTCTATTGCTTCAACAATATGTGGAGATCCATCTTTAACTTTGTTAATTGCAACTACGGTTAGCAATCCATTATTCATTAAAAACTTTGCAGTTCCTTCGGTTGCTAAAATTGAATAACCCAGTTTGTCTAATTGTTTGGCAATTTCCAGGACGGCTGATTTATCAGTATCCTTTACGCTAACAAAAACCGTACCCTCCAAGGGTAAATCAATACCTGTGGCAATTTGGGATTTCGCAAATGCTTTTCCAAATGTGTCATCGATTCCCATTACTTCTCCGGTAGATTTCATTTCCGGCCCCAATAAGACATCCACATTTGAAAACTTTATAAATGGAAAAACAGACTCTTTTACAGCAACATGTGAAGGAATAACTTCCTCTGTAAAACCTAGGTCGGCTAAAGATTTACCGGCCATAACTCGTGCGGCGATTTTAGCTAAAGGTACTCCAATCGCTTTACTTACAAAAGGAATGGTTCTTGAAGCTCGAGGATTAACTTCAAGAACAAAAATTTGGTCATCTTTAACAGCAAATTGAATATTCATTAATCCTATTACATTTAATTCTTTAGCCAGGGCAATGGCTTGGCGTTTTATTTCTTTAATTGTACTGGAAGGTATAGAATAGGGAGGCAATGAACAAGCGCTGTCTCCTGAATGAATACCTGCTTCTTCTATATGTTCCATGACACCGCCAATTACGACCTGTTGTCCATCTGAAACTGCATCCAAGTCAACCTCAATGGCATTTTCTAAAAAGCTGTCAATTAAAATTGGATGTTCAGGAGAAGCTTTAACAGCATGATGCATATAATGATCTAGGCTTTTTTCATCATAAACAATCTCCATGGCTCTACCACCCAATACATAGGAGGGACGGACCACAACTGGATAACCTATTTTTGAAGCTATATTTTCTGCCTCTTCAAAAGAAACTGCGATTCCATTATCAGGTTGTTTTAATTCTAATTTTTCCAATACTTCTTTAAATCTTTTCCTATCTTCTGCTCGATCAATATTATCTGGATGAGTACCAATAATTGGAATACCAGCTTTGGAAAGGGCTAACGCTAGACGAAGGGGAGTTTGGCCTCCGAATTGAACAATGACTCCATCTGGTTTTTCCACGCGAGCGATATGTAAAACATCTTCCAATGTAAGTGGCTCGAAATACAATCGGTCGGATGTGTCATAATCGGTGCTTACAGTTTCAGGATTACAATTTACCATGATAGTTTCAAATCCATCTTCTTTTAGGGCGAATGAAGCATGCACGCAACAGTAATCAAATTCGATCCCTTGACCTATACGGTTGGGTCCTCCACCAAGAATCATTATTTTTTTCTTATTAGAAGGGTTTGATTCGCATTCATTTTCATAAGTCGAATATAAGTAAGGGGTATGTGCTTCAAACTCTCCACCACAAGTGTCTACACGCTTGTACACAGGGTAAAGATCAAGTTGATCCCGTTTTTGATAAATTTCATTTTGGGAACAATCCAACAGCTTACTTAAAAACAAATCAGAGTATCCATATTGCTTTGCTTTTCTTAATTGATTTTCGGGTAAATTTTCAATCGTTTTATAAGATTTAATTTCTTTTTCCAGATCTATTATTTCTTTTAGATTGGAAAGAAACCACGGATCAATTCCGGTAATTTGATTAATTTCTTCAAGAGTGACGTTTCTTCTAATTGCTGCAGCCACATGCCATAATCTATCCCAGTGCGGTAGTTTTAGTATTTCTTTGAGCTTGCTTTGATCGGTTTCGTGGAGATGCTGGATATCTTGCCCCTCTACAAAGTTTTCATTTAAACCCGAGATTCCAATTTCCAAGGAACGGAGGGATTTTTCTAAAGCTTCCTTAAAGGTTCTGCCGATAGACATAACCTCACCTACAGATTTCATTTGGGTTCCTAAAAGTGGAGGGGTTTTGAAAAATTTTTCAAATGTAAATCTGGGAATTTTTACAACACAATAATCTAGAGTAGGTTCAAATGATGCAGGAGTCTCGCGGGTAATGTCATTAGGTATTTCATCTAAGGTATAACCCACCGCTAATTTAGCAGCAATTTTTGCAATTGGAAACCCGGTCGCTTTTGATGCTAAAGCAGAACTCCTGGAAACTCGGGGATTCATTTCAATAACAATCATTTCTCCATTAAGGGGATTTACAGCAAACTGAATATTGGAACCACCTGTTTCTACACCAATCTCTCGAATGATATCAATTGCCGCAGTTCGCATAATTTGAAATTCTTTATCAGTTAATGTTTGAGCAGGAGCAACCGTAATACTGTCTCCTGTATGAATTCCCATGGGATCAAAATTCTCAATAGAACAGACGATAACTACATTGTCATTTTTGTCACGCATGACTTCTAATTCATACTCTTTCCACCCAATTAAAGATTTTTCAATTAGTACTGTATTAGTTGGGCTGGCACTTAATCCCCAATTAACCACTGATTCAAATTCCTCTTTGTTGTATGCAATTCCACCTCCAGTTCCTCCCAGGGTAAATGAAGGTCTTATAATAGAAGGAAAACCCATCTCATTTACAATTTCTAAAGCCTGATCCAGTGTGGAGGCAAATCCACTGGGAGCGACTTTTAAGCCAATGGATTCCATTGCCTTCTTAAACAAATCCCTGTCTTCTGCCTTATGAATGGTTTCAGCATCTGCACCAATCATTTCCACACCGTGTTGTTGTAGAATTCCCTGCTCTGCTACTGCGAGGGCTGTATTCAGACCAGTTTGACCACCCATGGTAGGTAAAATTGCGTCAGGTTTATCTTTTTCGATTATTTTTTGGACCACTTCAGGGGTTACTGGCTCTATATATGTGCTGTTGGCAAAGTCCATATCGGTCATTATGGTAGCGGGATTGCTGTTTAACAAAACCACTTCATAACCTTCCTCCCGTAGAGCCTTACAGGCCTGTGTTCCGGAATAATCAAATTCACAAGCCTGGCCAATTATTATGGGGCCAGCGCCAATAATAAGTATTTTTTGTAAATCAGTTCGTTTAGGCATCAGTCTTTATATATGTCTTTAATGTCTATTTGCCGTGATCGTTCACAAAGCAAACTCATATAGGATAATCTTTTAAGTAGCTCAAATTTGTTTTTTTTGTTTTTGCTAATCTGATCACATTCTCCTTCTTCTATACTTTTTCTATATTTGTTAACCTGAATTTCTAGTTCATTTATTTCGTTTTTTAATTTACTTATTTCTTCCCCTAAAGATACTCGTTTCTTTTCTGAAGAAGATTTGTCTTGCTTGGTTTGTAAAGTATTTACTTTCTTCAAAAAAGAACTTCTCTTTTTCTCACATTTAATTAAATCTTTTTTTAATTGTTTTATATTTTTCAAAAAATTCTTTTTTTGTTCATTTAAACTTTTAACTTTATTTTTTATATAACTAAAAGTTTCCTTAGGATGGAAACAAAAATTTTCTGTAAAAAAATAAGAATTTTTAAAATAAATTAAGCGAGTTTCAAAAATATCATCCTTTTTTATTCCAAGATGGTTTTGTTCATACTGAACCACATATTTTTTTTCATCAAAAACCTCATAAACATCTACCTCTTTTGGCCGGATTTTTTTTACTACAAAAATTCCATGAGTCCATTTGGAAAAGTTTTCATATAGGTTTTGTAAGTCATCGGAGAGGAGTGAACTGTTTGTTTTCATGTACTGATCAAGCCTGGTTTTAAAATCATGGGAAATTAGATCATCCAATACAAACCACTCTAAAAAAGCTCCCATACGGGATTGATAGGATTGGTCATCTTCAAATATTTCCCCTGAAATCGCTTGATATTCTTTTTTTGCTTTAAGTAATTCTTCCGATTGCTCCTGTTTGCTAATGTCCCCGATCAGATTTCTTAGTTTTTCTTGAATCATAAATTCCTTTCCATCATTTCAACAAAATTCTGGAAAAGATAACTTGAGTCTTGTGGGCCTGGAGAGGCCTCAGGATGATATTGGACAGAGAATATAGGTAAACTTTTATGTTCAATGCCTTCTACTGTTTTATCATTTAAATTTATGCACTTTATTTGGACGTCAATTGCCGGGGAATTTCCATCTACAGCAAACCCATGATTTTGTGAAGTAATTTCAACTTTTTTTTCTTTTAAATCCATTACAGGCTGATTCCCGCCGTGATGTCCAAAACGTAGTTTAAAAGTGGTTCCCCCCAAAGCCAAATTCAATATTTGGTGGCCCAGGCAAATCCCAAATATGGGAACTTTACCTATCAAATCTTTTACATTTTTAATTGCGTAGGGAACTGCGGCAGGATCACCAGGGCCATTGGATAAAAAAACACCATCAGGCGTATATTTTAAAACTTCCTTGGAGGACATTTTGGCAGGAACGACTGTAACTTCGCAACCCGCTTTGACTAATTTCCTTAGTATATTTCTTTTTATTCCGAAATCATATGCAATGACTCGATACTTCTTTTTATTTGTGGAAACATCTTTTAAATATCCATTTTCCAAGGACCACTCACCTTCATCCCAATTATAAGGATTTTTACAGGTTACTTGACTTACTAAATCTCTACCTTCCATTTTTGGAAATTGTCTCGCTTTTTCAATTAATTTCTTGGGATTATTTATATCATTTGAAATTATGGCTTGTTGGGCCCCTTTGTCTCTTATATGTCGAGTCAAAGCTCGTGTATCTAGTCCCTGAATACCTACAATGTTGTTTCTTTTTAAAAAATTATCCAGTGTCTCTCTGGAACGCCAATTACTAGATACAGGGCTTAATTCCTTAATTATAAATCCAGAGAGATAAGGACGGTCGGATTCAAAATCTTCAGGATTAATTCCATAATTACCAATTAAGGGATAAGTCATTACAACCATTTGACCGCAATAGGAAGGATCGGTTATCACCTCCTGATAGCCTGCCATACTGGTGTTAAATACTATTTCCCCAAGAGCATCTCCCGTAGCACCAAACATACTTCCTGTAAAAATTTTTCCATCTGCTAAAGCCAGTACAGCTTCCATAAATTTTTCCAATTAATTTGAATCTAGTGAGTGGTTCCGGAATAAATGATTTTTCCGCGGGCAATAGTACAAATAATTTTCCCTCTTAATTTCCAGCCATGAAACGGGGAATTTTTGCTTTTTGATTTGAACTTTTGTGTATCAATAGTGATATTTGATTCTGGATCAAAAACTACCACATCCGCATCTTTTCCTATACCTAATGAACCTTTATCTAAATTAAAAATTTCTGCTGGTCGAGAGGTAAACTTTTCTACCATTTTGGAATGAGTAAAAATTCCCTCTTCAACTAATTTTAAACTTAGGGGAAGGGCCGTTTCTAAACCTACAATGCCAAAACAAGCAGAATTATATTCAACCTGCTTGTCTACTAAATCATGAGGAGCATGGTCTGTGGCAATAATATCAATTGTATCGTCTTTCAGTCCTTCTTTAATGGCTTCAACATCTTCTTGTGTTCGAAGAGGGGGACTCATTTTTGTGTTTGTATCATAACCACGTACAGCTTCATCGGTAATAGTAAAGTGATGAGGTGCCACTTCACAGGTGACAGGAAGCCCTTTTGCTTTTGCAATTCGCACCAGTTCCACCGCCCCACCACTGCTTATATGAGCCACATGAAGTCGGCCACCGGTTTTCTTTAGGAGAGCAATATCACGATAAACCATAATATCCTCAGCCTCTGTGGGCATCCCTTTAAGACCTAATTCTGTGGAAACTATCCCTTCATTCATGCAACCCCCGGAGGTTAAATCTAAAATTTCACTATGCTGAATCAGGGGCAAATCGAACATTTTGCTGTATTCAAAAGCTCTCCTCATTAATTCGTTGCTCATTACAGGGCGCCCATCATCCGAAAAACCTACCACACCCGCATCTTTAAGATCACCCATGTCAGTCAGTTTTTCGCCCTTTAAACCCATTGTGATAGCTCCAATAGGTAAGGTATTTATGGTTCCATGTTTTTTTCCCTGGGAGATCATTAATTCTGTAACGGATCTATTGTCATTCACCGGATTGGTATTCGGCATCATTGCTACAGTAGTAAATCCACCTGCGGCAGCGGAATCACAACCTGTGGAAATGGTTTCTTTGTATTCATGACCTGGCTCACGGAAATGAACATGCATATCCAGAAACCCCGGAGCAACAATGCATTTAGTGGCATCAATGATTTTAGAAATATCTTGTTCTGGAATTTTACCAGTGGGTTCTAACTTTTGGATTTTTCCTTTTTCTATAAGCAAATCAAAAGGACCATCTAAGTTATTTGCCGGATCAATTACCCGTCCATTTTTAATTAGAATTTTCATTACTCGCACCTAATAGGAGATACATTAATGCCATACGTACTGCTAATCCATTCGTTACCTGATGTAAAACCAGTGAATGAGGACTTTCTAATACATCTAAGGAAATTTCTATACCTCTATTTACCGGACCGGGATGTAATATTAGCAATTCTTTTTTTGCAGACTTTAATTTTTCAGCGGTTAATCCAAATAAATTCGAATATTCTCTAAAACTGGAAAGCAACCCTTGATTTTGTCTTTCTAATTGGATACGAAGCATCATGACTACATCTATGTCTTTTAGAGCATTTTCCAAACTGTGTTCTACAGTTACATTTAACTTTTCAATACCCAATGGGATGAGGGTAGGGGGACCCACTACTTTCACTTTCATTCCTAATTTGGTCATTGCAAATATATTCGAACGAGCTACCCGACTATGTAAAATATCTCCCACAATGGCCACTCTGAGACCCTCAAGTTTTTTAACTTTTTCTTTAATGGTCAATAAATCCAATAGTGCTTGTGAAGGATGTTCGTGGGTTCCATCGCCTGCATTGATAACTGGACAATTTATGTGTTTAGCTATCATTTCGGGAGCTCCAGAGCAGGAATGTCTTACCACTAAAATATCTGGCTGCATAGCTTCCAAATTATAGGCTGTGTCTAATAAGCTTTCTCCTTTAGTTATACTACTTGTGGAACCTGAAATATTAATTACATCTGCACTTAAACGTTTTCCGGCAATTTCAAATGAAGTTCGAGTTCTGGTGCTGGGTTCAAAAAACATATTAATTATGGTCCTTCCCCGTAAGGTAGGTACTTTCTTAATTGACCGAGTGGAAATTTCCTTGAAGGATTCAGCAGTATCTAAAATAGAAAGAATTTCTTCTTTAGTGAGATACTGAGTTCCTAAAATATCTTTATTGGCGAAAGGCATTTTTAAGTTTTTTCTATTATTACCTGATCTTCTTGATCATTTTCTTTTAATTTCACTTTTACGGTCATCTCTCGTGAAGTTGGAAGATTTTTTCCAACGTAATCTGGACGAATTGGAAGTTCTCTATGACCACGATCAATTAACACCGCCAGTTGAACATTGGCGGGTCGGCCAAAATCCATTAGAGCATCGATGGCAGCTCGAATAGTCCGGCCTGTAAACAACACATCGTCACAAAGGATTATTTTCTTTCCTTCTATGGGAAATGGTATTTCTGTTGCCCGAACAATTGGTTTTTGCTTACTTACAGCAAGGTCATCTCGATAAAGGGTGATATCCAAAGCCCCTAATTCAGGCTGGATTCCCTCAATATCATATATTTTTTTTTGAAGACGTTGCGCTAGCGGAACTCCGCGAGTTCGAATTCCTACCAAAGCCAAATCTTGAGTTCCTTTATTATGCTCAAGTATTTCATGAGCAATTCGGGTTAACCCTCTATTTATATCCTCGGCGTTAAGTGATAAAGAATTCAAATTGAGTCCTCTAATATTTTAGGCAAAAAAAAACCTCCTCGGAATTATCCGCGGAGGAAATCAATATGTGATATCTTAAAATTAATTTTTGCATTTGTTGATCCCTTGCCAGTCTCACAGGACTGTCTTAAAGAGGTCAGTAATAAAAATGATATTAGCTAGTGCTAGGAATTAAGTCAAGTGAAAACCTATACACCAGTCACCAAAAAATCAAATCGGGATAATCATGGTCAAAATTAATAAAATTTATACAAAAACAGGTGACAAAGGAACAACCCGGTTGGTAGGAGGAAATCCTATTCCAAAAAATCATCCGCGAGTAGAGGCCTATGGAACTATTGATGAGTTAAACAGCATTGTAGGAATTGTGCGTTACTTTAATAGTCAAAGAACTGAATCACTAAGAAAAGAAAAATTTGATGTAATACTTGAGGAAATTCAGCAAAGATTATTCGATCTTGGAAGTCAATTAGCCACAGACCCAAGCTATAAATCAAAAATGCCCAATCCTCCTAAAATTGATAAAAAGCAAATTCAATGGTTAGAGCAAGTCATTGATGCAATGAACGAAAATTTAAATCCTTTGAACAGTTTTATATTACCTGGAGGAGGTGCTCTCAATTCCTTTTTGCATCAGTGCCGAACTGTTTGCCGGCGCGCCGAACGGAATATAATTTCCCTCAACCAACAGGAAGAAATATCTCCTGAAATAATTTCATTTATTAATCGATTATCTGATGCGTTCTTTGTATTCAGCCGCTGGCTTAGTGAAACTCAGGGAGAAAGGGAGATCCTTTGGAAACCAAATATTCCGGATGAACCCGATTGGAAGTGGGACTAAATTAATCTTGAACCTGTTAAGCAATAAATATTTAGTCAATAAACTAAAATATATTGGAATTAGTAAATGACTGAAAGGAATTTAAAAGAAGACCCACGTTCCAAAGACCAATTAATGGTATTTGGTTTAGTGTTTATAATACTTTTAATTGGTTTTTTTATTGCATTTCAATTTGTAGAACCTGCCCCACCCAAAAACATAAGAATTGCAACAGGTTCCACAAGTGGTATTTATTTTTCATCGGCAGAAAAATATAGGGAGTTTGTAAAAACGGAAGGGATTAATTTAGAAGTAATTACTACAGCAGGATCCGTTGAGAATTTAAAACTATTAAATGAGCCTAATCAAGGGGTCGATTTTGGATTTGTGCAAAGTGGCTTTGCAACCAAATCATTAAATTCAAGCATCGTGGGGCTGGCTAGTCTATACTTTGAACCACTTTGGATATTTTATAAAAGTAAAGAAGATTTGAACCGTTTGACAGATTTAAAGGATTTTAAAATAGCTGTTGGAGAGGAAGGTAGTGGAACCCAAGAAGTGGCTCTAAAACTACTATCAGAAAATGGAATTTCTGATTCCTCCCTTGTTTCTATTGGAGGTGAAAAAGCCATTGAAGCTTTACATAAGGGACAGGTGGAAGCCGCCTTTATGATTTCCTCTCCAAAGTCCCAAAAAATTAAAGATCTGCTATTTCATCCAAAAATAAAATTAATGAGCTTTAGTCGTGCAGAAGCGTATGCTCGAAAACATGATTTTTTGGCTCATTTGACTTTGCCCGAAGGGGTGATCAATTTTGAAAAAAATATTCCACCCGCTGATATACAATTAATTGCTCCTGCTGCTTTATTAGTAGCGAGAAGTGATATCCATCCCGCTTTAATTAGTTTAATACTACAAGCCGCAACTCGCCTTCATGAGAAGGGTGGACTATTTGAAAAACACGGTCAATTCCCTTCCTTAGAATATGTAGATTTTCCCCAACAGGAAGATGCAGAGCGATATGTAAAAAAAGGGCCTCCCTTTCTACAGAAATTTCTTCCATTTTGGGCGGCAACATTAATCGATCGAATGATTGTAATGTTGATCCCAGTAGTTACTTTACTTATTCCTTTATTTAAAATAGTGCCACCAACATATGCTTGGCGGGTTCGCTCCCGTATCTATCGTTGGTATGAAGAGTTACAAGTAATTGATGAAGGGATTGATGAACTCAAACAATTATCTGAATTAAAGAAATTTTTAGAGGAATTGGATCGAATTGAAAAGGAAGTCATTCGTGTTAAAGTGCCGTTATCCTATGCAGAATCTTTATACAATTTAAGGTTACATATTGAAATGGTAAGAAGCAAGGTAGATCAACACCGCGAGGCCTTAAAAAACCAAATTCCGGTGGATTAAATTTTATTCTATTTAGCTCGTAATCCTTTCCAAGTTAAAACGACTTTTCCTTTTCGTATTTTCAATTGACATCCTAAACGCATTCCTTTTTCTAAATCCTCGTCATACAAATAATCCTTTTCTTCTTCAGTAATTCGGGAAATATTTTCACGTCCCTCCAGTACCGTAAGCTCACAAACCCCACAGGTACCTTCGGTACATCCAAAAGAAAGAGAAACGTCAACTTCTTCACATATATCTATCAGACTCATACCATCCTCACATTCGTGAGAAACGTTGTCTGGTTCAAAATTTACTTCAGCCATAATTGTTAATCACTTTCCAAATTTAATTAAAACCCAGTGTCTTTGAGTTTTTGAATTAGTTCCACCTGTTGGTCCGAAATCATTGATGGATAGGAAACCTGAATGACAATTATTTGGTCTCCTATTGTTCCTTTAGAATTTTTAACTCCCAAACCTCTTAAGCGCAACTTTGAATTTGGTTGGGTCCCCTTCGGAACTTTGACTTGTTTATCCCCATCCAGGGTTGGCACTTGTATTGTAGTTCCTAAAAGTGCATCAGTTAATTTAATGGTTTGGTTAATTATTATATTGTTATTTTCTCTTTTAAATATAGGATGATTTTGGACTTGAATTTTAAAATAGAGGTCACCTGCAGGACCCCCCTGACTTCCTGGATGCCCTTTTCCAGCTAATCTCATTTTTGTTCCATTCAAAATACCTGAAGGAATTTTTACACTTATATCTTCAATAGATCCCCCTCGCTCCATTTTGAATTTTTTTTCACTTCCCCTGGCAGCCTCTTCAAAAGTGATTGTCATTGGAGAAATTATATCCTGTCCCTTTTTAGGTCCTCTTTGTGCTGATCCAAATATATTTTCAAATGGACTTGAAAATGAGGAATAACTCATATTCTCAAATCCTCGAGGGAATCCCGATCCTCCAGATCCGCCAAAACCAAATCCTTTTAAAATTTCATTTATATCAAACCCCTGAAATATATCATCTTGAGTATATCGTTGCCGAAAACCTTCAGCCCCAAACATATCGTATTGTTTACGTTTTTCTTTATCTTTTAAAACCGCATAAGCTTCATTTATATCTTTAAATTTCTCTTCAGCTTTAGAATCGTTTTTATTGTGATCTGGATGATATTTTAATGCCAGTTTTTTATAGGCTTTCTTAATTTCATCGTCGGAGGCAGTTTTCTTTACCCCTAAAATTTCATAGTAATTAGGCATATTTTATACTGGTTGAAAAAAATAGAGTTCTAACTTAGGATATTTATATACAAACATTATAGACTTTTTATGCGAACGGCCTTTATTTTTTTTATATTTATAGGAATAATTTTTTCTTGGGGTTGTGCTAAACCCCCGCCAGATGCATTCCGCCCCATTGCCCAGGGCTCACTCCTTAAACATCAAAAAGATCTGTTTAGTTGGGATCCTTCATCTAAAACTGAATTAGAAGAACGCAGAGCCAATCAGAAAAGATTCGATGATTATAATTATGAATTTAAAAATTTGCTAAAACAATATGCTGATATTTTAAGTGTTGAAATATTTGCTGAAAATATAATCAGTCAACTTGGACCAGATTTTAACAAAATTCGAAATGGTATAAATCAGAAAATAGTTAAAATTGATAAAGATAATGGCAAAATAAAAAAAGAAATTGTAGCTCTCAGACATTCAATAGATAAATTAAAAGATAAAGTTGAGCTAGCAAAGAAAACTAATGAGCCAACAATTTTCAAAAATAAAGAATTATTTGCAGCTGTACGGTTTTTCAGGAAAAAACAATATTGGAAAAGCATACAAAAATATCGTAAGATTTTGAAAACTCATTATCCAGTTGACCTTGAAGATAATATACTATTTGGCTTAGCCTCTAATTATTTTAAGTTGGAGAAATATGATTTAGCAGAAAATAAATTAGAAATTATTATCAACAAATTTTATCAACAAGATAAATGGTTAATTTCTCACGCCATGTTGGGTTTGATTTATAATATCCAGGGAAAAAATAGCAAAGCTATTTACATTTTGGAAACAGCATTAATGCATAATCCAACTCCTCAAATTAAACAAATAATTCAACAATTGATCCGTATTGCCCAAAATTCAGTTTCCAATGTCAGCAGTTGATCAACCCGCACCTAGTTTAGATATTTCTGAATGGGTTCAAGGCCCACCCTCAAACATAAGTAATGAAACTGGCAAAGTTATTTTGATTGAAGTTTTTCAAGTCAACTGTCCAGGTTGTTTTATTGGGGGCTTACCTGAAGTTATACAAGTTCATGAGCAATTTAAAAATGAACCAATGGTTATATGGGGATTAGCTACTGCCTTCGAAGATTTTCAATTGAATAACCTAGAAAACCTAAAAAGACTTTTAACAACTGGCGAGGTAGTTGGAGAAACTTTTAACTATTTGTTGGATAGGGGTATGCTAAGAGGATCTTCTCTGGATTATCAAATTCCCTTCCCGGTTGCATGGGACAAAGTTGTGAAACGTTCTGGAGGCTCAAATGAAGCGGAGGTTTTAACATTTATAAAACGGGATTTTCCAAATTATGAAGAGCTTCCTAATAACGCTCAAGTATTAATAAAACAGCAAATCAGCAATTATTTAGCTAATAAACAATATGATGCAAAGACATTTGATAAGTATGCGCTTCGAGGAACACCGTCTTCTATTATTATTGATAAAAAGGGAATTTTGCGTCATAAATTATTTGGTTCTGGCTTAGGCTTAACGGAAATAATTACTCCGTTGCTTAATGAATAAATTTCATGCTTACCTTTAAAAAATATATTCAAACTATAGAGCGTTTTGAGGAGGCTTGGGTTTTGCTTGCCGCACTTCGGTTCAATATCTATTCAATTTTAGGTAAAGAGGAGCTCACGGGTAAGAAAATTGCACAAAAAACAAAAACAAATGAAGAAGGGATGGCATGTTTGTTAAATGCCTTAGTGGCTCTAAAAGCTTTGTATAAAAAAAACAATAAATATTCCAATACACCTGAGATGTATAAGCATTTTTGTTCCACAAGCCCTTCATTTAAAAAAGGAACAATTTTTTTAAAGGCCAATGGTAATGACGAATGGAAAAAGCTGATCAATACAATTCAAAAGGGTAGAGATATTTCAGAATATGAAAAAGAGGATGATCCAAACTTTAGATATCTATTTTCCCATGCCATGCATGAGAGGAGCTTCCCGTTTGCAAATAAAATTGCTGAAATATTAAATAAAGGATCAATCAAGAAATTTTTGGATTTTGGAGGAGGCCCCGGGTCTTATTGCTCTGCTCTCTTAAAAAAAAATGAGAAACTAGAAACTTATTTATTTGACCGCCCAACAGCTATTAAAGTGGCAAAAGAATTAAATGAAAAACAAAAATATTTTAAGCGGCTCAAATTCATAGAAGGAGATTTGTTTAAAACCAAATTCGGGCAAAATTATGATACGGTATTATTTTCAAATATTTTACATATATATAATCCGACTCAAAATAAGAGGTTATTTCGAAGAATTCATAAATCCTTAATTAAAGGGGGGCGGTTAGCGATAGTAGAATTTTTCATAAACGAAAACAGAATAGAACCCTATGATGCTGTTATGTTTTCATTAACCATGCTTCTCTATACCGCAACTGGAAAAACTTATTCTTATAACGAAACAGAGGCTTTATTAAAGGAAACGGGTTACTATAAATTCAAGAGGATCCAGCTGGATAATTCGGTTGGAATATTAATCGCCCATAAAAACAATTAAACTTTCACGGGAATTTTATTCGATAATTTTTCATTTTTTTCTTTGAAAGTTTTTATTAGAACCTTGATCTCTTTTTGAAGTGTTTGAATAAATTCCATATCCCTTTCAAATATTTTTTCTTTGATTTCTTCCATTGGTTCGGAATATTCCAATAAAGCTATTTGGTACGATTCTCTATTCCATTTAAGAAAAATCTCCACCAGTATATTTTGCAAAAAAAGAAATAAATCTGGTTTGTTTTTTAAATAAATCCAAAAATTTTGGATCTCATTTGAGAATAAATGTTTTCTATCATTTGTGGCTGAATTTTCATCAATTTTTAAAAATATATTATTTATTAAATCAAGGAGATGAAAATAAGAGTTTAATTCTCCTCTTAACGCTACCCTCACTTTTTCTATTACTTTATGATTAAGGGGTTTATTAACTATTTTAAAGTTATTTGATTCTAGTTTCTTATTGGGAAATTGAAAAAGAATTTCTTTCAAACTTACATTGGGAATATTTGGAATTGAAATCCCACCTTCTGTGGCATTTAGTAGTAATGAATTTTGAGCAATATCTTTAGAAAATATATTTCTAAAAGAATCCAAAGCTTGAGTGGTTGTTGATAAATTTCCGAATATATTTCTTGCTGGTTTCATTGATGAAAGATTTTCCTTAAACCGTTGTTTAATGAAAAAGCTCATGGTCCGTGTTTGCGTGCAGTCCATTTTGTAAGTTTCGTGATAATGAGAATCTGAACAATGGAGACGAGTTTTTTCAAAGGCAAGATCTTGCCCGACTAAAACCAGTGGACTGCAACCAAAATAATTTCCAATAGAGGCTCCAAAATGAGCAACAGATTGATTTGCTCCTACACTCCCTTTTGAACCGATTAAATTAACCACCCATTGATTAAAATTGGTGGTAGATTCAATCACTATTTTTTTTCCAGAAAATCTTTCAATAATTAAAGGTGGGATAGTTGGATTGAAAATTAATGTTACATTGTGTGGAATGGACTCAAAGTCAAATGAATTGATTGAAATCTCATTAGGATCAATGGCAACCACAAAATCCGGAATAATTCCATTTTTGATTAAAAATTTTAATGCTGTGGGAACAGAAAACAATAATGATTTTGATTTTGCATTCTTAAGTAATGAAATATTTTTATCTAATGAAGGCCCCGCTGATATTATTATTCCCGGAATCCCATGGGCAAAATTTTTAAACTCTTTAATACCAATGGTGCTCATAGTAACTTCCAAATTTGCAATTTCATTATTAAAAAATAATTTAGAAAAGGCTTCTTGAGTATTTATTTCAATTTTTGTGTTTTGAATAATTTTCTCGAAATTGCTTTCATATTTTTGGTAGTAATCTTTGTGTTTTTTGTATAAGGATGGGAATTTAAATTTCGTAAAACCATTTATTGCAAAATCATATTTTATTTCTTCGGGAAAATGGATTAGGGTTTCCGGATTTTCACCTATCGAAAAATAAACACCAGGGTGACTAAGAATATCCTTCAAATCATTATTTTGCATTGCCATTTCGAATAATTCTCGATCTTTTTCAATGACAAATATTTTTGATTTTAAAGGTATCTTTTTTATTAATTCTTGGACATGATAGCCTAATCCTAAACCAAAAATTACGTAGTTTATTTCTGGTTTTTTTAATAGGGATTTAATTAGCTTTTGAGCTTCTTTTTGAGGATCATAACAACTGTGGATGGTTGTCTGCGAGCCATCGGAGGACTTTAGAATAACCCCTGGAAAACCTGTTTTCGATTGCCGAATAGAATAACTTCCTCTACCAAATGATTTTTTCATTTGTTCAGTTAATACTGGGAATTTTTTTTCCAGAATGAATAAATTATCTTTTGAGGGAATTATGTTCATCAGGTTGAAAGAATTGAATATTCTTTCATATTATCGGAAATACAATGGAAAACCTGAAGTCAACTTAGGGTAAGAGTTTTTTTTTGAGCTCTTAAAAAAAATAATTCCCAATGGGTGTATACCCCTTGAGGAGAAGAAAAATTTTGGTCATATTGGGAAATAACGGTTCTTAAACCACCTGGTCCATATTTTTTCAGTGGTGCCGCCCCAATTTGTTGAAGGTTTTTTAATAATTGTCGAGTCCCTGAAAAAAATATTTCCCGGTTTTCTATTTCGAAATCTTTCAAGTCTAAATTCGCCGCTTTTAAAAGTTCTTCCCATTTATTTTGTGATAATAACCTTGTGGGGCCCTGAAGTCCTGCAGTTTCCCTAAATTCCTTAAGGGTTCTGGGACCAAAAGTACTGAAAATAAGGCTACCGTTTTTGTTTAAAGCTTTTCCCAGATTTTTCAAGGTAGTTTCAGGATTTTGAAACCATTGAAATACTGCATTTCCACTTATGAGGTCAAAATGAGAAAACTTTAAAAATTCAGCATTTCCTACTTGGAAAGAAACATTTACTGAAAAATCTAAGTGACTTTTTATATACTCAATCATGGCCGGTGCGATGTCATTAATAACTAATTTTTTTGCTCCTTTGGCCAATATATGTCTTGTGAAAATTCCAGTACCGCATCCAAGTTCTAATATTTTTGAGGGAAGTGGATTAGGAAGGAGCGAAGCCAGGCGTTCTGCCATGGATTTCTGGAGTTGCGCGTTCCTCTCATAACTATTTACATATTTCGAAAAACTCTCGATTACTCGAGATTCAAACTTAGGTTCCATAATTAAGCTGGGGAAATAATAAAATCCATACTGTAACACCATAAAAGGAATTAATTTATAAAAATAGGTAGGAAATTTTTAAAGAAATTTTTTTATCTGGAGTAGGGCAGGGTATCAGAAGCTCGTCTTCTTAAATGTGGAGTAGCTGCAACAACTTTTTCTGGTAACCGAACTGAGAAAGTTGAGCCTTCCCCCAACTTACTTGCAACTGTAATATTGCCTCCCATCATCCTGCAGAATCTTTGGCTAATCGCTAATCCTAAACCTGTTCCACCAAATTGTCGCGTGGGAGAGGAGTCCACTTGTGTGAATTCGCTAAATAAAGTATTCATCTTATCTTGAGGAATTCCAATTCCATTATCAATGACCTTAAATATAATCCAATCCAAATTTGATTTTTTTTCACAAAATACTTCTAAAGAAATATTTCCATTCTGAGTAAACTTGCAAGCATTTCCCAACAAATTAACTAACATTTGCCGAACTTTCTGAGAATCCGCTGTCATACTTCCTAAGGTTCCATTCCAGTTTACATTTAGTATATTTCCATTTTTCTTAGCCAGAGGACGGATGGTAACTAATATTTCTTCAACCAATTGTTTTAAATTAAATGTATCGATCCGAATTTCCATTTTTCCCGCTTCAATTTTAGAAAGGTCTAATATTTCATTAATTAGTCCTAATAAAAATTTACCGGAGGATCTAATTTTTTTTAAATCTTCTCCAAGTTCTGGAAGATTGCTTTCCTCAGTCTCCTCTAATAACATTTCACTATAGCCAATAATTGCGTTCATTGGGGTCCTGAGTTCGTGGCTCATATTTGCTAAAAATTTACTTTTTGCAGTATTTGCTTCCAAAGCCATATCTCTTGCTTGCGCAATTTCTTCATATGCTTTCCTCATTCTATTAACCAAAAACATGTTATTGATAGCAATTGCCGCTTGGGAAGCCAAAGTTTCTACCAAACGTACTTGATCCAGTAAAAAAGGTGTTACCGTTTTTTTATTTTTCGAATCTCTGGCATTCATCAATTGGAGAACCCCAATAATCTTGTTTTCGTGATTTTTCATTGGAACCACTAAAATCGACTTAGTCCGATAATTCATCTTTTTATCAAAGGTTTTGGGCCCCTCAAAATCATAAGGTTCAGCTTTATATGCATCGGCAATATTTACAATTTTCCCATGGATTGCACAATAACCTGAGACGTTGGATTCATCCAATTTAACTGCTGGAAAAGTGATAGGTGGGGAACTAGGACCACCCATATTTATTTTTAGGATATCATTTTGGACAATTTGTGGTTGAAGTTCATCCTTTTCGAGGATATATAAAGTGCCCCCTTCAGCATTGGTTAGACTTCTTGCCTCATCTGTAATTATTTTCAATAATTTGTCGAGTTGAGTTTCACCTGAAAGGGAACGTCCGACATGTGTGAGTTTTCTTATTTGGTTTAGGAGGGTATCAATGTTTAGGAAATTATTAGAGGAATGAAAACTTTTTTTCTGGGTTATTTTTAGACTTCTGGGAATTTTCGCAGAACTTGTTTGATGAAACAATGTTGGATCAACAATCCATCCTTCAGTTTTTACTTGGCTATCGTTGCCAAAAGAAATTCCATAATTATATCTTTTTTTTGAATATCCCCATGCGGCTTGCAAGGAACACAATAAAGAGTCTAATAAGTCGCCCGAATTATCGTTTATGAGGCTTTCAATAAAATGATTTTCTATTTTCAAATCAAATTCGAATTCATTCAAAAATTCCTCAGACAAAACTCCATCAATAATTTTCTTTCTTTCTTTTTTAAAATTTTTGGTAGCTTCTTTATTTTTTTCATTTTTATATGAATTTGCAAAACGTCTTGCAATTAAAGCGGGATATGTTTCTATTGCGATTCTATTAGATTTTTTGGGGCAACAAGGAAAAATAGAAATTCCAGACTCTAATAAACGTTTAGATCCTTCATAAAACATCTTAGCTAACGGAGGATTGACTAATTTAATAGGACTAAGTGCTCTGGAGAAACTATCTGTCATTCTTAATGGTTCTTTATAACCTTTAGGTTGAGTTGCTTTAAATTTTTTAATAACCTCTTCAAATTTAGGTTTGGACAATCTAGATATTTTAGAAACATACTGTTCCCATTGTACCGGGAATTTTTGTAGCGTCAGAAAATTCAGGGGAAGGCCAAATGGTAAATCAAAACCGGAAACCCAGGGTCCTTTTTGATTTAGGAATTCTTCAAAACTTTGAAAATCCACAATGGTATGTATTCTGACTATGTGGAGAATTTTATTTTTTAAAATTCCTTCGGTTATTGCAATGGGTTTTTTCAGATTGGGAGTACTGGTAAAATCAATTCCATAAATTTTCATGAAAATAATTAGGAAAGAAAAATAATAGTTCTGGCTTATTATATGAGTGAGCGACGTTTAACTTGATTCAACAAAGGCTCAGGATTATGATCAGCGTCTGAAATAATTAATAAATGGGGTATAAATTTAATTAAAATTTTCCCATCTGTAAAAGGGTCCCTTCCTCCCAGTATAACGATAAAATCTCTTACTTCGGAATAGGAAACAGAATATTTTTCTAAAAATTCTAATCCTTTTAGAAGTAAATCCTTTGATAAAGACTCTTTTTTGTAGTCCGGTGGAATTTTTATAGAACCTAACTTAAAAAAATCCTCTAATAGATACTTAATATCATTGCCTCGTTTTAGGCTTTGTTTAAATAACTTTAATTGTCGTGAGGGAATTTTTCCTCCCTTGGAATGTTCTCTGGAGAACCCTAAGATAGGAGAGATCAATATTTTTACGCAATCTTTGGGTAAGAATTCTTTGTGATATGCCAACCATAAGCTACCGAGGGAATATCCTATAAAAATATCAGAAGAGTAGTTTTTGTTAATAATTTTCTCTGCTTCATTTGAGTCCGACGGGTTGTTGGGATAAACAGCGTTTACGTTGCATTCAGGAAAAACTTGTTTAATACAATTTTCGAACCAATCTTCAGTGATCGCCCAACCACAAATAGCTGTTATTTTCATTATTTATCCGACTTTTTTAATATATGAAGAACTTTTAATAGATTCTCTTCAGTAATTCCAGAATGCAGAGACAGCCTTAGGCGAGAAGTATTATTAGGCACGGTTGGAGGTCGAATGGCACCTAAGTTTATTCCAGCGGAATACATTTTTCTGCATATTTCAACCGTTTTATTAGAGTCCTTTATTATTATAGGAATAATTTGAGAATCAAAAGAATTGGTACTCCAGCCATTTGTAAGTAATTCATTTCGAAACCAGACTCCTAGTTTTCTGAGCTGGTTTCTCTGTTTAGAAGATTTTTTAACCAGTTTAATAGATTGATTGGCTGCAGATGCACAGGATGGAGGCATAAATGTAGAGTAAATGAATTCTCCTGAGTAATTAATCAAATAATCAATAATAATAGAAGAATTTGAAAGAATGTAAGCTCCCATACTTGCCAAGGCTTTACCAAGAGTTCCAATTAATATGTCGACATCTGAAATAATTCCCTTTTCTTCTGCCAAGCCTCCTCCTGTAGGGCCAAAAACACCTGTTCCGTGTGCTTCATCTAAAATAAAAATAAATGAATAATCTTTTTTTAATTGAGCGATTTTTTTTAAATCTGGATAGTCACCATCCATGCTAAAAATACTTTCTGTTATGACAAATACATTTTCAAAAGAAGATGAATATTTATTTAGCAATTGTTCTAAATGTTCAATATTCAAATGGTGATATCGCTTAAATTTTGCGCGGCTCTGGTTTAGACCTGAAATTATGGAATGATGAACCAATTTGTCAGCTAAAATTAAATCTTTAGGACCGGGTAAATTTTTCAAAATTGTTTGGTTCGCTACAAACCCAGAATTTAAAAGTAGTCCATTAGTTTTTTGTTTCCAATTAAGAATCGTTTTTAACAATTTATCATGGCAGGGAAGGTAACCTGTCAACAAAGGAGAGGCGGAACTACTAGTCCCGTAATTATTTAAAGCATCCTGGGAAGCTTTAATCACCTCGGGATGATTTCGTAATTGAAGATAGTCGTTACTGGAAAGATTTAATCTATTGTCAGAATGGATTTTTAAATTACGAAAAATAGAATCTTTTTTTCTTTGTTCCAGTTCTTTTTTTAAACGATTGTGGAATAAGTTTTTCAAGTAAGTAGTTTTAATTAAATAAGGATTATTATGTTATAAAAGTAAAATTCTCTCAAATTCAAGTTCTTAAAGGAAGGTTTATTTATGGCCGAGATCACTGATACGGGAAAAGTTTGGATGCGTGGATCCGCCACAACATCTTTTGCCATTAAGGTAGATAATAAAGTTTTTGTCCCAGGAGGAGAACCACATCAAAATATCGACTTTTGGGTTACCGATGAATATTTATGTGTAGATATTCACGATAAAGAATTTAACAAAAGATGGGGTCGTAAATTTTCTTTGAATTTAGAATCAAAGCATCCAGCCACACTCTTTAATGGTTTTAATAAAACGAAGCATGCCGATATCAAAGTAATTCATTTTGAAGACCCAGGTGTGGAAGAATGTACTATTTATGGAGAAAACTATATCAATAAAAAAGTGGGTGGGTTAAATAGAGATGATTTTTGGAAACTTGTCGGCATGGAGGATTAATAAGAAGGAGAGGGTGGATTAGGGTCTCTAACCAATCGTGTAGATAATTTTTCACGAACATTTTTATCTAGATAGTCAGTGGAACCATCTTGGATATTTAATACTAAAACTTGACCATTTTCATTTTCTTCAGCAGTCCATATTTGGCGGCCTGCTTTTTTTGCAAATATGGAATGCAAGTGGATTTGTTCGCCTTCACTATCCACATTTTCAAAGACTTCATTATATAAACTTAATGCTTCTTCTTTAGTGGGAATTCGCCAATCTGAATGACCTCCTGCATAAACACTTCGCATCATAGCTAAATAAGCTTGAGCTTCTTTCCAGTTTACCCATTTCCCTAAATCACCATAGGCATCTTTAGGAAGCCATTCTTTATTAGGATTTTTCCCAGTTATTACCGCATTTGGATTTTCAATAAACAATTCTTTTGGATCCATTATTCTTCAATAAAAAATTTTGGGGTAAAGAATATCATTGCAGAGAAAATTCATCAATTAATTTAGAATACCTTTTTGACAATTGAGAGGTAACAGGCCCAGGGCTTATTAACAAAGTATTGTTGTCTACCTGTCTGACGGGAAGAATTCCAATAACTGAATTGGTTAAAAAAATTTCCTCAGCATTTTTCAAATCGGAAATCCCAACTTTATGGAATATGGCATCAATCCTTTCACCTTTAGCCAATTCCATTACCACCTTTCGTGTAATCCCAGGTAAAACCTGATCACTGATAGGTGGTGTCAAAACAATTCCTTTTTTTACAATAAAAACATTTGAAGAAGTTCCCTCACAAACATTTCCGTTACCGTCAAGTAAGAGACCCTCCTGAGAATTATCCTCTTCGGCTCTCTTTTTTATTAATATCGCTGAAAGATAATCAATAGTTTTAATTTGAGGAGATATTCC
Source organism: Nitrospinaceae bacterium (assembly GCA_965223665.1). Taxonomy (GTDB): domain Bacteria; phylum Nitrospinota; class Nitrospinia; order Nitrospinales; family Nitrospinaceae; genus CBDCVY01. The sequence goes on from OZ245011.1 coordinate 710,005, forward strand.
AATTACCCCATTAGCGGAGGAAGGATAAAGTGATACTTTAACACCTTGTTGATACCATTCTGAAGGTGGACCCTCATAGGGTTGTACCCAAATCACTAAAGTTGAAGGCCTATCAGGATCAATGCTTAATCCACGTGAAGAAATACCTCGTGTAAGAGTTAATCTTAAAATTGATTCATCCAACCCATTTAATTCTAATAAATTAGTGATTATATCTTTAAGTAATTTCTTAGAGTACGAAATATTTATAAATAACCTAGAAGCTGAAGTGAAAAGCCTATCGAGATGATCTTCCAGTCTAAAAACCTGGTTTTGAAAAGCTCTCATTGTTTCGAAAAGACCATCCCCCAATGTAAATCCTCGATCCATTATTGAAACTTTGGCTTGACTTATTGGGAGCATTTCCCCATTAACAAAAGCAAACAGCTTCATGAAAACTTTCCTTTTAATTCAAGAACCTCAAGTAATGCCTCAGCTTTATCCAGTGTTTCCCGGTATTCCTTCTGGGGAATAGAATCAGCCACAATTCCGGCACCAACGTGGAACGAGATTTCACCTCTATTGCAAATAAGAGAACGAATAATAATGTTTAAATCCATAAAAGGAGCAAACCCAATATATCCTAATGCACCCGAATAAGCTCCTCTTGAAGCAGGTTCTAATTCTCCAATTATTTCCCTACATCTAATTTTGGGACAACCCGTAATTGTACCCCCAGGAAAAACAGCCTTTAAAATTTCAAATATGGAAATCCCCTTTTTCAACTTTCCTTCAACATTGGACACAATATGAGAAACATGAGAGTACCTTTCTATCAGCATCAAATCTGAAACTTTTACACTACCAAATTCGCAAATTCTCCCAAGATCATTTCTTTCTAAATCTATTAACATTAAATGTTCAGCTCTTTCTTTTTCATTCAAAAGCAATTCCTTTGAAAGGGCATTATCTTGCTCAGGGTTTTTACCTCTGGGGCGAGTTCCAGCAATTGGCCGTGTTTCTATATAATCTTCTTCCAACCTTACTAAACGCTCTGGGGAGGAGCTAACTATTGCTAATCCATTAAACTTCAAAAATCCGGAAAAAGGAGAAGGATTTATTTTTCTTAATTTTTTATAAAGGTTAAATGCATTTCCTTCCCATTTTGCTTTAAATTTTTGAGATACATTGGCCTGATATATATCACCCTCAGAAATGTAATCCTTAACTTTATCAACCATCTTCATATATTGATCTTTTGTTAAGTTTGACTTTAAGGGACCAATGAATCCATTATCTTGTGAACTACTTGAACTAGATTTAATCGCTGAATTCAATAATAATTTCTCAGCTTTTTTCCACTCTAGTTGAATTTCCTTTGCGAGGTCATCATATTCAGAGTTTGCTTGGGAAGTGGTTTCAACTGCAATTATAAATTTTAGGATATTGGCTTTATGGTCATAAATCCACAAACGATCAACCTCCATAAAATATAAATCGGGATAGGAGGAGTTTTTATTTTTTACAAAGGGGGAGGGGTCCAAATACTGTCCGGCTTCATACCCTAGATAACCTACCCAACCACCCCAAAAATGTGCAATATAATTAATATTGTTAGAAAAGGAATTAAAGTCCATTAATTTAAGTAAATCCTTAAGATTTCCTAAATTCGAGTATTGCGTTCCGTTATCGCAATAATGTCCTTTTCCATTTTGAAGTTTAATAACTCGATGGTTTGATGCTCCCATGAATGTGTATCTTGAAATTTCCCAAGGACCTTTTCCACTTTCTAAAAGAAAACTTTTTTCATGGTTACTATAAAAATGCTCAAAGAAATTTTCAGGTTGGAAACCTTGAATTTTCTTTTCCCCAATCAGGGGAACTCTTGAGTTTTCTCGAGTCAGAGTCAAGAAAACATTTTTGTCTGGATATATTTTCATCACTTTTTTAAAGGTAATTGATGAGGGATTATATCAGGAGAGGTGAAACTACAAAACACTATTCATAGCGTAAAGCATCTATTGGATTTAGGTTAGCCGCCTTATTTGCCGGATAAAATCCAAAGAAAATGCCGACTCCTACCGAAAAACCGAACGCTAATAAAATTGACTGCATTGAAACAATGGTATCCAAACCTCCCAGGGAGGAAACACCTTTCGAAATTAATATACCGAGAAGGACACCAATACCTCCTCCCAAAAAGCTTATTAATACTGACTCAATAAGAAACTGTTGTCGAATTTCTTTCTTTTTTGCTCCTATGGCAATTCTAATTCCAATTTCTCTTGTACGTTCTGTAACCGATACCAGCATTATATTCATAATGCCTATACCCCCGACCATTAGTGAAATGGCCGCAATTCCACCCAGGAGATATTGAAATGTTTTTGCTGCATCGCCCCAACTATTTAACCATTCAGCAGAATTCTGAACATAAAAATCGTTTTTTTTACCTTCGAAAATGTTATGACGGCGACGAATTAAATTCTCGATATCCGTTTTTACCGTTTCAATGTCATTAACTGTTTCTACTTGAACATCAATGGACTGGACATAATCCATCCCAAACAATCTTTTTTGAGCTGTAGTTATAGGAATGAATATTTGATCATCCGGATCGAACCAGCTTAAAGCACCCTTAGCAACTGTAGATCCAATTACCAGATAATTATCCCCCTCTACCTTAATGGTTTTTCCAACGGGATTGGCGCCGTGAAATAAATTTTTTACAACTGTAGCCCCTAATACACAAATGCGGCGTGCAGTACGAATTTCCTGCTCATTAAAAAACCGACCATATTCCATTTGGAAATTTGCTAAACGTGCATAATCTTTGCCCGTTCCACGTACAGTACTGTTACTATTTTTATTTCCGTATTTTAATTGGCCACTTCTATAAACTTGCGCAGATACTCCTGAGATTTTTTTTATTCGCTCCTCAATGGCATAGGCATCTTTAAGCAATAAAGTTTCTACTTTACCTGAGCTTACGTGTCTGTTTTTCTTTTCTCCGGGTTTAACGGTAATAATATTTGTTCCAAATTTTGCTATTGTGCTAAGAGTTTGTCGACGGGCACCTTCTCCCAGTGAGATCATAGAAATCACGGAAGCGACTCCAATAATAATCCCCAAAGTTGTTAAGAAGGTTCTCATTTTATTTGCAACAAGACTGCGCAAAGCCATTCTCAAAAGATCAAAAATTAGCATCAAGACACCTTTGCTGAATCAGTAATAATATTTCCATCCCGCATATGAATTACTCTATTAGCAAAATTTGCAACATGTTGTTCATGGGTCACAATAATTATAGTAACCCCTTCTTCATTCAGTTTTTGGAATATACCCATAATTTCGTCACCCGTTTTTGAATCGAGATTTCCAGTAGGCTCATCCGCTAAAATTATTGCTGGGTTATTTACAATGGCTCTAGCGATAGCAATCCGTTGGCGCTCTCCTCCGGAAAGCTCATTAGGTTTGTGTTTTGCCCGCTCCTTTAGACCCACCTTACTAAGTGCTTCCAAAGCGATTTGTTCGGTTTTTGCTACTCTCCCATAGAGCAGGGGTAATTCAATGTTTTCTATTGCCGTTGCACGAGGTAAAAGATTAAAACTTTGGAAAACAAATCCAATTTTCTGATTACGCACATTTGCCAACTCATCTCCAGACAATGATTGGACATCTACATCTTCCAATCGATAAGTTCCTGAAGTAGGCAAATCAAGGCATCCCAAAACATTCATTAAAGTTGATTTACCACTTCCAGATTGACCCATTATTGCAACGAACTCCCCCTTATGAATTTGGAAGCTTGCATTTTTCAGGGCAGGGACTTCAACAGATCCAATTTCGTATGTTTTGGTTAAATTTTGAACTTCAATCAAGGTTTTATTTTGAACGTAAAAGAAAAAGCATTTTTCGAATTGTGGACATTTTGTCTTTATCTTTTTTGTATTCTTCTAATATTTTTTCCCAGTCTCCAATAAGAACAACCTGCTGCGGCTCCAGGCCAGAAATAATTTGGATATCTATAGGATTTTTAACCCCAGTTTCTACAGGGATCTCTTTAGGTAGATCATTTTCTAAGATCGCTACAAAATGTTCATCTCCCTTTTTTCGAACTGCTTCCCGCGGAAGATAAAGAACATTTTTTAACTCCTGATTAATAATATCGACATTTGCTGACATCATTGGTTTTAAGATGCTTTTCCCTTCACCCAGGATTTCAATTTTGACTTTAAATACTGTAATACTATTTTCTACTTCGCCCTTTGGGGCAATACGAGCAACTTTACCCAGGAAAGAATTGTTAAGAAAAGCATCTGCAGAAATTCGGACTGTTTGATTGACCGCCACATTCCCAATATCCGTTTCATCAACATCAGCAACAATAAATAGTCGAGACATATCCGCAATAGTGCATAAAGCAGTCCCACCAGAAACATTGGAAATTCCTGATGAAATTATTTGTCCGCGTTCTACTAGTTTACTAATTAAAACTCCAGGTATAGGGGAGTAAATTTCTGTTTCCTCCAATCTTTCTTTTGCTTCATCCAAAGTGATTTTTGCTCGCTCAACATCAGATTTTGCCAGTTCAACTTCATGTTCCTTAACGGAAATATCATGAATTGAATCTTTTGCTGCAATCAAATCTTCTTTTGCTTGAATTAAGTTTTCCTGATTTACTTTAAAGGAGGTTTTGGCACTATCTAAAGTTTCTTGAGAGGCAAATTTTTTCGCAAAAAGATCTTCCTGACGACGCAATTTATCTGCAGCTTCCCTCAGGTTGGCCTCAGCTTCTTTAACTTTAGATTCAGAGGACTTTAAATTTGTTTGATACCGTGTCCTCTGAAGAGTGAGAGTGGTTTGAGCTTTTTTTAATTTTGCTAACGCGCTGGAAAGATCTGCTTGAGATTTTGCAACATTTCGAATTTCATCTGATTTGTCTAACTGTAATAGTAATGTTCCTTTTTCAATAAAATCCCCTTCCTCAAAGGGGAATTTAAGAACTTCACCACTGGCTTTAGACTTTACTTCTACCTGGAAGTTCGGCTCCACAACCCCAGTGGCAGAAATTTTTACAACCAAATTACCTTGTGAAACTTTGGTAGTTTTGAAGGGAATTTTTTCAACGGTTTCTTCTTTACTAGAATTCAGAAATAAAAGACCAAAAATGAGGGCTGTTAAAGAGAGGACAATTACTAGAACTTTTTTCATGATTTCGATTTGGAGAGATATTTAATCTTGTAATGATCTAATGTGACCCCCATCACTTTTCTTAAATTAATCTTGGACTTATTATAATCTACAATAGCTTTCAACTCTTTACTTTGCTCTTCTGCTAAATCGGTCTGGAATTCTAAAACATTAAAACTTGTAGACAAACCGACTTCAAACTTCTTTTCCTCTGCGTTAAGTTTTTCCTGAGCTAATTTTCGGGCCACACCCGCGGCCTGGACTCGTTTTTTATCAGTTTCTATTTGCCGAATCGCTTCTCTTACTTCTAATACAATGGTTTTTTCTAAATTCTTTAAATCTAACAAAAGTTGAGCGGCTTCCAGTTTGGCTGCAGTATAGCGACTCTTAGCAGCATTGTTACCAAGAGGATATTTGAAAACTATTCCCGCTTCCCAGGTTTTAAAATCACCTCCTAACGCACGATCCAAACTTTTGAAGACGTCACCTCCAAAAGGGTTTAAAGCTGGTGGACCGGATCCTATTGAAACAGCACGGGCACGTCCACTAACCCCATTCAAACTAAGACTACCAACCAAATCTAATGAAGGATAGAGTTGATTTTTATTAAATTGAACTTGGACGTTCTTGTTATCTAGTTCTTTCTTTTTACTTTGAAAATCAGGTCGATAATTTAAAGCTTTCTCTATCGATATATTCAAATCGAAGGGAGATTCCTGGACAAAACGAGGGGAATCTACAGGACGTATATCCATTTTACCTTTGGGTGAGTCAAACGAAATATTAATTATATTTTTGATATTATCTTCATTATCTTCGATTAATTTTTGAGAACCAATTACAGCTTCTTCGCGTGACGCTACTTCTGATTGAGCTTGAAGAATTTCAAGTGGCGCCAATGTCCCTACATCCACTTGGGCACGAACCCTTCTTTCTAAGTCCCTCGCACGTTCCACAGATTTATTTTGAACTTTTAAATCTTCCAGGCTGAAAACTAAATCCCAATAGGTATTCTCTGCATTAGAAATCGTATCTATGACAGTGCGTTTAAAATCAAAGTCAGATATATCCAGGTTATTTTTGGCCAAATAAATATTGGTTTTATTAATATCTGAACCAAAGTTTTTTAAGAGGGGTTGGGTGACCTGTAAAGCCAGCCGACTTGTGTATTGTGCATTAAGACCAGCAAAAGCGGAATTGGTTTCATCTCGCTGACCTTGGAGGCTAACTTCGTATTCAGTTCCCAGTTTGAGTTTTTGATTCAAGGCTAATTCTAATATTTGTGCATTATTTTGTTGTTTTGCGGGAATGGCAAAAGCCGAGGTTGATTGTGTCGAATTGTCTTGATGTTTGGCTTCAAAAGAAATAGTGGGATCAAATGCAGCATCCTGTTCAATAATTTGCTGGGTTCTAATTTTAGAATTAAATTCTTGAACTGCAATATCAACATTATTTCTCAATGTACCTACAATTAGGTCATAAAGAGATAGCTTTAATGTGTTTGTTAATACAATGTCCGGTGTCTCAGAGCTTTCCTTCACCTCTTTGTTTAAATCCTCTGGAATAACTAGGTCCTTAAACAAAGGTTGGGTTTGGTTTTTTAAAGAGCTTTTATTTGTTTCTGGTTGATCTTCCGTTTGCTTTAATTTATTTGTCACCGAAGTAATTTCTTCTTCTGGAGTGGAAGTAGTATCAGAAACGGAAGAATCAAAACTTTCCTGTATTTCCTCTTTTTGTTCGGCTTCTTTAGTTTCTGAAAGATTTTCTTCTTGTGGGGGCGAAGCTTTTTCCAAAATAGAGGATTCCAAATTTTTGGGAATTTCTTCCGGATCCTGGTTTTCTCTCATTTTGTCCAAGTCTTCTTCAATTGAAGAAGTGGTATCAGTTAATGGTATTTCTGTGGGATCCGATTCTTGGGTTTCTAATTTTCCCTCTGCAGCCGGTAAAATTATTTCAGCTTCTGGCGCTTCTGTTTCCATATCGGAGTTGGTATCTTCATCAGATTTTTTATTTAAGGGAGGGGAGGGGATACTGGGTTTTATTTTTTCAACTTCAATTTCAGATGGCCCTATTGATAGTGGGGGATAATTTCTTTTTGCCATCAGGGCATAATTTTTGGGTTTTATTTTTCCTGATTTTACCTTCTTACCGGCAAAAGTATCTAATGGATAAAAAATCAATAAGTTTAGAATGATTAATAGACAACAAGAAATTGAACCACTAAATGAGAGTCTTTCCATAAATGAACTTTCATAATTAGGTATTAGGTATGAAAGTAATTATATTATAATGACTTGCAGTTTAGAAGAAGGAAAATCCTCCAATTTCAGTAGAAATTTACTTAGATTTCCAGTTGAATTATTCTGGAGAGGACTGTGAAATTGGGAAAAGGATTGAAAAAAGTGTCTTAATTTCCAATTTTTTTTGATTTTTTTTAAAAATTTCTTGTTAATATTACATTAACTGTATATAATGAATTTAAACTTTTTATGGGAAAACGGTTATAACTCTTAAGACGCTAATTAACCGAATGTTAAATTTTTTCCTTGGAAACTACAATGGAAACAAATGAGCAAAACAACCGTGTGACAGCCGCGGATATCTTAAAAGAAGTTCCTATCACTCGAAAAACCCTTTGGCTTTGGCAGAAGAAATATAATTTCTTCCCCGATCCAACAAAGGAAGCGCATCCCGGAGGAAAGGGGATTGTAGGTTATTACCCAGCCTGGGTCCAGGAACGTTGCAAGCAGGTGTATGCCTTACAAAAAGGTGGGCACACCATTTCCATGATCAAGGAAATTTTGAAAAAAGAAGCTCAGGAAAAATCGAGCAAAAAAATTCTTGTGGTAGACGATGAAAAGAAATTTTCCATGTTGTTGAAAAAGTTTTTCAGTAAAAGTGGTTATATTGTAGAAGTGGCATTTGATGGTTTGGATGCGGGTTTAAAAGCAGCACATTTTCAACCAGCCATTATTTTATTGGATATCAATCTTCCAGGACTTAACGGGTTAGAAGTATGTAAAAACCTAAAAAATAATCCTAGAACAAAAAATATGACTATCATTGTAATTTCTGCCAGTTTGCAATATACGGAAAAAGCAGTTCTTTCTGCGGGTGGAGATATGTTTGTTAAAAAACCGGTCAATTTCCAGAATCTGTTAGAACGCTGTAATGATGTCATAACCAAAAATGAAAATATTCAAGTTCCCAATTAGAAAAAAAAACCATTTATTGATTCCTTAATATAAAATCTATTAAAAAAAAGTTATCCTTCCTATCGCTTTTCTGTCAAAAATCCTGTAAAAGATATTAGATTAATAAGGCAAGAATCAACCTATTAGAATTAGGAATTTGTATGTCAAATGTACCTGTGGAAGCGTCAAAAATTGACGAGTTAAAACAAGCTGCAAAAGAATTAAGGCTTAAAAGTTTAGAAATAATCCACCAAGCCGGTTCAGGTCACCCAGGAGGAAGCCTCTCTGGTGCTGATATTCTTGCAGTATTGTACTTTGGAGTTATGAAGTATGACCCTAACAATCCAAAAGATCCTAATCGTGATCGCTTTATTTTAAGTAAAGGGCATTGTACCGGGCTTTTATATTCAACTTTAGCAAGAGCTGGGTATTTTGGAATGGATGAGCTTTCTGATTACAGGAAGTTAAATAGCAAACGAAATCTTTCCGGGCATCCTCATCCTAAAACTCCGGGGGTCGAAATTGCCACTGGAAGCTTAGGGCAGGGGCTCAGCGTAGGCCACGGAATAGCCTTAAGTGCCCGTTTGGACAACCTTAAATTTAGGGTTTTTGTACTACTGGGCGATGGGGAATTACAAGAAGGTCAAATCTGGGAAGCGGCTATGTCAGCATCTAAATTTAAAACAAACAATTTAGTCGCTATTGTGGATTACAATAAAGTGGCTCAAGATAATATTACCAAAGAATTAAAAGACCTGGAGCCGCTCGAAGAAAAATGGAAATCATTTGGGTGGGATGTGATACGAATTGATGGCCATGATGTAGAACAGGTATATAAGGCTCTAGAAACGCCTCTACATCCAGAAAAACCAAGAGTGATAATAGCAGATACAATTAAGGGTAAAGGAGTCAGTTTTATGGAAGGTAAAACTTCCTGGCATGGGGTGGCTCCATCAGATGAAGATTATGAAAAGGCAATTAAGGAGCTACAATGAAGGATGGAGCAACACGAGACGGTTATGGAGCGGCCTTACAGGAATTTGGCCCCGATTCAAATGTTGTGGTTTTGGATGCAGGAGTAAGTGATAGCACTCGAAGCAAAAAGTTTGGGGACAAATTTCCGGATCGATTCTTCAATATGGGAATCAGTGAAGGCGATATGGTTTGCACGGCCGCAGGTTTAGCTACTGCGGGTAAAGTGGCATTCGCCACAAGTTTTGCCTGTTTCTTATTAGGAAGAAGTATGGACCAAACTTTAGTGAGCGTTGCTTATTCCAACACCAACGTAAAATTAGTGGGAACTCATGCTGGAATTGCAGTGGGAGAAGATGGACCCACTGCACAAATGATTGTTGACTTATCCTACACACGGGCTATTCCCAATATGACCGTAATTCAACCGGCGGATTGGGAAGAGGCTTATCAAGCTACAAAGGCATTAGCAGTTCATACCGGGCCAGCTTATTTACGATTAGGCCGGGCAAAAGTAAAAGGAGTTTATGATTCAACTTACAAATTTGAAATTGGAAAAGGAAATATACTTCAGCAGGGAAAAGATGTTGTCATTTTTGCAACAGGCGGAATGATCCAGGAAAGTCTGTTAGCAATAGATGAATTACAAAAAAATGAAATCAATCCTACATTGGTTAATATATCTACCATTAAACCCATTGATACAAAAATAATTTTGGAACAAGCTAAATCTCATAAATTTATAATTACTGCGGAAGATCATAGTATTTATGGTGGACTGGGAGATGCTGTTCTGGAGGTATTAAGTAATAATGGAGTTCTTATCCCATTTAAAAAAATAGCAGTTCACGACACGTTCGCAGAAACAGGTTCAAAAGACCAGCTTTATGAAAAGTATGGACTATCTGCTGCAAGCATGGCCCAGGAAATAAAGGAATTTATTTCTTAAAATTCTAACTTTTTTCCAACTTACCATCCAGTGACTTTAATTAGAAAGCCCCAAATAAGCCGGCCTTTATTTAATTTCCAAAATAAGAGTTAACATAATATATGTTATGGGAACTTATTAGCGGGGATATTGAATCTTCCAAAAATGCCCTTTTTGAAATTGGCTAAATTATGTGTGGAATTACCGGGATTGTAGACTTTAACAATAAATTAAATAATACCCAGGCTATTGAAAAAATGCTTTTCGCATTAAAACACAGAGGGCCTGATGATAGTGGCATAGAAACTTTTCCTCTAAAACAAGGTGGAAGTATTTATCTGGGGCATCAAAGGCTTTCCATTATTGATTTAACCTCAGCTGGTCATCAACCCATGAGCAATTCCAATGGAAATATTTGGGTAACAGCAAATGGGGAAATTTATAATTACAAATCTTTGAAAAGTGAATTATCTAAAATTTTTGAATTTCGAACCGAATCGGATACTGAAATTTTACTTGCGGCTTACGAAAAGTGGGATGAGGAATGTCTTGATAAAATAAAAGGCATGTTTGCTTTTTCAATTTTTGACCGTCATGAAAATTCTCTATTTTTAGCCAGAGATCCCTTAGGTATAAAACCTCTTTATTATTATCTGGATGATAACTATTTTTTATTTAGTTCTGAAATAAGATCTTTACTTGCAAGTGGTTTAATTCAAAAAGATCTTAATTTCACAGGCGTATATCAATTTTTGGTATTCGGTCGTATAAAATATCCTCAGACAATAATCAAAGGGATTTATGAAATTCCCCCTGGTAATTTCTTAAAGTATCACCTTAGGTATAAATCAAAAATTTTAATTAATTATTGGGATTTGAAAAATTTTTCTTACCAAAAGGAAGCTCCAACAACTTCCATTTATAATTCATTACGTACATCCTTAGAAAGGCGTTTAGTTAGCGATGTTCCAGTGGGAATTTTTCTTAGTGGTGGTATTGATTCCAGCGCGATTACTAAAATAGCCAGCGATTTATCAAGTGATTCTTTAGCAACAGTTTCCATGAATTTTAAAGAATCCAAATTTGATGAATCACCCTATTCTAATCTTGTTGCAAAACAATTTAAAACTAACCATAAGAACTTTATTTTAAGCGAGTCAGACTTTTTACAGGGTTTGGAGGGTTGTCTTCAATCATTAGATCAACCAAGTATTGATGGGATAAATACATATTTTATTTCTAAATGTGCTCACGATTTAGGTTTAAAGGTTATTTTGTCCGGTATTGGCGGAGATGAATTATTTGCTGGTTATCCCTCATTTCAATTTATACCAAGATTTCTTCGTATTCAGAAGCTGCTTAAATTTTTTCCCAAAAAAATTAAAATCATTATGAGTCAATTTATCATTATGAGTTTAAGTGGTAACCTCAAGGCTGAAAAAATGATCCGCTTACTGATTGAAGACTTATCACCCACAGGCACTTATCATCTTTTCCGATCCTTATTTTTTGGCCAAACTTTAAAGGATGTTTTTAAAGATCAGGAGCAATTTTCTCAAGAATTAAATAGAGTTGCTCATAACATCCAGAACAATGATATAAAGCAAAAAAAATGGGATATTGTTGAACAAATTTCTTATTTGGAGTTGACCGAATATACAATTCCAATGCTATTAAAAGATACAGATGTTATGAGTATGGCGCACGGTCTGGAAGTGAGAGTACCTTTCCTCGATCCAGACTTGGTACGTTTATTATTTTCAATTCCTGGAAATTTTAAGATGTCCAAAAAATCTCCAAAATCTCTTTTATTAAACGCCTTGGAGCACTCTCTTCCTCCTAAAATAGTCAACCGAAAAAAAATGGGTTTTACCTTACCTTTTGCCAATTGGATGAAAAACCAATTGAAAGCAGAGGTAGAATCTGTTTTATTTTCCAATGTTGATTCTATTGATCTCTTTTTAGATTCCAATGTAATCAAAGGTATTTGGGTGAATTTTCTTAAAGGAAAAACTGAATGGTCTCACCCTTGGTCAATATATGTTCTAAAAAAATGGGTAAACCAGCACATTAATTAGAAACAAAAATTTCTATGAAATATAAGTTTTATCAGATCGATGTTTTTAGTGAAAAAGCTCTAGGGGGAAATCCCTTGGCAGTTTTTGTTGATGCGGTGGGTTTAAATGACGAGACCATGCAAAGAATTGCCCGGGAAATGAATCTATCTGAAACTACTTTTGTATTTCCTGCTACTGATTCAAAAGCGGATTTTGACATCAAAATTTATACTCCAAATAAAGAAATTCCCTTTGCAGGTCACCCGACCATTGGAACTGCCCACATTTTGCATGAAATAAAAAAAATTAATGTTTCAAAAACTACCACCTTTAAAATGGGCGCAGGACTTATAAAAGTCAGCCAGGAGGGAAATGCTTTTTTCATGAATCATCCTCAACCAAAATTTGGTCCCCCCTTCCCTTCAATGGATCAAGTAGCCAAAGCACTTTCGCTAAAGCCTTCCCAAATTCATACAAAATACCCCATTCAACTTGTTTCCACTGGGTTTCCAGCTATTTTGGTCCCAATTAAAAACATGGAAGGCATAAAAAACATTCAAATTAATCATCAAAAACTAGAAAACCTTTTACAAGATGTGGATATGCTTTATGCATTTACCTGCGATTCTGAAATCCTCCACCCGAGTGTTTATGTGAGAGGATTTGCCCCCTTTATAGGCATTCCCGAAGATCCCGCGACAGGAAGCGTTGCTGGTGCTTTGGGGGCTTATTTTCTTAAGCACCAAGTAATAGTTAAACCTTTTAATGAGATTATAAATATCCAGCAAGGATACGATATTGGAAGGCCTTCAATACTTAAAGTAAAAGCTGAATTAATTGAAGAAAAATATTTCAAAATAAAGGTAGGTGGAAAATCAATAACAGTGATTGAAGGATGGCTGTCCCTCTAACATTACTGATTATCTTTTCCTAAATATTTTATTAGGCGGTCTTTTTGTCTTGGTCAGAGATTTCCGAGGGATGGCCGAATTGGCAATTTTGACAATAATGCCCTGCCACTCTAGAACACATTATGCAGGCTTTTTCTTCACCAGCTAACTGAATAGCCCCTCCACAATGATTACACCTTGGAGCGGGTCCAGTAGAATTTTCAACTTTTTTAATTTGTTTTTTATTTATTTGTAGCTTACTACGGGAAAATTTTACCTGCATCTCTATATTCTCCACCAGGACTTGTTGATGAATCAAAAACCTAAAATTTTTGACGAGTAATTAAAACCTGCCAAAAAACCTGTAAAACCGAATCTGGCTTAATTATTAGAAGAAAAATGGAGATAATCGATCTAAAAAATTTTGAAAAAAGCAAAATTAGAGTCTTGACATAACACCTTTATTTACCGTCTCTAATCTATTTTTATCAAAAAGGATCTCAACCAGCTTAAATGCAAACTCCATTGCCGTCCCAGGAGCCCTGCTGGTAATTAAATTACCATCTACAACCACCCGATCCTCTAAATAGTTTGCCTGATTTATTTTGTCTTTAACGGACGGATGAGATGTTACTTTAGCCCCTTTAAGGATTTCAAGTGAATCTAAAATAATTGGGGCAGCGCAAATTGCAGCAATATATTTATTAAACCTATGCATTTGTAGGATAACATCGCAAACTTTAATGTTTTTCATTAAGTTTGTTGTTCCAGGCTGGCCTCCGGGTAATACTATTAAATCAAAGCCTTCTGAATTAATATTTTCAATGAGTTCATCTGGAAAAATCCTTAATCCCCGTGAACCTTCAATAGGCCCTTCCTCAGTTGCCGCTAATGTAACTCTAGCACCTGCTCGACGAAGAATATCTAAAACTGTTATAGTTTCAATTTCCTCAAAACCAGGGGCCAAGGCAATCATTACTTTTTTCATGAAAAAACCTCACCAGCTAAGAATTTGTATTACTCTCTTTTACTTAAATTATTATTATTTTTGATGTTACTGAATATAAATTGGGGAGTCAATCGATACAAAATAGAATTTAAAGGTTTAAATTTTCCATGATGTAAATAAGCGATGATAAAATAATGCTAATTATTTAATTTAATTTTTTTCATGCAAATAACCAAAAATTCAAAAGGATTTTCTAAGCAAATTCAAAATATGTTCAGTGCTATAGCTCCTCGATATGACTTTTTGAATAAATTGTTGAGTTTTGGCCTGGATAGTTATTGGAGAAAAAGAGCAATTAAAAAATTAAATCCGCAACCGGGTCAAACTATACTGGACCTGGCAACCGGGACAGCGGATATTGCAATTGAAATTGCGAGAGAAATTTCTCCCAAAACTGCAAAAATTATTGGAGTAGACTTTAGTCCTGAAATGTTGGTATATGGGAATAAAAAAATTAAAGCCGCAAAATTTGAGGAAACAATTGAACTTTTGGAGGGTAAAGCTGAGTCTTTAGAGTTTAAAGATCACACCTTTGATAGTTTGGCCGTGGCTTTTGGCGTGAGAAACTTTTCAGATTTAGAGAAAGGTTTGTTAGAGATGTATAGAGTTTTAAAGCCAAATGGATCGGCTGTTATTCTTGAGTTTTCTTTTCCTAAAAGCTTGTTTTTAAAAAGAATTTATAAATTTTACTTTAATAAAGTATTGCCCCTAATCGGAAACTTAATTTCAAGGCATAATGAAGCCTATACCTATTTACCTCAATCGGTAGGACAGTTCCCAAGCGGCTCTGAATTAATAAATATTTTAGAAAAAATTGGTTTTAAAAAAGCAAATTCACGCCAGTTGACCTTTGGGATTGTGACTATGTACAATGCTATAAAGTAATTTATTTGAATTAAAAGATTAATTATATGAAAAAGTGGTTTTTTTTAGTTTTTTGGATTTTGTTCATGTGCTCCCTGTTGATCACACAAAAGGGAGGATGGACATGGGATATCTTTAAACCTGCTGCCACTCCCATTGAGACAATTGATTACCACCCCTACTCTTCTCTCAAGGGATACGATGATATCTTAAAATTACAAAAAGCTTTTATTCGAAATTCAAAAATTATTAAACCATCCGTAGTTAGCATCAATAATTTAAAGGAAATTCCTTCTAAAATTTCATTTGATCAAATATTTCGTGGAGACCCAGACAAATGGTTTAAAAAATTCAGAAAATGGACCGTTGAAAAAATACGTCGAAAATATCAAATGGAAAGTTTGGGTTCAGGAGTTATTTATGACAATAGAGGGTATATCTTAACTAACTTTCACGTTATAGAAAATACAGATCAAATCCTTGTTAAAACATCAGACAATCGCGAGTTTTCTGCCCGAATTATAGGAATTGATCCTCTGACAGATTTAGCTGTTTTAAAAATATTTTCTTTTGCTGATTTTGCTGTCCCCCAATTCGGAGAATCTCAAAAATTAAATGTAGGCAATTGGGTAATGGCAATTGGAAACCCTTATGGTCTTGAAGGAACAGTTACCGTTGGGGTGGTAAGTGGTATTGAAAGATCTGATTTGGGGATTGCTACTTTTGAGAATTTTATTCAAACTGATGCATCCATTAATCCGGGAAATAGTGGTGGCCCTTTAATAGATTTGGATGGCAAAATTATTGGAATAAACAGTGCTATTGCAGAATTGGGTGCCGGAGTTGGTTTTGCAATTCCAATTGAAATGGCTCTTAAAGTTGCGGAAGCTTTAATTGAAAATGGAGAAGTACAAAGAGGTTGGCT
Organism: Nitrospinaceae bacterium; assembly: GCA_965223665.1. Lineage (GTDB taxonomy): Bacteria > Nitrospinota > Nitrospinia > Nitrospinales > Nitrospinaceae > CBDCVY01. Next base: position 726,016 of record OZ245011.1, read on the forward strand.
AGGAGTAGGAATTCAACCATTAACTCCGGATTTGGCCGAATCCTTTAAAATATCTAAAACCAAAACCGGGGTTTTGGTCAATAGTTTAGATGAAGGTGCTCCCGCGGAACAGGCAGGGATTCTGCAAGGTGACGTTATTATTAATTACGATGGCAAGGCAGTAAAAAGTCTAAAAATTTTACAGCAATACGTGGCAGAAACTCAAATTGGAAAGTCTGTCCCAGTTAAAATCCTTCGAGATGGTATGGAGAAAGTTGTTATTGTCAAGGTCGGGAAAAACCTCTCCTGATTTTTAACTGATTGATACTATGATTTTATAACTTCGAAACCTGCACTTTGAATTTTAGAAGAGATTTCTTCAAGATCAATTTGAGTGTCATCATAATCCACATTGACCTGTTTTTTTTCCAGATCAACCAAAACACTTTTAATTCCACTCAAGCTGTTAACTGAATCCTTCACTGTTTCTACGCAATGACCACATGTCATTCCTTCTACATTAATAATTTCGTTAGGCATAAATATTCCTTTGAATATAAACAAATTTAAGAAAGAATGTAAGTTAACATTATTGGACTTTGGTCTCAAGAAAGCTTTGAAGGCCAAAAACATCATCAGTACCAATACGGACAACTTTAGTTTTTAGCTGAAGCTTTACACAATCGTGGCCCCAAAGATTGTATATCCAACCTCGACCAGGAATGTAATGGATTCCTCCTCCATCAAGCCAATCCGATTTGCCAATTTCAACGGATTTAATGGAGTTATAGGGAATTCTTAGGCTGAATACAGGTAAGGGACCATATCGAAGTTTTAAACTTTCTCCTTCATCTTTAACATTTAAATATTGGAAACAAAAACCCAAAAAAAACATCAAACTGGCTAAAGATAATCCTCCTACAATTATTTGTCTTGTATCCCTAAAATAAAAGGCAATAAAACCGAAGATAATTCCTATGGAAAAAAGTATTAAATGAACAGGAGCTTTTTGGGTATGGTCATAAGAAGCCATATTCTTTGCTCAAAAAAGTTAGACCCGCTGGCAAGGCGGGGAGACCTTTCCTCAAGCGGGTCTAAACAGGAGAAAAACTACTTATTTAAATTATATGACTATAAGAATAATATTTCAACAAACAAAGACTATTTTAACCGTTAAAAATCAATAGCTTAAAATAAAGAAGGTTGAAAAATCGGTCTCAAGACAGAAGTTTCATTTTTCCCTCCCTAAACTTTAAAGATTATTTCTATTGAACCGTAAATATTAATTGAGTGGGCCAAGAGGGCCTTTCAAGGATGAAATACTCATTGCCAAATATCAAGGAGGATAAATTGGCACTTCGAATCTTCAACAACCTACCCTCGCTTTCTGCGCAAAGACTCTTAGGAGTTAATAATAGCCGCATAAATAAAAATGTTGCTCGCGTTGCCTCAGGTCAAAGAATTATAAGTTCAGCAGACGATGCTGCAGGATTGGCCATTTCAGAAGGTTTACGATCAGACACTAGAGTCCTCAAGCAAGGTGTCCGAAATTTGAATGACGGGATTGCTTTGATTAACGTAATGGATGGAGCTTTAGCTGAACAATCTAGTATTTTAATAAGACTTAGGGAAATTGCCTCACAAGCCGCTACGGGTAATATAGGTACTATAGAGCGCGGTACGATTGATCTTGAGTTTAAACAATTAAGAAATGAGTTTGACCGAATTGGAAGTGTAACCGAATTTAATGGCCTTCGCCTTCTGGATGGGACGTTATCCATTTCAAGTTCAAATCCGATCTTAATTCATGTAGGTTTAAATTCTGAAGAAGATAGCCGATTTAACTTAAACAGGGAATTAGATATTCCACCACTAAATTCACAAGCGTTAAATTTTAGCAGTGATAGTGTGAATACATCCGGTAATGCACTAATGGCTATGGATAAATTAGAGCCAAATATTAAAAAAATTAGCGAAATTCGATCAAGTATTGGAGGAACACAACAAAGAGTTTTAAAAGCACTAAACAACTTAAATGTTTCGATAGAAAATTTATCTGCGGCAGAAAATCAAGTTCGAGGCACTGATTTTGTTGGAGAACTTGTATCATTAACTCGAAATCGAATTCTGGTGGAATCAGCAACCGCAATGGTCGGACAAGCTAACTTAAACCCACAAGGAGTTCTTCAATTAGTCCAATCATAAAAATATGAATGAAATTCAACCGACTTCCAAAACAGATAGAAACGACCCATTAAGAAAACCACAATCTAAGAAAAAATCTGAAGATCCTGTTAAAGAAAGTAAGATTGAAGATAAAGTAAGTTTATCCAATATTGCAAAAAAGGAAGAAGTACCTAAAAGAAATTCCACAGAAATTAGACACGATTTAGTTAAAAAATTTCAGGGATATTTAAAGGATGGAGCTTATTCTATTAAAGCAAATGAGATTGCTGATAAAATTGTTCAAAAAATTAAAGAAAACAAAAATCGAGCTTTTTTCTAAGACACTTATTCAATACAAACTAAACTATAATTAAACGGTCCTTACCTGGACTAAATTTGGGAAATTGCCCTCCTCCTTGAGTTTTTCCTCCCAACGCTTTCCTAATTTATTAGCGCGTAAATCCACTTTTTCTAATTTTGATAGGGTTGTTGAATTTGAAAACGTTAATAATCCTTTTCTGGTAATCAAATTACTTCTTACATCCAACTCTATCAGTTGGTTAAATATAGGAGATTTGCCTATAGCATCGAGGCCTTCATCGCCTATTTGATTTTGCCGCAAGTCTAATATTTCCAATTTTTCTAGAGGAGGATACATGCTTATATATGCAGCTTCCAGTGGATTAATCTCCATATTTGCTAATTTAAGAACCTTAGGGTTGCTGGAAAGACGACTTTGAATATAGATTTCCAAGGTGGAAATTTTTCTTTTTTTAATAGGTATTATTTTAGAATCAATATAATCATTAATTTTGTCCAAATCGCCCTTCATTGAATAAAATAACTCAACAATTAAATCTTGATTCATACATTTCCTTTTAAAATTCAATACTAAAAAAGTAATTTAATCAAATCCCCATGTTACTCATTGGGTTTCAACCCATTTTATGTGACCAATCTGGAAAGTCAATCAACCTTGATTAAATTGTTGGTTTTTCTTGATTATTTGCTATACTCAGGCAACTTTTTAGAATTTCATGTCGGAGATTTAGTTATGATGGGTATTGGTTTTCCTGAATTAATGATAATTCTGGTAATAATAATGATCATTTTTGGTGCCGGGAAATTACCTCAAATCGGGTCTGCCTTCGGGCAAAGTATTAAAAACTTTAAAAGTTCAATGAAAGAAGCAGAAGAATTGGATGCTTCTGCAGAGAATCCACAAGTGGAAGAAGGAGAGGAAACTAAATCCGTTCCTGAAACTACGGGTGAAAATGAGAATGATACAGTTAAAGATTCGAGCCCTGTTTCTGAACCTGCAGAAAAGAAATAATTTTCAGTATTTTTTTCTTGTTTTCACATCTGTTTTTTTAATCCACCCCTAAATCATTGGAAAGTTCTTTAGGGTCTTATCTAGATTAACCTGAAGTCTTGAATGTCTGATGCACTCCGCTTTTTTTTAAAAAAATTCCTATCTGCTTTTGGGGATGTCCTTCCCATTATTTTAATCATTTCGCTTTTTCAAATTTTTGTAATTCAAAAGCCTTTTCCAAACCCAAAAGAAACCTTTGTTGGAATTTTTTTAGTAGTGTTAGGTCTGTTTATCTTTATTCAAGGTCTTGAGTCGGCTTTGTTTCCTATTGGGGAACGCATGGCCAATGAATTTGCTAAGAAGGGGAATGTTGCCTGGGTTATTATTTTTGGCTTTACCTTAGGATTTTCCACTACTATTGCTGAGCCGGCTTTAACGGTCATTGCGCAAAAAGCTGGCCAAATTGCTGCAGAAGCTGGGGCTATAAATAAAATAGATAGCGAAATTAATAATTTTATTTTAGGACTACGCATCACTATAGCTATAGCAGTAGGAATAGCCGGCGGTTTAGGTGTGATTCGCATCATTGCAGGTTGGCCCCTGATACATTTTATAATTGCTGGCTATGGATTAATTATTCTAGTCACTCTATTTGCCCCAAAGGAGATAATTGGAATAGCGTACGATGCAGGTGGAATTACAACATCAACAATAACGGTTCCCTTAATTACAGCCCTAGGTGTTGGTTTGGCTTCCACTTTAAGAGGAAGAAACCCTTTATTAGATGGTTTTGGCATAATTGCCTTAGCCAGTTTAACACCAATTTTGATGGTAATGATTTTTGGAATAATTGTTCTTTAAAAAATGAATGAAATTAATTATTTAAAAATTGTAACGGATTCTATTAAATTTACCCTTTGGGATGTTTTACCCATCCTTCTAGTGTTGGGGTTTTTCCAAATTTTTGTCATACGTAAAAACATTCCTCATTTAAAGCAGTTCCTGGTAGGTATGTTAATGGTAATACTGGGACTGGCTATATTTATTGTTGGACTAGAAGAATGCATTTTCCCATTGGGAACTTCTATGGCAAATCAACTTTCCAATCCTACGTTTTTAATTGGTTCAAATGAGGGAATATCGGAATTAGTAAAAACCGGAAAACGAATTGATACGCATTATTATTTTTGGATGATAGCATTTGCGTTTTGCATTGGGTTTTCTACAACTTTAGCTGAACCTGCATTAATAGCGGTTGCTATGAAAGCCAAGGAAATTACAACAGGGGCTATTAAACCCTGGGGACTCAGAATCGCAGTAGCTTTTGGAGTAGGAATTGGAGTGGCTTTGGGTTCATACAGAATAGTAGAAGGAAGCCCTATTCAATATTACATTGTTGGTGGCTATTGTCTCCTTTTATTACAAACATATTTTGCACCCAAATACATTATTCCTTTAGCTTATGACTCAGGAGGAGTGACTACCTCTACTGTAACAGTTCCATTAGTTGTGGCATTGGGAATTGGTTTGGCAAATAATGTACCAGAAGCTTCTCCTTTATTAGATGGGTTTGGGTTGATCGCTTTTGCTTCCCTTTTCCCTATGATTACGGTTCAGGCATATGCTATGATCACGGCAAAACTGACTCAAAAAAATGAATCTCAAAATACCTAATAATTTATTAGGAGTATTCTATGCGTTTTAAAGTTATCCTTGCTTTAGTTAATGATGATTTCCAAGATGATGTGATTTCAGCCGCTAAAGAAGCCGGCGCAACTGGAGTCACCATATTAAATGCTCGTGGGGAAGGTGTTCATGATCAAAAATCTTTTTTTGGCCTAACCATTGAGGCACAAAAGGATATGCTTCTATTTCTTGTTGAGGACTTTAATTCCGAAAAAATAATGGATGCAATATTTAATGCAGGAAAATTAGATCAACACGGAAATGGAATTGCATTTTCATGGGTTGTCGATCGGGCCATTGGAATGGAAAGTCAAATTCCAATTTTAGAACGTGATGCAAAGGAAAAATATTTTTAATTTTGAATGGAGAGTTTGAATGACAAATCCTGTTGTCATAAGCCAAATAATGATGCAAGATTTTCGAAAAATTGATGGAGTTACTAAGGTTTCTGATGTCCTCGATTTAATGAAAAAAGAAAGTATAAGCGTGGTACTGGTTGAACCTAGAGATGAAAATGACGTTTATGGGATATTAACTCTTAAAGATATTGCTAGAAAAGTAATAGCAGTTCGAAGAAAACTTCATGAAACTCATGTTTACGAAATCATGTCCAAACCCACACTTTCAATTCCATCAAATATGCCTATCCCCTATGCGGCACGCTTACTTACTAATTTTGATATTTCTTATGCAATGGTCATTGAAAATAATCAAGTGGTTGGGATGGTATCTTTGCATGGTATTGCAACCCATTGGGAAGAGTTATAATGTTATTTCCCCTACCCTTTTTTTAATGAACTCCCGCTAGTACTATCCCATTTTACAGCCTCTGGGCTTGAAACGTGTTGAGCTTCAGCCGACCAATGATCCCATGAAACATTTAATTCATTTATACGAACACATTCGTCTATCCCATGAGAACCGGAAAGGTGGGATGTAAGTTCTTTTAAGTCTTTTATATAAGTTTCCTGCTCTGATTTATATCTATCTTGAGCTTCGGCAATGTTAGCCAGTGTACTTTCTGCTTGGATGTTGTAATTAAAAATTGTTCTTCGAATTTCATCATAATCCACAAGAAAGTTAACATATGCCCAAATACACAATGGAATAACTCCCATTGCAAAAAATACTTTTTTAACGGTTTTATTGTCCAAAAGAATAGCAATTAAAAATAATATGAATCCTGCTCCCAGGGCATATAAAGAAATCTTGTCATAGATTTCTAAAGGTACAATTTTTTTTCCGCAATCAGCAACTTCACCAGTTTGACTAACGTATAAATTTAATTTTAAAAATAATAAGTCAGAAATTTGGGCATAGGTGAATTCAGGAAAAATAAAACCACAAACAGAAAATGCCAATAAAAACATTGAAAATAATATGAATACTTTTTTCACAAATTTATTCTTGCTTAAGAGATTAATAAGGGAGGTATTGAGGAGATCTAGTGTGCTTGACTTTTGCGAGAACCCGTAGATTTGTAAACGGAATCTGATTTTCTTCGCTTTCTATTCTGAATTCGAACCATATGTCCAAACCAGTCTTTTGTGGGATCCGATTCTCTAATAAAACTGAAGTTGCTAATTTCTTTGCATTTTGGACAGTTATAGCTATATTTATCAGAAAATCTTTTATCAAGAACATGCTTTATCAAGTGATGACATTTATCACATTCATAAACTTGAAGTGGCATGTATTAACCCCTTATAGTCAAAAACCGCTGAACTAAGTTGACCACCTCTACCCAAAATTTATGTTTTCAACGGTTAATTTATAAAATTATTGAGTGGCCGTCCAGTCCAATTGTTAAATTTACCTATATTATTATTAAAAATGATGTACTTCGTTTTTTCACTAAAATAATGAAACATTATTTTTGGGGGCGAAAAATCAAAAATTTTGGCTTCAAAAACAAGTTTGAATAAGGTATTTTATTACCCATTTTTATTATTAACTCACTGTTAAAAACGATGAACGATCAATCACGATTTGTTGATAATGGCGATGGAACCATTCAGGATAATGAATCTGGGCTTGCCTGGTGTAAGAAAGATTCATTCCAAATAGAACAAGATTGGCTCACATTTCAAGAAGCCTTGGGTTTTATTGATAATCTTAACCGTCAAGATTATTTGGGATTCCATGACTGGCGTATTCCGGAAAAAGAAGAAATCGAAAAATTATTTGGAGAAAATATGACTCTAAAGGCAAGGTCAAATCAAGACATTCATATTAGTCCTTTATTTGAACCTGGCGGTGGGAATGGCTCTTGGTGTCTGCCTTTTGACCAGCAAGCTGCATTTTTCTTTAATTACCAAAGCGGAATTTCTCAAACCTTTGATCAAGATTTTTCTCAAGGGTATGTCCGTCCAGTTCGGCTTTGGCCGGATGAATAAATTAGCTCTCTAAACGCTGGGATCTTTTAAAACAAGATTCGATTTTGGGTAGATTTTCGGGAGGCACGGCTAAAATTTGGATTAATGTTCCCTTTTCATCCTGCTCAATGGATGCAATTGTATAACGGGTTAATTCTGATTCTGAAACTTCACCCATATACTGAGATAATCCTGAAAGCAGGCCCAACCATTCCAAGTAAAGAAAAAACTCATCTTCTGTATTAGCAGGTTGAACCTGGTCTATCACCTGAGGAAATTCGAGGTTTAATATTTTAGAAATATTAACTCCCAAAATGAATTCCTTTAAGGATTTTTGTCCTGAAATATCCTTACCGCAGGTTATTTTAGAAAAATCAAAATCCAATAACCTGTCTTTGGAATCTATCCATATTTTCATTAAAGAGGAAGAATCTTTACAAGGCATTTTCTTTCCTTTTTGTAATCAATTGTAATTATACCTCTCAAAGCCACGCAAATATTTAAATTTTGATATTCATGGATATATCCACTGCCCGTGCAGAATGGGTTAAAGCTCCGACAGAAATATAATCAATTCCTATTCCCGAATATTTCGATACATCATTTAGCCCTATGCTACCTGAAACCTCAATTTTTGCATTTTTATTTATTAAATTTACCGCCTCACGAATCAATTCTAAATCCATGTTATCTAGCATAATGATATCAACTTTAGCATCAAGGGCTTCTTTAACTTCCTCTAGCGAACTAGTTTCTACTTCAATGACACCATTATAGGAAATATTTTTTTTCACATTTTCTACTGCTTGAGTTATTCCTCCCGAAATTTTAATATGATTATCCTTAATCAAAATCTGATCAAAAAGACCGAATCGATGGTTTTTTGCTCCACCGCATTTAACTGCATATTTTTCAAAAATTCGTAACCCCGGGGTCGTTTTTCTTGTATCCAAAATTATTATTTCTTTAGCTTTTTTTACAAACTCTCTTGCCAATGTAGAAATACCACTTAACCTTTGCAAAATATTAAGAGCGGTTCTTTCCCCTGTTAGCAGGGCTTTGGCTTTTGCATTTATTGATAAAAAAACTGTACCCTGCAAAACAATGTCACCATCATTTATATTCGTATGTGAAAACTTTGACAAGGGATCTAATTTTTTAAAAACTTCTTTTATGATTTCTAACCCACACACAACCATTGTTTCTTTTGCAATTAGTTCTGCCTCAAAGACTAAGTCCTTTTGAACGGTTGCTTCTGTTGTAATATCTCCTGATCCTAAATCCTCACCTAAAGAACATTGAATCAGGTCTTGAATCATTTCTTTATTTGGATGAACTTCCATAATCCTTTAGAATAAAGTTTAGAAGTGTGATTAACGTAACATATCCTCGAGAATTTTCTACGGAAATTTTATGAGCAATCCTTCCAATAAAAAGCGGGCCCAAGATCGAATTGATCGAATTCATAGTTTCCGGATGGAATTAGCAGCACTTTCAGAAGAAGGAATATTTAATCTATCCTCTAAAGATAAAGAAAATATAGCTGATTATCATTCCAGTTTAATTACCAAATTTAGCAATCAGTTTGATACCGATTCAACAGATACAGAGAAAAAAATGTCTCTAGGCATGCGTATTTTAACTTTCTTAGGGGGTTTAGCATTATGCGCTAGTATCTTTTTCTTTTTCTATCAAATTTGGGGTCACATTTCTACAAATATACAAATTACCATATTAATCCTTGCTCCAATTGTTTCATTGGTTTTAATGGATTGGGCGGCTCGATTAGAACAAACTTTATACTATGCCACTTTATTGGCTCTATTGGCTTTCGTGTGTTTTGTATTAAACCTTCATGTGTTGGGACAAATTTTTAACATTGCACCTTCCCAAAATGCATTTTTGATATGGGGAGTATTTGGGATCTTTATTGCTTATTATTTAGGGTTAAAACTTCTTTTGGTTGCTGGATTACTTTGCATTTTGGGATATATTTCTGCGACTGTTGGGGTTTGGTCTGGTTTATATTGGCTTTCATTTGGAGAACGACCGGAAAATTTCTTAATTGCTGGATTCTTAATTTTGTTAATTCCCATAATTTTCAAACATCGAATCTATTTTGATTTTCCTTGGATTTATCATTTAGTAGGCTTATTATCAATTTTTATTTCTGTGTTGATATTATCTAATTGGGGAGGAGGGAGTTACCTGTTATTCGATTCATCAAATATTGAAATATTTTATCAGACGTTAGGTTTTTTTCTTAGTGCTTCGGTGGCTGGATTAGGAATTCGATTTAAACAAAATGGTGTCATCAATATAGGTGTAACTTTTTTTACAATCTTTTTATACACAAAGTTCTTTGACTGGTGGTGGGACCTCCTCCCTAAATATCTTTTCTTTTTGGTTGTTAGTGGAGTTTCAATAGGATTACTTACATTGTTCAAAACATTAAGAAAATCTTTGAAGGTAATTGGATGAAACGGTTCGGATTGTATATTGCTATAGCAATTGTAATGATTACCAATGTAATCATTTTATCCGGTGTGGCTTATAATCGATCGGGTAATCCTGAGTTTTCCATAGACTTAACTGAAAGAGAACTTCCCTTAAAACATATTTCAAAAGAAAACTCAGGACTTTTTCTAAGTTTAAATTGGAACATGCAAGGAAAAACTATAAATGGTTCAAACTCACCGAAAAATAATTGGCTAAATAAATCAAAATTGGAACAATTAGGATTTAATACAAGTTTTCCATTAGATACAAAAAGGTCTTGGGAACAATACTACAGTCAATTACCCAAAGAAGCTTTTATAGTATTGGAGTATGAAGGAGACGCATGGGAAAAATGGGAAACAAAATTGAAGAATGAAATTAGAACTCTAAAAGAAAAGCTTGGTAAAGAAACAATAAAAAAGTCTATAAATTTTCAGAAAAGAAGGATTAGGAATCTGGAGTGGGATTTATATTATAAAAGCCGTTTATATGCAATTGATGCAGGAATAAATCTATTTAGTTTAAAAGAAAAATACCCAAATCAATCAAATTATTTAATAGTTCCAGGAACCATAAAAATTCAAAAGTATAATTTATCTGAATTTAATTCTGAGGGGAAAAAAATAAATAAACCTTATTTAAGTGGATATATTAAAGAATTGAGTATTATGGATATTTATGTTCCAAGTGATCAAAAAGATATTTTAAAAAACTTACCACCTAGGGTTCCAAAATACTCAAATGAAAAGATGGATGGGATAGAAATAAAACCACGTTATAAGGTTCAATTAAATCTAGGAAAGCGTTTAGAACCTTGGATACAGAATATTACTCGTCTTAATTGAGATAATTTCTTGAACTCAGCTATTCTTCCTACAAAATTAGTTTTAAATGAAATAAAAAAAGCAAATCAATCGGATCGCCTTGATCCTTCTCCTGGGGATCAACCTGAAAAATGTATTGAGTTAATTGACCCTTCAAATAGCAAAGTTTGGGGGTTCATTGTTGTTGATAACACTCAGCGGGGTCCAGGTTTGGGGGGAATTCGTATTGCCCCTGATTTAACTTTGAATGAGGTAAAACGTTTGGCCAGGGCTATGACCCTAAAGAACAGTGCGGCAAATCTTCCTTTTGGAGGTGGAAAATCTGGAATTAAATTTGATCCAATATTCTTAAATCAGAATCTGGGGTTAAAGCGAGATTTAATTGGAATATTTGCTGAAGCCTTATTTAAGGTTGAGGACTATATATCCGCCCCTGATATGGGAACAAATGAAAACGATGTTCAACAAATTTATGAAATTTTTTCGAACAAACTTGGGACTTTTGAACATCTAAGAGGTGGTTCCTCTCGGCCTCCGGATAAGGGTGGAATACCGATAGATGAATGGGGATTAACGGCACATAGTCTATTCATTTCTATGAAAACTTTGGAAAAGATCAATCCGGATTTTGACCTCTTTAACAGCCGTGTCATCATTCAAGGTTATGGAAATGTAGGATCCCATACAGCAACAAAATTAAGTAACTATGGAGCAAAGATTGTTGGAGCTTCTGACATTCATGCAGCCCTATGGAATTCTGACGGCTTAGATGTTAATGAATTAAATAGAATCAGAGTTAGGCCAAATGGCTTATCAAATTATTCCAAGAAAATTGAAAAACGTTTTTCATCAGAAAAATTAAATTGGTTATTGGAAGGCCCTTGTGACATATTAATACCTGCTGCAAGACCAGATTCAATTACAGCAAAAAATGCAGACAGAATTCAATGTAAAATGATTTTTCAAGGGGCCAACTCACCCAGTAATAAAATGACAGAATTTTATTTGCAAAATCGACGTGGAATCATTTCTTTTTCGGATTTTATTGTTAATGTAGGCGGGGTGATGGGATGTGCCGTAGAATTAAAAATGACTTCGGATAAAGATTATTGCAATAAAGTATTATCTTCAGACGGAAATGGAAAAAATTACTTGGAAAACTTGATCCAAAAAACAGTTTCAAGTAACATTCAGTTTTTATGGAATCGGCTTAACAGTTCTTCTTCTCAAGATACTATTTTTCGAGAAGAGGCAATAATTTTAGCAGAAAAACGATTAACAAATTGCCAAGAGATTTGGTTATAATCCCAAAGTTAATTTTATGAGGTAAACAAATGGCAGGTAATGTTAGCAATTTAGAACGACTTTTTAGAATAATAGCAGGTACAAGCCTCATGGTTTGGGGACTTCCAATGGGTGGACTGTTGGGCTGGAGCTTGGCTGTTTTGGGAGTAATTTTTATTATTTCAGGGTTAGGAGGGACCTGCCCCATTTATTCATTTTTTGGAATAAGCACCAAATCTTGTTCGATAAAATAATTTATGGAAAGTTACAACCCATCTCTTCCATAAACTTCATTCAAAATTTTATCTGCTCCTCGAGATAATAATTCTTCTGCAAGTTCTTTCCCGATTTTTCCTGGATCTACTGTGGATCCCTTTTTTTGAGAACGAATAATTGTTTTTCCATCTAAACTACCCACTAAACCGTCAATCTCTAAATCCATTCCTTCCACCGTTGCATATACTCCAATTGGAACTTGACAACCCCCTTCGAGTCTTTTTAAAAAACCTCTTTCTGCATCTAAAGCCAAATGAGTTTCTTCATGGTCCAATGGAAAAAGCATATTCATAGCACCCATATCACCTCTGCGGGTTTCAATACCCACGGCGCCCTGACCTCCTCCGGGCAGCATTATTTTTGGAGAAATATATTCTGTTATGAGTTCTTGTTTTCCCAATCGAATCAGACCGGCAGCAGCCAAAATGACAGCATCTAAATTTTCTGTATCCATTTTTTTTAACCGAGTTTCGACATTGCCTCTTAACGGAATAACTTCTAAATCTGGTCGGAAATGTAATAATTGAGTGGTTCTTCTAAAGCTCCCAGTCCCCACTCTGGCTCCTTTAGGTAATTTTTCTAAACCTAGATTATTTTTTGAAATTAAAGCATCCCGTGGGTCTTCTCTTTCTGTAACAACCGAAATTGTCAAGGCAGTTGGTAAATCCATGGGAACGTCTTTCATACTATGAACAGCGAGGTCAGTTTCACTTCGTAATAAACTTTCTTCAATCTCTTTGGTAAAAAGGCCCTTTCCTCCAACTTTCGCCAAGGGGACATCTTGTATCTTATCCCCGGATGTTTTAATTTTTACCAATTCAACTACGAGACCTCCATGCTCTTCCTCTAATTGAGACTTAATCCAATTTGATTGCCATAAAGCAAGAGGGCTTCCACGGGTTCCTATTCGGAGATTATTTCTAAAATAAAGAGTGTTTTTCATTTAGTCATCTAGATGAAATAAGTCGCGGATTGCTTTTAGATAGGATTGACCATCAGAGCTTTGGGTTTTTCTTTTTAAATTAACGGTAGGCTTATGCAACAGCTTATTTATTATAGAATTTGTCATCTGATGAAGAGACTGTTTTTCTTCTTCAGAAAGATTAGGCATTCGTTTCAGAGTTTTTTCAACTTCATGTTGACGGAGTTGTTCCGCCCTTTTCCTGAGCTCCACAATGGTCGGGACAGCATCTAATGATTCCACCCAGTTATTAAATTTACCAACTTCGAACTGGATGATTTCCATTGCCCGCTCAGCTTCTTTTTGTCTTTCAACTACGTTAGCATTGACAACGGTTTGCAAATCATCAATATCATACAAATAAACATTTTCCAAACTATTGACCTCAGGTTCAATATCTCTTGGAACTGCAATATCAATTAAAAACATAGGTCGATTTTTCCGTTGATGAATCGCTTCTGCCACTAAATTTTTATGAATAATAAAATTTGGAGCGGCGGTGGAACTAATCACTATATCGGCACGATGCAATTCATTTTTAAAATCATCAAATCCAAGAGCACTTCCGTTAAGGGTTTTTGCTAAATTAATTGCCCGTTCATAGGTCCTGCTTGCAACATATACCGTTTTTACACCATAATTTATTAGATGCTTGGCTGCTAGCTCAGCCATTTCACCTGTCCCAACCAGCATCACTGTGTGATTATCTAAATCATCAAAAATTTTCCTGGCTAATTCAACCGCTGCGGAACTGATTGATACTGCACTTTCAGCAATCCCTGTTTCTTCCCGAACTTTTTTTGCAACATTGAAAGCTTTCTCAAATAATTGATTTAGTATGATTCCGGTAGTCCGCAAGGATTTGGCAAGACTATATGCATCCTTTACCTGACCCAAAATCTGAGACTCTCCTACCACCATGGAATCCAGACTGGAGGAGACTCTAAACAAATGTTCAACGGTTTCTTGTTCTTTATATGTATAAAAATGCTGCTCTAGAAGTTCTATTGGTATTTGGTGATATTCAGAGAGAAATTTTTTAAGACGTAATATGCCTCCATTAACATCATTAACCCGAGCATAAATTTCTACACGATTGCAGGTGGAAATAATTAAATTTTCATTTATTTCAGGAAAAGTGCAAAGTTTTTCGGTTGATTCTTCAATGGCACCAGAAGTAAAGGCAAGTTTTTCTCGTAACTCGACTGGAGTCGATTTATGATTAACACCGACTAAAACTAAATTAGATTCTGCCATTTTAAACGTGTAAAAAATAAGTAAATATTACAATGATAAAACCAATTATAGAGCCTTGCGCAGCTTTTTTCCCCCTAAGCCCTACTATAAACCTTCCAAAAAATACTAGTCCATAAATCACCCAGCCAATTACCAGGGGCCAAGTTTTTAAAATATCCCAGGAAAATAATGAAATTTGGTTACTTTGTGCACTCCAAAAGGAACCGGTAATAAAGCCCATGGTAAATAAAGGGAATCCTACCGCAATCACATTATAATTGAGGCTGTCCAGTTTCTCTAAAGAAGGCATTCGGAAATACATAATACCCAATTTCTTAGATTTTACCTGCTGTTCCTGGATAAGGTACATTAAACCCACAGCAAATGCTATTGCAAAAGCTGCATATCCTAAGACTGAAAGGGTCCTATGTAAAGTAAGTAAAACCCTAAATTCAGAATCCGGAAAATCAACCACTTCCTTGGATAAAAAGGCGGCATATAGAAGTATAAAAAAAGCCACGGGAATAACAAAAGATCCCAAATCCTTAATCCTGTATTTTAAATGAGTAATGAAGAAGATAATTACAATTAACCATGAAAGGAATACGGCAACTTCGAAGGAGGTTGTATATGGACCATGGCCTGTAAGTTGAGACCTCAATCCTATAATTGTGGTATGTGCAAGTAGCCCAACGGCTACGGTTATGGTTGCTAAAGTGGAAACTAAAGGTTTTCTATAAATTAAATATACAAAAAACTCAAGAGAAGCCACCAAGTAGCTTAAAATTGCAATATTATATGTAATTACCATTACAAAGTTATTTTATCTTATATAGGTTTTTGTCATCCTAACATCAAACCTTAATCCATTCAATAGGTTACAGAGATGAGACTAATGGAAATAAGGGTTGGCCGACCAAATAATAAGGTTTAAAAAAAACTTATTATAAATTTGTTACAAAATTGGCACATATTTGTAACATAAACGTAACCCTTTAAAATATAATAGGTTCAATATATCCCTTTCTCCATACACTTGTTTTTGCTTTACATAGAATTTTCAAATTAATTTTACCTTAGTTCTCAGTTTTAAACCTGGAGTTAATACAATACATGAAAGTTGAACAATTTTTTTGGAACAAAACACAAGGTTGGAGCCAAGAAATTGCCAAAACTTTTAATGAAAATGCCAATTTAGTTTTTATTTTTGGGGGAAAGGATGTATTAGATAAAAAGGAGATTTTTGACTTTTTAAGGCAGAATTTTCCTAAAGCAATTTTAGTTGGGTGTTCTACTGCAGGAGAAATATATGGTACTAGGGTATTTGACGACACTTTAGTTGTTACTGCGGTTATTTTAGAATATTCCACTGTTAAAATAGAAAAAATCGACATTAAAGAAATTAAAGAGAGCTTTAATGCAGGACAAAAATTAGCAGATTGTCTCGACAAAAACGAATTGACTCATGTAATCATTTTTTCTGAGGGAATTACCGTTAACGGATCTGAACTTGTTAATGGTTTATTGTCAAGACTACCGGAGGGAATTGGAGTCACAGGTGGCTTAGCCGGAGATGGGGGAAAATTTCAAGAAACTTTAATTTGTGCCAATGGAATTCCCCAAAAGGGTCAAATTGCTGCTTTAGGATTTTATGGCTCTAAAATTAAATTTGGTTATGGTGCCAAGGGAGGTTTTGTCCCATTTGGCCCGGAACGTTTGGTCACCAAAGCAGATGGAAATATTTTATATGAACTGGATGGGCAGTCAGCACTGGATATATATAAAAAATACTTAGGAGAAGAAAAAACTGAAGATTTAGCAACAAATCAATTTTATTTTCCTTTAACTTACCGGAAGGCTGGAATGAAAACGGGAGTTGTCCGAACAATCCTATCAATCAATGAGGAAGATAAAACAATGACATTTGCGGGTGACATTTCTGAAGGTGGCTATGCGAAAATGATGAAAGCTAGTCATGACAAATTAATTGACGGCTCTAATTTAGCAGCAACCGTAACATTAGACTCTATTACAGACAGGAAAAGTGTCGCCTTGGCTCTTTTAATAAGCTGTGTAGGAAGAAAAATTATTTTAAAACAAAGGGTGGAAGAAGAAATAGAAGAGGTTAATGAAATCCTTGGTAAAGAGGTAAAGTTAATGGGTTTTTATTCCTATGGAGAAATAGCCCATTTCACACCAAATGAAAAATGTGATTTACACAATCAAACCATGTCAATTACAGCGTTCTATGAGGCAGAATAAATGCACAAACTTTTAAAAAGGCAACTAAAGAAATATTTGGGAGAAAAGCTGCCTGATGTACCCGAATACCAAAATTTTTTAAATGCTGTTAATGAAGCCTACGAGCAAGCGGATATCGATTATAAAATGCTTGAACGGGTAATGGAGCTTGCTTCTGAAGAATTACAAGAAAAATACGAAGAAAATAAGAATAAGATGGCCAAAATAGAAATAGCAAAAAAAGAAATTGGCCGATTAAATCAACAAATCGAATTGATTCTCAATTCTGCTGGAGAGGGAATTCTTGGGCTTAATAAAAATGGTGAATTAACATTCATCAACTTGGAAGCAGCCAAACTATTAGGAACAACTTCAAAAGAAATAATTGGAAAAAGCTTTTTTGCAAATTTTCATCATACAAATGAATTTGGAAAACCAATTCCCAAAGAAAATTCTCCAGTCTTTAAAACTTTAAATGCCGGTTCTATTGAACGACATACTGAAGTGTTTTGGAAAATTAATAAATCCAGTTTTCCCGTGGAATTTATTAGTACTCCCATAAAGGAGGGAGATGAATTGCTAGGTGCAGTCATTACCTTCCAAGATATTTCCCAACGCAAAGAAGTTGAAAATACATTAAAGTTAGTAAATGTAATTTTAGATAAACGTGTCCAAGAAAGAACCCAGGAATTAAAGAAAGCTTATGAGCAAAAAGATATTGAAATAGAAGAGCGACGAAAAATTGAACAAGAATTATTGAAATCAAAAAAAGAAGCCGAACATGCCAATCAAGCAAAGTCGGAATTTCTTGCAAGGGTTAGCCATGAGTTACGAACACCCATGAATGCAATTTTGGGTTTCGGTCAGCTTTTAGAGCGGGAAATAGCTTCACAGGCAAATAGAGAGGTTTTTGAATCCTATATTTCCAAACTTTTGGATTCAGGAACTCACTTACTTAGTTTGATTGAAGAAGTTCTTGATATTTCAAATATTGAAACAGGACAAATGATTGTGCATAAAAAATGTATCAATCTTTCTGAATTATTAGATGAAATAAATCCAATAATTTTACCTTTGGCTCAAGAAAAAGTTGTCACAGTAAAAACACAACTCCCTGAGAACTTGAAATTAAATGTGATTGCTGATCCCTTACGGTTAAAACAAGTTTTTGTCAATCTTGCTAATAATGCCATTAAATTTAATAAACCCAATGGGTTTGTTATGATAACAGTTCATGCTAATGGGCCCGAAAACTTTTTAAATATCGACTTTTTTGACTCAGGAATTGGAATTCCCGAGGATAAACAAGATCAAATATTTGATCCTTTTATTAGAGCACATGAAAATGATCCTAACTTTTCCCAAGGATCAGGAATGGGATTAACCATATCCAAGCAATTAGTTGAGTTAATGGGAGGACGTATCTCAATCAATAGTGTAGTTGGAGAAGGTAGTTGTGTTTCTGTGGTAATGCCAATTTGGAATGAAAATAATATAACCGCGTCAAAGGAAAAGTCTGAAGCTCCCTCTTCAACAGTTTAGTTTAAACTCAGCCTTCTCTTTTATTTTTTAAAACATCTTTTAATTCTGCCATAAATTCATTTACGTCTTTGAATTCTCTATATACAGAAGCAAATCGGACGTAAGCAACTCCATCCAATTTATATAATTCTTTTACAACTTTTTCACCTACCGTAACAGCAGAAATCTCCTTTTCACCGGAGTCTTGAAAAAACTTTTCTATTTTGTCGACCAAAGCTTCCATTTGCTCTAAACTTACAGGTCTTTTTTGACAAGCCTTTTGAACACCATCTAAAATTTTTCCTCGATCAAATTCTTCCCGCCGACCATCTTTTTTTACAATTAAGATTGGCGTCTTTTCAATTCTCTCGTAAGTGGTGAATCGCTCTCCACAACTTAAACACTCTCGTCGCCGACGAGTCATATCCCCTTCTCGATTGGTTCGAGAATCAATTACCTTATTTTCCATATTGGAACATTGAGGACATTTCATATAAAGCGCCTAGGATTTACCAGTTAATTCTTCATGAAGGGGAAACTGCTGACAAAGTTCCTTAACTTTATTTCTGGTATCAACAATAAGTTTATCGTTTCCTAAATTATTTAATATATCGACCATCATTCCACCAATAATTTTCATTTCATTTTCTTTCATTCCGCGAGTCGTCAATGCTGGAGAGCCTACTCGAATGCCTGAAGTGACAAATGGACTGCGGGTTTCAAAGGGAACTGTATTTTTGTTCACGGTAATTCCCGCTAAATCTAATGACTCTTCAGCTTGTTTTCCTGTTATATCTTGAGGAGTTAGATCTACTAAAATTAGATGGGTATCCGTTCCTCCGCTAACAATTTTAAATCCCTTTTCCATTAAAAAATTTCCCAAACTTTGTGCATTTTTCACCACCTGCTTTTGGTAATCAACAAACTCTTCAGACATAGCCTCTTTAAACGCTACAGCTTTTGCAGCAATAACGTGCATTAAGGGTCCTCCCTGTATACCTGGAAATATTTTCTTATTTACTTCCTTAGCATATTCTTGTTTACATAAAATCATTCCCCCTCGTGGACCCCTTAAGGTTTTATGGGTGGTGGTGGTGACAAACTCTGAATATGGAACAGGGGAAGGGTAAATTTTTGCAGCTACTAATCCCGCGGGATGAGCAATATCCGTTAATATTTTTGCCCCTACTCCATCAGCTATAGCACGAAAACGAGGTGCGTCAATAATTCTTGGGTAAGCACTTGCACCTACAACTATTAACCTGGGTTTATGTTCTTTGGCTAAACGCTCGACTTCTTCGTAATCAATTAGTTCAGTTTCTTTATTTAAACCATATTGAAATACCTTGTATGTATACCCTGAAAAATTAACCGGGGATCCATGAGTTAAATGACCTCCATGGGAAAGATTCATCCCTAAAATTGTATCACCCGGATTTAATACTGCATGGTAGACTGCCATATTAGCTTGCGACCCTGAATGGGGTTGAACATTGGCATGGTCTGCCCCAAAAATTTCTTTAGCTCGGTCAATGGCTAATTGCTCGGCAATGTCTACATATTTGCACCCGCCGTAATATCTTTTATTAGGATAACCTTCTGCATATTTATTTGTCATAACAGAGCCCAAGGCCTCTAAAACTTGAGGGCTCACAAAGTTTTCTGATGCAATCATTTCCAATGTAAAATTTTCACGCTCAATTTCACCTTGGATCGCATTAGAAATGTCAGGATCAAAATCGGATAAAATAGACAAGTTACAATTCTCCTTTTTTTAACATGTTTTCTATATGATCAATTTTTTCTAAACGACGAGAATGTCGGCCCCCTTCAAAGGGGGTTTTTAACCAGGTATTAACAATTTCATAGGCTAATCCTTTTCCCACAACACGGCCTCCAAGTATGAGAACATTAGAATCATTATGCTGTCTGCAAAGCTTTGCAGTGTATACATCTGAGCAAAGAGTACCACGTACTTTTGGAAACCGGTTTACTACAATGGACATTCCTATTCCCGTCCCACAAATTACAATACCATTTAATTTTTCATCGATTGAAACCGCTTGGGCAAGCTTTATCCCATAATCTGGATAGTCCACAGAGTCTGTAGAATGAGGTCCTAAATCTTCAATTCCTATTCCCTCTTCCATTAAACATTTTTTTAAGGATTCTTTTAATTCAAAGCCAGCATGGTCCGAGGCAATAACAATTTTTTGAATGTTTATATCTCTGTTCATAATCTATATTTAAAAAAGTTTTTTCTATTGATTAATTATATGTAAGGAAAGAAGTGAAGCAAATCGGAGTGGAAATACATTAAAAGATGGGAAGTTACTCTAATGAACCCCACTAAAATGACCTAAATACTAATAGGTTTACTCCTTAAAGGATAGTAAAAAATTAACAAAATGTTGTCAACCTGATTAGTAATAATGAACCAATTTATAATGAAATACCTTCAATAATTTGATCTCTGGCAACGAAAGCCCTAAAATATTATTAATAAATAGGAAACCTGATTATGTGGAAAAATATATTTATTGAAGCTTGTATAATTTCTCTTCTTGTATTTGGTGGATTTTATATAAATGCTAACTATTTAAAAGAGAAATTAGTACCAACAAATGGGCCTTCAACTACCATTCCCCCAACCCATATTAGTGGACAAATTCAACCGCAAAAAAATATAGCATTACCCATTCAACATGTAAGTGGTAATCCAACCGCAAAAAAGTAATTCAATCCAGACAGACCCATAAACTAAAAAAATTTAATCTATTTTTCTGATTTGGCATTTAAATGTCTTTTTATTAGTCCAAATTACCTCAATCTCATAGGGTAGTTTTGTATTTTTATCTATCTTTGAACCATTTATTTGTTCGGGAGTTAAGTTATTTACTTTTTCAAAATTAGCAGAACGCAAATCTGCTCCCTTAAAGTTAACATTTTTCACATCTGCGTCAGTAAAATCGGCTTTTTTTAGATCTGCATTGGTGAAATTACAGCCACCCATTTCCACACTTACAAACAAACATTCGCTTGCATTGGATCCTGAGAAATTGGCATTCTCCATTTCAGAAACACTAAAGTCCGATTGACCTAATTGCGTATTGGCGAAATTTGCTTTTTCCATTTCTCCTTCTCGAAAATCTACTCTAATAAATTTGGAGAAACTCAAGTTTGTATTTTCCAACTTACTATTTCGAAAGTTAGCCCCGGTAAAATCAGATTTTATTAACTGCGCATTAGATAAATCAGAACCAGGCAAATCTACCTTAGAAAAATCTGAACGGTTAATTAAGGCCTCTTTTAAATTCACCCATTTAAATTTTGATTCATTGGCTTTTGCCCCACTGAGATCTACTTTTTCCAGATTTGCTTCATTAAAAACAGCTTGTGTTAAATGCCCACCATTAAGGTTTGCATTATTTAAATCTGCATTTACAAAATTAGCTCCCATTAAATCTGCTCGTCTAAGATCAGCATTAGATAAATCTGAGTCTCGAAAATCGGCTCTGGGTAAATTTGCTTCATTCAAATTAATCCCAGGAATTTTAATTCCTACAAAATCGGCATTCATTAAATCATGTTTATTTAATTCAATTTTTTTACGCAAATCATCTTCAGATAAATTTTCCGAACGCCAATCAAAACCCTTTTGCATCATACCTCCTTTTCATACCACTCGCTTTAAAAACGGATTATGTTAGCATGAACAGGAAATTTCGCTATTTTTAAATTTGTAATTATCTTAAATTGTTTAAAATGATATCGAAAATTCACAATTCTGATCAATGGCCCGTAAAAATCCCCCTTCTCACCATAACTATTTATTTAACAATAGTTATTTCATCAATTATTTTCCTTAATCCGCAAGTCCAAGAATGGAATCCCTTTTTATTTAATGGATATATAATTTTAGTGTTAATATTTTTTTCTTTAGCAAAAAAAATAAAAATAGAACAATTAGGATGGAACCCCCAATTTATAACCAATCACAGTATGTTGGGATTAGTATCTGGCTCTTTCATTATTGCCGCTATTCCAATATTAAATAAATTTATTGAAGTTACAGGCTTGGAAAATACCGATCTATTTTTGGGAGCTAATCTTAGGTCTGAAGGATTAGTTTCTGGGACATGGACTTTGTCAATATTGTGGTCAGTAATATGGGTTCCATTTATTGAACAAACATTCTTTTCAGGATTCGTACTAAATTCTTTTCTAAAAAAATTTAAACCCTCTTTAGCAATTTACTTTACCGCTATAATTTTTGTCTTAGTCCATTTGGATTTTCGATTGGGGATGTTTATTTTGGGTTTAATTAATTCGGTGTTTTATTATTTAACGGGAAGTGTATATGCTTCATTACTTTTTCACATGGCCAGCCAAATAGGTGGATTATTGTTGGTCCACTTTTACCCAAGTGTTATTACCCTTTTAAGTTTCTTATTTTAAAGTTACCCGGCTTTTTTTTGAGGACTTTTCTTTATTGATTTTCTAATGGTTTTTCTGCCCATTTTAGCTGCCGCTGCAGCTTCTTTTTTGGCTTTGCGCATTTCACGTTGCAATTGTAGCTGCTTGAGTACTTCTTCCCTTTGTTTGGGATCTTCAAAAAAAGCAGAGACTAAAACTCCAAACTCATAAAGACCGTATAATGGTAGGCCTAAAAGGACTTGGGTGATTATATCTGGAGGAGTTAAAACTGCAGCTAAAGCAAATGAGCCCAAGAAAGCCCATTTTCGATACAGTCTCATTTTAATTGTATTGATTGCCCCAAACTTAGTCAGCAAAACCATTATCAAGGGAGTTTGAAACGCAAAGGCAAACGCCAATATTAATTTAACTACAAAAGAAAAATAAAGACCAATGGTCACTAACATTTCATACCAATCAGCTCCGTAGTTAAATAAGAACTTAAGACCAAGCGGAAGGACCAGGAAATAACAAAAGGAACCACCGAATAAAAAGAATAAAGTCCCAAAGGTTACAAACATAAGGGTAATTTTTTTCTCTTTGACCTTGAGACCCGGAGAAACGAAAAACCAAAAATGGTAAAGTATTAATGGCATCGTAATGAATAAAGATGCCATAAAAGATACTTTCATATGCGCAAAAAAAGGCTCGGTAGGGGAAATAAAGGTAAGAGAATCTTTCCAAACTGGCGGCATCGGACGTTCCAAAAACTTCAACAAGAACTCGATGAAATAGAAACAAATACCAAAAACAACCAGGACCACTATTGCAACTTGAATAAAGCGATCCTTAAGTTCTTTTAAATGGGAGGATATAGGAATTTTGTCTGTAAAACCTACTGTTTTGGCCATTTTAAAATTATGTAAAAACTGAAGATTAGTTCATAAAATGATCGCCCGGAAAAGAAAGGTCAATTTCAAATTTCTTAATAAACCCTCCGGGCGCTAACTAATCAAGTATTAATAGTATCAATAACTTTTCCATTCTTTTTGGACTCATATTACTTAAAGCTCTAAATAATTACAATAATGTTTTGACATAAATAAAAAGTTATGAATAAAACCCTGCGAAACATTATTTGATAACATCTTGAAAATATTGGATAATGCTTGCAAGTAATAGGATGCTGGTTTCCATTCCTTAAATTCCAATTACCAATATTGATAAATAAAACTATTAAAATCAATGAATTATATGCAAGCAACCGTTAACTATGAGTCTTAACGGAAAAAGGGTTGAGGGGGTCAAAGTCCTCAATATCAATGAAGAAAGTGCCCAGGCCATCGAAAAAATGGTGGCAAAAGCTATTGAGGAAATTCGAGACCAAGGTCTGGATATTATAGATATCCAGTCTTCTTCAGATTATCTAATTTTGGTATTAAGTAAAAAAAGCCCGTGAATGTTAAAGGATCTCGGTTGGCAGACTGCTAGCTTCCCAAGCTAAATTTAGTGGGTTTAACCCATCCCCCATTCTTTAACTAAGCGAATTTAACTATGAGATTGCAAAAAGAATTAGTTGAAAAAATTTCCACAAAAATTACCCAGGCATTAATTGATGGTGATTTCCTGATTTGGGAAGATCGGCCCGAAAAATTACAGGCCATCGTTAATAATATAATTACAGAAGATTTAATGATTGAAGACCGTCTTAACGAAGAAGTAAAAATGCTTTTAGAATCTCGAACCAAAGAATATGAGCGCGATATGATGGACTATGGACGAGTATTTCAAATGATCAAGTCTAAATTAGTTCGGGAACGTGGATTGATACTTTAACTTTCAAAACATTTTTTATGAAAATAAGTCGAGAAAAAATTAATCACATTAGTAAGCTAATTATTAAAGATTTTGAAAATCGAGAAGAATTAGATTACAAGGTGGACTTAAACGATATTAGATTAGAAATTGCCCGAGTAATGACTGATATTTTGAAAATTGATGACAGAGCGGATGCCGAAGCTCGAAAGACTCTTGCTTCTTACTCGACAAAAAATATTCGTGAAGGTACTGACGAATGGGATATTCTTTACCAGAAACATTATGAGGAGCAATTAAAGAAACTCGGCGGTTAGGTTTTGGAAATTAATTCATTTTTCTATAAACCAAAATTTATCATCCTTTCATTCATTATTTTTTCTGTTAACTTTAATCAACTTTTATTAAATCCCCCTTCCCTGTTGGCCCAGTCGAAAGTAAATCAATTTGTTCTTATCCCTTCAGGAAAATTTATTTCGGGCCCTCCCAACAACCAAAAAGAAAAATTTGTGGATTCTTTCTATATTGATGCTACTGAGGTCCCACAAACGTTATTTAAAAAAGTAATGGGCTATTCTCGATCTTTTTTTAAGAATCCAATGAATCCTATAGAAAAAATCGATTGGTACGAGGCAAAGGAATACTGTGAAAAAATAGGTAAACGTTTACCAACTGAATGGGAATGGGAAAAAGCAGTAAAGGCAGGTAGCATTACTCATTATTTCTGGGGAGATGAATGGGATCCGAACTATGCATGGAGTAAATCCAATGCAAATAAAAAAACGCATAAGGTTGGAAGCAAAAAACCTAATGCACTAGGCCTTTATGACATGGCTGGTAATGTGTGGGAATGGACTTCAAGTGATCATGAAAACGGCGGAAAAGTTTTAAGAGGGGGATCCTGGAGAAACTCACCTAGAATGTTACGCTCCTATATGCGGATAAACTCCCTCCCTCACTTTTTTTATCATTACGTTGGATTTAGATGTGCGAAAAGTAAATAATTTGTACGTCAACTAGATTTTATTCTTTTAATATTTTGCCTTCCAAAAATTTATAAATTGTTTTAATGGGAATATTGTTCTTCTTAGCCATTTGTAAACATGATTTATATTCGGGAGAGGATTGAATAATTTCACCATCCAGCTTTCCTATTTTTATTTTTGCGGTTCCCCAGGGAGTTTTAACATCAACTATTTCCCTATCTAAAATCATGCGATCCATCTCTATAGTCCGAATTCCAAATGTCGTGGTTTGATTTAAAATAATTTGTGATAACACATCTAACTTATGAATAGGACACAACACAGAAAGTTTAATACCCGGCCGATTCTTCTTCATAAAAATAGAACTGTAATAAACGTCTACTGCTCCCGCCTTAAAAAGGTTCTCCATTATTTGTTCAAAAAACTCAGGGTTCATATCATCAATATTAGTTTCTATTAAAGTAATTTTTTCCAACGCCGGACGATCACTTTTCCCAAAAATAATTCGCAAAAGATTGGGCTGTTCTTTGACAATATGGTCTCCACCACCATATCCAGATTTAATAATGGTCATTAAGGGCATGGATCCAAATTTTTTTGCAAAATGGTGAATCATTGCAGCCCCTGTAGGAGTGGTAAGTTCTTTTTTGACACCACTAGAAAAACAGGGAATTCCCTCTAAAAGTTTTATAGTTGCAGGTGCTGGGACAGGCAAGATTCCATGCTCGCAATTCACGGTTCCCTCACCGGTATTGAGAGCTGACGATATAACTTCATCGACTCCCAGTAAATAAATTCCATAAACTCCACCCACCACATCAATAATTGAATCTATAGCCCCTACTTCATGAAAATGAACCTTATTCAATGTGGTTTTATGGACCTTTGCCTCAGCATTCCCCAGAAGCCTAAAAATTTCAATTGAATTTTCTTTGACCTCATTAGGGAGTTTGGATTTTTTAATAAGGTTTTCTATATCTTTAAAATTACGAGATTTTTGAGGCCCTTTGGTTTTATTCAATACAATATTGATTTTAGACCCTGAAATTCCTCCCCTTTTAATTCCCTTAGATTTTATCTGGTAGCCAGGTAGGTTAAGTGTGGAAAGTCCTTTGCGAATATCTTTAAGTGGGATGCCCAGATCTATTAATGCACCCAAAATCATATCTCCGCTGATTCCGGATTGGCAATCAAAATAGGCTATTTTCATAGAATTTTAATTGATGAGAAAGGAATATTAAAACTAATATTTTGAGAATAGCTTACTAAAAAAACCCCTTTTATTCACCTTTCCATTCCCATTGGTCGGTTCCTTGTTAAGAATTTCTTTTTTATTGTGTTGGTCTAGAAAAAGTTGAATTAATAAATGGCAGGATTGGCACCCACCGCCAGCTCCGCACGCATCAGTAACATCCTCTATGGATTTCAAATCCTGAGATTGAATACAAGCTTTAATGGTGGTATCCGTTACTTGGAAGCACTGGCAAATGACCTCAGCTTCCTGGATTTTAAGATCACTCATCTATATTTTTTCATCGATATTGATAATTGTTCTCATTTTAAGAATTTATATAGCCCTTTGTCAATAAAGGTTTTATTTTCAAATGACGATAAAAATTAAAACATTAATTTAATTGGACCTAACAAGTGAATTTTGAATATTTAATGGATTGTGTTTTAACAGATAATATTGATGAAGCCTCAAATATTTTTAATATTCTCCCCAACAAACCGAAATATATTGGAAATTTACTAACATTAGCCAAGAATTCATCCCCACCACTTATACAATTTAAATCAGATTCTCCGGAAGTCGTGGTTGTTCAACCCTCGCATACTTGCAATGTAGGTTGTGAAATGTGTTCCGAGGGATACGATAAAGTTACTCAAAAATATAACGATTATCTCTATCTTCTTCCCTATCAATTTGAATCTATTTTCCCTTGGCTAAAAAACTCAAAAAGTGTCCAATTTGTAGGAACTGGAGAAACATTAGAATCTCCATATCTCTCAGAATATATCGAAAAAATAGATGAAAAAGTGTCCATGGTAATTACAAGTGGAGTTCCATTGAACCAAAAAAAAACTATTGAATTAATCCGTAGTAATTTAAAAATATTAAATTTTTCCTTTGAGGGAAAAACGAGCACCGGACATGGAGGAGATAAGGACTCTTATATAAATAAATTCTGGTCGAAAATAAAAATGGTTCAGGAAATAAAAAATTCTCTAGATTCTTTTATTCCAGCAATCCATCTAACCATTACAGTAAATAATGAAAACATAGATCAACTGGATGAAATATTTAATAGGGCAATGAATCTAGGAGTAAAAGAAATATTTTTATTACCCATGCTTCTAGCAAACAAAAGTCTTAAAGAAAAATCTATATTCAACAATTTTAAAGAATCTATCCAAAAACTAATCGATCTTCGTTCTCGGTGGGAAAATCAAAAATTAGAAATTCAATTTCTAGCATTGGACAAAGAAGTGGGCAAACTAGATGTTTGTCCATTTGTAGATAATTTTATTATGTTCAATGGTAAGGATTCCAATCCAAGATTATGTTGTGGTGACCTGTCAGTGCCTTTGAAGTACGGAAACATTCCTCCTGAAACCTATTGGAATTCATTTCCCCTACGCTACTTCAAATTTCTACATTTAGCTAAAGAATCAAGAGCGGTACCTGCAAATTGTGAAAATTGTTGGGCAATGAATTTAAAGCAATATTCTGATTCAAAAAGTAAAACAGATTCTACCGGTTCTCATTTTTTTGAATTGTATCAAAGAGCATCATCTTTAAAAGAAGAAGGAAGTTTGCAAGAAGCTAAAGATTTATTTGAAAAAAATTTAAGTAATATAGCTAATTCCGATTTAAAGGGAAAAGTTTATTTTCATTTAGGAGAAATATATATAGCGTGGAATAATTTTTCTGATGCCCTGGCGTGTATGGAATTAGCAGTCCAAAATTGCTTTGCTCATCGGAAAGCATACACCTACCTCAGTTTGCTCTATAGAATATTAGGAGACCCAAAAGTAGGTAATATAAAACTTAAGTATTCCTGTGAATTTGACAAAAAATTTTTGAAATTTGATAAACCAAAATCTCTAGCTTAAAAATCATTTGCCAATAAAAATAATTCGGTCTCAGGAGTATCCTATTGCCATTTTTAATCAACTTTATTTTTCCACTAACCATTTATAAAATAGTTATGAAAATTTACTTAAATGAAAAGGCCTTTTGGTGTTATCCAAAAACTCAGTTTTGCCACACCCACAAAAAAAGGCCGGTACCTATTGGCACCGACCTCCCTTAAAATTAAGTTGATTAAGGACCTGAGATCAAACTCTTAGCATTAGCTAATTCGCTAATAGCTCTATTTATTCTATTGTTTGATCTTGAAATTCTAAAGTCATTTGCAGCATTTAAGGCTTGTTGCGCTTTGACTAAAGCAAACTCTAAACCCTTTTGAGCTTCATCAAACAAACTATACTCAGTAGCTTGCAGAACTTGAAATGAATCTTCTATATCGGCCTTGGCAAGAAAAATTAAATTCACACGTTTTCCTATATCTTCTGTAGCTAAAGCACGTTGTAGAAGATCCGTTGCAATATCTATATTCATCAAGCTATTGATGGTCCGTAAGAAAGCTGCAATCGCAGTCACTTCCGTGGTTTCTAAATGAATTTGTCCATTTGACCCTGCTGTATTGTTAAACGCATCGCTATTATAGAAAGCCACAGCTTGTTCAATCGTATTTACGCTGTTGTTATGAAAGAAAGGAGGGGTATCGGCGGCTTCAATCAAGGACGTAGAATTAAAACTATTATTACCAAAACCGCCATCGGGGTTTGCAGCGCTACCAAAACCAGCATCACGTCCAAAAGCCGGGTCATCAGGTAAAGCGCCTTCTAACACATGAGGTGCGGATGGCAAGTTTTCAACTCCTGTCGCAAAATTTAAATTTGTGGTTCGGGCAAAAGCTGCATTAGCCCCTGCATTAAAGTGACAGGTGTTACACCTGGCGCTACTTCCACCTGAAGGAGTTACAGTGTTAAAAAATAAATCTCTGCCATGAGTGACCAAAGGCGAATTAAAATTCATACCAGAAAGTTCGGTTCCGGTAAAATCTCTCTGTCGACCCTGGGCCAACTGATATGCAGCCATATCATCCAGTTCCCTTTCTGTTGGCAAACGAAAATCCACCCCTAACTGCCGATTCATAGTTTGGGGAAAATGTTGAATCGTTGCCCCTATAGAAAAAGCTTTTAAGGAACCATCTGATGAGAAACCTTCACAAGTTTGTCCAAAAATCTCGATCTCGCAGGCTGCATCAGCATCACCTTTTGTCATACCCTGACATTGGGTGCCGGTTACCTGACAAGTTCCTACAAACGGATCATCCAGGCTATTGGTACTACCCGGTGCACCATCTCCACTCCAACCAATGGCATGGGCTTTTCCAGCTCGACTAACCAATCCTGGTGGATTCAGAGAGGTTGACATTCCTAAAGTGTGCGGGACTCCTCGCGAAGTAGCCGGTGGGTTGTTTCCGCCATGACCATCTGCAGGAAACCCATCAGTGTTCGCTGAAATTAATCCAAATTTTCTTAGAAGATCTGCATTTTCCAATTTTCTCAAAGCAGGATTAAATTCATGAACAAAAAGAGGGTCATGAGGTGGTAAAGTGGAAATGAATTTCGGATCAATAGTGAAGTTGTTTTCCGGTCTGTGGCAACTGGCACAAGTTCGCCCATTTCCGCCAAAGGTTTCCATATTAAAGAGACACTCTCCTCTTGCCACCTGAGCTTCCTGACTGTCTCCAAAGGCAAAAAAATCGCACTGACTAAAAAAACCTGGCATTAATAGGCCATCACCAATTTTGATGAAACAATCTTCGCTACTGTTGCTCAAGGGATCCAATTCTACACACGGAATAATCGACAATTCCTCGATTGTAATGTCCTGCGCTTCTGCCTCTTGAGCCAGGACAACTGAATTAGAAATAAACAAAAATAACAAAATTAAAAATATACCTATACCTGACTTTTTCATTTTTCCCTCCCAGTAATAAATTGGAAAAATTTAAAGCAAAAGGCATAGATATTAAATAGCCTAAAAAGGGTAATTTTGTTGTGTATTACCCTTTTTTAGTTACTGTTCCGCAAATAATTTACCCCACTTAGGTTATTAAAGGCTAACCCTTTATTTATCAAGTAATTTTTAATATAAATTTCCAACTCAACAATATTTTTTTACTATTTGTACCAAAAACCTCTCTGGAATTTAAAAGGAATTCAAATTAAATAAACTGAATTAGATTGAATTTATTAAAAATTTATAAAGGTTTTTCTAAACAAAATAACAGGAAATTAATTACCATAAGGATATCATTAGATAAATATTCAGTAGATTCGAATTTTGCAACTCACCAAATAAAAAATTCTTTAAGAGAACTTACCTTCTTAGTCGATTGTGGGAATTTTGTTTTAATAAAATAGGTTATTTTCTTAGACATTTAATTGATGAGAAAGCAGTTTTAAAACCAATCTATTCAGTTAAAAAAAAGAATGAACCTTTACAACCTTAAGGAAAAAAATCAAAAACTTTAATATAATTTATAGGTTAACTTCGTTATTTGAGCATTACATGATTTCCAATCCTATAAAGCTTTTATGGACCGGTGGTCGAGATTCCACATTTCGTCTGCTCTATATTCTATTAGTAGAAAAAAAGAGCGTTCAACCCTGCGAAAACTGTAAGCCCTGCCGAAACGCTAAGGAAACTGGTAATTCTCACGGCTTACCGGAAACGAACTTTTTAATGGATTTATATATTAAATCAATTTTTAAAGTTCATCACTTTGTCAAAGTAGCTTTGAAAAAACTATCCCGGCAATTCCAATAAGTATTAAAATTATCTTCTTGATTTATTAAACAAAATCCCTAGCTTTTAATCCCCCTTCCCTATTATTTCAAATTCCTTTTCTGTTTAGGTAGTTGCAATGAATAAAGTGTATGAGTGGACAAAAAGATATAAATAAGTGTACAATTCCTGCAATTCTTGACCCATGAAACCACTTTTTTTAGGATAATGAAATAATGCGTTCGATAAAAATCGAAGGACTCGACATACCATTTACAGCCCTCACTTTGGGTTGTTTGCATATTGCCCCCAGTAAAAGGTGGGGAGACTTTTGTTCTGCAGAAGATGCAGACCGAGTGGTAAAAACCGCTCTTGAGGGCGGTATTATGGCTTTTGATACAGCTGAGGGCTATGGCGATGGAGAATCCGAACGTCGCCTTGGCAAAGCTTTAGGATCCCGTATAAACGATGTACTAATCATTTCCAAAATATGGCCCGATGTAAAATTAGACCTCGAGGCTTACCAGTCGCGCCTTGAAGAAACATTAAAGAATCTTGGCAGGGAATATGTCGATGTGTACATGGTTCACTGGCCCGGTATGTATTTAGATACCATGGTAAAGACCGGAAAAATGTGCGAAATTATGGCTGCGCTAAAGGAAAGTGGCAAGGCCCGTACCGTAGGTGTTTCTAATTTCCAGGCGAGAGATATTGGCCTAATGACACGCGACGCCTCCTTATTTACTTTCAATCAAGTTCCTTATAACCTGCTTCAGCGCGAGTACGAAGGAGAACATCTACAACAATGTGAGAGGGCCGGTATCGGTTACATGGCGTATTCACCCCTTGCACGTGGTCTTTTAGCCGGTCGATTGGATGAAGAATCCTTAAAAGAACCTGCCCGCGGGGAATTTTTCTTGTGTCAACATCCTCATTTTGAGGATACACAAAGGATGCACCGGATAGTTGAGGAAATCGCAAAAGAAATCAACACGGCTCCAGTCAACGTGGCACTTGCATGGGTAATCCAGCAAAAAAATATCACCACCGCAGTGGTTGGATCTCGCAAGGTAGATCAAGTGAAGGAATTCTGTGCTGCCGGAGATATTACACTTAATCCCGATCAACTGGATCGACTCAATGAGGTGAGCACTTCGTCCCATACTGCCAGGGGTGCAATTGTTTAATATTGAACAATATCTTTATTCTTCTTTTAAAGGTCAGCAAAAATAGGCCTTATTTAATTTTTTACCCAATCCAAAAAGTTTCTATTCAGAACATTGGAAAGTCCTAAAATTTAGGACTTTTTAAATTAACGCCAAATTTGGCATTCAAATTTCAAATCCCCCACTGTTATTCTACTTTTTTATCCCTTATTGGCTTGAGAGGAAAGTCATGTCCTTTCATCGACTTTTGGTTGGCTTTATTTCAGTAAACACATGGATAGCACTTATTCTGTACCTTCTTGTACCATCCAATCTGGAAGCCTGCTCCTGTGGTTCCAAAAATAATTGGGTAATGAAAAAATACCAGGAAATGGATTGGATATTTTGGGGTCGGGTGGAAGGATTTGAAAAGTGTTATATGTTTCCTGTTTTGCATCCGGAATTAGTCGAAAAGTTTCCCGACATCAATCATAACCTGAAAGAAATTCTTGAAAAAAATCCTCATTAAAGAGGCAGAATATTTTAAAAATTCTATCCAGAATTTAGGTCCTCAAGAAAACCCAGAACGTTTACTTTTGTTGAATCAGGTATTAGCGCAGAGGCGGAAAGCCATAAGAAAATGGGATGAAATTGCCAAAATCATTTCTCTAATCTTCAAGAGAATATTACCCCAACCACGCCGAACTGAATTCATAACCTGTCTCGAAAGAAACTGATTAAGATACTCATAAATTTACAGGCTTAATCTTTTGGGGGATGGAGCTTTGTAAAAATTGATAGTAGGAAAAAAATGAATGGTGGTAGTGCAGCCCCCTAAACATATGTTATTGAAGGTTTTTAGTAGCCCCCATAGTTACACCTAGTTTCTTCTCAATCTTTTAAAGATAAATCTTGATTATTTAATATACGGTCAATTTCTAAAAAAAGCTGAGAAATATTAAATGGTTTAGTAATGTAACCTCGAAATCCTTTTGTCAGAGCTTTTTTGATATCAGAATCCATTGCGTTTGCACTAATAGCTATTACAGGAATGTCTCGCGTTTCTTCTAAATTCTGTAATTTCTTCATTGCCGTAATCCCATCCATTTCTGGCATATTAATATCCATTAGAATTAAGTCAGGTTTATGACCACTGGCGAGTTCAATACCCATGCTTGCTTGAGGAGCTGTAAGCAAATTAATATCATCCCTACTTAGAATTATTTGTTCCATAAGTGTCATATTTTCTGGATTATCTTCAACATAAAGGATAGTCCATTTTGGCTTATCTATACTATCCTTAATGATATGTAATGGATTAATTAATTGACTTATTTCAGAATTTTTACATTCACTTCCTAAGGGTAAAATTATCGAAAATTGACTACCTTCTCCAAGGGTACTCTTAACTGATATTGTCCCATTCATCATTTCAATTAGCTGCTTGGTGATTGTAAGTCCAATTCCTGTTCCTTGAATTTCGGAGTTTTCAGCACCTAATCGATTAAAGGGTTTAAATAAATCCTTCAAATCGCTATTGGACATTCCTAAACCTGTATCAATGATATCAAAGCGAACTTTTTTTCCTTCAATTTCCTTAGAATCTAAAGTTATTAAACCACCTTCTTTGTTGTATTTAATTGCATTAGAAATTAGATTGAGCAAAACTTGCTTAAATCTACTGAAATCGGCCAAAATCATTACGTTAGTTTCGTTTGACAGATGATTTCTTATTTGGATATTTCGTTTTGCTGCCAATGGTCCGGTCAGTGTAATAACATCTTCAATCACATCAGAAGCATTAATGCTTTCTATAGACAAGTCTAAATTGCCTGTTTCAATACGTGAAAGATCCAATACCTCATCAATTAATTTCAAGAGATGATTTCCCGCAGTTAAAATTTTATCCATTTTATCCTTTTGGGCATTACTTAATGGATCTTTGGTATCGTAATCAAGAAGTTGCCCAAATCCTAAAATAGCATTCATTGGGGTTCTCAATTCATGACTCATCTGAGAAAGAAAATCAGATTTTGCTCTGCTGGCCTTTTCGGCGACTTCCTTAGCAGCCAAAATTTCATTTTCGGCCTTTTTCCGTTCTGTAATATCATGTCCGTAAATATTAAAATAATTTGCTGCTGAAATATTGACAACATCATACTCAAGTATTCGACCTGCTAATTCAATTTCTAATTTACTTCTTTGCCCTCCGGACTTAACCTTATCTAATGTTTCAATAAAAGGTGTAGGAACTTTGTCACCTATCTTACAACCCCATTTTTCCAAAATGGCCAATCCTATTTGGTTAGAGAAAAGCAAAGTATAATGGTAATCAACTTGAAAAATAGGGTTCGTATTTTCATTGGGCAGGCTAACTAAAATTTCCAAATCTCGAGTTCGTTCTCTTACACGAGACTCTAATTCTTCATTAACTTTACCAAGTTTCTCCTCAGCTTTTTTCCTTTCGTCTACTTCCTCTTGAAGTTTTAAATTAAAGTCCTGGATATCTTTAGCACGCCTCCGTGCTTCCAAACTAAAGTAGGCAGAAATAAAAAGTAAAATTCCTGTTAAAAATCCAGAGAAGAGAACAAACAGAGGAAAGTTGGAGCTTTCTTTTTTAAAAAACGCCGGTTGGGGAACCAAACGTAAATCCCAGTCAATTCCCAACATGTTAATATTTTTTATAAGAGACCATTCCTTCAAATAAGGAATATCGTGACCTAGAGGACCATAAATTTCCTTCCCATCTTGAAGAACTGAAATGGCATAACTTTCATTAAACCCCTCCAGTAAAATAAAATCCAAAAATGATTCTGCATGGGAAAAAGCAACTAGAAAACCCTCAAAACTATTCTTGTTGTAAACAGGATTTAAGGCCAAAAAAATCTGACTTTCATGGAAATTAAAGGATACAGCAATTGTCTTTCCTTTTTTCTTGGAAGCAGTTTGAAAAAAAGTCTTTTTAGTTTGGATCATTTCTTGAAAATCTTTGTGAACCAAGTCTATATTTTCCGACGTGACTAGCCCTCTTAGCCCGAGAGATGTATCAACCAAAAATATAGCTTCTAGACCGGTAAAAATTTCAATTTGAGCACGGGCATCCATTTCCCATTCTTTCCAAGGCACTCCTCCACGGATATTCCAACGCTGTGCCATTTGCTCAAGAGTTTGGAGTGTGCTTGTCAGTTCTGATGAAATAAGTTCTGCATGCTTGGTTATTTCGTTTTGGGAGGTCGAATTATAATACTCAGTTTCTTGGACTTTCAACCCATAGTAAAGGAAACCAGTAATAATAATCACAGATATTCCTGCGATCAGTGGGATGATTAATGAATTAAGGCGTTTTTTGGAAACCCTATTTAATTGAAATAAATTTTTAAGACCCAAATAATTATTCCGAAAATTTTGTGTATGTTTAATCTGGTTTTTTAGCAATCGCAACAAAATTAACAAAAAATTTCCATAGCTATTGGATTAAAAAACTCAGAAAAAATCTTATAAGTGGTTGTCTTTTAATGATTAATATCAGTTTAGGGATATACCCATTTATTGTCAACACGGGTCAAGATCATAAAGGTATAACTCGAATTATCAATGCAAAATAAATTTTAAATCAAAATTCGACAGTCTACCTTTAAAAAGAATTTTATTAATAAAAAGAACTTACTATTAAATTCGACCACCAATTTTTATTCAAAGTTTCCGCTAAAAATTTAACTCCGATTTACCCTATTCACTCCTAAATTAACGAAGTTTTACTTTCCATTTTCAAACTCATAATTTTTCCTTATTTCTCTTTAGTGCCTCCTGCTTTTAACCGAAAAGGATTACTAGTACCTAAGTTATAGCAATTCCGCCAATGATTTATTCCATTACTTTGTAGAATTTTTCTTAATAGATAAGAAAGAGATATGTCCTTTATTCTTAAAAAGTGCTCTGAAAATTGTGCAAGAATTCTATTGATAATAACCCTTCTGCTTTTTGCTACACCCTTCTCAGCCAGAGGTAATGATGAATCCATAAAATCTTCTCAACAAGAAATTCAAAAAAGGTTAAGGGAATTAGAAGATCAAATCATAGAATTGCAATTAAAAGAATCCAACCGAGTTCCAGTCACCTCATTTGATTCACTAAAAATTGATTTTGGCGGATTTATTTCCCAAACCTTTACTTCGGTTTTTAACGGAGATAGTCCAAGCCAATCCTCATTTGATCAAACCAATTTAGAAATTCTCATTGGAGCGGATATAACTGAAAACCATCGATTTTTTACTGCGATAGGTTTTCTTCGTCAGGCAGACCTGATTAACGAAGCCACAGCAACAAATGTTAGCCTAAGGGGTTTTACTGGCTCCGTAAATCGTGTTCCACTAATTATTGCCTGGGGACAGCACAGTTTTTCTGATTTTTTGGATATTAGCTATGGAAGATTAATTACTCCCTGGGGGATTATAAATAGGGAACATTTTCCTCCAACTTTAATGAATTTAAACCAACCCCAATTTTTAAGAGCGACCCAACCTAGTAATTTATTCGGAGGTAATACCTTTACTCCCAATTTTCTACAAGGGGTGCAGGCTCACGGCTCAAAATTTATTGATAACCACCAATTAGAATATTTTCTTTACACAGGGCACTTTAACGGGGGAAGGTCTTTTGATTTCACCTCAGGATTGAGGCTACAATGGTCACTGCCAGACAAAATAGTTACCTTTGGAATCTCATATCAAAATGGTAAAAGGCCTATTGTTACCAACAATAAATACAATTTAATTGGAGTCGACCTGAAAATCGATTACAAAGGATTTATGCTTAAATCCGAATATATATATAGCTATATTCAAAGTTTTGTAAATCGAGAATCTTATTACATCCAACCCTCTTATAGAAGAGGAAACTGGATAGTTTTTTATCGGTATGATTTTATTGATACTAACAAATCAATAAATAATGATGCCTCAGAACAAACGGAGCATACTTTTGGGGTTAATTATTTTATCACTCCGACAATACGTCTCCGCGCTGAATATGTCTTAAACAGATTTAATTTAACACTAGATACGACTGGCAAAGATAGAGATTACGATAATATTCAACTTTCGATAACAACATCTTTTTAAAGAGATAACAGTGATAAGATTTGTATTTATAAATTTACTTGTCGTTTTCCTTTTCGGGGCAATTCCAGCTCGCGCAAATTCTATTGTTGTTATTGTAAATAAGGAAAACCCTGTTAACTCGCTAACAGTCGATGAGGTTAGACGGTATTTCTTATTAGATTCAAAAAATTGGCCTTCAGGCAGTAAGATAAAACCAATTAACCTGCATAAATCATCCACAACAAAGAATTATTTCCTCAATAAAATCCTAAAAATGACTCTCAATGATTACGATCATTTTTGGTTGTCGATGAAACAAAAATCAGGTGAGACCGAACCTAAAACAGTTAAATCCAATAAATTTGTTTTAAAAATTGTAGGAAAAGATGCAAAGGCCATTGGTTATTTGCCGGAAGATTATTTTAATAAATTACAAGCCACCTCAAAGAACAATATCAAGGCTGTCTTAATAGTTAAATAATTAGTTAATAATTATGACACCCTCCTCTTTTAATAAAATTATTTTAAATTTCAAAAATTGGTCT
This sequence comes from Nitrospinaceae bacterium, assembly GCA_965223665.1. Lineage (GTDB taxonomy): Bacteria > Nitrospinota > Nitrospinia > Nitrospinales > Nitrospinaceae > CBDCVY01. The sequence continues at coordinate 764,248 of OZ245011.1, forward strand.
GTGAATATTCCCATATTTCTGATTCTATTTTTCCTACCCACAAATTTCTCTTACGCTTCCACTGAAAATTTTTGTAACGTTCGTTTAATCAAAGTTCAAAAAAATAAATTAAAAAATGAGTACTTCGGACCCTTTAGACATCCATTTAAATTTACTAAAGATGAAATTCAATTACTTCTAGAGTCTATTTATTTTTCTAAAAACACCATATTTTGGAGTAAACCACAACCAATTCTTTCCAAAAGAACTGCAAAATGCTTAGCGTATCCAATAAGTAAAGCTCTAGCAAAATCTGATAGAAATAAAGTAGTAAACTTCAAAGTTCACCAAAAGATTTTAAATTTAGAGGGAGAAGTATTTATCAACAAAAATGGATTAAATTGGAAAATATCAAGTATCAGTAATTTGACCAAGAGTTTCCGTCAAACCGGAATTTGGGAGAATAATTGGAAATTAGTTCCGAAAAGAGGCCAGAATTATTATAAATATAACGATGTGCTTGGACTTGAAACAAAAAACTTAAAGTGGATTGTTATTTCTGGAAAAAATATCAAACACTATATAAATAGAAAGTCAGGCCGAAGAATAGCCTTAAAAAAGACACACTAAAGCTATTATGAATATTTAAAAAATGGTGGCGGTGCAGGGACTTGAACCCCGGACTCTACGGATATGAGCCGTATGCTCTAACCAGCTGAGCTACACCGCCTTATTTTATAATCATTTGTATTTGGAAAGTTTACTTGGAAGCTTTAAGACTGTCAATCATTCTCTGCAGGTCAAATCTGGAAACTTAAAATTTCCCCTTCCAACGCCGGACATCCTTTAAATATTTTTCCCGATCCATGTCTCGATCCGATGGAAATAACTCCATTAAAGGTTGTGGATACTTTTTATCCTGTGGAAAAAATTCAAATTTTCCCTGGTCCACACGGTATATATTATGAAAAGTCCTGTATTGCCCAGAGGCCCCCACAAAGTCCCAATTCGTTGTTCCCTTAATCAGTCCGTATAATTCTGAGCAACTTATTCCCTCGTAAAGATTCACTCTCCCAAAATAACCTTTCTTCACGGTTGCAGAATTTGAAAAGTCTATACTCCAGATATCAGACTGATCTTCACCAAACACTTCAAGGCGGTACCCTAAACTCCAATGAGTCCAGGCATTCATCATCTCTAATTTACTCAGGCGCTCTCCCAATTCTTCCTCAATAAATTGAGTCACCACCTTGCTTTCTTCAAGTTGCTGGTCTTTGTTTTCAGTTAAGGTACATATTTTTGGAACTTCGTATAAAGGATTAAAAGCTGTATCATAAATACTTGATTTTTCTAATTTAATTAATTCTGTGGCTCCCTGGTGAATTGTAGTCCCTGTAGGACTGATTTCCGCTACATCTCCCGGTTGAAAAACACTGGATTTTATATTTGGAGCAAAGTCCTGGAGGTCCATTAAAAATTGGTCCTGGGTAGTGGGAAAAACATAGTGATTTAAAAATTCGAAAGGTTTTACATAATGCTCTCCAGCAGAACCTGGAACTGCAAACTTTGGGTTTAAAGCCCCTGCAACTTTTAAGAAGGAACTGTATTCTTCAAAAGGCAAAATACTTGCCTTATGGAATGTGAAATTTTGTTCAAGGAGTGGTTGGAATCGAACATGAGCAAAATCCACTTGCCCACAAATTCGATTTATATAATTTATAATATCCGGTGAAACTATCGTATCCACTTGGTTCCAAACATTCACTTCTCCATCTCTAATTATCAGACCATGTTCAGGGTAATAATCCTGTGTTAAAGAAGGAGTAGGAATTAATTCAAGGTCCTTTACCCGAATGGGTTCAAAATTATCAACAATAGTGACATCTGTATATTCAAGTTCTTTTAGACATTCGATAATTACCGGGTCATTGGGGCACAGAGTTTTCAAGTCTTTGGGAAGATAGGCCAGTGTTCTTATATCAAAATGATCTTGATGACGATGAGAAATGTATAAAACATCAATGGGCGGAAATTTATCCCGCTGAATATCTACTTTGGGAAAATATCGATTAAGCTCTTCAAAATGAATGTCAAACAAGCATGGATCCGATAGCAGGGTTGTATCTTTGGATTGGATTAATAGACATGCATGTCCGATAAGAGTCGTTTTCATAAAATTAAACCATTTTCCTCAAACCAGGTCCTAAGTGAACAATATTAGAAATTTTATTTTTTTTCATGGGATTAAAAGTGCGCTAGCATACCGGATCACAGGAAATTCCACAAGGCCTATTCCCTTTGGTTGTTTATTGTTGACAATAATCGAAAGGTTTCCCAAAATATTCCCCAAAAAATAAATATTTTCTCAATAAAGGACAGTATGGAAAATCAAGAGATACGTTTTGAAGAAGGTCAGCCGTGTCCAGTTAAAGTAGAAGGAACCGGAGGAGGTCTCTCCTTTTCACCAAACGGCGATATGTTATTAATTGGTTCAGTGCCTAGCCCTTCCCAGCATCAAATAGAAGCCTGGGACGGGAAATGGCGTGCGAAATTAGTCTCTGAATCAGAGTTTCCCTCGATACCGATTTTTGCGATAGGGAGTGAAGATTGGATTTTAGAGACACCCTGTAATCCTTACCAACAAGAAAAAGAGTCCCCAGGATTTTGTGAGGCTTTGTTTGCTAAAGAAGATTACAACATGGTGGCAATCCTGGTTGATTCCGATACGAACATCGTAAAAAAAATCAAACATGTGGAATTGGATGAGATGTTTATCGAGCGACTTGTGTTGTCCTGGAATCCTTTCCGCCAGGAAGCTAACGATTATAATAAATCGTTTTCCCAGGAAGAGTTTGCAAAGCGTGTGGGCGAAATCTTCAAAATGCGTAAGTCTGAAGAGTTATGGATTTCGTCTTGGTAAGCAAAATTCAGAAAATATTTTTCAGTTATTTTATTCTACCTTCATCGATTTCTATGAAATCACAAATCGAACTTTCGTGGGGAATATACTATGCCAGATAATGTTTCATAAGGGCTATTGGAAAATTTCATTTATCTTTAAGAGTTCTATTTCGTATACTCATCGTCATCATCAATAATTTCCTCTTCTTCATCCTCATCCTCAACTTCCACATCTTCAAATTCCTCTTCCTCTTCCTCTTCCAACTCTTCCTCTTCTTCTTCACGCTCAAGCACAGGGTATTCCAGGTTTTCCATGAATTCGGATTCCTTCAAAGCTTCTAGTGCTTCTTCATCATATTCGTTTCCATCAAGATAGAGTCGTTCCAAATTAGACATATGCTCTGAATCGGCTACTGCAATGATTCCTTCGTTGGTTATTTCATTGTTTTCCACCATCAAGCTTTCTAAATTTGAAAAATGTGGGGAATTTGCAATTATTTGTAGCCCCTCATTTCCAATTTGATTACGATCCAGAGAAAGTAATACCAAGTTCTTAAATATCTCAGATTCTGCAATATATTTTATGCCGGCGGATGTGAAATTATTTAGCTCCAAGTAAAGTTTTTTCAAATTGGACAAACCCTGGTATTCAGAAATGATTTTTGCTTCCACATCACCCATATCCAAATTACTAAGATCAAGAGTTTCACCATCTTCACTAAGCCGTTTTCTGATACGATTAAGAATTAAAAGTTTAGAAATTGCTGCTTTACCTTCATCCGTTAAGGGGTTTTGTGTAAGATCAATCCGAGTCAAATTTACAAAGTTTTCGCTTTCTGCTAAAGCTTTTGCCCCTTCATCGGTAATACCATTTTTTTTCAATTCTATTGTTTCAAGTTTGGATAAATTTGGGGAGTTTACTAAATGTTTTAAACCTTCATCTCCAATTTGATTTTCTGAAAGTACAAGACTTGTAAGTCCTGACAAAGTTTTAGAATCTGCAATGAACTTTGCGCCTTGGGGAGAAATTTCATTCCATGCAAGCCTTAATGATTTTAATTGGGTAAGGGTTTCCGAATCAGCAATACACTTAACTCCTTCATCCCCAATCTTATTTTTATAAAGTTTAATATATTGCAAATTAGCCAATGTTCTGGATTCAGCAATAGCTTTGGCACTTTCAACGGTAAGTTTTTGCCCGGGAATTATTAATCTGCGAAGCTGCTTAACAGACCTGGATTTTGCTAAAGCCGCAACACCAGGATCACCAAGTTTTGTGAAATTAAAATCCAGTGTTTCATAGTTACGACTGAGCTTAAATCCGTTTCGAATGATTCCTTCAATATTGTAAAACTTTTTGGTCATCCCATTTTACCTTTTAGATGTTTGATGAATTAAAATTGTATGCAGACTATTTCCTATTCTTCACAATACTTTTGAAAAGAACAAATGCAAACAGGAGAAGTATCCATTATTTGGAGCCATCATAATGTCATTGTGCCCTACCCCCTCTAAAATTTGCAAAGCCTTTTCTTTCGATCCAGCTTTTTCATAATTCAATTTTGCCTCCATAGGATAAATTAATACATCATCTTCACCATGCATAATTAATAAAGGGCATTTTACTTTCTGTATTTTTTGACTATTGTTAAATAGTGCATCTTCTTCCGGAGTGGTTTTTTCAATTTTCAGTCCTCTTCTTTCTACTAAAGGGATAGGATCCGCATATCCACTTTCTATGACACAACAATTAATTTTAGGATAATTGGAACATAATTCTATGGCCGAAGCGCTACCCAAGGATCTACCCATAACGCAAATCATATCTAACATTTTTTCATGATCCACCAGGTGTTGATATATTTTATGAGCATCCTTTAAAACATTCCTTAAAGTGGGAAACCCTGTACTAAGACCATATCCTCTATAATCACAAACAATCAGCTCTGCCCCCAAATGAGCAAAAATTGGAGCTAATTCATTATAATCTGAAACAATTTCCCCATTTCCGTGAAAATACAATAGAGTAAACTTGGACTCGGGATTTAGATATCTACGAATGTGCACTTTCACTCCAGGTTCAACCTCGATTTGCATTTCATCTGAATTTGGAGGTACGGGTAGGCCATCACGACGTGGAAAAAAAAGATTCTGATTGAATTGTGGTGAATCAAAGATCGAGGCCATTTTTATCCTTCCTGAGGAAATTTCACATTAATTAATCCTGAAAACAAGTTGAATTAATATAAGGGCATTATGATTTTATGTCCAAGTAATATATTGAATTTTTTAGAAAACCATGGCAGAATACCCGACTCTATTCTAGGTATTTCCTGCCCTTATTTAACCATTTCCCTAGGTATTTTTAATGGTTGTGAGGGAAATTATATAACATTTATTTGATATTAAAGGAGTGGTCAATGTTATTGGATCCTGCACCTATCGAGAAGCATTTCCAATCAATGGGTGAAATTTTAGACAAAGCTCGGAATCAATTAGGCCGAGGCTTAACAATTGTAGAAAAAATTCTATTTTCCCACATGGATCCCAATACAGATTTTTCAAAATTGGTACGTGGGGATTCAAACATCTTTTTAAATGCGGACCGAGTGGCGATGCAAGACGCAACGGCTCAAATGGCAATTTTACAATTCATGTCCGCACAGATGCCAAAGGTAGCTGTTCCAACCACCGTTCACTGTGATCATTTAATACAAGCATATGTTGGTTCAGAGAAAGATCTTGCTGCTGGAATCGAAACCAATAAAGAGGTTTATGATTTTCTAGAATCAGCGGCTATGAAATATGGAATGGGGTTTTGGAAACCAGGTTCAGGAATAATTCATCAGGTAGTTTATGAAAATTATGCCTGTCCAGGAACTTTAATGATAGGAACTGATTCCCACACACCAAATGCAGGAGGAATGGGAACCATTGCTATTGGTGTCGGTGGGGCTGATGCTGTTGATGTTATGACAGGGCAACCATTCATGACAAAAATGCCCAAATTAGTGGGTATCAAACTTACCGGTTCCCTTAATGGCTGGACCGCCTCTAAAGATATTATTTTAAAAGTAGCCACTATGCTAACGGCTAAGGGTGGAACTGGGAAAATAGTAAATTATTTTGGTGATGGTGCCAATTCCTTGAGTGCGACAGGAAAAGGCACGGTAACTAATATGGGTGCTGAAATTGGGGCCACTACATCTATTTTTGAGTATGACGATAGTTTGGATGTATATTTACGAAAGACAGAAAGAGACGCCATTGCTGACTTATGTAAAAAATATAGCGAACATCTGGTTTCTGATCCTGAAGTGGGTGCTGATCCTCAAAAATACTATGATGAAGTCTATGAAATTGATCTCAATACACTTGAGCCACATATTGTTGGTCCACATAGTCCAGATCTAGGACGGACTTTATCTCAGATGTCTGCAGATGTGGATGCAAATGGTTATCCCGAGAAATTGTCTGCAGCACTCATAGGTTCTTGTACCAATTCAAGTTACGAAGATTTAACTCGTGCCGTAAGTTTAGTAAGGCAAGCAAAAAAGGCAGGTTTGAAAGTTAAATCTAATTTCTTGGTCACCCCAGGGTCTGAAAGAATTTTTCAAACCATCACCAGAGACGGAATTTTACAAGAATTCCAGGATGTAGGTGGTACAGTTTTAGCCAACGCTTGTGGCCCTTGTATCGGACAATGGAAACGGGATGATATTCAAAAAGGTGATAAAAACAGCATTATAAGTTCTTACAATCGTAACTTTGCTAAAAGAAATGATGGCAACCCAGAAACGTTGAGTTTCATCAGTAGTCCTGAGGTGGTCGTTGGAATGGCTTTTGGTGGAAGTATGAAGTTTAATCCTATGACAGATAGTTTAAAGGATGCTAGCGGTAACGACTTCAAATTTGAGCCACCAGCGGGAGATATATTTCCTGATTCTGGTTATGCCACAAAAGATAGTGGTTACTTGGCTCCAACAATGTCGGGAGAAGTTGTTATTAATCCTAGTAGCGAACGGTTGGCTTTCTTGGATCCATTTCCTAAGCAAAATATTTCTACGGATTATCAGGATCTTAAATTATTGTTTAAGGCTGCCGGCAAATGTACGACTGATCACATTTCTCAAGCGGGTCCATGGTTAAAATTTAGAGGTCATCTTGATAATATTAGTAACAATATGTTTCTTGGAGCCACAAATTCTTTTCATGATGAAACGGGAAAAGGCAATAACCTTCTGACTGGTGAATCAGATGAATTGAATAAAATTGCCCGTCACTACAAAGATAATAATGTGGGTTGGGTTGTTGTGGCTGATGAGAATATTGGGGAAGGTTCTAGTCGGGAACACGCTGCTATGGAACCTCGTCATATGGGTGGTCGTGCATTTGTTGCAAAATCTTATGCTCGAATTTTTGAAGCAAATCTTAAAAAACAGGGAATTCTTCCTTTTACTTTTTCTAACAAAGATGACTACGAAAAAGTTCAACAAAAAGATTCCATTACCTTTGAAAATATTGAGCAAATAAAGCCCGGTCAGCCTGTTACTATGACCTTAAAACATGAGGACGGATCATCTGATCAAATTCAGCTTAACCACACACTTAATGAAAAAGAATTACAGTGGTTTTTTGCTGGTTCCGCTTTGAATTTTGTAGGTAGTCAAAAAAGCTAGAATTTATCTTTGTATTAATAAAACATTCAACCCGGATTTTTTTAAATCCGGGTTGTTTTTTTATTCCCCTTCCCAAAGACTTCTAAATTTCAGCTCCTCTTCTAGAAAAGATAATTTTTGTTGAATGGTTTGACATTTCGGGCTTGATTCTCCCTCCTGTCCTTTTCTTGCCTCTAGAAGCTTAAACGTCTCTTCGTAAAGAGCGAGCAATTCTTCATCATCCAAATTTTCAACATTCAGATTGCTCATAAAAAAGAACTCCCAAAAAGAAAACTATCCAATGGCAATAGGTATAATTCTAACCCTAATGCCTATTTACAATTTATAGATTGGAAGCACAAATCCAACCTTTTTTCTTTCCATTTCTCCAAGAAACCTTATACCAGTTTCCCTTTGATTGTAAAACCCTAACTTTAGTACCTCGATTTAATCGATTACAAATCTCCCCATTTATTTTTAAATGAATTTGAAAGGATTTTTCCAAAATTAATCGGTCTTCCATTGGTTTAAATAATTATTTGATTTTTTCAGGCTTTAATTTTAAAGTCTTATTCTTTTCATAATTTCCCAAGCGAACGATTTTAAGTAATTGCCCGGGGGTTAATGAGTTCCGAACTTTCATCCCATTTAAAACTGCTATTTCTAAATCCTTTGTTTCATCGTTTAATTCCTGAATAGCTACGCTTGTAAATGTATCACCAGGTTTAACTTCATAAATATCAATAAACTTTTCCTTATATTGTTTGCGGTCGCCCTTATGTCTTTTACCTCCAAATGTCATTCCTCTAATGCTTTTAATATAGTTAGAACGATTCTCCAACAATTTGCCATGCTCTCTATTGTTGACCGTTTGAGCCAACGTTCCTGATTTAACAATTCTATCTTTGGTATCCGGATGAGTGGCTTGAAAACTATGATAGGCCTGACCACTCATAATTTCATGTTGTCTCAGATTTCCTAAAAAAGCCACAATCCCTTTTGGGTCATATCCACTTTCATAAGCGGTTAAAATCCCATGAGCATCGGATTCTAGCTCAGCGTCTCTCCCATAACCCATATTAATGGTGTTAAACAGTTGAGTACTCACCAAAAGCCAATCTCCAGCATTTTTGGGACTGGCAATAGCCCCACCCAAAGCAAGAATTTGAGCTCCTATAGAACGTACGATATGTTTTGCGGCATGATGAAGTGTCACATGTCCAATTTCATGGCCTAAAACTCCAGCCAATTCTGCTTCACTATTTAGGGTAGCCAACAAACCCCGGGTCACATAAATATAACCTCCTGGCAGCGCAAAAGCATTAATATCGGAACTGTCTACTACCTTAAAAAAATAATTATTAAATTCTTTATTGGATAAATTAGATATTAATTTTTGTCCAATTCGATTTACATAAAGTTGAAGAGGTTTATTTTGATAAAGTCCAAACTGTTGAATCACTTCTTTATCTCCACCTCTTCCCATAGAAAGTTCTGTTTCTTTATCAAAAAAAGGAACACTGAAAGCAACGGAAACTGAAAATATGAAAAAATAGGAGGGTATAGCCAGGATAATTAAAAAACCATTAAAATTCTTAGTTTTAAGAAAGCACATAAAAAGAGACCTTCATCCAATAGACCCCTCTAAGCGTTTTAAAAGTGTATCTACCTTTTCAAGGCCTACGTGGTCGGTATATTTATTTTTCATTTCGCGAAGAATTAAAACAGAATTTTTAGAATCTCCGGCCAACTCATAACATCGAGCCAAGCCAAGATAAACATAAAATAACGGAAACTTTGAGGGTTTGTCTATTAAGCCTTTAAAAACTCCAATTGCTTCTTTATACTTTTTTTGACCTTCCAATGCGTGGCCTTTTCCATTCTGAGCTAAAAAATAATCTAATTTATTCGCTGAGGTATTGCTTAGAATGTCAGAATACATTGAAATCGCTTCATCGTATTTTTTATTTTGATAATAGACATCCGCTAAAATTAGGGCAGCTCTTTGTCTTTGATCTCCCTTATCAAACTCATTAAATTTTTCTTTTAATTTTTGAATCAGTTCGTCCGGTTGGCCTTTGCTTTTTTCACGAAGCTGATCCATTTCATAAAAAAGAGATTCCATACGCAAATTATTGGATTTTTGTTTTTCTAAAAAATACCAGGCTCCTGCCAGAGCAATTAAAATTAAAAAACAGATAGTTGCTATAATATTTTTATTTCTGTTTACAAGTTCTATAACTTTTGCACTAAGGACTTGAAACTGATCAGGTTCTTTAAGTTCTTTTCTATCTAATTTTGGGGTGGTAGTCATTTAATTTAATGGTATAAAGTTTTAGAAAAAATGAAGTGAATTAATTAATTTAATCATAAAGATATATTTGGTACAAGCTCAATTTAATTTTTAAATTTCGCGGATACATTATAGTTTATACTAGGGTATTTGCAGCCAAAATTAACTGCTCATTTATTTATTTTCAAGTTATTTCGTATGAATTCAAAAAGAAAAATTGGAATTATTGGTGCTGGTAGCTGGGGAACTGCCCTGTCGTTGGTACTGGCAAATAATGGGTATGAAATGGATCTTTGGATTTATGAAAAAGACCTTTTTGAAATTATTAAAAACAAAAGAGAAAACCAATTTTTCTTGCCAGGATTTAAAATTCCCGAGTCAATCAATCCTGTTAATTCAATAAAGGAAGCAACAATTGATAAAGAAATACTGCTTATTGTGGTGCCAACCTCCGTAATACGTTCAGTTTTAGAACAATTAAATTCTTTTCTAAATCCAAATTGTTTAATTATTAATGCTGGGAAGGGAATTGAAAATAATTCATTGCTCACAATTCATCAAATAATAAAAGAATTTACTCAGTCTAGGCATTCCATTGCAACTCTTTCGGGCCCTACTTTTGCTGTTGAAATCGCAAAACAAGTTCCATCAGCAATTGTTGCATCCTCACAAAATAATAATACTGCAATTAAGGTCCAGAATTTATTCTCAAATTCAAATTTTAAAGTATTTACATCTACCGATTTAATTGGTGTGGAATTGGGAGGTGCATTAAAAAATGTAATTGCGATTGCAACGGGTATATCGGATGGTCTTAATTTAGGATTTAATACAAGGGCGGCCCTAATTACTAGAGGATTAGTGGAAATCACTCGAATAGGAACGGCATTAGGTGCTAAACCAGAAACCTTCTCAGGCCTGTCGGGAATGGGGGATTTAGTTTTAACATGCACAGGAGATTTAAGTCGAAATCGAAGGGTCGGATTGAAGTTAGCCGAGGGATTTAAAACTGATGAAATTGTTAAAAATATGAAAATGGTTGCCGAAGGTGTCAAAACTGCAATTTCCGCTTTTGCTTTAAAAGAAAAATTAGGGATTCAAGCCTCTATCATTGAAGAAACCTATAGAGTGATCCATGAAAACAAATCTCCTTTAAAGGCTTTACAGGATATAATGAATGTTCCAATCACAACAGAGTTTTCAGGAGTTAAGGGGCTAGAATGAACCAACTGAGGTTAAAGAAATTATTATCTATGCTCCATCAACAAAAAATCACTCCCGAATCAGCTTACGAATCACTTCAAAATCTTCCTTTTGAAGATATTAATTTCGCCCACCTGGATCATCATAGATCTATTAGAAGTGGAATGCCGGAAGTTATTTATTGTGAAGGAAAAACCCCGGATCAACTAGTTTCCATTATTAAAAGCTTTCATAAAACAAAAGAAAATATATTAGCAACCAGATTATCCGACCCAATTTATAAAACAATTAAAGGTCGTATTCCCAAAAAAGCTAAATACGATTCTTTAGCTAAAACTTTGATAATTGAAAACAAGAAAATTACGAAAAAATTAGATGGAATTTTGATACTTACTGCTGGAACCTCAGATATTCCAGTGGCATTAGAAGCTTCTGTCACAGCCGAACTCTTAGGTAATAAAGTTGAAACGATATTTGATGTCGGAGTTGCAGGAATCCATAGGCTACTCGACAAACTGGATTCCCTCAAAAAGGCAAAAGTTATAATTGTAGTTGCTGGTATGGATGGCGCTTTACTTAGCGTTGTGGGTGGATTAGTCGATAAACCAGTAATTGGAGTTCCAACAAGTATTGGTTACGGTGCGTCCTTTGAAGGATTGGCCCCATTATTAACAATGTTAAATAGCTGCTCCACTGGAGTAGGCATAGTTAATATAGACAATGGATTTGGTGCCGCTTGTTTAGCGCACAAAATTAATTTATTGAGTGCTCCTTAAAATATTTCACCACCCTTTTCATTCCTTCTTCATTAGAAACTAAGGGTTTATAGCTAAAGTCCTTTTTCGCTTTGTTTATATTAAAATAATGGGAATGAGCCAATTGACTTGCCAAAAATCGGGTCATTCTAGGTTCAGACTGTATTCGAAAGATCCCATAAAACTTTTCTAATAGCCAACCCAGGTTATAGCCCAGTTTGAACGAAATCTTTTTTTGAACTGGAGGAAGGCCTAAATATTTTAATAAAATTTTTATCCACTCCCACAAATTTACTGGCTTGCCGTCAGATATAAAATAACTCTCTCCAGCTATTTGGGATTTAGAATTTAAAGCATTAAACGCTTGAATATGTCCCTCAACTGCATTATCAATATAAATAATATCGACCAAATTCTTGCCCTCACCCACTTGGATAAGTTTGTTTTTTTTCGCCCGGTCAATAATTCTAGGAATTAAATGCGGATCTTCGGGTCCCCAGATCAAATGAGGTCTTAAAGCAACCGTAACTAAATCGTTTTTTCCATTTGCATTTAATACCAACTGTTCTGCAATGGCTTTGGTTTTTGGATATTCACATAAAAATCTTTTTGCATAAGGAACCGTTTCATCTGCGTTAATCAAATCCTTTTGGTTAAAAACTACGCTGGGCGAACTAGTATAAACCAATTTGCTGACCTTGTTTTGTAAACAAGCCTCTAAAATATTCTCCGTTCCTTTTACATTCGTTTCATAAAACTCATTGTTCGTTCCCCAAATTCCAGTCAAAGCACCTGAATGAAAAACAGCATCTATATTTTGGCAGGAATCCATTATTTCTTTTTTATTTCGTAAATCAGCTTGAATACAATTTATATTTTCAGTAAAAAAAGGATATTTTTGACGACCCAAAATAGTTACTTCATGACCTAATTGATCTAATCGCATGGCGATATGTTTACCTAGAAAACCACCGCCACCAGTCACCAAAATTTTCATATTGAATTTTTAAAGAGGTAAATTGGCTAGAGCATCCAAATCTAATAAGCAATTGGCTGAATTTCCATGAGTTTTATATAGATGGTATCCAGTACATGCAATCATTGCAGCATTATCAGTGCAGTGAATGGGTTTAGGAAAATAGCATTTAATATTTCTTTTCTCGGAAACAGATTTTAACCTTTTTCTCAAATAACCATTAGCAGCTACGCCTCCTGTTAAAACTATTCTATTTAATCCTTCCAATTCACACGCATCCATAGCTTTTGATATTAAAACATCCACTATTGCTTCTTGAAAGCTAGCAGAAATATTATTAATATCTATTGATTTAATATCTTTATTTGATTTTTCAATTAATCTTCTTACAGAAGATTTTAATCCGCTAAAGCTAAAGTCTAAAGTACCGTTCCCTAATAATGCTCTTGGAAAATTGTAGGCAGATGGATTTCCTTGATAAGCCATTTTTTCTATTATTGGGCCACCAGGATAACCAAGTCCTAACATTTTAGCGACTTTATCAAATGACTCACCCGCCGCATCATCTCTTGTCCTCCCTAAAATTGTGTATTTTCCAAAATTTTCAACGCGACAAAGGTCTGTATGACCTCCAGAAACTATTAACGCTAAATATGGGAAAGGGACTTCCTGCTCCAAAAATATAGCGCAAATATGACCTTCCAAGTGGTTAATTGCCATAAGTGGAATTTTAGAAGCATATGCCAATGCTTTAGCAGTATTTAGTCCTACAAGTAAAGACCCAACTAATCCCGGGCCCTGCGTAACAGAAATCAAATCAATTTCTGAAAACGATACCTTTGCTTTATTTAAGGCTTCTTCAATAATTCCATTTATTCTTTCAATATGAGACCTTCCAGCAAGTTCTGGAACTATTCCACCATAAAGAGAATGAATTTCGTTTTGTGATGCAATTACGTTTGAACGTAATTCCTTTCCATTTTCTAGAATAGCAGCAGCGGTTTCATCACAGGAGGTTTCAATTCCTAAAACAATCATTATTCAATATCCAAAAAAAATGCCGAAGGGGAAATCCTTCGGCATTATAATATCAAAAATTAATTTAAAAGTTTTTATTTTGCAGCCATACTCTTAAAATTTGTTTTAGTGAAAATACGACTCATAATTGACCAACCACGAAGTAAAGAAATAGCTTCTTTTAGTTGAGGATCCTTTGAAAGTTCAGCTTCTAATAGTGCCATTTCCTTTGTGATAGTCTCCTTTTCATTAACTTCGCTTATTTCATCTGAGGTTTCATCATCCTCTTCAATACTTTTCTTTCCTTTCAAATGTTTTTTAAGATCTCTTTCTCTTAGGAACCTTCTAATTTTTTCTTTTTCTTTACTTGCTTTTTCCTCTTTAATTTCTTTTTCACTTTTTTCCTTAGCCGACCTAGCCGAAGTTTCAACTATAATATCTGGAACAATTCCATTTTCCTGAATAACCCTTCCACTTGGAGTATAATATCTCGCTGTTGTTAACCGCAAAGCAGATCCATCACTTAAAGGAATTATAGTTTGTACTGATCCTTTTCCAAATGTTTGGGTGCCTAAAATTATGGCCCTTCCCAAATCTTGCAATGCTCCAGCAACAATTTCTGATGCACTGGCACTCCCTCCATTGACCAGAATAATCATGGGATAGGAAGAATCATTTTTCAATTCATGGGTAGAAAATCTACGCAAATTCTGGTCCTCAGTACGACCCTTTGTATATACAATAAGATTTTCCTCATCTAAAAATCGGTCGGTAACCTCGACAGCCTGATTTAATAGACCACCAGGATTATTTCTTAAATCTAAAACTAGTTTTTGTATTCGATTATTTTTAAATTTTTTTAAGGCCTTATCTAAATCGCTACTAGTCGTCTTAGTGAAATTTCTGATTTTTACATAACCGATGTTTCCCTGATACATTTTGTTTTTTACACTTTTAACCTTGATTTCGTCCCTGACAATGGTGATTTCTTTGGGTTCTTTTAATCCTTCACGCAAAATTGTAATCTTTACTGGTGTGCCCTTTTTACCCCTCAAAATACTTACGGCATCTGAAAGGGACATATCTAATGTTGACTCGTCTTCAATTTTAACAATTTTATCACCAGGCTTTACTCCGGCTTTAAAAGCAGGGGTATCCTCAATTGGAGAGACAATTGTTAAAATCCCATCTCGCATAGTAATTTCAATTCCTAATCCACCAAATTTTCCAGCTGTTTCAACTTGCATTTGTTTGTATGCATCAGGAGGCATATAAGAGGTATGAGGATCTAGGGTTCTTAACATCCCATTAATCGCTCCATCTATAATTTCTTTTGAGTTTATTTCTTCCACATAAGTTGCTTCCAAAATGGAAAGAATTTCTGAAAAAACTTTTAATTTATCATATGTATTAGTTGAAACTTCTGCTTCACCATTAGCCTCTTTAGCGTTAGTTAAAGAAGAAAATACAAAAATAATTAAAAAGGCCATACAACCAAAAGCAGAAATCCACTTTTTGAGGCACAACCGAGGATGGGTTCTTAGACTGTATGATTTCAAGGTAGGTTCTCCAAGAAAATAATAATTGATGGGTATACTTTAATTATAGCTTAATTTACTTATATTTATAGCGTCAATTCATTTTTTTGCCAAGCGAAACCAGGGTTTAGGATCTATGGGCTTACCTTTGTGGCGAAGTTCAAAATATAAAACCTCACCTTTAAGGGATCCGGAATCTCCAGAAATTCCAACTGGCACACCCTCTTCCACCAATTCTCCTGTTTCTACAAGAAATTTATCCAAATGACCATATAAAGAATGATAGTTGTTTCCATGACCTAAAATGATGAGATTTCCATATCCTTCTAAAAAACCTCGATAAAGGACCTTTCCATGAAAAATTGAGCGCACCTCTTTACCCTTATCGACTTTTAAATTAATTCCATTATTAACAATGTAAGAATTGTATTTTTTATCTTTTCTTTTACCGAACCGGTTCAAAATTTTTCCCTCAACCGGGAATCTTAAGCGTCCCTTGACATCTGTCAGGCTAAGTCCTTCTCCTAAAACAAGTTTCTCACGTAGCTTTTTTATTATTTCATTTAATTTTTTGGAAGCTTTTAGCAATTCCCTTCTTGTTTGAATAATATAATTTTTTTTGTTCTTTATTTTTTTTAAGAATAAATATTTGGCTTTCTTTTCTTTTTCCGCTTCTTTTTTCTTAATTCGAGCAAATCCTTCTAACTTGATCAATTTTTCACGACTTTCAATTAAGGTATCTTTTTCAATTTTGAGTTTTTTTATTTTCGAAGAATAGCTTTGAAAAATTTCTGAATCATATGACATAATTGACTCAGTAAACTTTATCCTCTGAAGCATATCGCTAAAACTATCCGAAGAAAAAAGTATCTTTACTAATAACACATCTCCTTCTTTGTAAATGGTCCTCAACCGATGACCAATAATTTGTTTCAAATCTTTAAGATCATTTTCTAATTTTCCAATGCTCAACGTAAGCCGGGAAGTTTTTTTATTATTGAGTTCAATATTCCAATTATAAATTTGAAGTTCTCTTTCTTTCAATTTAAGACGGTCGTCAAGATTTTCTAATATCTTTAAAATATTTCCCTCTTTCTTTCCCATGGAATCAATTTTTTTATTTTCCTTTTCAATTTTCTTTTTTAATTTTTCAAGTTCCGTTTTTTCCTCACTTATGTAAATTTCAAAATCTTTGTTCTTAGTATCACCTTTATCAGCAAAAGAAAAAGAAATAGGAAATAATAAATAAAAAAGGATTAGTAGATTAAATAAAAAAGATTTCATTTTTTATAGTAAGAATTTAAAAATTGATTAACCGAGACAAAACTTCCCAACCAACCCAAAAAAATGCTTAACGTAACCAATAAAATCAAATAGGGACCAGAAAGAAATTTAAATTCAATACCGCGGGCTAAATAGCTCAAAGAACCCTGAAATTGTTCCTTTAAAAAAAATTGAATAACTTTTACAAAAATTAATGAAAACCCCGCTCCCAATATTCCATGAATGATGCCCTCGAAGAAAAAGGGTGCCTTTATAAAACCGGGCTTGGCACCTATTAATAACATTAATTCGATTTCATCTCTTCGGGAAAACACAGACAGCTTAATTGTATTGGAAATTATCAACATTGCGCCCAATGCCAATAAGGCTCCAATTGCCATCAAAAAAATCCTAAGTAAAATCATAAAGGTTTCAAAACGTCCAATCCATTTTTCTCCATAATCCACAGATTCAACACCCCTTTGATTTCGTATGTTTCCTGCCAGTTCTCGGAGTTTCTTTAGAGGATCTTTTATAGGTTTTAATTTTAAAATGTAGGATGCAGGGAGGGGATTAAAATCTAATTCATTTAAAAAATCAGATTTTTGGGCAAACATTTCTTTAAACTTCTTCCATGCCTCATTCTCGCTTACAAATTTTGTTCTTTCAACATCGTTCAGTTTCTTAAAATAGGTTTCTAGATTTTTCCTGTCTTGATCACTTATACCATCCTCTATATAAACTAAAAGCCGAATCTCTTCATTCCAGGTCACCAATAATGAATTTAAGTTGTAGTAAATGAATAAAAAGACACTAAGAATGGATAAAGCAATAGAAATAGAACCAATCGAGGCAAAGTAAATTTGTTTACTTGATTTGATATTTAAAAACGCGGAGCGAATTGCTCGGATCATTCTTATACTGGAATTTGATTATTTACAATTTTCCCCCGGTTTAAAGTCACAATGGGGTGTTTATTATTTCGTAATATTTCTTGACTATGGGTGGCAAAAATTACCGTCATTCCTCTTTGATTTGCTTTTTCAAAAAGCTCTAATATTTCTAGTCCCATCTCTGTATCTAAATTACCTGTAGGTTCGTCAGCAAGTAAAATTTGAGGAGAATTCACTAAAGCACGGGCTATGGCAACACGCTGTTGCTCTCCACCAGATAATTGAAGTGGGTAATCATCCTTTTTTTTTGTTAATCCAACATTTTTTAAAGCTTCCCAAGTATTGTAATGGATTGCTTTTGGGTCAGCCTCAATTATTTCCTGAGCTAAAGCTACATTTTCATAAACTGTTTTGTGTGATAAAAGTTTATAATCTTGGAAAACCACCCCCATGTTTCTTCTTAATTTATATAAATGCTTTAACTTAAGACGACCAATATTTATACCGTTTACTAATACTTGGCCTTTATCATAATTTTCCCAACGAAATAAAATTTTTATTAATGTTGTTTTTCCCGCACCACTGGGTCCTGTAACAAAAACAAAATCGCCTTTATTAATTCTCAAGGAAACGTCAACCAGGGCAGGATGTAGGTTATTATAAATTTTACAAACGTTAAATAATTGTATCATCCGTAAGGGATATGGGTTGGATCAAAAATTAGAGTTTGAATAGAATGAATTGAATTTAAAGAAACTTTTTAAAATTTAGGTTGGTCATTTTTCCTTCCCAATTGGGGTTCCTTGAAAAATATAACAACAAATAAAAATTTAAGTTTGTGCGTTTTAATTTTGAGGTGAACTTGGCAGTTCATCCGTTAAAATGATATCGCTTTCAATTGAATCCTCAGTGATCATGTCTTCAGTCAACATGGAAATAACATTATTTCTATAAAATTTTCGAATTTGCTCTTCTGATAAAAGTTCAAAGTTTAAAAATGTTTTAACAATCAATCTATGGTCTTCAATATCAAAAGCAAAAACTCCAGCGGATCCAATTAGATATCCTTCATGCTGTCCAAAGGTTAAAATAGCTTCTTCAAGAATAGCATCAAGCAATATGATGCAATTATCATCCGTTTGAGTGCGCTCGCTAAACCTGTCAATACAATGAGTGGTATAAGCCACCTGAGGAAAAATAAAAGATTTAAATAAACGACCCTTATCCGTAGACTCTGTTTTTGATGGTGAAATTAAAGTTTCAAACCCCTGTTTTGTAAAATCCACCAAACATAAAACATCTTTTCCAAATCGTTTGCTCACTTTTTGGGTCACCTTATCCATAAACCTTTGACGTTTACGGATAGAAATTCTGCCCCCTCGACCAAAATAGCGATTATATTCTTTCTTCAAGAATTGTTTAATTTGAGCTTGTTTAAATGCAAATTCTCGATCATTTGCCATAAAAATCAAATCCAACGTCTAAAATTTCAGTTTTTTCTTTTCAAAGGTAATTATACTCCATCACGAATCAGGGAAAAAGGAATTAATTTCAGGCTTTTATAATTATCTTTTTGTTTTATTTAAGGTTATTTAAATTTAAGTAATATTAATATTTTTTCTACTTGCAGTTTTTGATTTTGATAAAATGAAGTTATGAATAACATGTTGAAATTGTTCATCATACTTTTAACGGCTACATTTTTATTAAATTTTGCCATGAATTATATGGCAAATAACATTTCTGACTTTGAAAACTTACCCCTACCCCCCAAAAAAATCCAAAGATTTGATTCTCCCTACCCTGTTTTGAAGGTTAATGCTCAATCAAAAGATTCTTGGGTTTTAGTGGACTTTTCATCTGGAGAATTTCATAAAATAGAGGACCCAGAGAATAACAAACAACAATTGACTAAGTTTGATTGGGATTTAGGTTTTCAAAGAACGAAAATTATTTCGAATGGTGGAGAAACTAACCCCCAAGGAACTGTTGGGGTCATTAATCTAGGTCAACAAGATTTTGAGACAATTGAAAATGTTCCAGAAACCTCATTTACCTTTGATAAAAGGTCTTGGGGAAGTATAAATAATTCATCTCTTACAGATTGGTATGTTTACAGGACTAGAACTCATAATGTAGAATCTAAAAAGAATTTATATATCTTAAAAACATCGGATGGCTACATCAAAATGAAAATAATAAATTACTATTGCAGCCGACCAGAAAGTGATTGCCAAACCATGATGTGCACAAGAGACGAGGCAGCTTGTCTTACAATTCAGTATAGTCACATTTCTACAAAAAAAGATAAATTTCCAATTTTATCTAAGAATTTAACCCCCACACCTAACATTTCTAATTGAATAAAATAATTATTTCTTTTGTCCTCTTTCTTTTGATTTGCGCTTGTGAGCCTCCGAAAGAGGAAATGCGTTTAATTCCTGCCGGAAAATTTAAGTTTGGTATTAATCCTCAAAACTCAATCTCTTCTTTTATGTCTGACACAACCTCAAGTCAAAATGCTCAGCCATTACAAGAAATCATGTTACCTGACTTTTTTTTAGATATTTACGAAGTTACCTATGGAGATTTTTTAAAGTTCAAACCAAATTTAAAGTACTCTGATAAAAAACTCAAAAACCCTATAAGAGGAATATCTTGGTATGAAGCCGAAGCCTATTGCTTGTGGTTAGGTAAAAGACTGCCAACCGAATTAGAGTGGGAAAAGGCAGCTAGAGGAAATGATGGACGTAGATTTGTTTGGGGAAATGATTTTGAAAAGGGAAATGCCAATTTTGGAAAAACTGTGAAGCCCGGTGGCGGGTGGCAAGAAGATAAAAGCTTTTACCAGATTTATGATTTGAACGGTAACGTTTCAGAGTGGACTTCAAGTTGGTACCTTCCCTATCCCAACTCACCTCACCAGGATAAAAATTACGGTGAAAAATATAAGGTAATCCGCGGCGGAGCCATAAATAAAACTGAACATGGGTTCCTTGAGGAGTTTAATTCACTTTATTATCGAAACTTTGCTCCTCCCTCACTACGGTCCTGGGACACAGGTTTCCGTTGCGCCAAATCCTCCATTTCCACAGCTACAAAAAATTTGTAAACTTTCTATTTAGTTTATTATAAATTTTTTTGAACATCATCCTCATCAGAGATTTCTGGATTAAAGGAAAGATCTTGTGTAAACATTTCATGAATTTTTGAAACATTTTCCACAGGTTGAATTTCTTGATCATCCTTGGTGGATAATATTTCTGACATTTCACTTTGATTTTCTTCTAGGTTTTCTACTAAAACTTTAGATTCTCTAGAGTCCTCGGAAAAACTCTCAGATTCTGTAAACTGATTGTTATTTCCCTCTGAGATCTCTGAATTTCCTTCACTTTCCTTTTTTATTGGAGCACGTGTGGTACGAGCAGGTTTTCTTGGACGTCGTCTACCATCTCCACCTGTTCTTCTGGTGCTAGCTGATTTTCGGGTGTTTTTCCCTCTATATGTCGTTGGTCGGCGACCTCTTCCTCTCTTTTCAGTTTTTTCCGAAGTTCGACTATCAACCATCTCCTTTTTATCGGGCTCTGCATTTTTTAAAAGCTTTTCTGCTTCTATTTCTTCTTCTTTCTTTTTCTCCAACACAATATAAGAAAATTGCTCCGCTGGAAGATGATCTTTGCTTTTAAATTGCAGAGTCACTCCTTGTTTTTCTTGAAATTCATTTAAGTATTTCAATTTATTATTGAGCAAGTAACTTGCAACAGGAGAAGAAATTACAATTTCTAAAACTTTAATCGATTCTTCTGCAAGCTTTTCTTGTATTTTGCGTAGTACACTTAGTGCTATCGTACTTACCGTTTGAATATGACCGGTTCCAGAGCAACGGCTGCAGGGCTCAAATACTCCTTCCTTAACAGGAGGAGATAGACGTTGCCGCGACATTTCCATAAGCCCGAATCTGGAAATCCGTGAAATATTTACCCGGGCTTTATCAATTTTACAACTCTGCTTAAGTTTCTTCTCTACAAGTGATTTGTTTTTCTTTTGGAACATGTCAATAAAATCAATGACAATGAGCCCCCCTAAATCCCTGAGCCTTAATTGATGAGCTATTTCTTCTGCTGCCTCCAAGTTTGTTTTTACAGCTGTTTCTTCTAACTCGCTAGCACTGGTGGTTTTCCCAGAATTAACATCAATAGCCACCATGGCTTCTCCAATGTCAATGACTATAGAACCTCCAGAAGGAAGGGGAACTTGGCGGTTAAAAATACTTTCGATCTGAGACTCGACATTGTAATGAGAGAATAAAGGCCTGGATTCTTGATAATATTTCACTCTGTGACGCATTCGAGGCATTACTAGCCGTATAAATTCCTTTACCGCTTTGTAAGACTGAAAATTATCAACTATTATTTCATTTGTATCTCCAGTAAATTGATCTCGAACAGTACGAACTACCATGTCAGGCCCTTCGTGCAACAACAAGGGAGCTTTAGTATCCGGATCTTTCATTTTTTCCTGTATACTTTCCCAAATTTTGATCAACATCTGCAGATCTTTTTGTAACTCAATTTTAGTTCTTCCTAATCCTGCTGTTCTAATAATAACCCCAAGATTTTCCGGGAGACCTAATTGAGAAACAATTTCTTTGAGTTTTTTTCTTTCAGATTCATCCTCAATTTTTCTAGATATTCCAGTGGAATCACTGGAACCGGTAAGCACTAAGCAACGCCCAGGAATGGTTATTGCGTTGGATAGCGAAGGACCTTTTGCATCTCGACTTTCTTTTACAACTTGAACTAATATTTTCTGTCCACGAAGTAACACATCTTGAATTCGGGTTTTTGCCTTTTTTTCACGGGTAGGAATGTAAGATTCTTTTAATACATCTTTAAAAGGTAGGAAACCATATTTTTTACCACCGAAGTCTATAAATGCGGCTTCTATCGCCGGTTCAACTCTGGTGATCACTCCTAAATAAATATTTCCTTTAATTAACTCTTGGCTAGTGTGTTCTACAATATAATCTTCTAATTTTCCATTATTTAAAATAACGGCTCTACATTCCTCCGGGTGATCGGCATTTATTAACATAACTTTTTTGTTGGACATTTTTTTGATCGCCTTTCTTTTTGGCAAACTTATTTTTGTTTTCACCCGTCAATTTGACAATTCTCATAATAAAACAAAACCATTCTTATTTCAAAAACTGTAAAGACATGTTATTTTAATATTATTTAGAGTAATTTTTGAAATATTTATTCGAAGGGGCGAACATCTATTATTTTTAGATATATTTCCTCACCTTTTCAATTTTTATTTTAGATTTCTATGTTGGAACAAATAAAGCTTCCTAATTTGGATGAATTAACCCCAAAGGATTTATTGGGGAAAACCATTTTCATTCGTGTAGATTTTAATGTCCCCCTCACCAATACCGACAAAGGATACAGGGTTGCAGATGACACCAGAATCCGCCGGTTTTTAGATTTAACATTTAAGAAAATACATCAACTAACAGGCGGTAACTGTCGGATAATAATAGGTTCTCATTTGGGGCGGCCACACAAAAAAAAGGATCATTTGGGTTGGGATGGAATCTTTAATATTCAGTTTGTCTGTTCCCATTTTGATACTTTAATTCGCAAATTGTACGATGATACTTATTCAATTTTTCCTCCTGAAATAACCGATTCCCATTTAAAACATTCTTTAGAAATCTGCTCTAACCATCAATTACCTTTGGGTGGAATAAAGTTCCTCCCTAATTTACGTTATCTTTTAGACCCAAATAACCCAGATGATTATAGAAAAGAATTTATAGAAGAATTGGGAAATCTGGCAGACGTATTTATAAATTGTGCTTTTGGATGTAGCCACCGTATTTCAAAAAGCATTCGTATGCTCCCACAATTTATGAGGCAAAAAGGTAAAATTGTTTCAGCTGGAAAATTATTGAATCAAGAGGTTACGGAATTAGGAAGATTCGGCCATAAATTATTACAACATCCCAAAAAAACTGCCATCATTGCTGGGGGTGCCAAAATTGCCGATAAAATTGGAATTCTAAAACAATTTGTAGAATCACAAATACGGTTAATTTTTGTTGGCGGTCGAATGGTAAATGCTTTTTTACTCGCAAAAAAATTAAAGCATGTTGTCCATAATATATCATTAGAGGATATCCCCTCAATGCTTTATAAAAATAAAACTGACGATGAATGTCAGGTTATTTTAAACGAAATTAAATATGCTGATGAGATTATTAAACTTGCGGAGCAAAAGGAAGTAGATATCGTGTATCCAGACGACTATAAAATTACGCAAGATTATTCTCAAACTCACTATACGGTGAAAAATGAACCAGATTTTTCCACAGATTTTCAGTTAGATTTAGGTCCTGAAACTATAAAAAATTACTCCAAAAATATTCTTCTAAATGGAGAAATAGATAATGTATTTTGGAATGGCCCCTTGGGAGCTTACGATCATCCTCAATCTGAAGACTATGGAGAAGGCTCAAGAGAGTTAGCTAAAGTTTTAATTCAAGAAGCGGTTAAAGATCAGGAAAAATATCATGTGATTGGTGGAGGGGATTCTGCAGCAATTCTAAACCAATTAAAGTTTGACGACTTGAAAAATCTAATAAAAGAGCAGTTAAATCATCAATTAAATTCAGCAATAAATAAAAAATTAGTGAATATAGGGTTTACTGCTGAAGATACTTATACACTCTGCAATTATTTCACCTCTAATTTTTTCGTTTCCACTGGTGGAGGCGCTTCTCTTGAATTTTTGGAAGCCTATCTAAAAGATAGAGGGAAGTCACCGATTGCCTCCTACTTGCCTGGAACAGCAACGCTTTTGGAATTAGTTTCCCCATAAGATAATTCATTTTCTTTTTTTGAAAAATCTCGAATCAATATAAGTAGTATCTTTTTCAATAGTGCTAATTCTTCCAAAAATTCTAAATATACTTTTTTAGTCAATTCAGCGAGTTTCAAGACATCATCACCTAAAAAATTTTCCTTTCTCTTATTAAACATATCACAAATTGGTTTGACTTCAGGACATGTCATTCCTACCAGGTTTATTTCATCATCTATTTTGCTAAGAAAAGCTACAACCCTGCCTAGTTTTTCTTGATTCAAATTAATCTCTGAAAACAATAATCTTATTTTTTTTGTTTGTTCAATTCCAGAATGACCTAGTGCCTCCAATTTTTCCAAATATTTGATCTTATTATTAATTAATTCAATTAATAAAGAAGCATCTTGGATAATATAATTGTCCATCAAATTTTTTTGAATTTCCGGAATCTGTTTATCAAAATTGACTAAATTCGCATTGTTTAATCTAGTTTTCCATATAAAACGGTAGGATTCAGCAAATATGTCTTTTAATGAAATTGAGTGCTGAATTAATGGAATTAATTTTAAATAATTTTCGGAATCAAATTCCGTTTTAAAAATTTGCACTTCCTCAATAGGTTCCATTTTTCCAGGATATCTCCATTTCCCAGTTTTCCATTGATTCTCTAACAACCCATATACTAATTCAGGTTTCACTTTATGAACGCAAACCACATCATGACAGCTCACTCCATAACTACAGGGAGCACAATCGATTTTAGCTTGAAAAATAATATTTCCTTCTTTATAAGGTGCGGTTTCATAAGGATGAGCATGCGCAAAAAACAAACCAATAATTCGAATGTTTAAAGCCGCCGCAATATGCATTGTTCCCGTATCATTAGTAATTAAATATTGGCAATGTTTGAGAGCCCCAATTAACTCTGAATAATTTGTTTTACCTGTGAGATCCAAAACTTGCTGTGTATTCTCTATTCTAGAATAAATTTCATTTGCAACTTTTGACTCTGAAGCCACACCGAATAAAATCACAAATGCATCTAATTCATTAATTAATTTGTTGGAAAGTTTTGCAAAATTTTCAGTAGGCCATCTTCGTCCCTCAAGACTGGAACCAGCCTGAATTCCAACAATTAAAGAATTCTTTTTACTGTTTAATTTTTGAAACCATTTTTCTACATTTTTCATGTCTTCATCTTTTTCTATTATCTCTATTCCCTTTGGACCTGGTTCAACATCACCACCACGAGAGAATATATCAACCAAATTAAATGAATTATAATCGCGATTAAATGGTTCAATAAAAAAATACTGAAGCCATGGATGATAAGTCATTCTTTCACCTTCATCATTGCATAAGAAGCCACGAACGTTTTTCGATCCTAAGTATTGGATCATTAGAGCACTAAGTTTGGAGTGACTGAGATTTATGACCAAATCATAATCCTTACCTTTTAAATCTTCTAAAAATTTTTCTAAATAACGGTATAGTTCCACCCAAGTTGTATTGGGATTTTCTTTAAATTGCTTTAAATTGAACACTATGCGTTCATCAATATTGGGAATTCTTTCAGAAAATTCATTAAACTCTTTGGTTACAATTAAAGAAATTTTTGAACCTGGGTACTTTAACCTTAATCCTGAAATAAGTGGAGTGGATTGAACCAAGTCTCCCATCCGAGTCATATTAAAAACCAATATATTTTTTATTGAATTCATAATCATCCCGCGGTAACTTGGTCTAACATCAAAATTAGTAATTCATTTTGCGTAAGCTTGCCTTCTCCGTTTTTTATATCTTCAGCTATTTCTTTAATAGAAATATCTGAGTTCCTTCTATATGTAGCCAAATAGTGTCCTAAAACCGTTTCTTTCCCTGCTTCTTCTATGGCCAATTCAATTGATGATTTACGTTTTTTGATTCCATTAAAATATTGAGAGGGTAAATTCAGTAAAACTTGAAGCATAAATTCCTTCATTCTATGCTCCATAGTATGTTCCCGCAAAACACGCTCTCGCGATTTCTTCGATACCTCCTCCATTAAAAATGGATTTTTTAAATAAAATTCTATTTTACTTCGCAGTTCGTCTAGATTAGAAAATGTAATAATTTCTTCGCCGGGCAAAAATAAGTCATCCAATTCATGCCGTTTATCGACAAGTTGAAAAGCTTTACAAGCTGCAATTTCAAAAGTGCGTGGATTAATAAAATCACCATTTGGGTTAACACTCTCATGATAATTTGAGGAATGGAGATTAATGTTGATTTGGCCATAATTATAAATTTTCACGCATTCTTCATTCGAAACACGTTCTCCGTTTTTTTGTAGATGATTTTCAAAAACAGGATTGCCATTCCAACCTGTACCCCAAATTTTTAATTTAAAATCAAGTAAACGTTGGAATGATTGAATACGGTTATAATAAGCCGCTCCCATAAAAGAAACTTCAGCTCCATATTTCTCCTTATCTTCCCGGTTTTCCTCAAGAGGTTTATGATATTCAGGCCAACAACCCTGCGGCAGATAATAAGGAACCGTATTATAATTTTGAAGTTGGTCAAGGAACTCCCCTTGTTGGATGGTAAAGAAGAAATCATAGGATCCAGCTACATCTTTCCAATATGTTAAATTTTTAAAATCTTCTACAAACCAAAAACCTATTGGCTTTTTCAGTTTTTTCAAACGTTGGATACCCTTAGCGCTTAAGGGAGCTTGGGCCATAGCCAGAATAATGTCTGGTACAAATTCGACGGTTTTTGCGACTATGACTTCCTCCATTAAATTCATAAAATGGGTTGACAGTATATTGGAATTATTTTGGTCTTTGGTTACCTCCTTTAGTCCAAAAAAACTGTCTTTAAAATTTTGGCACTCTACCGTCTCAACCTGATGTCCAAGATTTTTTAATGCTCCGGCAGCATATTCTGCTGTTGGCAATGAACCGCCATAAATGGGATTAATGACCAATATTTTTAAAGAGTTCTCTTTAATGAAATTATTTAAATCTATCCCTTTACAAAATAATTCATAATAGGATTTAGAAATTTGAGCTGAAGATGGATGAACAATAACTCTTCCAAATTGATCGGAATGGCGGGCTAATATTTTTGGAACAGGTTCATCAACAATAAAATAAACACGATCCATAAATGCCGTTATGTCGATTTGCTCCAAAAAAACTTTAAAAATTTCTAATCTAGGTTCAATTACATATAAACTTTTAGAGAATTTTTTCAAAATATACAAAACATGATAACCCAGGCCCAATCCAAAAATAACCGGAGGTTTAACTTTGTCGAAATTTTGTAGTTCTGCAAATTTGTAAGCTTCTTTTTCCGGATCATAATTGCTATGAATTAATATTGATTCATATTTTAAATTGGGTGCTCCGGATTTTGCTCTAATTTTTTCGACATTTTCAGACACCTCAATATTCAGAACCCTTTTTGCTAAAGCTGGGAACCGTACTTTAAGTTTTTCAATATTGGAATTAAATAAGGACATAGTTTTTAGGAAGGCACCACTTGTTCGTCAACAACCTTTAAAAATTCAAGAGAATCTTTATGCTTGGAATCAAAAATTAAAATGCGATTCAAAGTTTCTCGTGTCTCTTCTAATAGACCTTGCTTAAATTGAACACCCGCCAAGCCGAATAACATATTTAAATTTGCAGGGTGTAATTCCAAATATTGCTTAAGAAACCCTGTTATCTCTTCAAATTGATCCAGTTTATAAGAGATTTGAAGCAAACATGTTAAGGCTGGACTGTTTTCAATATTGTTTTCTAATGATTGAACAAAGTACTCTTTTGATTTTTCCATATTCTCTTTTTGAAATTCAATCATTCCCAATCCACACATTGCTTTATCATCAGAAATGTTCACTTGTAAGGCATTTTGATAATAATTTTCAGCTTTTTCAAACTCTTGTTTTTGGAAAAAGCAGGAACCTAAACCCACCATAGCCCTATTACTATTGGGATCAATTTTTATTGCTTTTTCATAACAGTCTTTGGCCAGACTCCAATTTTGATATCTAAAATAACCCTTTCCTTGTCCTAACCAACTTTCTAAACATTCTGGATATTGCTGACTTATAGATTCATAAATTTTTAAGGCTTCTTCATAATTTTCTTCAATTTCCATGGCCTTAGCTTTTTGTATTTCATTATTCAAGTTTTCAGAATTCGATATTTTATTAACATTCTTTAGAGTTGTTTTATTATTTGAAACTGGTTGGGCTAGAATTTTGTATTGAAACACAAAGAATTGCTTCAATTCCTCAGGGTTCAATTCAGAAATTGTCATTCTGCCAATTTTAAGAGAAGAAACCTTTTGTTTTTCCAAATCCGCATACTGTGGAGCTAAGGTTTCATCAACTGCCACTATTCCCAATCCAGCATCTTTAAAAAGTTTTTTTATTTCTTTTAAAGTAAAAAATCTCAAATGAGTTCTATCTAGAATTCCTTCATCCTGGTAGGTCCAGTTTCCTTCTATCAGATGATTAATCAATCCGAAATACTGAACATTAGGAATACTGGCAATCACCGATCCATTTGGCTTTAAATACTTTAAAGATTTTTTTAATGCGGACAATGGGTTAACTAAATGTTCCAAGACATCAGCAAATAAAAGGCAATCAAAACTATGTTCAATAAAAGGTAAATCAATATCTTCTATATTTCCCTCTATAACCTCGTCTAGAACTTGGGATGCCTCTTTAACAGCTTCTGGATTTAACTCTATCCCTGCCACAAAACACTTGTTATTGTTTTTTAAATACTCACCTGTCTTTCCAGCACCACAACCAATTTCCAATACTGTTTTCACATTTTCTGGAATCAAGGGCAAAAGATCTTCACGAACATGATGATAATAGTCTTTGGTTGCTTGTTTCAAAGAATATTCTTTCTTGTCTTGTTCAAGATGATTATTAAGATAGTCAATAATGGATTGAACTCTGTGTGCATAGGTATGTTTGTTTAAAACCTCTTGCCGGCCACACTCCGAAATTTCTTTAATCTTATTCGACTGATTTAAATAGTATTGGATTTTATCAATCAGGTTATCATCCTGATAAATAACCAGATGCTTTTCGTTTTCAAATAACTCTTCTAATCCACTATTTAAGGCCGGGTCAGTAACCAATAAACTGCCTGAGCACAATGCCTCGAATACCCTCATGTTTAAATCATAATTTATAGAATTATTAAAAACAATTTGAGATTGACAAAAAACACGGGTCATCTCGTCCATAAACTTTCTATCTACATGAAGGTCAAAGTGGTCCTCAATATTTTTCAGAAGTTGTTTTCTGCGAATATGGTTATCGGTGATACTGCCTACAAATCCAACTTCATAAATTTTTTCCACATTCTGCTTCCCGTGAATTTCAGGATCACAAGCCAAGGGCAACCATTCTACATGCTTCATTCCATTTTTCTTAAACTCTGGAATATATTCTTTTTGAGCTAAAAATATAAAATCGAAATTTTTGGCAATATTGATATGTTTTTCCAAATGGATATGTGTATCAATTAAATAACAAACCTTGGGAAAATTAAATTTACCTAAATCTGGAGGGATCTCACTCAAACCAGTTTCAATAAAAAAATAAAAATCTGGATTCCAATTCTCTACCAGCTGGTCAATTACATCCTCAAGATTTCCGTTGGACGGACGGAATATATCTTGCGGTTCAATGGGCCAATTCAATTCCTTTAAATCCCAACGTCTAATTATTTCATGAGTAATCATTGCACCACAAGTAACTACATTATGAGATTTCTCTAAAGCGCGGTGCATATAATAGGCAGTTGTTGCGGGGTGAGCTACATAGTCGAGTAAAATATTTTTTTTCTTCTTATTTTTGAATGGAAGGTTTGTTTTTCCCGTTTGGATTCCCAAGTCATCCAAAAAATTAACCAAGGTGGATTCAATCAATTTTTGCCATTTATTTAGAAATTTTTCTAATCCAAATTTTTGTTGAACCGTTTCTCTCGCTTTTTGCCCCATTTCCTTTGCCAATTCGGGCAATTCTAATAACTCTCTTAAATGCCCTCGCAATTTTTCGATATCATCCGAAATATATCCATTAACTCCGTTTACAATTGGGGAAGTAGAGTTTGCAATTGAAATTACCGGCATACCCGTAGCCATCGCTTCCAATAAAGACAAATTGTAACCATCTTCATATTGATCAGGAGACGTATTTAGGTAAACTCTACATTTTCGGTAATGATTTAATAGGTCTGCAAATCCCCGTGAGATTTGACTTGATTCTAAAGTAGGATTCAGCCCTAGCGTTTTAGAGGGAAATCCTTTTAATAAACTTTCACTAATTGTGTATCCTCTTGCAAGATCCATTTCCTTTAATAAATTTCCAACTCTAAGTATTGAAGCGTTTTCTCCTGTATAACCCTCAAACTCTTTTAAATCAATTCCATGGTGGATAACTTGACCTTCCAGGTTCCAGTCTTTTAATTTTGACTCCGAGATAAACACTTTAGAAACGTCTTGTAAAAAGGGAGCCAATTTTCTAAATATTCATTACGATCAATAGGATTTTTGCTAAGTGCTATTTCAGTTGAAAGCCGACAATGAAATACACATATTTTTGGCAAATTAGCATTTTGGAAGGCTATTAAATCTTTTATATTGTGAGCAATTAACAAATCGTACTGGTTATCAAATACCCCCTGGTGGGCTTCTGCTAAAGAAATTAATTTACAATTTTTGGGAACATCTCGCATATTACGATCCCACTCTCTAAATCTCTCTGAAGCGATTTCCGGAGAAGCAACATAAAATTGGTAACCCAATTTTGAAAGATTGCATATATAGGGTTCATGCCAATTGAATGTTAAGATTTTTAGTTTCATTTAATGCGGCTCCTTCAGCAATAAAGATGTATTACCCATTCTTTATCTTAGCGGATTTGCTGAAAAGACCCTTTAACGCTAAAATGCTTAATTTTCCAAGGGTTATAAAATTTTTTCTGATAATTTTCTGGTTTTTTTATTATTTGCAAAAATTTTGTAACTTATTACCTGTAGAAACATCAAAAGGGTTAACATTCATTAAATAAAAACCTTTAATAAATTAGCAAAAATAAAAAATGGAATTTCAAAAACCCGATTTAAATTCAAAGAAAATCAAATCCCGAGAAGCTATGATTCGTTATAAGCAAGCCATGCAATCCAAACAGCCGTGGTCGGGTGAAGTTCCCATGGGGGAAGGACCGCTTAATAGAGATGGTATGCCTAAAATACCGCCGGGGCAAAAAGCTACGGAACGCTGGCCAGTTTTAGATTTGGGAGTTCAACCTGAAATACCAAAAGATATGTGGAATCTCACCGTGTCTGGATTAGTGGAAAACCCGGAAACCTTTACCTGGAAACAGTTTTTAGAATTTCCCCAAATCGAGGACGTATCCGATTTTCATTGTGTAACCACTTGGAGTAAATTAGATAACCACTGGGTAGGGGTTCGTTTTTCAGACATTGCTAATGAATGTGTTGTAAAACCTGAAGCCAAGTTTATTTATATCAAAGCCTATGACGGTTATTCCACAAACCTTCCCTTAGAAGAAGCTATGAAATATGACGTCTTATTGGTTCATATGTGGGAAAACGAGCCCCTTACCAAGGAACATGGGGGACCAGTGAGAATGATCACCCCACAATTATATGCCTGGAAAGGGGCTAAATGGGTTGGTGAAATAGTATTCCGAGAAAAAGACGAACTCGGATTTTGGGAGCAACGCGGATATTCCAATACCGCAGAACCTTGGCTTGAAGATCGGTATTCCAGATAATAGTTACTATTTAAAATCAAGTCAAACGGAGAGTTTTTAATTTGGTAAGACTTTCCGATTTAAGAAGCTCATCGACACCTTTATCCCCTATAAAAGTATCAAACATTAGTAGGGTTTCAATATTGGTCAAAGTTTTGGTATTCGCTAAATAATGAGCCGCATCATATCTTAAAACATTCCTCGCCAGGTTAAGGTGCTTTACTTTTTTAAATACCTTGGACTTCGCTAATATTTTTATTCCTTTATCTGTCACCTTTGTTCGATAAATATTTAACTTACGCACATGAGCAAAGCCCGGGTGTTTTGCCATAGCAATTAACGTGGCATCTCCCGTAGGATTGTCTTGAAGAATTAAAATTTGTAGTTTCTTGAATTGCCCCTGAGCCAATGCTAATCCACCGTCCTCTTCTATATTATTAAAACGAAGGTCTAAATTTACCAGTTGGGGTGCAAAGTTGGCATGTGAAAGTGCAATGGCCCCTTTATCCCCAATATTATTTTCTCCAAGATAAAGACGCTTCAATTTTGGAAATCGATTAGATTCGGTAAGAACAGGCAATCCCTTTTTAGTTAATTGATTTCGAGTTAGATCTAAGTTCTCTACCTCTTCCAAAGGTCTTTCCACTTGCATTAAAGCTTCCAGTCCTTCGTCTCCAATAAATTTGGCCTTCAATTCAAGAGATTCCCCATCTTCAGATAAGCATTCATCAAAAAGACGATTAATATAATCTAATTTAGTTCTGGTGATCATTTGCTAAGGTTATTAATATGATTTCCAACTATTTCAAATTTATGACACATCTAAACCCAATATCACTAAAACTTCTTGAAAATGGATAACTCCAATCTCTATATCCTGTCCGCATTGCAATAATACTGTCAGACCAAGCCCCTCCTCTCCGGACTTTCATGACTCCTCTTTTTGGACCCCGTGGATTATACATTACTTCCATTGAATAGTATTGCGGAGAATACCAATCTGCAACCCATTCCCAAAGGTTTCCAGCCATATCATAAAGTCCATATTTATTTGGGGGGTAACTTCCAACTGGGAGCGGACCTTCTTTCAATTGAAAACCACCTCGAGCCAGTTTTTTTTCCGAATCAAATTCTTTTCCCCAGGGGAAATCGCAACCCGTATCTCCTCCCGCGGCTTTTTCCCATTGAGCTTCACTCGGTAAAGATTTTCCAATTAAATGGCAATAATCTGCCGCCTCATACCAGGTAATTTTGGAAACAGGACAATCGTCGCAATGTGAAAGTTTACTTCGTCTCAATTTATGATCGGGCATTATTTTTTCAAGTTCCTTATTGGTCACTTCATATTTATCAATCATGAAAGAATTTAGATAAACTTCATGTGCAGGGGCTCCATGTTGAGGTCCAAATTTGTCGCACCCCCGCTTAAATTTTCCAGCAGGAATAAGAACCATATTTTTTGTAATGTCTAAATTTTTGGGTTGAATGGAGGAAGCTTGAGACCACGCTATGGTGGACCCCATAATAAAAAAAGAAAAGACGAGCACCAGATGCTTGTCTTTAAATGGTATCACCAGGAACCTTTCCTTTTACAAACTGCCTGAACCATTAAGGGTTTTCATAATATTTAGGGTTGCTACCGATTTATTTAAAGTATAAAAGTGAATACCCGGAGCCCCCTGTTCAATTAGATCTCTACACTGTTGGGTCGCATGTCCAATTCCAATAGATTTTACCACTTCTGCATCATCCTTAGATTGATCAAGCTTATTCATTAAATATTTTGGTATTGAAGACCCACACATCTCCGTAAATCTTAATATTTGTTTAAAGTTTAAAATAGGCATTATACCAGCAATAACAGGTATATTTATTCCTCTAGCTTGAAGTTTCTCTACAAAATCGAAATAATATTTATTATCAAAAAAAAGTTGCGTAACAATAAAATCTGCTCCTGCATCCACTTTCATTTTTAAATTATCTAAATCTTTTTCCTTGTTAGAGCACTCTACATGTCCCTCTGGATAACCGGCTACCCCAATGCAAAAATCAAAGGATTGTTTTATAAACTGGACCAATTCATTAGCAAATCCAAACCCATTTACTGGTTTTTCAAAATACTTTTCCCCTTTTGGGGGATCACCCCTGAGAGCTAAAATATTTTCGATACCTTTATCTTTAAGCGATTGCAAAATATCTTGAATCTCATCCGCTGGACTTCCAACGCATGTCAAATGGGCCATACTTTCTAAACCAATTTCATGCTTAATTCGACCTACTAAATCAATGGTTTTGGTTCTTGTACTGCCTCCAGCTCCATAAGTAACAGAAATATAAGAAGGACTACATGGAGATAATTTTTCTATCGTTGAAAAAAGTTGTGAAAATCCCTTGTCATCTTTTGGAGGAAAAAACTCAAAAGAAAAGGACGGATTGGTTTTATCTAATATGTCTTTGATTTTCATGGAGTTTTCAGTATATCACAAACATTTTTGAAATACATGTGACACACTAATAATGCCATGAAATTATTTTCTTAACTCAATAGATCTCGAATCTTTTTAAATAGCTCAGAAAAGCCTTTAAATCCACTAATTCAACAGGATCCTCATCAATGGCCTTAGCAGCATCAGAGGCAAAATACCCGGTTGTAATGATTATTCCTCTAGCGGCCCCCTCTCCTTTTACGGACTCTAAAAACCCTTTTACCTTCATAGAGTCTACATAATTATTTGGTGGGTTAAAAATACATAACGCTAAATACTTACCACCCACTACAGGGGTTTCATCTTCCATATCTATCTCTAATTCGTACTCATTTGCCCATATAGAATGTCGATATTCAAGATTAAATTTACTTAAAAACTCCAAACACTTTTCTTTAAATTCTTCGCTATCTAAAAGGTAGGATGGTTTATCTTCAGGATTATCAAAATGAACTAGCTCGGGTGGGGCGGGTGGAGAGGTGGTCTTTAGAAAAAAGATCAAAACAAGACCAAAAATAAAAGCAATAAATGTTATGTAAAATATAGACACTTATTTTATCATTTCATCGTATATTTTTTCTTTCTTATTTTCTTTAATCAAGCGGTCATGTTTAATCATTTGTTTAATAGCAATCCAAAACCAAAAGGCAACAACAAATAACATACCGCCAATAGGCATATTATCCGGTTTTAAAGCAATTAACAAAAAATTCTCTAAACCTGAATTTTCCATGATTTATTTTCCAATTAGTTTAAAATCTTATTATCTAACCTAAGTTATTCTTCTTCCTCATCATCTTCTTCTTCGTCTTCAGCTTCTTCATCATCAGAGGCTTCTTCTTCCATTTCCTCCTCACCATCACCTTCTGAAGATTCTTCTGCCTCTTCTTCCTCACCAAGGACAAGATCCGTATTAACCTCAGTGGAATTATATGTTGCTAAATAATCAGTGATAAACTTAACATGAGTATCAACATTCCCGGAATCTACCGATTCCAATTCTGAAAATTTAGTTGCTATTGTATAATTTTCACCCTCTTTTGGCCAATGATTAGGCATCAGTGTCCATGGAATCATTTTTCGAGTATCTTTGAGCCATTTCGGGATCCAGTCTTCCCGTAAACGCTCAGAGGCAATTTCAAATTCTATACCCTTAGCGCCATCATCATGACATTTGCCACAATCCATATAATTTACAATCTTAACTCCCATTTTCACATCATCATCACTTTTCTTAAGATTCACACCTTTTTCATATGGATCTTTTAATTGAGATACGGCCTCAAAGTAAGCGGTTAATTCTCTAACCTCCTGATCAGAAAATGAGAAAGTTGGCATTCTCACTTTCATCCATTTCCGTACAGGAGTTGGATTACGCAAGAAAGAATACAACCATGATGATTTAATACGTTCACCCACATGATAATCTCCCATCTCCAGGGGTGGTGGGTATTGGGTTTTAGCTTTTAAATGTTCTTGAATATGTCCTCCCAACCCTTCAACAACATGACAGCCTTTACAGTTATAACGCTCTATTATTTTGCGACCCTTAATAATGGCCATTTCTTTTTCGCTATATTTCTTACGATATCTTTCTGGAATATTTACCCCATTAAACCCTTTTAAAAGGACCATGAGAGTATTCACCTGATCGTCAGTAAAATGGAAATTGGGCATTTTATCTAATATTCGTTCAGTGCGATAAGCGGATGGGTTTTTCAGTTTTGTGCGAGCCCAACTATCCCACGTATGAGGAATATGCGTATCCGCAAATTCTAATTCGCGCACTTGTTTATTTCCAAATGCGGATAGCTCCGGTCCAATACGACCTTCCGCTTCCATGCCATTGATTTCATGACACCCAAAACAGCCCCGCTTGCGAACCAGTTTTTCACCTAACGCAATGACTGATGGTTTTTTAAGTTGACCAACTACTTCAGGCATATTTTGCGGTTTACCAAACTGAATCAAATAGGTAGCAATATCTCTGGCATCATCTAAGCTCAGCCTTAGATCAGGCATTTTACTTTTGGGATTATAATCATGTGGATTTTTAATCCATGAAATAAGCCAATTTGGATTTACCTTGTTACCAATATTACTCAAATCAGGAGCATGTAATTCCCCATTGCCATTTAATTTATGACACGCTTGACAACCCACACTTTCAAAAAGTTTTTTACCCTTTTTCTTATCGCCCGGTGTAAAAGTCTCGGACGGTTTAAATGCCTTATCAGATGCATTCAACAAAAATGCTGATATTGCAATTGCATGCTCATCACTTAAACTAAATTCTGGCATCATGGTTTTGGGTAGATAATCTCTAGGCTTCTTAACCCACCTAAATAACCAGCTTGGATCCACTTTGGAAGCAACTCTTCTTAAACTGGGGCCTACTTTCTTCTCTTGGGAATAACCATCCGCTAAGTGACAACCATGACAACCCACTTCAATAAACATTTTTTTCGCTTTGGTGAGTTCTGGGGCTCCTTTCAATTCAATTTGTGGTGCGTGACAATTCCTGCATAAGGATTGCTTTAAGTTTCCCTGCAGAAGCGGCTCATTGATTCCCACCGTTTGGTCCATTTCATGATGAGAACCATGGGCATGCTCAGTAGGAGCAGTAGCGGCACCTTGGCCTTTATGGCACCAGGTACACCCAGTTACGGTCGGGTCATGCTTATCAATATAAATTTCTTTATTAGGATGAGTTTTTAGTGGTTGGGGTTGGTTTTCAAAATAAGGGTCACCATATGAAATATGACAAGTTTGACATCGATCAACCTTATAAGTAATCTCAGCAAAGTTATTTTTACCATAAGCAGGAATTACAGTTTGGAGTATTTCAGCTGGCCTCCAAATAAAAGGAAATGGCTTGTAATAATCCATTCTTCCTTCAAGTATGATCTTTTCATTGGTTAATTTAATTAATTCTTTATTTAATTCCTCTTGCCGGGACTTATATTTTAGTAATTTAGCCTCAGCCTCATCACGTTTTTTTGTTAATTTTTCAATGACAGGATTATACTTTTCAATTTCATCTTCTGTCTGATTAACCTTGGCCAGTTGAACGTCAAAGTTTTTACCCTCGTGCATTGCTTTTTTATAATAGTAATAATATTCATCCAATCGGCTTTTCGCAAATTTCTGCTCTTCAACAACCTCGTCTAAATGGATTTGAGCTTCCCAGGCCTCATCAGCTAAAATTTGGTACTCATCGCTTTCCTCCATCTTCCGTTCTTCTTCTTCGATGGCTCTGCGAATTTCTGATTCCTTGGCCCCAATTTTTTCGTTTATTTCCTTATATTCTTTTTCAGTTTTTTCATACTGTATTTCAAAATACTTTTCCTGAAAATCTTTAAAACCGCGACGCGCATACTCATCATCCCAAAATGCCCAAAGCGTCACAAATAAAGTTGCGCCGGAAATTAAGAAAAATAAGAAGCTATACGAAGTATGCTCGTCAAATTCACCTTCTTTAAAGGCGGGTTTTTTTTCTTCTTCTGTCATTGAATAAAATTGAGTTAAAAATTAATCCAGGGGGTGACCCAAATGTATTTAATATTAAAGCCTAGACGCAAAACAATTTTTATTACTATCCCCAACATTATTAAAAGAAGCTGGATCTTTAAAAACATTCTAAGAAAACCAACACTTTTAAGAGCTTTTCTCTCCATGAAAAAATATACAGCAGTGCCAACAAAAAAGTATCCGCCAACAACCAGCCCCCCGACCAGCATTGCCATATTATAACTACGCACCCCTAATGCATAGGGAAGATCCACATTAACCAGTGCAACCACTTTATGAGGATCCCAATATTGCCAGGGCATAAATAAGTTCCAACCTGGCCCTCTTAAAAATACCCCCATAATAATTAGAGCAATCCAAAGAACTAGAAAACCAAAGGTGTAAACCCAAATAGCAAGCTTTCTTTCTGTGTAGGTATAGTACCCGTTCCCCTTAGGATTAACATCCAAATAAGGGATTAACATTAACCCAACAATTATCAAAACAGGAGCCACAACCCCAGCAAACCAAGGATCAAAATATACAAGGATGTCCTGCAAACCCAAAAAATACCAAGGAGCTTTTGAGGGGTTAGGGGTTTTAGTGGGATTAGCTGCTTCTTCGAGAGGAGCATCAATAACAATAGACCAAACAGTCAAAGCCACTATAACAATTAATGAGCATAAAAACTCAAGCCTGACCAAATAAGGCCAAACGTGGACTTTCTCAGGAACCGCTTCAATTTGTTTTTTTGCTGGCTTAGCTGTTGTAGCCATAAACTATCCTTTTAATTAATCCCTTTATTCAAAATTGAATATAATTATAGAGGACCAGAAATCCCACCATCTTTTCGGATTCGCCAAAAATGAACTATCATTAGGGCACCGGCCACTAAGGGAATAAAAATGCAATGAAGAACATAAAACCTAAGCAATGCAGGAGGACCTACTAAACTTCCACCCAACAGCATGGACCTGGCATCGTACCTGGGAGAAACCCCAAAAACATATTCTGCAAAAGGACCTTCATGCCCTAAGAATGGGGTTGCCCGAGCCATATTAGTTCCAACCGTTACCGCCCACATAGCCAACTGATCCCAAGGCAATAAGTAACCAGTAAAGCTAAGCAACAGGGTAAAGGTTACCAAAAACACACCTATTACCCAGTTAAATTCACGGGGTGGCTTATAAGACCCTGTTAAAAAAACACGAAACATATGCAACCAAACAGTAATAACCATAGAATGTGCAGCCCATCTATGCATATTCCGCATTAACATTCCAAACGGCACATCATACTGCAAATATTTCATATCAAAATAAGCATATTCACCCACAGGTCTGTAATAAAACATTAAAATCACACCAGTCACAACGGTTGAAAGGAATAATAAAAATGTAATCCCTCCCATACACCAGGTGAATTTAATTCTAAGAGCATGGCGATGAATTTTAACTGGATGCAAATGGAGCCATACGTTACTTGCTATTTGAAGAACGCGGTTCCTTGGAGTATCGGCATATCCGTGGCGAAAACTGGAAGTCCAAACTTGGGATTCCGTAAACTTCTTCGCCATATCATTAAAAATCTTACCACTCTTGATGGACTCCATCAGTTCAGCAAGATTAGGAATATTAGATTTGTTGGCCAAGTTTCAAACTCCCTAAAGAATATTTAAAAAGAATATTTTGTCAAAAAACGCAAGTCTATTAGGCCCTCAACAAGGAACCTGGTTTTTCCCACTCACCTTTTTCAAACAAAAACTTTTTGCTTTTATCAATAACAATTTGCCCGTCAGGCGCAATTTCAACTTTCAATCTTTCCAAAGGTCGAGGTGCAGGACCTTCAAAGTTAATTCCTTGTTTAGTGAAACCACTTCCATGGCATGGGCATTTATATTTACTTTCCGTTTTAAGCCAGAGCGGCGTGCAACCCAAATGCGTACATCGAGCTAAAATGGCATACAAACGATCTTCTTCTCTAACTACCCAAACTCTTTGATCATTAACCCACTTTGTGCTTACTTCTCCCACGGTATAATCTTCAACTTTACCTGCTTTGAATTTTGGAGAAGGCTCAAAAAGAACACGAGGGAATAATAATCGGGTGAAATATACGGTAGATAAACCCAAAGAAGCCATAAAGCCAGCCCAACCAGCTAGTGAGAAAAAATCACGCCTGGAATACAGGTTATTTGGCTCTTCTTTAGGTTTTGATTTATCAGCAGGCTTTCCAGCTGGCTTTGCTCCAGCCGGTTTCTTCTCAGGTTTAGGATCGCTCATTGTAAGTCCAAATATATCAAATACTTAGAAACCAAAATCAAATAACAAAATTTCTAAAAAAAGATAATCTATCATAGAACAGAGGTTGGTTTTTAACATAATTAAATTTTTGAGTCAAGGCTTGATATTTCCTTAAAATTCCTTGAATTATCGGGCTCCTGTTAACGATCTCAAGCAATCCTTTGCTGCTTCTTGAATGAGTCGAGAATATTGACCAAATCCACATGAAATTTGCGATAAAACTTTTATTGAGCTTCCTCGCTTCAGAGCTAATAAAATTATGGTCATAAGTTCATGAGCTTGTGGCCCAGCGATTTGAGCCCCAATAATTTTTCGGGTTTCTCTATCCACCACAATTTTACAAATACCTTCAATTTTTTTATGCAGTTCCGAAACTTCAAGAGATTCATAACAGCTACGTCCTTCCACACCTCTGTATCCTTTATGATGGGCTTCTTCCAAATTACTGCCCACACTACAAATCTCGGGATATGAAAATAACCGAAAAGGTACATGATCTAAATTAAGTACGGACTCTTTTTTTAAAGCATTTTCCGCAGCCACATTCCCCTCCTCTTCTGAAAGTTCTGCAGAATGCTGATGACCCGTGACACTTCCCGCCGCAAAAATACCAGGAAAAGATGTTTCCATTTTTTCATTAACCCAAATTTCATTATTTTTCCCTAACTCAAGAGAATTATTATTTAAGCCTATATTTTCACAGTTCCCTAAACGTTCGCACTCAAAAAGGACCTTATTCACAGAAAACTTTATGCCTCCATCCAAAGTTATATCTATTTCATTTTCTTTTTTCAGAATTGAAATAATCTTTTTATTCAACAAAGTTTTTATCTTTTGCTTTTTAAAATTACTTTCTAATATGTTAATTAATTCTGGATCTTTATCAGCTATCAATCGAGATTTTTCCTCAACCAAAAAGACTTTTGCTCCTAAAATATTAAAAAGAGTGGAAACTTCCAAGCCAATTTTATTACCTCCAACCACCAAAAGGCTGACAGGGGTTTTTTCAAAATTTGAAAAAGCATCTGTAGTCTGGATATCTTTATCAAAAGGTATAGTAGCAATCGGTTTTGAAATTGATCCCGTACAAATAATAATATTTTTTGGTTTTACCAATTTTTTTTCTTGTGGCCCATCAATTTGAATTTGATTTTTTTCTATTAAAGATCCTTGACCCTCAAAAAAAGTAATTCCCAAATTTTCAATTTCATTCTTCAAAGATAATGAAACATCAAGACCCATTTTTTTTCCAGAAGCAGACAAGTCAGATAAGGTCGGTAATGAATTCGCTGATGAGGTGTGATCTTGAATAATAGATAGTAGATAACGAATAAAAAAAGTTCCATGGTTAAAACCAAAACCACCCAGTCGGTTCTTTTCTATAAGACAAACTCTAGCTCCTAATTCGGAAGCTCTCCTGGCAGCAGACATTCCGGCAGTACCACCACCAATCACTGCAATATCAAATTCCTGACTCACTCCTCACCTCAAATAAATGGATTTCATAAAGAGGTCATTACATCATAATTTTTAGGAAATAGGCAACTGCTACAAATTTTTAAAAACTTAGTGCAGCGACCACAACCAATAAGACGAGACCTACCGAAGAAATTATTGCATGGAGAGTGACATTAAGTTTGCGGCTAAAAGGGACAGCAGAAAGAAAATACGCTAATACGGAGTAATTAAAAACAGTGGGACTTTCATATTTGCTGGAGACATAAATGAATAAAACAAATGCTCCAATACAAGCAAAATATACATATCGATGTATCTTATAACGCCGTTTTCGGATATCTGCGGGAAGCATGCTTACCCCCACCAATATATTTCCGATGACAATAATAATTGTAGTTAATATGGCTATAAAGGCTGGATGGCTAAATAATTCACCTAAGGTGGTCACTTGCATGGAAACATTAAAACCAGAAAAATTTAATTCCGATTTTTATACCCTAACACCGAATGGATTCCAAATTAATTTAAGCTTCTGAATTTGCAATAAGGTTTGAGTTAAACTACCAGACCTTTTTTTAGAAGTAATTCATGGGCTTCATCAATTTTTGAAATTGCAGATTTACCTTCACTCCATTCGAACAAATCCTGAAGTCCTTTTTCCAATGAATATTTGGAAATGTAACCCAGTTTAGAAATTTTTGAAATATCTGCAAAACAATCACGAATGTCCCCATTTCGGTATTTTTGAATAACATTGGGTTTAAAGTTTTTTCCATAGAGTTCTATTAGGATGGACGCAACATCTAAAATTGTCCGACGATTACCCGTACCAATATTATAAACTCCTGGTTTAGCATCAGGATGGTTCAAAAGTATGAGTTTAGCTTGAATCAAATCATGAACATGAATTAAATCTCTAATTTGCAGACCATCTTCATAAATTAGAGGAGGCTTATCATTTTTAATACTCGATGAAAAAATAGCCGCAGCACCCGTGTAGGGATTATTTAAGCTTTGTCGAGGCCCATAACAGTTAAAGTATCTACAAGCTATCGTTGGAATTTTATAAGCGTTCCCAATTAAAAGGGAATATACTTCTTGATCTCTCTTAGTTTGGGCATAGACAGAATGACAATGAGACTCTTTCTCTTCATCTGTGGGAATTGGGGTAACCCGGTCTCCACATTGGGGACAATTCATATCCCACTGCCCTGTAGCTAATTGAGATTCTGGTCTAGGCTGAGGAGAAATTTTTCCATGATTCTTACATAAGTACCTTCCCTCTCCATATAAACTCATGGAACTTGCAACCAAAACTTTTTCAACACGATTTTTTTCGTTGACCAATAAATCCCATAGAACTGCGGTCCCATGGACATTGGTTTTAACATAAGGGTCAATTGAATACATCGATTGCCCTACACCAACTTCGGCAGCTTCATGAAAGATGACTTCAATTCCTTCCAAAGATTTCTTTAATTTTGAACGATCACATATATCCCCAAAAATAAATTCCGCATCAGGGTGTAAATATTGTGGCTTAGTTGCATTAGGTCCATGTACCTGAGGATTTAAATTGTCGTAAACTCTTACATGATTACCTCGTTCTATAAGCTCATCCACTAAATGAGAGCCAATAAACCCTGCTCCTCCGGTCACTAATATCTTCTTTGTTTGGCTCATTTCTTCTCCAAAAATAATTTGCTCATTAATAATTTAACGAATTTATGTGATCGAACCTTTAGTGGGAGGTTTAAATAAATAATTCTATTTATATTAATTTGGCTAAAAGGTATTAAACAGGCTAATTTCAAAGGTTTCAGGGAAATGCAGATAAAAGGAATGTTTGCCCTACGGCAATTGGTGCCGATGGGGAGACTCGAACTCCCACGGATTGCTCCATACGCCCCTCAAGCGCACGTGTCTACCAATTCCACCACATCGGCAAAGCTTTAATTAGAAGTCGTTTCTTTGGAGGAGTCTTCCTCCTTTGAAGAGGTTTTGCTTGAATCAGAAGTTGAATCCAGAGGGGCTGTTGTCTTTTCTTCAATCTCCGGTATTACAGAATCCTGACCAGACTCGACAGAAAAAATTGAAAGGCTTAACGAGGTAACCATAAAAATTATTGCTGCTGCACCTGTAAGTTTAGTTAACAAGTTACTTGCATTACTTCCACCAAACATTGTTTGACTACCTGAACCAAATACAGCACCCATTGACGCACCCTTTCCAGTTTGTAATAACACAACCAGAATTAAAAATAAGGCCACGATAATATGAATTACGATTACAAAGGTTTGCATCAAAAGACTCCAAAATCAATTAAAAAGCGGTTTTAATAATATCACAAAAAGACTCGGCAACCAAGCTGGCTCCACCCACTAACAAACCATCAATGTCAGGTTGGGCCATCAAATCAGCACTGTTATTCGGTTTTACACTTCCACCATAAAGAATCCGGATCGAATCGCCAACCCCAATGACTTTAGTAAGTTTATTACGAATAAATTTATGTGCCTCTTGAGCTTGCTCGGGTGTGGCATTTTTTCCCGTACCGATTGCCC
This sequence comes from Nitrospinaceae bacterium, assembly GCA_965223665.1. Classification (GTDB taxonomy): domain Bacteria; phylum Nitrospinota; class Nitrospinia; order Nitrospinales; family Nitrospinaceae; genus CBDCVY01. The sequence continues at coordinate 808,713 of OZ245011.1, forward strand.
AAACCGGTTCATAAGCAATAATTAAGTACGAAGGATCCAGGTAGAACCAATCTCCTTCAAAAACCTTTTCTATTTGATCAGACAACACAGACTCTGCAGAACCACCGTTTCTTTGTTCCTCAGTTTCCCCAACACAAAATATAGTTTTTATATTCGCAGAAAAGGCAGCCGAAACTTTTTTCCTTAGAATTAAATCATCTTCTTTAAAAATATGACGTCTTTCCGAATGTCCTAAAATGACATACTCACATCCAACGTCCTTTAACATCTCTCCCGACACTTCACCGGTAAAAGCTCCGCTGGGTTCAAAATGCATATTTTGCCCTGATATTTTTATATAAGAACCTTGAAGCCAATTAGATGTCTCCTGCAAAGCCGTGAAGGGCGGAGCTATTACAATATCTACAGGGGGTTCCTTTTTAAAATTTGAATGTATAGATTGAATCAACGTGCGGGTTTCAGAAAGAGTACAATTCATTTTCCAATTGCCGGCGACCATTGGTTTATTCATAGGGTATTTTGCTTATTTTAAATTCCTTTTTTTATAATGTATTTCAACAAATCCTTGGTTCGATTTGAATATCCCCATTCATTATCATACCAGGCAAGAACTTTGATCATATTTTTATCCATAACTTTTGTTGATGGTCCATCCACAATTGAAGAATCTTGAGCTCCATTATAGTCGATAGAAACAAGGGGCATATCTTCAAATCTCAAAATCCCCTTTAATTCATTTTGTGAGGCAGCTTTCAGGCAATTATTAACATCTTCTTCTGAAGTATCTTTCTCTACTTCTGCCACCAAATCAATTAATGATACATTTGGGGTTGGAACTCTTATGGCCATTCCATCTAATTTCCCTTTTAATTCTGGTAGTACCAAAGAAACAGCTTTAGCAGCCCCCGTGGTAGTCGGAATCATAGACAAATTTGCGGCACGTGCCCGCCGTAAATCTTTATGCGGTAAATCTAAAATTTTTTGATCATTGGTATAAGAATGAATCGTGGTCATTACCCCTTTTCGAATTCCAAAGTTATTATGAATAACCTTAGCTAGCGGGGCCAAGCAGTTCGTAGTACAAGAGGCATTTGATACAATATTATGGTTATCAGCTTTGTAAGACTCCTCATTTACTCCTAAAACAATTGTTACATCCGGATCCTTTGCAGGTGCTGAAATTATGACTTTTTTTGCACCGGCAGTTAAATGTTTTGAGGCATCCTCCCTTTTGGTAAACAAACCGGTTGATTCAATTACTACATCAATATTTAACTCTTTCCAAGGCAAGTCTTGAGGGTCACGCACCGAAGTAATCTGAATGGATTTTCCATTAATAATTAATTTATTATCCTGACTTTCAACCTGGAGATTACTTACACCCTGGACTGAATCATATTTAAATAAATGTGCCAGGGTATTAGCATCTGTAAGATCATTAATGGCAACTACATCTATATTTTCGCAATCGGGATCATTGAAAATACATTTCAAAACATTGCGACCTATTCGCCCAAACCCATTAATCGCCACTCTGGTGGTCATTTAGCCTCCTTCACAAAAAATAATTCCTAAACTTTTTTCAAACTGTTGAATCATATTGTTAACTGTATTTAAAAATTAATCAATATAGTTTTAAAAACTCTTTCCATTCATTTATTCTCAGGTTGGTTATTCCTTTCTTTGTTCCACTCCCTTTTGAATAGCATCCTTCATATTTTTTATGGCTTGATCCATTCCTGAATAAATTGATCTGGCAACCAGGTTGTGACCTATATTTAGTTCCTCGATTTGAGGAATGGCGGCGATGGAAATTACATTTTCATTATTTAGTCCGTGACCCGCAAATACCCTCATTCCAAAATCTTTTGCTTGAGAAGAGGCTTTTACAATTTTTGCCAATTCTTTGTCAATCTCATTTTGCTCACTCAATTCAGTATATAAACCCGTATTAATTTCAATACTTGGCACTCCTAGTCCGTGGGCGGCTTGAATTTGATCCACATTAGGGTCTACAAAAAGGCTAACCAAAATCCCATGGGAATCTAGTTTTTGTTTTACCGATTTAATAATTTTTTCATTTAAGCGTACGTCCAAACCACCTTCTGTTGTAATCTCTTGTCTTTTTTCAGGAACCAATGAAACTTGATAAGGCTTCGTTTTGATTGCAATCTCCACCATTTCTTCTGTGGCAGCCATTTCAAGATTGAGTTTCGTCTGGATATTTTGTTTAATTCGATTCACATCATGGTCTTGAATATGACGCCTATCTTCTCTGAGATGCACTGTAATGCCATCTGCACCTGCTTTTTCGGCCAACAGAGCAGCAATTAAGGGATCTGGTTCAGTGGTTTTACGAGCTTCTCTTAATGTGGCCACGTGGTCTACATTTACAAATAATCGAATCATAAAGTTATCTCTCCCACGCACTCAATGCTTTTACCATCTTTAGCATATGAACTGTTTCTTTAACATCGTGAACACGAAGAATTTTAGCTCCCTTTAATACTCCTACTAATCCCGAGATTAAAGACCCAACCATTCTATCTTCTACTGGGACATTTAAAACTTTCCCAATAAATGACTTACGGGAAATTCCTAAAAGCAATGGTTTATTCAATTCATTGAAATACTCAAGATTAGAAATCAATTCCAAATTATTTTCTGCAGTTTTTCCAAACCCAATTCCCGGATCTATTATTATTTTGTTGGGTTCAATTCCTATGGATTCTGCAAACTCAATTTTTTCCTGAAGAAATGCTCTTATTTCTTTTATACAATCTTTATAATTTATACTCTCCTGCATATTCGAAGGATTGCCTCTCATATGCATAAGAATCACTCCAGCTTTATATCTTGAAATAATAGACGCCATATTTGGGTCCCGCAAACCAGTAATATCATTGATCCACGTAGCACCATGATTCAAAACAAATTCGGCAACCTCCGCTTTGTAGGTATCCACAGATAGGGGAACCGAAATACTCGTTTCAATCTTATTTAAAAATGGTTTTAAAATCTCAATTTCATTCTCTGCAGAAATGGGGAAAGACCCCGGTCGAGTAGACTCAGCCCCGAGATCTATAAAATCCGCTCCATCCTCAACCATTTGTATGGCAGTTTTAAAAGCTATTTCTATATTAGAAAAGCTACTTTCTGAATAGAATGAATCTTCAGATAGATTAATTATTCCCATTACTTTAGGGGTTTCATTGAATAGAGTTTTTAGATTTTTCTGAAACAAAAGGGATTCCTAATGAAAAAGAAAAGCTCCGTCTCGGGAAAACCCGAAACGGAGCCACAGTAACAATTATATATTTGTTCCTTAGGCAGGCGTAGGATCCGGCATTCCACCGATTAAACCATCTGAATCACCAACCACATCCGGCTTTTTCTTCTCTTTTTGGTGGGCTAATGTGGCATCATCAACAGGGCTTTCACTTCCCCCATCTGAATCTTCAGGTGGTTTCCCATCAATAATCTCTTTAATTTCTTTTAAATCTAAAGTTTCATGCTCTAACAACGCTTGAGCTAACTTCTCTAATGTTTCTAGATTTTCCGTTAAGAGTTCATTTGCTTTATTATAGCCGCCCATAACCAAAGATTTAACTTCAAGGTCAATCAATTTTGCAGTTTCATCACTAAAGTTTTTTTGAGCCGAAAAATCTTTTCCAAGAAATACCTGCTCTTCTTTAGTTCCATAAGTCAAAGGACCCATTTTCTCACTCATTCCCCATTCACACACCATCTTTCGAGCAGTTTCAGTGGCAACCTCAATATCATTTCCGGCCCCTGTCGTAATCTGGCCTAAACAAATTTCTTCGGCCACTCGACCTCCCATCATAATCGCCAGTCGATTTATGAGGTAATCTTTAGGATATGTGTGTTTTTCATCCTCTGGAAGCTGCATTGTTACTCCTAATGCTCGTCCCCGTGGAATTATGGTTACTTTATGTAATGGATCAGTTTCAGGCAATAAATAGGCTACCAAAGCATGACCGGCCTCATGATACGCTGTATTTTTCTTTTCTTTCTCAGTAATTACCATACTTCGACGTTCAACACCCATCATGACTTTGTCTTTGGCATCTTCAAAGTCTTCCATGTTCACTGTCCGTCTTTCTTTACGCGCAGCCAAAAGAGCTGCTTCATTTACCAAGTTTGCTAAATCAGCCCCAGTGAAACCCGGAGTTCCTCGTGCAATAATTTTTAAATCAACATCATCTTCAAGCGGAACTCTAGATGTATGGACTTTAAGAATTCCTTCTCGTCCTTTTATATCTGGACGCCCAACTACCACCTGACGATCAAATCGACCAGGCCTTAACAAAGCCGGGTCCAAAACATCAGGACGGTTTGTAGCGGCAATTAAAATAACTCCTTCATTATTTTCGAATCCATCCATTTCAACTAAAAGTTGGTTTAAGGTTTGTTCGCGCTCGTCATGGCCACCCCCTAAACCTGCACCACGGTGCCGACCGACTGCATCAATTTCATCAATAAAAATAATACAGGGGCTATTTTTCTTACCCTGCTCAAATAAATCTCGAACACGTGATGCACCAACTCCAACAAACATTTCTACAAAATCCGAACCACTAATACTAAAGAAAGGAACATTGGCTTCCCCTGCAATAGCTTTAGCTAAAAGAGTTTTTCCGGTACCTGGAGGACCTACTAAAAGTACTCCTTTTGGAATTTTACCGCCAAGCTTACTGAATTTTTGAGGTTCCTTTAAAAATTCAATGATTTCCTGTAGCTCTTCTTTTGCTTCATCACAGCCTGCAACATCCTTAAATGTCACTTTATTGGATTTTTCACCCATGAGGCGAGCCTTACTTTTACCAAAGGAAAGGGCTTTTCCACCCCCTGCCTGCATTTGCCGCATAAAAAATATCCAAATCCCAAGCAACAAAAGCATGGGAAACCAAGATATTAATATATTCATATACCAACTGGTCTGCTCCGGTGGCACCACTTCCATCCGAACACCTTTTTCTCTGAGTAATTTAATTAATTCGGGATCTTTTCCGGGGGCATAGGTTTGAAATGTTCGACCATCGGTATAGGTTCCATTTATTGTGTCACCTTGCATCACCACTTTAGAGATTTCCCCCCGTTCTAATTGGTTCATGAAATCACTAAAAACAACCTCAGATTGGCCCATTTGTGGTTGGTTGAATATATTAAAAAGAGCAATTAAAATCAGCCCTATGACTAACCATAAAGCTAAGTTTTTATAAAATTGATTCAAAATAGTCTCCTTTGCGAAAAGCTGAGCTTGGTAAATCTATATTACCATAGTTCGCTATTCAAATGCCGGTTTCTTTTCCACCCTCAGAAACCGATTTTAATTTACCAAGCCTTTGATATTTAGGATTTTATTTGTCTCAGGCGTCACTCTATATTTATGAGAAATCCTAAACCCATATACCCATATAATATCGCCATTTAGAGTAGTCAATAGAGGAACAGAATATCTTTCCTTTTGGGGAACCTTTTCATCAATAAAAAAATCTTTTAGTTTTTTTGTGCCAGACATTCCAAAAGGTATGAACCGATCACCTTTTTCAAAAAATCGAATTAAAATATTTTCCCCTGAAATAGCCAAGTCCAAATCTGCTTCATTTTTTCTTTTGGAAAAACCTTTAAATTCATTGGAAGAAATGATTTTAGTTTGCAACTTAATTCCTGTTTGGGGAATTGTTGTAATCCCTGGAATTTCCAGGGGAATTTTTAAATCTTTTTCTAAAATTAAGATGTCACTTTTACTATCAGGGATTTTTTTTATCTCAAGGCTTGTATTTAGGATAGAAACTTCAATATTGTCTGGAAGACTTTTACTCCACGCAGATTTATGTGATTGCACATATTCTACGGTTTTCTGTAAATGATGGAAAGTAATCCTACGCAAATTTCCCTTCACAAATTGAATACTTTTGCGTAAAACTCTCCTTTGCATTATTTTGGGTATTTCCCTCAGTAATTCTCTATTTAAAATAACCTTTTCGTTTTCTATACTTTCACACAAGCATTCATTGAAATATTTTTCTGCCAATCCATCCAAAAATTCATTTTCCTCACTAAGAGTTGTGGACATTCTTAAGAGGTTTTCGTTTAAATTTGGATTGTATTGACTCATTAGAAGTGGCACCAAATCTAAACGAATTTTATTACGCAGGTATTTCCGATTTTTATTCGAAGAATCAACTCGATAGGAAATTTTCCTGTTTTCCAGAAATTCAAGAACCTCACTTCTTTCAAAAATCAATAAAGGCCTTATCCATGGACCTCTTTTGGGAAGCATTCCCTTTAATCCCGCTATTCCACTTCCTCGCAAAAAATTCATCAAAATAGTTTCAGCCTGATCCTCCTTATTATGACCCAAAGCAATTTTATTCCCTTCAATTTTTTTAAGAATATGCATTAAATAATCTTTTCGGATTTGCCTTGCAGTATCCTGAAAGGAACTTTTGATATCAACTTTCTTATCTTCAATATTTATTTTTTGAATAAAAGTGGGAATACAAAGTTCCTCTCCTAGTTTTCTAACAAACTCGGAATCATCAAAGGATTCTTGTCCTCGAGCACAATGATTTAAATGGGCAATACTAATTTGGATTGGGTATTGTTTTCTAATTTCTATCATGGAGTATAATAAAGCCGTGGAATCTGGTCCACCCGAAAGAGCTACCAAAATATGATCTTCCTCAGAAAACATTTGGTGTTCTCCACCAAAGGCAATCATTTTTTGAATAAATCGATCCATAAATATTAATTACAATCCTTACGGAAAATGATTAAAGCTTTACCAATAAATATTTATTAAATTCAGAATTTATTACAGATTTTCCAAAATTTCTTGCTTCTTCTTTTGGTATTCGGCCTCTGAAATTATATTCATTTGCCTGAGTTGCTTATAGTGACGCAACTTTACTTCCACCGACTGGTGGCTATCATTCGTTGCATTAGGTAATGGATTGTTTGAAAGAGATTTTTTTATGGTGAGAGGTGGAAGAATATTAACTTTTTTTTCCGGAGAAGGTTTGGGTTCTTTAAGATTATTTTTTGCTAAGGTAACTTCTTTATTTTCTTTTACCTTCCAGTTTTTTTCAATAAATGCCTTTGCTTTAATTTCTTCAATATAAGATTGATATTGACCTTGAAACTTTTCCATTGACAAAATATTCGTTATTTCATTTCTAACTTCTTCAATTGGGGTTGTTTGACCAGGAATAATTTTATCTACTTTAATTATATGAATACCATATGGGGAACGAATTATGTTACTAATTTCTCCTTCTTTAAGGGCAAATGCAGCATTCTCAAATTCTGGAATCATTTTACCTCTTTCCAGCACTCCCAAATCTCCCCCATTTTGAGCGGACACATCCTCTGAATAAAGTTGGGCCATGGTTTCAAATTTTTCTCCACTCCTCAATTTACGCATTACTTCTTGAGCTTTTTGCTCTTTAACTTTTATATCTTTTTCTGGCAAGGTCTCTTCAAGAATAAATAATATATGTCGCACACTGATTTTGGGTGGGCTCCAATAATCTTTTTGATGCTCATGATAATAATTTTTTAATTCATCATCACTAACCTTTATACGACTTTTAACTTGCATACCTACTACTTTACTCAACATAATTTGATTTCGAATATTCTCTTTATAATCATCTATAGAACGCCCTTCTTTTTCCAGCATTCTCTCTAGGTCACCTTCTTGAAGATTATTTCGATCTCTAATTTCATTTAAAGCCGCTTCGACCTTTTTTTCATCAATAGTAAGCCCAATTCTTTTGCCATCAAAAACAATTAGCTTTTCTTGAATAATTCTATCTAACATCAAACTTTTCATTTCCTCAAAAGTCGGAATATCAGTTCCCCCTGATGACTGGATTCGAGAAATTTCCATTGCAGCTCTTTCGTCAAGATCACTTTTGGTAATGATTTCGTTATTAACTCTAGCAATAACTTGATCAAAAATTTCGGCTGCAACAGGATGGCTTATTAAAAGGCAAACCATTCCAAATAACAAAAATTTTATTTTGAATTTAAATTTGTTCCAATACATCATAGTTAATTATTATTTCTGATTTTTCTTTTACTTTGGTTAACCACTTTTTAAAGGCTTTTTCCTGAGCTTGGCGCAAAAGAGAATTACGGATACTTTTCTTTGATTCTTCAAAACTCATTTTACTTTCCGGGATTTTATCAACCACTTTAAAAACATGAAATCCATAAGGAGTTCGAATAATATCACTAATCTTTTCTACCTCTAAATCAAAAACCTCGTCAAACTCTTCAGGCATTTGACCCTTTTCAAAGTAGCCCATGTCTCCACCCTCGCTTCCTTCCAAACTTAATGAATGTTCTTTTGCGAGCTGGGAAAAAGATTTACCTTTTTTAAGCATTTTTAATATATCGCGGGCTTCTTCTTCGGTTTCAACCATAATATGTAGGGCTCTTACCCGTTCTCCCTTTTGAAATTCTTTTTGGTGATTGGTAAAGTATTTCAATAGATCCTTATCTGAGACGGCAACCTTACTATTCACCACCTGTTGAATCAAATTTTTTATTAAAAGTTGGGTTTTTAGTTTCTCTACCCATTGAGATTGAGAAATTTCCTCAATTTCTAATGCCTGCTGAAAAGACTCATCTTTATACCCCTGCTTCATTTTTTCAAGATAAGTATTAAATTCGGAGTCCCTAAGCTTAACTCCAATTCTTCGTGCCTCTTGTTTTATTAAAGATTCCTGAATAATTTTATTTAACGTGTTATTTTTCAACCATGCCCACTGTTCTTTAGGAAGTGGATCATTCTTTTTAATCCGATATTTCCTTTTAGCTTGCCGCAGTTCATTTATCAATTGATGCTGGACAATGGATTCCTCATTTACTATGGCCACTGTTTTCGAACCATCACCCTCTATTTCTGTTTGATTATTTGGACCACAACCAAATAAAAAAAAGACCAATATAATGAGGGAAATTCGAATCATAATAAGGAAAGGAAAAGTGCTCATTTATGCTACATCGATAGCATTTAGAATTTTCTTTAAATATTTTTTTATAAGGTTCACGTTTTCACGCCACCCCGATTGTTCCAACAAAAGATTAATTTCAAATTCTGAGACAAGTTTCATTTTTTTTTCAAGGATGTCCATCAGAATATTTGATGATATAGGAGTAGAAGCCGCAATTTTCATTATAACCACATTTTTAGTCAAAATTAACTCCGTAACATGTAATCTTTGACAATCCATTCTTAACTCAATAATTGCAATGAGTTTTTCCAGAGGTTCGGGAATGGGCCCAAATCGATCCTTTATTTCATTTTTTAAAGATTCTATATCTTCTATATCGTTGGATAATTGCAACCTTCTATACATTTCTAGACGCTGATTCATGTCCTGGATGTAATCTGTGGGGATGTAACCTTTAATTTGAATATCTACCAGGGTATCAATTTTTTTATCAACTGCTTGACCTTGGATCTCGTTAATTGTTTCTTCCATCATTTTACAATAGAGATCAAACCCAATTGCAGAAATATGTCCGGATTGATTTTTCCCTAACATATTCCCTGTCCCTCGTATTTCCATATCCCTCGCCGCCAGTTGAAAACCTGCACCCAGGTCACTCATCTCCTCAATGGCAAATAAGCGCTTTCTGGCCTCTTCAGAAATCGACATAGTTCCAGGAACCAACAAATAAGCAAAAGCTTGATGCCTATAACGCCCTACTCTTCCACGCAATTGGTAAAGTTGGGCCAACCCGAATTTATCCGCCCTATTAATAATTATTGTATTGGCGGTTGGAATATCCAAACCTGATTCAATTATTGATGTGCATAGCAGCAAATCTATTTCCCCATCAATAAATTGCTTCATAACCGTCTCCAACATACGCTCTTGCATTTGACCATGAGCAATTCCAATTTTTACTTCCGGAATTATTTTTTGAAGTAATGCCGCCATGGAATGTATTCCCTGCACTCTGTTATGCACAAAATATACCTGGCCTCCCCGTTCTATTTCTCTTAATACTGCTTTCCGTATTATTCCTTCTTCAAATTTCCTAATATAGGTTTTAATTGAAAGTCTATCACTTGGAGGAGTTTCAATTACACTTAGATCTCTTACTCCCATAAGGGAAAAGTGAAGTGTTCTCGGAATAGGTGTCGCCGTTAAGGTCAATATATCAACCGATGCACGCATTTTTTTTAATTGTTCTTTATGACGAACTCCAAACCTTTGTTCCTCATCTATGATTAATAATCCTAAATCTAAAAATTTTACGTCCTTTGACAAAAGAGAATGGGTTCCGATAACGATATCTAATTTTCCTTGCTTTAATTTTTCTAATGTTTGTTTTTGTTCACTTGAATTTCGAAATCGACTCACCATATCAATTGATACAGGGTGCAACTGAAAACGCTCCCTGAAAGTATTTAAATGCTGTTGGGCTAAAATTGTTGTAGGAACTAAAACCGCAACCTGCTTTTTATCTAACACGGTTTGATAAGCTGCACGCATAGCAACCTCGGTTTTTCCATAGCCCACATCCCCACAAATTAGACGGTCCATAGGCTTATCTTTGCTTAAATCATCTAATACGTCTTCAATAGCTTTCAATTGATCATCCGTTTCTACATATTCAAAAGAATCAGAAAAACCCTGCATCATTACCGGATCACCCGGGTACGCATGCCCTTGAGCCACTTCCCGTGAAGCATAAATTTTTAATAAATCGTTCGCCATTTCAAGAATTGATTCTTTTACTTTCTTTTTTTGTTTCTTCCACTGAGAACCACCTAATCGATTTAGTGGTGGATTTGATTCTCCAGATCCCAGATACTTTTGAATGAGACCCAGTCCATCCATCGGGATATATAACTTTTGATCCTCAGCATAAAGAATTTCCAAAAACTCTCCGCCTCCTATACCTGTTTTTATTTCCTTAGAGCCATTAAACTTTCCTATTCCATAATCAACGTGAACCAACAAATCTCCTTCTTTTAGATCTTTAAATCCTCTCTGAAAAGCTTGGCTCTGGCTTTTTCGACGATGTCGGTGTTTATGTGTTCTTCCAAAAATTTCGTGTTCTGCGACTACGATTAGATTTGCTTCCGGTAATCTAAACCCCGAACTAATATGTCCCTGTTGAACTTCTAAGTCTAATTCTTTATCGATAAGCAACTCATTGACTCTCCGCAAATGTCCCTTTGTCGGAGCAACAATTAATATTTTTTGACCCTGACTTTCCCATTCCCAGGCTGCTTTGGAAAATTCTTCAAATTTGGTTTGGAAATTTGGAATTTGCTTAACTTCTATATGAAATGTATTGGTTAATTTAAGATCCGAAAACTTTAGTTCATTAAATTCCATTGTTGGATTTTTAATAATTTTTGAGAAAAATTCTTCTTGAGAAAGAAAAGAGAATCTGGATCAGGGATTACCTCCCCACGTTCCAGGCATCGACCATGCTCTTCCAAAATTATTTCCTGGTAATGTGAAATCTTTTCTTGGATTGCATCTTTTTCGATTTGAATTATCAATGTTTCAGAGGAAATATAATCAAAAATATCTTGCATATTTTCGTAGAAAAAGGGTGCCAAGGATTCGAGCCCTGAAAAAAATTTCAATCCTTCCACTTTCTCTAATAATTCACTCATATGAGTTTTATTTATTTCATTTTCACTACCTAAATTTATAAGTTTTTCCGTTCCTTTTTTTATTTGTTCTTCATTTAAACAAACTTCACGAATAGGCAAAATAGTGACTTCATCTATTTCATCAATTGAAATCTGTGAGTTCACATCAAAGTGACGAATTGATTCGACCTGATCCCCAAAAAATTCAATTCGCACAGGGTTAGGATGTGTCGGCAAAAAAACATCCAGTATATCTCCTCTGGAACTAAATTGAGCCGGTCCATCCACCAATTGGGTGTGTTCCAGCCCGTTATCTACAAAACAATATTCTAATAACTCCCTATCCAAGGTTTCACCTTGATTAATAGTAAAGGTATGGTTTTTCAACACTTCTTTTGGTAAAAGTTTTTGAATTATTGCTTCAACAGGGGTAACCACTATTAAATTTTGGTTTTGTAGTAGCTTATGAAGAATAGATAATCTCTCAGCAGAAATTTCTAAGAGAGGGGATAAAGGTTCAAAAGGAAGTATTTCCCATGTGGGGAAAAACTGGGGTATTATTTTTTGCTTTTCTCTTTTTAAATAGTATTTCAAATCTCCAAAAATAACTTCAGCCGAAATTTGATCAGCCGTTACAACCAAAATAGGTTTTTTTATTTTTTTCCAGATTTGGGAAAGAAAATAACCTTTGGAAGAACCTTGCAATCCTTCAATGATTAGAGGATTTAAAGTGTTTTTTAAGGTCTCTTGAAGATTCTTAAATACTTGCAACTCAAAAGATAAGGGTTCCTTAATGGAAATTTGTTCAGGAGATTTCATTAATAATTAAAAAAATTATAATTAGGATTGCGCTTTTTGAGGGAGAAGATGTTCCCACTTAGGCTTTCCGTCAAGTTTGAAATTAACGGTAACCACAAATGAAGGGCCTTCATAAAAATTCAATTTAAAATTTCCGCCACCAAAACGTTCCAGTAAATAATCTTCGGGGCGATTTCGAAAAGTATTAAATTCATCTAAACTAAATTTTGCAATTTCATAAAAATATAAGCCCACACCTTCCTTAATTCCCACAAGTAAGGTAAGGCGAAGTTGCTGATATATTTCAAAAAATCTTTTGTCACACTCTTCCGATGTTGGATCTCTTTTTAATTCACGCCGTAATTTAGGTTTATAATAATCGCGAAATGCCTGCTTGACCCATTGAATTCCTTCTATATTTTCCATTTTTGAATTATGATTATGGTTATATGTTTAAAATAAATAAGATTGATAGCATTAAAATCATTTAATTGTATTGAATCTCATATTTTATTAATTATGTCCGCAAAAACCAATAGGGAAATTACCAGAGTAGGCTTGGTTCAATTGGCTTGTTCCGAAAATCCTGAAATAAATATTAAAAATGCTATTCAAGGCATTGAAGCGTGTTCTGAGAAAGGCGCTCAAATAATATGTCTTCCCGAACTTTTTAGAACCCTTTATTTTTGCCAAAATGAAGATCCCATTAATTTTTCATTTGCCGAACCCATTCCGGGACCTACAACTAGAATTTTGGCCGCAATTGCGAAACAAAAATCACTGGTTCTAATAGCGCCCTTGTTTGAAAAACGTTCCTCAGGAATATATCACAATACTGCGATTGTTTTTGATGCTGATGGAACAATTGCAGGTAAATATAGAAAAATGCATATTCCCGACGATCCTGGTTTTTCAGAAAAATATTATTTCACACCTGGTGATTTGGGATTTAAGACGATTTCCACCCAATATGGCAAGATTGGTATTTTAATCTGCTGGGATCAATGGTTCCCTGAGGCGGCGCGTTTAACAGCTCTATCTGGGGCTCAGTTTTTGTTTTATCCAACTGCTATAGGTTTCCAGGATTTTGATGCGGAATTAGCTTCAAAACAGGCCACGGCTTGGGAAACCATCCAGCGATCCCATTCCATAGCTAACGGAGTTTTCACAATTGCAGTAAACCGGGTAGGACGTGAAAATGATATAAATTTTTGGGGACAGTCTTTTGTGAGCGATCCTTTCGGTGAATTGCTTTGCAAAGCTTCAAGCGATGCACCAGAAAATTTAACCATAGATTGTGACTTATCCCAAATAGAAGAAACTCGACAAAGTTGGCCTTTTCTGAGAGACCGAAGGGTTGACCATTATCAAAATTTATCCCACCTATTTTTAGATTCAAATGAAAGTTAATCCTTCTTCCCTAGGGTACATAATGCCTGGAGAATGGGAACACCATGTGGGAACTTGGCTTACCTGGCCACAAAATCAGGAAACGTGGCCTGGAGTGTACCTGGAGCAGGCTGAAAATGTATATCTTGAAATCATTCGTAATTTGTCTCTAGGAGAAAAAGTTTTTATTCTCGTTGATGATCCAGACACTCAGAATCGTGTAAAAAACCTTTTTTCCAAACAAAAAATATCCATAGAAAATATCAACTTTTTTATTATTCCCACAGACGATGCCTGGATTAGGGATTACGGTCCAAATTTTCTGATAAATAATAAAAATCAAAAAATTAAAGTGGCCGCCAACGATTGGAATTTTGATTCTTGGGGAAAAAAATACGATTGGGAATTAGATAATCAAGTACCGGAAAAAATTTTAGAACACCTTGATATCCCCAAATTTGAACCGGGGATTGTTTTAGAAGGAGGTGCCATTGAAGTCAATGGTAAAGGAATTTGCTTAACAACTGAACAATGCTTGCTCAACCCAAACCGCAACAATGGGCCTTCAAAGGAGGAGATGGAATCCTATTTAAAAAACTATCTCGGTGCAAAAAAAATAATCTGGTGTCTGGGAAATTTGATGGGTGATGATACTGACGGCCACATTGATAACTTAGTTCGATTTGTGAATCCAAATACTTTAATATGTGTTGTTGAAGAAGACCCGACTGACCCGAATTATCATTGTACCCAGGAAAATTTTAAAATTTTAAAAAGTGCAGAAGATTTAAATGGTGATTCATTTAATATTATTCCCTTTCCCACTCCGGGAATAGTAAAAGAAAACGGAAACCGCCTTCCGGCAAGTTATGCCAATTTTTATATTGGAAACCGCGTTGTCTTATTACCAACTTATAATCATAAAAATGATTCAAGAGTTGAATCGATTTTAGAAAATTGTTTTCCGGACCGCCATGTAGTGGCAATTCAGAGTAAACCTTTACTCATTGGTTTTGGGAGCATTCATTGCTTAACTCAGCAACAACCTGGGTAGAACACTTTACAAAATTTTTCCAAATGTAGACAAAACCGGATGGGCCAAAAACTTAATATCATTCTTTGTGAGCGAAGGATGCCAAAGATCTACGATAAATACCACTCGCGTTTTTTCCCCTTCGTGAACCACTTCATGCTCATAAGCATCGTCAAAAACAATGCATTTACTTTGTATCCAGGGCCGGGCTTCAGAGCCCACGCGGATTTTAACAGTATCTTCTGGAACATAAATTCCAAGATGATGCCTTAATCTTAGATTTGAAGACCCAGTATGTGGAAGAATGTGAGTTCCGGGAATTACTTCCGAAAACTCAACAAATCCGTAATTTTTACATAAAGGAAATTTTTCGACGATGGCTGTTGTCTTTGGAAGTAATTCACACAATTCCACATTTTTTTCACCATTGACTCCGTAAAGCAGCATTCCTTTCCATTTGCCACCCTTGACTACAGTTCTATTGTCGGGATGAGTCCCCACGGAAGCTTTTGCTTTTTCAAATTCATCAATTATTACTTGAGCATTTTCTTCCAATGTTTTGGCCAATTCATCTTTTTCATCAAACCAGGGTTGAGTCGGAAGACCTACACAATGCCAAACACTTGGCCAAGTTTGATCTAAACCACGATTCTGAGGTTCTTCAAAATAAAGTGTTCCTAAACCATAATTTTTAGCAGTTTCATCCGTTTTACGTTTAAATAGTAGCCAGGAGAGGATGTGTAATATTCCACTAAAGCTGACTACAAACTTTAAAGGCAGTCCATACCAAAATAAACTACGGATATTTGGGCTATCATATTTCTTCATTAAACGTCGAAGAACCCAACAATCTCCAATAAACTTAAAAAAGCAACATACTGTTTTCATAAAGTAGTTAATTACTCTTTGGAATATTTAAATTTGATTCGCTTCAATAGAAATAAATTTTCATTATTAATGATATTTGAACTTAAAATTTATTCCTATAAATAGTATAACCTTGCGAATTTAAAGAAGGGAATTAATCATTCGAAACTGTTTTTTCGGGGAGGCTGGGACGATTTAATTTTTGAACCTCTGTATTTAAAAAATTGATAGTTTTATCTTGCCTGCGAATGACTGAGCGAAGTTTCAACTGAGCAAAGGTGCCACTGATCCATGCAATTAAAAATCCCAAACCTAAAGAACATAAAACCACAATCAAAAGTGGAACCTGAATATTATGAGAATTTAAATTGAAGTCATAGAAGCTTACTTCAACCAAATCCATATTTTTAACTGCAAAAACAGCAATAAAAATTGCAAATAGGATTACAAATATTATTTTTATAATGGCCATAATAGGTTGGAGTTGTATAGAAGAAAATAATAAAGGCCTGAGGTATTATCGCACCTCAGGCCTTTAATTTAAACTAAATTATTTCTATTCTTCTTCATCTTCCTCTTCTTCATCTTCCTCTTCATCGTCACCACCTTCATCCCCTCCTTCAGATTCCAGTTCAATTTGCCCTACTGGAGGAGTTTCTTCAGCGGGTGGTTCTTCCGCAGATGGAGCAGGTGCTTCTTCAACTGGTGTTTCAGCAGGAGGTTCCACAGCCGCCTCTACAGTCGGCGCTTCTTCAGCAGGAGGTTCCTCTGCTGGCATTTCAGCGGGTGCAGCAGCCTCAGGGGAAGGAGCAGTTTCTTCCATTGCAGGTGCAGGAACTGCCTCTTCTTGTGTTGGCAAAGAAGCAGGTGGCATACCCATTGAATTATCACCCAACTCACTAAGTAAACTTTGAATACCTGCAACAACTTTGTCAGATTTCGCTTGAATTCCAGCATCTGAACCCGATGTTACACCCTTAATTGCCACCAACGCTCTTTTAAGTTCGGTAACCGCTGCCTGTCTTTCATAGTTTCCAAATCGCTGTTTTAGATCGCTAACATCTTGGTCCACTCTTGAAAATTTGTCATCCAATTGCTGTTTGAGGGGGCCAAACTTTTGTTCAAGGGTATTGACAGCGGCATCTACATCTCCCACTTTAGAATCCAAATCCCTAATAAAAAATAGAATAAAAACAATCGCCAATACTGCCATACCAAAACCTAAATAGGCTATGGCTTTAAGAAGACTCATTTCTTCTTTTTCTTCATCTACTTCTGGTACAGGTTTGTTAAAATCCTCTTCGGTGGTATCTTTTTCTTCCGATTTTCCTTGAGAATAATAGGAGCTAGCGTCTTCTTTTTCCTCCTTTTTAATTTCCTCTAAGCGTTCTTCCTCAGGCGTTTTACCTCCACCAGGCTTGTTTTCGTTGGCATTATCCTGATCGTTCGTGGTCATAGCTCCTCCAAAATGTTTTCATCTAAAATAGTTCAAAGGGCGTTTTTATATCCAATTTTGGAAATCCCTAATTAATTTTTTGAGACGTTATCTCTTTTTATTCGACCAATTTTTCAATAATATATAGTTGAGAGATAACTCTGGAAGAATGAACCCTATAGGCTCAAATTTTATTCTATAAATGAAAGGCTTAAGGTCGAAAAATGAAGAACGATCTTACTAACCAAACCCGTCTTTTGTCAAGGAAAATAAAGGAATTACGTCTAAACCTGCGGCCTACCATTTTTCTTTTAATCTTAGTTATTTTTTTTGTTAAAAGCCAATCTTTTGCAAATCCATTAATGGAAATCCAAGAGATTACAAAAATTCCCTCCAATGAAATAGTTTTTATTGATACTCGTCCCTATTGGAAGTTTTTGTGGGGACATATTCCCGGAGCCATCAACCTAAGTGATTGGAAAAAGTTCACTCAAAGGAATGGATCAATTCCCGGTATCTTAATCCAGGATAAAGCTGAGGTGGCCTCCAAATTGAAATCCTTAGGATTAGACCATTCCAAGTCTATTATTCTATATGGAGACCCTACTGATAAGTGGAGAACTGATGGTCGATTTTTTTGGATGTTTGAATATTATGGACTTAAAAAGGTTTTTCTTCTAAAGGGAGGATTTGAAAGTTGGAAACAAGCTGGTTTCCAAATGGAACGTGGAAATGAGAGAAAAAGAAAACCTTCAAGTCTTAAAATAGAAGACCTGAATTATAATCCCTTGGTTTATGCGGATCAAAAATGGATCAATAAAAGGTTAAATTCACCCAATTTAAAAATAATTGATAATAGAGAATTAGATGAATATGAGGGGGCAACTCCATATGGTTCGCCCAGAGGAGGTCATATTCCCGGGGCAATCCATATTGACTGGAGAGACTTTTATAACGAACAAGGAAACATAAAGCCTAAAAAAATTTTGATGAATTTACTTCATAAATACCAAATCAATGCAGAACAAGAAATTGTGGTCTATTGCACCGGTGGCGTCCGATCAGCAATGGCTTATTTTGTATTCCGTTTTTTAGGTTTCAGTGTCCGCAACTATGACGGATCCTGGTGGGACTGGAGTAAGAATTTTTCTCTTCCCGTAGAGTCCTAAAAAATTTAATGGTGAGATCCTTCACCCATTCCTCCAGGTCCTCTTCCATAAGGCGAGCCCATAGGAGGTCCATTGTGCGACCCTTCTTCATGCTCATGATTAGAACCTTCATGGTTTCCACCAGGACCACTTCCCATCATAGGGGCCGGCCTGCCCAATGATTCAGATGCGTGAGTAAGAGCCTCGTTATAGTGTTTCAATGCTTCCTTTGCATGCTGAATGGCAACATTTCCATGTTGCTTTAATTCAGGAGAAGCATCTTTTAAATTCAAACTAAATTCTAAATGTTTAATCATTTCCTGGAGGTGTAAATATCCTTCCTCACCATGACCTAACCCCACACTTGCATGCCCACTAGCCTGAGACCAACCTGCTTTGGATGAAAAAACAATCAATAATGCAACCAGGAATGTCATAGGAATGCCAAACCGTTTCATAAAAACCTCCACTAACACTTTTATCCAGTGCTCAATATATTAAAAAGAAAATGAAATAATTATTGAAAGTTAATCAAAAATTTTTCCACAAAATAAAAAAACCCCTAGGTTATTTACCTAGGGGAATTTTATCAAATCTTGAGAAAGAAATCTAAACCTGCATTCTCATTACTTCCTGGTATGCATCAACAATTTTATTCCTAACCTGCATCGTCATTCTAAAAGCTAAATCTGCTTTGCTGACAGCAAGCATAGTTCCATGAACATTTTGAGATTCACCTGAAGCTAAGCTCTCAATAGCCTGATCCGCTTCTTTTTGGAGGCTATTTACCTTTTCTATGGATTGAGCTAGGGCACTAGCAAAGGTTTCCTGACCATCTTCAGTTTTATTTAAGGTGATCTTTCCATCAACAGGACTCAATCCCGGATTGAGAGCTGTTTTTAAATTATTTTTTACAGTAATGTCTTCCATATTAACCTTTAACTTATATATTAATTAAGCTAACTCCCCAAATAGTCATTGTCAAACAAACTTACAGCTAACCTTGCGCCGTCTCGGTAACTGCGGCCCTTATAGTTGATCCTCGCTTACTCATTAACTGGATTGCGGCGTTATAAGCTATTTGATTTTCTGCAAGTTTCATCATTTCATTATCAATATTTACATTATTGCCATTATTTTTAACTGGATACGAAATTTCAAAGGGGTTGGCGGATATAGAGTTGATTTCATTACTTCCAATACCCATATGCATTCGATGAGTTTTTTTCATTGAAATTTCACCATTTTGGCCCATTACTTCTTTCAATTGAGATTTAAAATCCAAATCTTTAGCCAAATAACCCGGAGTGTCCAAATTACTGATATTACTTGAAACTAAGAGATGACGCTGGGAATGAAAATCCAATGATTTCTTTAAAATTTTTGGTGTACGATCTGAAAAAAGTAATTTATCAATTAGCATATTTTACCTCAATTTGATAAAAAGCAAACTTTGTACCATCTTTTGCAAACTGCCCTCTTTTTTGCAAAACTAAAATCATTGAATTTGGCGGCTTTAAATGCAATCTTAGTCCATTTTTTACCTATTTGTTTTTTATTTGGAAACACCATGCAAATTTTTCCCAATCGGAGCGTCAAATAATCCCTGTATTTTCAAAAACTAAATTAAAATTGACGGTGCGCTTAAACTAATAAATTTGGGAAAAAGAATATTTGTGGTGGGCAAAATCTCAAAAATGTATTTATAATTAATTTACTTTTGAATATTTTTTTTACTCAATTATATGAAACTATCCAACCTAGGAACTAAACTCCAGAGTTTTGACAAAGAAAGTCTTTCAGACATACTTCACTTTACGGCTACAGGAATAAAAGCAATTTTCCAGTGTGATTCAGTAAGATTTTATTTAGAGGATTTATATGAGGGAATGCTTATTTGTCATTATGTCACTGGGCAAAATCAACCTGACAAACATCGAATAACAAAATATATCTCATCCAAAGAATCTATTTCTTCCCAAGCTTTTTATGATAATGAAGTCACTGTTTCTTGGGATATTGAGGGAGGACTGAGCAATTTTCGAAATCCTTATGAATCTATTGCTGGAATAAAAAGTACAGCCGTCTTTCCAATAATGTTTCAGATGAGGCCCATCGGCACACTTAATCTTGATTGGAATAAAGAAGGACGAAATTTAACATCAAGTCAAATTGATTCCATCGTCTCTTTTTTAACTACCATTAGCCCCATTATTCAAAGGGCAAAGAGTTACCATCAGAAAATTTCATTTTCTAAGCATCTTGATAACGCACGCAAAAAAGATGGTGCCTGGTTAATGATGCGTTCCGCAGTTAACTTAATTGAAAAATTAGAATTGGCTTCCGTTTTAATACCATCCATAAAAATACCGCAAACTTTAAAAGAAATGGTCCCTTCTGACTTAGTTGAGATATTGGCGGTTTACACAAAAAATATAGATCATGTTGGAATTTACGACAATAAAGAACAAATCAGTGTCCTAAAAGGTGACCATTTAATTAACAAAATCGTTCATTATGACAAAAATAAGGGACTCTTGATGAACAATGCGTTTCAAGAAACTATCTATCATAAAAATATTATGAATGAAAAGTTTTCCCGCAAATCTATTGTTAGCAAAATAAATTTAGTTTCATTATACCAGGTACCAAAATACGACCCGGATTCTGGACAATTTATTTGTGCCGTTAATTATTACACCAGCGAACCCTATGAATTTACTCCTTTTGAAAAAGGATTATTGCAAGAACATGCTTCGATGGTAGAGAATTTGATATTAGAGAAAAGTTCTACTCATATCGAAATTCAAGTATTAAGTGAGATTGAAGGATTACTATCAGAATCGGATAGTTCTCTTCAAACCTTTCTACATAATATTTTGGCAAAAACCTCTGAGTTATTGGGAGCCGATTGTGGAACCATTAGTCTTTTACAGTTTATTGATGACACTCCCTGGTTAGTTGTTGAAAGCGATGAGGGGAAATTAATCGGTGCCAAGTCTCGAGGATGGAAAAAAAATAAAATTCCTCCACTCCGTGTTGGAGGAAATGATTTACACCATGATTTAAGATCGTTAAATGGTTACTGTGCCCATACTGCCAGACCCGTTTTGTTTGAAGATGTTCAAAATCCCGAAATTACTCAAGGGTTTTATAAAAATCTATCTCAATCTATTCGGTCAGAATTAGCCGTTCCAATTATTTTTGATAATCGTGTTTTGGGAGTGATCAATCAGGATAGTTTCCAGGTTAATTATTTTAATGAAGAACATAAAAAAATATTACAGATTATTTCCACCTTAATATCGCAAAGGGTCCATCACTTACTTCAAATTGACGAAGTAAAACGAGAAATGGCAGTGGTAAGAAAAGATATCGAATACCGTGATCCAAATGTTTCTTCTTATTATTTGGGAAATGTCATAGGTAAAAGTCGAAAAATTCATAATTTAGTTAAACAAATCGATACCGTTGCTGAATCCATTTGTAACCGCATGCTGAATTGGGACCGGGGAAAACAATGGGAAGCTTTAATGGGCTTACCCTGTCTATTAATCACTGGAAGCACAGGGACAGGCAAAGAATTTTTTTTCAATAATATTTATTCAAGAATCTCAGAGATTTTCAGTTCTATTAAAGGCCCAGGGTTTCAACTTCCTCTCAGAAAAACCAACATTGCGGCCTATAGTGGAGAACTTACTTATAGTGAATTATTTGGTCATAAAAAAGGTGCCTTCACCGGTGCAGAATCCAATCGCCAGGGAATATTAGAAGAAGCTGATGGAGGGATCGTCTTTCTTGATGAGATCGGAGATGCCGATCCAAAAACCCAAGTTCAATTGTTAAGGTTTCTGGATACTGGAGCTTTTATGCGGCTGGGGGAAAGCCAGCCAAGATACTCTAGAATATTTCTAGTCGCCGCAACAAACAAGAATCTAAGTAAAGAAATTGAGGAAGGGAGATTTCGAGAAGATTTGTTTCATAGAATGAATGCCTTAACCTTTTATATTCCCTCTCTAAACCAGCGAAGGGAAGATATTGAAGATTTAGCCACTCACTTTTTGGGTCGATTATCTCAAACGTATAAAAACGATTCTTTAAACAATACCCTTTATACATTAGATCCAAAAGCAATTGATCTTTTAAAATCCTATCAATATAGAGGAAATGTCAGGGAATTAAAAAATATACTATTGCGATCCGTAATGTTCAGCAAAGGCCCGCTGATTAAGCGTGAAGATATAATCGAGGCCAACAAGGATAACTGGTCGGAACCCAGTTTAATTTCTCAGGAAACTTCACAATTTGAGAAAAACGTTCTAGAAACTTTAGAAAATTCAGGAGGAACCTTTTGGTCCCATGTATATGAACCATTTAAAGACAAACAAATCACACGTGACAATGTAAAATCCTTTATTGAGATGGCTAGAAATAAATATCAAGCAAATCTCCCAGGTTTAGCACTTAAACTTGGAGTCTGCGGAAATGAATTTCGCAAGAATCCAAAAGAATATAAAAAATTTATTAGCTTTAAAAACTTCTTATACAAAACAATAAAAATATCCGAGGATTAATTATTTTTTAGTTTTTCATTTTTATAAGCTTCCACGACTTTATTGCGAATCATTTTTTTCAAATCTATATTCTCAGCCACTACAACTTCCTTATATTGACCCCCTTTTCCTGGTATACTCGGAAATTTGATAAATATTCCTCCATTATCTTTTTCAAATATTTTAATTCCTTTTATTATCAAGGAATCTTCAAATTTAATTTCTGCGTATGCCTTTAAATCCTTAAAAGGCAGCCCAGGATCAAAGGGATAAATTTTTACATTGGAAATAGTGATCATATCCTTACATCCTTTAAATAGTCTGGACGAACAGGGTTTTATCCTGTTAAAATAAGCTGTCGCGAAAAATCTTAAAGATTTTAAGCTTTTATTTTTTCAATATTATAAAAAATCATTCCTTTTTAAGCAAAATACAGAACGGAAATAATTATAAAATTTTAAGGAGAAGTTCATGAATTCTACAGTGGCCGTCGCTGAAAAATACAAAGTTAAGGACATTTCCTTGGCTGAATGGGGCCGAGAGGAAATAATTTTGGCCGAAAAAGAAATGCCCGGGTTGATGGCCCTAAGAGAAAAATATGGCTCTCAAAAACCTTTAAAGGGTGCTCGCATTGCTGGGTCGTTACACATGACCATTCAAACCGCGGTTCTGATTGAAACATTAATTGAATTAGGAGCAGAGGTCCGATGGGCTTCTTGTAATATTTTTTCTACTCAAGACCATGCAGCCGCCGCAATAGCAAAAGCTAATATCCCTGTTTTTGCCTGGAAAGGTGAAACCGAGGAAGAATATTGGTGGTGCACCGCACAAACATTATTATTTGATAACGATGAAGGCCCCAATATGATTTTGGATGATGGAGGGGATCTTACCGGATACGTTCATGAGAAGCACCCTGAACTGTTAAAAGATATCAAGGGAGTTACTGAAGAAACAACCACTGGCGTTCACAAGCTTTATAAAATGCTTGAAGATGGCGAATTAAAATTACCTTCCATGAATGTTAATGATTCAGTAACAAAATCCAAATTTGACAATTTATATGGTTGTAGAGAATCCCTGGCTGATGGAATTAAACGAGCTACAGATATTATGGTTGCTGGTAAAGTAGTGGTTGTTGCTGGATATGGAGATGTGGGGAAAGGCAGTGCGCAATCGATGCGTTCTTACGGAGCCAGAGTTTTAATCACCGAAATTGATCCTATTTGTGCCTTACAAGCAGCCATGGAAGGTTATGAAGTAACAACCATGGAAGAAGCTATTAAAGAAGGTGATATTTTTGTTACTACTACGGGTTGTGAAGATATAATTTGCATTGAACACATGGAAAAAATGAAAGACACAGCCATAGTTTGTAATATTGGTCATTTTGATTGCGAAATCCAGGTTGAGAAGTTAAATAATTTTCCGGGAATTAAAAAAGAAGAAATTAAGCCACAAGTTGACAAATACACTTTTCCTGATGGGCATCGAATTATTTTATTAGCCGAAGGACGATTAGTAAACCTAGGTTGCGCCACAGGACATCCCTCTTTTGTAATGTCAAATTCATTCACAAACCAAGTATTGGCTCAAATTGAATTATATACAAAAGAATATAAAGTTGGTGTTTATACATTGCCTAAAATTCTGGATGAAGAAGTGGCTCGATTACATTTAGACATGTTGGGAGTCAAACTCACCCGGCTTACTGAAAAACAATCGAAATATTTAAATATTCCAGTCGAAGGGCCATATAAACCAGAACATTACAGATACTAAAAACGGAATTATTATAAAATGAAAGCGGTGCCCTTTAGGGCACCGCTTTTTTCATTTAAAATATTAATTTTTTGGATCAATGATTGGATGGCTTTTAAAAAATTGCAACAACCACGGGATTATCATTTCATCTGCATCCTCTACCACATAATGCCCCGCCTTTTCAATTTCATGGACTTCTGCATTGGGAAATATCTGCTCCCATCTTTTTAAAAAATGATCCGTAAAGACAAAATCTTTTTTTCCCCAAATAATTGAAACAGGTAAATTTTGAAAGGTAGCCAACTTGGACTCAATTGATTGAATAACGGGATAACTGGGAACTTCAGGACCAACTGGAATATCCTGAACAAACCTAAGGGTAGCAATTCTATTTTCAGGGGAATTATAAGGTGCTAAATACCCTCTTCCAACCTTTCCGACAACTCGTTCTTTTTTCTTACAAGCCCAAGCTAATGCACCCCGCGCAAAAGCATTAAATTTCAAAATGGCCATCGGCCCAATTTGGGGATGTCTTCCCAATTTTAGCGAAAATGGTAATTGATCAGACAAAAAAGCAGCTGTATTAAATAACACCAATCGTTTGATTTGTTGAGGAAATCTAACAGCGTATCCCATTCCAATGGCTCCCCCCCAGTCATGCATAATTAAGGTGATATCTTTCAATTTCAAATCATTTACCAGCTCAGTCAAATTCTCAATATGCTTGGAAAGAGTATAATTGTACTCTTGAGGCTTATCAGACAAACCACAACCCATATGGTCAGGAACAATACATCGATAATTATGCCTAAGACCTTTTATTAAATTCCTATAATAAAAAGACCAGGTAGGATTGCCATGAAGCATAAGAAGAGTTTCTCCAAACCCTTCGTCTAAATAGTGATAATTATAGGACCCAATTTTTATAAATCTGGATTTAAAAGGATAGATATCTCGAAATTCTTCAATTGAAACGTTACTCACCATTCAACGCCCAGCATTAAACAATTTAGTCCACTACCAATTCCTAATAAAGCCGCCTTTTGCCCCTTTCGAATCGCTTCTCTTTCTTCTCCAATTGCCAGAGTAATTGGAAGGGCGGCTGATCCGGTATTGCCTAAAAACTCAAGGGTTGAAAAATCTTTGCTGAGATCAAGGCCTAAAGTTTCATACAAAAGCTTTCGTTGCATAGAACCTACTTGATGACAAAAAATTCTTTCAACATCACCATTCGTCCAGTTTAATTTTGATTTGAATTGCTCCCAAGAAGATTGTGCCAGCCTTACTCCTTCTTTCATTAAAGTTTCAGAATCTGTTTCCATTAAAGGAGCAGCCTCCAAACCCATTCCAGAATCTTCATTCCCTTGACATAATTTATTAAAGCGGGTTTCAGCATTTGCAATTCCGCCCAAAAGTTTATGGTTTAACTTTGATATATTTTTGTGCACTAAAAGTACTGCCACTGCAGCCGATCCGATGGTAAGAGATGCAAACGAGGATTTGATTTTTGATCTAGACGGATTAGGGTCCGCCAACAAGGATTCTATAGTAGTTTTAACTAACGGACCACCATTTTCCCCCGCTACAACAAGACCTGCTTGAATTTGGCCCATTTCTATCATATTTGCCACGTGCACCATTCCATTTAACACACCTAGACAAGCATTGGAAATATCAAAAACCATAGACTTACTGGATAATTTCAAATTATGGTGAATAACTGATGCAGTAGCAGGTTCAATGAAATCCCGGCAAACTGAAGCACAAATTAAGCATTCAATTTGGTTCCGATCAAAGTTTATTTTCCTAATCGCATTTTCCCCCGCAAGAGAACTAACTTGACTAGGAAATACTCCTTTATCCCAAAACCTTCTCTCAGCTATTCCACTCATCAACTCCAATCTTCCTGATGAGAGTTTCAATTGATCATATACCGGTTGAAGCTGACGTTCTATGTCTAAAGACGTCACAACATTTTCGGGCAAATGATATCCAAGAGATTCAATGCAAACGTTTTTAAATAACACTTATTTTTTCCAATTTATTCTGCGGGCCCATAAACCTGCATTTCATAATATTTTTGATATTGTTTGCAATTGTTTAATAACTCATCGTGTGTACCAGAACCGACAATACTTCCATGTTCCATAACGATTATTCGATCAGCATTTTTTATGGTAGATAATCTATGGGCAATAACAAAAGTGGTTCGATGTTCCATTAAATTATGTAGAGCATCTTGTACCAGTTTTTCAGATTCTGCATCTAATGCCGAGGTAGCTTCATCCAAAATCAAAATAGGCGCATTTCTTAAAATAGCTCTGGCAATGGCTATTCTTTGCCTTTGACCTCCAGAAAGTTTTAAACCACGCTCTCCTATCACAGTATCATAGCCATCATCCAATCGTCCGGCAAAGATATCAACATGCGCAGCTTTCGCAGCATCTAATATATCTTCACGTGTAGCATCGGGATTTCCAAATCCTATATTCGCCCAAATAGTGTCATTAAATAAAAATGTTTCCTGAGTTACTAAGGCTAAATGTCGACGAAGAGAATTACTATTTATTTCATTTATATTTAATCCATCAATTGTAATTTCGCCTTTTGTCACTTTAAAAAACTTAAACAATAAATCCGCTAGTGTCGTTTTTCCCGCTCCACTCATTCCAACAATTGCGAGAACATCCGATTTATCAATTCTAAGGTTAATATCTTTTAAAACCATTGAATCACGAGTAGGATATTTAAAATTTACATTTTTATATTCGATACAATCGCTGAATCCCTGGAACTCTCTTTTACCATCTCCGGTTCGTTCTTCTTCAATATCCAGAACATCAAAAACTCTTTCGGAGGCAGCTAAAGCTTTTTGAGCATCAGTGTAAGTTTTAAATAATAAACGAAGAGGATCGTACATCATAAATATACCCAAAACAAAAGCAATGAATGTTCCCTGACTTACTTCTTCCATGAGAACTTGATAACCACCCCACCAAAGAATGACAGATCCGCCTAATACACCAAGGACTTCCATTAAAGGAGAAGTTAACTCAGTATATTTAACGTCCTTGCGCATTACATTTAAAAATTCCTTATTATGCTTATGGAGTTTATCCTCCTCAATTTTCTCAAGACCAAAGGCCCTTACTACCTTAATTCCCGAAAAAGATTCTAAAATTATTGAATTAATATCCGCTAATAACTCTTGGCCTCTTCTCCCCAATCGCCTCAATTTTTTGGCAATGGTGGCTGTGGGAAGTATTGCCACAGGAATAACAATGATAGAAATTAATGCCCAATCCCACTTTAAATAAAACACCCAAAATAAAAGACCGATCAACATCACTCCATTTTGTAATGCATCTTTTACCTGTTTAGTAATCGTTAGAAGCATTGCATTTACATCATTGATCACTCGAGACATCAGTTGACCTGTTGTATCTTTCTCGAAATAACCATAAGGTAACTTATGAATGTGCTTGAACAATTTTATTCTCAAACTTGCAACTAATTCCCAACCAATTTGATAAATAATCCGTGATTGAATATATCGAAGTGCTCCTTTAATAATATAAAGAACAATAACAATAGCGGGGATAATTTTAAGCATTTCGAAATCTTTATTCATAAAGATTTCATCAAAGGTTTTTTGAACAATAGGAACTGGAGAAGTTGATAAGGCTCCAACTATAACAGAGGTAAAAATGGTCAATATTACTTTCCCTTTGTAGGGAACCAAAAACCGAATTAATCGTTTATAAAGCTGGATATTCACTTTGGTATAATTGAAGTGATGATTAAATTACGAAAGGACGTTAAAAAGCCCCTGCCAACCAAAGACAAGGGCTTCTTATATTATAGACTAAATACAAATAGAATAATTTAAAACATTTTTTGAAGTTTGGTTCTTGGAAATTATTTTTTATCGGGTAAGAAGTCCTCCAAAGTGGCTCCACTATTGATCATTTCGGTCATCACTTTAATGGACTCTTCAATTCCCTTTTGGCAAAGATCTAAATCAATTCTATATTCTTCAATATGGTTAGCATAATCCAGGACCCGCTCTCGAGTATTATCTCGCATAAACCCTTGAGGCACTTGCTCAATTCGAGCAATTGCATCCGCAGTCCAGGTAAACTTACCTGGGTCAATCATTTGACCTTTACAAAAATTCTTTCCCTCAAACTTTGTAGTATCACCATAAGGCTGAGCCCCATTTCCATTACCGTTTCCGTTTGGAGCGGGTTTTGGAGTTTGAACTTCCTGGTTTGAATCAGCCTTTTTACCGTCAGCACGCTCATTAAGAATTTTTTCTGCAAAAGCCAGAGAAATGGTCTCTACCTTTTGAATGCGCGCATTTTTCTCAATTCTTGCATGAGCTCGATTTCGAATATGACCTTCGGAATATTTGTTTAACAATTCTCGAGCATCTTCAGTCCAGGTCACCTTAACTGAATCGAACGTAGTTACAGTAGTAGATTTTTCCTCTTCCTTGGAAGATGGTTTGTATTCCGTTTGGTCCAGCGCAATTAATGACTCAGAACCACAAACACTACATTTAACAACATCTGCATTCAAATAAGTACTACATTTTGAACACTTAAGGGCCTTAACTTCATTTTCTTCTTGAACTTTATCAACTTCAACCGCAAATTTCTTCTCCAAATCTCTTTGCCTGTCTTCAATCATTCCCTCTAATGGATCTTCGCCACGGGCCATCTTGTCGCGCATTTGATCCCCAATGTTATACATGGCTTGCATAGCTCCAGCCGGAAGAATTGTTTCGCAAGCTTCTGTAATAACACTTGACGTAATCATACTGTGGCCTCTTTCCAAGGCATAACGTAAAATTGCTGCAGTTGCCATGGGGCGCACAAACCCAGGAATCTTTTTCAGTCGCTCTTTAGCCTCAACTGTCCAGTCAATACTCTCTTCAGCCTGCATATCAATTGGCGGCTTATACACTTTACTAGACAAATAAACATTACAAGGAACAAGCCTCAATAAATTCTCGGTATTTCCCCCAATATCCATATCTGGTGCACTATGAACCCCAATTCTCCCCAAAACCAACATATATGGATTTTCTTCTCTCGCATACTGAAGAACTTTTTCAAAAACTTTTCCATCTAAGAGGCGAATCGTACATTCATATCCCTCGTCTTCCACAATTTTTCTGGAAACCTCTAAATGGGATTGGTAAATCTTGGCTAAACCTTTATCAATAATGTCTTCATGGAGTTTTTCCTGCTGCTCAAATTTGAACACTTTGGCTGCATCTTTAGAAAGAACACCAGTCAAGCTATTGAACATGGCGTAATGAAAATAAGGATCGAATGTAGAAATAACTTCTAAAGGACGGTTCAATGCTTTAGCAATATCAATGGCTGTTTTCAAACCACCATAAGCTTGACCACTTCCGTCAACCGCAACCACAATTTTTCCGCTTGAAGCTTTTTCTTCGTGAATTGCCGGAACATGTTTTACGATCAAAGTATCAGTTTCAACACGCCGAATCACTCGTTCGGTAACTGTACCAATCTGGCTATCTTTAATCGCACCTAAACCCAGGGCACCCATAATGACTAAATCATAATCAGACTCTTTGATATCACGAACTAATTCTATCCAATTACGTCCTTCAAGGGACTTTCCTACAAAGGGAATATTGTTGGCTTTGCATTTGTATTTGGGAACATCCAAATAGGAGTCCGTAATAACTTCCATACCTTTGGTAATCAGTTGATCGTGAATCGCACGCTGCTTTTCCAACTCCTCTTCATCCTGGTACTCCTCTGGTAGACCACTTTCCATTTGACGAAAACGAACATCATGCATTTTTGCAGCATAGACATGACTGGCAGATATGGTGGTTTCACTAGAGTCCGCAAATTCAAGAGCTAAATCAATACAAGCGTTTGAATAGTCGGAATTATCGACTGGAACGTAAATGTTTTTAAACATGGGGTTTATTTCTCCGCACAAAAACCAATTATATTTATCAAATTATTTTGAATTCAAAATTTTATACTGTCGTAAAACAAACAAATCCAAATGTTTTGGGAAAAAATACAGAAATCCCAAAATACATAAATGCTTGCAAATTCTAACAAAATTATTATCGCTGTCAATATAAAAGGGTCTTCAAAATCCAATCAAAAAAATATTATTATAAAAATTTTACTCACTAATTCCATAATATTTGGGAAAACAAAAAATCGGAAAACTTAAGAGACTAATTTCAATAAATATACTAAACTTATTGATTTTTTTGAGCTAATAACCTTTTCACCTTTTTCAAACTTTTTTCCCAAAAAATATTCATTGTGGTTATAATTTAATTGCCATTTGAGAGAAATTGGATTCTGTCTACTCAAACTTTTAAAAAAATAACTACAATTTTCCCCTTCCAGAGTTTTTATAATCAGGGAAAAACAATTTAATATACATAGACTGCAGATAATTAAGGAGAGATAAATGCTTTTTTCAAGCAAAGAGGAAGTAAAAAATCATTTAAATGGAGTAATTGGTTTAACCAATGGCAGTGTTAATATTGAAAATGATGACAAACTTCGTGATAGCGGACTTGAAACCTTAGTTGAAAATGCAATTTTTAACAAAAATAAAGAAATTAAAGGATATTCGCGTTATGTCATTAAATCTGCTGCGCAACAATTGGGTATAATCCCCTCCTCCATACAGGGCCTTTATGAAGCCCGTGGAGAAGGTAAAAATAAAGGTTATACCGTTCCAGCACTAAATATTCGTGGCATGTCGTATCAAATGTCCAGGGCTATTTTCAGAACAGCCATGAAAATGAACAGTGGCGCTTTCATCTTTGAAATAGCAAAATCTGAGATTGGTTACACCCATCAAAGACCCCATGAATTAATTTCTGTCATCTTGGCTGCCGCTATCCAGGAAAAATTTACTGGACCTGTTTTTGTACAAGGAGATCATTTCCAAATAAATGCGAAGAAATATCACGAAGATAAGGAAAAAGAAGTTTCCCAATTAAAAAGTCTTATAAAGGAAGGCTTAAGTGCAGGATTTTACAATATCGACATTGATACCTCCACTCTAGTCACTCTGGACCCTGAAGATGTTAATGAACAACAGCGCCTCAATTATGAAGTAGGTGTAGATTTAACAGGCTACGTAAGAGAATTAGAGCCTGAAGGGGTAACAGTATCCGTTGGTGGAGAAATAGGAGAAGTAGGCAAAGAAAATAGTAATGAAAAGGAATTGCGGGCCTATATGGATAATTTCAATGACCATCTCGCAAAATTGAACCCAAATTACAAAGGAATCAGTAAAATTTCCGTTCAAACGGGGACATCTCATGGGGGAGTCCCTTTACCAGACGGAACAGTTGCAGATGTTAATTTAGATTTTGAGACTCTTGAGCAACTTTCTAAAATTTCTAGAGAAAATTATCATTTAGCGGGTGCAGTCCAACATGGAGCTTCCACATTACCCGCCGAACTTTTTAACAAGTTTCCCGAATTGGAAACGGCTGAAATACATTTAGCAACTGATTTCCAAAATATGATTTATGGAAGTTCTCATTTTCCGAATTCACTTAAGGATGAAATCTACTCGTATTTACGTGAGACATTTGCAAATGAGCGAAAACCAGATATGACCGACGAACAATTCATATACAAAACTCGGAAAAAAGGGTTTGGTAATCCATTTAAACAAAAGTTTTGGAATTTATCGGGTGAAATAAAATCCGAAATTGAAAAGGAACTCGAAGGGAAATTTCACTTTTTATTTGAAAAACTAAATGCAAAAAATACCGAACAAATTGTAAAAGATTCTGTAAAACCTATGGCAGTACCCCCTTCACTAAAAGAGGAAATTCAATACGCTTAACTTAATATTTCACTTTAAATAAAAACACATAAAATTATAAAAAAAATAGTAATTACTCAAGCCAAACTTTAACAAAACGAACGTTATCCTCCACTTCAAATAGTGTTTGAGGGATAAACCCTGTTTTTCTAACGCGATTCTGAATATCTTCTAAATTAATTCCTTGGTTACGAATAGTTTCTAATACTGGTGGGTCTATTACTTCCTCTAATTCTTCCACGACTCGACCAGGCATCGTAAGTTCAACTTTATTTCCATTAGTTTTTTTAACATATACTTTTAAGAATTTAGCAATTTGTTTAAATGTTGAATTACTCTCCCCTAGTTGAGGAAGTTCTATATTTCTGGCTTCTTCAATAAGGTCCCCGCATTGTTGATTTAGAATGAAGCCCCAAGACAGGGATATGTTTAAACGATTCAATAATTGAGTGAGCCCGTGCAATACCCGCATTAAAAAAATTAATTCTGGAGGGGCTGCAGACCTAAACCACCATTTTAATTCTCCAACAACTCCCTCAAACCTTTCACTTATTTTCCAATCCCTTGTGTTGTAAGGAGATTGTAAAATAAATGGATCAAATAAAATTTGTAACAGAGCAGGCAAAACAGGACGCAAATCTCGAAGTTTGTTAATATCAAAACCAAGTAGTGCCAAGCAAGCCGCTGGATCAATATTATCCCGATTTTGGATACCCGAGATTATTCTAAGTATTCCTAATCTCACCTTATCAGAAACCTGCAACACACTCCCAAAATCATAAATAATGACTTTTGGAAGTTCACCTCTTTGAAAAGCAAAATTATTTGGGTTGGGATCACAATGGACAAACCCATGGCGAAACAGCATATGAAAATAGTGATTTAAAAGTGCACGCCCAATTCCCTTTCGTTCTACTTCATCAAGCTTTTCTACTTGATCCAAAGATATACCTTTTACAAAAGATTGGACCAAAACCGTTCTACGCCCATATTCAAGAAAAACCTCTGGAATGATTATATTCTCCAAAGGTGAACAAAGATTAAAATACTTATTTTGTTGTTGTGCCTCATTCAAGTAATCTAATTCTTGGGTAAAATTACTATGAAAGGATTCTCTATATCCCTCCAAATTGAAACCCCACTTTGAAACCGGGCCAACTTTGGGCAACCATCCCAAAAGTTTTAATTCTGTTTCAACAGATTTTCCAATTAAAGGATATTGAACCTTCACCGCAACCTTTTGACCTGATTTTAGTTTTGCAAAATGGACTTGTCCCAATGAAGCCGGGCAACCTTTTTTTTCAAACGAATTAAACAATGAGTCAATTGATTTATGGTAGGCTTTTTCAATTTGCTCGGCCACCTCTTCATAACTCATTACAGGGGTAGCCTTTGTCAAGGTTTCATTCAATAATGGATCCTGGCTTTCCAAAGATAAAAATTGACCAACCTTGGTAGGTAAACCGCGGGACTTACCTAAAATTTCCATTAGGTACTGTTGAGCTCGGTTTTTTGTTTCCTGGTCCGTACTTCGACGAATTTTCCTTACGGCTTTTCCAATTTTAAAAAGTTGACGTCCTTTTTTTAAAATTTCTTTCACGAATCTTTTCCAATTTCCACTCCCGCTTGACGACGATGTCTTTTATTTTTAATAGGACCCAGGGTAGTTGCAACTCCTTCAGGAACTGCGTCACTATTACTTCTTGATCTCATCAAAAGAACCACTCTTGACGTTAGATTATCTTGAAATATTCTTTTTCCAGCTTTAACTACATCTTCTTTTTTAATATTCTTCACAACATCGATTAATTTCTTTTTATAGTTGAAATCCCCTTCTTCTTCTGTGGCAAGAAAATAAAGTTCAGCAGAAACTTCCGCAATACTGTCTCCTTTTTTATTAAGAGAAACTAGAAGACTCTTCCTGTGTTTTTCAAATTCTTCGTCTGAAAGACTATCAAACAATTGATGCGATTGGCTCATCCATTCTTCTATTCTTTTTTTTAATTCAAAGGGACCATAAGTAGCAGACTGAATAATTAGTTTAAAAAATAATCTATCTTCTACACGATTTTGAAAACTCCATACAATATATCCTAATTGCTGATTAGTACGCATTTGAGTATAAAAATCTCCCTCCACGATTGAGGCAGCAAGAGAAGCCAAGGCAACATTTTTTAGATCTTTACTTCCAATTTGAAGCCCATAGTAAACAGCATTATTATTGTCTAAAATTTTCTTAGAAAATAAAATCTTTTCTCCAGGCTCTAACACTTCAACTAATTCCTGATATCTATCCTTTTCCGGCAAAGGTTCGCTTTGAATTGCGTCCAAAAGGATTTTCAAGCTTTCTCGAGCTTTATCAGCTGTCCAATTTCCATGGACCAATCCAGAAATATAAACTCTATCGTATAGGTGCTGTGCGTACATTTTTATATCTTCAAGAGTTACTTGCTCTAAAGCTCCCAGAAGTTCTTCCTCGGTATATTGTTTTATCATCCAAATTTGACGACTAAAATAAGCAGCTCGCGAATAAGCCTGACCGAGCTTTCTATTCCTTAAACCACGAACCATGGCTTCTTTAATATCCTTAAATTTTTGTTCAGAGATTTCAACTGTCTTTAAATTTTTGGCTACTAAGGAAATTAAATCTGTTACTCGTTGAGAATAACCACCCACCGAAAATACCATTCCTTTTTTCTCTATTCCCAGGCCGTAGGATAATCCTGCTAAAGAAATAGGATAAGTAATCTCATTAAGTGATTCATGAAGAGCAGCATCATACAGTTTAGATCGCGCTAAATTGTCAACGGTGTCATAGACATGAGGAGTTTCAATTCTGTATTTAATAAAGACTTTGGGTTGTTTAAATTTATTGTCAAATTGGTACCAAACTTTAGAAATCTTATTATCTTGGATTAAAATTGGTTTTTGTTCTATTAGGGCTAAATTATCCGGGATAAAATCATTTTTATTTGGATAAGTAAAACCATTAAAGGAAGAAGGCGAAGCCAACTTTTGAAATTGAACTCCCCCAACTTCTTTTAAGGAATATTCCGCACCATAATAGGGATCAGTTTGATCCGTTTCCAAATTTTTGGAACTTAATACTGCAAGCATATTTTCCGGAGTTAAAGTTTCTAATATTGCAGAATAGGCCTCTGGTTCAAATTTCTTATATAAATAAGGAAGTGTTTCCACATCCTTTAATAAATATTTATGCATTAGAGAAGCCTTAGAAGAAACATAACCCATACCTTCTTGAGGACTTTTCCAATCAAAATCTATTTGCGCCATCACCTGGTTTTCTTTGAAGGTGTAAGGTTGAATACCTGTCTTTTTGATCATTTGAATATAAGCAAATACAATTTCCATAATTCTTTCATAATTTTGCAGACCCCTTTGGGTCAAATTTATCGAAATAGTAAAAGAATTAATATTGGGATGACTATATCCACCACCGGCCGATAATCCTAATGCAAGACCTTCCTCCTTCAATTTTGATAACAGGGAACCATTTCCTTCATAACCTAATACTGAACCAACAATAGATGCCGGTTTACTTTTCAAATGATTATGCAAATGAATGGTGGGAAAATTTAAAGTTAAAGAACGAATATCTTTAATCGTTTTTATTTTTAGTAAACGGTACTTATCTTTTAAAGGTTTGCGGTAATCAGAACTGATAGGATCTTTTTTGACGGGAAAATCTTGGATGGGGCTAAAATATGTTTTTGCCAATTTCTCCAATTGATCCAATGACAATTTGGACAAAATAGCTAACCGCATATTGGAAGCAGCATAATAGCGTTTATGGAATTCTAATAATGCAGGTCTATTGTCACCAGATAAAGTTTTTTTATTACCAATATTAAATTTTTTAATTGGATGCCCTTCTTCAGAAACCTGGTCTGTAATAAAATTTGACCTCCATCCGTCCTGCATTCTATTCTTATCAAATTCACTGCTTACAGCATTTACTTCTCTTTCTGCATAATCTTTATCAAATAATGGTGCACGAAAGAAATCACTAAACCTTTGAATTGCCCCTTCAAATCCATCATGACTCACTTGAAAAAAATAATTAGTGATATCATCTGCTGTATAAGCATTACTTGCCCCAGAATTGGCATTTAAAAATTCCTTAAAAGACCCCACCTTCGGAAACTTTTCAGTCCCTAAAAAAAGCATATGTTCTAAATAATGTGCCAACCCTAATTTATCTTTAGGATCATAAAGACTTCCAACACCTACAGCCACTGCTGCAGCACTTCGATCTACTTCCGGGTCATGCATAAGTAATACTTGCATCCCATTATCCAAAGTGAGTGTTCGTACATCTCTTTTAAATGCAAAAACAGACGAGGATTGAAATATCAGGATAAATATTAAAAAGATGCAGCACAGCAAACATCGGTTACGCACAAAACACCTCCAAAAAATCTTAAAAGGGGAGAAAATTAAAACTATTTTTACGTTGTATAAATTAGGAAAACAAGCAATAAATCTAATTAATATTATACAGAGCTTAAAAAATATAAGAATTAAAAGTTTTTAATTTTGGCCTAGTTAGGGTCCCATGCCATTAATCCAACCCCTAATACAGTCAAAAAACCAGCTAAAATTCGTTTCTTTCCAAAAGGTTCTCTTAAGCGAAGGACCCCCCAAAGAACAACCATAATAACGCTGGTTTGCCGAACTGCTACCACCTGACCTACCGGTTCAAATTGGAGAACAACACAAATCAAACCATAAGAACCTAAAGTTGCTAAACCTGCTATGATTCCCTTTTTCCAATCAAGTTTCCATTCTGACAAAATTTCGTTTTTAGGGTATCGAGCGAATAAATATACATTACATAGAGTAAACCCAATGAATGACTCTAAGAAAAAAAATATTATTCCATTTAAAAACTTCTGATCGGGGCTCAAATTAATAAATATTTCCATCCCGCGTTTGTCAACCAAACTATAAGAAACCACTAATATCAACGTAATAAATGCCCACCTTAAATCCTTATGTAAAACTGCTTCACCCAAATTTTTAAACCCGCTTATTAAATGACCATCAAAATGCAATATATAGACAGCCAATAAAATGGTAACTATGGCTAAAAAGGAAATTATGGTGAGTTGTTCACCTAAGAAAAACCAAGCAAAGGCCGGAACAAAAACTGGAGCAGATCGAGCAATGGGATACACATAGGAAATATCTTGAGATTCATAGGCCTTGGAAAGGCTCAAAATATAAATTCCATGCAATATTCCCGACCATACAACCCAAATATAAATTTCAGAGGGAATATGGAGATTTTTACTAAACAAAAAGAACAGCAATGCAAAGCCCATAATCCAAATACCTTTCAAACCTGAAAGAAAATTGGATTTTCGACTCGTCTGCGTCAACACATTCCAGAGGGCATGGAAGAAACTAGAAAGCAATATTAATCCTATACTACTTAAAGACAATTAAATTAGTACCGATTTAAATGTTAAATGGATATAAAAAAAACAGAGAATTGATTTATAAAGCTGCTGAGAATAATAGTTACAGATTAAACTGTCAATTACTCAGAAAAAACAAAATTTTTTACTTTTCAAATTAATTTAGCAAAAGACCCCATACGTGCATTTGTTTCGAATAATGTTAAAATAATTACTAACTTTAAAAATCGAACTATTCTTTCTTAAGAATACTTAGATTGTTTCCAACAAAAAATGATCCAAAATCAATTCCAATTATTTCGAACTCCCCGATTTCTTCCTTTATTTATTACTCAATTTTTGGGAGCATTCAACGATAATGTTTTCAAAAATGCTTTAGTAATTTTAATCACATATGTAGCTGCTGAAAAGGCTGAGCTTAATTCTCAGTTAATGGTGACAGCCGCTGCTGGTGTTTTTATATTACCCTTTTTCCTTTTTTCAGCAACTGCCGGCCAATTAGCAGACAAACATGAAAAGGTAAGCTTAATTCGAATAATTAAGTTTATAGAAATTCTATTAATGGCCGGAGCTGTATACGGATTTTATTCTCAGAGCACTTCATTCCTACTAGTAATTCTTTTTTTAATGGGAGCACAATCCACATTCTTTGGACCTATTAAATATGGAATTCTCCCAGAAAAATTAAAAGAAGACGAGTTAATCAGTGGAAACGCTTTAATCGAGGCGGGTACTTTCGTAGCAATTTTAGTTGGAACAATTATCGGTGGACTCTTGATACTTAGCAGCTTTGGCGTTGGACTTGTTTCCTTCCTGGTTATATTTGTTGCCATTGGGGGTTGGGTAAGTAGTTTTTTTATCCCCACAGGTTTAGCTGCAGACCCTTCTCTTAAAGTCGATCATAATATCTTTAGAGAAACCTGGAAAATTGTAAATTATACTCGAAATCATCGAGATGTATTTTTGTCTATTCTAGGAATCTCCTGGTTTTGGTTAGTCGGAGCCACTTTTCTTGCTCAATTCCCTACTTACGGAAAAGAAATAATTGGCGGAAATGAACAGGTAGTCACACTATTTTTAACTGTTTTTACGGTTGGAATAGGAATTGGTTCATTGCTATGCAACAAATTATTGCGAGGAGAAATAGTAGCAACATATGTTCCTCTAGGAATATTAGGAATGACCCTATTTACGGTCGACCTTTATTTTGCCAGTAAATACACTTTCACATCCGCGCCTGGAGAATTAATTGGAGTATTCTCTTTCCTTTCTCATTTAACGAGTTGGAGAATATTAGGAGATCTTTTTCTGATCTCAATTTGTAGTGGAATTTATATTGTTCCTCTTTATGCCATCATGCAGGCAAGAACAGAACTTAGTCATCGGTCCAGGACTGTAGCCAGCAACAATATTTTAAACGCATTATTCATGGTGGTGTCAGCAATTGGCACTTCTATAATGTTTATAATGAATTATTCAGTCACCCAGGTATTTTTGACGGTGGCATTTCTAAATGGTTTTGTTGCAATTTATATTTGCAGATTATTACCTACGGCTTTAATCAAAACCATTTTTCAATGGATATTTAAAACTTTTTATAAAGTAGAAATTAAAGGCTGGGAAAATTACAAAAAAGTAGAAAAAGATAAATTAGTCATCGTTGCAAATCATCTTTCATTTTTAGACCCTCCCTTAATAGCATCATTCATATCAGAAACTTTAGTTTTTGCAGTTAATACACAAATTGCTAGAAATAAATGGTTAAAACCCTTTTTAAGAATGGCAGAAACATTCGCCTTGGACCCAACCAATCCCCTAGCAACACGAACTTTAATTGAAAAAATTAGAGACGGAAAAAAAGTAGTCATTTTTCCAGAAGGTAGAATCACTGTAACAGGGTCTCTAATGAAAGTTTATGAAGGACCAGGGATGGTTGCAGACAAATCGGGAGCAAAAATTCTACCAATTCGGATAGATGGCGCTCAATATTCTCCTTTTTCCCGTATGAAAGGAAAAGTGCGAATTCGACTTTTTCCAAAAGTTACTATTTCATTTTTAGAGCCACAAACCTTCAAATTACCAGAAAACGTTAAAGGTAAACAACGTCGCCAAATGGCTGGATCCCAACTGTATGATTTAATGGTTAAAATGATTTTTCAATCCAGCAAAGTAAACCAAACACTTTTCGAATCTTTAATTGAAGCAAAATCAATCCATGGTTCTCGTCATTTAATTATCGAAGATACTGACCGAAAACCCCTGTCCTATTTTCAAGTTATCCTGAAAAGCTTTGTTCTTGGCCAAATCGTTTCTAAGCTCTCTAAACCATGTGAAAATCTGGGTATTCTTCTACCAAATTCACTAGGAGTTATCATATTATTCTTTTCTATGCAGGCATTTGGTCGAGTTCCAGCCTTACTAAATTTTTCAGTAGGCAAACGAAATTTATTGTCCGCCTGTAAAACTTCGCAGCTAAAAACAGTTTTTACATCAAGGCGTTTTATTGAACTAGGAAAACTGGAGGAATTAGAAAAAACCATCATAGAAAATGATATTCAATTGATATATTTGGAAGACCTCGCTAAGCAAATTAAAATCACTACCAAACTTATTGGATTATTAGGATCCATACTACCCAATACATTTTATAATTTTACTGACAAAATTAAGGACCCGGGAAAACCTTCTGTCATCCTTTTTACATCAGGATCGGAAGGAGTACCAAAAGGTGTCGTTTTAAGCCATTTAAATATTCAAGCCAATCGATGCCAGGCTAGTTCAAGAGTTGACTTTGGGCCATCAGATATTGTATTTAATGCGCTACCAATCTTTCATTCCTTTGGCTTAACAGGGGGAACTTTGCTTCCTATTTTGGAAGGTGTGAAATCTTTTCACTACCCCTCCCCTCTTCACTATCGAATCATTCCGGAATTATGCTACGACGTCGATGCCACCATTATGTTTGGAACAGATACATTTTTAAATGGTTATTCTCGTTACAGTCATCCTTATAATTTTTATAGTCTGCGTTATGTATTTGCTGGAGCTGAAAAGTTAAAAGATGAAACCAGACGAATTTGGCAAGATAAATTTGGAATTCGCATCTTAGAGGGTTATGGAGCGACTGAAACTGCCCCAATTCTATCACTTAATACCAAAATGCATTATAAAGCAGGTTCGGTTGGGAGGCTGCTACCCGATATTAATTTCAAATTACAGGAAGTTCCTGGCATTGAGGAAGGAGGACGTTTACTTGTTTCTGGTCCCAATATAATGCTTGGTTATTTATTACATGATAAACCAGGCCAACTAATTCCACCTGCCAATGGTTGGTATGATACTGGAGATATCGTAGATATTGATGATGAAGGGTTTATCACTATAAAAGGCCGAGCAAAACGTTTTGCAAAAATAGGTGGAGAAATGGTTTCTTTAACTGCAGTAGAAAATAATATTTCAAAATTGTGGCCCGATTCGCCGCATGCAGTTGTAAGTATCCCCGATGAAAAAAAAGGCGAACAATTAGTTTTGGTAACAGAATATAAAGAGGCCACTCGGGAATCTATTATTGCTCACACTCAAGAAAACGGATTAGGAGAATTAAATATCCCCAAAAAAATTATGATAGTAGATAAACTTCCTGTTCTTACAACTGGAAAAACAGATTACGTTTCAATCCAAGAGATGGTAGTAAATTAATTTAATAGGAACTATTTAGGGGGTTCGTTGAATTATACGACGGTGAGATATGTAGCGAATCAAACTCCAGGTAGCCGCCGCAGAAAAT
The DNA here is from genome assembly GCA_965223665.1 of Nitrospinaceae bacterium. Taxonomy (GTDB): domain Bacteria; phylum Nitrospinota; class Nitrospinia; order Nitrospinales; family Nitrospinaceae; genus CBDCVY01. The sequence goes on from OZ245011.1 coordinate 850,447, forward strand.
AAGTGTTTTAGTGTATGTCCGCTTATTATCCCTTGAGTCCAAGAAAAAACTTCCTTATCAAATGCTTCAAAAACTTTAGCAATCACATATAAAATCAACATTTCGATCACAAATCGGACTCCTGAGTATTTAGGGGGAAATAATATTAGTAATAACGGAATTCCAATCATTGGATAAAAAATAACAAAACCATAGAGCCTTAAATCTCCTTCAAAGTTTTTCTCAGTAAAGGCCCAATACCAAACACTAATTATTGCCAAAACAACTAAGGGCCATAACAAACGTTTACCAGCATTAACATCGATCCTTTCGGAAATCATCGTACAGAATATTCCCATAAAACCAACGGCAATAGGTAAGCGATCCCATATTAACGTTTCATTGGTAGGATGATTATGATAATAAGCAGATCCGGGACCCACAAGAGCAATTCCCAGAAATGTCACAACCCATGAGGAAATTTCTGCTGAGGATTCTATAATTTTTGGATCACTGGAATATCGCCAAATAAGAATCAGTCCCCACAACCCAATGATCAAAAAGGGGAGATTTGATAAAACATCCCCAAAATGTGGAATACCCAAAAGTAGCCTTTGGTCAGCAAATTGATGATATTTCAAATCTTGTGGAATGGGTTTTACCAAAAACGCAGTTATCAATCCCAATAAGGCTGTACCCAATAAAATATAAACTTTCGTATTTCTAGACATAACTAGCGCTTAAAGGTTCCGAATTTCAAAAAATGAGCAGTTTGAAATAATGCCTGGGAATTGTAAATAATAAACGTATGGGTGGCCGGAATAACAATATGATCAGTCACACCTTTTAACTGAGTACTTTTGACGGAAACTTTTCCATCATCAGGTCCATTAATGATATAGGATGAAATAGGATCTAAAGTATTGTTTCCTGCAATCACCCCTAATTCAAAATCAACGCTTCCAAGCATTCCCGAAAAACCATCTGGATGCACTCCCAGTTGCTGTCCAGCAGGGCCGAAAATCCATTTAAACAAAAAAAAGTTTTTTAAAAAGTCGGCAACTTCACTTCCATGGTTTGGAGGTGCAACTTGAACCACACGACCTAAATTAAAGGGTCTATATTTTTTTAGATAACCACGGATCAAAAGGCCTCCCATCGAGTAACCTACGAAATGAATACTTCTTGTTTTATCTGTATTAAAGTTGGAAATTGGTTCGTGTATTTTTTCGACTAATTCCTGGATTTTATATTTAGTTGAAGCATAACCTTGGTTTAGAACCTGATAACCTTCCGATTTAAGCATTTTTTCAAATCGAGACATTGATCGGTGAGTCCGAGCAATTCCATGCAAAATTACCACATAATCATTTTTATTTTTCTTCAAGGTTGACCTTCTAAAAATAAAAAAACATAATTACTATTTAAATTTGTGAAATAAAAAGAACAAATCTATTTGCCAAACTCATGAGTACTGATCCCCATAATTATTTTTCAAATAACATTGCGTTCATAAGCTACCCAACTACCAATTTAAAGGTGACTACAGAATTTTATCAAAATTTTTTCGGATTACAGCCCCTTCTTGAAACAGAGGATTGGGTTGAATTCAAAGTTGGCAACCAAAGGCTCGCGTTTAACAAAGCGGATCATCCTCCTAAATATATCCCTCAAAAGGGAGCAATAGTTTGGCTAGAAACATCTTCTATTGAAGAAACTGTGAAAGCCTTAAAAATCAAAGGGATAAATATTATTCAGCCCATTAAATCCTATCCTTATGGGAAAATGGCCCAGTTCGAGGACCCTACAGCAAATATTTTTGGACTTTATCAATCAACTTCTAAAAAAAATAACCCTAAAGTTTAAAGGCATATATTTTTATAGTAAGATAGTGGAATGACAAATCCTTTAACACATTTTAATGAAGAAGGTCGGGCAAAAATGGTGGATGTTACCGATAAGGGCACTACCGAGCGCATTGCTACCGCAGAAGGTACCGTCTACATGCAACCAGCAACACTTCAATTGATTACTGAAGGTCAAATAAAAAAGGGTGATGTTTTAGCGGTTGCTCAAGTTGCTGGAATTATGGGAGCAAAAAAGACCTCTGAAGTTATTCCAATGTGCCATCCTCTGGCTTTGACCTCAGTCGATATAAGTTTTAATAAAAATTCGACTCCAGATGCCAAAACCGGCCTGGTATCAATCAAGGTGACAGCAACCGTAAAAGTGAAAAGTCAAACCGGAGTTGAAATGGAAGCTTTGACAGCGGTTTCGATGGCAGCTTTAACAATTTATGATATGTGTAAAGCTGTTGACAAAGGTATGGTTTTTAACCGGATTGGCTTGGTATTTAAAGCCGGTGGAAAATCAGGTACCTTCCAGCGTGAAAACGTAGCGGAGGTGTGACTATGATTACTGTAAAATATTTTGCAAGCTTAAAACAACTTGCGGGTAAGGATGAAGATCAATTTGATATTGAAGGTGAAATTTCTGTTTCCAAACTTGGAGATTTAATTGGTCAATCTCTCCCCAAAGTCGGCGATATGTTAAAAGAAAAAAAAGTGATGATATCAGTAAATTATGATGTAGTTCCTCTGGATAGCATTGTTAAAGATGGAGACGAAGTTGCATTACTGCCGCCATTCTCAGGTGGTGTCTAAAAAAGGAAGGATATAATGAGCACGACTACCGATTCCAAAGTAAGAATTCAACGAGAAGACTTTTCGGTTACCGATGAAATTGAATTTATGAAAAAGTCTTCACAGAATATTGGTGGAATTTCCATTTTCTTAGGGACTGGGAGAGAACTCAATAAAGGGGAAAGTATATCTGAACTAAATTTTGAACATTATCCCCAAATGGCAGAAAAGAAATTAGAAGAAATCAGGTTAAAAGCAATTAAGGATTTTGGAATCATCGATATGAGTATTATCCACCGAATAGGACATATTGATATTGGGGAAAATATTGTTTTAATCATTGCTTGCGGCGAACATAGACAGGAAGCATTTAAATCCTGTGAATGGGCTATTGCCGAATTAAAACGAACTACTCCTATATGGAAAAAAGAAACCACCACCAAGGGAGAAGTTTGGGTTCAAGCGACACCTTAAATATTTTCAAATTAGTTTTTCAATTTTGACTCTTCTCGTTCCATAACTTTCTATGGACTCGCCCATACAGCTTGACCAACTGGTCCTAACGGCAAATTCTCGCCTATCTCGTTGGCTATTGTTACAATATAGTCAAACCCAAATCCAAAATAATCTTTCCATTTGGGAAACTCCCAATATTTTTTCTATAGATCATTGGCTTAATGAAACTTGGGTTCAATCATGGCCTGACAATTACCAAATCTCAAACCATCAATCCCTAAAACTTTGGGAACGTATCATAAAAAATGAATCTAAAAACAAAAAATGGGATTTATTGCATCTTCGAGGGGCAGCACAATTAGCGGCACAAGCTTATTCATTAATAATTAAGTACAGAGTTCCTGAATCAAAAGTAGACTTCGAATATACCGAGGAAACAAAAGCATTTTGGCATTGGAAATCAAATTATGAATTCCAATTACGCAATCTTAAAGCCGTGGAACCAGCAACCTTAATGGATCTTATAAAACAAGATATGGAGCACGGTAAAATTTCCATTCCAAAAAAAATATGTTTTGCCGGCTTTGATGAAATAACTCCTCAACTCCAAGATTGGATAAATTACCTAATTTCTAAAAATGTAATTGTAAATTATTATCCCAGCCAACCAGACTTAAAAATCAAAGCCAATACAAATCTAAATCCATTATCAAAAAGAACAATTCAAAATTTTGATACCCAAAAACAGGAATGTAATCAATGTGCTCGTTGGGTTCGATCAATATACAGGCCAGGAAAAACGATAGGAATTGTCGTTCCTGATTTGGCCAAATATGAAATAGACATTAAAGTTGAATTTCGTTCAGAACTGTTTCCAAAAATGGTTTTTCCATGGGAGAAAGGAGAGTTGCCCTTCAATATTTCTTTGGGCACATCTTTATCCAAAGAACCAATGATTCAAATTGCAGTTTTATTAATTTCTCTTGACCAAGAGACTATCCCGTTTAATTCTTTATATTCGATTCTCACTAGTACCTATATAAAAGGAAGTAATGAATTCACTTTAAAAGTAAACATTGATAAAAAATTAAGAAAAGAAAGAAGATTAATCATATCATTAAAATCTTTACAAAAAGAGTTCTTTGAACTCCCATCTAAATCGCAACAGGTATTTGAATCAATAACTTCCTGGATTGGAAATAAAGGCTTCAATTTACCAAGTGTTTGGGCACAAAACTTCTCAGACCTTCTTAAAGGTCTAGGCTGGCCCTATGGGGACAACTCAGAAAATTTCGACAATATTGCACTACTTGATGCGTGGAAAAATTGCTTAGAGGAACTTTCATCACTAGATTCTATTGAAAGTAAAATACCACGAAACCGTGCAGTTTCTATTTTAAAAATTATTATTGAAGAAAAAATTTATCAAACAAAATCACTTGAAGAATCCATTCAAATATTGGGAATTTTGGAATCAACTGGAATGACTTTTGATTATTTATGGGTCATGGGACTTCATGCGGACACACTTCCTACGACACCCTATCCTAATCCGTTTATTCCGTTTCACTTGCAAAAATCACGAGATCTTCCCCATTCTTCACCGGAAAGAGAACAACGATATTCAGAAGAAATGTTGACTCGTTTGCTTAAATCTTCCCCCAATGTGGTTCTCAGTTATCCAATTTGGGATGCAGATACCCAGCTCCGAATTAGTCCGTTAATTGCTGATCTTGAAACCAACAATTCTTTTCCACAAACCCTAAAATCTCACAAATTAATAAATAAATTAATAAAGCAAGATGAAACAATTTGGGAAAAGGACATTCCTAATATTCCTCTTTCAGATGAAGAGAAGAAAAATCTAAGGGGAGGCCATTCAATTTTAAAAGACCAAGCCAAATGTCCTTTCCGCGCATTTGCCATCCATCGTCTGAAAATTAATTCCAGGGAAATGCCTATGGTTGATGCGGACTCATTAATGAGAGGAAACCTGGTTCACAAATTATTAGAAAATTTTTGGAGAGAAGTTAAAAGTAGTGAAGCACTTTATAAATTGAACCAATCTAATATTTTAAATTCCAAAATAGAAAGAATTGTTGAAAAAACTATTAATGAAAAAACACATTTAACAAATCAAACTTTTTTTTCTGAATTAGAGCGTGACCGTTTAATTTCCCTTTTAGATGAATGGTTAATTCTAGAGCTACAAAGGGAACCTTTTACCGCCAAACATTTAGAGAATAGGACAAAAATAAATTTAAAGGGTTTAGAATTTAATTTACAAATTGATAGGGTAGATCAAACCGATACCGGTAAAAATATTTTAATTGATTATAAAACAGGAAACCCCAAAACAGATTGGTATCATACAAGAATCCAGGAACCTCAAATACCCCTCTATACCTTGACCTCGGAGATCAAACCAGATGCTGTTTGTTTTGCAACCGTCAATAAAGGTAAAAACAAATTTCTAGGAATAAGTAAATCCAAAACTTTAATACCAGGATTAGATACCTTTAAATATACCAAACACATAGGACATGATACTTGGGAAAACCTTTTAAAAACCTGGGAAGCCAACCTAAATCAACTCACCGAGAACTTTATTAATGGAAATTATGAAATTGATCCCTGGAACTTAAACCAAACTTGTAGAAACTGTCATTTAAGTTCTTTTTGCAGAATAAACGAATTGGGAAACATAGATGACTCTGAGGAGGAAACCCATTGATGGAAATCCAAGACTTATCTGCAAGAAAGCAAGCTTTGGAGGTAGAAAACTCATTTTTAATTCAGGCCCCTGCAGGATCCGGAAAAACAGAATTATTAATCCAAAGGTACCTCAGTTTATTGTCAAAAGTTCAAAAGCCAGAACATATACTAGCCATGACCTTTACCCGAAAAGCAGCAGCTGAAATGCGAAATCGAATTTTTAACGCGTTAGAGCGAGGCAAAGATACAAATGAGCCTAATAAAGAACATGAACGTTTAACCTGGACACTTGCCAGGTCAGCATTAAACCAAAACCAAAAAATGAAATGGGGATTGTTAAATAATCCTGCAAGACTCAGAATTCAAACAATCGATTCTTTTTGTGCATCTCTCACTAAACAAATCCCATTATTAACAGGAATCGGCAGTTCCCTAACTGTTCAAGAGGATTCATCATCTCTCTATCTTGAAGCTGCCCGAAAATCTTTAGAACTAATCGAAAACAACAGCCCAGAGGGTGAAAAATTACGCTCTATTTTAAAGCGGTTAGATAATTCAAAGGAAGGGTTCATCAAAAGATTTTTTCAACTTCTTCAAAAAAGAGATCAATGGATGATTAATTTTTCTGAAGATTGGCAAGAATCCCCTAACAAAATTGATCAGGAAAATTTATTAAAAGATCTTATTGAGTCAGACTTAAAAAAATGCTATTTGGCTTTTCCCAAGAATATCGTTAAGGAATTGCCACCTTTAGCTGCTTATTGTGGAAATAATTTAAATTTAGAAAACTCTGATGATCCTAGGTCTCACTTAAAGGATATTAACGAATTTCCGGAACCCACCATAATTAATCTGAAGATTTGGAAAGGCATGGGTCATTTACTTATTACTAATAGTGACCACAAAATCAGGAAACCAGGTGGTGTAAATAAAAACACAGGTTTCCCATCCACAAACTCATCAATTGCTAAAAGGAATAAAGAACTATTTCAAGGAATTCTGGAAAGCCTTCAAGAAAATCATTACCTTGAAAAAAATCTTTTTAAAGTAACTCAATTGCCAGATCCTGAATATTCTTTACTGGATTGGAAATTTTTAGAAACTATTTGGCAGGTGTTTCCAATTCTCTCTAATACATTACGCACCGTTTTTAAAGAAAAGGGTCTAACAGATTTTTCAGAATTGGCTTTGTCGGCAATAAAAGCTTTGGGAAGTGATCAAGTACCTACAGATCTTTTATTAAAATTAGATATGCAGATTCATCATATTTTAGTAGATGAATTTCAAGATACTTCTTTTAAACAATTAGAGCTCTTGAAAAAACTAACTCTGGAGTGGACCCCTGATGAATGGAGAACTTTATTCATTGTGGGAGATCCCATGCAATCTATTTTTAGATTTCGTGATGCAGAAGTTGGCTTATTTTTAAAAATCCGTAAAGATGGAATAAATAATATTAATTTAAAATATTTACAACTTACTTCCAATTTTCGTTCTCAGGAAGGAATCGTCAATTGGGTTAATAATTGTTTTTCAAAAATTTTTCCTGATAAAGATGACCCGGATCGAGGTGCAATTGCCTTTAACAAATCCACTGTTGTAAATCCCAAATTAGAAAGCCTGCCTGTCATATACAACTCAATAACAGACACCCAAAATAATGAAGAAGCTCTTAAAATAATTACTATTTTAGATAAAATAAAATCGAAAAATCCAAATGACTCCGTTGCCATTCTTGTTAGGGCAAGGCCACACCTTCTGAATATAGTTTCCGAATTAAAAAAAGCCGGAATACCTTACCAGGCAGAGGAAATTGACCCTTTAACCCAACGTCCAGAAATAATTGATTTACTTTCTTTACTTAGAGCTTTAATTGATCCAATGGATAAATTAGCATGGCTTTCAATTTTAAGAGCCCCTTGGTGCGGCTTAACACTTAAGGACTTGTGGATTCTTTGTAACCATGGCAAAGACACTCCACTTTGGATAGCATTAAATTCTAATTCTATACTTTCGAAACTCAGTCAAGACGGACAGCAACGCATTCTTCGATTAATCCAACCATTTCAAAAAGTAAAGAATCATTGTCAAAATTCGAATTTCAGAGATATTCTCGAGGGTACGTGGATTGCTTTGGGTGGACCTTCTTGCATTCCCTCCAATACAATTGATGATGTAAATGTATTTTTTGACAAAGTGGATGAAACTCTTTTGAATGAAGGCTTGAATGGGCTTTTTAATTTTGAGCCAAAACTAGAGAATTTGTTTGCAAGCCCAAAAACAGGAGAGGAAAATTCCATAAAAATCATGACCATGCATAAAGCCAAAGGATTGGAGTTTGATCATGTAATTTTACCGGGTCTGGGAAAACAGCCTAGAAAAGAAGAAAAACGACTTCTACATTGGTTAACTCATGGAGATCACCTTCTATTGGCCCCTATTCACGAGGCGGGTGAAAAAGAATCATCAATTTATAATTATTTAAATCAACTTAATAATGATAGAAATTATCATGAAACAAAACGCCTTCTTTACGTGGCAACAACTCGTGCCAGAAAATACCTTTATTTATTTGGATACATTAATATGAACAAAGATGGAACATGCAAACCTGCATCGGGTTCCTTAATAAGCCATCTTTGGCCTTTTATTTCAGATTCCTGGAAAGTAAACACACCATTTTCTTCTATAGATGAAGTTTCTTTTAATCCAAAGGAAAAAAGTATTTCTTTTAGGCGCCTTCCAATCACATTTAACCTACCGAATCCTTTCGAAGAAATAAAAACAGATTTTTCCAGTGAATTAGTACTGGACAATCCATCGAATGATATAGAAAAACAACCTATATATGAATGGGTCGGTCATCAATCACGATGTTTGGGAATTATTTTGCATCGTTGCTTTAAGGAAATGGGTGAAATGGGATTAGATATATGGGAAAAATCAAATTTAAATGATATTGAACATAAAATTGCCATTGCCCTCCAGGGAGAAGGGTTGTCTTCTCAAGAAGCAATAATTTGGGCACGAAAAGGAAAACGTGCAATAGAGTCTTCTTTGATGGATGAAAAGGCAAAATGGATTTTCAAAAAACATAAAGACAGTCACTCTGAGTATGCATTGAGTTTTTATAAAAATAACGTGTTCACAAACAAAATTATTGACCGTACCTTTATTGATGAAAATAATGTTCGGTGGATCATTGACTTTAAAACTGGGGAGCACATGGGCACGGATATAGAGATTTTTTTAGACCGAGAATGTCAACGACACCGTTCTCAATTGGAACAATATGAGACTATGATTCGTTTGCGAGGGGAAAAACTTCCAATCAAAAAAGCTTTATATTTCCCCATTTATCAACGTTTAATGGAAATTCCTCCCAATAATTAAAATTGTTTTTTATTTTTAACCTCTGAAAATCATCAAATATAAATAAACCTCAAAACAAAATTTTTATTTTCTTAAAATCATTGGTTTTCCCCTACTTTTGATACTTCCTTCACTTTTGCAAAACAATTTACTCAAAAATTTCCAATTAAAATTCCAAATGGAATAAATATTGCTTCTAAAGACGAAGTATCGCGTATCTCCCGTTTTAGGAGTTAGCACCCGCATTTATATTTCTCACTCCGAACGGTTTATAAATATATTCCAAAAAGGAATGAGATAATGCGCCAATTTATTTTTTATGTTTTACTAATTTTTGTCATCTTTGGCATTCCACAATTTGCAAATGCAACTAAAAATCAATTTCATCCAGAGCCCGAAATAAGTACTCACTTTAGTTGGTATACAGAATCAAATGGTATGCTAACAATAGGTTATGACTTAAACCACAATGGCAAACCAGATTTTTTTACGGTTCGAATTGTTCGTTGTCATTTTTTCTCAAAAGATAATTTAATAACAGTTGCGCACAATTATCCGGGAACTCCTGTATTCAAAGTAAATTATGGAGCCGCAAACCATTATTATATAGCCACTCGACATCCCTTAATTTATGCTTTAGATCTTAACGAAGATGGTTTTTGGGATCTTTCCAGGAAAGATATTAACGAAGATGGGTGGAACGGAAATGAAGAATTAAACGAATTAAGGTAAGATTTTTTAAGAGTTATTATTTAATTAAACTCTCTCCCTATTGATGAACAAAAAAACAGGAAGAGACTGCGTTAAATCTCTTCCTGTCCAGTCGGAACACTTAAAACCCGATTTATGTGCTCTTTATAAACTCTATTTTATTATCAATTTTTTTCACTTTAATATGTTCGCCATCCACAAATTCATCTTCCAAAATTTTCATTGAAAGAGGATCTTGTAAATACTTTTGAATTGCCCGTTTTAATGGACGTGCTCCAAAAACAGGATCAAAGCCCTTTTCTGCCAACAAATCTTTAACTTCATCCTCCAATTCTAACGTCATCCGTCTCTCTGCAAGGCGATTCCTCAAATCTCTTAATTGAATATCTACAATTTCCTTAATTTGGATTTTGGTTAAACTTCTAAAAATAATTACATCATCTATACGATTCAAAAATTCTGGTCGAAAATGATTTCGGAGTTCTTGGCGCACTGCTTCTTGAATTCGATCGTAATTTTGATCCATCATTTCTTCATCAGCATTGGTTAATTCACTAATTTGAAGACCAGCTTCCTGAATCAATTTACCCGCAATATTAGAAGTCATTAATATTACGGTGTTTTTAAAATCTACCGTTTTACCATGTCCGTCCGTCAATCGACCTTCATCCAAAATTTGCAAAAATAAATTGAATACATCTCCGTGAGCTTTTTCAATTTCGTCAAACAGGATTACAGAATATGGGCGACGGCGAATATGCTCGGTTAAATATCCACCCTCCTCATATCCCACATAACCTGGGGGAGCGCCAATTAAACGTGCCACAGAGTGCTTCTCCATAAACTCTGACATATCGAGTCTCACCATGGCTTGTGTATCATCAAAAAGAAACTCGGCTAATGAACGAGCTAATTGCGTTTTACCCACTCCTGTAGGACCAAGAAATAAAAAACTTCCTATTGGACGATTTGGATCTTGCAGACCAGCGCGTGCCCTTCGAATCGCATTGGATACCAATTCAACCGCTTCATCCTGACCCACTACCTGTTCTTTAATTTTTTCTTCCATGGATACTAACCGCTTCTTCTCAGACTGAAGCATTTTCTCTACAGGGATTCCAGTCCATCGTGACAAAATGGTTGAGATTTCTTCCTCACCCACTTCCTCATTTAGCATTTTTTTATGGGTCTGCACTTTAGTCAGATGCTTTTGTAAATCTTCCAATTCTTGAGTTAAACGCGGAAGAGTTCCATACTTTAACTCTGCAGCTTGCTCTAATTGCCCTTCCCTCTCTGCCTTAACTGATTCTCGACGGGCCTGCTCAATTTTTTCTTTTAAACTACGTTTTTCAGAGATTACCTTTTTCTCGTTTTCCCATTGGCTCTTCATTGAATCACAGGAAGATTTTAATTCTAGTATTTCCTTATCAATATTAGAAAGACGTATTTGTGATTCTTTATCAGATTCTCTCTTAAGCGCTTCACGCTCAATTTCAAGTTGGGTAATTTTTCTTTGGTATTCGTCAATTTCTGCTGGAAGTGAATCGATTTGCATTCGTAAACTTGAGGCCGCCTCATCGATTAGATCAATGGCTTTGTCAGGTAAAAACCTATCAGATATATATCGACTGGAAAGTTTAGCTGCAGCTAGAATTGCCGCATCCTGAATTCGAACCCCATGATGAATTTCATATTTCTCTTTTAAACCTCGAAGAATTGACACTGTATCTTCCACTGTAGGTTCCCCCACACGCACAGGCTGAAATCGACGTTCTAGTGCAGCATCTTTTTCAACGTATTTTCGGTACTCATTCAAAGTGGTAGCACCCACACAATGCAATTCACCCCTTGCCAAAGCCGGTTTTAACATATTTGAGGCATCCATAGATCCCTCTGTTGAGCCTGCCCCAACCAACGTATGTAATTCATCAATGAAAAGAATAAATTTCCCTTCGCTGCGGTTTATTTCTTTTAATACCGCTTTCAATCTATCTTCAAATTCACCTCTATATTTCGTTCCAGCAACCAAAGCCGCCAAATCTAAAGCAATTATGCTTTTATCTTTCAATCCTTCAGGAACGTCACCATGAACCATTCGCTGGGCCAAACCTTCAACAATAGCTGTTTTACCCACACCGGGCTCACCAATTAAAACCGGATTATTTTTTGTCCGCCGGGATAATACTTGAATGACTCTACGAATCTCAGTGTCTCGACCAATAACAGGATCTATTTTTCCAGACCTGGCTTTTTCGGTAACGTCAATACAATATTTATCCAGGACTTGATATTTACTTTCTGGATTTTGGTCTGTCACTCTTTGACTGCCTCTAACCGCCACCAGTGCTTTCAACAAATTTTCACGCTTAATGTTATAAGACTTTAAAATTTTTCCTGCTGACGTATTTTGATCCTGAGAAATGGCTAAAAGAATGTGTTCACCATTAACAAATTCATCTTTAATTTGTTGAGCTTCCTTAAAAGCAAGATCTATTACTTTTTTTAATTCACTTGAAATATGAACTTGGAAATTACTACTTTCGACTTTTGGAAAGGTCTCTATTTTTTCTTTTAGATCGTTTATTATGAGATTTGGATCAGAACCTACTTTTTTTATTAGAGCAGGAACAATCCCTTCCCCATCTTTAATTAAAGAAAAAAGAAGATGATCGCACTCCATACCTTGATGGTTTTTTTCTTCACAAAATGATTGAGCTGCTGCCAATGCTTCTTGAAGTTTTATGGTAAGACGATCAAATCTCATAATAATTCCCCCAAATCAAAGTTTCATTTACACCTAAATTAGATAAAACTTGAATAGGCCTGAGTCAAGGCAAGGGAAAAATTATTTTTAGAAAAAAAGGAAGGAAGGGATAAATCAAGCTAAACCTTTTTCACTTAACCAACGTTCTGCTTCTAAAGCAGCGGCACATCCGGTCCCGGCAGCTGTTACGGCCTGCCTATATTTATGATCATGAACATCTCCGGCCGCAAAAATGCCTTCAACATTAGTTTCTTGTGTACCCGGTTTTACAATAATATATCCATTATCATCTAAATCTATTTGGTCTTTGAAAGGTTGGGTGTTAGGAGTGTGACCAATAGCATAAAAAATACCGGCAACATTAATTTCGTTAGATTCATTTGATTTGATATTTTTAATTCGAGCTCCGGTAACAAATTCGTCCCCTATGGCATCCTCTAAAATAGAATCCCAGAGAATTTCTATTTTTTTATTATCAAAAGCACGTTGTTGCATAATTTTGGATGCTCGCAATTCATCTCGCCGGTGAACCAAATAAACCACTGTCCCAAATTTAGAGAGATAAGAAGCTTCTTCCACAGCGGTGTCTCCACCTCCAATTACCATCAAAGGTTGATTTCGAAAAAAGGGTAATGCTCCATCACAAACCGCACAGGCAGACATTCCATTATTCCAGAGCTTTTCTTCACTGGGAACTCCCATTCGTCTTGCAGTAGCACCTGTGGCTATAATTATTGATTCGCCATAAACCTCAGTTTTATCACCTTTAATTCGAAAGGGACGTTTTTTAAAATCTACTTCATGAACATCCTCTTGAACCATTTGAGTACCAAATCGTTCTGCTTGTTTGCGAAATAATTGCATCAATTCAGGACCACTGACACCCTCAGGAAATCCAGGATAGTTCTCAACATCAGTAGTCGTCGTGAGTTGACCACCAGCAGACCCACCCAAAACAAAACCTTCAAACATAAAGGGTTCCAAATTGGCTCTTGCAGCATAAATAGCCGCAGTATGACCTGCAGGCCCAGATCCAATGATTACCAATTTTTTAACATTGTCTGCCATTAAGAAACACCTTTCTATTTACATAAAATATGAAATTTACTCATCAAATTAATCTGAATAATTAAGATGGATTAAGAGGAAAAAAAGATTCAAAGGGACCCCTTCTAATTAATAAAAAATTTCTAAATTTTACTTTCCAGTTTATCCATAATAGTATTACGAACAACCTTGCTATCAGCTGGAAGGTCCACTGATTTAAACAAATATTCTGCATCAATATTTTTCAATTTATTTTCATGGTACTTTAGAAGAAAATCTGTAAACTTAAGCCCGTTGGCTGTAGAAATCACTACTACACTATTTTGCTTTTTAATCACCCCCTGCTTAACCAATTTCTCCAAAACACCTAACGCAACGCCTGTATGCGGACAACATAACAAGCCCGTTCTATTGGCCCGCGCCGCAGCATTGGCTAATTCATTTTCTGTAGCCTCCCCAACGATTCCGTCAAATTCCTTTAGGGCCTTAATCGCTTTTTTTACACTTACCGGAGAACCAATTTGAATGGCACTTGCTAAAGTTTTTTTTGCTCGAATAGGTTTAAAAGATTTAAAATTCTTTTTATAGCTTCGATAAAGTGGGTTTGCTCTTTCTGCTTGCGCACATACCAACCTAGGAAGTGATTTTATTATTCCCAATTCATACAACATTCTAAAACCTTTACCAATGGCACTGACATTTCCCAGGTTTCCCCCAGGTACAATTACAAAATCAGGAACCTTTCCATCAAATTGTTGTATGATTTCAAAACTAATCGTTTTCTGTCCTTCAATTCTCAGAGAATTCATCGAATTAGCCAGATAAATATCCTGATCTTGGCAAATTTCCTGAACCAAACGCATACAACCATCGAAGTCCGTATCAATAGACAAAGTTAAAACCCCATTAGCAATTGGCTGTATTAATTGAGTAACAGATACTTTATTTTTTGGCAAAAAAACAATTGCAGGGATATCAGCAACCGCGCAATAGGCCGCCAAAGCAGCAGAAGTATCACCAGTAGATGCACAAGCCACTGCTCTAATCTTTTTACCCTCTTTTCTCATCTGATTGACCATAGAAACCAATACGGTCATTCCCAAATCTTTAAAAGATCCGGTATGAGCCATCCCGCACTGTTTAATCCAAAGATCATCCAATCCTAATTGAGTCCCTAAACGTTCCGCCCAAAATAAATTACTTCCACCTTCATAAGTAGAAACAATATTCTCATTTTCAACCTGGGGGCAGACCAATTCTTTTTTCCCCCAAACAGAACTTCCATAAGGCCATTCATGTTTCCGATAGCGGGCATCAAAAATCGTTTTCCATTCTTCGGAAGAACGTTTTTTTAATTCTTCCATATCATGAACTACTTCTAACAAATCTCCACAGTCAGGACACCTATAGATAACTTCATTAAGTGGATGGCGCCCACTACAACCATTAATACACTGAAACCATGCCTTGAAATCTAAACTCATTTTTCCACTCTGATTAAAACTGATTTTCCGCAAACATCTTTTAATTCATCAATTTCTCTTAAAGCTGCTTGAATATTTTTTTCTTGCGCTTGATGTGTCATCATTACTACAGGAACTCCATTTCCATTGTCGTCTCTTCCTCTTTGAATCATTGATTCAATACTTATATTATTATTCCCCAAAATTCCCGATATCTTAGATAAAATCCCGGGTTTATCTAATACGGAAAATCTTAAAAAATATTCACTTTCTATTTCTTCAATATTTTTTATTGGAATATTTTTAATGCTTGCAGCTAGATAGGATTGAGGAGGGACTCTATTTTTGGCTCCACAAATAATGTTTCGGGCTATTTCAACAACATCACCCACAACAGCACTTCCAGTAGGCAAAGATCCAGCACCATGTCCCACCAGAATATTTTCTTCCATCAAGTCGTCACGAACCATTACAGCATTTAATACTCCATTCACATTTGCCAATGGCTTGCCTTCTGGGATCATTGCAGGATGAACACGGACATCAATGGCATTGCCATCAAATTTTGAAATAGCTAACAATTTAATTCGGAATCCAAATTCATGCGCACATTTGATATCTTCAGATGTAATATGAGTGATTCCTTGTATATATATTTCTTCTAAATCCACAGGCGCCCCATAAGCTAAACGTGTTAACACAGCAATCTTATGAGCCGAATCAATTCCTTCAATATCAAACGTTGGGTCTACTTCTGCAAATCCTTTCTCTTGAGCTTCCTTTAAAACCTCTTCAAAAGCATGATTACCATCTGACATTTTAGAAAGAATATAATTTGCAGTGCCATTAACAATTCCTTCAATGGCATATATATTATTTGCAGCAAATGCTTCGCGAATTGACCTTATTATGGGTATAGCACCACCCACAGAAGCCTCAAACCCAACACCTACTCCCTTGGCTTGCGCAGAATTAAAAATTTCATCTCCAAATTTGGCAAGCAAAGCTTTATTAGCAGTAACAATATGCTTTCCATTTTCTATTGCTTTCAAAACAAATGAACGGGCCGGCTCATATCCGCCAATTAATTCTACAACGATATCAATGTCTGGACTTTCTAATACATCTTCTGCATTTGTAGTTAAAATTTCTTTTGGTACATCAACTCCTCTATCACTCGTAATATCTAAATCGGCTATTTTTTTAAGATAAAGATTCGCCCCCAAACGGTCTGATATTATTTTTTGGTTATCTTGAAAAATTTTGGCCATTCCAGAACCTATGGTTCCAAACCCTATCAATCCTACATTTATCGATTTCATAAGTCGTTCAAAAATTTCAAATTAAAAAATTTCTCGGATTCCTCTTACCGCCTGCCGTGTTCTGTGTTCATTTTCAACCAAAGAAAAACGGACAAAATGATCTCCACCTTCACCAAAACCAATTCCAGGAGAAACTGCAACTTTGGATTTATCTAGAAGGAGCTTACAAAATTCTAAGGAACCTATTGATTTATATTGATCAGGAATTTCAGCCCATACAAACATTGTGGCTTTCGGCTTTTCAACCCTCCAACCTATTCGATTTAATCCTTCGCAAAGAACATCTCTTCGGTTTTTGTAAGTATCTCGGATTTCATCTACACAATCCCGTGGCCCGTTTAGTGCGATTATGGCTGCAATCTGAATGGGTTGGAACATTCCATAATCTTGATAGCTTTTGATCCTTGCCAATGCATGAATAATATCATGATTTCCTACCATAAATCCTACCCGCCAACCCGGCATATTATAACTTTTAGATAAGGTAAAACATTCTACCCCCACCTCTTTAGCTCCAGGGACCTCCAAAAAACTTGGAGCTCTATACCCGTCAAAAACCAAATCGGCATAAGCAAAATCATGGATGACTATGAGATCATGTTCTTTTGCAAAGGCTACCACCTTTTCAAAAAATTCAATTTCGACTACTTGAGTCGTCGGGTTGTGTGGAAAATTTAAAATTAGTGCTTTAGGTCTAGGCCAATTTTGCTTATAAGCACTTAAAAGGGCTTCAAAAAAATCAGTATCTTTATTCATTGGCACCCCAATGACATCTCCATTTGACAAAATAAATGCATAAGTATGAATAGGATATGTAGGGGTGGGGACCATTACAGAATCGCCTGGACTTGTTATGGCCAATGCCAGGTGGGAAATTCCCTCTTTGGATCCTATGGTAGCAATAGCCTCTTTATCGGGGTCCAAATCTACATTAAAATTTCTTTTATACCAATTGGTAATAGCCAGTCTAAGTTTTGGTATCCCCATCGACTGCGAATATCGGTGGTTATGTTCTTTGAGGGCAGACTCACATAACTTTTCAACAATATGTTTAGGAGTGGGTTGGTCTGGGTTACCCATTCCAAAATCGATAATGTCCTCACCACGTCTTCGGGCTTGAAGTTTTAACTCAGTAACGATGTTAAATACGTATGGTGGAAGTCTATTGATCCTGGAAAACTCTTTCATAATAGTAAATAAATTTATCTAAAATTTTGATAAAGTTAAAAAAATCCCTTAATCTGCAGTTTAAAGGGTTTATCCGAGAAGAAAACAGTTTATCTTTAGGATTTGAAGAAAATTCGGCTGGGTCAAAATCAAAAATTTTAAAACCTGACGCCCTACAATTGAGTAAACATAGCATAAATGCTTTACCTCAGCAATTGCTTAAATCGGTCCAGTATTTATTCCTTTCCAAGGGTTAATTTAATAGCTCATTCCATATTTGTTATTAATTGAATTGGGTATTTTGAATTGAAAATGGATTTCTGTTAGGATTATAAAATGCAAGGAGATACTTTCCTTTTTTTATCCAATTTTTTAATTTTTACCTCGCATGGTTTTCCAGGATATTCCCTTTTCTTAAACCTTTAATATCCGTCTTCAGGGTGGAATTCTTTTTTTAGGATCAAAGGATTTATGGATTTTTTACAAGCCATAATCTTAGGGCTGTTACAAGGCTTGACTGAGTTTTTACCAGTATCCAGTTCTGGTCATTTAATATTAGCACCTCATGTGTTTGGTTTTAAAGACCAGGGCCTAGCTATGGATGCTATTCTTCATCTTGCAACTCTTTTGGCAATTTTCTTATATTTTAAAGATGATCTCCTCAAATTGTTCAAGGGAATTTTTTCGAGCGATAAAAATGATCCTTATCGAAAACTGGCATGGAGTATTGTCATCGCCACCCTTCCTGCGGGTGTGGTTGGGTTGGCTTTCGAGGACTGGATTGAAGAAAACCTGAGAAGTACCACATTTGTTGCTTGTAATTTAATTTTTTGGTCTATTGTATTTTTTGCAGCCGACCGGACTTTTCAAAAAAACCAGAACTCAAAAGAAAATATTGATCAATTAACATTAGGAAAAGTCTTTTTTATTGGTTGCGCTCAGGCCATAGCATTATTACCAGGAACTTCCCGTTCTGGAATTACTATTGCAGCGGGACTTTTTAAGGGATTAAATCAAGTGACTGCAGCAAGATTTTCCTTTTTATTGGGAACTCCAGTTATTTTAGCGGCAGGACTTCTAAAATCAGTTTCAGTTTTTACAAAATCATCAGAAGAATTACATTTTTCATCATTACAGTTAGGAGTAGGCTTTTTCACAGCTTTTATTTCAGGCTATTTTGCCATTAAACTTCTAATGAATATTGTTTCCAGATACGGTTTGTTTCCGTTTATTATTTATCGTTTAATATTAGCGGCAGGAATATTAATTTATTTTTCCATTTAACCAATGAAAAAAGCCAGCCCAAAATGGACTGGCTTTTTCCTTTTATTCTGTTCGCGAATTAACCGCAGGTTACATTAATATCGATCGTACCAGTATTAGTGATTCTTACTTCACCACTGATATCACCGATAGAATCTCCACGGCTGAATTCAGTTTGCTTGGTCAGGACAACCTTATTCCGACCCATGCTGTGCTTGTTTGGCATTCCAACTTTACGAGCACCTTCAAAACCTTGATGGTCCGTAGGTCCTAAGGTAATTGGAACTGTCGTTGCATTGGAAGATTTCCATACTACGGCATTTGCATTTCCACGATCACCCGCAGAAGAATTTCCAGAAGCTTCTAATGTAATCGATCCTGCGTCTGTGCAAGATGTTTTTCCACCAGGCTTAATGGTCGCTGCAAATGCGGGAGAAGCGAAATAGAGAGCCAAAATTGAAACGAAAGCGATGAGGGTGAGTTTTCTCATTGTTTTCCTCCCTTACCCAAAATTAATAATAAAGTAATTTCCCCTAATTTTCTTTAGGATTAACATCTTTAATTAGACCCGGTAAAATAAGATCTAAATTAAAAAAGCTAAACCTATATTAAAACTCAGACTAAAACAAAAAGCCTAAGACCAACTTATTATTAAGTAAGAAAAGGTACTAAAAATACAGAACTTACGGTTATAAATTAACCCCATTCTGAATACGAGCCAGTATACTTAATGATCTATTGAAGTCAACAGTTTTTTAGGAATTTACGGCTCAATTTTGATTTTTTTCCTATAAACTTTAAGGTGTTTTTCCTACTCCAGAGTAAGGAAATGATTTAGCATACTTATAACAACCAAACTAAATAAAATTTTTTAATTCAATAAGTTATATAAATAAATTCATTTTTTTTCTTTTATGTCCAAATTATCTTTCTCGTCAATTAATTCATTAAAATCAGAAGCAAACCCCAAGTCTCGATTCATTCGTTTTCTTACATTAATTTTTTTTGGATTTTTAATAGGTTTTTTTACTATTCGAAAAGGTTTTCATTTAACCCCTGAAAACTTTAAACAACTTATACTAGATTTGGGAATTCTTGGTCCCATCTTATACGTTTTCATTTTTTCAATTAGACCTCTCTTTTTAATCCCTTCTATAGCTTTATTTATTGGAGGTGGCTTAGCTTATGGACCAATCTTGGGTCCTACTTATGCTTCCGTTGGAGTTGCAATAGGTGGAAGTTTAGGATTTTGGATTGCGCGTAAAATGGGACATGAATATGTAATCAATAAACTCAAAGTTGGAAAAGAGGTGTTAGAAAATACACGGTTCACCTTTTCTGCGGTTTTTATTTTAAGTTTATTACCCATAATGCCTGTAACGGTAATTAACTATGGAGCAGGCTTATCACCGATGAAATACTCCCATTATATTTTATCTCATTTGTTAGGAATGATTCCACGTGCATTTGCTTTTGGGTTTTTTGGAAATTCTTTACTAGACATTGGAGGACCAAAATTTAAACTAGCTTTGGGTATTTTGGTAATATTAAGCTTAATTACTCTTTGGTGGAAAGTCAGGTCCTCTAATAAACAAAAAAAAACCAAGACTAACTTTTAAAGAAAAGGGCTAATTTTAATTGGTGCAGTGACTACTCACAAATCCGTCCCCATCCTTATCATCACCTAAGGTATCAGGATTGCAATCCTCATCGTGATTGTTACAGACTTCTGTATTTCCAGGATATCTGTTCCTGTCTTGATCATCACAATCAGCGCCTCCACAATTTACATCATTAACCCCGTCTCCATCCTTATCTGGAACTTCACAAGCTTCCCCATAGGCAGAAACACAGCGTTTCTCCTTTTCACTACAAACCCTTTCTCTACCGTAAATTAAACAGGGAGAAGCCCCTCGTACGCAATGACCCTCAATTACCTCTCTACGTTCGGAATCAATTTTCACACCCTCACATCTTTCAACTCCATTACACCATAATCCATCATCACAGTGACTGTCCCTACGACATCCCGATTCCGCAAAAGAAACCAGAGACAATGAAAATACATTTAATAAAATAAAAATTATTAGAATTGGCTTTATATTTTGATTAAAAGTCATGAATTAATTTTCCAGGCTTCCGTTACAATTTTCATCTACTTGGTTTCCAGAAATTTCTGGGGCATCCGGTCGAATATCAAAATTACTATCATCGCAATCCCCTTTTCGCGCCGAATAACCAATTGCTGCACAGTGATAGACCTTAGGCCTATTGCCGTCTCCCCATCCATCTTCATCAGCGTCTAAATACTGCTCAGGAGCTCCTTCATTTACCGTTCCATCGCAATTATTGTCGATCGTATCACAAGGTATTTCTGCAGCATTAGGATGAACCGCAGGGTTATTATCGTCACAGTCCAATCCATAGGTTCCATAGGAGGTGCTTGATGGAACCATACGTTCTCGCCGCTCTCGTTCCCGTTTAGCCTTATCAATGTTCTCAAGGAGTTCATTATATTCACTAACATGCCTACGATAAATGGCAGAACCCCTTTCACGAAGCCCGGAGGTTCCTTTGGCTGTTGATGCCCCTGGAACGGTTCCACCAAAGTCTCTTCCAGGGCCGGAAGGAACAGGATTAGTAGTCCCCGAAGGTGCCGTTGTATTTGATGAAGACATATTTTGGCTGGATTCCGAATTTGAATTGTCATTTGTTCCAGGCAAAGTCGTTGGCAAATGAGGAGTGGATGGTTTTTTTTCAAATGGGATTTTTGATTGTTGGGTCGCATACGCTTTATCAGAGCTCAAGATATCTCCCTTTGAACCGATAACACCCTCCGGCACTCCTTTATTCGATTTAAAGGCTGCTGGATTTCCCAGGTTAATTAAATAACGAGCCACTTCTTCCACTTCTTCATCGGTTAACCAATCAATTCCACCTCTGTCCGGCATTCCCCGGGCTCCACCCAAAGCCGTATCCAGCATTCGTTCAAATCCTTTTTCGACCTCAATTATTACTAACTCATCAGGAGAAGGGGCAGACCCAGTATTATCCATTTTGTGGCATCCCATACAACGTTCAGCAATTTCTGGTACCGTAGGGTTCCATTCTTTAGCGGATGTTGCGGTATTGTTTGCGGGAGACTCAGGAACTGATTTGTCTTCATTTAATTTGGCGGTAAATAAATAAGATCCCCTCGCCCATTTCCAGGTTGAGGGCCAACTTTCAAGAGAAACCCGATGCTCTTGATCAATCCTTAAAGGAGGGATCATTATGGGATTTCTTATTTCAGCTAATAGGTTGGATGGACACTCACCTCCATCGGTTTTTTGACAAGTCAACTGAAGAGGAGCTTCAACAATTGTATCGCTTTTACCTTTATTAGTTATGATAATTTCGGGTGCCATGGGTTGAGGCAAATCCACCACCAAGTCCGCTTGGGTAAGAATTTGATCCATTATTTTTCTATCAGGAGTTTTTAATGCCTTGTCCTGGCCACCCAAATCAGCAGCTTTTCCACTTGCTGGGGGATGGGAAGCTACTCCGGGAACATTCGAACTCGAGGTACAATCGAGATCAATGCCTCTATAAGGAACCACGTTAACTCTCGCAAATAATCGATTATTATTTTCATTATTTTCTAACACACTATTAGAACTATCAAACATTACAGATAAAATATGCTCGCCAATCCCCAGTTCTATGGATTTTGCAATGGTTTGACCGGACCAACCGGGATCATGTGACTGTGAAATTGAAACGACTTCTCGCTGGTCCAGGGTCGCTCGAATTTGAAAATTCAAACGATCCGTATTTGAATTATTCGTGCTTTGGAATTGAAAAACAAAATAAAATAATTTTCTAATAGTACATTCTCTAGTTTTTATAACACTGGCAGTCGCAAGAGGTGGTACTTTATCAGGCAATGTCATTAGGCCATTGGCGTGATCTCCTACTTTATAAGAAAGACTTTTTAACCAAATATCCGGGAGCACTTCTTTTGGGGGAGTTGTTAATCCTTTTTGAGAGATGGGCTTGGAGGAACCGCTTCCGGTAATTGCAGGCAAGGTTTGTGTTTCTACTTTCGGAGCATCTCCGGAATGAGGGGTTTTAGATTCAGAAGGAGATAATACGTGTCTTTTCCCGGTTAATTTATAGTCTCTATTTAATTTCAATTCTTTCTTTTTAGCTTCATGGCGTAAATACTCCGCTTTTTTAAGTTCCTCTCGCTCCTGTTGAATCTTTTGTTGTTCCGCTTTATACCATTGGTTCAATTCGGCAATTTTTCTCTTTTTTTCCTTTTCCAATTTTTTAATTTTCTTTTTTCTTTTTGCAATCGTTTTTTCTGAAGAATAAATTTCACGAAATTTTTTGGTACTCTCGAATAATATATTTTTGTGTTTTTCAGATCTTTCTTTTGCTAAATCTGACAATTTTTTATTTGCTTCTGTTTGAAATTTTACTAAATTCTCAACATGTAACTTTCTAAATTTAACTACGTCTTGCATATATTCATTATTAACTTGTATCTTTTGCTTTGGGGTTAGCTTTTTTTGCAATACAACCTTACTGGCAGAATCAACTTTATTTTCAGCTAGGACGGACCAGGAATTGCCAAAAATCATTACTGTACAAACTAATAAAAAAAATAATTTTTTCATATTAAAGTTAATATTGTAAGAAAGAATTATGTTCAAAAAACGCGCTATTCAATTTTAAACAAAGAAAATTGTACACTTTAAAAATTATTTTTCCTACCGGAATTAAATTGGTTTGGAAAGGACAACAAATTAAAGCTAACATAAATAATGACTATTTTTGAATAGTCTGATTATTTAAAATTGTCCCAGAAGGAAAGGAAATTGGTCCGTTTTTATTTTTTATGACCACTTGGCCTGAAAATGTGATTTCACCTTTAAAAGAAACATCTCCTTCTATTTCTAAGAAATCCAAATTTAATAATTTGGGAACTTCAGGCACACGGGTTTTATAATCTTCAAATTGTGAAAATTGTTTTCCCCATTTAATAATGGGAAGGTTGGAAATTTTTCTTTTTGAATTACGAGTTAATTTCCCCTTATTTAAATTGAAAAGATCGGATTGTATCAACATCAAATCGCTTGTGTTTTTAACCGGTAAAAATCGATTCCTGTTTACAATCAATCCAATACTTTCTGAAAAATTATCAATTGCAGAACCTATGGCAGTCTCTAACTGAATGACTGGAAGATCTTCAACTCTTTTTTCATTAATGATTAAATTTAAATCTAATGGACCTTTTTCAAGCCGCTCTTGTAAACATTCCAAATGAATCCAAACATTATTGGTATTAAAAACTTTAAATTTTTCGATTCCACAAAATTCAGATAAATATTCTTTAGGTACCTGGGCAACCTCTAAAAGATGTAAATTATTATTGGATTCATAAAGAGTTCCTCCCTTAACATCCAAAGGCGTTTTTGGAGTCATTTCCAATACAAATGGAATCTTGTTTTTTATTACTGTGTTTAATATTTTTAAATCAACCTCGGCCCCCAAATTATCTGCATTAGAAACAAAGAGAACTTTTATTCCCTTTTCCAGCATTTCATTCAACAAACCTTGATTTTGAAGGCAATGAAAAATATCTCCATGTCCTGGCGGATACCAAGCTTCAGGGCTATTTTTATTAAAAGCTAATGGCTCTCCTGACTCTTTATCGAGTCTTGGGAATTTACTTTGTAAAAAAGAAATAATTGAAACTGGCAAATCTTTATTTTTTAAGTAATCCTCAATCTCCGGATGCGTGTAAAAACTGTTCATTAAATACAAAGGAACATTCACTCCGAATTCCTTATTCAAGTGAGTCAACTGGTCAAAGATCAAATCCAGAAATGATTTATTGTCTCGAACCTTGATTAATGACTTTGGTCCAGAACAACCCATACTTGTCCCTAACCCACCGTTCAATTTACAAACAGCCAATTGTTCTAAAATATTTTTACATTCAATGTCCTGAGGAATACTTAAGGACTCGTATTTAGGTAATTTTTCCAAGGTTGGGGAGTTAATGGATTGCCATTCTTTTACTTTTGCGGAACCTTTTTTATATTTATTGAAAAAACCTAAAAAGTACTCTAGGGTATCTTCCGAAAGGCCAATATTATTCAATTTTCTTTTTACTTCAGATTCCATTTTAAAAATCGAGTTTCCTCGGATAAACTATTAATAAATAAAACCTAATAAAGTTCTTATTATATTCGATTAATATTCGGACTCCAAGTAAACACAAAATTAAACTGGTGAAAAAATTATGCTAGATTTACGCAAAAGCGAGTTATTTGACAGCCATTATCAAGGAACAAGCATTGAGGATTTAAAGGAATCCATCAATTTCCATTTAAAATATTCTAATGCAAAAGATTGGGAAAAAGCCACCCTGCTTGATAAATATAATAGCATCGCCCTTACGGTCCGAGATCGTTTAGTTGAACGATGGATCAAAACTCAAGACGCCTATTATGAAAAAGATCCCAAAAGAATCTATTACCTATCAATGGAATTTTTGGTAGGTCGAGCTTTAAGTAACTATCTAGTAAACTTGGATTTTAAAGATGAATGCTGCAAAGCAATTAGAGAATTGGGGATTAGCTTAGAAGAAATTGAGCAGATTGATATTGAAGCTGGTCTGGGAAACGGTGGTTTGGGGAGATTAGCAGCATGTTTTCTAGACTCAATGGCCACCCTGGGGTTAGCGGGTTATGGTTATGGTATTAGATACGAATTTGGAATCTTCTATCAAAATATAAAAAATGGCTACCAGGTAGAAACTGCCGATGATTGGTTACGCCAAGGCTATCCCTGGGAAATTCCTCGCCCGGAACATATTTACCCTGTCCAATTCTATGGAAGAACCATCCATCACACCAATAAAGAAGGGGAAAGTGTTACGGAATGGGTTGATACGCATGACGATGTCCTCGCAATGGCCTATGACATCCCTATCCCTGGTTTTCACAATGAAACCGTCAATAACCTTAGGTTGTGGGGCGCACGTTCTACTAGAGAATTTGATTTAGGATCATTTAACGAAGGTGATTATATTCAGGCTGTGAGTCGAAAACATGAGTCAGAGACAATTTCAAAAGTTCTTTATCCCAATGATCAAAATATGAAGGGAAAAGAATTACGCCTAAAGCAGGAATATTTTTTTGTTTCGGCTTCATTACAAGATATTATCCGAAGGTATAAAACTACACACTCAACCTTCGATAAATTTTCTGAAAAGGTTGCCATTCAATTGAATGACACTCACCCTGCCATTGCCATCCCCGAACTCATGCGAATATTAATCGACATAGAAAAACGTCCATGGGATGAAGCATGGGAAATTACTGTAAAAACATTTGGATACACAAACCATACTGTATTACCCGAAGCCATGGAAAAATGGTCGGTTGAATTACTAAAACATGTCTTGCCGAGACATTTAGAAATCATTTATCAAATCAACCACAAGTTTTTGGAAAAAGTGACCACTATGTATCCACAAAATCCCAGGGTAGTCCAAAGATTATCAATTGTGGAAGAAGTCCCGCAAAAATCCATTCGAATGGCAAACCTCGCAATTGTGGGAAGTCATACTGTAAATGGTGTTTCTGAATTGCACTCACAAATTCTAAAAGATCATGTCCTTAAAGATTTCTATAACGTCTTTCCTAGACGTTTTCAGAATAAAACCAATGGAATAACTCAAAGGTTATGGTTGAAATCATGTAATCCTGGTTTAGCTAAATTTATTTCAGAAACTATCGGAGATGAATGGATTACAAATTTATCTCAATTAAAAAAGTTGGAAAATCACTTGGAGGACCCAAACTTTATTCAAAGATGGAAAAGGATAAAAAGAGACAATAAAATAAGTTTGGCTCAGTTCATTTTAGACACCCAAGGTATCCGCCTGGATCCGGATTTTCTCTATGACGTTCAGATAAAGCGAATTCATGAATATAAGCGACAACTACTTTTCGCCCTTCATGCTGTGTACCTTTATAACCGCTTCAAATCAATGCCTCATGTGGATCACCTTCCTCGAGCATTTATTATTGCCGGAAAAGCAGCCCCTGGTTATGAAATGGCAAAGTTGATTATTAAATTAATTAACAGTATTGCTGAAAAAGTAAACAACGACCCTCAAACCAACTCAAAATTAAAGGTAATTTTTATTCCAAATTATAGTGTGTCCAAGGCCGAGATGATAATTCCAGGCGCAGACCTTTCTGAACAAATCTCTACAGCAGGAATGGAAGCATCTGGAACTGGCAATATGAAACTGGCTCTTAATGGTGCTTTAACAATTGGAACTCTTGATGGGGCTAATATTGAAATAAAAGATCAAGTAGGAGATGACAACATTTTCATTTTCGGTTTAAAGGCCAAAGAAGTAGAAAAGCTTCGTGCGGATGGTTATAATCCAAAAGATTATTACAATAATAATCTTGAGTTAAAAATGGCTATAGATATGATCAAGGATGGTTATTTTTCACCTGATCACCCCCATTTATTTCATCCCATCATCGAATCTTTACTTAACCATGGAGATCATTATATGGTTTTCGCAGATTTTCAAAACTATTGCGATACGCAAAAAAGTGTTGAAGACCTTTATAAACATGAAACCCGTTGGACGCAAAAATCTATTTTAAATACCGCGAGAATGGGAAAATTCTCCAGTGATCGAACTATAAAGGAATACTGCAAAGAAATATGGAATGCGGAGCCTTATAATGATCGAAAGCGGTTCGATGCACTTAAATGATCCATGTTGGTATTTAAAAAAAATATCTATTTTACCCCTTTAAAGAACTCAAATTTATTTACCAAATCTTTTAATGAAAATGAAACCGAATACAGAATCAATGCTTTTAAACTGTTTAAACACATTCTTTCTTCAGAACAAAAGTTAATTGCCGAACTTAAAAATATTTTGGCAAAAGATTCCTCTAATAAAATCAATATTGTTTATCCTCACGCCTCTCAATTTGGTACCTTAGACATCATTGAATCAATTTCCAAAAATCTTTGGAAAGGATTTTTGGATGATCGCACTTGGTATTCTATAAACTCCTATCACTTTTGCTATTTGTACGACTCTCTTTTGGGTTTTGTCGAAGAATATAGTTATGAGGATACAGATGTAAGAAAAAAACTGCTTCCTGAGTTAGAGGGTAACCCTATTAATTTCAATCAGTTTTTGAATGAATATTTTTTCAATACTGCCTTTTTGATAGCCGCAGAACGGTATAATAAAATTACTCCTCAAGAAAAGCGATTACTGGGTAAGGTTGACCATGCTTTATTTGGGGCTGTACCTCCCAATGAACCTTTGTCCATTGAGTCAGATCCTTGCCTGGAAAAAGTTATCAATCGCAAACCTCCCATAGCCACCGAAATCACCCTAACTCCTTTGACAGGCTCACCATATTAATCATGGTTCACTAATTTACCTAAAATATACTTGTTAAGTTTTTTCTTTCCTTGATCGTCTGGTTATACAGTGATAATTTATAGAAAAAATTGAGGGGAAAAGAGACTTATGCTTGTTTTTAAAAATAATATCTATGAACCCAAAGGATCCACGGCAAGGTTTTTTCCAACTGGAAAGGAAGCTTCATTTTTTGACCCGTATCAATTTATTCACAATTCCCTTATTGAAGATCTTTCCCTCTTTACTTTCATAGAAAAACAACCTGAAATTTTTCGCAAAGATGACATTATCAGTTTTTTTCCTTCCTCACACAAATGCATCAATTGGCCTATCCTCAACAAAATAATTCGAATATTGATCGAAGGCCTCAAATGCAAAAAACATTGGTACCATATGAATACTTATCACTTTTGCATTTTATATGATGTATTAAAGAGAAATGCTTTTAATTACAATCATGATTGTTTAGAAGAAAAAATTTTGTTTTTACCTGAACTGGGGGGCGAACCCATTCAGTTTGATGCATTTATGGAAGATTATTTTTTTAATCGGTTTTTTTTAATGGATCCGGATGAATTCAACTCTCTCTCCTCAGAAGACAAATTAAATAAAGGCTTTTCTTGCCCATGTCAATTTGGTGTCATAAATGGATTAATACCTAATAATGAGGAAATGACACTTAAACAATCTAAAGACTATCCTTACACTATAGTGGTTTAATTAACCCATCGAACCATTATCTTGAACCTATTTAGGAAATTAAATTGCAAAAAATTGTGACTGCAAAAGAGATGCAGGCTATCGACCACCACGCAATAAAAGAACTTGGGATTCCTGGAATTCTTCTAATGGAAAATGCTGGGAGAAGCATTGTTGAGCTTATGAAGAAAACTATTCCAGAATTAAATGAAAAAAAAGTTTTAGTTGTAGCAGGGAAAGGAAATAATGGAGGCGATGGTTTTGTCATAGCTAGACATCTTCATAACATTGGGGTTTCAGTCTCCGTCTGGCTTATAGGTAAACGAAGTCAGTTAAAGGGGGACGCAAAAACCAATTCCATCATAGCATTTAACCAAAAAATACCGATTTTTGAAATTAATGAAAAAAATTTTAACTCTAAAAATCATTCTTTAAGTCATTCAAATGTAGTAGTGGATGCTATTTTTGGAACGGGTTTGACAAAGCGTGTTTCCGGTTTTTATGAAAAAATTATTAAAAAAATAAATTCCTCAAAAAAGTTTGTCGTATCGGTGGATATTCCCTCTGGAATAGACTCCGACTCAGGAGAATTGATTGGACCCTGCATTAAATCTAACTTGACGGCGGCTTTAGCTTTTCCTAAAAGAAGTCATTTATTGTATCCAGCCGCAGAGCAGATGGGAAAAATTGAAATACTGGATATATCTATCCCACAAAATATAGAAATCTCCAATTTTAAATCCGTTAACCTAATAGAGTCTTCAGACATTAAACCTCTTTTTCCTAGTAGAGCGCCAAATACTCATAAGGGAAGTTATGGCCATGTTTTAGTAGTTGGTGGCTCCAGGGGCAAAGGAGGAGCTGCAGGGATGACAGGTTTGGCCGCACTTCGAATAGGAGCTGGATTAGTTACTCTTGCAATTCCAGAATCATGTTATTCCTCTTTGGAATTCAACCCACTAGAAACAATGTCCATATCACTTCCAGAAACTAAATCTGGAAGCATCTCATTAAAGGCAATGGATATTTTATTAAAAGAAATTCAGAATAAAGAGGCGTTAGCAATTGGACCGGGTCTTTCCACTCATGAAGAAGTCATAAAATGTATCGACACATTTTTACCCCAGGTTCCTTGCCCAATTATTTTGGATGCAGATGGGCTTAACTCCTTGGCCAAAATCCCCAAATTATTAGAAAGAATTAATGTTCCTACTATTCTCACACCTCATCTCAGAGAGTTTTCTCGAATAGTGGGAAAACCTCTAAAAAATATTATTAAAAATCGATTTAACGAGGCAACCGAATTTGCCCAACATAACGGGGTTATAATAATTTTAAAAGGAGCTAATAGTATTGTTGCTTTACCAAATGGAGAATTATTAATTAACCCCACAGGAAATCCTGGATTAGCCAAGGCTGGTTCCGGTGATATTCTTACCGGTATGATTGCAGGATTAACGGCCCAAAAATTTTCCCCAAAAGACGCTTCCATGGCAGGAGTTTACCTTCATGGTTTGGCAGGAGATTTTTATAAGCAAAATTTTAACGAAAACACACTAATCGCAAGTGACCTATTGCAATTTCTTCCAAAAGTTATTAACAGTCTAAATGCATAAAAATGATTTTCATAACCTCAGATCCCGAACAAACCATAAATTTGGGAGAAAAAATAGGAAAACATTTAATTTTTGGGGATGTTCTTCTTTTAATTGGAGATTTGGGTGCAGGAAAAACAACATTAGTTCAAGGAATTTGCAAAGGATTAGATGTCAAATCTAAGGAATATGTTAGAAGTCCCACTTTTACCTTAGTTAATGAATATCAAGGAAAATATCAGATATTTCATATCGATCTCTATCGTACCGAAACAACTGGAGACATAGAAAACCTGGGTTTAGAGGAATTTCTAAATGGAAAAGGAGTATGTCTGGTTGAATGGGCAGAAAAGCTATTGTCAACTGAACCAAAAAGTTTAGAATCCATTACAAATCATAGTTGGATAAAAATTCAACTAAGTTTTGAACCCGAGGATAAAAGAAAAATTACCATCTCCCCCAGCAATTTCCTTCCCAAATCCCACCCGATTTTCACTTTACATTAGATGTATATTATGGCATCATTTTAAATTTGGTATGGCCTTTGCATATCCCAACCTCGTTTTTAAATTATGCATATAAAAATCAGGTTATTTATTTTGATTTTAATTGTAATCCTTTCGGGTTTTTTCTGGACAAGTTTCCAGAACGATACTTCTAAAGAAGAAATCCCCAAAATATCCACAAGTCAAATTGAATCGAAAGCAGATATTGAAATAAAAAACTTTAATGTAAAGCATGAGGTTTTAGGTCAGAAAGATTGGGAAATAAAGGCTAATCATGCGGAAATTGATAATGAAAATCATGAGATAAAACTAAAGGAAGTCGAAGTGACTCTTACTATGAATGAAAACCAAAAATCAGTTATCTCTGCATCTACTGGAACTATTAATAATGCGACTCGAGACGTTGAATTGAATGGAAATGTTCACTTCGTTACGGATGCTGATAGCCTTTTTAGTCAATTGGCAAATAATAAAAATTCCAAGGTTCAATAAACAATTAAAGTAATGATCTATCCCTATTTAAAAATTCTTAGATTAAAATATTTCATTTATCTTTGGTGTGTTATTTTCGTTCTATTTCCAAAGCTTGGATTTTCACAACCCTCCCTTAATTCCAAGGATAAACAAGACCCAATTGAAATCACTTCCGAACGCATGCGGTCTGAAAATAATGGACACAAAATAATATTTTCGGGAAATGTTAAAAGCATTTGGGGCGATCTTGAAATGAATTCTGATGTCTTAGAAATATACTCACAGGGAACAGCGGACGAATCAAAACCCAAAAATAAAAAGTTCACAGAGGGGCAGGAACTGGACGAAATCATTGCCATTGGTTCAGTAAAAATCACAAAAGGTGATAGGCGGGCGGAAGGAGATCGAGCTATCTATTATGATAAGCAACAGAAAATAATTTTAACCGGCAAACCCTATGCTACTGCTTGGGAGGGAAAAAATATTATCAAGGGACGTGAGATGATTTTCTTTTTAGAAAAAGATCGCTTTGACGTCAATAAGCGCGTTCGCCTGACCCTTTTCCCCAAAAGTCAGAAAAACTCAAAAAAAAGTCGAGTTAGTTTAAAGGACCCGGCAAAAAATACGAACTGAATGAAAAAACAATTAAATACAAAAGGGTTAGTTAAAGCCTATCGAAATCGTAGGGTGGTCAATCAAATTAGTTTAGAGGTAAACCAGGGAGAAGTGGTTGGATTATTAGGTCCTAATGGAGCTGGAAAAACAACTACTTTTTATATGGTGGTTGGCCTTACCCGTCCAGATCAAGGACAAGTTTTGTTGAATAAGGAAGATTTAACCTCTTATCCTATGTATATGAGAGCAAAAAAGGGGATTAGTTATCTTCCCCAGGAACCGTCGGTATTTCGAAAACTGTCAGTTGAGGAAAATTTATTGGCTGTTTTAGAATCTCAAAATCTACCTTATCCTGAAAGAAAGAAACAAGCAAAAGCGTTGTTAAAAGAATTTAACATTTTGCATATAAAAGACTCTAAGGGCTTTTCCCTTTCAGGAGGTGAACGTCGGCGAGTGGAAATCAGTAGAGCTTTAGCAACTTCACCAATTTTTATTTTATTGGATGAGCCATTTGCCGGTATAGACCCTATCGCGGTCTCGGATATCCAGGATATTGTGAGACAATTGAAGCAAAAGGGAATTGGGGTTTTAATTACAGATCATAATGTTCGGGAAACTTTAAGTATTACAGACCGCGCATATATAATTAGCGAAGGAAAAATTGTTTCTTCGGGATTACCTAAAGACGTGGCCAAAGATGAGAAAGTTAAAGAAGTCTATTTAGGTGAACAGTTTACTTTTTAAAATAAAGGAACGCTAAATTATGGCAATGGAGATGAAACTAAATATAAAAATGGCCCAAAAGTTGGTCATGACTCCTATGCTACAGCAAGCCATCAAGCTTCTACCCTTAGCTCGGTTGGAGCTAGCGTCCCTGGTTAGGCAAGAAATGGTAGAAAATCCAGTATTGGAAGAAATATTAGAAGATGAACAGGAATTAAAGCAAGAAAACGAAAATGATGATTCCAATTCTGAAAAAAACGATACATTAGATAAAAGCTTGGATGAGCCCATCGCCGACAACTCAGAAAACCCAGTGGAACAAGAAACCGACTGGGATAATTATTTACAAGATAATATTGACCGAGGGGTTTCTGCAGATAGTTTAATTGAACGTCCCAGTATTGAAGCTACCTATAACAAAGAACCCTCCCTATCCGACCATCTTTTTTGGCAACTAAACCTTTCTTTGAATACCGACAAGGAAAAATATATTGGCTCTTTTATAATTGGCAATATCCAAAATGACGGCTATTTTACGGGAGATGTGTCTGAAATTTCACAGGCTTGCCAAACAACAGAAGAAGAAGTTTTAAAAGTTTTAAAAACTATCCAATCCTTTGAACCTATTGGAGTTGGTGCCAGAAGTTTAAAAGAATGCCTCCTAGCTCAGGCCAAGGCATTCCCTGAACCGGATTCTCTGGTGGAAACATTAATTGAAAACCATTTGGAAAAACTAGAGGACCGATATATACCCAAAATTTCTTCACAATTAAAATTGCCACTGGAAGATATAGTAAATGCTGTAAAGAAAATAAAAGGATTAAATCCTAAACCGGGGCTTTTATTTAACTCCGAGAGTTTTGATTATGTCATTCCCGATTTAGTAGTTATTCGAACAGAAGAAGGGTACGATGTCCTTCTGAATGATGAGGGAATTCCTAAGCTTCGTATTAGCTCTTATTACCATGATTTGTTAAAAAGTACTTGCGAAAATCAAACAAAAGAATATTTAGAATCTAAGTACCGGTCAGCCCTTTGGTTAATAAAAAGTATCGATCAGCGTAGACAGACAATTTATAAAGTAGGAAAAAGTATTGTAAAACTTCAAAATGAGTTTTTGGAAAAAGGGCTTTCTTATTTAAAACCTATGGTATTAAAAGATGTTGCGCAAGATATTGAAATGCATGAGTCAACTGTTAGCAGAATTACCACAAATAAATACATAGACACCCCCCAGGGTATATTTGAACTAAAATTCTTTTTTCACAGCGGAGTAAAGTCTTTTGTAGGAAATAATAATTTATCGTCCATAAGGGTAAAAAGTATGATAAAGGAAATTGTTTCCGAAGAAGATCCTCAAAAACCTTTAACTGATGATGAAATGGTTGAAGTTTTAATGAAAAGAAATGCCAAAATTGCTCGTAGGACTGTTACAAAGTATAGAAAAGAATTAAACATACCACCCACAAATAAAAGAAAAAAATTTTATTGATAGAACTTCGCGTTCTTAGTATCGTTAACTCTAAAAGCATTGATCCAAGGAACAATCCAGGTTGTGAGGAGAATCAATCATGAAATTAACTGTCACAGGTAGAAAAGTAAAAATCACGCAAGGAATCGAAGATCATCTCAATAAAAAGCTAGAGAAAGCGTTGGCAAATATTAATGATGCCGCAGATGTCCACATTGCTTTGGCTGTGGAAAAACATCGACATTTTGCTGAAATTACTATCAAAACCAAAGGGTTTTCTGTTCATAGTGAATCCGAAACCGAAGATCTATATACAGCCATGGATCAAGCAGTAGATAAAATTGAGAAGCAATTACGAAAGCATAAAGACCGAGCGAAAAGTAAACAAATCAAGCAGAGTGTTGCGGAAAAAGAAAAACAAGTTGGCCTAAGCTAAAATTATTTATAGTGATTTTTGAAGTGATTTTATTTCCATGAAATTAAGTGAAATTCTAAAGGAGGATTTTATTATCCCCAATTTAACTGCTAAAACCAAATCAGAAACTATTTCTGAACTTTGCCAGTTTTTAGAAAAAAAAGGAGTTATCAACGACAGCGAAAAATTTAAAAATGCCCTTCTAGAAAGAGAAAAACTGGGCAGTACAGGAATTGGAGATAACGTTGCCATCCCTCATGCAAAAATCAGCGAAATAAACGCTATCAATATTTTATTTGCTCGCTCCATTGAGGGCATTTCCTATGAAGCTCTAGATAAAAAACCCGTTCATTTTGTTTTCCTATTATTGGCTCCATCTGACAGCACGAATTTACATTTAAAAGCATTAGCACGAATTGCCCGTGTTCTTCAAAATGAAGAATTAAGAAATCAAATTCTTGTCGCCAATGACGGGCCAGTTATTTATTCAAAACTTTTAGAGGAAGATTCTAAAATTGATTAGCCCATTCCAAACACTCGTAGATGAGTTTTAAAAATATGTTTAATGGTATCCCAGTCTCTAGCGGAATAGCAATTGGGAAAGCTTATTTGTTAGACCGCTCCAAAGTATGTGTGATCAAACGGCAAATTCCCGACGATGAAATCGAAAGGGAAATTGAGCGGCTCCGCGATGCAATTCAATTATCTAAAAATCAACTGCAGGACATTAAGACCAGGGCTAGTAGTATTGCCGATAAATATTCCATCATATTAGATACATATACTCTTCTTTTAGAAGACGAGCTTTTGGTAAATGAAACCATTGATAAAATAAAAAGTGAAAAAATCAATCCAGAGTGGGCTCTCACAAAAACTTTAGAAAAGTTCACAAGACTATTTGACAATATCAATGATGAATATTTGAAAGGGAAAAGAGACGATTTAGATCTTGTGGTTCATGGTGTAATTAAAAACTTAATAGGTCACCAGCAAGAAAGTTTATCCGATATTGATGAACCCGTTATAATTATCACTCACGCGTTAAGCCCCTCAGATACTTTGATGATGTCGAAAAGCTTTATTCTGGGAATGGCTACTGAAGTGGGAGGAAAAACTTCTCATGTTGCAATTTTTGCTTCAGCCTTAGGAATTCCTGCGGTAGTCGGGGTCAATAGTCTTACTCAAAACATAAATTCCGGAGATCAAGTAATTATTGATGGTCTAAAAGGAGAAATCATTGTCTCTCCTGACGAGAAACTGTTAGAGAAATATTATAAAAAACAAGAGACTTATTTAAAATATGAAAAAAATCTTCTTAAGGAAATTAATCTTGTTTCGAAAACATTAGATGGGCATGAGGTAAAACTTTTTGCCAATATTGAATCATTGCATGAAGTGAAGTCTGTAAGAAAATATGGCGGAGAAGGAATTGGACTATATAGAACGGAATTTATGTATCTCACCGCAAATCCCTTTCCAACAGAGAATGATCTGTTTCTAAATTTCAAGAAGGTCGTTTCGGGAATGAACCCTCACCCGGTTATCATCCGAACACTAGATATTGGATCAGACAAACAAATTTATAATGATAATGAAGTGGTTGAAGCGAATCCTGCCTTAGGACTAAGGGGAATTCGTTTGTCATTAATTAATCCTGAGTTATTCAAATGCCAAATGAAGGGTATCTTAAGAGCCAGCCTTTACGGTAAAGCGAAAATCCTTTACCCTATGATCTCAGGGGTTGAGGAGGTAATCCAAGCCAATAAGTATCTAGAACAGGCCAAAGAAGAATTAAAAAAAGCACAAATTCCATATGATGAGGAAATCGAAATAGGTGCCATGATAGAAACTCCTGCGGCTGCGTTAAGTTTGCAGTCCATTTTAAAAGAAGTGGATTTTATTAGTATTGGAACCAATGATCTCATCCAATATATTCTTGCAGTGGATAGGATTAATGAAAACGTAGCTCATTTGTACCAACCCTTTCACCCATCTATTCTCAGGGTTTTAAAGGAGATTTTTTCGATTTCAGAATCTATGGGAAAATCGGTATCCATATGTGGAGAGTTAGGCGGAGATCCTCTTGCAACATTCTTATTACTAGGATTGGGTAAAGTCCATGAATTAAGCATGGAACCTCATTCAATTCCAAAAGTAAAAAAAATTTTAAGGAAAGTAACACTAAAAGACGCAGAAGGATTTGCCAATACGATTTTATCACTATCAACCGTTGAAGAGATTAATCGTTTTATTATCCAGGAAATGTCTACCCGTTTCCCTATGGAGTTTGACAGGGAATTAAATTACGGTGAAAAAACTTCTTAATAAATAAAAATCCACAAAATATTATTAACCTCATCTACCAAGGTGTGGACCATCATTCACAATTTTTCTGAAAGTTAAGGAATGTTTAATGAACAAAAATAATTACTTATTTACTTCTGAGTCAGTATCCGAAGGTCACCCCGATAAAATTGCTGACCAAATTTCGGATGGCGTTTTAGATGCTATTTTAGAACAAGATGGCAAATCACGAGTTGCATGTGAAACAATGGTTACTACAGGACTCGTTATAGTTTCTGGAGAAGTTACCACAAAAGCCAGAATTGATATTCCAAAAATCGCTCGAAATACAATTAAGGAGATTGGTTACTCTAGCTCTGACATGGGTTTTGATTATGAAACCTGTGGAGTAATGGTCACCTTGGATAAACAGTCCCCGGATATTGCAATGGGGGTGGATTCCCATGATAAAGAGCAGGGTGCAGGAGACCAGGGAATGATGTTTGGATATGCTAGTAATGAAACCAAAGAATTAATGCCAACTCCAATTTTATATGCACATAAATTGGTAAAACGTTTAGCGGATGTTCGAAAAAGTGGTGACCTCCCCTTTTTACGCCCAGACAGTAAATCTCAAGTATCAGTAAGATATGAAAATGGAAAACCTACCAAAATAGAAACGGTGGTAATTTCTACCCAACATTCGCCGGAAGTCAAAACAAAAACTCTTCAAAATGAAGTCAAAAAACACGTGATAAATCATGTTATCCCAGAGGAATTTCGTCATAAAAAAATGAAGATTCACATTAATCCTACCGGCCGCTTTGTAATAGGAGGTCCTCAAGGAGATTGTGGATTAACCGGAAGAAAAATAATTGTAGATACCTATGGAGGATTTTCCCGTCACGGTGGTGGAGCCTTTTCTGGTAAAGACTCCTCTAAAGTAGACCGTTCTGCAGCCTATATGGCAAGATATATCGCAAAAAACCTGGTTGCTGCAAAAGTTGCGGACCGTTGTGAAGTCCAGTTGGCTTACGCAATTGGAGTGGCAGACCCTGTTTCCATATTCGTAGAAACATTCGATACACACCGAATTGATCCTAAGCTTTTTGAGGGATTGATACGCAACCATTTTGATCTTAAACCCGCTGGTATTATGAAAACTTTGGACCTAAGAAAACCTCGATTCCAAGCTACAGCGGCTTATGGCCATTTCGGAAGAAGGGAGAAAGAATTTACATGGGAGAAAACCGATAAAGCCAAAGCTATAAAAAAAGCTGCAGGTTTATAAAACTTTGCCCTTGTTGTCGTATAAGTTCTCTTTATAATAGATAGTAAGGGTTAAACAAATATGACAACAGAAAAAATTAGAATTGGAATTATCGGGGCCGGGGAAAATGCTTGCAAAGTGCACATTCCCAATTTTTTGGCCATTCCTGGAGTAGAAATTCTCGAAGTTGCCAACCGATCAACTTCATCTGCTCAAAGGGTAGCTGAGCAATTTAATATCCCCACTATTAGAAAATCCTGGCAGGACTTAGTTAAATCCACTGAATTGGATGCTGTTCTAATCGGCACTTGGCCTTACCTGCATTATGAAGCAACATGTAGCGCCTTGGAAGAGGGAAAACATGTTCTTTGTGAAGCTAGAATGTCAATGGACGAAGCCGAAGCCAGGCAAATGCTCCGGATGTCTTATAAACACCCGGAATGTGTCGCTCAATTAGTTCCTTCCCCTTTTACTTTAAAGGTCGATCAGACCATCTTGAGATATTTGGATGAGTATCGGATTGGGCGTCCCTTATTCTTTGAGTTTCATTACCACCAAACTTCCAATTGTCATCAAAGCGGAGTCTTACATTGGAGGAGAAATAAAAAATACACCGGTAAAAACATTATGGTGCTCGGGATCATTTATGAATCCCTTTTAAGATGGTTCGGTCCTGCCAAATGGGTTAGTTCCCAGGCAGAGACATTTTTAAATAAAGCCAGGGACCCAGATACTGGAGAAATTGTAAATGTTTCAGTTCCCGATTATCTAACAGTTCAGATGCAAATGAATAATGGGATCATGGGATCTTTATTTATTTCAGAAGCAGGATTTCATAATAAACCTCCCTACATAAAAGTTTTCGGGGATAAAGGAACCCTACTTTATGAATTCAAAGTAGATGGAAACCTCTGGTATGGTCAACCAAACGAATCTGAAATGCATTTAGTTCAAATTTCTAAAGAAGAAGAAGGAAAATGGCGTGTTGAAGAGGAATTCGTAAACTCCATTCGAGGAGAAGAAGAAGTTCTTTACACCACCTTCACAACCGGCGTAGAATACATGAAATTTACTGAAGCCGTGAACCAAAGTTTTAATAATAACGGAGATCGGATTCCCATTACTACTGGTTAAAGCCCAGGAAAAATGAAAACTATTGACCTCCATTCATGGAGGCTTTCCCCCTCCCAAGCAAAACAAATCCAAATTGAATTTGCGCCAAAAGTTAAATCAACTAACCTTTTTAAAATCCCCAAAATAATTGCAGGAACAGATATAAGTTATAATAAAAAAGATCCTATTGGTTATGCTGGGGTGGTTCTATTGAAGGCCGATTCCTTGGATATTATCGAAGAATTTACATTGAAAGGTGAACTCACTTTCCCTTATGTCCCTGGATTATTATCCTTCCGCGAAGGTCCTCTTTTAATTAAATTACTTCAAAAAGTCCACCCTATCCCTGATTTAATTTTTTTTGATGGACATGGAATAGCTCATCCGCGAAGATTTGGTTTGGCAGTTCATTTAGGATTATTTTTAAATTCTCCAACCATTGGCTGCGCCAAGAGTCGACTAGTGGGTTCATACAAAGAACCTGACAATAAAAAAGGATCTGTGTCCAACTTAATTGATGAAAACGGATTTACTCTCGGCTCAGTTATTAGGTCAAAGGAAAATTGCAAACCTATATTTATTTCTCAAGGACATAAAATAAATTTAAAAGATTCCATTGAATGGACTCTTAAATGCACAGATCGGTATCGGATTCCAGAACCCACACGGTTGGCTCACTTATTAGTCAATCGATTTCGCAAGGAATGTTCAAAAACTTAATTTTTTTTACAAACCAACATATACGCTC
This sequence comes from Nitrospinaceae bacterium, assembly GCA_965223665.1. Taxonomy (GTDB): domain Bacteria; phylum Nitrospinota; class Nitrospinia; order Nitrospinales; family Nitrospinaceae; genus CBDCVY01. The sequence goes on from OZ245011.1 coordinate 890,726, forward strand.
CCCCTCCGTAGACAATACTCTTTTTCTCAATTTCAAACCCCGCATCCTCCAAATCCTGGCAAAATTCCTCTAAAGAACTAGCATGCCAAACTCCAGACTTCAATTGTTTTTCAATATACCTCAGTCCTAAAGCAAGCGTCAGGGGATATAAAATAAATTGACGAATCATCAAAACTAAATTCCCTACCTTTAATTTAGAACTTTCTAAACTCTCTTTAATGATATTTTTTGCTTTGTATTCTTTTGAGGGATTTGTCACAAAAAATTTTCCTTTTGGTTTTAGAATTTTAAAAATTTGGCGGTAAACACTTTTCCTAGTCTCCGGTTCGCTTAAGGTATAAATAGAAAAATGTGCCACTACAGTATCTATCGATTGGGAGGCCACCGGGATCCCATTTTCTAAATCAAAAGCCATAACTCGTGTCCGATTTTTTAGTCCTAATTTCATTGATTTATTTTTTACCTCTGTTAATCCAGAAACTAAACGATCACAGCCAATATATTCTCCACTTTTAAAAAAATTTCTGTCTAAAGTATTAAGTAGCAAACCGGATCCACAGCCAACGTCTAGCACCCTACCCAAATTATTCCCATTTACTTCATTAGCAATCTGGGTTAAAGAATCCAGGTAAGCTTGAGGTGTAAGAAAATCATATAATTTAGTCGCAAACCCTACCTTCCAGTAATTTTTATAAAGAGAGATCAAATTTTAAAGTCTCCTGTCTTGTTCTAAAAATCAAAAGACAATATAATATCTCAGCAATTTGTTCTTAGGAGAATATTTTTCATGGCAAAAAAACCATTTATAAATAAATATGGGTTCGTGGAATATCCCTTCCTTCATGATCAGCGAAAGGGTAAAAACTGGTGGTTTTTTAATTTATTGGAAGATCACCTTAAACGCCGAGCTCGGCAAAAACATGGTTCAGACTACACTCGGGATCATATGGATGAAGATATGATGAGTTTCCTGGCGCAAACCAAACTCAAATTCTACGCATTAGTGCCTGTGGGTATGGGAATGGAGTTTAAACTTATTGGTAAATATGACACAAAAGATTTAATTGAAATTGAAGATCCCGTTCCTTTCATCGAAGAAAAGTATGGGGGCGGTAAATTTAAGGTTAATATCTACCATGAAGGAACTTTTGCCGGTACAGAAAATTATAAAACCCACGGTGACCCGGACTGGATCGAGATTCCAGACGATGACTTAGGATAAAAATCCTATAGCGTTTCGTCCGGATTAATTGGTTTTTGGATGGTGGGAACGTTAAATTTAATTGAATCAGGAAGTTTTCTCGTGATTTTGCCCACAGCAGGTAGCTTGCCTTGTACACCCTTTTCAGGAACTTCAATTCCTACTCGAATTTTTCCTTCGTGTAATTTCACAGGATAAACTTTAGTCTTTAGCCCAGGATTCTGTGGACAATCCCCCGTTTTTAAATCATAGCGCCATTCATGGTTTGGACAAATTACAACCCCCTCTTCGATACGCCCTTCCCCAAGTGGAGAACCTTTATGTAAGCATTGATTGGCCATTGCATAATATTCTCCCTTGTAATTAAAGAGAGCTATTTCCTCTTTTCCAGCAGTTATTATTGCCGCTTTCCCTGGAGGAAGTTCCTCCTCTTCCATGACTTTAACGTATTTCAACATAACTCTTTTCTATCCAAATTGAAAATCACTTTTTTTCTTGTTGTTTTTGAGCGGCCGCTTTTGCCTCTTCTTCACTTATAAAATCAAACTCACAATGCGAATATATAAAATTTAAAGCTTTTTGACCCAACAGACGGCTTGTGGTTTGGTTCATGTGGTCTGGGTTATTAAACAATGCTTTTTTTACCTCTTCAGTTTTTTTACCGGTTTCTTGTCCTAAACGTTCGTATTCCACTTCTAAATCAGATTGCGAAACATTGATCTTTTCATTTTTAGCGATTGCCTCAAGGATCATATATCCTTTGGAATTAAATTCAGCCCTTTCACGCCATTCTTCTTCAGCCTGATCCGGGTCAAATCCTGAATCCTCCAGTTTCATTCCGGACTGTTGAATCTGAAATTTCATTCCATCAACCAAAAATTTAATTTCCTGCTTTACCAGGGATTCAGGAGGCTTTACGTCATATTCTTTAACTAATTGATTGAATATATCCTGTTTGATATGCATTTCTTCCATATGTTCTTTATATGCCTGAAGATCAGCTTTAACCTTTCTTCGAAAAGCCTCTACAGATTCTTCCCCTTGCTGTTGAACCAATTCATCCGTCAATTCAGGTAAAATAAGTTTCTTTATTTCTTTAATCTTAACCTGAAAGTTTGCCAAATCATCAGGTGTTTCCTGGTTTTCAGCACCCGGAATTGGCATACTCACCCGACGTAATTTTTTGTTCCAATCAATAGGCAAAGCCACATTGACCTCAAATTCTTCATTTTTTTGGTGACCTATTAACTGGTCTTCAAATCCAGGTATCATCCTTTTTTCACCCACACGAACCGGGTAATCCCTTGCCTGTCCTCCTTCAACGGGTTCTCCATCCAAATAGCCATCAAAATCCATCACCAAGGTATCTCCAATTTCCACCTTATGATCTTCTGGGCAAATTTGAAATGTTCCTATAGACTCAAGGTATCTTCGAATGGCTTCTTCAACCTCTGCATCGGGTACTTTAAACAAAGTTTTTTTGAATTTAAGGCCCTTATATTCTTTAAAAGTAAATTGAGGTTTTATATCCAGGGTCACTGAAAACGAAAAGGGCTTATCTCTTTTGATTTCCTTAATTTCTGAATGATCAATTTCAGGTGGTCCAGCAGGAACAATCCCCGTTTCCAAAAGGGCTTTATCATAATACTCTTGCATCAAATCCTGCCATAATTGAGTCATAGCTTCCAAAGGGACTTGCTTCTCTAAAACTTTCTGAGGAATTTTGCCAGAGCGAAAACCAGGCATCTTGATTTGCTGGTTCAATTGACGATAGGCATTTTTTACTTTTTGTGAAACCACTTCTTCTGGAACTTGTATCTTAAGTTTCCGCCTATCTGCTTCTAATTCTTCTATTTGAAATTCCATAATTCCTTAACCTATCAACTCCTAATTTATGAAACGGGCGTTTGGGCCGCCCCAAATTTTTCTTCAATTAAACGGTCTAATTCTTCCCTCAATTTGCTAAGAATTTGATCATAACTGTACGCTCCAATAGACTCGGGGCCTTTTTTCAAATTGACATGAGCTGGCCCACACCATAATCCCAGATCTGCATCATCGGTTTCACCCGGACCATTTACCCGGCAACCCATAACAGCAATCGTAATCTTATATTTCTCAGCATATTCGGTCATTTTACGCACTTCTTGAGCTAAGTCCACAAATTTTGAGTTTTCTACTCTGGAACAGCTGGGACAGGCAATAATATTAAGCCCTTCCAAAAAGTTTTCAGGAACGGATCGAAATCGCCCTTCTTTAATGTCGTTTAAAATATCTCGGCCAACCGTAATTTCCTCCCCTTTATCATCATCCGGAACCGTTAGCGATACTCGGATCGTATCCCCTATTCCATGCGGGATTAATTGCTCAAACGCAATACGAGTTTTAATTATTCCCTCTGGGGGCATCCCCGCTTCAGTAACTCCTAAATGCAGAGGAACATCCGGACGCCTTTCTGCAAAGCGTTTATTCCCATCAATAACTTTTTGTGAATCAGAATCTTTCAAAGACACACAGTAATTTTCAAATCCCATATCATCCAGAAATTGACAATGATCAACCGCGCATTGAACCATTCCCTCCAAGGGATCTTCTGAAAAACGAGCCTTATAATCGGGATCAATGGATCCACAATTTACCCCTATCCGAATCGCGCAATTGTTTTCTTTAGCCGCATCAACAATAAACTTAACTTTTTCAGGAATAGGCTTTTCTTTGTCCAAATGATAAAGATGTCCTGGGTTATAACGAATTTTATTTACCAGTGGAGCCACCAGAGTAGCCAACCTGTAATTTTCCTGTAAATCTACAGAAAAAATTGCGGAAGACCCCTTCCTTAAACTTTTTAACGCTTCAACATCCTTTAAACTATCTACAGCAATTCGGATCACATCTGCCCCCGCTTTTTCCAATATTTTTATTTGACGCGCGGTAGCATCTAAATCAATGGTTCGAGTAGCTGTCATACTTTGAACAGCAATCGGAGAATCCCCACCAATAGTTAAGGAACCGATTTTAATTTTTCTGGTTTTCTTATCTTTAATATTAGAATTCACTTATTGGCTTTTCCTTTTTATAATTAGAGCCTAAACACAAATTTTATCAAAAGATTAACAGAATTATAGAGGGTTCTCAAATCTAACCTATTTCCAGTTTTCCTTGTCTTTCTTATCCAATCTAAAATATTTTTTTTACAATTTCAGTAAAGTTATATTATAGGATTAAAAAGAGTCTGGAAGGTTCCAACTTATTAACAAATTCCAATATACATCTTATTCACTTTCCCAGGTCCCCATTATTATGAAAATATTTTTGACCCTAGTTACTCTGGCTTTCATGTTTGTAAACGGCTTTGTTCATACTGCATTTTCTGAGCCCCCCTCCCATGGTTTGTCGCTCTACGGACCCGAAAACCTAAAATATAAACCAAACCAACCCTACGAGTTTTCAAACCCTAATGCTCCTAAAGGCGGGCAATTAGTTTTAAGTAGTTATGGAGCTTTTACCAAACTCAATCCATATTCCCTAAAGGGAGTGACTGCCCCAGGGTTAGGATTTGTATTTCAAACTCCAATGGATACATCGGTGGATGATGACGAACCTTTTTCCCTATATGGAAATTTAATAGAAAAAGTAGAACTGGCCGATGATCGTATGAGTATGATTTATCACATTTACAAAAATGCAAAATTTTCTGATGGCCATCCTGTCACAGCCGATGATTTTGTCTTTTCCTTTAATATCATTCAAGATCCCGAATATCATCCATTATACAAACAATATTTTAAAGATATTAAGTCCGTAGAAAAACTGGATAAGCATCGCGTTAAATATACCTATGCTATTTATAATCAGGAATTACCACTAATTACAGGGCAAATGGTTATTCTTCCCGAACATATTTATGGAAAGACTGGTAAAAAATTTGGTTCTGATTTTGATGATATTGCCATAGGAAGTGGACCCTATATTGTCGAAAAATTCGAATTCGGCAAATATATTACTTTAAAAAGAAATCCAAATTGGTGGGGAAAGGACCTTTCAAAAAACCAGGGGCGCTTTAACTTTGACCGTATTACCTGGAGGGTTTTTTTAGACCTTGTAGCGCAAAGGGAGGCCTTTAAAGGAGGAGAGTTCGATGCCCATATGATCGCCAGTTCCAGGGATTGGGCATTGGACTATAAAGGGAAATTTGTTGAAAAGGGTTATTATCTTAGGGAAGAAATTCCTCATAAGCGCGTTGCTGGTATGCAGGGTTTTATTATGAATATGCGCAATGACATTTTCAAATCCAGAAAAGTACGTGCGGCTTTGGCAATGGTATTTGATTTTAAATGGAGTAATAAAAATCTTTTTTATAACCAATACACTCGCAATGAATGTTACTTCGACAATAATCCCGAAATGAAGCCAATTGGACTCCCCAAAGGTGAAGTAAAAAAACTATTACTAAACTTAAGAGAAAAGCATGGGAAAAGTTTTGTTCCTAAAACTGTTTTCACCAAACCAGTGGGAGCTCCCGGCCAGGGAATACCCCATGAAAAAAATATAGCCATCGCTAACAAACTTCTTGATTCCGCTGGCTGGAAAATGGATAAAGACGGCATCCGAAAAAGAAACAATAAAAAACTCTCTTTTACTTTACTTTTACCCGATGCAGGTTTTCAAAGAATAGCCGAGCCATACAAAAATAGTTTAAAAAAAATCGGCGCAGATATGACAATCAAGGTTGTTCAAGTTGCTCAATATGAAGAGAAAACGAGGGAATTTAAATTTGACATGATTGTAGTTAACTATGGGCAAAGCCGCTCACCTGGTAATGAACAGCGTTATTTATGGGGCAGTGAAGCGGCAAAACAACCTGGTTCTAGGAATTTTGCAGGAATAGAAAATCCTGCCATTGATGAATTAATCGATATTATTGTAAAGGCAAAAACCCGGAAAGAGTTGGTTAATGCTATTCAAGCCATGGACCGCATTTTAACTCATCAATTCTATTTAGTTCCTCATTGGTATATCAGTTATGATCGCTTGGTATATTGGAATAAGTTTTCCAGGCCTTCCTTAAATCCCTCGCAAGAACAGATGCTAAATAATGTTGTCCAATGGTGGTGGTGGGATAAAAATAAAGCCAAAACATTGAAAGAGGCAAGGAAATCAGGAAAATCAATTAATTAGTTGTATCTCTTTACCCATATTTTAAACGTAAGGCTTTAATTTGTTCATATTGGTTGAACTGCAATAAGTTTTTAATTACAATGTGCCTGTAAATATAACTACTTTTTTTGGATTGATTATGGCAAAGATTTTAATTGTTGAAGACCACGAAGCCACTAGAAGAACTTTGATTAAACGGTTGTCCAAAGCCGGCCATGAAGTTGAAGGCGCAGATTCAGGTATTTTTGGTTTAGAGTTATTAAAAGTAACTGACTTCGACCTGGTGGTTCTGGATTTTATGATGAAAAAAATGAATGGAATGCAAACGTTCGAGCAAATGAAAGTTTTAAAACCCTCCATTCCCTATGTCATGCTAACTGCTTATGCTCATGAAGGCATGATCAAACAATTTATGAATGAAGGCGGGGCAGACTTTATTGTTAAACCGTTTAAAGAAGATTTAGAAACACGAATTGAAAAAGCTTTAGGCGCTTCTGAAAATTAAACTCTTAAGTAAAAATTTTATTTGTTAAATTCTGACTTTAATTGTCACATTCATCCAATTAAATCTTTTCTCTTCTAATTTCCCCACCCCATGAATAGTTGATATAATAATCATTAGAACTGCCAGGTGTTTATCAAAACTCCTCGCCCACTTTCTAAATACTTAATATAGCTACAATTAAAAATCTCTATGATTGCTTATATCATCCGTAGATTTCTATTTATGATTCCTACCCTGGTAGGAATTGTAACAATCACCTTTATTGTCATTCAGTTTGTTCCCGGGGGCCCAATAGATCAAATTAAATCCCTTTTGCGGGGGCATTCTGGAGTAATGAATGAAGCGGGTGGGATGGCCCTTGATAGCCAAATGGATAAGGCTCAAGAGCTCGACCCTAAGCACATGGAGGCATTGAAAAAAGTTTACCATTTAGATCGACCTCTTTGGGAAAGATATCTTCGAACATTTTTATGGTATTCACCTAAAAACAATCAGGGATCATTTGGTGATAGATTCTTCAATAGAGAAAACTGGGAAGGATTTTTGGTATTTAAATTCGGAAATTCTTTTTATAGAAATAAATCGGTCCTGGAATTAATAAAAGAAAAACTTCCTGTTTCTGCCTCATTAGGTGTTACCAGTTTTTTTCTCACTTATATCATTTGTATTATTCTAGGAATTGCTAAAGCTGTTCGTAGTGGAAGCAAGTTTGATACTGCTTCCAGTATTCTTGTGTTGATTGGTTATAGTACTCCTGGCTTTGTTCTCGGAATTTTCTTTATTGTTTTTTTTGGTCCCGGAGACAAAGCCATTGCACACCTGATTCCTCTAACAGGCCTCACTTCAGAAGGTGTCCTCGGTTATGAGACCTGGACTTTTTGGGAAAAGTTCATTGATTATTTACATCATTTAATTGCACCATTAATTTGCTTTACCCTGGGAAGTTTTGCCACCTTAACCATGCTCACAAAAAATGCGGTAATTGAGGAAATGCGCAAACAATACGTTATTACTGCACGCGCCAAAGGGTTATCTGAGAAAACCGTGCTTTATAAACATATTTTAAAAAATGCCATGATTCCCCTGGTCACAGGTTTTCCAATTGGATTTCTCGCCATGTTTTTCACAGGATCTTTATTGATCGAACAAATTTTCACGTTAGATGGTTTGGGGTTACTGTCCTATCAGGCAGTCATTCAAAGGGATTATCCCATCGTATTAGGAACCTTGTTTATGTTTTCTTTGCTTGCACTTGTCGGCCAACTGTTAACGGATATTTCTTACGTAATCATTGATCGCAGAATATCATTCGAGGAGTCTCAAGCTTAGTGGCAAAAGAAAACAACCAAGAATTCAGAATCAAATTTGAAAAATTCAAAAGGGATAAGAGAGCCTACTATAGCTTCCTCATCCTGGCCCTTGCCTTTTTTATTACCTTACCCGCCGAGCTTCTTTGCAATGTGAAACCCATTTTACTTATATTGGACGGAAAACCTTATTTTCCAATTTTTTTTAAATATAGCGAAAAAGATTTTGGGGGAACCCAACTGACAGAACCAGACTACAAATCAGCCCAGTTTGAAGGATTATTAAAAGGCGTTGATCCTAAAGCATTAGACTTAAAAATGGACACCAGGACAAATAATGAAGGGTTTGATATTTCAATGGACGATTTTGATGACACCGAAGAAACTGGATTAAATTTAGGGTTAGATGACTTTGAGGATGAAGAAGATCAACCCATAATACAACAAGATATAAAAGTCACAACAAAGGAAAATTCTTTCGAAATTGGATTAGATGATTTTGAAGAAGAAGGTATATCTATTGATGAATCTGTTTCACCGGAAATACCAAAATCATCTCCTAACCCATCTAATTCGAATATTAAAGAAAACAGAGAGTTTTGGATGTTATGGCCTCCTGTCCGTTATGATTATAAATACATTCCCACAGATAGTGTTACAGGGCAAGTTGCCCTTGCAGCTCCTTATAAAACTAAAACCCCAGACGGTAAAGTTACCATATCCTCTTCATGGCTGGACGGACATTACTTGGGAACGGATGATAGAGGACGCGATGTATTGGCAAGATTAATATATGGATTTCGAATATCACTAATCTTTGGAGTTTCTCTGGCTATAACAGGGACGATGATTGGATGTTTATTGGGAGGAATCCAGGGATTTTTTGGAGGTTGGATAGATTTAATTGGTCAAAGATTAACAGAGATATGGGGCTCCATCCCTCGTCTTTATATTTTAATAATTTTGAGCGCGTTCTTGGTCCCTTCCACTCTCCTTCTATTCGCCATTTTAAATTTAACCGCCTGGATGGGAATAGCCGCTTATATCAGAGCGGAGTTTTTAAAATCTCGAAACCTGGAATACGTTAAAGCCGCAAGAGCTCTTGGGGTTTCAAACTTTTCAATTATGCGCAAACATATTTTGCCAAATTCGTTGACTCCTGTAATCACTTTCTTCCCTTTTGAGGTTACCGCAGGAATTTTAGCCCTAGTGAGTTTGGATTATCTCAATTTGGGAGTGCCCAGTCCCTCTCCTAGTATTGGAGAATTATTGGCGCAAGGAAAAAATAATTTACAGGCAGACTGGATTCTCCTTCCAACATTCTTTTTGCTTACGATTACCATTACTTTATTAACGTTTGTAGGGGATGGAATTCGTAATGCATTTGATCCACGTAAATCAGACTAAAATCTTTCGGGCAAATGAAATAAATTTATGCTTTTAAGTGTACAAAATTTAAAAACTCATTTTAGAGTTGGCCATAAAAATATTGCAAAAGCAGTTGATGGGGTGTCTTTTCAAATTCAGGAAGGCAAAACTTTAGCTTTGGTGGGTGAATCCGGATGTGGCAAATCCCAAACTGCTTTTTCAATAATTAGACTAATTGCAGAAAATGGGTTTCATCCCTCTGGAAAGATAATTTTTGATAAGAAAGACCTATCTTCCTTTTCGGAATTAGAGATGCAAGAAGTGCGTGGAGATGATATCGCAATGATTTTCCAAGAACCTATGACATCTCTTAATCCACTTTATCGAATTGGAAATCAATTACAAGAACCTTTGCGTCTTCACAGAAAAATGCAAAAAGGTCCCGCCCGTAAAAAAGCAATTGAATTATTGGACAGGGTAGGAATTCCTGACCCAGATAAAAGAATAGATGATTTTCCCCATCAACTTTCGGGAGGAATGAAACAACGCGTAATGATTGCCATGGCTTTAGCATGTGAACCCAAATTATTAATTGCGGATGAACCTACAACAGCACTGGATGTAACCATTCAAGCCCAGGTATTGCGCCTTATTTCAGATCTTCAACAACAAACGGGAATGGCCATTTTACTAATTACTCATGATATGGGAATAGTTAACCAAATGGCAGATGATCTAGCCATAATGTACGCGGGGAAAATAGTAGAACAAGGTTCTCGGGATCAAATTTTTTCGAAAATGCTTCATCCTTATACTCATAGACTATTCGATTCAATCCCTAAACCGGAAGACACAGGGTATTTATTAAAAACAATTCCTGGTCTCGTACCTCCAGCCACAGATTACGGCAGTGGTTGTCTATTTGCGGATAGATGCGAGTTTTCAATGGATCATTGTCACAATCAAGATAGTCCTGTCTATTCAAGAGATAAAGGACACGATGTACGTTGTCACTTGTACAAGGATTCTGAATTCCCGGATTTGGAACAAAATAACAACAAACTTTCAGCACCCCAAAAAACCATTAGTTCCGAAAACCTTTTGACAGTAAAAGAATTAAAAACCTGGTTTCCGGTTCACAAAGGCGTTTTCAGAAGAGTTGTGGGTCATGTAAAAGCCGTAGACGGAATTGATATGGAAGTAAAAACAGGGAGCACCATAGCTCTAGTTGGAGAATCTGGATGTGGAAAAACCACCTTGGGAGAATCCCTCCTTCGCTTGAATAAAGAAACTAAGGGAATTGTTACCTTTAAAAATCAAAATCTTTTAGATTTGCCTTCGGATGAAATCAAGAAAATAAGAAAACACTTGCAAATAGTTTTTCAAGACCCATTTGGTTCTTTATCGCCAAGGATGAGAGTTCAAGAGATTATTGGTGAAGGTTTGGAGGTCCATATTCCAAAAATTTCAGATCAGGAAAAATCTCAAAAAGTAAGTTTAGTACTTCAAGAAGTTGGCCTTGACCCTTCAGTAGCAAATCGCTACCCCCATGAGTTCTCTGGGGGTCAAAGACAACGGATCAGCATTGCCCGCGCTCTAATTTTAGAACCTGAATTTTTAGTACTAGATGAGCCAACAAGTGCTTTAGATGTTTCAGTTCAGGCTCAGGTTTTAAATCTACTTCAACAAATACAATCAAAAAGAAAACTAACTTATATGTTTATTACCCATAACTTAAGTGTTGTGAGGTATCTAGCCGATAAAGTTGCGATCATGTATTTAGGACGGGTAGTTGAATATGCAGAGGCCAAGGATTTATTTAGTAAACCTCTTCACCCCTATACCCAATCGTTGATTGAAGCCATTCCCTCATTAGGAGATCGAACACCTTTTAAGTCTATTACTGGAGATGTCCCCTCCCCCTTGAACCCACCTCAAGGCTGTCATTTCCATCCTAGATGTCCTATTTTCCAAAATGAATCAAAGGGTTCCAATTTACAAAAAAAATGCTTAAATGAATATCCAGGGAAGACTTATAAAGGGGAAGGATTTGTTGCTTGCCACGCGGAACAATAAAATCTATTAAGTAGACAGATTTTAAAGTTTTAACTTCGATTAATGAGCTTTACTTTCAGATATAAAGTAAAAAATAACTCCGATTATTGCAACTCCGCCAAGTCCATACAAAAGTAAGCATGTTAAATTAATATCCATAATTGAACTCTAGTAAGGGTTTAAATTGGGAGGAAATATAGCACTTCTTTACCCTATTAATCAATATATATTCCCCAAATTCGATTGTTTAATTAGAATCTACATCTATCTAAAAATAATCTAAATAAATAAAAGAATATTTTTCTTTCAAAAATATCGAATAAACCAAACCTTAGATAATTGAGTCCTTTATGAAAATTCTTTATCCATTCGCAAAAAGATTTATTGCCGGTGATAACCTAACCAAAGCCCTACCTAATATAAAGTCACTGCACCAAAGTGGTTATTTTTCCACCGTTGATGTATTGGGAGAAAATGTCCATACAAAAGATCAAATTCAAGTGGCTAAACAAGAATATTTAGATTTAATTGTTGCGATGGAAAGTTTAAAGGTTCCCTTTGACCTTTCTATTAAACTTACGCAAATGGGATTAAATATTGATTATCAATTATGCAAAAGTAATGTCGAAGAAATCCTTAAAAAGGCAGGGGAAAATACCATCCGCTTCGATATGGAAGGATCAGATTGCACAGAAAGAACGATTCAAATGGGGTTAGATCTTCAACCATCCTACTCTAATTTAGGTCTTGTGTTACAGGCTTATCTTTTAAGAACTCAAAAAGATATTGAATCGGTAATTGATAATAAAATTTCGACTCGACTTTGCAAAGGAGCTTATAAAGAGCCATCTGATATTGCGTTTCAACAAATGGATAAAATTCAAAATAATTTTTTGAACCTAGCTTATAAATTGTTAAAAGAGGGTAATCTACCCGCAATCGCCACCCATGACGAACTTATAATTAAAAAAATCATAAAATTTATTCAGAAAGAAAAAATAAACTCTGATTCATTTTATTTTGAACTACTTTATGGTGTAAGAAGAGATTTACAAAAGGCTCTTTTAGAAAAGAATTACCAGGTTCGAATTTATGTACCTTATGGAAAGTCTTGGCTGCCTTACACTTTAAGGCGTTTAGCGGAAAGAAAAGAAAATATATTTTTTGTGATTAAAAACTTAATAAAAGAAACCCTTGGATTAGGAAAAGTAAATTAAGGTAAAAATAATTTCAACAATCAAATCCCCGCTAATTGAGCCTGTCTATCGGCTAGGTAAGAACTACGAATTAAAGGACCAGATTCTACATGTAAGAATCCCATAGAAACACCAATTTCTTTATATTCCTGAAAAACATCCGGATGAATATAATTGACCACCTTGGCATGACTAAGGGAAGGTTGCAAATATTGACCAAGAGTTAATATTTGACATCCTGTATCTAATAGGTCTTTCATAGTCTGAATAACCTCGTCTTTCTTTTCACCATGTCCCAACATCAAACCACTTTTTGTAGGCAAATGAAACTTTTTTGAAGCCAAAGATAATGTTTTTAACGACCACTGATAATCACATTGTGGCCGAATTGATTTTTGAAGCGAAAAAACCGTCTCAATATTATGAGATAAAATATCTGGTTTAGCCGTACATACATTAGCAATTAATTTCTCTTCTCCCTTAAAGTCAGGAATTAGCGCCTCAATTTTTAATTCAGGTTTTTTTTGACGGATTTTTGTTATTGTTTGTGCCCATATACTCGATCCTCCGTCTTCAAGATCGTCTCTATCCACAGAAGTAATTACTACATATTTTAAATTCAAATACCCCAACATATCGGCCACATTATAGGGTTCATCCCAATCAATAGGCTTCAATGAACCTGTAGGAACATCACAAAATCGACAAGCCCGTGAGCAAGTGTCCCCTAAAATCATTATTGTAAGCGTTCCAGAATCCCAACATTTCCCAATATTCGGACAGGAAGCAGATTCGCAAACTGTATTCAAACCATATTTATGTAGAAGCGAGCGGAGTCTGAAAAACTCCGCCTCCTTGGGTAAAGTTGTTTTTAACCAAGGTGGTTTATTTCCATCTTTTATCGAAAATCCAGACAACAGGTTTTTCCTTTTTTACTAAATTAATTCAAGTATAATTATTAAATAATGCATTTCTGTCCTCTAAAACTACCATTCCTTAAAACCAAATTATCTAAAAACAATATTAGCAATATTAATGAAAATCATCCACAAATACATTTTTAAAGAGCTTCTCAAAATTTTTATTTTAAGCTCCATGTTTCTAACCCTCATATTGTTTGTGGATAAAATCTTATTTTTAACGGAAATGGTAATCAATCGAGGAGTTACCTTTTGGGAAGTCGTTCAGATGATGTTTTTTATTTCTCCAGTTTTTATGGGAATCACTATTCCCATCAGCGTTTTATTATCTGTTGTTGTAGTGTTTAATCAACTATCTGCAGATAATGAATTTGTTGTTATGAAAGCCAGTGGCTGGAGTTTTATGTATATGATGAGACCTGTATTATTATTTTCATTGGTTGCTTATATTTTGACTAATGTCGTGGTGTTTTATTTACTTCCTTGGGGAAATCAATCCTTCAAGGAATTGGTATATAAAATTATTGAAACTCGAGCTAATGTAGACATAAAACCTCAGGTTTTTAATAGAGACTTTAAGGACCTGGTTATTTTTATCAAAGACAAAACCAGCAGCAATCATTTAAAGGGAGTTTTTATTGCTCAAACAGAATCTAATTCTCAGTCTAAAATAATTCTTTCTAACGAAGGTATTATAATCAGCGAACCAGATTCATTAAAAATTCGTCTTCAATTAAAATCCGGAACCATACATGAGACCAGCATAGAAAGTCCAGATTATCAAACTTTAAGTTTTGACAGTTATGATTTAAATCTGGATCTCCCTAGCGCAGAAGAATTGAAAAAAAAAGGATTTATTAAACCTAGAGAAATGTCTCCCACCGCTCTCCTCAAAAGAATTAATGAAAAAAAAGCGAAGGGCAGAACTGCATTTGTTGAAGAGGTGGAACTTAGTAAAAAATTTTCTATTCCTATTACTTGCCTTTTATTTGGACTGGTTGGAGCTCCCTTTGGAATAAAATCAAGTCGGTCAGGAAAATCCGGAGGTTTTGTAATTGCCGTAGCAATAGTTTTAGTATATTACGTTCTATTAGTATCTATGGAAAATTTGGGAGCTACTGGGCAAATCCCAGCACTATTTTCAGTTTGGGTACCCAATATCTTATTAATTTTTTTAACCATTTATGTAAGCTTAAAAACCCAAAAAGAAATTCCTTTTTCATTAATTGAAAAATTAAACAATGGTCTTAATTCTTTAAAAATGATTTTTTTAAATCGAAAAAAAAATCGCTTATAATGCCCTAATTTCAATCAAAATTTAATCAAACAAGTTATTATCCCAATATAACCTTTTATGACTACAGCAATTTCTAAAGAATTGAATCAGTGTAATTTATGTGGTTCAAAAGAATATAAACTCCTGTCCCAATTAAGCCGGGATAGTAAAAATTTAAAAACGGTTATCTGCTGTCAATGTGGCTTGGTCTATAGCAATCCGTTTCCTATTGATCCGTTTATTTACTACCAAAAAGAATATCGTATTAGTTACAAAGGAGTGTATCAACCCAGATTGAAACATATTTACAGGGCAGCCCAAATTGCCGCCCAACGAATAAATTCCATTAAAAAATATTTGACCCCCAATAATAAAATTTTGGATATTGGTTCGGGTGGCGGAGAGTTTATTTTTTTATTAAAAAATTTAGGATTTGATGTTACAGGAATCGAACCACATGAAGGGTATGCAAACTTTTCCAAAAATGAATATTCATTAAATATAAGGAATTGTTTTCTTCAAAATGCCGAGTTTTCTAACAGCACTTTTAATTTGATAACAATGTGGCATGTATTCGAACATACTGATGATCCTATAAATGTCCTAAAAAAAATAAATTCATGGATTTGCGCGGACGGTTATCTGGCAATCGAAGTTCCCAACGTTGAAGCAATTTGCCAAACCCCCAAAAATACTTTTCATACAGCCCATTTATTTAATTTTAATAAAACCTCATTAAACAAAATGGCTGAATTGGCAGGTTATGAAAAAGTTCATGAGTTTTTTTCAGAAGACAAAGGAAACATTACTCAGATTTTCAAAAAAACCAATGCTCCAATAAAAAATAAAACAGCGGGATTGGAAGAAAATTACCAGCGAATTAATAGAATCGTAACCAATCACACACGTTTAAAGTACATTTTTTCTATTTACCCCTATTCAAGATTAATAAATAAATTCATCCGTTCGGTAAAAGAAAAATATATTTCAAATAAATATTCGAATGGGAAAGAAATACTCAATGATGTATTATCTTCTATAAAACAACATTACTAAAACTTTAAAAATGCAAGTTAACCTTTCAACTTATAACCCAATCGAAAAATGCTATTAGCCAAAGATGTAATGTCCACAGATGTAATAACGGTTAAAAAAGATTTATCGCTTCGTGATCTTTCCAACAAATTTATAGAACACCAAGTAAATGGATTTCCAGTTGTAAATGATGAAGGAAAATTAATAGGTATGGTTACTGAAAATGACTTAATCGAGCAAAATAAGAATCTTCATATTCCTACGGTCATTGCACTTTTCGATGGAGTTTTTTATTTGGAAAGTGAAAAAAAATTTGAAAAGGAAGTTCAGAAACTTTCAGCAACTACTGTAAATGATATATTTAATTCAAAAGTAATCACAACAACTTCAGACGCTTCTCTTTCCCAAGTAGCTACACTTATGGCGGAAAATAATGTCCACACAATCCCTGTAGTAGAATCAGATAACTTACTCGGGGTCATTGGGAAAGTTGATATAATCCGAGGAATGGCGCAAGAATAAAATTTTCTACTTTCTTTTCGATCCTAATCCATCATAAAATTAGAGGAATTTGGTTGATCAACTACAAATTGAAGACCGGGAGGTGTCACCATGCCTTTTCCTCATTTAAAGCAGAATAAATTTTTAATCCTCCTGATGGTCATTTTCTTTGCCATCATCGATATTCCAGAAGCACAAGAATCTCAATCATTAAATTACGTCTCACCACAGAAAGCAGCCGATTATATACATTCTATTATTGAAGCTGACCGTACCATATATTCTCAATATATCGTTGAAAGATTAGAAGAAACTATTTTCTTGAAGGCTACTGAAAACTGGGAAGAAGAAAACACTTTATTGCTTCCAGCCCAGTTTTTAAGGTTATCCTCTCAATTAATCAATTCTAAAAATTCTGGCATGAAATATAGACTTATTAGCCAATGGCCTATTAATCCAGAAAACAAACCCAAGACTCAGCAAGAAATAAAAGGCTTAAAAAGTGTCACTGATAATCCTTCTAAACCTTTCACTTGGGAAGCAAAAAAAAACAATAGCATTGAATTCAATGCTATTTATCCTGATAAAGCCATTACCAAAAGTTGCTCCAACTGTCATAACAAACACCCTAAAAGTCCTAAGGTTAATTACAAACAGGGAGACGTGATGGGTGGAATTCATATATCCTTTCCCATTTCAAAGACAAAAATAGAAAATAAAAATATTGTTTATGGAGTAGCCCCGGAAGTATTAGTTGATTACGTTCACTCTATACTGGATTCTGACAGAACAGTTTACGCCAAGCTTATTGTAAATCGACTCCAGAAGGAAAAGATTATTTATCCTTCTGAAAATTGGTGGGAAGAAAATACTCTTTTATTACCTGCTCAATTTTTATTAAATGCATCAGATTTAATAAGAAATATGCGACTTGGTCTAGATTATCGTCTTATAAGTTTATGGCCTATTAATCCCCAAAATGGCCCAGCTAACGAATTTGAGCGAAAGGGGTTAGAAACTGTTTCTGAACAGCCTATTCGTCCCTACATAGGGTCTCTAAAAGTGGGTAACAAAAAATATTTTCAGGCTGTCTATCCAGACATGGCCGTAACCCCAGCCTGCATATCATGTCATAATGGTCATCCCAAAAGCCCTAAACATGATTTTAAACTTTATGATGTTATCGGTGGGATTATGGTCAGTCTATTATTAGACTAATTCAAGCGACTTTTTTTAAATTCCAGTGCCTTGGCTATAAAATCTCTAAATAAGGGGTGTGGTTCCATTGGGGAGGATTTAAATTCCGGGTGGAATTGTCCCGCTAAAAACCAGGGATGATTTAAAAGTTCAATAATTTCAACTAAATTACCGTTTGGAGAAATTCCGCTAATTTTCATTCCAGCTTCTTCTAATTGAAATCGATATTTATTATTAAATTCATATCGATGTCTGTGCCTTTCAAAAATTTCACGATTGCCATAAGCTTGAAAAGCAACAGACCCTTTTCTTAATTGGCAAGGATATTCTCCCAGTCTCATTGTCCCGCCTTTTTTACCATTCATATTTTGGTCAGCCATCAAGTCTATAATAGGATGATTGGTATCAGGATCAAATTCAGCACTATTAGCATTTTCTAACTTAGCTACACTTCGGGCAAACTCAACAACGGCTGAATGCATCCCCAAACAAATTCCAAAATAGGGGACTTTATTTTCTCTGGCAAATTGTGCAGCTCTTACCTTACCTTCAAAGCCCCTATCTCCAAATCCACCTGGAACCAGGATTCCATCAATTGTATTTAGTTGAGCAAACCCATTTTCCGTCTCAAGATCTTCTGCGGAAACCCATTTCATATTGACTCGAAGATGATTACTAATACCACCATGAACCAAAGCCTCGCATAAACTTTTATAGGATTCCTTCAAATCAACATATTTACCGACAATGGCAATGTCCACCTCATCTTTTGGCTCTTGGAGTTTTTTATTAATTTCAACCCAACTTTCAAGAGATAGTTTATTTTGTGAAAATCCTAACTTTTCCAAAATAATGTCACTAAGCCCCTCTTCATGTAGAAAAAGAGGAACTTGGTATATGGATTTGGCATCTTTTGCTGTTATAACAGAATCCACATCAACATTACAAAATAGCGCAATCTTCTTTTTAATGTCTTTTTCTACATTCTTCTCTGTACGACATAAAAGAATATCAGGCTGAATTCCTATTTCTCTAAGCTTTTGAACACTATGCTGGGTAGGTTTGGTTTTAAGTTCATCTGCGGTTTTAATATAGGGCAAAAGGGTTAAATGGACATATAGGACATTTTTAGGATTAATATCAAAACGGAATTGTCGTATGGCCTCTAAAAATGGCAGACTTTCAATATCCCCAACTGTGCCACCGATTTCACATATAACAATATCGACCCCTTCACTAACATTATGAATGCGGCTTTTAATTTCATCTGTTATGTGAGGAATTACTTGAACGGTGGAACCTAAATAATCACCTCGGCGTTCTTTTTCTATAACATCGTGATAAATTTTTCCAGCGGTAACATTATTAATTTTTGCCATACGAGCATGTGTGAAACGCTCGTAGTGTCCCAAGTCTAAATCCGTTTCAGCACCATCGTCCGTCACATAGACTTCACCATGTTGGAAGGGATTCATTGTGCCAGGGTCTACATTTATATAAGGATCCAGTTTCATAAGAGTAATTTTTAAACCAGAACATTCTAACAGCGTTCCGATCGAGGCTGCAGCGATGCCTTTACCCAGAGAAGATAAAACTCCCCCTGTCACAAATATATATTTTGTTTTTTTACCGTTTGATTTTCTCTTCAAAAAGTCCCCCCTAATGGAGAAATTCCTTATGACGGTTCCAGACCAAAAACTCTCTCAATTTTAATGATATCTTCGACTTGGTCAACCCCTATACTATATTCCTCTGTCTCCATTACTTGAATTTTAAATCCATTATCCAAAATTCTCAATTGTTCCAAATTTTCTTGTTTTTCAATTGTGGAAGGTTCCATCTGGGTGAATTGAAGCAAAAATTTTCGATTGAACCCATAGAGGCCAATATGTTGGTACAAAATAATATCTTCGTCTAGGCCTTGAGAAATTGATTGAGAAATTGATTGATTTCCCCATTTATCTCTATGAAAGGGAATGGGTAATCGAGAAAAATAAAGTGCTTTTCCATTCTCACTTGTCACAACTTTAACAATATTAGGATTCCAAATATCTTCAACATTTGTTATTCGAGTTTTTAAGGTTCCCACAGGAATCTCTGGATTTTCTAACAAACACCGTACCACTAAATCAATATTTTTCGGAGGAATTAATGGTTCATCTCCCTGAACATTTACAACAATATCACAATTTAAGCTTTCCGCCACCTCAGCAATCCGATCCGACCCAGAAACATGATGAGCTGAAGTCATTACTACTTCTCCACCAAAGTTTTTTACAGTTTCATAGATTCTCGAATCATCTGTGGCCACTATGACACGGGAAATATTCTCTGCTTTTAGAGCTTGCTCAACCACCCACTGAATCATGGGTTTATCCATTATTTTTGCTAAAGGTTTACCTGGAAAGCGGGTGGAAGCCCAACGGGCGGGAATAATCACCACTGCTTTGGGTTCAGAAGGCATGAGGGAATCTCTCAGATCTTTTAATCAATAAAAACAGCGAATTAAAATTTATCCTTTGGGAAAAATTTGATTTCGATAACTGTCTGGGTAGCATTTTAAATGTTTGTAGAATCAATATTGGTGATCTAAGGTTGGCCAACTTTTCCAATATTAATCTCCTAGCCAACTTAAGTCAAGGTGTACTCACAAGGATGAAACCATTAAATTTTTTTAAATTTGAGTGTATTAATTTTTTGGTGTTTTATAAAAGTCTTAAAAGATTGACTTTAATGCATTGTGTTAGAATCCTAACATGAAAACTCGTTGGTTAAATGCTTTCACAGTATCTATTGCGATTTCCCTCAGCTTAATTTTTGTATATTCCCTCGATCTTACATTTATTAAACTTCTAGAACTTAAAGCATACGATTTTAAAATGTCCTTGAGAGGAAAACGACCTGTATCCGACAAAATAGTAATTGTCGCAATTGATGAGCATAGCTTACAACAAGAGGGACGGTGGCCCTGGCCGCGTACCCGTCTTGCAAATCTAGTTAACAAATTAACTAAATTTGATGCGACAGTAATCGGGTTAGATATCCTATTTCCAGAAAAAGACATTTACATTCCACTAGACGAAGTGATACGCGAGATAAAAAAAAAAGATCTCACAAAAATTAGTCGTAGCGAAGCTGTAAGTTGGTTAAAGCAAATAAGTAATTCGGATGGCAAATTTGCTGAAGCAATTCTTCAGTCGAACCGTTTGGTAATGGGTTATTTTATTTATTCAACAGCCCAACAGGCAAAAAAATCAGCTAGAATGATGGGACCAAGAGAATTGGAGCTACTAGATTCTTCACAATATTCCATAGTCAATTTCAACAATAATTCTCAGGTTTTTGATTTTCTTCATCCTATTTTTGCTGTAGGTCTCAACATTCCATCTTTGATGAAAGTTGCCAAAAGAGCTGGTAGTCTTCACTTTATGCCAGATCGAGACGGAATTCTAAGGTTTATTCCCATGGTCCAGGCATACAAAAATGTTTTATTTCCCCCGTTCAGTTTACAAATTTTAAAAGAAGCTACTAATTGGAATACCACCATCGATATTTTTTCTGACCACGTTGCAGAAATCCAATTGGGAGATATACCCATTCCAGTTACAGAGAAGGGAGATTTTCTCATCAATTATTACGGACCGAGTCAAACCTTTACTTACATATCCGCCTCCGACGTAATAAATGAAAGGGTGGATCCAACAACATTAAAGAATAAAATAGTACTCGTTGGCGCCACCGCAACTGCTCTCCCGGACCTTCACAGCACTCCTTTCGACCCCTTGTATCCTGGGGTTGAGGTGCATGCAACCGTTATGGAAAATATTCTAAACCAAGATTTTTTGCAACGTCCACCTTGGATTCGTCTCTTGACCTTAATAATGGTTTTAATTACCGGGGTGCTTCTAGGTTGGGCTTCTCTTCATTTTAAAGCTTTTGGCACATCCATAATTTTACTTTTTGGAATTGGGGGATATTTAGTTACAGACTACGTGCTTTTTACTCAGAAGGGGCTGTGGGTTTATACCGTGTATCCTGTGTTCTCTCAATTTCTTATATTTTCAGGAGTTACCCTATATCGATTCATTTTTGAAGAACGTGAAAAGCGTTTTATTAAAGGTGCATTCAGCCATTATTTAGCACCAACGGTGGTCAACCAACTGGTGGAAAACCCAAAACTCCTTAAATTAGGCGGAGAACGTAAAGTGCTCACAGCTTTTTTTTCTGATGTGGCTGGGTTTTCTTCAATTTCAGAAAAAATGGAAGCAGAAGAATTGGTAGATTTGCTAAATGTTTATTTAACGGACATGACAGAAATAATTTTGAAATATGAAGGTACGGTAGACAAGTATGAAGGTGATGCAATCATTGCTTTTTTTGGAGCTCCTATTGCTTTTGAAGATCATGCCACCCGAACCTGTTTAGCAGCCATGGATATGCAAAAAAGACTGGCTGAGTTGCGGGATATTTGGAAAAAAGAAGGTCTTCCCGAAATGTTTATGCGTATCGGTATCAATACAGGGCCAATGGTGGTGGGTAATATGGGATCAATTAACCGTATGGATTACACTATGATGGGAGATTCAGTAAATTTAGCGGCACGGTTGGAAGGCGTCAACAAACAATATAAAACATATACAATGATCAGCGAGTATACTTACGAGTTAGCAAAAAACAATATAGAAACCCGTGAATTGGATTCCATTCGAGTTGTAGGAAGACAGGAACCACTAAAAATCTATGAAGTATTGGGTAAAAAAGGTGAAATAAATGATTTTATACATCCCATTTTGCCTTACTTTAAAGAAGGCTTGAATCATTATAAAAATTTAAGGTGGGAAAGAGCTATCGAATCTTTCCAAACAGCATTAAACCTTTATGAAAACGATGGACCTTCAATGACTTATTACGAAAGGTGCATTACCTTCCAAAAACATCCCCCACCCTCTGACTGGGATGGAGTATTTGATATGCCATCCAAATAATTGAGAAGATTATTAGTAAATAGAAATTTTACGAAATAAAAACAAATTGAAAAAAGAAAGAATCAGGACAATTCTAGCTCAAAATTCCTTGCTTATATGCATAACGAATTAATTGTGCGTTACTACTCAAGTTCATTTTTTTAAGTATCCGGGTTCTATAAGTACTAATGGTGGAAGCACTGAGTGAAAGTTCAACAGAAATATCATTTACAGATTTACCCAGAGCAATAAGACGAAATACCTCAAATTCCCTGGAAGAAAGGTTTTTATGAGGCGGTTTTCCATTGAATACTATTTCATTAATTGCAATCACATTGGCAAGATTAGGACTGATATATTTTTCTCCTTGAACCACTTGCCGTATGGCTTCAACAATTAATTCCATAGAGCTTACTTTCTCCAAATAACCTGATGCACCTTCCTGAAAACACAATTTCGCACTGTCTTCTTCAGGAGAAGCACTAAATACGATAATTGGAAGGTTCGGATATTCAATTTTTAACTGACGCATAACGTCCCAACCATTTTTTTCTGGCATATCTAAATCCAGGAGAACTATATCCAATTCCAACATTCGAGTTTGTTCTAATAACTCTATTCCATTTTTCACTTTCTTTACCACGGTCATATCCGAAATTTGGGACAGTATTTGCGCCAATCCTTCCCTAACGACTTCATGGTCGTCAGCAATAATTATTCGGATTTTTTCCTTTTGGGCTACCATAAAAACTTCAAAAAAAACGAAAGATTTTCTTTTTTCTTATCGTTAAATGTTTAAGAATGTGTTCCGATCAAATTCTCCATAATCCCGTTATTATAGAAAAAGGTACCATAATTCGCATGACTTGCAACGAAATAACGCCTTATTTGACTTATTTTAGACGGTTAATAAATAATTGAAATTAACATCTCAATCCCAAAATATTCACCACTATAAAACTATTTCAAAGAAGCCTGAATTCTATAAATCACAACCATAATCCCAAAAATTATTTAAAATTTTTTAATTCCTTTCTGAGCAAATACAACAGTAGTTAATTCCATGTCGCTATTTCAACGACAAAATTTTCACAACTCCTGTGACAAGACAAAACATTTTTTATTGATTATATTTAGACCTAGAATCTTCAATAAATTTTTTAATTGAAGAAAAAGATTAGTAGGTAGTTTGAGTTTTAGGACGGGTTATCCAAACCTGGCAAATCAAACAAGCCTTGGTTTGAACGAAATTAAATTCCTTAAGACAAACTACCGTCAGCTTTGACATAGGAGGGATTAAAAATGTTATTAGAAACTATAAATCTAGCAAACCATCGCAGGGATCAAAAGTTTTCTATAGCACTCCTTTTGAAAACGCAAAGGAAGAATTTAATAAACCTTTGGACACTATAAATGCAATGGAACTATTACAAGAATCAAAAGTATCCTATCAGACACTTCTTGATAATTCTTTCGATGCCATTATTTCAATTGATGCTGAAGGGCTAATCAAGGTATGGAATCATCGTGCAGAATCAATGTTTGGTTGGAAAGCAGAAGAAGTTATTGGTAAAGCTCTCACCCAAACGATCATTCCACCTTCTTTTCATGAAGCGCATACTAAAGGCTTAAAAAACTTTTTAGCAAAAAATGAAAGTCGAGTTCTAAATCAAAAGTTGGAATTAACAGCAATTCACCGAAAAGGAAATGAGTTTCCAATCGAAATATTCATTTGGGCAACTTACATAAGAAACAAAGTTTCTTTTACGGCCCTTATAAAAGACATAACTGAAAATAAAAACTTTCAGAAGGAAATGCGTCTTAAAAATGCAGAATATAAAGTACTGCACCAGGTGGCTCAAGTTCTTCAAAATTCAAAATCAATGGAAGAAATGTTACACCATGCAATGGAAGTAATCAGCCAAAGCAAGGAACTACATGTAGAAAACAAAGCCGGAGTTTTTCTTGTGGATGAGGAAAAAAATGTACTGCGACTCGCTTCTACCTTAGGAAATTTTCCAAAGGGTTTTCTGGAAAACCAGGCCGAGATTCCTTTTTACAATGTTCCCTATGGACGTTGCTATAGTACTGGAGAGATCCAAATCAAAGATTATTGCCAATTTAAACCTCATCGATTAGGTCCATTTGGAAATTTAGCCAATTATGGTACTTACATTATCCCCCTTAAAAGCAAAGCTAAAGTTGTGGGTATATTGTTTCTTTATACTCCAGAAACACCACCTTGTTATGAAGGTAGTACTGAAATTTTGATGTCAATCGGTTCCCTTATGGGCAATGCGATTCAACAAAGGAAATATGAAAAGAAAATTCATGAACAAAATAAAAAATTAAACAAACTCAATGAATTAAAAAACAAATTTCTTGGAATTGCTTAACACGATCTTCGAAGTCCCCTATTCGTAATTTTATCTTATAGCCGTATTCTTGCCGATGGATCCAAAGGCCAAATTAATGACCAGCAACTTTCTTTAATTCAAAAAATAATAAATTCTGGTGAATATATGTGTGATTTATTGGGAAACTTATTGGACGTTTCAAAAATTGAAAGTGGCCAATATTTTTTAAATAAATCCGCACACAATATAAATGCTCTTGCATTTGAGGAAGTTGAAAAATTTCAACATGTCGCAAAAGAAAAAAATATTGAACTTCATTTTGAGAAAATGGATTCACCCAACTTGATGGTGGACGTATGCTCCATAATCCAGGTAATGGATAATTTCATTGGAAATGCCATTAAATTTTCTCCTAAAAATACAAAAGTCTTCATCAAAACAGAAAATTTGAAAAGCTGGTTTCGATTCTCTGTGAAAGATCAGGGACCTGGAATTTCAGAAGAAAATAAAAAATTAGCTTTTAAAGAATTCCAAACTTTAGGAAATAAACCCACTGGTGGGGAGAAATCGACCGGCCTGGGATTGGCTATTTCCAGGAAAATAATTCAACTGCATGAAGGCCAAGTTGGAATTATTTCCGAGATTGGAAAAGGGAGTACTTTTTACTTTGACCTACCAATCCTTAGAAAGGTCAACACGGAAGACGGTCAAACATTGATTAAAAATGACTAGTTTTTATTTAATTGTAGAAAGGTATCAACCTTTCAAAAATAGAATTTTTAAACTCTCAAAATAGAGAGAAGTCGATTTGAAAGATAGTATTACAATCTTACAAAAAGGCTAATTCACAACCCAAATGAAGGAGAATAAAAATGTCAATTTTAGAAAACATTTCAGGAACCCATGGAAAAATTTTAATTGTAGATGATGACACAGAAATTAGAGATATCGTCAAATCGCAACTAATTGAAGGAGGTTATCAGGTACTGGAAGCCAAAGATGGAGAAGAGGCGATTAACCTTATGAAACAGGGATCAAATTTGCTCCGAGTGGGTTTGATTATCTGTGACATTCGTATGCCAAAAGTAAATGGTATCGAGGCTATTGATTATATAAAAGAAAATGCACCGTCTATTCCTATCATGGTGCTTACCGGATATCCAGATACTTATTTGGCATTATCCTTATTGAAAAAAGGAATTAAAGAATATGAGATTAAACCGGTTGAAAAAGATCGATTACTTGAAAAGGTACGAACTCTACTTGCTGCTAAACAAGATTTTAATTATGTCTAGTTTAAAAATTCTCCCCCTTTTCTATAAGTTTCAACATAAAAAAGGGGGAGACCAGAAAAAAATAATTTTGTAATTAAATAAATTATCTTTCTTAAAAATTTTTACTACATAATTCTGTATCGCAAAGAGAATTGCAATAAATATTTCTTATGATCTAGCTCAAGTGACCGAGGAACATATCGAAAGAAGGATAATAAAATAATTTTTTATAAATGGTTTTATAAACACAGCGGACCAGAGCAAATGTTTACTAGTTTTTTACAAGCATGGTTAAAGAGAACTTCCAAAATACCCCAATTAGGCGTTGGAAAATTTTTCACCTTTGCCGAAAAAAATATGCTATTGTTGGCAAAGATTTTCCAGTGGAAGCAAAATATGCGCCGCAAGAATGTTTTGCTCCAAAGTTTAATTGTTTTACCAGGAAACTACTATGCAGTAAAAAAACTCGAGGCGTTTGCTCACTGATTTTGCAAAAACCGCCTTATCTGGGAGGGTGGGTGATGAGAAACTACAGCGGACACCTAATTCATTTTCAAATATTCTTATACCTGACAATCTTTGGATTTTATCCTCATGTTTCATTTGCTGCGAAATGCGAAAAGCCTATTGCCAAAATTGTATCGGCACAAGGAAGCGTAGAGGTACAACACGTTGGAAATGCAGATTGGAAACCAGTTGTATTAAATGAAACTTTTTGCCCGGGAGATAAGCTTCGTACAGATCCAAAAAGTCGTGCTGAAATTGCGCTGGATAAATCTATTCTTCGCCTGAACGCCAATACCCTCCTTACCCTTAAAAATGTAAAGGAAAATAATACTGCCCTGATCGATTTACTTAAAGGAATCGCTTATTTTTTCAGTCTTGCCCCCAAAAGCCTCGAAGTCACAACTCCCTTTGCCATAGCTGCAGTCCGAGGCACAGAATTTCTGATAACTGTTACCCTCCAAAAAACTTTAATCACGATTTATGCCGGTAAAGTGTTTGCTTCCAATTCTAATGGATCCCTCATTTTGAAAAATGGGCAATCTGCTATCGCTGAAAGTGGTCAAGCTCCTGTTTTGCAGGTAAGACTGCGTCCACAAGACGCCGTTGCCTGGACTTTGTATTATCCACCAGTTATTAATATTCAAACTGAAGGTTATCCGGAAGCAATCCGGCAATCGATTCAATATTATCAAAAGGGAAATATTAAAGGAGCATTTGACAGTATTGAAAACGCACCTGAGTTTCAGGATCCCAAGCTTTTAAACTATTTGGCGTCTCTAGAACTATCTGTCGGCCAGGTAGAAGCCGCCAACAAATACATTCAGAAAACCTTAAGCATTGACCCTAAAAATAGCGAAGGGTTGGCACTGCAATCAATCATTGCTTTGACTCAAAATAATAAAGAAGAAGCTTTAAGCAAAGCCAAACAGGCTGTTCAAGCCAACTCCCAATCTGCAACGGCGCAGATCGCTTTATCATATGCCCATCAGGCCAGGTTTGATATGAATAGCGCTCTGGCCAGTGGTCTAAAAGCCGTTGAACTGGAACCGCAAAATGCACTGGCCTGGGCACGCCTTGCAGAACTCTGGTCGGCCAAGGGCTATCAAAAGAAAGCTCTGGAAGCAGCCCAAAAAGCGGTTTCGCTAAACCCAAACCTGGCAAGAACGCAAACGGTTCTTGGATTTGCTCATCTTACAAATGAAGATACCTCCAGTGCTCGCACCGCTTTCCAAAAAGCCATCGAACTGGATCAGGCAGACCCTCTTCCCAAATTGGGTCAAGGCATGGCTAAAATTCGAGACGGTGAACTGGAGGAAGGACGAAAAAATATTGAAGAAGCGGTCAACCTGGATCCAAACAATTCCCTGATGCGCAGCTATCTGGGAAAAGCATACTACGATGAAAAACGCAGTGTCAAAGCATTAGAGCAGTTCAGTATTGCTAAAAAGCAGGATCCCAAAGACCCAACTCCCCTTTTCTACAGCGCTATTGAAAAGCAAACCACCAACCGACCGGTGGAAGCATTGCACGATTTGCAAAAAGCAATCGATTTGAACAATAATCGAGCACCGTTCCGGTCCCAGTTGTTAATGGACAAGGATCTCGCTTCTCGTAGTTCTGCCGTAGGGCGCATTTATACCGATCTAAATTTCCAGAATCGGGCCTTATTAGAGGGTTGGTTATCACTCGCTACAGACCCTACTAATTTTTCTGCCCATCGTCTTTTAGCAGACTCATACTCTATTTTACCGCGACATGAAATTGCCCGAGTCAGCGAACTGCTTCAGTCACAACTTTTGCAACTTGTTAACATGACCCCCATACAACCGCGCCTGGGGGAAAGTAATTTATTACTCATCAGTTCTGGTGGTCCGGGGGCCTTGTCCTTTAACGAGCTCAATCCCCTGTTCCAAAGCAATGGTATCACTTTCCAGGGAAATGGGATTGCCGGGGAAAACGATACCTACTCTGGCGAAGGCATCATTTCGGGAATTTTTGGAAAAGCTTCCTTCAGTGTAGGATACAGCAAATTTGATACCAACGGTTGGCGCCCAAATGCAGACCAGGAAGATGACATTGTCAACGTTTTTACACAATTTCAGATTTCTCACCTTACAAGCGTACAATTTGAATACAGGTTCCGCGAGACTGTACAAGGAGATATTGTACAAAGGTTTTTTTCCTCAGACTTTCAGGCAACCTTAAGGAATAAAGATACAACAAATACAGCTCGCTTGGGTTTTCATCATGTATTCATGCCTGGATTGGATGTTATTGGTAATTTTTCTTATCAAAATATGGATCGAGAATTGAAAGATCCATTTTTTTCAGTTGAACTCATGGGCAAAGATAAATCTCTCGGTGGTGAGCTCCAAATGCTATTCAGGTCGAAATATATTAATATGGTGACCGGTGGAGGGTTCTTCTACATAAATATCAAAGAAACTTTTACCTTTACCCCCTTTCCACCCGAAATTTCGGATTTTACTCAGAAACATTCCAATTTTTATTTATATTCCTATATTAAAATATTAAAGAATTTAACCCTCACTATTGGAGGTAGCGGTGATTTCTTTAACACGGACAATCCCATGGCAAAGGATAAAAACCAATTTAATCCTAAGATTGGGGTCGTTTGGGAACCGCTCAAAGGAACTACTATTCGTGGCGCCTGGTTTAGAGTCCTAAAGAGAACTTTGGTAGCTCAACAAACCATTGAACCGACTCAGATCGCCGGATTCAACCAGTTTTTTGATGAACTTAATGGAACTGACTATTGGGTACGCGGAGTTGGTATTGATCAAAAATTCACTAAAAGTTTTTACGGTGGAATACAATTCACTGAGAAAGATTTGGATGTTCCTATTCTGTTTAGTTTCCCTCCAGCCCTGCCACAGCTAAATATTTTCTCCTGGGAAGAAAAACAAGCTCGCGCTTATTTATTTTGGACGCCGCATCAATGGGTATCTCTATCTGCAGAATGGATTTGGGAACGCCTGGACAGGGAATCACTACTCAATTTAAATGTCCGAGCTTTAGAAACCCATTATTTTCCAATGAAGGTTAATTTTTTCCACCCTTGCGGGTTAAGCCTTTCCATCAAAGAAACCTATGTGAATCAAAAAGGCACTTTTAATCGATTGACTGCACTACCGGGAGTCCTTACCCCTGGAAAAGATAGTTTTTGGTTAACTGATATCGCCATCAAATATCGTTTTCCAAAGCGATATGGATTTCTGACCGCGGGGGCCACTAATTTGTTTGACGAAAGCTTTCAGCACTTTGACCCGGATTTAAATAACACACGTATACAACCAGTCCGGGCTTTTTTTATTTCAGTGACACTAACAATTCCATAAAAACTTGAATTGTTAGAATCTGGAAAGATTATAATCGAAACCATTCTGAGGAGGGCTAAATATGCTTAACAAATCAAAGGAAAAAGTACCTAAGTTAATAATTAAGTTAATTTTAATGATTTATTTTACCATTTCATTTTCCGCTTGCACAAAGACAATACCAAACTATGAGCATCCTATTCCTGATACCACTCGAATACCCACTCGAATAAATAAAACTATTGAATTCAAAGGAAAAGGAGAAAAAGAAAGTAAAGTAATATGCACCCAAGTAGATCCAAAAACTCAATGTGAGATACAAGTCCCCTGCCAAACAGGAGAAAAAGTAGAAACGAAAACTCTCGCAGAAGTTTTAGGCGTGGACAAAGCAATAGTTGATATTGAAAATCATGCTTGTGCAACATTTAGCCTGGATCTAGGTCACCAAAAAAATCCTTATTATTGTTCCGGAGGTTTTTGTAGGTGGTCACCATCTGACAGAAGATTAAAGAACAATATCCATAAAATTGGGCAATTGAAAAATGGTCTCAATATCTATAAATTTAAATATATTTGGGATGATGCCTGGAGGGTGGGAGTAATGGCAGATGAGGTACGTAAAGTTTTACCCGAAGCCGTGATTACCATCAATGGATACGATCTCGTGGATTATTCAAAAATCAAAATTGACTATTCTGCAATTACAGATGATCAATAAAATGCAAATTTCATAATTCTGTATTAAGGCAGGGTCTTTTTGGACCCTGCCTTCTTCATTTATGAACATTTGGATAAATAATTTACCTGTATTTTTTTTAGAATATGGAATGAACCTTCATCATCAACTTCCTAGAAATATTTACCAATCCATTTGCCTCTTTTAATAATTTTCTTAAATTTTTTTCTGCATTTAAATCAGCAATGATGTTTTAATAACTTGTCTCCTTGTTCAGGATCTAGGAAAAAGTGAATTTAGCAAATCAGGATTAAAATAGTGTAACTATTGATAATGTATTGAGATGTTTTTGAAC
Organism: Nitrospinaceae bacterium; assembly: GCA_965223665.1. Classification (GTDB taxonomy): domain Bacteria; phylum Nitrospinota; class Nitrospinia; order Nitrospinales; family Nitrospinaceae; genus CBDCVY01. The sequence goes on from OZ245011.1 coordinate 921,915, forward strand.
AAGAAATTTTTATCGAATCAAACCAAATGAGGAGGGATAAATATGCTTTACAAATCTAGAGCACCCATCACCATCATAATGATTAAAACTTTTGCACTTGTTTATTTTATTATTTACTTTTCTGGAATTGCAAATTCCAATGAGATTCAGCAGGGTCTGGACACCACCCGAATACCTACCAAAATTAAAAAAACAATAAAATTTTTTGATAACAAAGAAAAAGCAAGAACAATGGAAAGTTTTGGAAATGAAAGAATAGCTAGCACATCAGAAAATTCTGACGCCACCCCGGATACCAGCAAAACAGTGTGCACGGAAGTGGATCCAAAGACTCAATGTGAAATTGCAATACCTTGTGGATCGGAAGAAGAATTAGAAAAATTTTCGCTGGCGGAAATCTTGGGAATGGGAAAGGCTAATATCATCATTCCTGGTCAAACTTGTGCAACCTTTATTCTTGATATTGATCACCCCAAAACTCCCTGGTATTGTTCAGGAGGAATTTGCACTTTGTATGGTTCAGGCAATTCTGGATGAAGAACTTGATATCTCTAAAATTGGAAAGTATTAAGATTTTGAATAAAATATAAAGAAGGCCGGGTAATTTTTTCTCGGCCGTCTTGGCTTTGAGAAATATATTAGAGGATTATACCGTTTTTCATGCCTCTTTAATTCTTACCAAATGTGACATTCCAATTTTTCCTAAGGAAAAAAAATTCTCTACATTCTCATTTTCAGAGTTTCTTGCCAAAGATTTTCTTGTCCCAAATTTTATTCTCCCTTCTAAACTCCACCCTTCCCCAAAATTCATTCTTTATTTTCTGACCAAAGGACAACTGACAATTGCTTACCTTTGTCGTAGAACCCCTAAAACACAAAAAACTACATTTTTTGGTTGTATTTTACCAGGTTTATAGTATATTCCGTTTAACTAAATTTTTGGTTTATTAAACTTCTAACCTTTGGTGTTTTATACATGAAAACTAATTAAAGCCTTAAGTTTAACCAAAACGAGAAGAGCCCGCCAGAATCAATTGGCTCCTTATTATTACTAAACCAAATAATTTTGGATTATAAAAATTTTGTCTTCAACGATTTTACCCGTTTTCTTGAAAAACCTCCAAGGGCAAAACCATACGCTCTTAACCAACTAAATCTATTTTTTTATAGGCCTAGTTGAATATATATAAAAAAGCGTTTTATTCAAAACCATTATAGGAGGGCTTAATATGCTTATCAGGCAAAAAACATATTTCTTAATTGGCTTATGGTTTTTGATGTTGTTTGTACTTTACGCTACACCCCAAATAGTATTAGCAAAAGAAAAAGGTCAAAAGGAAGAATCTACAAAAAATTTAACTGGCCCATCAGCCAACCGTACTTGCTTAAACTTGGGAAGAGCCTCTATTTTGGTTTCATTTACAGATGGTTGTCCGAGAGATCCCAAAAAAGTTAAATTTTTCACAGAAACCCAATGCCAAGGAAAAAGAAAAAATCCGGATATTTTATCAAAGGCTGTGACCGTGTACAGCTCAGGAATCGACACAGGAGGGGTTCTCGAATGTAGGTGGAATGCAAAAGTTTGGAAAGTCAATCCATACTGGTATGTCTATTCTGCGGGAGGTAATGTAGCTTGCACCTGTTACGATTTCACCAATCCGCTTCCATATACATGCGACCCGGAGGATTTAAATAATCCTCCTGCTAATTGTTCAGGAAATTAATTAAGTCATGTTTAATTAACATTTAAATATGCAATAGTGATCGAGCCAACAGGTTAGACACAGTTGCTTCTGGTTCTTCCAGAGTAAAAAGATAATTAATAAACAAGATCTCTTTAAATCTTGCTTGAACAAATTTCCAATGAAGAAAAGGAACGTAAAATGAATAACAAATATATAAAACCAGCTAAACCATTATTTGTCCAATTAGGCATTATAATCCTCTCAGCCTTGGTATTCCTTGGATCTGATAATGGATCTAATTTGATTGTTTCCAATACCTGCATTAATTTGGATAGCAATGCATCTGTTTGTATTACTAGAAACGATGATGGAACCCCATCAACTGTAGACTGGTTTCCAAGAACGGGATGCCCACGTTCACTGGCATGTCCTTCTCTTGATTCTTCTACTGAAAAGAGCAATCTTGCCTTGGGAGATTCCTCGGATATTTTTACTTCCAAAGAGGAGGGCGAAATTTGCACCGATGGGCACTCTAATGAGTGTCTTGATAAAGAGATATTTAACCCCACCTGGTATCAATATACTGCTGGGGGTAATGCATATTGCAAATGTTATGACTTTACTGCTGCTCCTCCCTATACATGCACACCGGAGCAATTAGCAAATCCTCCCTCTTGGTGTTCATAATAATTATAGGGGTTATGGCAGATGAGGTTAAGAAAGTTAAACCGGAAGCCGTAATTACCATCAATGGATATGATCTCGTGGATTATTCGAAAATCCCATTGAACTAATCTACTGGTAAAAATAATCCATTGTTTTTTACTTTTTCTAGTTATAAAGGCAGGGTCTTTTTCGGCCCTGCCTTTTTCAAAATTTTTTTGATGAAATTAATTACTTCGTGGAATGGTAAAGAAAAAGGTGCTCCCCTTCCCTATTTCTGACTTGAACCCGATTTTCCCTTTGTGTCCTTCCTCAATAATTTCCTTGCAGGACATCAGGCCAAATCCATCACCGTCAGGTTGAGAGGTAAAGTTTTCATTAAACAAAAGTCTTTTGATTTCTTCCGGAATTCCCGTTCCTTTATCCTCAATACGGACCTCAATAAATTCCTCTAAACCTTCAACAGAAACACAAATTTCAGAATTCTTTTGGGAGGCATAACCTGCGTTGAGTATCATGTTCTGTAGAACTCTTTTAATGTCCAATGTGTTTACCGGTCCAATAGAATTAGAATCATTTTCAAGAAGTGTTACTTTTTTATTTTTAATGTCATCATGAAAGCCAATTTCTTCTTTTACTTCCTTAACTAAATCAAAAATATCTATTTCTTTTTTTGGATATTCTCGAGTTCCCTTTTGGACACAAGCCAGGCTTTGGTCAATCATTGAAACCATGTTATTTTTTACGGAAATCATAACCTCAAGACCTTTTTTGAGTTTATCAAGGCCCTTACGCATATTATGCTGCTCATTGGAACCGGTTAGTTTTTCCAGAGTATTTTGAAAATGCATCTTGGAAAACTCCAGAGGCACTAAACAGTTTTTCATGTCGTGAGTAAAGTGACTCAGTTGTTGAACATCATTGGACATTGTATCCAGGTCATTTCTTAAACGGCGTGAACATACTTTCATCATTTCCAGCAGGGCTTTGGAATTGGACACAATGTATTTGGCAAATAAATCTTTATCGATTTCAATTATTAGACCATCGGTTAATGCCACTGCAGAAGCTGACCGAGGCAAATTGTCAATCAAGGAAATTTCTCCAAAATATTCTCCCGGGTTTAGATCCGTAATAACTTTTTGGTAGTTTGGCCCCTTACTAATTCTGACTTTTCCACGAAGAAGAATATGAAGATATTGTTCATCCCTGGCCCCTTCCTTTATCAAAACATCCCGCGCCTTAAGAACCACATCCCTGCTTTCTTTTGCAAGATTTACTTTTGCCTCCAGTGGGAGACAGTCAAAAAGATCAATCTGCTTTAAAAGTTCTAACTTCCTCGTTATAGCATTATCGTCTGTAATATTGGTTTGTGATAATTGACCGGACTCTTTTTTAGGTTCGGTTCTTATAGATTTGGGCAGGGTGAAACAAAACTTTGTACCCTTCCCCCAATGAGATTCAAATCCAATTTTTCCATTATGGTATTTTTCAATAATCTCCTTACAGGATATTAAACCTATTCCGTTTCCATCCGGCTTAGAGGAAAAACTTTCCTTTAAAATAAAGGGTTTAATATCATCCGGAATACCAGAGCCGTTGTCCTCAATACTGATTTCAATTGCATGGTTCATATTTTTTACAATACAGACTATTTGATCTTTTTTCTGGGTTGCATAACCTGCATTGATGATCAGGTTTTGCAAAACTCTTTTAATATCCAAATAGTTGATTTTCCCAATGACTTTGGATTCCGGAGATTCCACCCTGAGTGTTTTGTGTTCAAGTTGCTTATGACAGGAAATTTCTTTTACCGTTTCTTTGGCTAAGGCCAATATGTCAAAACTATCTTTGACGTATTCTCCCTGCTGTTTTTTAACGCAGGCCAGACTCTGATCGATTAATGTGGTCACATAATCCCGAACTTCTATAATTGTATCCACTCCCATTTTCAACTTTTTAAAACCATCCCGCCTTATATGACCTTCTTCAGTCCCATTCATTATTTGCAAAACTTTTTGAAGATAGCTTTCTGAGTTTTTTAAGGGTAAAAGAACGTTGCGCATGTCATGTGTAAAACAACTCATTTTACGCATGTCTGATTCCATACGGGCTAAGTCATTTCGAATTCTTTGAGCAAAAACTTTCATCATCGCCACCAAGGCCTTTGAGTTGGAGGCAATATACTTTTGAAAAATTGTCTCATTGATTTCCAGCAATAAGGTATTTTTCATAGACTTTACTGAAGCCGAACGGGAATTCGAATCTACTAAAGGCAATTCGCCTACATAATCGCCAGTACTTAAATAGGAAATAATTTTTTTTGATTTAAAAACCACCACACGGCCAGTGAGGATAATATACATGGATTTCTGCTGCTCACCTTCCCATTCGAAGAGGATTTCCTCCTCACCCAGGCGCCAAAGGGGACTTTCCTCTATAATCCTCAGCAAGGTCTCTTTGTTAAAACAATTGAAAAGCTCAATTTTCATCAATTCTTCCAATTCCATTTCTTGAAGTTTCTTTTGCAGTCCCATTTGTCCAGGATTTGGCGAAACTTTTTTATAAGAATGGATATCAGATACCTGAGTCTTTTTTTCTGGAGAAAAGTTTTTCATTTTCTTATTTGAAATGTATTCAAAGTTCTAAATCAATCCAATTAGATTCCATATTTCAGATTTGTCAAGATATATCTGGCACAGCATAAAATTATGGCCCGTCTTGACTGGATTCCCCCTCAGCCAGTTATTCAGTCCCAAAGTAAATGAAAAGCAATTTTAGGCGCTATAATAATGGCTCTTAATGGAATTCCAATATGAAACATTAATTTATAAAGGGTCCATTCCCAGCCCTAAAAGAAAAATAACTACAAAAGGCTAATTAATCCAATCTTTTAGAGGGATCAATAGAAAAATCGGGAAAAATAATATACTTAATATATAAATAAACAAATAGGGTGTGGTTGGGGGATGTCAAACCAATTGAAATAAAAGGGTCCCAAATCCGTAAGTGGGGAGAATAAATTTTCCCGGGGGCATCAAAAATAAGCTTTTAAAAAGTTTATAAAACAAATCATTAACCTGTATTTACTCTTATCACATATTCTTAAAAAAATTGTCTTCCATTTAATATTTGCAGAATATGTCAGGATAAAATACATATACATAATACTCCCCTCTCAATACAGACCCGGACACGTAGGTACGATAACCTTGATGAAGATAATATTTAGATACTTGGTATGCACGATTTTGCGTTACAAAAGGCCCAAAAACTCTTTTGCATACACCCTGAACTGAAAGAAATGAGGAAGAGGTATCGTAAAAATATCTTTCTCCTTCATCGCTTCTCACTCTTTCAGTTAATGTATGAGACCTCTTCCCTGAAAGTTTTTGAATGGCATGTTGCTCTTCACCATATACCAGTGGATTCCAAAGGAATATCAAACTCCCAAAAACCAGCGTATACAATAAAACTAATAAAATATAAATGGATAAATTTGTTTTGGTATTCATGACGCCCCTCCGATTGAAAAACTATAAATTTTGGCAGTTCTTGATCTCATCTTATTCACTCAATTTTCAAATCATCTTTAATAATCGATCTCAATGATTAATATGGTTCATTTGAGAGAATCCAGATATCGTTGAAAATATCCTTTTTTTATAGAATTCAAATGGAGACGATGTCATACATTAAATGACTGTTTTGCTTACATCCAAATGATGAGAAACGAGGAAAATCGGTAAGAAATTGTTAAGAGACGTCCAGGGTCTTACAGGCGAGGTCTTCTATAATCAGCTAATATTAAAAATTAACTTATTGGAATCAGTAGGCATGGCGGTTTAAAAATCCCTTCCATAGGGTGAGGGCAAGAATCTTCAAGTCAAAGAGCCAGGACCAATGCTGGATATAATATATGTCATGTTCAATACGTTTTTGGATGCACGTGTTTCCTCGCCAACCATTTATTTGAGCCCATCCGGTGAGACCCGCCTTCATTTTTAAACGAAAATTATAACTTGGAATTGACTTTTTGAATTCTTCTACAAAAATAGGTCTTTCAGGACGAGGCCCTACCAAACTCATGTCACCCATTAAAACATTTAACAATTGAGGAAGTTCATCTAAACTTGTCTTTCTAAGGATCTTCCCAAATCGGGTTGTCCTCATATCGTCTTCGACAGCCCACACTGGACCACAAATTTTTTCTGCTTCTTTCTTCATAGTACGAAACTTAAAAATCTTAAAAGACTTACCATCCAGGCCCACTCTTTCCTGAATAAAAAATATCGGACCCTTGGAATCGAGTTTAATTAAAACCGCAAGAACTAACATTAATGGAAAAGAAACTACCAAGATCAAAAAAGAGCAAATTATGTCCGTCAGACGTTTAAAAAATGAATTCCAACCATATAAAGGACTTTCGTTCAAATTAATAATCGGCAATCCATCAAAATCATCCACACCTCCTCTAAGATCCATAAATTTCAATAAATCCGGGACCACCTTAATATCGACCGCAGTATTTCTAATTTTAGAAATAATATTTTGAATTTGATTATTTGATTTAAATGGAAGTGCAATATATAAATGGTCAACAGCCTTTTCCTGGACCACCTCAGAAATTTCATCCAACTTTCCTAATATTTCCATAGCCTTTTTTGTTGGACCCACTGAGGTCTGGTCGGTGACATGTCCCACAACGTTGAAACCCATTTCAGGAAAAACTTCAAATTTTCTGGCCAAAGATTGAGCCAATTCTCCGGTCCCTACAATTAAAACATTTCTTAAATTTTTCCCCCTTCGGCGAAAAAACATCAACATTTTTCGAAGCATTAAGTGAGTCAAAATCAGGCCCAAACTTATTTGCAGATAAAATAAAATTATGACCCCGCGAGAAATACTTTGCTGTCTGTAGAAAAACAAAATGGCCAAGAAAATAATTGTGGCCATAGTGGCACCCTTTAAAATATTAAAAAAATCATTCTTTAGTGGTTTCCCTCTTAGGGGTTCATATAATCCAGAAATTTTAAAACTGGCTAAATAAATAATAAGAATAGGAATGATTAGGAAACTGTAGGACTCAATGGGAGGCAAACCCATCGTATCGTTAAACCAACCACTAAAAAATCTCAGATGAAAAGCCAAAAACCAAGACACACAAACAACAATTCCATCACTTAAAACAAGCGCTGATAAAAAAAACTGACTATATTTCTTTAGCATAGGGTTCTTTAAATCTTTCTTTTATTAGTTCATTAAATTTTTGGGAAAATATTTTCTTGTCATACAGCAACGCATGCTTTCTTAGAGCTTGCCTGCAAAAACTGGACTCAATTGTTTCAAAATGTTTAACCGCTTTAATTAGATAATGTTCATTTTGAGAATAAAAATAAACCCCTGTAGGTTGACTTGTTTTTTCCACGGGAATGTCTGTTTCCTTACACCAGGAGCCTTGATCAGGAATTACAGTCTCTAGTACTCCACCCTTACCGTAACAAATAACTGGGCTTCCCATTGCCTGAGCTTCCAATGGAACAATTCCAAAGTCTTCTTCTGCAGGAAAAATAATTGCTCGGCACTGCTCATAGTAGTCCCGAAGCTCGTTATCTGAAACCCAACCTAAAAACTTTATATTTGAATTTGCTATTTTCTTTAAACTTTCTACTTCTTGTCCATCTCCAATCACGATTAATGGAATTCCAAGTTCATTAAACGCTTTAATTGCTAAATCGACTCTTTTATATGGGGCAAATGCTGAAACCATCAAATAAAAATCCTTTTTCACATTTCCCTGAGGGCAAAAAAATGAAGTGTCTACGGGAGGGTATAGAACAGTTGAATCTCTTTTATAAAAATTTTGAATCCGCTTTTGAACAAATTTTGAAATAGCGACAAATTGACTAACATTTTTATTAGCACCCACATCCCATTGCCGTAACCAGGGACGGAGCCCTTTCATTATCCACCTTACAGAGGTTTTTGCTTTTTCCTTGCTGAAATAATTTTCAAATTGATCCCAAACATACCTCATAGGGGTAAAACAGTAACAAAGATGGGGAATTTCCGGTGGAACAATAATTCCCTTGGCCACACAATGGCTACTACTCAGAATTAAATCATAACCTTTAAAATCCCAGCCCCTTACCGCGAAAGGCATGATCGGCAAATAATATCTATAGTGAGATTTAATTTTAGGAAACTTTTGCAGAAAGGAAGTATTAATCGAATGCTGTTCAATTTTTTCTGATATGGATCCCGGAATATGTAGTAGAGAAAATAAATCTGCTTGGGGAAATAGATCGCAGAAAACTTCCAAGCATTTTTCCCCACCCCGCATACCGGTAAGCCAATCATGAACGATGGCTATCTTCATGGTGGGATTTTAGGTGAGACAGTTAATTAAAAAAAGATACGTAAACCTAATTTCTATCTTTAGAGTAAGGGACTATTTAATCTCCATCAACTGTTTTTCTATTTTTTTTCTAACTTCTTGAGGTGGGTTACTTTTTAATGCTGCTTCCAAAATATCCAAAGCCCGTCCCGTATCACCCTTCTTCTGATAACTTATTCCCATTAGCAATCTTGAATCATGGACTTTGTTACCGTTGGGATACTGATCAAGAACATTTTGAAATTGATTAATTGCTTCATCAAACATTTGTAACTTCAGATAATTGCTACCAATCCAGAACACAACATTATCTTTTAAGCTGTCCGGAGGATTTTTCAAGCTATATTCTTGGAATAACAATATGGACTCATCATAATTTCCCGCTCGATAGGCTGATAAGGCTTGGTCATACTCTGGAGGAGTCTTAAAAGAAGATTTCATTCTAGGTTTAGCGGATTTACTAACCTTAGCCATTCGCGGCTGACTACTACTCTTTAAATCAGAAATCTCGCTATTCAGTCGAGCGATTTCTTCCTTAAGAGCTAATACCTCTGGTTCCAAGGATTGCGTTTCCATTGAAGCGGACCCTAAAGAACTCTCTAAACGATCCTGAGTTGCAGTAATTCTAGGTTCCATAGATTGAACAATTTCTTGCAATTCTCTTACCCGTGTTATTAAAGCTTCTTGCTGACTTTGCAGGGTTTCAATATCTGTTTTTAATTCTTTTTGGTCGGTATTTTGATCTACACTAGCAAAGCCTCCCGTTCCCTCTTCGGAAAAAACATCGCCATCACTTGATCCCTGCGAACTAGATTTTTGCTCCCCTTCTGAAAAAAAATCATCTTCCTTTGACTTTCCAGAAGCTTGATCAAATTCTGGATCGGGCTCACTGAATTCCTGTTCAAAGGCCAAATCTTCCTCATCAACATCTTTTTTACCGAATGGCCATAGACTGCAACCGCTAAGGATTAAAGAGGAAGAAACCAACACAATTCCAAAGATTCGGAAAATTGGCTTATCGAGGGGCATAATTTTCTCCATTTTGAGCCGAAAAAAGAATATGGCCTTTAAAATTAATAATATACAAAAATCAAATTAATCTTAACACAAAATTTGCTCTAAATTCCATATTTATAATATTTTTTAACCCTCCAACAATTATGTAAGGTTGGAAATCGACTTTTTCTCTCTAATTTCCAGGATAATATTTTTAATATATTCAAAAGCTTTTTCTACCTCATCTTCCGTAGTGTGCCGTCCTAAACTAATTCGAATAGAGTTAAATATTTTTTTTTCTGTAACTCCCATAGCAATTAAAACTTCAGAAGCTAATGCAGAACCTGAACTACATGCGGTTCCAGTAGAAATTGCCACCCCCATTAAATCTAATTTAATCATTAAGGACTGACCATCAACTTCGTCAAACCCCAAACAAAGGGTATTTGGAAGACAATCTTCGGAAGCTCCCCAAAAATCAACCCCAACAATCTCACTGAGTATTTTATTTTTAAGGATGTCACGCAATCGACGAATTCGTTTGGAATCTTGTTGAACTCTTTTTTTTGCAATCGAAGCCGCTTTTCCCAAACCAACAATACCGGGGATATTTTCAGTTCCTCCTCGTCTCTTTTTTTCTTGTCCTCCGCCTGAAATCAAAGGGAATAAAGGAGGAGTTCCACGCTTAACATATAATGCACCCACACCCTTTGGACCATAAATTTTATGAGAGGATATGGAAAGCAAATCAATGGAACCATTAGATAAGTCCACCGGGATTTTCCCAACACTTTGAACTGCATCTGTATGAAAAAGAATTCCCCTTTCTTGAGCGATCCGGGAAATTTCCTCGATGGGCTGAAGCGTCCCAACTTCACTATTAGCATGTTGAATAGAAATCAATGTGGTTTTAGGAGTTATACAATCTTGGATGGTTTCCTCATTTACCTTTCCAAAAGTATCTACTGGAACATAGTCAATTTTAAACCCCTGCTTCTCCAGATTTTTACAAGCGTTTAAAACGGCTGGATGCTCGACCTGGCTTGTAATGATATGATTTCCTTTTTCCTTTAATCCCCATGCAACACCCGAAATAGCAAAATTATCCGATTCCGTTCCCCCACTTGTAAAAATTATTTCTCCAGGACGGCAAGTTATTAAATCAGCAACCTGCTCCCTTGCTTCATCCATTTTTACTCTTACTTCACGACCTAAAGCATGGGTACTGGAGGCATTGCCAAAAAAATCCCTAAAAAAAGGAAGCATTTCCTCTAGAACTTCCGGCTCTAAAGGGGTCGTTGCATTGTAATCAAAATAAATCATTAATGCTTATCACACTATTGGAAAAGATTTTAAATTAATTATTTCTTACAAGAATGAATTCAGAAAGAGAACGCAAAACAATCTTTACGTATCATTTGAAGCTTTTTTAATGGTAGTATTCGGATTTAAGGGAACGGGTTCCGATGGTTCTGACCCTTCAACATTTTTATCATCTAAAGATTCTCTTAAGGTGCGAATTTCTTTTTCCATTTGCGGAAGTCGATCCAAGACGCATTCAATGGCCTGGGCAACAGGATCTGGAAAAATCTCTTCACCATCTTCATCCTCAGCAGATATACCAGAAAATACAACCCGACCAGGAACCCCAATAACAGTTGAATAAGCTGGAACACTTTGCACCACTACTGATCCAGAACCAATTTTACTGTTATTTCCAACTGCTACAGGACCTAATACCTGAGCACCAGCTCCAATTACAACATTGTCCCCAATGGTTGGATGTCGTTTACCCTTTTTCATACTTAATCCCCCTAAGGTTACACCATGATATAAAAAAACATTATCACCAACCTCAGAAGTTTCTCCTATGACAACACCCATTCCATGATCAATAAAAAAACGCCGCCCAATTTTTGCAGCAGGATGAATTTCAATTCCAGTAAGCCACCTCGCCACATAAGAAATGAATCTGGCTATTAATTTAATATTATGCTTCCAGAGCCAATGATTAAAACGGTAAGCAATTACAGCATGGACCCCTGGGTAGCAAATTAAAACTTCCCAGGGATTTCGGGCCGCGGGGTCTTTTTCAAGAGCAATATTAATATCTTCTTTTATTTGTTTCAGCATCTTCTCAAATGAATCGTAAATTCAAGGCTTTGTTGAATTGTAATATAACCCTAGCTTAAGGGCAATATTCAAAAAAACAAAACCCCAACCGGATAAAAATCTATCAGCTGGGGTCGAATATAGTAAAGGCAATCAAAAGGGGTCGAATCAGTCAATTACATTGTGCCCCCGGTTACGCATACAATTTCTATAAGCATATTTAAATCGATCTTCCGAGCTAAAACCCTCTCTGGCCCCACCTCCAAACCCGCCAGCAGCGGCACCAATTGCAGCTCCTGTCCCTGGGTTTCCAGTGGCTGCACCAATAGCCGCACCCGCAGCCGCTCCGATCATTCCTCCGATAATGGTCCCACGAGCGGTATTTTGGGCGGTTCCACCTGAAGCTTGCAAGGCTAAGGAACGACATTCATATAAATCTTGACCAATACGGTCGGAGCGCGGATCACCATAAGGATCCACCGTCGGTTGGTACCCTCCCTGCGTTGCACACCCCGAAAAGTAAAAAGCGCCTAAAATGATCACTACTGGTATGAGTCTCATCTTCCTTCCTCCTGTTAAAGGAACATACAATCCCGGCAATCCCTATGCCTGAGGCAATTGACAAATTCAATTTTTTCCAAAAAAACATAAAACCATTATTTCCATCAAGTTTATCGCTTACCAGAATGAAATGTCAAAACCAAAGATTATTACAAATTAAGTCTCTTTTACAGCAAACCGCGTTTTGATTTAAAAATTTTGGAGAACTTTATCTATCTATTATTAATCTGGGGTGGCAACCATTGAGGACAAACTTACCAAATAGAACAAGTAAATTGTATATGGGAAATTAAAATATATTTTTTCAATATCTAGGCTGATTTTTCTTCTTGAACGGAATCGCTATCTACTATCAATCCGGGTTCAACCTCATGAAAACCCTGCAGTACTTTTTCTTGAGTTTCTTTATCAGAGGTTAAAATCACCCTTATAGGTTCATTAACTCCAAGCTGTTGAATCCGAATTAAACTCATTCTTATCAATTCCAATAAAGATAAAAACGTTACTATTAATTCATCTTTTGTTTGAAGTTCCTCAAATAATGATTCAAAAATCAAACTTTGCCTGGCATTTAACATATCTAAAACAATTCGAAGTCGCTCTGCTACTGAAAGAGTGGTAATCTTAACTTCATAATCTTTACGAAAAGAATTTTCTTCAAGTATTTTTTTAAAAGCACTGAATAAATCAAACACAGTGGCATCCACTAAAGTATCGTCTCCTTCTTCCTCGAACACAAACTCACTTTGTCGAAAAAACATTTGTTGACGATCATGTTCTTTTTGCCTCAATTCAAATGCTGCATTTTTAAAGCGCCTATATTCCATTAATCTTCTAACTAGAGCCGCCCTGGGATCTTCACCATCTTCATCTTCATCATCAGTTTGCACTTGAGGGAGCAGCAATTTCGATTTTATGCGTGTTAATTCAGCTGCCATCAGTAAATATTCACCAGCTATTTCTAAATTCAAATCTTTAAGAAGATCAATATATTCCAAATATTGTTTTGTAATTTTTGCAATGGGAATATCGTAAATATCCATTTTCTGTTCTTTAATCAAATGAAGAAGCAAGTCTAGGGGCCCTTCAAAAATATCTAGTTTAAATTGATAAGTCATAGTTTTTTCAGGGATTTCTTCTTCCCTTCTCCAGAATAAAAATTATGAAAATAAGTGGGATTAAATATCGCCCCATATATGTTGCAATAAAGACAAAACTACTAAGGATGCTGAATCGGCTCTAAGCTTTCTCGGCCCTAGAGAAACAGTTTTAAAGCCATAACATTTTGCCTGTTCAACTTCCTCTCGAGACCAACCTCCCTCTGGACCCACGAGAAATGCAATACTTTTAATATCACTTTCCTTTGAGAAATCCCTCAGGCTGGTAATTGCTTCTTGTTCCCAAAAAATAAATTTCAAATCAGATTCCTGAACCAAATCAAAATATTGCTTCAAATCTAAAATTGAGGGATACACCTCAGGTATTTTTGTTCTTTCACTTTGTTTAGAAGCTTCTTGAGAAATTCTTTGCCATCGTTCAAGTTTTTTTGACTCTTCAGCTTTTTTAAATTTGGGAATGCTACGAATAGTATGAAGAGGAACGACCGAACCAACGCCCAATTCTACCGCTTTTCGCACCAAGTTATCAAATCGATTCCCTTTTATTAGAGACTGCCCCATCCAAATAAAAACTGGAGATTCTGTTTCTAGCTTTTGTTGCGCAACAATTTTTCCCTTTACTTTGTCATGTTTAACCTCCATTACTTCAACTTTAAACTGATTTCCATTCCCATCTAATGCGTAAAAACAATCTCCTTTTTTAAGACGTAATACCCTTCCTATGTGATTTACGTCCGGACCCACTATTGTAACTAAGTCTTCTGAAAAACCTTCAAGCGGTACAAAAAAACGATGCATTTTACAAATTATTTTGAAATTTTAAGCAGGTCGGTTAAGGAAGAAATTTCGTAGTTAGGAACGATTCCAGATGGAAGAACCTTATGGTTTCTATTAATCCAGGCTGACAAAATTCCCACCCCTTGAGAACCCTCTACATCTGCATGCAAGTTATCTCCTACATATAGTATCTCTTCAGGTCTATAGTTCAAGCGATGAATGGCTAACTGGAAGATGGAGGAATGTGGCTTACGAAAAGGAACGACTGAAGAATATATTGAAAACTCAAAATAAGGGTTCAGACCAGAAAGGGATAATTCATACTCTTTCATATATCCAGGGTTAGTGGTATTGGAAATAATACCCATTCGAACTCCCATTTCCTTTAATGCATCCAATGTGGGAATAACGTCCGAATAAACCTTTCTCCTTGAATATATGACTGAGTAATATTTTTTAACCAGGTCTTTAATATCAAATTTTCCATTTAAGCTAACACTATTTTGAATCAACAAATAATTTAGGGCATTTTCAAAATTAGCTTCCAAACCGGTTTCTCGAGATATTTCAATCATTCGATAAAAGTGAAGTTTAAAGGTTTGATAGAAACTTTCAAAAGATACCAAATTAATATTTTCGGATTCCAAAAAGTCATAAACAAACTTTAGAGGTTCCCGATCATTTTCATTAACCAAGTCAACTAAAGTGTAAGCCCAATCAAACAGGACTGCTTTATAAGGAAATTCCACAAAAAACGCCTCTCATAAAAATAAATTAAAAATCCTTATTTAATAAATAGTTATTTATTTCTTTTAAATGCAAAACATTAATTTTGAAAAAGGGGAGCTTCTTTTTCTACTAACAATTCCAAATTGAATTATTTGCAGAGGTTTAATATTATCACAGTCTATCAATCTCTTATCAATTCGGTTTCCTTTATTGGATTTAATTAATAATGAAATCACAGAATCAAAAATTGAAAAGTTTTCCCTCTAACATTTGCAATAATAAAGAACTAATTCAGGAGGCAATTGATCTTGGTAGCGTTCAGACCAAGATTATCTTAATTCAAAATATTGCATTAGGAAATTGGATTAAACTTCAATGTCAATTTGGGTGCTCCTATTATGGGCGTAGACATACCTGCCCAGGCTATTCTCCCTCCAGTTTTGAAATGGCAGAAATTCTTTTGGACTATCAGAAAGTCTTGGTTGTAGAGTCCACTTCGTCGGAACTCACCAACAACATAGTATTGAATTTGGAAAAAAGATTTTAACAAAAAGGTATGTATAAAGCTTTTGCACTTGGAGCCACTCCCTGCAATCTCTGCGAAACGTGTAATACAGAAGTGGCTTGCAAATATCCCGAAAAAGCTCGCCCCACCATAAAAGCCTGTGGCATCGATATAGCCCAAACACTAAATAATATAGGTTGGATTTTTGATCCTAAAAATGAACCCTGTTCTTCTCAATTACCCCTCGGAATGGTTTTAGTCAATTGATCCTTTTACCTAAACCTTTAAGAATTAACTGAACTTCTTAGGGCAGCAATCCTCTCTTCAAGTGGAGGATGGCTCATAAAAAGCTTTTTAATTCCTCCCGCCAAACCACCATTTATTCCAAAAGCCGCAATTTGATCTGGAAGTCTTGAGGGCTTTCCTACTTCCTGAAGGCGATTCAGGGCGGAAATCATATCCTCTCTACCCTCGAGGTTTGCCGCACCAGCATCGGCAGCAAACTCTCGCCGACGACTAAACCACATGACTATCATAGTGGCTAAAAAACCAAGAACAGTCTGCGCTATCATATAAGTTCCTGTGTATCCCATACCCATTCGACCTTCACTTCCATCCCTACGATCCACCATAGCTGATATTGCCCGAGCCAAAACCATCACAAACGTATTAACTACCCCCTGAATTAAACACAGAGTAACCATATCTCCATTAGCCACATGGGACACTTCATGTGCCAGTACAGCTTCAACTTCTTCCTTATTCATATGGTTTAATAAGCCGGTACTGACTGCCACAAGAGCACTATTTTTATTAGCTCCCGTCGCAAAAGCATTTGGAGCAGGAGAATTAAAAATGGCTACTTCTGGCATACCTATCCCAACTTTTTGGGATTGCAATCGCACTGTTTCAACCAACCATTTTTCTGTGTCGTTTTTAGGAGTTTCAATAACCTGAGCTCCTGAAGACCTCTTGGCCATACTTTTAGACATCATAAGGGAAATGAAAGACCCACCAAGACCCATAACTCCGGCTATGAGAATAAAAGGAGTCCAATTCATTCCTGGTTGATTTAAACCAATCAGATTAAGAATAAATGTCAGTACAATTAATACAGCAAAGTTAGTGATTATAAATAAGCCTGCCCTCTTCATTGATTTCCCTCCCCACAAAATAAATTTTCTCAAAATGAATTAGATAAGAAAGAATTTTGAACTATGGTGTGGTTTCGCTAATTTTATAATACTTAAAAAGGGGAGAAAAGAAAAATCGATTCCTAAAGTAATTCCTTAACTTCACTACCAGAAATACCTAAAAAATAAAGAATTAATTGCAGGTTTGCTGTGTTAATGCTTGCTTGAGCATGTTGCTGAACAATTGGCTTAGCATTAAAGGCAATTCCCAATCCAGCACTGGCAAGCATATAAATATCATTAGCCCCATCACCTACTGCCACCACTTGCTGAGGTGAGATTCTTTCTTTCCCGGCTAAATCAAGAAGGATTTCCTTTTTTGCTTTTGCATCAATAATGTTTCCTTCTACCTCGCCAGTCAAAATGGAGTTCTCAAATTTCAATTGATTCGCGAATCCATAATTTAACCCATATTTCTTTTTTAATCGATCTATAAAAAAGGTAAAGCCTCCACTCACGATAGCAATTTTATATCCCAGTCTTTGGAGAGCATGGACTAACTCTTCAGCACCAGGAGTTAAAGGTATTTGTTCAGCTAATTGCTCCAATTGCTCAATTCTAAGACCTTTTAATAATGCAGCTCTTTGCCGAAGCGCGGAAGAGAAATCTAACTCCCCAGCCATCGCTTGATGCGTTATTTTTGCCATTTTCTCCCCTACTCCTGCCATTTTCCCCAACTCATCTATCACTTCACATTGAAGAAAAGTCATATCTGCATCAAAAACAATTAACCTTTTGTTTGTACGAAACAGAGTGTCTTCCTGCACAGCCAGGTCGATATCAAAGTTCTCCTTAAACTGAACCAGCGTATCCATGATTTCCACATTGGTTACTACCTGCTTAGCCCCAATGACAATTTCCAATACATGCTGATCTCCATAATCCAACTGTTCAATACGAATAATATTAATATCGTGGTCTGCAAGAGTCCTGGTTAATTCATGGAGAGCAATGGGGCCTATTTTTCGTCCCAATACAGTGACAACCATTCTATGTTTATAAACTTCTTCAGGTCTGAAGCCCGGCTTCCAGGGATAAACATTAACCATTAATTGTTTAGCTTGTGCGAATTCTGAAAGAGATTTTCTAAGATCTTCAAGAGTTTCCGGTTTTCCACTTTCTAGCAAAAGGGACAAATTCAGGAGTCCACTAAATACAAATTGCTTGATATCCACAACCAAGCATTCGTGCTGAACAATGGAATTTAAGGATTCAGCTAAGATACCAGGCCTGTCTGAACCGGCAATATGAACGTGAATTTGATGTTTATTGGATGATGTGGGCATTGATTATCCGCGGGGTTTATATCGCCATCCATCTCTCTTTTTGCAAGTCCAACCATCATTTATTTGAAAGGTAGACATTCCATTTAAATGCTGAGATTCAAACAGTGCAATTATTCCGGGTCCCATAATTTGATTGCCTTTAATATGCAGGCGCTTTAAATTTGGAAGATATTCCGATTTAGCTAGATATTGAATACCAAGGTCGGTCAACTCGTTGTTATTTAGATTAAGATACTGAACGTTCACAAGATTCTTACACTCTGACAATTCCTTAACTCCTCTATCTCCCAGTGAATTATCATCCAAATCCAGCCAACTGACTTCTTCCATTCGTGGGGATTGCCATAACAAACTTGCATCTTCCGGTGTTAAAGCCAATCCACTTAACATACACTGATTTCCTCTTAGTCTGCCCTCAAATATAGATTCGACAGATTCAAATCTTGCCTTGTTCATGTATCTCCTATTAAACTCTTCTTTTTTGGAGGAATATATTTGCTTCCTTTTAATTCATTTGGCAAATATTCTTGCTCTACAAAGTTCCCTGGGTAATCGTGAGGATACTTGTAATCTCTTCCATAGCCATATTTTTTAGCGTCCTTGTAGTGACTATCTTTCAGATGATCCGGAACTGGAAAAGATTTCCCTTTCTGTTCAATATCATTTAAGGCACTATCAATCGCCTGGATTGCTGTATTATCTTTTGGGGCTTTAGCAACATAAATTACAGCCATCGCCAAGGGAATCCGGGCTTCCGGAAGCCCAATTCGCTCCACGGTATCTGCTGCAGAATTCGCAATCACCAAAGCCTGAGGGTCAGCCAAACCGACATCTTCTGCCGCCGTTATGACCAGTCGTCTGGCAATAAATTTAGGATCTTCACCCCCGGCAATCATTTTTGCAAGCCAGTAAATAGCTGCATCAGGATCGGAACCTCTTAGGCTTTTTTGGAAAGCCGAAGCATGATCATAATGCTCAGTTCCATTTTTATCATATAAAACTTCAATTCGCTGGATAATTCCTTCGACTGTTTTCCGATTAATGGGCTGAGTTCTAGTTGCAGATTTTTCAAGATGATAACTTACAGAGGCTTCTAATATATTTAATGCCCGTCTGGCATCACCGTTTGCATGAATGATTATCAAATCCAAAGCGTCTGGAGCTAAAGAAATAGAATCCTTTCCAAAACCATTATCTTGGTCTCGGATTGCCCTTTCCAGAATCGAGCGAATATTATCAATTGTTAAATTTCCTAATCGAAATACCTGACAACGTGAACGCAATGAAGGAATGACTTCAAATGAAGGATTTTCCGTTGTAGAACCAATTAATCGAAAGGTCCCGTTTTCCACATAGGGTAATACCGCATCCTGTTGGGCTTTATTAAATCGATGAATCTCATCGATAAAAAGAATGGTCCTTTTTTTTCTGGAGGTCCATACCTGTTGTGCTTGTTGAATTATTTTTCTAATATCAGAAACTCCGGAATTCACGGCACTGATTTCTTGAAAATCACTATGAGTTAATTGAGCAACAATTCTCGCGATGGTCGTTTTTCCTGATCCAGGGGGTCCCCATAGTATGAATGATATATTTGTATCCTTTTCTAAGATATGTCTTAAAGGACTCTGTTTTCCTATCAAATGTTCATGCCCAAAAAATTCTTGCCACTCATTAGGGCGCATTCTTTCTGCCAATGGTGCAGGAGGAGATTGCTTATTATTCTCATATTCTGGAAATAATTCCATAATAGACATGATACGTTTGACGGAAAGGAGTGTTAATTAAATATCTTTATTTCTAAGAACCTTGATACCTCTACGTAAGGGCTCCATAGTAACAAAAAGAGAAAGAATAATTATCAAAGAATACATCAAAGTCACATCAAAACCACCGACTGATTCTAACAAAAACTTTTCTTTTAAATGAACATAAATAGGACGGGCTCCTAAAATTAGAATCAGGCCAACAAAAATCAGACTGGTTAACATATAAAGTATGCCGCCTGTTCCAGTAGAAATTTCTGAGATATTCTGATAATCAAATCGGGGATACATCGCTCCCATACCCACAGCCATTCCTACTAAACCCGTTGTCATCAAGAATACTCCAATCACAGAGGATTTCATAACAAAGGCATCCACCTGGAGCAAATAATTTGAGGCAATTACTAATATCTCCCCTATTAATAAAAGAGGGGGCCAATACATCCAAAATTTACTCATCAAAAAAACCCGCATATTTACCGGGGCGGTGTAAATGATCCAAAGTTTTTTTCCTTCAATACTTACCGCAGAGAAAACAAACCTTACCGATAGAGCAGATAAAACAAATCCAATAAGCCCGATATTAAGAACAGAAACCACATTTTTTAAAACCAAATTCTCTAAGGGCAAATTCATAATATTAAAGAGGTACACTGCTACTAGGGCTATTAATATTAAAAATTGAGACCATTGTGACGGATCGCGGGAAAGGATTTTTAGATCTTTATGTAATAAAGCTCCCTTAATTTTTGACCCAGAAAACCAAGAATCATATTTTTTTTGGTTTATTGGTTTCTTATAAATTTTGGGAGCATTATGTACTTCTTGATAGTTTCTCCAACCAGGAAAATAAATTGAATTGCTAATCATTTTAAAAACCATCCATCCAATTAACAATGCTCCGTATAAATACCCCATATTTAAATAACCTGCATAATAATCACCATTAACCCAACGCTCCAAACCATAACTTATCCAACTAGTAGGCAAAAAATCAAATTCCGGAACTCTTAGGCTCTCTACAAAAGCGATAATCATTTCATCAGAGACGTTTTTACTGAAAAATTTTTCTGGTGAGAGAAACCTAAAAAACATGACTAACCCCACTAAAAAAAATAACCCCAAAAACGATAAAACTTGATAAGCCCTATCGGTTGGGAAAAAACGCATCAGCAACATTATTCCCAATATCCCTAATAAGACAGGGATCGTTACAAAGGGCAATAAACACATGGTTAGAAAAACATAATAACTTGTAGATACACCAAAATAATTTCCATATGCACAAAAAATTGGAAAAGAAAAAATCATCACCATCAAAGTTGAGTTGACTACCGTTTGTATAACCCGGACGTTTATAATTGATGATAAAGATATTGGCAGTGAATGAAGAAACGATGAATCCGCAGATATGAAAAATATAGAAAGAGAAGAAACTACACTTGAAAACAAAACCATTGCAAAAAGAGTGAGAAAAATTACTCCCATTAGCTGGAATATTAACTCCTCGCCAATGTTTAGGGGAAGTCCGTCAATGTGCTTGATAATTCTATAAAAAAATACATAATCCCCTACTAAAAATAATATCCCCAGGGTCAACAAAATGGACCATCGAACCAATTTATTAGGTGTTGGTCTTACAGTTTCATTCTTTAAAAATAGAAATCGAAGATGAATTAAACGAGTAGTGTCTTTTAAATTAAACCCTAGCACCCAAACACCTCAAACCGCAATTGCTGAATATTCCTGTGAAGCTTTGAGTTCTCTGAAAGAATTTTCTACCCACACAACACAAAAATGATCTAACCATCGGCGATCTTTCCAAGGAGTTTTCTTTTTAGATATGTAACCCATATGCCCCCCAAATTCAGGTTGAATTAGATTTACATTTAAACTCCTGGGGCTTTTGTCAAAACTCTTAGGGGGAACAAAAGGGTCATCTAAGGAGCTTAAAATAGTAGTCGGAATACTTATATTATTTAAAAACTGATTCGCACTACATGTCTTATAATATTCCTGGACATTTTCATAACCGGCTGCAGGGGCTGTGTATTCCGTATCAAACTCATAAATAGTTTTCGCCTTTCCTGAAGGACAATAGGCTTCCGGAAAACATTGAGTCATAGCATCTGCTTGTCGATGCATCAATTTCAAATAATAATTATTAAAAATTTTGGCAAAAGGACCATTCGAAATAGCCAAACTTGCTGCTTCCAAATCGACGGGTGGGTTCACGGCCAAGCCGGAATAAATATTGGATGGGATATTTCTATTTTCACCCAAATATTTTAATAAAATATTCCCACTTAACGAAAAACCAATCAGAAAAAATGTTTTATTTGGATAAAGATTTACCAAAAGTTTTATAGTAGAAGCTAAATCCTCGCTACTTCCTCCATTCCAAAGCCGATTACAAAGCCCAATTCCTGGTCCACTACCTCTATGATTCATTTGAAAAACATGGAAACCCTTATTAAATAATTTTTGAGAAATCCTTCGAATGTATCCGGATTCACTACATCCTCCCATACCATGAGCTAAAAGCACCCCAGGCTGATGGGAGTTTTTTGATGGCATTTCAAATAATACCAATTGATTTGAGGAGTCTAGCCTTATTTTGTGGACTTTCCTTTGGGGGAGCAAAGTTTCTCCCGGGAATTGAGATCCCCAAATTGTTTGAAATACGCCTCCCTTGATGCCAGTAAAGGGTTTAAAAGGATTAGATTTTAAAAATACGTCAAAAGAATCCATAGAGGACCAAACTCCTCATTATTCCTAATTTTAATCCCAAAAAAGGAATAAAATTGAGGTTTCCAAATCAATAGTTTAAATGGTTTAATTTCATTATAAAGGACACATGATTAATTTAAACATGGAATTTTTTTAAAGTTGTTTTGAACAGGAATTCTTGACTTAATGTAATCGGATTGTTAAATTCCAATACAGATAAAATCAACTATTTCAACAGATCCCATAATAATTTATTAAGTGATTATGAAACTCCTTGCCTCTAAATTTGTATTTGGATTTACTATTACCTTTTTGCTTATAGCGGGACCAAATTCCTGGGCTTCTTCCGCATTAGAGAAAGCCACCCAATTTAGCCGTATTGGGCAATGGGAGAATGCTGTTACCGAATTTCAAAAACACCTATCTGAGAATCCTGATGATGGCAGATCTCAAGCCAATCTGGGAGTGGCTCTGGGTCGTATAAATCGACACAAGGATGCCATGCTGGCTTTTGATAAAGCAATAGAAATAGGTTATGACAGTGCACAGTTTCGATATTATAGGGGGCTCTCTTTAGCCAAGTTAAGTTTGCTTGAAGAAGCGGCACATGAAATTGAATTAGCCCTACAAAAAGATTCAAGGATGGCATTGGCAGATTATGACTTAGGCATCATATATTCAAAACTGGGAGAGTTTAAAAAAGCCAGATCTCAGGTAGACAAACTTTATAAAAGAAATTATAAAATGGCTAAGAAGCTTTTTGACCAAATCCCTTCAAAATACCAGGTAAAGTCAGTAGATGATGGAGGCACTCTCAATGGAAAAGTTATTCTTGAGGGTCCGGTTCCAAAAGCCAGGTCTTTTCACTTAATCCATGCCCCTAATATTAAATATTGTTCCAGAATGTCGGACGGAAAGGGTCACAGAATTGTTTATGATTTTCAGGTTTCTGAGGATAGAGGCATGAAAGATACAATAATTGCAATTCTAGGAGTGAAAAAAGGAAAACCTTTTTCTACCAATCTGAAAAAATTAAATATTCATAGATGCCATACTCCAAATTATGTAATTGCTATCAAAAACGGTGAGGACTTATTACTCGAAAACAAAGATCCAATCAAACATGAAATAGCTGCATACGAAGTTATTGGGGCGCATCGAAATCAAATTAGTAATAAAAGTTTATTGCCTAATTCCAGTCAAGTACGATCCGCATTTGTGAAAAAAAACGCTCCTGAGTTTATGTTGAAATGTAATCTTCACCCGTTTTTGCAATCCCGCGGTTTTTTCATTGAAAATCCTTATTTTGCAATAACCGATGAAAAGGGAGAATTTAATATTAAGGACATACCACCGGGAACTTATGAAATTCTTGCCTGGCACCCCTTTATTCCTACTCAAAAAGGAACCATTACAATAGAAGCTGGAAAATCTTCCAAGATCAATTTTTCATTTAATGGAAAAGATGCTCGCAGAAAACTATACCACGATGATACCAAAGGTTACCGCTTTAATACCTGGTATGATAGTTTTGAAAATTTTTATGGTGGTAAAAGAGTGGATGATCCAGTTGAAGTTCTTCAAGATTTTAATAATAAAAAACGTTACGAAGGAGATTTAAAACCGTTCTAGTGGTTTTTAATCTTTAACCGTTTACCTTTACTACAATAGGCCTCAAAGAATAATGTAAGCGAATATCCGAAGCTGCTTTTTGGGCTTCTTCCATTTTTCTATATTTTCCCAAACTTATACGGTGCCACTGGATTTTGGTTTTTGGATCCCTGACTCGAGTAATAAAAATTGGAAATCCACGGCTTTTTAACTTCATTCCTAAATCATTAGCTAATTTAATATCTTTATAAGAACTCACCTGAACAATAAAAAATGATTGATCAAATTTTTTGTTGATCGGAGGGGATTCAGGTATAAAAATGGGTTTTGAGGGGGAAGTTTGGGATGAGGGTTCAGTTAATAGATTTTCTAACTCTTTATTCAGGCGGCTTTGCAAATCGTTTACGAATTGAGGGTCCGATACAGCTTCTTCAAATTGATCCACCCATTTTTCAACTTTTTTCTTCACTACTTTTCCATTTAGGTCAACATATCTAGCCAACTCAGCATCTTTTAAAGTATCAAAAAAAGTAAAATTATACTTTGGCTCAGGGGCGGGTTCGATTTCAATTAAATTATCTTTTACGGATTGAGACTTTACCGCACGGTTTTTTTTCACAATTTTGGGAGGCTCCTCATCTAGAAAATATTTCGAGATATAATCCTCTTTCCCGGCAAAATAAACCATACCCATGGCAAAAAACATTATTGTCAAAAAAAAGCACTTTCGTATCACGTGGGACCTTCCTCATTGAGTGAAACTCAATTCTACCATATTTTTCAAAGAGTTATAACAGTAGACCTTTAATATTTAAAGGCCAATCCACTTTTTTTTAAAGGAAAATTTTGAATGTTACGAAAAAAATTACATTTTTTCTGGTGCGGAGACACCTAAGATACCCAGACCACTTGTAATTACATGGCGCAAACAATTAATTAAGTATAGGCGAGCTAATGATTGATTTTGATCATCGGTTACAAACCGACATTTCTTGTAATAACTATGAAAGGTAGAAACCAAGTCCTGTAAATAAAATGAGATTTTATGAATTTCCAAAGCTAAAGCACTTTTTTCAATACATTCTTTGTAAGCTAGAATTTTCTTTATGAGTACAAACTCATCATCAAGCTTCAATTGATTTAAATCAACCTCAATCGAATCTAATGGTGGGAGACCTTTCTCCTGAGCAGTTTTAAATACATTACAAATTCGAGCATGAGCATATTGGATATAAAAAACCGGATTCTCCGGTGTTTCTTTTTTTGCCAACTCCAAATCAAAATCTAAATGGCTATCTGAACTTCTCATTAAAAAGAAGAACCGAGTGGCATCCACTCCTACTTCAGTTACTACATCTGCTAATGTTTCAAATTCTCCGGAACGCGTAGACATTGATACTTTTTCACCACCACGTCGAAGGGAAACAAATTGAACAAGCAATACTTTAAAAACTTCTTTTCCGTAGTCCATTGCTTGTAATACTGCTTGCATGCGAGGAACATATCCATGATGATCCGCACCCCAAATATCCAAAATGTTTTCAAAACCCCGGTCTACCTTATTTTTATGATAGGCGATATCAGAACAAAAATAGGTTTTTTCTCCCCCTTGCTTAATTATGACCCGATCTTTATCATCATTGAAAGCAGAAGACTTTAGCCAGGTAGCCCCCTCTTTTTCGTATATAAAACCCTTTTCATTCAACCAGTCGATAGCTTTGTCCACGGAGTGATCGTCATATAAACTTTGTTCGCTGAACCATCGATCAAACTCAACTCGAAATTCCTTTAAATCATTCCGTATTCCTTCTAAAATAAAATTTTTCGAATAGTTTCTGAAAAAGGAAAGAGCCTCTTCATCTGACTTGTTTAAATGACTATCCCCATCCTTTTCCACAATTTCGCTGGCAATATCTTTAATATAGTCTCCCTTATAGCCATCCTCAGGAAATTCGACCGGTTTACCCAATAACTCGCAATACCTTACCCATGTGGATCGCCCCAGATTATTCATTTGGTTACCCACGTCATTAATATAATATTCGGTTGAAACATCAAAACCGGCTTTTTTTAACAGGCAGGAAAGCGCGTGTCCAACAGCAGCCCCTCTTCCATGTCCTACGTGCAATGGTCCCGTGGGATTTGCACTAACAAACTCTAACAATACTTTTTGTTTATTCCCCACTTGAGATTCACCAAAATTTTCACCAAGTCGATCTACTTCTTTTAGCTTTTCCAAATAAAAGTTGGGGGACATTTTAAGATTAATAAAACCCGGTCCAGCAATATTCACTGAATCCAACCAACCATTTTTATCCTCAATTTCCTCGCAAATAATTTCGGCAATTATTTTTGGATTTTTCTTTTCGGAACGGGCCAAATTCATGGCTATAGTAGTGGCAAAATCGCCTAACTTCTCATCTTTGGGAGCCTCAATAATAATGTTTGGATCCTCGGATAATATTAGTTTCTCATGCTCTTTTGCACGCGCTAAAGCACCTGCTATGATTTCTGTGACTGAATTTTTCATAGAAGTAGGATTCTCAAATAAAAAATGGGGTACTACTATATCAAAAAGAATATAAATTGTTAGAAAAAATGGCGGGATTTAATTTGATTGTTGACGAACGGCTTCGATTTCCTTGTCCATCGCTGATTCCAGAAGCTCCTTTTCTTTAATAAACTCTTCTTTTAATTTCTCGGAAGCTTCTACTAACTCCTCCGGACGAACCCGGTCCTCTAAATGTTTTAATTTATGTTGAAGGGTAACATCCTTGTCTGCAATTTTAGCTTTATACTCTTTCCGGATTTCCTTAATTTGATCTTTTTGTTTTTGAGTTAATTTTTTTTGATTTTTAGCTTCAGGAACTAACTTATTTGATTTCTCCAAACTAATTTCCCAAGCACTCTTTAAACCAGACATTAAAAACCTCTTTCAAGTTACAAATATAAAACTTTTTATGAATATCAAACTAATTTTAATATTTCTTTACCATTAACTTGCCTCTAATTGCGAGGTGCAATTTGGACAACGTGTCGCCTTGATAGGAATTGTATTAAAACAAAAACCACAATCTTTAGTAGTAGGCTCTTCTTCCGGGACTTCTTCTTCTCGCTTTAGTTTATTAATTGCTCTAATTAACAAAAATACAGCAAAAGCCACAATTAGAAAACTAATAATAGCATTAAAAAACACACCATAATTTATTGAAACCGCACCAGCTGTCTTTGCATCAGCAAGAGATGCATAAGGTCCAGCCGTGGCCCCATCTTTAATAACCAGGAAAAGATTTGTAAAATCAACCCCCCCTAACAACATTCCAATGGGAGGCATCAGCACATCAGAAACTAATACTTTGACAATGGTTCCGAATGCACCACCAATAATTATACCCACGGCCATATCAACAACGTTTCCACGCATTGCAAACTCTTTAAATTCTTTAAACATATCCCCTCCTCTAATTTCAAAATGCAATTACAGAATGTGATGATGATGTAGTTTAAATTCAACGAATTTTATCATAAAAATTTATTCTTTTCCCAAAATAGGCCAATAAAATTGATATTCTGGAATTCCATCTCCTAGAAACGAAATAATTTAAATTAATAAAAACAATATTTTTTATTTGAAAAATCCAAAACTGCATTAACATTAGTAAAACAGAAATTAAGAACACATTTAAATTTCAATTTTTCTCAAACCTATTTTCATTTAATTAAACTTTTATTATTGATTCCTAACTTTTTTAATTCAAATTTGAAAGGTCAACAGCATGCTTAAGTCTTTAAACATTGATCAACTCATCACAAATTATTTAATTCCATGGGCCATTAATATAGTTTTGGCATTGGCAATCTTTATAGTGGGTCGATGGATTGTCAAACTATTAGTCTCCTTGTGCAGAAAGTTACTTAATAAATCAAAAGTTGACGGTATGCTTGTAGATTTTATTTCTTCAATTGTCAGAGCAATCCTTTTATTGTTTGTTATTATTGCCTCATTAGATATGTTGGGAGTGGACACAACTTCTTTAATTGCTATGCTTGGAGCTGCCGGTCTTGCAGTTGGGCTTGCCCTCCAGGGATCCTTACAGAATTTCGCTTCAGGTGTCATGCTGATAATTTTCAGGCCATTTGATACCGGTGATTTTATTGAAGCTGGAGGAACTACCGGAACGGTTGAAAAAATAAGTATTTTCAGCACCATTCTGTTAACGCCTGACAATCGGGAAATTATTCTTCCTAACGGTGCCATTTATGGTGGAACCATTACAAATTATTCTGCACGCGATACCCGGAGAGTGGACATGGTATTTGGAATTGGATATGGAGATGATATTAAAAAGGCTAAAAATTTAATTTTAAAAATACTGGAATCGGACGAAAGAATTTTAAAGGATCCTGCTCCAGCTATTGCGGTAGGAGAGTTGGCAGACTCAAGTGTAAATTTCAATGTGCGACCCTGGGTCAAAAAAGAGGATTATTGGCCAGTTAAAGGAGATATAACCGAACGAATCAAATTAGAATTTGATCAGGAAGGGATTTCTATTCCATTTCCACAAATGGATGTCCATATGGATAACGCCGCATAATTCTGGGGCTCGCAAGAGCCCTTTCTTAAATTTTGAAATTTATCGTTATTCTTTTTCTTTTATTTGAAAAACATCCTTTATAATTAATCTTAGTCCTGAATGTTAACCATTAATTCCATTTTATGGCAACATCTTCAAAATCACCAAATGAGCGTAAAGCTTTAGTTCATCAATTAAAAAATTATTTGATTTTTCTTCGGGAAGCAGGCTATACCCATATACCATTAGAATCAAACCTTAGAATTTTTCCTTTAAGTTTTCCGGGAAAAGAAAAACCTCCTACTGACAACCTTGTTATGCCGGTCAAAAAAAGTAATAAAACCTTATTAGCTGAAGTTCAAAACGAATTAGGAGAGTGTACTCGCTGCAAACTATGCGATGGAAGAAAAAATATTGTATTTGGTTCTGGAAACCCGAATGCCAAACTAATGTTTGTAGGGGAAGGCCCTGGTGCAGATGAAGATGAACAGGGTTATCCATTTGTCGGTCGAGCTGGGAAAAAATTAACAGAAATTATTGAAAATGGAATGCACCTGAATCGTTCCAAAGATACCTATATATGCAATATAGTGAAATGTCGCCCACCAAAAAATCGTGATCCTGAACCGGATGAAGTCGAAGCATGCAAACCCTTTTTGATAAAGCAAATTCAGGCCATTCGTCCAAAAGTTATTGTTGCACTGGGAAAGCCTGCCGCCAGCACATTACTTGGACGTAATGTTCCTATTACAAAAGAAAGAGGAACATGGCACGAATTTGAAGGAATTAAATTAATGCTTACTTTTCACCCGGCTTATTTACTCCGTTTTTATACATTGGAAAATCGAAAAGCCGTACTTGATGACATGAACAAAGTTTTAGACGCACTTAAAAAATGAATAAGTCCCAAGAATCTATAAATCGATTAAAGCAAAATATCGAATCTGTTATTGTTGGAAAATCCGAAGTAATCGAGCAGACAATAGTAACTTTAATTGGCCGAGGACATCTATTAATTGAAGATGTACCTGGGGTGGGAAAAAGTTCTTTAGCATTCAGTGTTGCTAAATCATTGGGATTAAACTTTAATAGAATTCAATTTACTAATGACATCCTCCCTTCGGACATATTAGGGGTTTCTGTCTATAACCAAAAAGAAAGCTCGTTTCAGTTTAAGGAGGGACCTATCTTTTCTAACCTGGTCCTGGCAGATGAAATTAATCGATCTTCCCCCAGGACTCAAAGTGCTTTACTGGAAGCCATGAACGAAAAACAAGTCTCCGTAGACAACCATACCTACAATTTAGAAGATCCTTTCATGGTTATTGCAACACAAAATCCAATTGAAAGTCATGGAGCCCACCCTCTTCCGGAATCGCAATTAGATCGTTTCATGATGTATGTCTCAATGGGATACCCTTCTATAGAACATGAAAAGAAATTACTTAGTCCCAACTCATCTACCAAAAACATTCGTGATTTAGAACCTGTTTTAAACAAGGAAGATGTTCTGCATCTTCAACAACAGGCTGACCAAGTTACAATGGAACCCATACTTATTGATTACATCTTGAATATAATTTCTGAAACCCGTCAATCTGAATATTTATCTTTGGGAGTCAGTCCACGCGGTGGACTTACCTTACAACAAGCAGCCCGAGCCCTCGCATTAGTCAAAGGAAGAGACTACTGCATTCCAGACGACATCAAGCAACTTGCTGTGCCAGTGTTGTGTCACAGGGTTATCCCAAAATCTCACCACAGCAACCACAAACGGTCCGTTGCAGATACTTCTGCAATTATTTTAGAAATTGTCGAAAAATTGGAAATTCCTGTTTAAACTAGAACTGTAATATTTAATCAAGAATATTATAGATACCCAATGGATAATAAATTCGACCACAAAATCATTTTTAATCTCCACCTCAATAAGCGGTCCTTGGAATTAACCCGAGAAGGTGGTGGATTTTTGCTGCTTACTTTTGCTGTTGGAATGGGAGCAATTAATACTGGAAATAATTTGCTCTATTTAATATTGGCAATGTGTTGTAGCTTTATAGCAGTTTCAGGTATTCTTTCAGAGTTTTCGCTTAAAAAATTGGAGTTACAAGGATTCATTCCAAAAACTTTTTTTGCAGAAGATAGTGTTCCATTGACTTTAAAAATAACCAATAAAAAAAAGAAATTCCCGTCTTTTTCAATATTGGCTGAAGTTGTCCCAGAGCAATTCGCCAGAGTGAATGATGTATATTATTTTTCACAAATAGCCCCTGGGGACTCATTAGAAAGAACTCATCTATTTACTGTCTTTAAAAGAGGCCCTCTAAAATTTAGACATGTAATTATAAAAACTAGTTTTCCTTTTGGTTTTTTTATTAAATCTAAACCTATTCCGCTATCACTAGAAGCGTTAGTATATCCATCGATTAAGAAAATAAGTTTACCTGCACCCAATGAAATGGTTAATGATGGAGAAGGAGTTATAGGTTCCTCTGGAGATGATTTGTACTCAATTAGAGAATTTCAACATGGAGACTCCCTTTCCAGTATTCATTGGAAATCCAGTGCAAGAACCGGACAATTCAAAGTTAAAGAATTTACTCAAGGCAGTCAGCATAGTTTTTCCCTCCTATTAAATATCTACGACTCCCATCAAAAGATGATTGATGAGGAAAGTTTAGAACCCAAGGTCTCCGAAACAGCTTCATTGGCTTACCATTTAATAAAACGTGGAGATGAAGTCCGTTTAAAAACACATGACATAGAAACCAAATACGGAAATACCGAATCCCATTTAGATGGAATTTTAGAATACCTTGCAGTCGTTGGTTTAAAATAGTCAACCTAATCTATGAAAACTTCAATGCGTATTGTTGCTGTAATTGGTTCAGGAAACGATTCCCATAAAGAATTGTCCGCTCCTCTGGGGCGTGGATTAGCTGAAAAAGGATATAATCTGATTAATGGTGGTGGACACGGGGTAATGCAAGCTACATCGGAAGCTTTTTATAATGTTAAAACAAGATTGGGAAAGGTGATAGGGGTTTTACCTTCTCAGAACCCATGTGAATCAGCTAATCAAAGATCAAACTATAAAAACCCACCGGGTTATCCAAACTCTTTCATTGAACTCTCTATAAAAACGCACTTGCATTTAACAGGTGAATTTGGAAACCAATTAGAGAGCCGTAATCATATAATTGTATTAACGGCAGATATTATTATAGCTTTGCCCGGGGGCTCGGGAACCCGGTCAGAAATTCAACTTAGCCTGGATTACAACAAACCCCTAATTCTACTTACACCTCACGGGGAATGGGACGAGTTTAATGATAAAAATATTACAAAAATAAGAACTGTAGAAGAAACTTTAAATCTGCTTACGCAGCAGTTTTAAATAACTATTTACCTACTTAAAAAAAGCTTAGCCACTCTGGTTTTATCTTTTTAGAACTCTCTTGGAAAAATACTTTTTGGGAATGTTTACATCGAAATGAATTTCATCAAATTGATAAATAGTTTGGGTATTCTCTTTTAGCATATCTCTAAAAATCATTCGTCTTGGAAATAACCTGCCCTCTATTGGAAAATAATCCTTAAATTCTATTTTCTTTAATAACTTGCCACTTTTTGCAAACCGCTCCTCTTTTAAGACAATTTTTTTCTTGGGGTCAGTCCATACTTTTCGAAATTGATAAGTATATTGCGGCTCTAATGCTGTCAGATCAAGTACCATACTTTGAATACCTTCTATGTTTTCAACTCCAGAAATTTTTGCTGAGTATGAAATACTTAATTTTTTATCTTCCAACATATCTTCGTAAGACAAATCACTTCCCATCATGGATTGCCGAAGTAAATGTCCAGCAATCAAAATTTTTCGATCAGTTTGGGGAGTATACATCCATAGTTTTCTATCCAGTTTTAACATTTTAGTTCCACGTTCACGGGCAGGAGATTTGTAATAGCTATAAGACTTAACTACTCCTTCCATCCAGGTTTCCACTTCCATAGTTCGAACACGGCGTCCATTATCTACGATTAGTTTTCCTTCAATATGCTTTGTGTTTGACCATAAGTTATCATCAATTTCTTTTAACAATACTTGGGGATCTATATCTTCGAGTTCATTTGAATAAACAAAGGAAATATTTAAGGAGCTTAAACCTGCAAAAAAAATTAGAGCCAGCAATAAATTGTAAAAAACCCTTTTCTCCATTACTATCCTGCTTCCATTTCGCGAAACAAATTGGCTTCAGACCTTTTAAAAATTGCCAAATTTGCTATTAAGTTACCAAATACGCTACAGGTAATTCCCGGAATTATTCCAAATAAAAATGCCTTCCAACTCAATCTAGCTCGAACCACATCATTTAACATCATTCCCGATTTTTCAAAAAGCGTACCCATGCTAAGCCCAACCTCTTGCAAATAATAAACAATTCCACCACCCAAAAAGCAACCGGTAAGGGTTCCACCTATACCTATTAATAATGCCTCACTTGCCATAAAGGTTACTAAACGTTTGTGGGTTTCACCTAAAGCTAATAATAAGCCTACTTCTCCATAGCGGTGAATGCCATTTAAAAGTCCTGCGTTCCATAAAACAATGATCATCAAAATTGAGAAAATTCCAACTACAATATTTTTTATTAGTTCAAATTTTCTAGCCAATTCGAACAAATTACGTTGGTCTAAAATCGAGAGAATAATTGGGACATCATCTTTTGCCCAACCCTTAGGTGGATTTTTTAAAATGCTTTCCAATTCTGTATCGATTTGAGCTTTCAAGAAAGCATATTCTTTATATGAGACCTCACCAGGAAGAAATCCCAACCAATCCGTTACTAAATCTTCCATATAAAAAGATTGTTGGGCATCTTTAATATCTATTATTGCCATTTTTTTATCCATCGCAGCAACACCAAATCGGATAAAACCGGAAACTTTATAATTATCTGTTGCTAATCCTCCATCAAAAGTTTGTCCCAATAAAGTTAAAGTATCTCCCAATTTCAATTTCAAGCTCTTTGCAAGTTTATATCCAACTAACATTTGATGAGTTTTAGTTGGCAATCTCCCTTCGGTAATAGAGGACTTTAAATCTAACCGCTCAATTTCTATCGAGTTTTCATCTAATAGATTTAAAGCCATCCCTGTTATTGGGGTTTGATGTAAAGTATTTCCCTCGGAATCAGGAACGTCTAAAATAGCAGCCCAACGAATTCTCGGCGTCCATTTCACTCTGGGGTCCGAGTATTTTTCTAGCCAATCTTTAGTTTCTCTTTGAGCTCCCAAAGCCCTATCCATTGGATTTAAATGCTCTTCATCATAAAAAGGTTTATTAACAAATCGAAGATGACCTGTATCCAAATTGGCAGTTGTGTTTATCAGCCCCATAAAAACACCTTCCATAAAACCAATTAAATAAATCATCAAGGTCACACCCACCGTAACTACCAAAAATGGAAATAAAGACCTGGTTTTATCTCTTAGTAATCCTTTTAATATCCAACGAATCATGTGATTCCCTTACCTCTTAAAGCAAGTGTAGGATTGAGCTTAGAAATCTTTTTAACAGGAACCCATGAAATCAAAACTATTATTGCAGAGATCACAAAAATCGTGGCTAATACTTCCCAAGCTTTTATCTCTAAAAATATATTTTCTCGCACAGGAATTTGAGACTCACTTAAATGAGACACATCCAAACCAACACTCTGAAACCACCCCAATATAAAAAAACCAAGGATAAAACCTAATATTATTGCGGCGGTTGCCGCCAGCACTCCTTCAAAAACAAAAAGCCTCACAATCCGTTGAGGTTTCATTCCCAATGCCATTAAAGTACCAATTTCCTTTTGTCTTTTAAAAATATTTAAATACTGTGTATTAAAAACACTTATTCCCGCCAAAAAAATCATGATAAACCAAAGAATCACCGCATAGCGTTTATCCGTGCGAATTATATTTAAAATATCCTCAGTTAATTCATCGACTGATAAATATTCCAAACCCTCAACAGAACCGAGGAAATTAGCAACACTTACCCAGGTGATCTCTTGAGGACGTCGGGTTAATTGCCGCAGA
The DNA here is from genome assembly GCA_965223665.1 of Nitrospinaceae bacterium. Taxonomy (GTDB): domain Bacteria; phylum Nitrospinota; class Nitrospinia; order Nitrospinales; family Nitrospinaceae; genus CBDCVY01. The sequence goes on from OZ245011.1 coordinate 956,708, forward strand.
TGATCCAACCGTAACCACACCACCCCTTCATCAACCCTTGGATTTAACAGTGGAACAACATCCACAATCTCTGCATCCAGAGCATCCACAGCACCTAATTTATCCCTCCATTTCAAAACAACAATATCTCCTAAACCGAGCTTTGCCTTATCTGCCATTTTGGATCCTAAAATTATTGGAACCACCCCATCCACGCTAACTTTTTTTTCTTTTAATTTAACAAAAGGCAAGTCTAGTAAAGTTTGATCTATATTTATGCCCCGCAACTGTATGGGAAATAATCTTCTGCGAGGATAAATTTCACCTTGTAATACTAATACCTCGGCTTTTTCTTTTGGAGAAAGAGACTTCAAAATTTGGGGAATAATTAGAGTGTGATCCTCCCATTCAGTGGGTGTCAATATATCAAACCCTGGAACTCGATATTGACCTCCCCCAACATCGGTTCGAATCATATTGAGTTGAGCCTGTTTTTGAAATCCATTATATAAAGAGAGATTAAAAACAATAGCCACCATTGTTAAGGCAATTACAATCACATTCAAAAATGCCCGGGTTCCTTGCCGGTAAAAATTTTTGAAAGCAATGCTTCTAATCATCTCAGTTCTCCATTGGGTAATTTTGCCTTATCCCACTTCACGTAACCATCTTCAAGGCGAACTTCTCTACGAATATATTTTGTAACTTTTTCATCATGTGTACTGAAAATAAAAGCAGCCCCAAATTTTTGGTTGAGGTCCCTCATTAAATCAAGAATGTGATAAGAGTTTTCAGCATCAAGGTTTGCTGTGGGTTCGTCCGCCAAAACAATAGAAGGTTTCTTTACTAAAGCTCGTGCAATCGCCACTCTTTGGCATTGTCCCCCAGACAATTCATTAGGTTTTTTATTCGCCTCCGGAGTCAACCCAACTAAATCAACCAAGGAAAGGACTTGATCCCGAACCTTATTTTCTTGTTCATTATTCAAAAGTAGAGGAAATAAAATATTCTCATAAACTGTGTAAACCGGGAGCAAATTATAAGATTGGAAAATAAAACCAATATTAAGCCTGCGCAAATCAGCCAAATCTTCTCGACTCATTAAATTTAAATTGTCCCCATTAACTTTTATTTCTCCCTGTGTAGGTCTGTCCAAACCCCCAATTAAATTTAATAAAGTAGTTTTTCCGGATCCTGAGGGCCCCACAAAAGACATAAATGCACCTTTTTCAATTTCTAAATCAATCTGGTGCAAAGCCGTGAAGTTTTGTTGGCCCACTTGAAAAACCTTAGATACATTTTTTATTTCTACAATTGAAGTCATTTTAATAATTAATAAAATATGATGACAAATAAGCCCACCCGGGATTCGGTACCGGTAACAACTGGACCCTGACGAAACAACCTACCCGTTAAATTATTTCCATCGATGCTACCGCCAACTTGAGCTTGCAAATAAAGATAGACCTGTTTCCACACGTTATATTCAATTTGGGGAACAAATTGAAAACTCCTATCTCCAAAATCATAAAATGTAAATAATCTCCAAACAAGATCAATACCAATGGGTTGATCCAGTTGCAAACCCAATTGCTGAATTGTCTTATCCCTTTTTATGTCCATAACAGCAAAACCGGATTCTTGGGTCCGCAAAAAATACTCAAAAAGAACGTGCAAACCTTGACCCAAATTAAAAGTGTAATCAATTCCAAAAACGGTATCAAAACGGAGCGGATCACCCGGACGATTCAATTGGAAATCTAATCGACTCTCATTCCAAAATCCTACCTCTACTTCACCCTTTAAATGATAGCCTAATTGTAAAAGTTCTTGGTTAAACCCGGACAAAAACCTTAAATCGTTCACAGGATTGTATTGGATAGCAAACCCAGCATCTAGAATTCCAATTTCTCTTTCACCCCTTAGGCCGAAAATAAAACGATCACTTAAATCTCCAGGAACTATCCACCCTTCAATAAGCGAAGTAGAGGATAAAAAATAAGTACTTCTCAACCCATCCACACCTCGAGTAAGCGGAATGATTCCAGAAATAATTCGTGTATCGAAAAACCCTAATGGGCGGTACAAGGCTCCTGATCCAAACAAAATTTGCTGCCTACCTACACGAACTTTAAAATCTCCTTTTTCCAAACGGATCCAACCACGAAAAATTTCCGCGTCATATTCCTCAGCTATACCGGTTTGTTCACGGATTCCACCTGTGTAAAGTAAATCCAAAATAATTTCGTAATCTAAAACGTAATTATTTTTTTCAAAGAGATTTCCTACCAAACCGCTTCTTATTTCTACTTCTGAATCTAAGTGTGTAAATCCTTGAGGAGGATCAACCAGGACAAATGATCCCGCACGAAATCGTCCTTCAAAATTCCAATCAAACGCTTTAACCGGATTAGGAAGCAACAAAAGTAAAATACAAAAAGCGAATCGGGAAATGGTGGTCATTGGACCCCAATGTTAGGAAGGGATTGTATTACCGACCCAAGGATTTAAATCAACACCCGGGTCGGTAAACATTTAATTCAGGTTTATAGCATTTTTTTCAAATAAGGTATCAATTGGTCTGCACCCACTCCAGGTGTTCGAGCCCGAATAACTCCCTTTTCATCGATAATAATAACCGTAGGCATATCTCGTTGGATATAGGCTGAGTGAATAGTATGGTCAGGATCCAAAAGATACGGGAAATTTACCTTACTGGGAAATCCATTTAAATAATCTTCAACATCCTTTTTAGAATCCCCACTGGTATTGATGCCTACAATTACTAATTTATCGGAAGAGATGGAATTTCTAACTTTTTCAAACTCCATAGCTTGATTCATACAGGGTACGCAAATATGAAACATCCCCAATAGAACTACTTTTCCCTTTAAACTCTCAAGTGAAATAGAATCACCCTTTATAGAGTTAAGTGAAAAGTTTGGCGCGGAATCTCCCGGTTTGGGAGCCCCAGCAAAAGCAGTTTTTGTGAAAATCAAAACAATTATAATGATACTCAATTGGATTTTTTTCATGGAACCCTCTTTTGGGAATAAAACTGTTTTTAAAAGCTCTATATAAACATTTGAATTAATTCTAAATCAGCAAGAAGGTATTTTAAAACTAAAATATTGTTTTTTTGAATTAAAAACTTTTAATCAAATATTAACACAGGGTTAATACCAAAATACTATAATTTCATTGAATATCAGTTCCTGAGCAAACCAGGGCAAATGCCTGAAACACTGAATTTTTAAGGCCGTAAGTCTTTCTTGCACTTGTTAGGGGATTGATATATTATTGGCAAGATTTTCCTTAAACTTCGTGATTTTAAAAATGTTTAGAATATTTTTCGTTACATTTTTCTTATTATGCTTGGTCGGAAGTCCCGTCAGCGCTGGAAATTTAAAAGGGAAAATAAATTTCAGTGGCAACGTTCCCCCTATTCCTATGCATAAAACAGGTAAATTCAGTAAAGCATGTGGGCCAGAAATAGCTGGAGAGGAGCTTCTTGTTGAAAACAAAGGAGTTAAAAATACAGTTCTGTGGTTAACAGGACGGAAGGCCAAAAAAGTTAAGGCTGATCCAAAGGAATATGTTTTGGATCAAAGTAAATGTCAATATCATCCGCATGTTACCGTTATGGTTAAGGAATCCGAATTATTAATTCGGACAAGTGATCCTATAAATCATAATATACATACTTATTCTTTTGACAATGATCCAATAAATATTATGTTTGTGCCTGGACAGGAACATAGTCAAGAGTTTGAAGAAGCCGAAGTGGTAAAAGTAGAGTGCGATTTGCATTCATGGATGCATGCCTGGATTGTAGTTACCCCGAATCCACTTAATGCTTTGACCGATAAAGAAGGAAATTATGAAATAAATAATATTCCGCCCGGAAAATATACTTTAAATATTTGGCACGAGGCTTTCGGAGAAGCTAGTCAAAAAATAGAAATAAACGATGGGGATACTGAGTTTAATTTTGACCTTATTTCTATCAATCCCCAAGTTTCCAAAAAATAAAATCACGCTTCAAAATAGCGTTCAAACCTGAAATTGGGAGCTACATTTTCATGAAAAAGTCGATTCATTTATTAATCACTCTACTTTCTGTACTTGCGTTTAATTTGTTTCAGGAGACAGAGGCTTACCAGGAAGTCGAAGTAAAAAATGGTGGAACTCTTCAAGGTAAAGCAAGTATGTCCGGACAAACGCCCCAACCCAGGGTTTATCATTTAGTGCTATTTCCAAATTTAGACCTCTGTGCAGAAGTGGATACCGATGATGAAATGAACCGAGTTTTATTTGATTTTATTTCAGATGATAAAAAAGGTTTAAAAGATGTAGTCATTGCTCTTGAACATGTCGATGCGGGAAAACCTTTTAATAAAAAACCCATTAATATTCTTTCAGAAAACTGCAAGTTTTATCCGGATGTAAATATTGTTAGACAAGGGGAATCGTTTTTTGTCGATAATCAAGATGCAGTAATGCACAACAGTCAGGTATATCAAGCAGAACGCGGAAAGATTATTTTAAACATCCCTATCCCAGCTGAAGAAGTTTCTGATGGGAAAGTAACTTTCCAAAAAGATTATAAAATTTTTCAAATGATTTGTGGAATGCATGAGTTTATGCAAACCTGGGGATATAGAGTGCAAAACCCTTATTATTTCAAAACGGGAGTCGATGGCAATTTTAAAATTGACAATATTCCTCCAGGAGAATACCAAGTAACTGCCTGGCATTATTTAATGAAGCCACAAAAGAAAAAAATAAAAATAGAACCAAACTCTGTTATAAATTTAGAATTTAGCTTTAATGGCGATAAGGTAATTCGACCTCTTTATGAAACTATTAAATCGGGTCGAATTAAAAAAGATGCTAGAGTTCCAGGTGGCATTCACTAATTATTCTTTTGAACTAAAGTTTATATCTGAGGAAAGTTGAAAACACGTAGTATTTCAAACATCTTTTTTACCCTTGTTTGGGCTCTAGTTTTCTATTCTTCTGCCTTTGGGTTTCAATCCCCAGGGCCAAATGATCTTCCAGATTCTATTACTTTTCGAAACGAAAAAATCTCCCTTCTAAACCTTAAAAATCCTCTGAAAGAAAATTCTGCCGACTATTCAAAAAATGTTAAAGAGGGTGGAGAGATATATTTCAAAAACTGTTTTCTTTGTCATGGGGATTTATTGGATGGCAATGGCTTATACGGGAAAAGTTTTACTCCTCGACCTGCTGACTTAAGAAAGTTGTGGACTGATCCCCCTAAAAAAGAAAATTATACTTTTTGGCGAATTGTTAAAGGTGGAAAGGGTTTACCCAACAATTTTGCTCCCTGGAATTCAGCCATGCCCGCTTGGGAAAATGTATTAACGATTGAAGAAATTTGGAAAGTTATTTTATTTATTTATGAAACAATACAAAATCCCCAAGTTAAAAATCCTCCCAATGAACCTTCCTTAGACAGGGGGAAGGAAGTTTTTCAAACCAAATGCGCTTATTGCCATGGAAAGGATGGTAAAGGAAATGGTGTCTCTGCCCCGTTTTCCAGTCCCCGTCCTAGAAATCTTACAAAGGGTCATATCAAATTTCGCACTACCCATTTCGGCAAAATTCCAACAGATGAAGATCTTTATAAGGCTTTAACCAGGGGTCTAAATGCCACAACGATGCCCTCTTGGAAACATTTGGGAGATATTGATATAAAAAGCCTTATCCTGTATTTAAAATCCATTTCTAAAAAATTCCAAAAATTTGTTGACCGTAAAAAGACACATAAAATTGTTTCAATCCCTACTCCCCCACCATTTGATTTGGAAAGCACCCAAAGAGGCCGAGAATTATTTATAAAAAATTGTTCCGGTTGTCATGGTTTTAAGGGAAGAAGCGATGGCGAATCTACTAAGAAAATTGTCAATATTGCCTCAGATGCAATTCGTCCAAGAAACCTGACAAAGTCCTGGACTTTTCGTAGAGGACACTCGAGAAAAGATCTTTTTCTAACTATCCGTACGGGTTTGTCTACTACCGCTATGCCTCGATTTTCAGATAGAGTCCATTCAGATCAAATGATTTGGGATATTGTTAACTATATATCTACGTTATCACCCGCAAAGGAACCCAAAACTCGGGAAGAAATCAAGGCAGTAAAATTAGACAAAGACCTTCCTTTAAACCCTGAAGATCCTCAATGGAAATCGATTTCAGGGAATTATATTCCCCTGGGTGGTCAAATTATTGATTCAGACAAAGCATACTATACAACTGTTGATAGTTTAAGGGTTCAGGCTATATATAACGATACTGAAATTGCAATTAAACTAATTTGGGACGATCCAACCTTTGATCCAATACTTAAAAAGACTTCCAAGGTGGTTGAGTCTCCTGCCCCACCCTTACCGGAACATTTGCAAGTTGATTCTGATGAAGCACCGCCAGAAGAAGAACCACAACCCCAAGAGATCCCGGATGCCCTATCCTTACAATTCCCTATTTCTAACCAAGAAGGAACAAATCTGCCTTATTTTTTGAATGGAGATGAAATTAATCCTGTGACTTTGTGGAAATGGACTTCACAATCATCAGAAGCTCAAAAATTAATCGGTAAAGGACTGAACCAGATATCTGATTTATCTTCGAACAGTCAAAAGGTTCAAACTCAAGTGACTTTTCAATATGGGCAATACCAATTAGTAATGAAAAGAAGTCTTGTTACAGAGACTCCACAAGATGAAACTCAGTTTGGACAAGGAAAATCAATACCGATTGCTTTTAATATCTGGGATGGTAACGAAGGAGAATCTGGAACCAAAAAATCCATTTCGAGTTGGTATCTTTTAGTTTTAGAATAATTAATGCTTTTCTTTTTTAGAAACCGTCACCACACCTGAGAGCTCAGGGACTTTTAGGGTTGAAAGAAATGCAAGAATATTTTGTATCTCATTGTTACTTAAAATATCCTTAAAATTACCGGGCATGATTGATATTTTTTGAGTCTTAAATTTTTTTATTTCTGACTTAGGTATACTCAGTTTATTTCCTTCTTTATTTATGATATGGAGTGAAGTATCATCTTCATTTACTTTAATCCCGGTTAAAAACTTTCCTTTTTTGGTCAATATCAAAACCGCTTTATAGCCTGCTGTTATTACAGCCTTGGGATTCAAAATTGACTCTAACAAAAACTCTTTTGTTCGAGTAGTGCCTACAAAACTTAAATCCGGTCCTACCTTACCACCTTCATTTCCAACTTTATGACACTTTGCACAATAAGCATTTCCCTCAGAGTCATAAAACAACTTTTTTCCTTCTACCGGATCTCCGTCTTTATCGAAATAAGCTTCCCATTCATCTGGAAAAGATTCAGACTCCAATGAAGCTAAATAAGCAGTAACTGCCCGATCTTCTACTTCATTTAATCCAATAGTGGGCATTTTAGTATTTGGTTTAATAAATTGAGGATTCCGAATCCATGTGAATAGCCATTCCGGACTATAAAAAAATCCCGCTCTTGTTAAGTCAGGGCCTACCATTCCCCCTTCATCTTCTACCGAGTGGCAAGCAAAACAACTTTTTTTCTTTCTAAATAGTTTCTCACCTAATGCAAGTGTCGCATCCTCTTTCCCATATTTGGAATACCACTCCGTAAACTTTTGAATCTCGTCAGAAGTGATCCTGGGAACTCTTGGACGAATTTTGTTTATTTTTTCAGGTATTATAATAGGGTTGGTAAGGTCTCTAGCCAAAAACCTCACATAAGAGACTAAGGCCCATATTTCCTTTTCGGAAAGAGTATTTCCAAAAACCGGCATTAAATGAGATTTCTTTACTGCTTTTCCTCCTAAAGAAATAACTCTATATATTTGGGAATTGGTTTTTTTTGAAATGAAATTAAAGTCAGATAGCTCAGCAGGTTCTTTATCTAAATTATCTGCGTTATAGCCATCAGCATCCCCACTGACCCCATGACAATGTGCGCAATAATGGTTATATAAAGGCTTTCCTTTTTTAATTAAATCTTTGGGAAATTCTTTAGCGGTAGGAGGCTTATCACCACTTGCCCATACATAATTACAAGGGATGGCAATAAGTAAAATAAAAAAAGAAGCAAAGAACCTTCTTAACATAATTTTAGAGAAATTTCCTTTCCTCAGGATACTAAATTAAAAACTATGTAAAACTCCTATGATAATAACAAAATTTGACAGTCCTTAAAATTATTAAAACAAAAAAAAACAAGGGAACCCCTGGGGGTTCCCTTGCCAAAAAAAATACCTAATCGTTTATCGATTCATCGACAAGCGATTATCATCCTCACGAGAAGCAGATTTGAGGCCGTCCGGAGTGGCACCACCCAATGGTAAGATCGATCGATCTCCCTGAGGTAATACCTTAAAGTAACCCCACTGACCAGCCTGCTGGTAAGGTGTCCGTGCATTCAACCATAAATACGTGCCTGGTACATGATACGTACCACCTGCACCATTCAGCAAGAATGCCTGGATGTACTCACCTCCGCCAAACTCTTCAACATCAATCATATCAGAACCTTCCTGGTTCAAATGCCGACGCCACTGATGACCATCCAAATTAAACATTTGGTTCTGCTCATTATGTGCGCCAAACACATTGATCATTACCTTGTCTCCTGCATGCGCTTTAATTGTCGGCGTTGCAGGATCATTATCCGCAGCAACACAAGGTGTAAACATATTACCTAATTCACATCCTTCGTCTTCACGGTAAGTCCAAGGTTCTAATCGATAATTTACACCTGTCAATCCTGCTACATTCTGCAGGTAAGGCATAAAAGACGTACCTAGAATATTGTCTTCATCCTGAAAATATAATGCAAAATCACGATAATTATCGATATGTGCATTTTCAGGATAAGACTTATCAATAATCACGTCTGCTTTCCAGGAATTCCCAAGACTGATGTCTTTACCTGTCTCAGGATCTCGATATACAGAACCACGTGGACCAATGATAATTCCACCAAATAAACCATCACGTACGTTCGTGACCAGGTCACCAAAATCCCAGATTAAACCGGCATTGATGTTGTAATCCGGATGTGCGTAGAACGTGTACGTTTTGGATTTACCCGGTGCTACCGTTTGATCTCCAGGATTATTACCTACATTAATTCCTTGAGAATCTAACGGATTAAACGCCATGTTGTTCACATGCAGTGAAGTCTTACCTTTCTTCAAGCGATTGGTCAATTTCACTTTCACACAATCACCAATATTCGCTCGAAGGGTTAACGGATGCGGCATAGCTCCATCATCCGCGGCTTTCTTGACTTCATCCTCAAGTACAAATACTTTTCCTTCAGGATTCGCTAACAACAACTTTCGCTCAAAGTCCACTTCGATAATATCTTCTGCATTCGGATTGAACTTCAAGGCTTTGTTGATCGCTACCACACTAAAGTTCTTGGTAGGTGCACCTTTTGGACATACTTCTTTTTTACTTTGCAAAATACCGCGAGAACCTTCTAAGGGTTGCAGGTCTTTTTGGGCTTTATCATAAACCCGTAAAATACCCCAGCTACCTTCAGAAAGATGCGATGTTCGACCATCATAGAACAGATAATCACCAGCCATCTGCTGATAACCACCTGCAGTCGTGGCCAAGTCATACCGTTCCGCAATGCCGACATGCAAGGCATTTGTTACACGGGAATCCCGATCATAACGCTCAGGCCTAAAACCATGACCGGAAAGAGAAAACATATGAGTTTCGTTCATCATTCCGTGTAACAACCTGAACACAATCGTATCACCCAAATACGCACTAATTAAAGGAGTATCCGGATCACGATGTGCTTTACTGCTGAACAACTGAGACGCATCACCATTGGCTTTCAATCTAGCGGACAAAGAAGCAGCCCGGAAATTAAATCCGCCTCCAGTAGTATGCGTTCCACCATTCAAATACGGGAAGGCCACTTCTAACATATCCTTCGGCATTTGAAAGGAGATAGACTGACCCGCAGCAATCGCATTCTCTCGGCTCAAACCGGGAGGATTACCTTTTGTAACCAATTGCGCTGTATGCGGTACTGTGTCATGCATTTGTACAACGATTTCACGGAAACTACCGTTTCGTCCATAAGCAATCGGTTCCGTGCCATGAATGTCAGCAACAGGTCCACTTCGAATGGGTTTTCCTGTTTTTGGATCATGGTAGGTCGATCCCCAGGGCTCAACAATAGTAGAACCAATTCCACCGTGCGGCCAGGTGGTCGCACCAAATGCATGGTCGTGCCAAAATACCAAACCTAAATCAGCATCTACCCACCAGCGATAACGAACGTACTCCGTGCTCACAATTTGTCCTGCTTTATGAGCATGAGTCATGCCTTCGGTAAAAGTGATTTTGTATTTACCGTCTTTCGCCGGATTCTTATTAGGATCCGGTTCCATCTTTCCAATCCAGCGAGCGTCTTTACCATTCGGCACTTCAATACCCACAATGATATCGGTACCCACGTGGAAAGGGGTTGCATGATGAGCCATCTCGATTTCAATGGTCTTATCACCCGGTTTCGTGTCTTTCAACAAATGTGCATTCATCGGAACCGGCATACCTACATGATGGCCATTTTTTTGCTTCTTATCAAACTGCCTGTAAGAACGCATGGACTGGTCATAAGAAAATCCAGAAATAACCCCATCCGATGCTTGATTGTCAAACTGGAAGAAATGAGGATGAATGTTCACCTTAGACATTTGGAAATTGGTGAAATCATCATCATTCCATTCGCTGGTTAGTAATAAATCCACACAATCATAAACATTTGCACGAATGACAAGTGGTTCAGCTTTCTTCGGATCTGCTTTTACGGCAGCCATTTCCTCATCAATAACGTAAATCAAACCGTATTTATCGATGATGGGCGGCGTTCCTTTATATCCACCCTGAAGTTCAATGGGGGTATTTATGAACACCAGATTATATTGCTTTCGTCCCGCTCCTTCTGGGCACAAACTCCAGCGGCCCTGCTCACCAGGTTTAGCTGGGGTACTGTTTTCCATACCAGAACTTGATCTTCCACTTCCGGATTCTGTTTTAGTTATCACGGAATTGTCAGTCAAATAATGGAACGGCTCTAACCAGGGAGCCCCACCATGATGACGCGCAAAGGGAACTCGCTTCCCAAAATGCGGGGTCATGTGTGGCCACGCTAACTTACCATTCGTCGGATGAAACTGAATCGAATGACGTTTTCCAGGATGGGGAGATTTGTACTTCGCCATCGGATAAGTCGCCTCACGTTCTGATAACGCTCGATTCTTATCCCAGGCATAATCCCATACCGTTCCGTCATAAGCCAATATTTGACCCTTTTCATCATCCGTATGACCAGGCTTGCCTTGCGGTGGCAACATCGATCTTACCCAATCCTTGATGTTCACCACTGGAATCTCCTGATCCCACTTGCTGGCTCCACTGTCTACAATTTTGAACTTCTTGCCGTACCAGTTCATCGTTTTACCCACTAACTTGTCTGAACTGATACCTTTAGGAATGTAGCCTTTTCGATCCGGTAACTCCTGCAACGGACGCATAACATCAGTACTGCCAAATGGATAGTTTCCATCCTGCAGAGTGTTGTACACACGCCAGTATCCCCACATACCCGCAACATAGTGATGCGCTACGTGACAATGGAACAGGAAGTCCCCTGCCAATTTCTGACACAATCCGGATCCACACTCTGTTTCCAGATCCAATACTTCAGCCGGACCAATTACTTCCACGTCTACACGGTCCGTAGTCGTTCGAACCACAGGATACTTCACAGGACCGTCATAGGCCGCTGTTATTAAATTCTCAATCCCTGGCTCACGTTTCGGTGAACGAGTCCAACGAATTGAACCTCCATGCGGATGATGCGAATGGAACACTTCACCGCCACCATGAATTAACCGGAATTTTACCGGATCACCCATGTAAGAACGAGGAATGGTTGTGGGAGCATCCGCAAACGTATAAGAACTGTAAGATAAAGATTCATCTTCATAGTGAAACATTTTTTCTTGAACTGCCAAATTGTTAATTCCAAAGGGTTCACTACGATAGTTCATCGCACGTGCTGAAGGACGATACGCATCAGTTTGTGGATCCCGTTGTGGAATCATTTCTCCGTGACGGTTCAAAGGACGAAAAGATTCATCCCCAACTTCATGGTAAAATAAAGCAAATTCCCGAAAATCTTTTGCTTGGTCATTTGCGATCATAGCCATCCAGCCATTTTCGAGCGGACCACCGGTCCAAGGATCTAAATAATATGATCCTCGTGGTTCAACAATGAAGGCACCAATCAAACCTAATGCAGATGGATCACGACCTGCGTGACTAATAATCAGGTGGGATCCCTCTTGTTCATCTACCGGTATAAACCATTCAAAATTCTGGGATTCTCCAGATGGCACAATGGCCCCTTTAGATACCGCAGTATTGGGCAAACCTGAATCGCTAATGATCATCGCAGAACCATTAACCTGAAATCCTGCGTCTTCATCCTCTAATTGGTTCGTAAATTTAATTCGAACACAATCCCCTTGATTTGCACGGATAACCATCGGTTGGATTGCATCCCCCTGCAAACCCGTGGAAACTACGCCAGGATCCAGTTCGTCTTCCCGAGCCGCAGCATTAGCTGCCTCATCTTTACGAACCTGCTCAATGTCCTTTGTCAAAACATACATATAACCTGGGAAGTAATCTCCCCATTGGTTCAATGCAATTTCAACATTAATAGCGGAAACATCATAGGACTTGGTAGGAGCTCCAGCCGGACAATGACCACCTTTGAAAACCTTGTCAGAGGCTTCGGAAGGCCCTAACAAGTATCCCTGCTGTAGCTGATGTGCCGCCCATGAATCGTGAAATACGCCTCCGGCTGAGGCAGGGCTGGCATGTTCTTTCAACTTTCCTTTCAAGCGGTCCATCAAAGAACGAAAGGTCTTATTCAATCGATCCTGATCCCCTTGTTTTCCCTCCATCATCTCTTCGTAGTTGATTTGATTTTCCAACTTCTCCAACCACGCTGGACGATCTACCGCTGAATGCGAGTTATGCATTTGGTTGGCATAAACCGGGTATGCAACCAAACTCAAAACAAGCAAAACAAAAATGCCGGTAACCAATGGTGTTACCCCATTTTGTTTGCGGCCACTCAATTGATAATGCATAAGCTTTCCTCCTGTTTGAACTGTTGTGGCATTAAATTTTGAGATAGCCCCTAGGCCTTAAAATAAAGTTATGCTCATAAAACCAATAACTTAGATAAAGTCCTATAAGCATTCCCACATTAGGTTTCCAAAAGTACGGAAAAAATGGGAATTACGTTTAAAAAATAAGACCTCAAATATCTGATTTTATTCCCTAAATATTTAATATTTTTGATTAGAATATCTGGGGAAAAAGAGGTAGAAAAAATTTAATTCTAATTAAAAAAAAGAAGTGAATTTGGAGGGGCATTACTAAATAAAAACAGGAACTTAGAATTCTCCAGTTTTTTTAAGTTCTTTTTTTAAAAAAACTTTACCGCGAGCAATTCGGGACATTACGGTTCCAATAGGCAAACCTAAAGAGTTGGCAATTTCTTTGTAAGGCATTCTTTCAAAGTAAAACATTTCAATGGGCCTTCTAAGGCGTTCATCCAATTTAGCTAAAACTTCTCGTAATTTTTTCTTGGATTCATGGGCGACAAAATCCTTTTCTACATTTGTGGCACCACTCAATTGATTACTTACAATATCAAATTCAACGCCTTTCCATTTTTTACCTTTTTCTATTTCTTTTAAAAATAGGTTTTTAAGGATTGCAAACAACCAGTTTTTCGACTTCTCTATATCTTTCAACTGAGAAAAGTTTTTTATCGCATAATAAAAGGTTTCTTGGGTTAGATCCTCAGCATCATGTTGTTTTTTAGCCAATCGGCAAGCACATCTGAAAATCAGGTCCACATGCGGGAGCAAATGTTCCTTAATGCCCTCCCGATGTGCATCTTCAATATGTTCCTTTAATTTTCCATCTAAATTAATATTCACTAAATAATTAAACTCGACATTTAACCTAAAAAATTAAGGGATTTTCTTAATTGAAATTACCTAAATAATAACTAAATTTAATTTTCTTTAAAAGTAAATTAAACGTAATTAATAAAGTATTAAAAAAAGACATTAAGGTTTTGTGAAAATAATTGGAATTTTTTTCTTCCACAAAAGGTCTAAAAATAAAATTATATAAATCATAAAAAAAATGAATCCTGCTTAAAAGTAGGACATCTTATCCTAAATAATTAAGAAATATACCTAAAGTATGGAAGAACAAAAACAAATTCTGGATCAAGAAATTTGGGAAATTTCCCTTAGAATTGAAAGAGATGGAAGAGCTTTTTATAAGGAACTTGAAAAGCTAATTGATGAACCCACCTTAAAAAGCTTTATTCATCAAATGGCTAATGAAGAGTCTAAACACATAAAGCTTTGCAAATCCATGCTAGAAAAGAAAAAAGGCAAGGTTTACGGTTGGGAAGACAAGCAGGATGTCAAAGAATTCATTAATTCCCAATTTCAAACTGACATTTTCCCTAAGTTAAACCAGATAAAAGAGTTTTCTTCGAAGTTAGAAAATTTGCAAAAAGCTTTTGAATTTGCGCTGGAAGCTGAAAAAGTCTCAGCCGAGTTTTATGCTTTATTAGGTGAATACTGTGAAGACTTTGAAGCTAAAACCACTTTAGCCCTTTTAGAACAAGCTGAACAAGACCATATCAAACAAGTAATTGAAATCAGAAATAAATTCCCTTCCTAATTACTCCCAAATCCTTTCTAATATTCCACCAAAAAAAAACAGCACCGGGTCTTTAAGAACCCGATGCTGTAATAAATTACCCTTACTTACTTAACAGCTAACTCAAAGTTTTGTTTAGCATCTGCACCACCAGCAACCGTCACTTCAGAAGTAACTTCGCCAATATAAGGATGCCATGCCGTTACTTTGTATTTACCAGCAGGAATGTTATCAATTTTAAAAGACCCATCCGCGCCAGTCACAGCATAATATGGATTCCATACTATTCGAGCATCCGCTTCCATGAAGTTATGCTGATCACACTGTAAGAAAAAATGCTTATCTTTTTTCTTTTTAAAACGCTTGAAACTTTTGGTCACGTCCGCAACATCACCTTTACTTGGCAATGGCTTATTGAACAATGTTTTTCGGTTTGCACCTACAACCGAATATCCATGAGGATTATGAAGAATATCAGGGTCATGGTTTGTGATTGTCAATAATCCTTCTTTCATACCTTTAGGGGTTTTGCGAACAATGGATACTTTAGGAAAAATATCGCAGGTTTTGAAATCAAAATTATTGGTTGCTGTATCCCATTTTTTACCCTTTTCAATATTTTCAATGAATACCACGGTACCATTGAGTTTTCCCCCAGGAGCTACAACTTTTACTCGTGGACGAATTCCACCTTCTTTAGTATCTGGGTGGGTTGAGCAAAACTCAGAATTTTTTCCTTTATTCAAATCTTCCATGATTGGTGCTGGTGGATCTCCTTTTAAGGTAACCGCCCCGCTGATAGACCCTCCACCACTAACATCGCCTTCTTCATACTTAGCTTTTTTAGCAAAAGCCGCAGTACTAAATCCAATGGCAACGCAGATAACTAAAAAACCAAATAGTACTTTTTTAATCATCCCACACATCTCCTTCCAAACAATGATTTATGAAAATTGTCACACCAAAGTGAAACATTAGAAAACATTTTAAATAAAAGGACTCCTTTATAAAAATAAAACAAAGGGGCCTCCCTCACTTCAAGAGGCCCCTTATAAACAATTTTTTAATACGGATCAACTATTATTTCATCGACAAGCGATTATCATCCGCACGAGAAGCAGATTTGAGGCCGTCCGGAGTGGCACCACCCAATGGTAAGATCGATCGATCTCCCTGAGGTAATACCTTTAAATAACCCCACTGACCAGCCTGCTGGTAAGGTGTCCGTGCATTCAACCATAAATACGTGCCTGGTACATGATACGTACCGCCTGCACCTTTTAGCAAGAATGCCTGGATGTACTCACCTCCGCCAAACTCTTCAACATCAATCATATCAGAACCTTCCTGGTTCAAATGCCGACGCCACTGATGACCATCCAAATTAAACATTTGGTTCTGCTCATTATGTACGCCAAACACATTGATCATTACCTTGTCTCCTGCATGCGCTTTCAATGTCGGCGTTGCAGGCTCATTATCCGCAGCAACACAAGGTGTAAATATATTACCTAATTCACATCCTTCGTCTTCACGGTAAGTCCAAGGTTCTAATCGATAATTTACACCTGTCAATCCTGCTACATTCTGCAGGTAAGGCATAAATGAGGTACCAATGATATTGTCTTCATCCTGAAAATATAATGCAAAATCACGATAATTATCGATATGTGCATTTTCAGGATAAGACTTATCAATGATCACGTCTGCTTTCCAGGAATTCCCAAGACTGATGTCTTTACCTGTCTCAGGATCTCGGTATACAGAACCACGTGGACCAATGATAATTCCACCATACAAACCATCACGTACGTTCGTGACCAGGTCACCAAAATCCCAGATTAAACCGGCATTGATGTTGTAATCCGGATGTGCGTAGAACGTGTACGTTTTGGATTTACCCGGTGCTACCGTTTGATCTCCAGGATTATTACCTACATTAATTCCTTGAGAATCTAACGGATTAAACGCCATGTTGTTCACATGCAGTGAAGTCTTACCTTTCTTCAAGCGATTGGTCAATTTCACTTTCACACAATCACCAATATTCGCTCGAAGGGTTAACGGATGCGGCATAGCTCCATCATCCGCGGCTTTCTTGACTTCATCCTCAAGTACAAATACTTTTCCTTCAGGATTCGCTAACAACAACTTTCGCTCAAAGTCCACTTCGATAATATCTTCTGCATTCGGATTGAACTTCAAGGCTTTGTTGATCGCTACCACACTAAAGTTCTTGGTAGGTGCACCTTTTGGACATACTTCTTTCTTATTAGGGAGAATACCGCGAGTTCCCTCCAAAGGCTTCAGGTCTTTTTGGGCTTTATCATAAACCCGTAAAATACCCCAGCTACCTTCAGAAAGATGCGATGTTCGACCATCATAGAACAGATAATCACCAGCCATCTGCTGATAACCACCTGCAGTCGTGGCCATATCATAACGCTCTGCGATACCTATATGAATTGCATTAGTCACACGGGAATCTCGATCATAACGTTCTGGACGATATCCATGACCTGATAAAACAAAGGTATGAGTTTCGTTCATCATTCCGTGTAACAACCTGAACACAACCGTATCTCCAAGATACGCTCTCACTAAAGGAGTATCCGGGTCTCGGTGTGCTTTACTGCTGAATAACTGAGACGCATCTGCATTAGCCTTCAACCTTGTAGCCAAGGAAGCAGCCCGGAAATTAAATCCGCCTCCAGTAGTATGCGTTCCACCATTCAAATACGGGAAGGCCACTTCTAACATATCCTTCGGCATTTGAAAGGAGATAGACTGACCCGCAGCAATCGCATTCTCTCGGCTCAAACCGGGAGGATTACCTTGAGTCACTAATTGTGCTGTGTGCGGTACTGTGTCATGCAACTGCACAACGATTTCACGGAAACTACCGTTTCGTCCATAAGCAATCGGTTCCGTGCCATGAATGTCAGCAACAGGTCCACTTCGAATGGGTTTTCCTGTTTTTGGATCATGGTAGGTCGACCCCCAGGGCTCAACAATAGTGGAACCAATTCCGCCGTGCGGCCAGGTGGTCGCACCAAATGCATGGTCATGCCAGAACACAAGTCCCACATCAGCATCCACCCACCAGCGATAACGAACATACTCAGCCGTTACAATTTGACCGGCCTTATGAGCATGAGTCATGCCTTCGGTAAAAGTGATTTTGTATTTACCGTCTTTCGCCGGATTCTTATTAGGATCCGGTTCCATCTTTCCAATCCAGCGAGCGTCTTTACCATTCGGCACTTCAATACCAACGATAATATCTGCACCTACATGGAAAGGATTTGCATGATGAGCCATCTCGATTTCAATGGTCTTATCACCCGGTTTCGTGTCTTTCAACAAATGTGCATTCATCGGAACCGGCATACCTACATGATGGCCATTCTTTTCTTTCTTGGTAAATTGCTTATAAGAACGCATGGACTGGTCATAAGAAAATCCAGAAATAACCCCATCCGATGCCTGGTTATCAAACTGGAAGAAATGAGGATGAATGTTCACCTTAGACATTTGGAAATTGGTGAAATCATCATCATTCCATTCACTGGATAAAAGCACATCCACACAGTCATATACATTAGCTCTAATAACTAACGGATAGGCTTTCTTCGGATCTGCTTTTACGGCCGCCATTTCCTCATCAATAACGTAAATCAAACCGTATTTATCGATGATAGGGGGACTTCCTTTATAACCACCCTGAAGTTCAATGGGTGTATTGATGAAATGCAAATTATACTGCTTTCGACCAGCACCTGGAGGACAAAGACTCCAGCGACCCTGTTCACCAGGCTTCGCAGGCGAACTGTTTTCCATTGTCGCATCGGAGCGTCCACTACCGGATTCAGTCGAAGTAATAATTTTATTATCACTTAAATAATGAAATGGTTCTAACCAGGGAGCTCCACCATGATGACGCGCAAAGGGAACTCGCTTCCCAAAATGCGGGGTCATGTGTGGCCACGCTAACTTACCATTCGTCGGATGAAACTGAATCGAATGACGTTTTCCAGGATGGGGAGATTTGTACTTCGCCATCGGATAAGTCGCCTCACGTTCTGATAACGCTCGATTCTTATCCCAGGCATAATCCCATACCGTTCCGTCATAAGCCAATATTTGACCCTTTTCATCATCCGTATGACCAGGCTTGCCTTGCGGTGGCAACATCGATCTTACCCAATCCTTGATGTTCACCACTGGAATCTCCTGATCCCACTTGCTGGCTCCACTGTCTACAATTTTGAACTTCTTGCCGTACCAGTTCATCGTTTTACCCACTAACTTGTCTGAACTGATACCTTTAGGAATGTAGCCTTTTCGATCCGGTAACTCCTGCAACGGACGCATAACATCAGTACTGCCAAATGGATAGTTTCCATCCTGCAGAGTGTTGTACACACGCCAGTATCCCCACATACCCGCAACATAGTGATGCGCTACGTGACAATGGAACAGGAAGTCCCCTGCCAATTTCTGACACAATCCGGATCCACACTCTGTTTCCAGATCCAATACTTCAGCCGGACCAATTACTTCCACGTCTACACGGTCCGTAGTCGTTCGAACCACAGGATACTTCACAGGACCGTCATAGGCCGCTGTTATTAAATTCTCAATCCCTGGCTCACGTTTCGGTGAACGAGTCCAACGAATGGTTCCTCCATGCGGATGATGCGAATGGAACACTTCACCGCCACCATGAATTAACCGAAATTTAGCTGGATCGCCCATGTAAGAACGAGGAATGGTTGTGGGAACATCCGCAAACGTATAAGAACTGTATGCTAAAGATTCATCTTCATAGTGAAACATTTTTTCTTGAACTGCCAAATTGTTAATTCCAAA
Organism: Nitrospinaceae bacterium; assembly: GCA_965223665.1. GTDB lineage: Bacteria > Nitrospinota > Nitrospinia > Nitrospinales > Nitrospinaceae > CBDCVY01. The sequence goes on from OZ245011.1 coordinate 976,385, forward strand.
GGGTTCACTACGATAGTTCATCGCACGTGCTGAAGGACGATACGCATCGGTTTGTGGATCCCGTTGTGGAATCATTTCTCCGTGACGGTTCAAAGGACGAAAAGATTCATCCCCAACTTCATGATAGAAAAGATTAAATTCACGGAAATCTTTAGCATCATCATTTGCGATCATGGCCATCCAGCCACTCGCAAGTGGTCCACCAGTCCATGGATCTAAATAATATGATCCTCGTGGTTCAACAATGAAGGCACCAATCAAACCTAATGCGGATGGATCACGACCTGCGTGACTCAAAATTAAATGCGCACCTTCTTGTTCATCAATCGGAATAAACCATTCAAAATTTTGTGTCTCACCAGATGGAACATTAGCTCCCTTAGAGGCAGCAGTATCAGGCAAACCTGAATCGCTAATGATCATCGCAGAACCATTAACCTGGAATCCTGCGTCTTCATCCTCTAATTGGTTCGTAAATTTAATTCGAACACAATCCCCTTGATTGGCACGAATTACCAATGGTTGAATCGTATCCCCCTGCAAACCCGTGGAAACTACGCCAGGATCCAGTTCGTCTTCCCGAGCCGCAGCATTGGCCTCTTCATCTTTACGAACCTGTTCAATGTCCTTTGTCAAAACATACATATAACCTGGGAAGTAATCTCCCCATTGGTTCAATGTGATTTCAACATTGATAGCTGAGATATCGTAAGTTTTGGTTGGAACTCCAGCCGGGCAATGACCACCCTTAAAAACCTTGTCAGAGGCTTCGGAAGGCCCTAACAAGTATCCCTGCTGTAGCTGATGCGCTGCCCATGAATCGTGAAATCCACCTCCGGCTGAGGCAGGGCTGGCATGTTCTTTCAACTTTCCTTTCAAGCGGTCCATCAAAGAACGAAAGGTCTTATTCAATCGATCCTGATCCCCTTGTTTTCCCTCCATCATCTCTTCGTAGTTGATTTGATTTTCCAACTTCTCCAACCACGCTGGACGATCTGCTGCCGACCCATGCTTATGCATACTCGATGCCGCATACGCCGGAATTACTCCTAACCCAAAGGTTAGTACTAGAGCAATAAATTGCCCCATCCATTTTTTGTTACCAGCCATTTGAACCTCCATAGATTTTTTGGCTAAAAAAAAAATTGGGCTGTAAACAAAAACTCCAAAACACTAAAAGTTTTCGTCTACAATTAAATATGATTAATTCATAACTGAACTAAATCCTTATAATTATTTATTCGGTGCCAGACTTAATAAAAGGGACTCCTCTCCCCGTTCTATTCTGACGTTAAGATTCTCCTGATTTAATTGGGTCAATATTTCATCGACTTCATTTTTTTTCGATATTTTCTTGCCATTTATATATTTGATAATATCCCCTTCTTTTAATCCCCCTCTTTCGGCGGAACTTTCAGGAAATACTTGAACAACAATCACACCAATTGTTTCTTGAGTTTTAAATTTTTCAACCAAACCCGGATCTATATTAGCTAACTGGGCTCCCAGAGAAGTAACAGCGTTTCTTTGAATAGCTGCAATTTGGTTTTTTGGATTTTCTTTCTTTCCCAATTTGACCGAAACGGTTTTTATTTCACCTTTTCTTAAAATATCAATTTGAACGGATTGCCCCGGGGAAATATTTCCAATCAGCTTAATCATGGAGCCTGGGGAGTTTACCTTAATCCCACCGATTTTTAAAATGATATCTCCAATTTTAATCCCAGCATTTGAAGCAGGTTGATCCTTAAATACTGAATTGACTAATACACCTTCTTTCGAATCTATATTATCCCTTTTGGCAATATTTTCAGGAATAAAGTCGATCCCAACCCCCAACCAACCCCTTTGCACTTCTCCGGTTTCAATTATCTGGTTTGAAACGTTTCTTACAACATTTGAAGGAATCGAAAACCCAATACTTTGGGCATAATGAATAATGGCGGTATTTATCCCAATAATTTCGCCTCGAATATTTAAAAGGGGTCCGCCACTGTTTCCCGGGTTAATGGATGCATCAGTTTGAATAAAATCTTCATACCTTGAAATATTAATATTTTCCCTGTTCAAACCACTTATTACACCCATACTTAAAGTATCGTGAAGTCCATAGGGATTTCCTATTGCAACAACCAACTGTCCTACTTTCAATTTTGAAGAATCGCCCAACTTTACCTGGGGTAATGGATCTTCTGAATCAACCTTTATAACAGCTAAATCTGTCTCTTCATCGCTACCTAAAACACGGCCAATCAATTCTTTTCCCTTATATAAAGTTACGAGAATCTTTTCAGCCTTTTTTACAACGTGACTGTTGGTAACGATATAACCATTACGCCCATCAATAATAACCCCGGCACCCGCATTTGTTGAACGGCCCTTAGGGGTCTCTCCCTGCTTAAGAATTGACGGGGAAGGTGGAACATAGGGTGAAATATTAACTACAGCTGGTAACGTATGCTCAGCAAGACCCACCAATCCGATTTCTATTTCTTCTAAAATCTTTAGCCCGTTTGCCGAGTGTTCCGCAAAAGAACGAGAGGACAACATGGACAGGACCAGGACCCCAAGAAATGCAAAAAGAAATTTTCGGCAACTCATGTGCTATTTTTTACCTTATAATTTCAAGCTGTGAGGCTATTCTATTCCTTACAACTTTAAGAAGCAAAAGCAAATTTTACCGATTTAAGTTAAATCTGTTTCAGGACAATAATTACAGACTTAAGGCCCATTAAAAACCCAAAAAATATTTATAGTTTCCTGATAATAAAACAACCTGTTTAGTCGCTATTTAATTTTAAGACCAAATAAACCAATAAGTTAATTTAAGGAATTTAACCCTAAGCGACCAGAAAACTTGACTTTTCTCGGTTTTAAAAGCCCCTTTATATATAAAGTTTTTAAAATTATGTCAAGGGAAAAATCGGACTTGAAAACCCTCTTAATCCTTGATAAACAAGCAGTATGCTGCCTCAATCCTCTTTAAGCAATCTACTTTATTAGGTTAATTATGGATTTAAATATAAATTGGGAGAAATTTGAAGGTCAGACGGCTTCAGAAATAATGGAATGGTCGTTGATCCAATTTAAAAATAAAATTGGAATTGCTTCAAGCTTTGGACTTGAGGACATGGTTTTAATTGATATGGCCTCTAAAATCAGTAAAGATTTCATTGTGTTTACTTTAGATACAGGTCGACTCCATGAAGAAACGTACCAAATTATGGAGCGCACCCGGTCAAAATATGGAATAAATCTTCAAACTTATTTTCCAAAAAGGGAAGCTGTCGAAAAATTAACCAGAGAAAAGGGATTTTATTCATTTAAAGAAAGTATCGAAAATAGAAAAGAATGCTGTTTTATTAGAAAAGTGGAACCTTTGGGCCGAGCTTTAACCGGCTTAGAAGCTTGGATCACCGGTTTAAGAAGAGAACAAAGCGTAACAAGAATAGATGCCACCAAAGTTGGAGAAGACAAAGATCACCCTCCGTTAATCAAAATTAACCCTCTGGCGGATTGGACCGAAACCCAAGTTAAAACCTATCTTGAAAAAAACAATGTGCCCATTAATGCACTCCACGCAAAAAACTATCCTAGTATTGGTTGTGCCCCTTGTACCCGTCCCATTTTGGAAGGGGAAGATATTAGGGCTGGGAGATGGTGGTGGGAAAACCCGGAAAATAAAGAATGTGGATTACATCGTCCCCGATAGATCAATCAACTACCATAATTGGAATAATAATTTTAAAGGTTATTTACCTTTTAAAACTGGAGTTGGTGAAACGATTTCAGAAAACTTTTGATTTTGCCTCAAAATATGGATCAACGTTGGAACCAATAACAATGCAATTTGCCAGGCCTTTTTTATTCCTTTCCACCCACTCTCATTTTTTTCTTTCTCTAGTTTATCCAACATAAACCTTTCAACCTCCAGACAAATATGCGGAATTAATTGAAATGACCAAACCCCTAAATTTAAAATTGCTTCTGTTTTTGCCCTTCCCCCAGGATTTTTAATAAAATTTAATTTTTTAATGGATTGAAAAATTTGTTTGGGCTGAGTGGTCTTAATAAAAAGGGTAGACATAAAAAACATATCCACAATTAAAAGAGAAGATCGAAAAGCTTCTTTAAAACCCTCCTCGGAAATTTCAAAGGGGATAAAATCTAATGTCTGGATTGGCAGCCCTGGAGTAAAAAATAAGGAACATATAAAAATAATTGCCAGGAACCAACGGATTGAATACAAAAGTTGTCCAAAAATTTTAAAACTCAAACTGGCAATCCAGCAACCCCACAAACAAATACCAGCCAAACAAATTAATAGGATAATACTTCCATTTGAGACACAAATAAAAAACAAAAAAATAAAAAACCATTTTTGGCTTACGGGTAATTGATGCAATAAAGATTGTCCCGATTGATAGCCGTGGTCAAAAATGGTTCGAGTTAAAAAAATATTTTTCATTACAAAGAAAAGAATTTAATTCAATAAAATCCCAAAAGCATGTATTTTGTTTTCATGCAAACTAATTCTGATCCTCTTATATTAGAAAAAGTAAAGAATTTTTCAAAATCCTTTTTTAAGGACGACCCCACAGGCCATGATTGGTGGCATGTCCATAGGGTATGGAAAACCGCTTGCATAATTTGCGATGCTGAAGGCGCAAACCGAATTACCGTAGAAATTGCAGCCCTTCTCCACGATGTCTCTGACTGGAAACTTTCTAATGAAAGTGAGGAAAAAGGTTTAATCAAAATCCATCAACTCTTGAAGGAAGATCTCCCCAAAAAGCACATTGAAAATATATGCGATATCATCTCAAAAGTTTCTTTTAGGGGAGCCAAAGTTCCCACACCCATGGAATCGTTGGAGGGAAAAATAGTTCAGGATTCAGATCGATTGGATGCCATGGGAGCAGTAGGAATAGCTAGAGCTTTTGCATATGGCGGAAACAAAGGCAGATCCATTTGGGATCCTAATCTACCGCCAGTTTTGCATGAAAACTTTGAAGATTATAAAAAAAACAAAGGTCCCAGCATCAACCATTTTTATGAAAAACTGTTGTTGCTGAAAGACCGAATGAATACTGAGACTGGAAAAAAATTGGCAGAAAAACGGCATCAATTTATGAAAAGTTATTTAGACCAATTTTTTTCAGAATGTGAAGGATCTTAGAATGTTAGAAGCAAGCGCAAAATTAATTAAAAATGCAAAACGGGTTCTAATTCTTACCAGTGCTGGTATGAGTGCAGATTCCAATATTCCCACATTTCGTGATAAAGATGGTTATTGGCGAAACTTTCCCCCTTTTAAGAAAAAAAATTTAGAAGCCCAAGATTTGGCAAGTCCTTGGGCTTTTCGAAATGAATTAGCTCATGCATGGGCTTTTTATGAATGGAGAAGGCGTAATGCCAATGAAAACAAACCTCATGAAGGTTATCACATTTTGAATCGCTGGATGGATGAACTATTTGAAGATTCCTTTATCCACACAACGAATACAGATGGGTATCATATCCGATCTGGCTGTCCCGAAGCTAAAGTAATGGAAGTCCATGGCTCCATGTGGAGACTCCAGTGTTTAGATACATGTTCAGAAGAATTTTGGAAGGATGATTCTGTACCCTTGTGCAATTTAAACATCGAAACCATGGAAGCCTCGGATTTTCCCCCTTGCAAAAATTGTCAAGAAATTGCTCGACCTCACATTCTAATGTTTGGAGATTTTGAATATACCGGTCACCCGGAACAAGATAAAAACTTTGCCAACTTTGTGAAAAGTCCTGTCGATTTGATTTTATTAATTGGAAGTTCCGGAGCAGTACCTACTAATGATTACATCGCCCTTCAATTCAAACAAAGTGGGATCCCGGTCATTAATATAAACTTAGACCCTAGAGCTAATGGGATTGTTAACACAGAATATCTAATCACAATGAAAGGGTTAGAAGCATTTCAAAAACTAGATGCAGAAATCAAAAGTATCTAGCGCACCAAAACTATTTTTCCAAAATATCCATGCTTTTCCATTTCCTGGTGAGCATTTTGTACGTCCTCAAATGCAAATGTTTTTGCCACAGGAATGTGAGTTTCATCCACTATAGGCATTAAGTCCTTCCAGACTCTTTGCAAATCACTGGGCTTCTGCAAACTATGAAGCACAACATATCCTTTAATTGAATTTTGATTAAATAAAAAAGAAGATGGAACGGTAAATTTATCATCCGAAAGAAAACCATAACAAAGATAGGTACCTTGGGAATTCAGGAGTGAAATCAGTTCGGTAGCGGTTTTTCCACTTATGGGGTCAAAAATATAATCTATTCCTTTACCTCTAGTCTTTTTATTTATTTCATCTTTTAACTTATTCGAGTCTTCTGCAACAACCGCATCAACTCCTAAACCTGAAATATAAGGTCTCATATTTTCTGATCGGGTGGTAGAAATAACCCGGAGACCTTTAATTTTCCCTAATTGACTAGCCGCAATTCCAACTGCACCTGTGGAGGCCGTAACAACCAAAATGCCGGACTCAGGTAACGGGGCACAATTAATCAAAGCATCATATGCCGTCAACCAAGCCACAGGTAATGCGGCTGCATCGGAAAATCGTAATTGACTGGGAATAGGTAATACTTTATTTTCACTGACAACTATTTTTTCGGAATAAGTCCCCTGAGAAGGAACACTATAAGCATCAAAATCCAAAACAGATACTCGTTCTCCCGGACAAATATTTTTAACTTCAGGCCCAACTTCCTCTACAATTCCAGCACCTTCAGCGCCTAACACAAATCCTTCACCAAACTCTAACGGCCAATCCCCTTTCCGGATCATTATTTCAGACCAATTCAATCCAATAGATTTAAGATCAATAAGAACTTCATCAAACTTTGGTGAGGGGTCAGGACATTCAATGAATTCCAATACCTCAGGATTTCCAGTACTTTTAATAACAATTTTTTGCATAATCGTCCTCCTTAAACTTTAACAGGAGCAATTAACTAAAAAAACTTTACTCTTTCCAGAGCAAGTTAAAATATAGTATTCTTGGGCCTAAAACAATTTGTAATTCACTCAAGTCAATCATTAATGCGCTTTCCCCAAGAAGGAGAAAAAAAATGCGCTTTTTATTTTTATCCATATTTTTCTTTTTCGGTTGGACCACCCAGGTACTTGCAGTTTGTTCAAAAGACGATGTTTGTAAAATGTTAAATAAGAAAATGGGGCACTTTGACATTTTAAATCAGTGCCCAAACGCTGGTCCACTTTTGAAAGAGTGCAGAAAAGTATCTAAAAATAAACTTAAAAGTTTATTACCACCTCAATTTGTCGCAAACGATAATGGGACCATAACGGATACTTCCAATAAATTAATGTGGATTAAAACGGGAATATTAAAGAAACACTCTCTTAAAACCGCAAAACAATTTGCCGAAGGTTACAGTTTGGATGAAATTGTAGGTTGGAGAGTACCCACTCTCCCTGAATTAAAAACTCTCCTTTATTCAAAGCGTGTAAAAAACTCAAGCGGCCAAAAGTCCTGGATTCATCCTTTATTTGATGACGGACGTGGTCATTATTATTGGTCATCCACTACTTGTGAAGAGGTTTCAGAAATAGAGGACCGTTACCAAAAAAAAATATGCCAGCAAGGTCCAGGTGGTGCTTGGTTAATTCACTTTAATTTGGGGGCAATTTTTTGGCATTACGTAGACAATGAGCATTATTTTGTCTGGCTAGTCCGGAATTTAGAATAACCCACTGTTTTCAATTTAATTTTCCTGTTTTAATAATTCCCTCATTCCAAAACGGATTTTTAATTATTAATCAATTTGAATCCCTTCCCCTTCCCTACCATCTAAAATTTTATATTGTTCTTTCTTAAGTTTATTCATGTGAACATCTCTTTAACAACCCAATGGGTGTAGGAGGAAACCATGGCAGAATTGATGGAAGAAATTGGAGAACATATGAGTTCTCCTGTAATGAGGGTTGATTCCGAATCTACCGTTCAAGAAGCAGCAATTTTAATGGAAACCAACCATGTAGGTTCTTTAATAGTTGAAAAATTCGGGGATGATGTAGGAATCGTTACAGAAAAAGATCTAATGAAAAAGGTAGTTGCAAAAGGGGAAAACCTGGAAGAAGTTATCGTCGAAGATATCATGACGAAGCCTATTCTTTCCATGGATCGTTATTTACCTATTGAAGAAGCTAATATTTTCATGCAGAAAAATAAAATTAGACATTTAGCAATCACCGAAGAAGATAAAATAGTCGGGATCCTTTCAATAAGTGATTTAGTTGCTTTTTATACCCAAGACTTTCGAATGCAGGAATAAATTAGAATTTGAAAACCTTAAAAACTCTTAGTTTTAAAAATCATTTTTTTCAAATAGGAGGTGAATTCTATCAACTTAAAAATCCAGTTCCCGTCGCAGATCCTTCTTTAATTTGTTTTAGCTCGGAAGTTGCTCGAAAGATGGGTATTAACCCCGATGAATTTCTGGGCAGGGATATACTTAATTATTTATCAGGGAACAAGCTCATTCCCAATACTAAACCATTAGCAATGGTTTATTCTGGTCATCAATTCGGAGTTTATAATCCCCAACTTGGGGATGGCAGAGGATTGCTCCTGGGAGATTTCTTTAATGAGGAAGGCGACAAATGGGATCTTTATTTAAAAGGATCGGGGCAAACTCGTTTTTGCAGGGGATTTGATGGCCGGGCAACATTAAAATCTTCAATTCGTGAATTTTTAGCTGGTGAAGCTTTAGCAGGGTTAGGCGTTCCAACGACAAGGGCTTTGGCAGTTATAGCCATTGGTGAGCTTGTATATCGGGAACTTCCTGAGCCTGCGGCAATCCTGTCTCGTGTGGCCAAAACTCACGTACGCTTTGGAAACTTTGAATATTTTCACTACAACAATCAACCAGAAAAAATCACACTGCTTTTTGATCATATAATAGAATGCTATTTTCCTCACCTTTCAAATCATCCCGTAAAATACCAGGAATTATTCAAGAATATCATTGAGAAAACTGCATATTTAATTGCTTGTTGGCAATCAGTAGGGTTTACGCACGGAGTGATGAATACAGATAATATGTCTATCCTGGGGGAAACCTTCGATTTTGGACCTTATGCATTTATAGACAAATTCAACCCAACTTTTACACCTAACCATTCAGATACACACGGCCGCTATGCCTATGGGCACCAACCAGAAATCGGTTATTGGAATTTAGGAAAACTAGGGGAAACTTTGGGTCACCTTATTCCACCGGAAAATCGCAAAAAGGAATTAGAAGAATATAAAAAATTATTCAACTCCTACCATTTAAAACTAATGGGCAAAAAACTTGGTTTAAGGATTATCGATGTCGAGTTAGATACATTAATTACGGAATTATTTAAACTACTTTTTAATCACAAACCTGATTTCACTAATTTTTTTAGAAAATTAGGTACACATCGGACTGGAGGGTTGGAGGAATTGAAAATATTTTTTCATAATAATCCCAAAGAATTTGATGACTGGTTAAAAGAATATGAAAAATTGCTTCGTCGAGAAAATATTTCGCCTGAAGAACAAAAAGCCCGCATGAATTCAGCAAATCCAAAGTTTATTTTAAGAAATTATCTTATTCAAGGAGCGCTTGATAAAGCATTAAAAGAGTCTGACTTTTCGGAAATTGAACGTTTACAAATTTTAATGCGATACCCCTTCCATGAACGACATGAGATATTTAATAAACACAATATAAATCCAGACTTATATAGCTTAGATACCCCTGATTCATTTCTAGGGATGCAAACGAGTTGCTCAGCTTAGTATTTCTCAATATTTGAATTTAATTTCTGAGGGCATTTCTCATCACTAATTTTTTGAAATTTCAAAATTTTTATTCCACAATAGAGTGAATAATTTAAAAGAAAGGAAATTTTATTATGTTATTCCTGGAAGCTGAGGTAACTCGAACCTCAGTCCCCCCCAACAAAGCAGATACAGAACGTGAAATAGCCATTTGGATTTTTGATTCTGAAAATGAGATTGAATTAACTATGAATTTAGAAGATTTTCAAAAACATAATATCCAGGCGGGAGATAAATTTTCGATTAAAATTGAGAAGAGGCCAGATTTTGATTCTATGGCTCGTGAATTATTTAAAGAAGGAAAATAATTAATTAAAGCTTTACCTCACAAAATATAAAAATTATAAACGTTTCCATTTTCTAATAAATTTCTCCGTGCCTTTCCTACAAAAATCCCTTAAACAAATTGGTGAGTTTGGTCTTATATCTAAGTTTCAAACCAATTTAAAATATCATTCGCCTCAAGTTATTCAGGGGATAGGAGATGATTGTGCGATTTATGAAACCAGTCCTCGAAAAGTGCAGGTAATTACTACTGATGCTTTAGTAGAAAACATACACTTTTCTTTAAAAACCACTACGGCTGGAAACCTGGGAAAAAAGTCCTTAGCCGTTAATGTAAGTGATATTGCCGCAATGGGGGCAATCCCCAAAGTTGCGGTTATTTCATTAGCCATCCCAAAAAATATTTCTCCCAGATTTCTAAAAGAATTTTATTCAGGTATAAATACTCTGTGTAAAAAGTACAAAATTGAATTAGTCGGTGGAGACACTGTCGGATCGAAAAATTCATTTTTTATCAACCTAACCCTTATTGGCGAGGCCTCCAAACAACGACTTTTTACCCGTAAGGGCGCACAACCTGGGGACGGAATTTTTGTTACTGGAAGTTTAGGAGATTCTACCCTTGGATTAAAAATTATCCAATCACCGAAAAAAAAATGGAGAGGTCCTGTGGATCTCAGAAATAGGTTGGTAAAAAAACATTTGGTACCAATCCCAAGACTTAATGAATCGATAAACCTCGCCAATTCAAAATTAAAAGTTTCTTCTATGATAGATATTAGCGATGGTCTTTCACAGGATTTAGGTCATATTTTGAAGACAAACAAGGTGGGTGCAATAATTCATACCCACCGAATCCCAAAAAGTAGAAATTTTAAAAATTTTTGCAATTTCAATAATTTAGATAGTACTTCCTTAGCTATTACAGGAGGTGAAGACTATGAATTATTATTTACATTAAAGCAGGAAGATGTTAAAAAAGTAAATGAGTCTTTTGTTCCAGTTGGTTCACCTGTGACTCTTATTGGGGAGATCACGAAAGATAAAAAGCTACGTTTGATTGACCATAAAGGACAATTATTCACTCCCCAAAAACCAAATGGATTTTCACATTTTTAAGTTTTTTTGTTTTGGGAAATTCACAACAAAAGTGTTGATATATTTTTTGGTACAGGTTCCAACATTTCTGAGGTTCCATTAGCCGTTGGACGACTCGATAATACCACGGTCCATTATATTTTTTATTCTTTTGGGTTTTTCAGCTTTTTTTGCTGCATGCGAAGCTGCATTTTTTTCATTGAATTCAGCTCAACTCGCATCTTTAAAAGAAAAAAAGGGGCAGACCGGACAGTTGATTTGTCAACTGCTTGAAAAACCAAGGCAATTACTCATAACAATTTATATTGGAAATGAGTTAGTTAACATTGCCATTTCCGCAATTGCTACCTCAATAGCATTAATTCTATTTGGAAATGTGGGTTTAGCCATTGCCATTGGTATCGGCACATTTCTCATTTTATTGTTTGGAGAAATCCTTCCTAAATCCTTTTCCATAAATCATGCAGAAGGCTTTGCTCTATTTGCTGCCAGACCTTTACGATATTTTTCTAATATAGTTCAGCCCATTCAACAACTCTTCAGCAATTTGACCGAAAAAATTCTTTCCAAATTTGGAATTAGTCTCCTAAAAAAAGAAAATATTATTAGCGGCGACGAATTTAAAACTATGGTTGTTAAAGGAGCTGATGAAGGTGCTATTGACGAAGAGGAACGTGAACTAATACACAATGTAATGGAATTTGGGGAGAAAACAGTTGGCGATGTCATGACTCCCAAAATCGACATGTTCACTTTAAACGTCAATGACAAAATGGAGGATATCTTACCAAAAGTTCTTGAAAACTTTTACGCAAGAGTTCCTGTATATGATAATGATGGGGAAACCATTGCAGGAGTTTTATTAACAAAAAATTTGAATCGATATCGCCACATTCCAAGCGAAAAATTTAATCTAAAAAGTGTTCTTCAACCCCCTATTTCTGTTCCAGCATCCAAGAAAATTAAGGAAATTTTAAATGATTTTAAAAAATTAAAACGTCACATGGCTATCGTCTTGGATGAATATGGAAGTATTGCCGGACTGGTCACTCTTGAGGATGTTCTTGAAGAAGTTGTTGGAGAAATTGACAGTGAAACCCGAATCGAGGAAAGCCCATTAATTAAATTAAGTGAAAAACGTTATAGACTGAAAGGAAATTATAGTATTTCTGAATTTAATGAAAACTTTCAACACAATCTCCCCAATGGTGACATTACGACTATTGGAGGATTTGTATTTGGTTTATTCGGGCGAATTCCGCGATCAGGGGAAACCATAAGTTTTGAAAATTTCAAATTTCGTGTTGAAAAAATGAAAGGAGCAAGAATAGTAAGTCTTCACCTCACCCTATCTTCTGAAAAACCAGCAGAACCTTTAGATTTTCCTAAGGAGGCTTCACAAAACTAATGGAATTAGGAACGACACTCATTTTGGTTTTTGTCTTCATATTGATGGAGGCATTTTTTTCTGGGTGTGAAATTGGAATGATCGGAGTGAACCGCTTTAAAATGGATCAACTCGCTGCAGAAGGAAAAAATTCTGCAAAGTTAATTTTAAATCTTTTAAAAGATCCAGAAAAACTTTTTACAACCACCTCTCTTGGGACAAATTTAGCAGTTGTAAGTTCCACTGCGGTTTTTACAGGATACATGGTGGGACATTTTGGAAAATGGGGAGACCTGGTTTCTATGCTCATCATCTCACCCTTTATTCTCTTTGGTGGTGAGATTATTCCGAAAATTATTTTTCAAAATCGTGCTGATTCCATAATGTTGACGTTAGTCCACCCCTTAAACTTTTTTTGTAAAACTCTTTCCCCATTAATTTCTTTTTTTACAGCAATTTCTAATTTTATCCGTAAAAAAGTTTTTAGAGAGACCGATCCTTCTAGTGCACCTGCCTTAAGTCGAGAGCTAATTCGCTTTATCACCAAGCCTGAATCTGAAACTTCTGAATTGGATGATGAAGAAAAGGAAATGATCTCTAAAATTTTTCATTTTGGAGAACTCTCCGTTGAACAGTTTATGGTTCCGCTTGTCCAAATATATGCGATAAGCGATACTGCAACAATTATCGAAGCAAATAAAATTAGCAATGATTCAGGTTACTCTCGTTTACCTGTATTCCATGAACGCATGTTTAACCTTATAGGAATATTAAACACTTTCGATTTACTAAATGTTCCAGAGGATGAAACGCCTATCACTGATCTAATCCGACCAGCTTATTACGTTCCCCCCAATAAAAAACTGGATGATTTATTAAAAGAACTTCAACAAAGAGGACTTCATATGGCAGTGGTGGTAGATGAATATGGTGGATGTATCGGTATTATTACTGTTGAGGATCTTTTAGAACAAATTGTGGGTGAAATCGAAGATGAATACGATAAACCTGAAAAAGGTTATGAAACCTATGATGAGGGTTACTTAATTGACGGAGACACGGAAGTTTCCACTCTTAATGAAGAACTGGGCTTAGAACTTCCAACAGGAGATTATGATACTGTTGCAGGACTAATGATTTGTGAATTAGAAAAAATACCGGGTGCCGGAGAACAGGTCACCCTCAATGGATTTCGCCTTACGGTAAAAGACGCCAGTAAACGAAAAATAAATACTGTGATATTAAGAAAAATTCTTTCTGATCAAAATGAAGAAGAGACGGAAAACGGAAAACCATCCTCTCAAACTCCGATAGAAAAATTAAACGGAAACGGTAATCTTTTAAATAAACCCGAGGACAAACCTGCCGAACAAGCTCCTTCTTAAATAATTAAATTATTGTCAATCTATTTTTAGAGAGAGTGGATTTTTCCTAATTCTTGATAAGCTTCTTGAATTTGCAAAAATTTAATATGTGCTTCTTCTGCCATGTCTTGCCCTAAGTGAGAGACTTTGTCGGGATGATATTGAGCCGCTAGTTTCCAATAGGCTTTTTTAATATCAGCAGCGGGAGAATTAGCAGAGATTCCCAAAATAGAATATGGGGTGGACAATTGGTTCAAAGAGTATCTCTCGCGAATTCTATCGTGGTCTTCAATAGAAATGTTTAATAATCTGGCCACCTCATTTATTCTTTCTTGCAGATCATTATCTAAAGAATTTTCTACCAATATAATCTGATAGACCAAAGCAAGTAATAAAGAACGATATCGATGGTGAGAAGAGGATTTATATTTTTCTATAACAGGTTGAAGGGGTGGGTTAGCTTTTAGAGTTTCACGAATAACATGATTTATGGATTCCAAATCTTTAGCTGAATAGTTTAAATTATTTGTAAAAAACCTATAAATAACCTCCACTTCACCTGCTGTGATTTGACTTTTTAAATTCGCAAATTGAGTTAATACCACCACAATGCAGGTGCCGAATACGGATTCGTTTTCTATGCCAGGTAAACCCTTTCTAATTAAGTTTCTGACTTTTTTAGTAGCAAAATGCTGGGCAGCACCTCCCACAATTGCTCCAAAGGGTCCTCCACGCAAAAATCCTAAACCTGCACCCAGTAACCAAGACATAAGTAGGCTAAATCCTTAAAATTTAATACTCAATTTGTAAATAATATACCATAGACTTCTATAAAAAAAATTTGAAGAATTTGTTGAAATTTGGGTTGAGAAAATATACTCTTTTACCCATTTTCGGTCCAACGAAATGGGGGACAAAATGATTAAACATATAGTTATGTTTAAATTAGCACAAAATACATCGGAGAATATCAATACAATCGTTTCGGCTTTACGGGGAATGGAAGGACGGATTGAAACTTTGAAGCATATTGAAGTTGGTGTCAATATCCGCGAATCTGACCGGTCTTTCGATGTTGTTCTTACCACCCATTTCGAAGACCAAAAGGGATTAGATATTTATATAAATCATGATGTTCATAAACCTGTAGTGGAAACTGTCCGAAGCCTATGTCAAAAGTCAGTAGTTGTTGATTATGAAATTTAATTTAAAAGGTAAGTTGACAAAGTCCAACTAAAGTTTTGAATCCTATAGGCTGGGTTTGATATTGTGCTATAATCCCTCTAGTGTTAATCTAATAAGCACTTTATTTTTAACTATTTACTAGAAAGTTTAAATAAGCTAGAATTAACCGCTGGTTTTTTAGAGTAAGCTTGTTTTCTTTATTTTAACCCTGACCATTCATTTGGTTTTTCGAATACTGGATTATACCTTTCCATCCAAACAGGAGATTCAGTAGTGCCACCAAAAAAGAAAACTTCAAAAAAGAAGAAAAAGTCTGTTAAAGAAAAAGCTATCACCAAGAAAAAATCCTCATCTAAAGCGAAAGCTCGGTTAAAAGCTAATACTACTGCTAAAGGTAAAAAGAAAGTGACTACAAAGAAAAAAGTAAAGGCAAAAGCTAAGAAAAAGGTTGTCAGCAAAAAAAAGGCACCAACCGCTAAGGCAAAAAAAGCAGTTAAGAAATCCGTAAGTAAGAAAGCCACGAAAAAAGCCACTTCCAAAAATGTGGCGAAGGCGACCAAGGCTAAGGTCAAGAAGTCAAAAGCCAAAAAAGTCCCTAAGAAACCTCAAGAGGAAGAAATTGAAACGCCACCCGTTCCCAAAATAACTGGCCCAGTTTTGGCTGACCCGCAACTCCAAAAAATTAAGGACATTCTTGTTCAGAGCCGTTCAAGGCTCTTGAAAATGTTACAATCCTCTCGTGAGGTTGAACAGAATGTAGATGATATTACATTTAGTAATGAAATTGATTTAGCCTCAAGCTTGGAAGGTAGAGAAATGGCTTTTCAACTATCCAGCCGTGAACGCAATGAACTAAAAATGGTGGAAGAAGCCCTTCTCAGGATAGATAAAGGCAGCTATGGAATTTGTGAAACCTGCTCGAAAAGAATAGGATTGAAACGTCTTCAAATAATGCCTCTCACTCCGCTATGTATTGAGTGTCAGTCTAATTTAGAAGTGAGTTAATAAATGATAAAAAAGCCATTAGTGTTACCTAATGGCTTTTTTCCTTAGTTAAAATGAAATCTGGCACCTAGGTTAAACTGGTGACCACCCAGTTCCACACTGGCTCCCCAGTTCGGATCCGAAGTTCCCAAATACCGGTACTCTGTGAACGCAGTTACAACAGGATTAATTAAATAACTACCACCAACTATTAACTGGTAAGCAAATATTGTATCGTCCACACTTCCTCCTCCACTCAATTCAGCATTTGCAAAACCAAGCCCAAATCCTACATAACCTTCAATATTTGGGTTAAAAGTGTGATCATAATATCCATTGGCCATAAAACTTAAAATTGAAACATCACCTGAAGCAGGTGCCGAACCACCTGGACCCTGGACGGTATCTATATCATTCATACTGTATCCAACCTCACCCTCAGCCCGCAAATTTCCAAAGTCATAACCAAAGGCACCTCCGACAACATAGCCTAAGTCATATGTAAACTCTAGAGGGGAATTACCTATCTCTGAGTCAGATAATAGACTCAATCCACCGCGAATCGATACATAAGGTTGGGCGCTAACAGAATTAATAAAGCAAAAACTTGCAATAAGAATAACAGCGATTCTTTTCATTTTTCCTCCCGAAAACTAACTTATTCAATCAACAACAACTACCCTATTTTGTCTAACAATTTAAATTAGCGAATAATATCAAAATAAATTTTTAATTCAATACTTTTTCTTTGCTATTCAAAATATTTTTGGAGAAAAATTTTTTAATCAAAATACAAAACTTATTTGTTATAAATTAATCCGATATAGAAATTTAGAATTTTTTTTCTAGTTTGATAAAGGAGGGATTTGGGGTGGGAATAAATCAATATTTTCAGGGACTTAATGAACACCGCTCAATTAAACCGTTTAAGGAATTTCGAAGTTTAAAAAATATTTTACTTCCCATGACATTTTTTAAACTTTTTTCCACTTCCACAAGGACAAGGATCGTTCCGACCTACTTTTTTCTCTTCTCTTTTCACAGGAGTTGTTTTTTGTTCTTCATCTCCGCTCCCACGATGCTCCATGACTTGCTGTTTTTCTCGAGCCATAATAGTTTCAATCGCACTGATCGCTTCCGGATTGACTTGCATTTTATACATGAACGCGCAGATATCCTCTTTCATCTGAAAATTCATGTTTCTAAATAGATCAAATCCTTCTTTCTTATATTCAGTCAAAGGGTTCTTTTGCGCATAACCTCTTAAACCTATGCCTTCTTTAAGGTGATCCATTGCCAAAAGATGTTCTCTCCACAAATTATCCAAAATTCGGAGCATCCACATCTTTTCTAGTGGTCTAAGAATTTCAGTTCCTAATTCCTTTTCCTTTTGGTCATATTTTTCTACAGTTGCATCGATTAAAATATCTAAAAGCTTTTGCCCATTGGTATTTTCTAAAGGAAGTGTAAGGTTATCTCCAATTTTTAGTTCCTTATCTTCATTTTTTTGGACAGCAATATCAAATATTCTATCCATATATTCGTGAAGCAAATCAATATCCCATTCCTCTGGGTATATTTCTTCGTGGGCAAGCTCATTTACCTTTTCTTCTAAAACCTCATCCACCATTTCGTAAAGGATTTCTTTTTGATTTTCTCCCGTCAAAATATTCCGACGTAAAGCATAAATCACTTCACGCTGCTTATTCATTACATCATCATATTCAAGTAAATGTTTTCGAATATCGAAATTATGCGCTTCTACTTTTCTTTGAGCATTTTCAACAGCTTTCGAAACCATCGTATGCTCTATCGGCTGCCCATTTTCCATTCCCATTTTTGCCATTAAACCGGAAATTTTATCTGAGCCAAAAATTCTTAATAGATCATCCTCTAGAGAAAGATAAAACCGGGATGACCCAGTGTCCCCTTGCCTTCCGGATCGTCCTCTTAGCTGATTATCAATACGTCGGCTTTCATGACGTTCCGTACCTAAAATATGAAGACCACCCAATTCCGGGACGCCATCTCCGAGCACAATATCGGTTCCCCTTCCGGCCATATTGGTAGCAATGGTAACGGCCTTTTGTTGACCTGCCTCAGCAATAATTTCTGCTTCTTTTTCATGGTGCTTAGCATTCAAAACATTATGTTTAACCCCAAATTTCTTAAGATGGCGACTCAGTTTTTCAGATTTTTCAATGGAAATTGTTCCCACCAATACCGGCCTTCCAGATTGATAGCACTCCCTGATTTCCTCAAGGATTGCATCAAATTTTTCCAATTCAGTTCGGTAAATAAAATCCGGCCTATCATCTCGGATCATTGGCTTATTAGTTGGTATTACCAAAACTTCTAATCCATAAGTGGATTGAAATTCCTCGGCTTCGGTATCGGCGGTACCAGTCATACCGGCTAGCTTGTTATACATTCGGAAATAATTCTGGAAGGTAATACTTGCTAAAGTTTGATTTTCATTTTCTATATCCACTCCCTCTTTGGCTTCTAATGCTTGATGCAAACCATCACTGTATCGACGGCCAGCCATCATACGACCCGTAAACTCATCAATGATTACCACCTTGCCCTCTTTAACTACATAATCGACCTCATTTTTAAACAGAGCATGCGCTTTTAATGATTGATTTACATGATGCAGGGTTTCGATTTGGGTAGGATCATAGAGGTTTTCGACATTTAAAAGTTTTTCTACTGCTGATATTCCTTCTTCATTCAGGGAAACGGACCGCGCTTTTTCATCAACAGTAAAGTGTTGCTCTTTTTTTAATTTCGGGATAATACTATTTACAGAATAATATTTATCAGTAGATTCTTCGGCTGGCCCTGAAATTATAAGCGGAGTTCGGGCTTCATCAATTAAAATACTATCCACTTCATCCACGATCGCAAAGTTTAATTCACGTTGCACATAATCTTCAGCTGCAAATTTCATATTATCGCGCAAATAGTCAAAACCAAACTCATTATTAGTTCCATAAGTCACATCACTATCATATGCTTCTTTGCGCTCTTCCTCAGACATATCATGGTAAATATTCCCTACTGTAAGACCTAGAAACTTATAAATTTTTCCCATCCACTCACTATCCCGTCTTGCCAGATACTCATTCACCGTAACTACATGAACGCCTTTTCCTGTTAAGGCATTGAGGTAAACCGGCAGGGTTGCAACCAATGTTTTTCCTTCACCGGTTTTCATTTCTGAAATTTTTCCTTCGTGAAGAGTCACTCCTCCTAAAATTTGAACATCAAAATGGCGCATTTCCAGGGTCCTGATACTTGCTTCACGAACCACGGCAAAAGCTTCAGGGAGTAAATCCTCCAATGATTCTCCCCCTTTTAATCTTTCCTTAAACTCAGTGGTTTTTGAGCGAAGTTCCTCATCCGATAATTTTTGAATGCTGCTTTCAAAATCATTAACCCGGTCTACATAATTCTGTATCCGTTTCAGTTCCCTATCATTTTGGGTACCAATTATCTTTTTTATTAAACCAAATACCATGTGTTCAGCCTCAATTTCCTAATGAGCTTAAAATTTATTGAAAGAATTAAAACTTAGACATTCAGTGATTTATTTGGCGTGTGATTGAGGAAATGAATACCTAACAAACAATCTTAGAGAAGTATATCAAAATTTTGTATTCCAGTAACCAATGAATCGGAATATTATTTTTTTTAATTTGCAGACGAGAAATAGATTAACTTGGGAATTACGTTTTCGAAGGATTTGTACTTATTCTTCCAAAATATAATTTTTAGGGTTTACGGGAATGCCATTCACAATAACTTCATAATGAACATGAGGGCCAGTACTACGGCCAGTATTCCCAACCAGAGCAATGGTTTGACCACGCTTAACACTGTCACCTACATTGACTAAATTCTTGGAGTTATGACCATACCGAGTAATTACTCCATAGCCATGATCTATTTCAATCATGTTGCCATATCCATGCTCTCTTCCAGAGACTATAACTTTCCCATCAGCGGTAGAATGAATTTCTGAACCCATACGGGCAGCAATGTCTAATCCTTCATGCTTTTCAGGTAAACCTGTGAATGGTGACTTTCGGAAACCAAAATTCGAAGTTACCCAGCCTCGGGTTGGCCAAATGGCAGGTGTGGAAATAAGAAGAGATTGTTGATTCTTTAAAAATTCATCCAATTCTTGAAAACTGATTTGGCGCATTTTTACTTGGTTGGTCAGAACATTCAGATCGCCGGACAACCGATCAACCATAGACTGAGATTCTTTCTCTAGGGAGGTTGTAAAGCTCTGTGAGGATAAACCATAGGGTCCTCCGACACCCCAGTTGCCTTCATCAGCATTGGACGATTTTTCCAGTGCCGTTATAACTCTTAATTTTTTCTCGAACCGCTCCAGGCGAGACATCTCAGTTTCAAAATTTCGTACCTGCTGACGAAATCTTTCAATCTGTACTTTTTGAATTTTCCCCTCTCGGCGCAATTCAGCAACTTCAACCTGGTCATCACGAAACTGGAGATATTCTTTGGTAAAATATACAGAAGAACTGACAAAGGTAATAAATAGAACAAGGAAAGAAATTAAACCTACTTTTACCGCTTTTTTTGAAAGTTGGATCCTTTTTGGCGTACCGGTGGAACCCGGAAACAGGACAAACGTATAGACTTCCTTTTTCACCTCTCCTCCTTCTTGAGAACTAGATGCAAAAACCCTTGTTCAGTATCCCCCCTGATCTTAGGTTTAAAATCAGATTACTTATAACTTACTATATTGTCAAGGTTTATTTGATTTTCGGATATTCCGATAAACGTATTTTGGACTTCTGAATTTCTTGTAAATCCAATTGGTTTTTCTTATTTTAGAATGGATTTTTCCTGTAATTTTTGGAGTTTTTCCCTCGCTTGGATATGTTGAGGACTCAGTTTCAAAACTTTCTGATAGTATTCTTCGGCTTTAAGAAATTCTTCCTTTTCCTCATACAAAACTCCAAGGCTAAATAATCCAGACACTTCTCCAGGTAAATGATGGATTTCCTTGTAAACTTTAATCATATCAATATTTTTATCAATAGTCCCTTCGATATCTCCTTTTACATACAATTGGAAACTTTCCTGTCTTAATTTTTCTGCATAAATTTTCCCATAACCCCTTGCTAAAGTTTTGTTTCCCAATCTTAAATGTTCTTGAAGTTCTTCTACAAATCGATCAGGTTTTCCTATTTGGGCATAAATATGATTCAAATTTCTAATAAAAATCAATTCAGAAGGATTAATTTGTATGGCATGTTGTACTTGTTCTACGGCTTTCTCAACCTCCTTCAATCTTATGAAAACCGCACCTAAAGTATTCCTGGCCAAACCATTGGCAGAGTCTAATTCTATCGATTGAATTAAATAGTTTTTAGCCTGAATATTATTATCGCTTAGGTAGGCGGTAAACCCTAATCCGTATAATGCAGGAGAAGACTTAGGATACTTAACTAATAATTCCTTAAAAAACTTATTAGCCTCACCCAACTTTTCCATGGCCTTATAGGATCGGACAATCCCTCGAGCCGCGTAACTATTCCTTGGTTGCTCGTTCAATAGCTGATTAAAAAGTTTGAGAGCTTTATCTGGTTGTTTTCGAAATAGAAAAAAATTTGCCTTTTCTTCAATGGAAATATTCTGAGGATTTATATGGACAGTCGGAGAATCTTGCCCCCAAACTGGAATTGACCCAAATAACATACAAATTATTAATACCAAGGCTCTAACAAACAATTTTTATCCGAATAAAAATTTTTAATTATAGCAATTAAATGACTATATCTTCCGGTGGAGGAGGTTCTTCATGTTGAGCAAGATTTTCAAACCGAGTGTACTCTTTTAAAAAAGCTAACTTTATATCTCCTATTGGGCCATTTCTTTGTTTACGGATTAATATTTCGGCTTTACCGGCATCAGGCGTGTCTTGATTGTATACTTCATCACGATAAATAAAAGCAACCACATCGGCGTCCTGCTCAATAGAACCCGATTCCCGAAGATCCGATAGCATGGGCCGCTTATCTGTTCGGCTTTCAACTGCCCTGCTTAATTGTGAAAGCGCAATGACCGGAACATTGAGTTCTTTAGCAAGACCTTTCAGTCCTCTGGATATTTCTGATATTTCCAATTGTCGACTTTCTATACTCTTTCCTCCATGCATTAGTTGAAGATAATCAATAACAATTAATCCAACCGAGTGTTCCGCTTTTAAACGTCGAGAGCGTGCGCGAACATCCAAAGTACCCAATTGTGGACTGTCATCGATATAAATCGGTGCTTCAGATATTTTTCCGGCTGCTGCCGTCAAACTTGGCCAATCCGTGCTGGAAAGATACCCTGTCCGTAATTTAACCGAGCTTACCCTCGCTTCAGAACAAAGCATTCTAATACCTAACTGTTCTTTGGACATTTCCAAACTAAATATTGCGGTAGGAATATTTCGACGGCTGGCCGCAAATCGAGCAATATCCAGCGCAAAACTTGTCTTACCCATACTAGGACGTCCCGCAATTATTATTAAATCCGAGGGCTGAAGACCTGAAGTGATTTGATCTAGTTCTGCAAACCCAGTTTCAACTCCCGTTACCAGACCAGGTTTTTCGAATAGTTTTTCAATAGAATCAAAACTACTTTTGACAATCTCATTGATACTATAAAATGTTCTTTTGGTTCTCTTCTCAGAGATATCAAAAATCGCTCTTTCTGCCTTATCCAATATGATATCTGCATCTTCATTATCTTCATAACCGCTTGTTACAATCTCCGTTGCGGTTTGGATAAGGTCTCTTAAAATTTTCTTTTCACGTATTATCTTTGCATGGTAAGTAATAGCTGCAGATGTGGGAACCAAACTA
The DNA here is from genome assembly GCA_965223665.1 of Nitrospinaceae bacterium. GTDB lineage: Bacteria > Nitrospinota > Nitrospinia > Nitrospinales > Nitrospinaceae > CBDCVY01. The sequence continues at coordinate 999,465 of OZ245011.1, forward strand.
ACCAAATCATCTAAGTAATTTAAACCTCCCACATCATCCAACTCATTTTCTTTTTGAAGTTTGTCCGCAACCGTTAAGGGATCGATGGCCTCATCTAATTCAAAAAGCCTTTGCATGGCAAGATAAATTTTCCGATTGGCTGTCTTATAAAAATCATCCACTTGGATGATTTCCAAAGAACGAGCGAAGGCCTCATTAGAACCTAAACATGATCCAATGACATACTGTTCGGCTTCCTCGCTGTAAGGAGGGAGTTTTCTTAATGATATTTCTGAAACACTTGGCATGGCGAGAACCCCTATCAACCCCTGAAAGGGGGAACACCTTAATAGAATGTTTTATTCTGATTTAGATTCGTTTGTTTCGGTTTTTTCTTTCGCTTCTTCACCTTCCGCTTTTTCAGCATCCGAAGCTTCAACAACTGGTTCTGGGTTTTCCGCAGCTACAGTCAAATTAATTTCGGCAATTACTTCAGGATGCAGTTTAACTGGAACTTTGAAATCACCCAATGCTTTTATGGGTTCAGCCAATTGAATTTTTCTTCGGTCAATTTCAATCCCTTTATCCTTTAATAAGTCTCCAATTTCCTGTGAGGTAACAGATCCAAAAAGTTTTCCCTGGTCTCCAACCTTCTTTTTCACAGAAAGAGAAACTGAGGCAATTTGATCTGCTATGGTTTGCGCATCTCCCTGAAGTTTTTTTAATTTCCTCTGGACAATACTTTTCTGATGGTTGAATTGCTTTAAGTTCTTTGGGGTTGCTAATATAGCTTTTCCTTGAGGAATCAAATAGTTCCTTCCATAACCATCTTTAACAGTCACTTCGTCTCCAACTGTTCCCAATTTTTCTATATCTTCCGTTAATAAAATCCTCATGAAACTATTAGCTCCTTAAATAAAATTCTTTATCTATTCTGGTACATTTGGAATTGAAGGGCGGACTTTTCGAAAATCTCCCCAAATATCAAATAATCCCAAACCAATTATCATTATTATGAATAAAGGCTGCGTCAAAACTATAATAAAAAACAAAACCCATAAAGCCTTATGGATACCCTTACTCCTTAAAAAGGATATACTGACTGAAACTCCCTGAATAAAATAAAATGCTGAAAAGATAATTAGAAAATTTAGCGCAACCGTCTCAATTGCTGGCACACCTATAAAAAATGACCCTGCTGCTAAAATAAAAACCCATACCCAAGAATCCGGGATGTTCCATTGAGTTAAATTTACTGAATTAACATCATCACTTGAGTAAAAACGTGACCAAATTCCTTTAAACAATAAATAATTCATTAAAGCAACTAAGAGCGACCCTACTGCAATTAATCCCGGGAGGGCTTTTGCCAAAACTTGAGAAACTTTATCTCTGTAATCACGAAGTTCATCGATTACATTTGGCGACTCATTTGCTTTTTCTAATTTTTCTATATACTTCTCAATTTCGTCATGAAATTGTTTTTCTAAAAACTTACCAGGAGTACCCTCGTTACCGGTAATCATGATAAACATAAAAGCTATTGATAAAACTGAAGAAGCTAAAGCCCCATAAAAAACGGTTTTCTCAAATTCAAACCTTAGTCGAATGGTTTCCGCCATTACTATAGCCATCACTGCATATTCAATAAAAAATATGATGGCCTCGGGTGCTCCAACTAATCCCAAAAGCATAAAAAAAACTACCAATACTGACAATAACCCCATTACTTTTCCCCTTTGCAAATAAATAAGAATTAAAGGCAAAGGGGTTAGCATTTCTGCTAATACTCCCAATTGGGGAATAACTAACGCTAAGAAAAAAATCCCAAGAAGAATTCCATAGGGAATTAAAACATTCTTAACAGGATTTGGCTCGGGCAAAATCAGTGCTCAACAGTAAAAGGCAATAATGCAATATTCCGTGCTCTTTTGATAGCTTCTGTTAATTGTCGTTGATGTCGGGCGCAATTCCCTGAAATACGAGAAGGTACAATTTTTCCCCGTTCTGAAATCAACGGTTTCAATAGTTTTACATCATAAAAATCGATATGGTCAATTTTTTCTACACAAAAACGGCAAATTTTATGAGAGAAAAAACTTCTTTTTTTCTGTGTCATAGATCCTCAATATAATTTTCTTTAAATTAAAACGGTAGATCATCTTTGGGAGGCATATCTCCCATGGCCTGGGAACCGCTAGATTCATCCATTGAACCTTTCCCTCCCCCCGGTTTACCTAAAAATTGAACAGTATTCGCTACCACGTCAAGTTTATTTCTTCTTTGGCCATCATCAGTTTCCCATGAGCGAAACTGAAGTCGACCTTCAATAAAAACAGGGCTTCCCTTATGCAAATATTCAGCACAGTTTTCCCCCTGTTTACCCCATGCTGAAATATCCACATAACATACTTCATCTTTCCAATCATCACCCTGTTTAAACTTACGATTCACTGCCAATCCAAAACTGGCAACTGCAGCGCCACTTGGGGTAAAACGCAATTCCGGATCTCGAGTTAAATTTCCCATAAGTAAGACTTTATTGAAGCTGGCCATATTAATTATTCCTACAAGAGACTTTTATAAACTAATCTTCTGTTGCTACAGAAGATTTATCATCCTCATTAGATGGGGAACTCTTTTCCGATGCATTTGATTCTTCATTTGAAGAAGCTGATGAATTATCTGTTTCTTCTGCTTTTTCCTCGGCTTCTCCTTTTTCCATCTCACGCGCCCATGCTTTTCCATCTAACCGAATCACTAAATATTTGATTATAAGGTCAAAGAGTTGATAGTCTTTTTCCAAGGACGCAATATTTGCAGGATTACATGTGTGATAGATATTTAAATAATATCCAAATTTATTTTTCTTAACTCTATAGGCAAGACGTTTTTTGCCCCATTTATCAACTCGATGAGATTCTCCTTCATATTTTTTAAAAAAGGAATTTATCTTTTCTTGAGCCTGGTCAACTTGGCTTTCATCGAGGTCGGGTTTAAGAATAATTACAGATTGGTAATTACGCAATAGATCCTCCTCTTGGGTTAAATAGCCCTAATGAATCATTAGAGCGAGGGGTGAAAAAATATATTAAAAGTGAGAATGATTGCATATATGATATTTAAAATCAAGGAAAAATGGGATGCATCATTTACCGGGAATCAACCTGTGCAAAAAACTTTCCTAACAAAATTATTTGTCCTAACGGGGTTTATATTTATTTTTAGCTCCTGCGACTTTAAAATTCCTCCCAAACCTCCTGATGCCTTTTATAGATTCAATAAATTAAAAGTGGGTTTAGGCCCGATGTATGTGATTTCTGAAAAATTGAATTCGGATGATTTTTTGGATTTAATTGTTGCAAACTCTAAAGACCATTCGATTTCTATTTTCTTTGGAAAAGGGGATGGTACATTTGTTTCAAAACCCAAAATAAAAGTTCCTCTTGAACCTACAGCCATCGCCACTGGAGATTTAAATAAAGATGGCCTCAATGATATTGTTATAAATTCTCGAGGAACCAATTCTTATGTGGCTTTAATGGGAAAAGGAGAGAATAGTTTTTTTCCACCAAAGTCCTTTCCAACGGGCCAAGTTCCCTTGTTTATAATTTTGAATGATTTTAATAAAGACAACAATCTTGACATAGCAGTTACACTTACCTTTGATAAAATGGAAATCCATTTAGGGAAAGGAGATGGAACGTTTAAAAAAGGAGAAACTTATAGAACCGGATCAAGAAGTTTTTCGGGAGTATCAGGTGACTATAATCAAGATGGAAATCAAGATATTGCCTTAGCTTGTAGCAGCAGCAACGCGAGCTCAATTCGAATTTATTTGGGACGGGGAGACGGAACCTTTAAATCCCCTCAAAGGGTAGCAGTTAATTTACGTCCCATGACTTTAATCCAGAAGGATATGAATTCAGACGGAATGTTAGATTTATTAACTGCGACTAACAAAGGGGATAACCTTTTTTTACTTATCTCAAAGGGAGACGGAACCTTTAAAAATGAAATCCCTTTTTCGGGTGGGGGCGGACCCATGGCTTTAGCCGCCGAAGACTTTGATGATGATGGCCTTGTAGATGTAGTCGTTTCGAATTCCCGAAGTAGCTCTTTTTCGTTTATCGCAAGAAATCCCAATGGCAGTTTTAGGTTTCCAGTGAGAGACTACGTCACCGGGGGAACGCCATTAAGTTTGTCCAGCGGAGATTTTAACAATGACGGAATGAAGGATCTGGCAGTTTCAAGCAATACGGACGGAACGGTAGAAATATTTATGAGAAGAAGAGTTTTTAAGAAAAACAACGCGTCCTTAGTTAGGTGAGAATTCAGGTACAAAAGAAAGCTTTTTCCATTTATTAAAATAATAATTTATTTCCCCTCCTTTGGTGGGATAAATTTTGAAATACTTTTCATTTCCTTCCTCGTCTCTTTCTACAATAACAATTTTTTTATCTAATAATTTTGTAGCTTTTCCTACATACAAAAATGTATATGGCTGATCCTTTGCAATTAAGCGATGTAATTCCCGAGTCATTTCAATTTGTTTCAACCGGTCATATTCTTGCCTTATGGAAATGATTAATTTATCCGCTTCAGGATTTTCATATCCAACAAAGTTCAATTGATTAGGATTGGTTTGCGAAGAATGCCATAATTGATACATATCAGGATCCGGACCAGTGGCCCATCCTAAAATAAGGGCATCGAATTTAAGAGCATTTACAAAATCTTTTAGAAATACTGCCCATTCAAATAATTGAGTATTGCATTTGATTCCAATTCCTCGCCAATTATTTTGAACTATGGTCATAATATCTTTGCGAATTGAATTCCCACTATTGGTAATTAGGTTAAATTCAAATATCTTCCCATCTTTTTCTAACCAGCCTTTCTTATTTTTCTTCCATCCTTCTTTATTAAGTAACTTTAGAGCCGCCTCAGGATTATAAGGAAGGGGCTTGACCTCATGGTCGTACCAGTCCAACACCTTAGCAAATGGACCTGTCACCCGTTCTCCCTCATTGTATAAAACATGTTGAATGATCTGATTCACATTCACAGCCATCCCCAATGCTTTTCGAACTTCCCTTGACTTAAACAGCGGATTCCTTAAGTTATAACCGATATATGAATAACTAAACCCTACAGTAGAAAAACTTTGGTATTTGGGTTCTTTTCTAAGCCTGGCTACCTGATGAGGTTGTACATCATAATCATCTGAGCCTCCTGAATAAAACTCCATCTCTCGAGTTAAGGCATCAGGAATGATCCTCATAACATACTCAGAATATTCTGGTGGACTTTCCCAATAATCTTCATTTCTTTTAAGGTTAATAGAAACATCCCCAACCCATTCCTGAAAAATAAAAGGGCCCGTTCCAATTGGGTTTCTATTAAAATTACTATCACGTATGGACAAGTTTTCTATTTTCTCAGATGAAAGATTATTGAGAGAAGCCTCTTTCAATAGTTGTTTTTCATTCAATAAATGTTCTGGGAGTATTCCCATGGTCCAAACATTAATAGCTGGAGAAAAGAGGCGCTTATAAACAATCTTCAGCTTGTGTAGACCAATTATCTTCACATATTTGATAGGTTCAAAATCAGAAGTTCGAGGAGAAGCATTTTTTGGATTCATAATTGCTTCATATGTAAAAAGAACATCTCCAGAATCAAATTCATGACCATCATGAAACTTAATACCTTTTCTTAAATAAAAAACAATAATTGGATTGTGCTCAATTACCGGAAGAATATTTGAATAGTGGTTAACAAGACTATTAATTTTCCCTGGGTTTTCGGCTTTAATAAAATTTGCATATGGAAAACTTTCAAAGTATTTTTTTCCCAATAGTTTTTGGATAGGAAGAAAAAAGTTTGGATCTACTTTTTTGAGCTTAAATTTTAATCGGATAGGACTTGTTAATTGATATTTTATTTCCTCCATTACCACACGGCCATTTTGTTTAACCGGATTTCTCTCTTCATCTAGTTTTGCTGAATTAATAGAACTCTGAACATTCTTTGCTGATATCACCTTGGCGGATTGAATGTTTTCTATCCATTCTTTTTCATGGGATAAGTTCTCATTAAAAAAATCCACCCAATCTTTTGGTGAATTCAATACCCTACCATTTATGGAATAATTTGGTAATAATGTTAAATAGGCTTCTTCATATATTTTCCATTTCCTGGCTAAGCGACCGCGGAGAGCCAATTGATCGTCATAATCCAATAATCCTTCAAACACTAAGTTGTTGATTGTACTGCTTGAAGTATCAGCTGCTAAAATTGGGTTAAGTATTTGAGCATCTCCACCGGAGGATTCTATAAACTTAATTAGTCGCCCTGGGTTGCCTTTACCCTGGTTATCATAAGTAGGCACCCAAAAAAACGATTGAAGTAAAACAACAATAATTAAAACAGGCAATAATATTAAAATTCGTTTTGTCCACATGGATTCAATAGTATCAAATTCAAAGATTTCTAAAAACTCTTGATTCCTGAGAAATTAGATGCTATTCCTAATTAACCAAGGCTTAAAGGAGAATTTCCCTTTCCAGGCAAATTACTTGACAAAGCTTTAGAAACGTTATATTACAACAGCCTTTAAGTTAAGACATATTGTATTATTGCGGGGTGGAGCAGTCCGGTAGCTCGTTGGGCTCATAACCCAAAGGTCGCAGGTTCAAATCCTGTCCCCGCTACCAATACAGAAAATCTCAGACATTCAGCCTGCAAATTGGCTTTGAAAATTTAAATTTCTTTTTCTATAATGCGGACCGGTTTTTTGGTTTCTGGTTTTCGATTGATTTAATTTATGTGCCTCGTTACCTGAGGCCGATAGGCTTAAAACTAATTCATTCCCAAAAAGTCAATTCTACAAATTGAATTTAATAATAGTTGTATAGTAATTTTTTATTAAAACTTTATGTAAGGAAAAGAATAATGGCAACAATTATCACAGATGAATGCATCAATTGCGGAGTATGTGAACCTGAGTGCCCCAATGCAGCCATCGATGATGGTACAAAGGGCGGTATTGATTTTTACTACATTGACCCTGATCTCTGTACTGAATGTGTTGGGTTCCATGGGGAAGAAGCATGTCAGGAAGTTTGTCCGGTTGACTGTTGTATCCCTGATGAGGATCGAAAAGAAACGGAAGAAGAGTTGTTAGAAAAAGCTAAAGGAATTCATCCAGATCAAACCTTTCCTACTGTGGACGAATTAACGGCTGAAACTTCCTTATTCAGAAATCCAGATAGAAAAAACGCAAATCTTTAATTATTATTTTCTGATCGGCCTGGAGAACAATAGTTCTCCAGGCCGTTTTTTTTGAAGTCATATTTATGAAAGAATTATTTTTCAAAATTAGTGGAAATATCTGGAATGAAGAAACCAACTTTAAAGATGAATTTCAAATTTTCGTAAAGGGAATTGATAACAATCATGCAGTAATGATCGCCAAAGACTATTTGAGAAAAAATGCTCCTTCAGCAGATGGGAAACTTTCTGGGAAAATCATTATTGAAAAAGTAGAAGAAAGAGGAATCTAAATATTTTTTGCCCTATAACTCTTCCAAATCCAAAAATAATATATGCTGAATTCCCTTCCAAACAAACCTCAAAAGATCTTCCAATACAACTAGAGAAACCAATCCTAAAATTATCATTAGAAAAATTCCAATAATTTTTCGATCAGGCCGGTTTTTATCAAGAAAACTCCAAGGTAAGATTCCAAAAACCATATCCAATGAAACCCAAATCATGACTCCAAAAATTAATATGGAAAAAATCCATGGGCTCAATTGCGAAATATCTGACACAAATGGTTTCCGAAAAAACTAGTTCCAAATAGCTGTGTTTAGTTCCAGATTACACTCAGCTACATAACGAAGGCCTTTTTGACCATGAATTTGAACATGATACCAAGGTTTATCTTTTGGAGGACGGCTATTAGCCATTTTTTGATACCACTCTTCACTCATTTTGAATTTTGGATCTACTCCCAAAACAACACCATAATAATCAAATTGTTTATGGTGTATGCATTGACCAATACAAAATTTTGATTTAAATTTTTTCATTTATAAAATATTTAAAAGTTTCAAATAAAATAAGTGTTTTAATTTTTCAATTCAGACAGATCGTATTTATTCCATAAAAATGCTAACTGCGTCGTCTACATTTTGAACCACTTTTTCCTTTATTTCATCTAAAGCTTTGTCCGAAAGGTTTACAATTTCCAAAACTTTCGAATCAATAACAGGAGGAATAACTTCACCATTATTTCCTATTTCTAATTCATGTGCAATAGAATCGGCGTAATTCAAAATACAGGCCTCAAGTATACAATCCTTAGCCATAAGAGGATAAGGATGATTCCTGACAACTTCGACTAGACCTACGGGCAATTTCCAACCCGCTAACAAAGTTCCACCTACCTCAGCATGGTCAAACCCCAAAACATCCTTCTCAACCACATGTAGTGGTGCTTTTTCATCTCTTACTCTTTCCAAAATTCCTTTTGAATTTTCAGGAAATTTCTGGAGCAAAACTAAACTTCCAATATCCTGAAGCATTCCTGCGACATAAATTCTCTCTAAATGACGATCGCCTCTATACTCGGAAATTAATTTTGCCGTAATTCCAACGCCAATACAATGCAACCAATAGGATTCCATATTCATCAAATCCCGGGGAACACCTTTAAATTTACTTGTTACAACCATTGCTAAGGTTAAGTCCATTAACTGATTCATTCCTACAATATTCAGGGCGTGACTCAGCGTGTCAATTCTGGATGGATAACCATAAAAAGGACTGTTCACAATTTTCAATAAACGCGCAGACAAAGAGGTGTCTGAGCTAATAATTTTTGCAAAATCCTCAAAAGAACTTTCAGGATCGTCCATTTTATCCTGGAGTTGATAATATAAAATAGGTGGAGAGCCAACCCAGGTCCCCACCACATCACTTAGTTGAAGGGCCATTTTTTTCTTGCCAATTGATGAAAAATTAATAAGCTACGCTTTTAAATTCAAGTTCTTACTACTATTATAAGATCATTTTCAAATAATCCGAGTTAATTATTTTTAATATTAGAGATTTTTACTTGTAAAACTGTGAAAGGTTGGCATGGACAAATTAGAGCTGGTTCAACGAGTATTGAGGTTTAGTACACGTATTCGGGAATGGTGCGAAAATAAACATTCAATCTACTTTGATGATTTTGACAATGAAAATGTAAATGACTATGAAGAAAATGGATTAGGGCCACTCGCCGATGCAATAATTGAAGAAGGTTTAGAAGAGAATATTATAGACAATGAGGACTTATCTTAAATTTTTTAAAATCAAAATCATTGTTAAAAGTCATCTTAACACCCCAAAAATTCGAACTGGTGGATTTTATTTTCCCACTATAATTATATTTAGCTTTGCTTTCGGTTGGAAATCATATCCCCTGCCCCCTTATCATTTAAACTTACGTTAATTTATCCAGGAACTATGAATTATTTTTTAAAAATAGTTTTTTTCTCCTTATACTAGAAATACGACAATATTATTTTCCATAATAAACAATTTTGAGGATTAAATGGACGCTATTAAATTTTACATGGAAGAGTCCCTGGTAACTATCCCCCCTGAAAAAAGCACGTTGGAAGCGGCACAAAAAATGGCTGCATCAAAAATTGGTTCCCTGTTAGTTATGGATAATAATAAATACATTGGAATGATAACTGAAACAGATTTAACAAGAAAAATAATTGCTGGTGGTCTCAATCCAAAAGAAACACCTGTTGCCGTAATTATGTCCAGGCCCCTGGTAAGTTTAGATTGCGAAAAAACAATGCCAAATGCATTTGTTACTATGAGAAAACATAACGTAAGGCATATAACCGTCACACAGAATAAAAAAATTATTGGAATTCTTTCCATGAAGGATTTTGCCAACTATTTTAATTCAAAATTTGCTGACAAACAGCCCCATTAAGCTTCACCTCATCAATGTAATTCTAATCTTTGAATTTTGCACTTCAAAACAAATCAACAAAAACCCTCCAGAGTTTGATTCGCTTTCCACTATCGCTTAACCTGTAAGTATCAAAAAAAAATAAAACCCATAGTTATAATTCAGAGCAGAAAGGAATATGAATGGGTACCGCCACTCTAATAATTTTTGGAATATTGTTATTTGGTTCACTTGCCATTGTAGGCTATTTTATTACAATTTATAATGGACTCATTTCTCTTAAAGAAAACATAAAAAAATCCTGGGCAAACATAGATGTAATCTTAAAACAAAGACATGATGAACTTCCAAAACTAGTGTCAGTTTGCGAAAGCTTTGCTGAATTTGAAAAAGGTGTTTTGGAACGATTAATGAAAGCTAGAGAAAAGTACTTCAAAGCTCGTGGGGTCGGGAAAAAGTCAGAAGCCAGCAATGAAATCAGCACTGCACTCCAAGGAATATTTGCTTTGGCCGAGAATTATCCTGATTTAAAAACAAATCAAAATTTCATGCAACTTCAAAATCGCATTTCACACCTTGAAGAAACCCTGGCAGATCGAAGAGAATTCTATAATGACAGCGTCAATAATTACAATATTAGGATCAAGCAAATTCCAGATATTTTTATAGCTAATATGTTGAGCTATAAAGACGAAGAAATGTTTAAAGTAAATGAAGAGGAACGCAAAGACGTTGATATTAATATTAAAATTCCTAAGCTAGTTTAAGGAAAGATAAAAGAATATATAACTGGGGAGCAGACCTGTGCAAATTGACGGAAACAGCGTAATAATGGCTTGTATGGGAGCAGGTGCAGGTATTTATTGGTTCTTTAACGGATTTAAGGAATTAAAATCCAAACGAATAATTCAAAACATTCCTACTTCAAAAATAAATACAGGGGCAGTAGGAACCAATGTTGAAATTAAGGGACGAATCATTTCTGAAGCTGGCAAGCTTAAAACCGCCCCTATAAGTGGGATCCCTTGTGTTATCTATTCTCTGGAAATTCAAAAATTAAAAAGAAATAAAAATTCTTCGTCCTGGATTAAGATCGATCAATTCTATTCTGATAAGGCTTTCTATGTTGATGACAAGAGTGGTGCCACTGCCTTAGTATATTTGGATGGCGCAAAGATTTCTAGAAAAGGTGAATTGAAAAAGTATAGAATTCATTCACGACAATTTTCAACCATGCCCTCCCGATTAAAAGAATCGTTAAATAATAATATTAAAAAATTGAAAAAGTTTAAATATTTCAACGATCCCTCCTGGTACCACTATGGAGAGTATCGTTTTCGTGAGTGGTGTTTTAAAGCTGGAGAAGAGTTATATGTCCTAGGGCATGCACAATCAGGATTAAAACAATTAAAACGAAAAAAAATAAAATTCAATACATTTTTAAGAGCAAAAAAATTGATAGAGAAAAACCCGGAGCTTCAATCCAAATATGATACGAATAAGGATGGCTCTTTAGATCCTATCGAGTTGGAGCATGGAGCTAAAATACTAGCCAAAGATTTGTCGGAAAAATACAGTCCAAAAAAATTAGAAGAACTTCTTCCTAAAACCAAATTAATTTTTAAACGTTTAAAAGGACAGCCTTTTCACATAAGTAATATGCGGGAAGAGGAATTGGTAAAACAGTTAACTTTTATTTCTACATTAAAAATATGGGGTGGTCCAGCGTTGGCAATTGCATGTTCCATTTATCTTTTTTTCACCTTTTCCTGAATATTTTTTACCGGTCATTTACACTAACTCCCCCTTTTGCCTCAATCTATAAAACATAAAAACGGAAAAACAAAGAACAAATATTCCTATGAATTGCGACGTAGAAAGTAGCTCAGGAACAGCAAAACCACGATCATCCCCCCTATAAAACTCTATAATAAATCTACCTATAGAATATAAAATGCCATAAGTCCAAAATATTTGACCATCAAAACTTTTTCTTTTCCTCAGCCAAATTAAAATACCGAAAATTATCAAGGCATTTAAAGATAAATATATCTGAGTAGGATGAAGCGCAACATTTAATGGAGCCAATGATTTTGGATCCGTAAAAGTGATTCCCCATGGCAAATCAGTCCGCACCCCATAACAACAACCGGCAAAATAACACCCCCATCGACCTATGGCCTGGCCAATTGCTAATGAAGGAGCAAATATATCTCCAACTTTCCAAACAGGGAGTTTATGTTTGACGACAAAATAAAAAGCTACTCCAAAAGCACCAATTAGCCCCCCGTAAAAGACCAACCCACCTTTCCAAAACTTCAAAATTTCTACCGGGTTTTCAGAAAAATATCGATATTCAACAATGATGTATAAAATGCGACCCCCCAGCAAAGCCGCAATCAAAATGTAGAAGCTGAGGTCAAGTATTTTTTGTGGGTCCAACCCTTCTTCTTTTCCCTGACGTCCGGCCAAATAAATTCCCACAAAAAATCCGGTGGCGACAAGTAACCCATAAGTGAAAATTTTAACAAAACCAAATTCCAATAGAATGGGATGCATAATATTCAGAGAAAAGAAGTTATTCTATATTTGGAGGAGAATCCAAATTTTTTTGAGCGGATTTACTCGATTTTCTTTCATGTTTAAACAAGTCTATAAACATAAAAGCTACACCAATTGATATGCAGGAGTCTGCAATATTAAAAGCCGGCCATTGAAAGTCTTTGTAAAAAAATTGAATCCAATCCACTACTTCCTTATAAACAATTCTATCAATGAGATTACCAATAGCTCCACTAAAAATCAAAATCAAACCCCAATGCACTAACTTTCGGTGGCGTGGTGCTTGGTGAAAAAATAACATTATCGCCGCAATAGCTACCATTGAAACCCCCACAAATACCCAACTTTTCATATCGGAGTCATAATCCGCAAAAATACCAAATGCTACTCCAGGGTTTCGAATATGTGTTAAAGCAAAAAAATTATTTACTACAATAATTGCATGGTTGAATGGAATATGGTTTGTAACAAGGAATTTTGTAAATTGATCTAAAAAGATCAAAATATTGGAAACAAAAAAGAGAACAAAGTATTTATTTTTCAAAGAAATTCAAGCCTTTGCTGATTCAAGGTTCGTGACACAACGGGAGCAAATAGATGCGTGATCTGGATGAGAATCCTTGGCCTCAAAATAATTCCAACAACGTTCACATTTTTCTCCTGGAGCTGGGTACACGGAGATTTCCAAACCTGGAATGGTTTCACTATTATAAACACTCTTTTCTTCACTTAAACTATCGACTAATTCCGCCCCAGAAACTATAAAAATAAATTTGAGTTGATGAGTTTCCTCACTTAGGACCGTGTAGTAATTATTTGGAAGTTTTATTTTCACTAACGCATCCAATGAATGCCCAATAATTTTTTCCTGCCTTTTTAGTTCTAAAGCTTTACTCACTTCACTTTTTAATACAATAATTTTTTCCCATTTATCTATTAAATCCTCTTTGAATGAAACATCCGTTAAATCAGGAAATTTTTCTAAATGGACACTTTTCTCATTACCTGTCCTTCCAGGCATATAGGCCCACACCTCTTCGGAAGTAAAACTTAAAACAGGTGCCATCATTTGAACCATACCTGTCAAAAGTTTATACATTGCAGTTTGACCTGATCGACGCTGCTTAGAATTTCTTGGAAACGTATAAAGACGGTCTTTCAAAATATCTAAATAAAATGCACTTAAATCCACGACACAAAAATTATAAAAAGTATGATAAAAAACATGAAACTCAAACTCTTCAAAGGCCTTTACTATTCTTTCAAACACTTTTTTAAAGCGATACAAAATAAATTGATCAATTTCCTCCAGTTCGTCAAAGAGTAAAGAGTCATTTGAAGGATCAAAGTCATTTAAATTTCCTAGTAAAAACCGAAACGTATTTCGAATTTTTCGATAAGCTTCAGTAAGTCGTTTTAATATTTCATGGGAAATGCGAATGTCTTCCCTATAATTTTCTGAAGCCACCCATAGCCGCAGAATTTCAGCACCATATTGGTCAATAATTTTCTGAGGAGCGATTACATTTCCGGAAGACTTTGACATTTTTTTACCCTTACCATCTACCACATAGCCATGAGTTAGTACGGCTTTATAAGGTGCTGAACCTCGGGTTCCAACGGATTCAAGTAATGAACTATGAAACCACCCTCGATGCTGGTCACTACCTTCCAAATATAAGTCTGCTGGCCATTGCAACTGAGGATCTTCTTCAATCACAGCAGCATGACTCACTCCGGAATCAAACCAAACATCAAGAATGTCCATTTCCTTTTTAAATTCCTGACTACCACAAACGCATTTCGTCCCATCCGGCAAAAGCTCACGAACTTCTTTTTCAAACCAAAAATCAGCTCCATGCTCTTCTACCAACTTCACAATGTGCTTAAAAATTTTATCAGAACATAATTGTTCTCCACATTGTTCGCAGGAAAAAACAGTAATGGGAACTCCCCAGGCACGTTGTCGGGAAACGCACCAATCCGGGCGGTTTTCTACCATACTGTAAATTCGCTCTTTTCCCCAATCCGGGATCCAACGGGTCTTGTTAATTTCTTCAAGAGACTTAGATCGAAGATCTCCCTTATCCATGGGAATAAACCATTGTGCTGTTGCGCGAAAAATAATGGGCTGGCGACACCGCCAACAATGAGGATAAGAATGCACTAATTCGCTGTCATGAATTAAAAAATTTCCTTCTCTTAATTTTTCGATAATTTCCGGATTGGCCTTGGTAACAAACATACCAGAAAAGTGCTCCACCTCTGGCTTAAACACTCCCTTATCATCAACGGGATTATAAGTTTCTAAACCATATTTTTGACCCACTACGTAATCCTCTTGGCCGTGACCCGGAGCAGTATGGACACAGCCGGTACCCTGCTCCAAGGTGACATGGTCACCTAAAATGACCTTAGAATCTCTTTCAATGAAAGGATGACGACATATAATATTTTCTAAATCTTTTCCTGAACACTTTCCAATAATTTTATAATCATCAACTTCCCATTCTAAAACTAAAGCAGGTAGCCTTTCTTCAGCAACTACCCAGTATTCATTTTGAATCTCAACAGCAACATATTGAAACTCAGGATGCACACACACTGCTAAATTTGCCGGCAAAGTCCAAGGAGTCGTTGTCCAAATCACAAAATGAACTTTTTTAGAATCAACCCCGCTTATCTGGTTTTCCCAACCCGAAACCACAGGGAATTTCACATAAATAGAGGAAGATTTATGATTTCCATATTCCACCTCGGCTTCCGCTAAAGCTGTCATACAATTTGTACACCAATGTACCGGTTTTAAACCCTTATATACATTACCCGATTGAACAAACTTTCCAAATTCTCGAACAATGGTGGCTTCATACTCATAGTCCATCGTGAGATAAGGCTTATCCCAATCGGCAAACACACCCAGCCGTTTAAATTCTTCTTTCTGAATATCAACAAATTTTGCAGCGTAATCTCTACATAACTTTCGAATTTCCGTTTTAGAAAAATCTTTCTTTTTGGATTTCAGGTCTTTTCCGACCTGATGCTCAATAGGTAAACCATGGCAATCCCATCCAGGAATAAATGTGGCGTCATAACCTTTCATACTCATGATTTTGACAACAAAATCCTTTAGTATTTTATTTAATGCATGTCCCATATGGATATGCCCATTGGCATAGGGAGGTCCATCATGGAAGACATACTTTGGCCTCCCCCTGGAATGGTTTCTAATTAATTCATAGACTCCTTCCGTTTCCCATTTTTTCAACATCTCGGGTTCTTTTTTCACGAGATTTGCTTTCATTGGGAAATCAGTCTTTGGTAAATTTAGAGTTTCTTTATAATCCATTTGATTAACTAAGGAGCTGGTAAAGGGTTTATATTATTTTAATTTCATTACAGATTTGGCTTTATCCATCGTACGTTTCGCTACTCGACTAGCTTTTTCTGTTCCTACTGCAAATATTTCTTCTACTTCCTTAGGTTTCGCAGCAATCTCGCGTCTTCGCTCCAATTGAGGTCCCATTACCTCAAGCATGGATTCGGATAATTTCTTTTTACAATCTCCGCATCCAATCGCCGCCGTTCGACAATCGCGATCTATCTCCTGTTGCATTTCTTCAGAAGAAAAAAGTTTATGAAAAGGAAATAGATTACATACATCCGGATCACCCGGATCATTCCGTCTGGCCCTTGCTGGATCAGTAAGCATAGATTGAATTTTCTTTTTTATTTCTTTTTCCGAGTCAGAAAGGTAAATGGAATTATTATAACTCTTACTCATTTTTCTACCATCGATCCCATTTAATTTGGGAGTTTCAGAAATTTTTGCTTCGGGTTCAATAAAAACATTTTTCTTATAAAACCCATTAAATCGGCGAACAATTTCTCGAGAAATTTCTAAATGAGGTGCTTGATCAATTCCAACTGGCACATAATGAGCATTGTAGAGAACGATATCCGCCGTTTGTAAAATGGGATACCCTAAAAACCCATAAGTACACATATCTACGGTTTTTATTTCTTGCTGCTTTTCCTTGTATGTAGGATTCCTCTCCAACCAGGGAACCGGAACAATCATGGACAATATCAAATGCAATTCTGCATGCTCCGGGATCTCACTCTGAACAAACAAAGTACACTTTTCGGGATCCAGACCGGAACTTAACCAATCCACAGCCACTTCAAAAGAGTACTCCTTAATGTACTTGGGGTCCTGATACAATGTAGTTAAAGAATGCCAATCTGCAATACAGTAAAAACACTCGTACTCATCCTGCAGGGAAACCCAATTTTGTAAGGCTCCAAAATAATTGCCTAAATGCAACCTACCTGAGGGCTGCATCCCACTTAAAATTCTTTTTTTAGCCATGTACTTTTCCATCCCCAGAGGCTTATAACAAACCACCTTTAAAAATCTCCCTTATTAAAGGGAACGTTTCTTGAGTGAAAAACTCTATCATAAACGATAAGGGAATTCTAAGGATACTTATCAATATTTTGGTATTTGCAAAATAGTCCATTAGAAAAATTCCCAACAACAGCACTCCCATATATCGATCAAAATAATTTAACTTTTGAGCAGTAGTGGGAGAAACCATACCCTTTAAAACACTCGAACCATCCAGGGGAAAAATAGGCAACATATTAAAAATGGCTAATGCGCTATTTACATATACTCCTAAAGCAAAGATAAAAAAGAGAATTGGTTGTTCTTCTATATTGATCAAACGAAGAAAAAACCCGCAAAAAAGTGCTAGCACAAAATTTGAAGCCGGCCCTGCCATAGCAACGTACATCATGTCTCTTTGGGGATTTTGAAAATTTCTGGGATCCACAGGGACAGGTTTTGCCCAACCAAAACCCAAAAAGTAAAAAGAAATCGCTCCAAGAAAATCAAGATGTTTAAGTGGATTAAAGGTTAAACGTCCCAGCAATTTGGCAGTATTATCGCCCAAGTAATAAGCAGCCCTTCCATGTGAGTACTCATGGACGGTCAATGAAAATACAATAATGGAAGTAAAAATTATATAAAACTGTATTGGGTTCAATTGTTCCTCTTAATTGGAATAAATTCACAGAAGGGACTAGGGAATGGAGGGCCATTTTCCAAAAAATCACAACTTCTATTACTTAATTTTATCTCATTTCATTTTTTTTCCCAAACCAAACTCTGGGAAATTATCTTTACCTCTGAAAAAGACCCTCAAAATTGGAAAATTTACTTAATTTATTCCTCTCTAAGAAAAGCCACTATAAATTTTTTGGTAGAAGAAGGTCAATTTACATACCGAAATTTATTGAAATATGTTAATATAATCAACAGGTTGGATATTTTTACTTAAGCTCCATCTAAACATTTCTACCTAGCTCATAAGGTGACTTAGTAAATAAACTTGCTCGCGGGGATTTATATTCCTTCAAACTAAATCTCATAATATTCTCCAACGAATTTTAGAATATTAAAATTTTTCGTAATCCCCATCCTACAAAATATGGATTCAACAATAATCAATTCGTCGCTCGATATTTTTTCTGATTTTTGGCAAAACATCACACAAATATTCTCGGGAATAAAGGACGATCCATTTGCATTCCTCCATTCTATTATTAATAGTCCCGCATGGGTTCTTATTGGAGGATTAATATTAGCTTCATTTATCATTTTCTTTTTCCAAAGAAAAAAAAGAAAAAGTTTGCAAAAAAAGCGAATGGAAGAACTAAGTGAAGCCTTACAAGATGATCAGGATTACGAAGCCTCTGCATTAACTTATTCCGAAAATGCAAATGAAGACTCGCTAATGGAAGAATTGAAAGATCAGCTTGAGATCACTGAAGAATCGAATGAAAACATTGGCCCAGCAGGACCCGAAATCGAGATCCTCGAAAATTCTTCAGCCAATATTGAAGAGGAATTAAAAGAATTAGACCAAAATCTCCAGGATGAAGATGATGTTTTCAAACAAATAGAGGGCTTGGACTCTGAAAACCAAATATCTTCCTCAGAAAACTTTCAATACGATGCGGAACAAGCACTGGAAAACCTCTTAATTGACGAATCTAACGTTACGGAAGAACCTGTCACGACCAATGGAGAAACTCTTTCAGACTCTGAGGAATCCGCATTAGAATCGGAAAAACTGGAAGTTCCCACCTCTTCCATTGAATCCAATTATGATAATCAAGACAGTGAATCCATTGAACAAACAGTCTCTGCCAAAAATCCGGAACTTCTTTCTACAGAAACAGATTCTGAAATAGAAAACGAGAAAAAGCCTCCCCCCATACAACCAACAATAAAAACTAAAGAACCTTTTTTCTTGTCTCTAGAATTCTTAGTAGAAGAACCCAGTCACTCAAAAAACACAATTATTTCCCCCAACTCGAATTCCGATGAAAAAAATGACTCCCTGACAGATTTGGGAGATTTAAACCAAAAAATTGAGAAAACGATTCAGTATTTCCACAAAGAGGTAATAACGGAAAATACATCAAAGGAGAATAAACCTCTGGTTCTTAATGCTCAAGATATGGTCTCAAATTATTCTTCTGAAATTGATATCGATTTAAAGGATCAAATTCAAAAGTTTGGAAGTTTATTGGAAAAACAAATTCTTGACTCAGGAAAAAACAAAAATCTTTCCATTAGGGATGATTCTCAAAACAAATCCAACCCGCCTTTAGAATTCGATGCGTCTGATAAAAATTTTATTAATACAAATACAAAAAATAAAAAAACCATTTCATTAGATACATTAGAATCATTACTATTCACCCTTAGAAAAAAAGAAACGAGCACATGACATCAACCCCAAAAATAATAACCATTGGTGGCGGAAAAGGTGGTGTGGGCAAAAGTATATTGGCCACAAACCTATCTATTGCTCTGGCTATCATGGGTCAAAAAATAGTTTTAATGGATGGAGATTTTGGTGCTTCCAATCTCCATGCACTTCTGGGGTTGTGTAATCCACCTAATGGGTTTCAAGATTTAATTAATAAAAGTGAAACAGATCCCAATTCATTGCTTATTGAAACAGGAGTAGCAAATTTAAGGTTCTTAAGTGGAGCAGGAGATTTTCCTGGTAGTGGTGATATCAATTTAAAAAATCAAAATCGGCTTGTAAGTTTAATAAAAAACCTAAGCGCAGAAACCATAATTATAGATTTAGGACCCGGAATGAATTTTCAGGTTATAGATTTTTTCAATCTGGGTCATGAACAAATTGTTGTCTCCACGCCAGAAATAACTTCTATAATGAATACTTTTGGTTTTATAAAATCCGCACTATTTAGAAAGATTGGCCAAGTTTTTAAAGGAAACTCAGAAATTCAAAACCTGCTGGATATTACACGCAATCCTAATGTCTCAGAAGAATGCTATAAAATTGAGGAGTTTAAATCTAAGGTTCAGGAAATACAACCGGATTCCTTAGAAGAATTGGAAAAGTTAATTTCTGATTTTCAAATTGGACTGGTAATAAACCGCGTTCAAACTAAAAAAGATATTTTTATGGGCGATCACTTAATTGAGCTTGCCAAAAAATTTCTTGGGATTAAAGTCCAATATTTAGGTTATGTGATTGAAAGCGATCATGTTCGAAGTTCTGTCGGTGAAATGATACCTTTTTTAATTAAAGATCCTCAAAGCCCACCCTCTAAAAATTTGCAGCAAGTTATTAGCTCTGTGACTGGCTCAGAAGTTCATCTCATTAAGAAAGATGGTACCATTTTTGTTTCTAAACAAATCCAGCTTCCCACCGGTTGGAGTCAGTAATTTTATTTTTTTCCAATAAAGTATAAAATAATAGCTTCTATTAACTTTTCTTGGTTGCGTGGGTGCAAATAAAAACAAAAACTTATTTAAAAAATCTTTTAAAACTCGCACAAAAGAATTCAGAGGTTTTATATGTTGTAGGAGGAACCTTACGAAACCAATATTTAAAACTTCCCTTCGAAGATTATGATTTTACTGGGATCAATGCACCTGAAATTGCAAATTCATTTGCGGAATCTCTAAAGCTGCCTCTTGTTAAATTGGATGACACTCCAAATCGTGAGACATTTCGGGTAGTAATTGTTAAAAATCTATTTTTTGATTTTTGTCGTCTACAGGGCTGTAACATTGAGGAAGATTTAAGCCAGAGAGATTTTTCAATAAATGCAATGGCTCAGCCCTTAGATCAGTTTATCCAAGGTTCTTCAAGTTTAATTGATAATTACAATGGATTAAATGATCTTAAAAATAAAACCATCAGAGTATTATCAAAAAATTCCTTTAAAGAAGACCCGCTTCGGATGCTCCGAGCTGTTAGGTTTACCGCCACATTAAATTTTTCAATAGAACCCGAAACCTTCTCACAAATAAAAAGTTTAAACAAAAATCTGCAATCTGTTGCAAACGAAAGAGTCACCTCAGAATTATTAAAAATCCTGGGATCTAATAATTCCCAATTTGCGCATTTACTTACATCGGGTATCGCAACTTCCATACTGCCCGAATTAAATGATTCCGTTTTTAAAGAAAACCAATTAATCTCTTCAAAAAAAGAGCCCTCCCCTTTTATACAATATCTGGAATTCCTGGAACAATTATTAAACCAACCGAGCATTTATTTTAATAGGTTTTCGAATAACCTGAGCAAAGCTTTAACAGTTCAAAATAACCGGTATTTGATAAAAATGGCTGGATTGCTTACCCCCATAGAGTTGTCTTCTACGGTTCAAAAAACCTCCATTTTTCAGGTGAGAAAATCTTCTAAAATACTATCTGCTCTTAAACGACTAAAATGGAGCAACGATCATCAAAGTTTCATCGATAAAACACTTCATTTCTATCATTACCTATTAAAAAACTTTGAAACCTTCTTCATGACTCCATTAATGGAAACTCAGGTCTACCAATTAATAAAGCAAAGTGGGGACGCCTTCTTGCCATCAATTTTTCTGTTAATTGCCGATCGAATGACCAAGAAAAATGTTTCCTCAAACTTAAAAAGTTCTACTGAAACAATTATGGAATTTTATTTTGAAACATTTTTACCTCGTCAAAACCAAAATCCCCTTTTAAATGGAGAAACTTTAATAAATAAATTTCATTTAGAACCATCACCCAAATTCAAAATAATAATTGATCAAATTGAGGAGGCCAGAGTTCTAGGAAAAATTTCTACTAAAGAGGAAGCAGAATCTCTTGCTCGTGCTATAATCAATTCTCAATAATGGAATGGACAAAAAATGAAATATAAAAATACCTTTTGGTTGGATAAAAAAATAATTTTAGGTGAAGGGGAAATTGATTCTGAAAAACCCATTAAAATATTAATTGGTTTTCACGGGGCTGATTCCACTCCCGAGAATATTTTAGTTCATGGAAACAAACTAAATCTTAGCAATACAATAACCGTTTATCCTGAAGGGCCTATTGAAGCAAATGAAGGTTCCTGGAGTTGGTGGCTAGATGGCCCTGGACAAAAAAATTCCATTGTTGAATTTATAGATTTCACCTCCCAAATAATTGATGAAGCTAATAATTATGTAAAGAAAAACCATTCTCCCCGAAATATCCGAACATGCTTATGGGGATTTTCCCAGGGAGCCGCTGCCTCACTTGTTTATACTTTAATGGGAAAGCATTCTTTATTCAAAGTGGCTTCTATCTGTGGGTTTTTGCCGGAGTTACCCGATGATAAGGAAAAAAATCCGGAAAACTCCACAATCCTAGGAATTTTTGGAACAAACGATGAAATAATCCCTTCATTTTTAGCGGACCATGCTCTTGAAGAAATGAAAAACCAAGGGCATGATTTAACCATTAAAGAAACTTCCCAAAGTCATGAAATAAATTCAGATAATATTTTTGATATGACTTCTTTTTTTAACTCTGGTTGAATCCCCTTCTTATCAACTCTAATTTTAATTGACAACATAACCCCGTTTGGTACTATTTAAAAAATTTGAACTTTTGTTCAGGTGTATGGAAAGACGGTGAAATTCCGTCACGGGTCCGCCGCTGTAACCGAGGACGAAACCTGCGATTGACCACTGAATATATTCTATATTTGGGAAGGTGCAGGAATTAGATTGATTCGGAAGTCAGAAAGCCTGTCTGAACAAACTTCACACACTCTCCGGTTCCTGAGAGGTGAAGGAAATAAATATACTCTTTCCTAAGGAAAGATGGATTTAGGCCTTCCAGGAAACCGGGAAATATAATCTAATGAAAAGCCTAATTGCATCTTTCGTCCATAAACTAACATTTAGAAATAAAAACTACCCTTCCTCAATTAGGTTCTCTTTTTTTATTAAGAACTCTTATTTATTTTCATTACTGATAATAATTTTTTCCAATTCATCTTTGGTATTGGCGAGCCCTCCTTTTCCACAAAGAATAATCTCCATGTCTCCATCTATTACAGAGATATTATTTGAAATTGGTGCAGGTGACCGAGTTGTAGGTGTAACCAATTTTTGCTCTTATCCCAAAGAAGCCTGCGAATTGCCAAAAATCGGTGGGCTTTTAAACCCAAGTAAAGAAATTTGGATCCAATTACAACCAGATTTAATCATCCTCCAAAAAGGTAGTCAAAAATTAGAAAGAGATGCTCATCGCTTAAACTTAAATACTCTTTCAGTATCTATGGGAAGCATCAATGATATTTTAGATTCCATCCACACCATAGGAAAAAGTTTAGGAAATGAAAGTAATGCTAAGCAACTTGTGAAAAGGTTAAAATCAGGTATTAAAGATTTTAAAAATCGGTTAGCAAATACAAACCCTAAATCTGTTCTATTAATATTAGGAGATTCAGCAGATCCTCAAAAAGACCTTTATGCAGCAGGGAGTCAAACCTTTTTAAGTCAATTATTGGAACTCGCTGGAGGAAAAAATGTTATCGACGATCCATTGGCAGAATATCCAAAAGTATCTAAGGAGTTTATTATTCAAAAGTCGCCTGAAGTGATTATTGAAGCTGGTCCAAAATCAAACCTGTCTGGAAAAGAAAAAATTATTCGACTAGACCAATGGAACTTATTTACTACTATTCGCGCGGTTAAAAACAAAAATATACATTTTATTGGAGCAGATTATATTTTAATTCCCGGACCCCGGTTATTAAAAATAATTGAACATTTTGCTAAAGCCATTCATCCCGAGCTATTCCAATGAAGACTTCTAAACAAAGCTCAATTGCTTGTTCAAAACCATTATTTAAATTAAATAATATTTCATTTTCCTATTCAAAGTTCCCTGTTCTTAAGAACATTTATTTAAACATACAGGAAAAAGAATTTACGGCCATTATTGGTCCTAATGGATCGGGGAAATCTACTTTGCTTAAGCTTTTTGGCGGAATTCTAAGTACGGGTCCCAACAAAATATATTTTAAAGGCCAGGATATTACCAAAATAAAGAGAAAGTCTCTCGCTACTTCTATTTCCTGGATTCCTCAAGACCATTCCATGCCATTTTCTTTTAAGGTAATGGAAATAGTCATGATGGGTCGACACCCATATCTGCCACCATTAGCTTTTGAATCAGACCATGACAATCAAATTGCACAAAATGCATTAAAACTTACGGACACTCTTCAATTCCATAATAAAAGTTTTAATCAAATTAGTGGTGGAGAAAAACAAAGGGTTCTTTTAGCCAGCGCCATTGCACAAGAGCCTGAAATAATGCTCTTGGACGAACCAACATCTGCATTGGACTTAAAATATCAAATCCAAATATTAAATATTTTAAAACTACTCAACGAAACCAAAAACACATCATTAATTTTGGCCATGCATGATTTGCATTTGGCATCCAAATTTTGCAAGCGTCTGATCCTATTAAAAAATGGAGAAATATTTGCAGATGGAACTCCTCAAAATGTTTTAAAAAAAGAAATCTTAGAAAAAGTTTATGAAGTAGAAATAGATTTAATTACAAATTTGGAGGATGGGAGCATATTGGTTTCTCCAAAATCATCATAATGAATAAATTAGGCCAAATAAATACCTCAAACCAATACATAAAAATCATTTTCATTTTTATTCTTATATACGTTATCACTCTATGCATAGTTCCTTTAATCGGCCCAACCCAAATAGATTTTGTGAAGGCATTCTCAAGCAGCATTCCCGCTAAAGACAATATCGACGCAAATATTTTATTTTTAGCGCGATTGCCTCGAATTTTATTAGGATCTATTGCCGGTGGTTCTTTTGCAGTTGCAGGGGCCGTTTTACAGGCTTTGTTAAGAAATGATCTAGCAGCTCCTTTTACTTTGGGTGTTTCCAGTGGAGCAGCTTTAGGAGCAGTTATAGCAATTAGCTTAAATTTAAATTTTGTAATTTTGGGTTTTTCTACCGTCCCACTGGCAGCTTTCCTGGGAGCATTAGGCGCCATTATTTTAGTTTTTAGCTTAGTCAAAACACAACATGGAGATTTTCCTACTGCAGTCCTACTTTTAGCGGGAGTCGCAGCAAACTTTTTCTTTGCCTCACTTGTAATGTTCATTCATTACTTAGCCGACTTTACCAGGTCTTTCCAAATTGTAAGGTGGTTAATGGGAGGATTAGACACCACAGACTATCAAACCATCATGTCTCTATTTCCACTGGTTTTTTTTGGCGTTAGCATTCTAATTTTTTATTCCCGCGACATTAATTTAATCAGTGCCGGTTGGGATACTGCCAAAAGTAGAGGAGTGGATGTAATTCATGTACAAAAAATCGGTTTTGTCATGTCATCTCTTATTGCAGGCACAGTTGTGGCTGCCACCGGTCCCATTGGCTTTGTAGGACTTATTGTCCCACACATCGTCAGGTTAATGGTAGGACCTGACTTAAGGATACTTATTCCCGCTTCGTTTTTCTTTGGAGCAAGTTTTTTGATAATTTGTGATACCATTGCCCGCACCCTATTGGCTCCCTCTGAAATTCCTGTTGGAATAATTACAGCAATAATAGGAGGTCCATTTTTTGTATGGCTCCTAAAAAAACAATCCAGGTAAACCATGAAAGCAAAACCATTAATGATACAAGGAACCGGATCAGGAGTTGGAAAGAGCATAATTACCGCAGGGTTATGCAGACATTTCTATAAACAGGGATATAAGGTTGCGCCCTTTAAGGCTCAAAATATGTCTTTGAACTCCTTCATCACAAAAGAGGGAGGAGAAATGGGTCGAGCTCAAGTTTATCAGGCAGAAGCTTGTAATATTGAGCCCCATGTAGCTATGAACCCAGTCTTATTAAAACCCTGCGAGGATAATTTATCCCAGGTCATAGTTATGGGAAAAGTTTACGGTCAAAGAAATGCAAAGGATTATTATTTAGAAAAACCCTCTTATGTTGATCAGGTAAATTCAGCTTATAATTTTCTTAAGGAACGATTCGAAATTATAGTTATAGAAGGAGCTGGTTCTCCCGCCGAAATTAATCTAAAAAACAAAGACTTTGTAAATATGTTCATGGCAAAAAAATCTAATTCACCTGTCCTACTTGTAGGTGACATTGATTGTGGCGGTGTGTTTGCCTGGCTCAAGGGAACCCTCGATCTCTTAGAACCCGACGAACAAGACAGAATAGCGGGTTTTATCATAAATAAATTTAGAGGAGACATTGACCTTCTAAAACCAGGTTTAAACCAATTGGAAGATATGACAGGAAAACCGGTTTTGGGTGTTTTACCTTTCGATCCCAATCTTTTTGTAGATGAAGAGGACGCAATTCCTCATTTATCTAAAGGCGCAAATAATTATCATAGTGAATGCCTGGATATAGCTGTCATAAGATTCCCAAGAATATCTAATTTTACCGATATGTCTCCCTTAGTGCATGATCCCAATATTTCCCTAAGATATATTTGGAATACTCAACAATTGGGTTCTCCAGATTTAATAATATTGCCTGGCTCAAAAAATACAATTGCGGATTTACAATTTTTAAAAAACCAAAATTTGGATAAAGCGATTAAAAATGTTCACAAGCAAGGTACTCCTGTCCTAGGAATTTGTGGGGGTTTTCAAATGATGGGGCAGACACTGTTTGACCCAGACCAGGTAGATGGAAAAGATAAATTTGAAACAGGGCTAGGATTAATCAAATCGGAAACAACCTTTCACAAAAACAAAACCACAAAACAAGTTTCATCAGTTACAATCCCCAATCCGCTTATGGAAGCGGGAATACTAGTGGAGGGCTATGAGATTCATATGGGAAAAACTGAATTCAAAGAAACTTATGTCCCACTATTTAAAAATGAAAACCAACTTCTTAATGAATCTCTGGGGATATCAAATTCCCGAGGAGACATTTTAGGGACATATCTTCACGGAATTTTAGATAAAGATTTTTTTAGAAATACTTTTTTGAACTACGTTAGGAAATACCGAGGAAAACCTTTATCAAACGAGTTCTGGAATTATCAGGAGTTTCGTTTTGAGCAATTGGATAAGTTAGAACACCTAATTAGTCAGAATTTAGACGTAAAAAAAATCAGTAAAATAATGGGGTTATCAAATGAATGATAATTCAACATAGAGAGTCCCCTTTCAAAAATGAAAACCAAACGTTACTCAAATATAGCCAACCAACGAAGTTCATAAATTCATCCGTTTCTAAAACACCTACAAAGAATTCTTTACATTCTATATCTCCTTCTTCAAAAAAATTAATTTGTAAACCATCTTCCGGTGTGCAGTTTGTGAGTTTTTCAGCCCATGAATCAAAATCGACAAATATTACCCAACCTCTTCCTCTTTCTACAAAAACCTCTATAATAAAAAATATTCCCTTAGGATCAGAGACTAAGAAACTATGGGCGTTATTCACTCACAAAGTTAGAAAAATAGTTGATCTCGCAAAACATTATTCTCGGAAAGTACTTCGCCGGAGTTGGCTAGGACAGCCTGTGGTTAGCTTCACTCTCGACCGTAGCGGAAAAATCATTAATTTATCCTTGGAAAAAACATCAGGCCACGATATTTTAGATAAAATTGTTTTAGAAACTGTTAATAAAGCAGAACCTTATCCTAAATTTCAAAGGCACTAAAGTTGCAATCCCATAAATTTGAACTTCCAATATCTTTTAACTTGGATTAAAAATGAAAAAAACAATAATTTTATTTTCATTAATTTTCATATTTGTCCCCCTTTCTCTTTCCGCTAAAACCTTGAAGATAGATTCCGATGGGGATGGAAACATTGACCAATGGCAATACCTATCTGAAAACGAAGCTATTTTGAAAATTGTTTACGACAAAAATCGAGACAGACGAGCTGATCAAATCGATTATTATAATGAAAACTCAACCGTAATAAGGACGGCCATTGATAGAAATTTGGACGGCAAAATGGATCAGTATCAATATTATAGCAATGATGCCGTTCTGCTTCGAATAGAAAAGGATACTGATTTTAAGGGAAGAATAAATTGGAAAGAACTATATTCCCCCGAGGGATTAATTCAACGAATTTCCATTGACTCAGATTCTAATGGCCGATTTGATACTTGGAAACTTTTTGATAAAAATGAAAAACTGGTACGGATTGAAAGAGATCTTAACCAAGATGGCAAGATAGATACATGGGATATATTTAATCAAAGCGGTAACTTCTTATACAGTGCTTTTGATACCAATGAAGATAAAATAGCAGACCAGTGGCATTATTTTTCAGAAAATAACTTGTTAGATAGAATCGAATTTGATAGAAATTTTGATCGGAAAATTGATAGATGGGAGTACTATTCAAAAGGAAATTTAGATCGAATTGAATTAGACCGAAATTTTGATGGAAAATTAGATCTGGTAAAAAGGGAGGGAGAGGAAAAATAATGCTTCATTGTAAAAGAAATATTGCGTTTTTATCTATACTGTTATTCTTAACTTCTTGTTCGCCACAACCTACAGTCGAAGTCCCGGCCGAATTTAAAAAAGGACAAGAATATTTTCATCGTGTTTGCTCTAATTGCCATGGTTCTGACGCAATGGGAGGTCATACCAAAGCTCCACGTTTGATAGACACGGATTACATCATTAGTGAATTTTCAGATGAAGATATTCGAGAAACCATTTTAAATGGTACGGATAAAATGCCCTCCCAAAAAACTAACGTTACTCAAGAGGAAATTACAGAAATTATTAAATACTTAAGGTACTCCCAAAAAGTGGCTGATTTAGTAATTGAGGAGGATGAACCAGAGGAAGATGAAGAGCAAGAAGAAGAATAGTTGCACCAATACCATTTCTGACATTTTTCCAATCATTTAAAACTGATAATCAGGTTGTCTTGACAGAGCAATCGATTTTGGCTAAATTGGTCCCTTTTTTATCCCCTATTCAAATTACCTGACCCTGGAGGAAGCTCTATATATGTCAATCGATGAAAGTTATATTCAAAATTGTTTTGCGGACAGATTAGGTGGGAACCAATTTGGCAAAGACACCAAAATTTACAAGTTCGAAAAAATTAAGCGGGCTAAAAAAGCCGCTCTGGAAGCCAACCCTGGAAAAGAATTATTCGATATGGGTGTTGGGGAACCCGATGAAATGGCTCATCCCGGAGTGGTTAAAGCTTTACAATTGGAAGCAGAAAAGCCGGAAAACCGAGGTTACACAGATAACGGAATTGAAGAATTCAAAGAAGCGGCTGTTAAATATATGGAAACCACTTTTGGTGTGAAGGGATTAGATCCTAAAAAACATGTTAACCACTCCATAGGTTCCAAACCGGGTTTAGCTTTAATTCCCAATATTTTTATTAATCCCGGTGATATTACATTGATGACAGTTCCGGGATATCCTGTAATGGGAACCCATACTCAATACCTGGGAGGGAAAGTCATCAATCTGCCATTAACAGAAGACAATAATTTTTTACCAAACTTGAAAGATATTGACGCCGAAACCGCAAAAAAAACCAAACTCCTTTATATAAATTATCCCAATAATCCTACAGGTGCTAATGCCACTAAAGAATTTTATGAAGAAGTTGTAGAGTTTGCAAAAGCTAACAATATTATTGTCATACAGGATGCAGCTTATGCGACCTTAACTTATGACGAGTCCCCACTTAGTTTCCTCTCAGTTCCAGGGGCATTAGATGTGGGCGCAGAGCTTCATTCTCACTCTAAAGCCTACAACATGACCGGATGGAGATTAGCTTTTATTGTAGGAAATGAGTTAGTTGTAAAGGGTTTTGCCAATGTGAAAGACAATATTGATTCCGGTCAATTTGCAGCTATTCAAAAAGCAGGGATCTATGCTTTAGAACACCCTGAAATTACAAAAGAGATTGTTGAAAAATATAAACGTCGATTAAAGAATCTGGTGGATACTTTAAACTCAGTTGGTTTTTCGGCAAAAATGCCTGGAGGTTCATTTTTTCTTTATGCCAAGGCCCCAATTGGAATTAAAGGTGGACAAAAGTTTGAAAATGCAGAAGCATTTTCTCAATATTTAATAACCGAGCATTCGATTTCAACGGTGCCCTGGGATGACGTGGGAAGTTTTGTCCGATTTTCTGCAACCTTTGCAGCCAAAAGCATCGACGAAGAACAAAGAATTATGAATGAAATTCGAACTCGACTTTCAAAAGTAGAATTTGAATTTTAATTGTTAGGAGCATCGATCCATGGCGTCAACTGTTTTCCTGGGGCTAGGATCTAATTTGGGCAACCCAAAGGAAAATATTCTGCGGGCCATTCAACAATTGCAATTGCTTCCTAATACAAAATTATTAAATCAATCTTCTTTATATCGCACTGAGCCATTTGGAAAAACAGATCAAAGCTGGTTTTTAAACTCTGTTGTTCAAATACTGACTGATTTCTCTCCACAGGAACTACTGTTTTCTCTAATGGCCTTGGAAAGAGGAATGGGCCGCATGCGGATAGAAAAATGGGGCCCACGAATAATTGATTTAGATATCTTGTATTTTGATGATTTGGTATTAAACGAAGAAGAACTAAAAATTCCGCACCCAGGAATTTCAGAAAGAGATTTTGTTTTAGTTCCCCTCAATGAAATAGCTCCTGATTACATTCATCCATATCTCCATAAAACCAACAAACAATTGTTAGAAGAATTACCCGAACCGCAACAGGTTGAAAAACTTGATTAAATTTCTGCTGTTTTTAATTCTAATATCTCCATTTTTTCTATCGCTTCGGACATTAATTGTTGCCAGGGATATTTCAATTCATCTTCATTCATATACTTTGATTTGCCCCGTGTCACTGGTTTCGGAGGCATAAAAACAGAGCAACAATCCGGATGAGGTTCAATACTTATTTCATAAGTTTCCAACGCTTTAGCCTCTGAAATAATTTCTTGTTTCCCCATTCCAATCAAGGGACGAAATACACTCATTGTAACCACTTCTGAAACTACACTTAAGTTCTCTAAAGTTTGTGAAGCCACTTGGCCTAAAGATTCACCTGTCACTAAACCTTTATATCCAAATGATTGTGCCACCGCTTCAGCAATTCGATACATCATTCTTCTATATAAAACCACTCGATTACTGGGAGTGCATTGATCGCGAATAGAAATCTGAATATTTTCAAAAGGAACAACAAATAATTTGCCTTTACCTTGAAAACGGTTCAAAACTTTCGCTAGACGTAAAACCTTATCGTACCCCCCTCGTCCCATAAAAGGTTGATTATCAAAAAATATTCCATGGGCTATACATCCTCTACGTATCATTCGAAACATAGCCACTGGACTATCAATTCCCCCGGAAATCATACCCAAAACTGGACCGGAACTGCCCACTGGCAACCCACATAACCCCTTAATGCGGTTAGAAAAAATGACTGTTTGTTCCTGTCCGATTTCAATTTCCAATACATACTCTGCTTCATTAATGTTTACCCTTAACCCATTCGGTTGCAAATTCGCCATAATCCGACCCCCAACTTCACGGTCGATTTCTTGTGAAGTATGAGGAAACAACTTATTAGACCTTTGAGTACGAACACAAAATTTCAATTCACTTTTATTTTTTAATATAGGATCTATCCAATCAATGCCAATCTTCGCAAGTTTGTCGAAATCTGGCTCTGTTTCAATTCCTACACTCATTGATGAAATCCCCGGAACAAATTGTAGTCCATTAATACAATCCTCAACTTGACTTTCAAGACAAGCAATCATGACTCGACCATGAGGAGCTCTTATTCGAATATTTTTTAATTCCCTAAGTTTTTGTTGAATATTGCTAACCAGGCAATCGATGAACATCCAGCGATTCTTGCCTTTAAGTCCAATTTCGTCGTATCGAATTAAAATGGTTCTATCTTTGTTCATGAGTGAGAAGCATGCTGTTTGAAAAGGGAAAACAATTCATCATAGAATTTAGCAAATTGGACTATAAACTTGTCTATTTCTTGGATGGTATTATTGCGATTAAAAGAAATCCTCAAACTGCAACGGGCTTCTTGAGGAGACAACCCAATTCCAATCAATATTTTTGATGGTTCTTTAGAATGAGCACTACAGGCACTCCCTAGTCCTACAAAAATATTTTCTTTCTCCAAGTGGTGAAGAATAATTTCTCCTTCTACAGGGAAAAATGAAAAGTTCACAATCCCTGGAGATTGAAAGGGATCATTTGGATTTGGGGAAGAATTGAATTTTAAATTCAAATGAGGCATTTTGTCATTTAAATCATTTAATCTCTTAATCAAATAATTGCTCAGTTTTTCTAAATGCTCTTTCGTTTCTTCCTGATGTTTAATGGCAATTTTGATGGTTTCTGCAACCCCTATTATTAGAGGTACTGGGAGTGTCCCTGATAACAGACCAAATTGCTGGTTCCCTCCATGTATTAAAGGATTTAATGATAAGTTTCCATCAAAAATCAATAAGCCAATCCCTTTAGGCCCATGTATTTTATGTGCTGATATGGAATATCCGGAAACATTTCCCCAAAGCTCCTTATCCAACTTTATTTTACCGACTGCCTGCACTCCATCCAAAAATAAGCGTGTCTTAGAGGATACACCTTTTAGAATAGGCGCCACATGCAATGGATCATTAATACTTCCCAGTTCATTATTTACATGTGACAGGCAAAGCAACTTTACTTTTTTATCCTTTAATTCAGAAATACCCTTTAAGTCTAAGGTTCCGTTTTTTTGATATTTTAAAAGGGAAATTGAAGCATTTCCCATTTCATTAAAGTACTCTAATGTTTTGGAAACACTTGGATGCTCCAGTCCCAAATTTGCAGCCAATTTATCGGGAAAACATAACCCTTTAATAAATAAATTATTGGAAGCACTACCTCCACTAGTAAAAACTATTTTGAAGCGGGCAGGAATATTCAAGCTTTCACGAATTGAGGTTTCAGCGTCTTCAATTTTCTTTTTTGCATCTAAACCTAAACTATAAACAGTTCCTGAGTTTCCAAAATCTTTTCGAAAAGACTCTTCTATTACACCTATCACTTCAGGATCCATAGGTGTGGTTGCTGCATTATCAAAATAAATCATAAACTCAAGGAAAGTTAGGGTTGGTAGGGTTTAAATAAATCGTGTTCAACATCCAAGTGATTTAATATTCTGCCTACAACAAAATTAACTAAATCTATAATATTTTTAGGTTGGTTATAAAACCCTGGATTTGCTGGCAAAATAAGTGCTCCAGCCTGATCAAGCGTCAGCAGGTTTTTCAGGTGAATTGTACTTAAGGGTGTTTCTCTTGGAACAACTATCAATTTATTTTTTTCTTTTAAGACCACATCTGCCGAACGCTCAATTAGAGATTGGGAAATACCTGAAGCAATCCTTCCAATAGTTCCCATACTGGCAGGAACTATCACCATACCATCTGTCGGAAAAGAACCACTGGCAATACTTGAATTGATTTTTGAATTCTTATATAAAGTCACATTTTCTTTTTCAAAATAATTCAACGAGATGTCTAATTCCAATTTAAGCAATTCAAAACTTCGCTCTGAAATAATTACATGCAATTCTGATCTGGGTTGTAAATAATCAAAAAGATGCTTTGCATAAACCACCCCACTTGCACCAGTAATGGCTAAAATAAATCGTTTCATTTAACCTGTTTTTTCAAAACAATATCTACCTCTTTTACTATAGAATGATGAACCGCTTCTACAGGCAGATCACTATTAATAATTTTAATATGTGAACCCGAAAACGAATCAAAAATGTTTTGAACCTGATTCAAATACTCTTTTTTTTCGAATGAACTAAAGTTTTCTCGCCCTTCTCGAATTCTTTTAAAGCTTTCTTCTATTGTTCCCCGAAATAACAAAACCAAATCCGGACGTGGGGCAAATGTCTCGTTTTCTTCACAAATCTTATTGGGGTCAAAACCCAATGCACCTTGATAAGCAGCAGTGGAATAATAATATCTATCTACTAATACAATTTTTTTTTCCCTTAAAGCAGGCAAAATATTAAGATCAACATCCTCACGTCGGTCATTCATAAAATATTGCAATTCCTCTTCGGCTGAAATATCACCCCTGCCATGAGTCAAAATATTTCGAATTTTTTGCCCCCATTTACCTTGCGTCGGTTCTCTTAACCGTAAAACTGAAAATCCATTAATTTCTAAATAATCTCCCAGCAACTTACATTGAGTGGACTTTCCTGTACCATCAATCCCCTCAAAAGCAATTAAATATCCCCTTGATCTTTCCACTTAATATCCAATTTAGGTTTGTTGCTTTTATAGGTGAATTATTCCATAATAAAAAAGAAAATTTGGGATGATTCCAACCTATAATCACTGAATTAAATTATTAAAAACATTGGTTATTCATTTCTTAACATCATAACAGTTATAAAACAAGGCTTGTATAGTGAAAAAATTCTGGAAAGGTTTTGGATTGGTTTGCTTGGGGATTTTTCTTCAATTTAAATTTAACGTCCTGTATGGAATTGTATTTCTAGAAAACCTTAATTTCCACGATCGTACTTATTTCGTAAAAATGAACCTAATTCCAACAGACGAAAAATTAAGAGTACTGAAAGTGGAAACTACTGTACATCATTCCTTAGGACCTGATTATTTTGCAAATGTATATATCCCTGATAAATATAAGGTTTTAAATAAAAAAACCTATTTAGGCACGGAAACAATTAAGGGATATAATGCTTATAAGATGAATATGAAACGAGTTTATAGAGATGTCCTAAGTGCAGAGGATTTTATAATTATGCCTGTGAATACCAATGAGGATGTAGAAGCTACACCTATCCTGGTCCATTTCGAAAATATGAACCAGAGACTTCATAAAGACTCTACCTATAAAATAGCCACGGTTCAACAAAATACCAATTTGGATGGCCCGGAAATAGCCGAGGCCAAATACCCACAACAATTAGGCATGTAGCATTTCAGATATGAAGACAGACTATAAAGATTATTATCAAATTTTGGGAGTTTCTGAAAGCGCTAACGAAGAGCAAATTAAAAAAGCTTATCGAAAATTAGCCATAGAAACCCACCCCGACCGGAATCCCAACAACCCGGAAAGTGAGGATCGATTTAAAGAGATCACTGAAGCTTATGGGGTTTTGATGGATCCAGTTAAACGAAAGGAATATGATTTTTTCCGCGGAAATTTTTCGAAGGGATCCCAAAGAAATCGTAATTTTAATTATTCTCAACAAGAAATTTTTGAAAATATGTTTCGCCAAGGGTTTGGACGTGATGCTTTTAAGGATTTAAATGTAGAATTCACCCGCTCAGGATTTCGTTCTGGCACAGGTTTTTTTGAAACAATATTGTTTAGCGGTGCTGCCGGAACCTTAGGAAAATTGCTTAGAAAGGTCCCGGGTCCCATTGGAAAACTTGGAACCGGAATATGGATTCTTCAATCCATAGGAGCGTCCATTTATGCTTATAAAAAAAGTAAATCCGGAAACGATTTTTCTAAGAATTCCGATAATTCTAGTGGAATTCCCAACTCAATTAAAAACATTTTTCAAAAATCAAAGTCCGAAAATGGAGGACTTTCTTTGGACATCAATTTTGATATCACCATACCATCATCCGAGGCTAATTCAGGGGCCAAAAAACAAATTTCTTATAAAGTTGGAGAGCAAACTGAAAAATTGCTTATTAAAGTTCCTCCCGGAATTGAAACAGGCGGTAAACTTCGGGTCAAGGAAAAAGGTAATTCTAAAAATGGAAAACGTGGAGATTTGATTTTGACTGTAAATATACAAAATTAGGGTCTCCAAAATTCTAAATACGTTTCTTTCTCTCACTCCTTAAACAAAAAAGAAATTTCCTCAAAATATTATTTTTAGGGTATTCTGAATCCACCAATATTAAGCTTTCAAAATAATATTTTAAATTTCATTTTCCTAGCTACTTTGCTTTTATTTAAATATGGCGTTTTATTGCAACCATAAATCTATAACGAAAGTTTACTTCTTTATTTTGTTTCTTATTTTTATTTGCACCAATGAACCCTTCGCAAAAGAAGAGCGCCTAGTTCCGGTAGGCGTAACCAAGGCCGTTCAATTTTCTTCGGAAAAAATAATTGAGCTCCCTGGAACCGTTTTAGCATGGGCAACTACCCGTCTAGCAGCGGAAATTGATGGTCGGGTAGAAAAATTGTTTTTTCAAGAAGGGGATTTTGTAAAAAAGGGAAAGCCTTTGGTTCAATTGCGTACCCGACCATTGCAACTTCAAATCAAATTGGCTGAAGCAGAAAAGCAAATGGTGAAATCCCGCTTAGAAGAACTCCAAGCTGGAACACGTTTAGAAACTATTGAAGCCGCAAAATTTGCAGTAAAGCAATCCAAAGCCAGGGTTCGATTGGCCAATAATGAATTAATTCGAATCAAAAAGCTTTATAAGGATGGTGTTCTCAGTTTAGACGAGTACGATAAAGCCGATGCCGAGGCAGATAGCGCCCAATCTGAATTAAAAGAAAAAGAATCTGTACTAAAAGAATTAATTGCAGGGCCTAGAATTGAAAAGATACGGCAAGAAGAGGCAAATTACCAAGCTGCAATAGCCCGAATAAAAATTATTGAGGATGATATTAAAAGAGCAACCATACATGCTCCTTTTAATGGATATATCATTAAAAAAGAAACTGAAGTTGGCCAATGGTTGGAAAAAGGTGATCCTGCTGTATTAATGAATACTGATCTTCCTTTAAAAATTGAAATCAATGTTCCACAATTTCAATTCAATTCCATTCCAATGGGTGCACAGGTAAATATTTTTTTGGATACATATAATAAAAACATACCGAGCAAAAGTTATAAGGGAATTGTTATTGAAAAAATTAAATCGGGTAATACAGTATCGAGGACATTTCCTCTAAGAATTAAAGTCGAAGGCCAGGCCATAGGCCTTTCTCCGGGAATGTTGGTTCAAGTACAAATTTTAGCTGCCCAAAAAACAGGAAATCAAATTTTTGTTCCCAAAGATGCGTTGGTTCGAACTCCTAAGGATATATCTATATGGGTCATTCGGACAGATAATGAAAATTCTTTTAGGGCCCATAAAGTTTTAGTAGAAACGGGGATGGTAAAGAAAAGTTTAGTGGCTATCCGGACTTTAAATGGTTCACTAAAACCAGGAGAATTGGTAGTTGTCCAGGGAAATGAAAGATTAAAGCCTAAAATCAAAGTAAATATCATCAAATAGAGCACGAGTTTCTTCCATGAAATGGATTGAGGGATCTTTAAAATATGGTGTTACAGTGGCGGTTGGAGTCATTTTGATTCTAATGTTTGGCATTATGTCGCTTTTAAGGATTCCGGTTCAATTGACTCCTGAAATAAGTCAACCGGAACTCAGTATTCGCACCACCTGGCCAGGTGCTAGCCCTGAAGAAGTTGAGCGAGAAATCGTTGATGAGCAGGAAGAGCAATTAAAATCCATTGTCGGCTTAACGGAAATAGAAAGTGCTTCCAAAACGGGTCGAGCTGAAATTTATCTTACATTCCAAACTGGAACTAACTTACAAGAAGCTTTGGTAAGAACATCAAATGCTTTAAACCAGGTATCCTCCTATCCTGAGGACGTTGACGAACCTATCATAAAAACCGTTAATGTTTCCGATCGTCCCATCGGGTGGTTTGTTTTACAACCCATACCAGGAAACGATAATATCAATGTCTACCATTACAGGGATTTTGCAGAGGACAATATACAAGCCAGGTTTGAAAGGGTTCCTGGTGTATCCGACAGTGATGTTTATGGAGGAAGCCCACTAGAAGTCCAAGTTATATTTAATCCTAATGCTTTAGCGGAAAGAGGAATTAGTATATTCGATCTTAGAGAAACATTGAGAAATCAAAACCACAATATAAGTGGAGGAGATTTTGATGAAGGTAAAAGGCGATATATTGTTCGAACCACAGGAGAGTTCCGAAGCCCCGAGCAAATCGAAAATACAATTCTTACCCATGTGGAAGGCTCACCAGTATACGTAAAAGACGTAGCTGAGGTAAAAGTCGCTTACGATGAACTTCGCGATTATGTACGCCATAATGGACTTCCAGGAATTTCAATTAATGCACGTAGGGAAATTGGTTCAAACATTCTCCAGGTAATGGAAGAACTTCAAAAAGTTGTCGCTGATTTAAATAAAAATCTATTAAATCCGATGGGATTGCATTTAACTCAGACAGCCGACAAAACCGAATACATATCCCGCTCCATTGATATGGTGAAATTGAACTTACTGGTAGGGGGTACTCTTGCCACCATAATACTATTATTATTTCTTCGGAGTATTTATAGTACTTTAGTAATCGCTATTGCCATACCAGTAAGTGTGGTGGGTTCATTTCTTATTATTACTTTAATGGGAAAAACCATTAACGTCATCATGTTGGCAGGAATGGCTTTTGCTGTGGGAATGGTAGTGGATGCATCCATTGTGGTTTTAGAAAACATTTATCGACACCGACAAATGGGAAAAGATACTTATCAAGCTGCAATGGACGGCGCATCAGAGGTATGGGGAGCAATTTTGGCCAGCACACTTACTACTCTGGTTGTTTTCATACCTATACTTTTTATAAAGGAGGAAGTTGGACAGTTGTTTCAAGATATTGCTGTGGCTATCAGCGCTGCTGTAACTTTATCAATGGTAGTGAGTATACTAGTCATCCCAATATTAAGTCGAAAACTTTTCCAATTTGAATCTCATAATCCGGATAAAAAAAATGTGATTCGCTCTTTATTTAAAAATCTATTTGGCTTAGTTCCTTTAGCAATTAAATTTAATCATTTCGTTGTAGGTATACTTAGGACGCTTTTTAAGAGTAAATTTGCACAAATTATTTTTGTTTTAATTCTAATTTTGATTCCTGCTTGGTCTGCATGGAAAATGCTTCCAAAAACAGAATATCTTCCTGAAGGAAACCAAAATGTCATCCTGGGAATGATGATCCCCCCTCAAGGCTATAATATTAACGAAATGCACCGCATTAGTTTTGAACTAGAGAAAGACTATAAAAAATATTGGGAAGCTCAACTCGGAAGTCCTGAAGAAGCTGAACTGGACGGACCACCGGTTCGCAATTTTTTATTCATTGGAAGTCGAGGAAGATTATTTACGATTGTTAAAGCTAAAGATCCTTCCCGAGCGAGCGAATTGATTCCAATCCTAAAGAGAGAATTAAAAAAGGTCCCCGGAATGATTGCGATTACTAAACAACTTTCTCTTTTCTCAAGTGCTTTTAGTGGGTCCCGTGGAATAGAAATGAATATTAATGGTCCTGATTTAGTTCAATTAACTGATATGGCACGTTCGGCTTTTTTTAAGATTCGTAATTTAATGCCAGAAGGATCAATAAGGCCTAGACCGGGTCTTGAATTAGGGCAACCCCAAATTCAAATCCAACCTCGTTGGAAAGAACTTTCTGAAATGGATGTGAATGTATCTGAATTAGGTTATTCAGTGGCTGCACTTGTTGATGGGGTCTATGCCGATGAAGTTTATTTGGATTCAAATAAAATTAAAGTACCTTACCTTCCTCGCGATGGCATTGACTTAATCCTTAGGAGCAGAGTCAAAGATATTAATCAAACTCAGGATATTCCCAGTGCAATTATTTATACAAAGAAAGGACAGGCGGTACCATTAAACAGCGTAACCGAAATGATTGAAACCGTCAGTTCAGAGGAAATCAGACATTTTGAAAGAAAACGTTCAATTACTTTAGAAATAACTCCTCCGCCAAAAATGGCTCTCGAAGAAGGAATTGAAATTGTACAAAATGAAATTATTAGGCCTTGGAAAGAAGATGGTTCTCTTTCAGGAGAATATTCGGTAACCCTTACAGGTAATGCAGATAAATTAGAAAAAACTAGAGACGCCATGTCCGGTAATTTTATTTTGGCTATAATTATCACGTATCTTTTGTTGGCAGTACTATTTCAACATTGGGGTTATCCTTTTATTATAATGTTAAGTGTCCCATTAGCCGCGGTCGGTGGGGTGATTGGCCTATGGACTCTGAATCAATTCGTTCTCCAACCACTAGATGTATTAACCATGCTGGGTTTTATAATATTAATTGGAGTAGTGGTCAATAACGCTATTTTAATAATACATCAAACTTTAACCCACATTAGACAAGAAGGGATGTTTTACCAAAATGCAATTTTAGAAAGTGTTCGAAATCGAATCCGACCAATTTTTATGAGTACCTTTACCAGTATTTTTGGCTTAATGCCTTTAGTAGCATTTCCAGGTGCTGGCAGTGAAGTTTATCGAGGAATTGGGGTCGTGATTCTTTCAGGGTTATTCTTTAGTACAATATTCACGTTAATACTTATTCCATGCTTATTAAATTTAGTTATGGGGTTTAATCAGAGCATTCCTCCAACAAGCACCACAAAATATAAGGAAAAATCTTCAGCGCTACCCTCTGGTCCATTTCAGGAAATTATTAGCGAAAATTAAACAAACTTCATTTATGGATAAAATTGATCTGATTTCATATTGGAGAAAATTTTTCTCCGATCTTTTAGTTGGCACCTTTAAAACTTTTTTCTTTTACGGATTAATGGGTGGGTTAGCTGGTGGGATTGCTTTTATTGTCATAAAAGCTTTTTATATTAGCATTTCCGAGTGGAGTGCTTGGGTACAATGGGTATGCCTCATGTTTGCACTAATGTGGTATGGGTTCTGGGGAATATTTCATGGATTTGTAGCTGGAATTTTAAAAGTATTGGGCAAAAAGTTAGGGGAAATGGTACACGGTTTACAGGATTTAATGGATTTCTTAGTCGGAGGCGTATTAGCAGGTTTTCCAAAAGTTAATAAAACTTTTTCCAAAGGGGAATTGGACCAAAAGTTTGATGAATTAGGTCAAAAGTTTATGAAAGACCTTAAATTAAAAGGGGGATTAATCAATTGGATAAAAAGAATACTTTTCCTGACTATTTTAAAAGTCTTAAAATTTATGTTTTTGGATGACATAAAATTAGAGTTAGATAAAAAAAACAAATCAGAATTGACCCGCGCAGATATTGAAAGCGCGGTGCGACGAGTAGGGGTTGAGTTTTTTGTTTCAACAATCCATGAAAAATTTTTAATTTTTCATATTCTGAATATTGCTTTGGCCTTAATTACCTTTTTCCTACCCTTCTTACCTTTTTGGCTCCTATGATTAAATTAAAATTGTAAGGCTTTCCCACTAACTGCGACTTCAATTTAACAATTTAATTTATGGAGATCCTAATCATGAGTCGAATTCGAGTTATTTTATTAACAGGTTTATTTTTAACAGGGGTTTATTTCATGGCATCTGGTTGCGCACATCCACAAGATAAATCCGCACCAAAAAAATCAAGTAATTCCAAAGAAGGGTCTAGAACTACAACCAATCCATATAATTGATTAGGAATTGATAACTAGGCTCCTTTTAATAAATCCTCAATTACCTTTTTAAACTTGTTATAAGGATGAGCCCCACGCAAAAATTGAATCGCTTTAAATTTGTTTGGATTCTTTGCATCGGTTTTTCCAAATATAAAGCTGGGTGTTCCTTGAACCCCTAATTCTCCTCCGTCCTGGACATCTCGATTGATTTGTTTCTCATATTTATCGGAATTAAAACAACTTTGAAATAAATCCATATTCAATTTTAGCTTTTCAGCATAACCCAAAAGTACGTCCTTTCCCATCCTTTGACGTCCTTGAAAAATTAAGTCGTGCATTTTCCAATACCCGTCTTGTTCTCCAGCGCACAAAGACGCTTTGGAGGCATTTTCTGCATTTGGGTGTATTTGTTTTAAAGGAAACTCTCGAATAATGTATTTGACTTTACCTGTGTCAACATAATCCTTAATAATTTTAGGGTATGTATTTATGACATGGCGCCGGCAATAAGGACATTGATAATCCGTGAACTCCAGTAAAATTATTGGGGCATTTGTTTTACCAAGTACAGGGGATCCCTCAATAGTAACATCTACTGGTTTAAATGGTTCTTCAGCTTGACCAGTCAGTTTTTTCAGGGGTTCCAGTAAATCCTTAATTAATTTTAAATCCTTTTTAATTTCATCTTGCCCTTTTTTCAGAGCATCAATTTCAGATTGAAGGGATTGAATCTCTTCATTCCCAAATGCAGATCCACCCATTGTCAAAAGTAATGACAATATAATGCAAACTATCCCAATAAACTTTTCGATCGTTTTCACGGAATCATCCTTTCCTACATGAATTTATCAATTCAGGCATTGTACCTTAAAATTAGTGTCCAGGGGGAAATGAAAGTAATTTTTTCGGGATAGAGAGAATAGTTTTTACTACTAAGTTAAGGCTGTAAGACGATCCAAAATATTTTCTCTTTCATGATATCCCAAATACAACAATCCATCTGAAAGAGAATAATTGTGAGGAAAAGTCATCACCTCTCTACTTAATTTTTCAACCACTTCCTGGTAAACTTCGGTGGCCTGCTCTGAGGTTAGTCCAGTTTTGATGTCATACGAATATCCCAAAGCAAGGTCATGGTGGGGCGGGTTGTGCAAATTATAAACTCCCCATTTTTCAGGCTCTTTAGCAAGGGGTGTCCCTTTCTCCAAGTCAAATTGCGAGGCAATACAAGAAAAGCCCGGTGAATCTAAAATTTCCTGATGATCTAAGACAAAGTTAACGGAGTCCATCACTTCTTCCCTCGTCTCCGTAGGAAATCCTACCAATATATAAAAATGCATGCCAATACCAATTCGAATACAATCTTTAACCGTTTTATCAATAACTTCTACTGGGCATCCTTTTATCATCGAATCTAGCACTCTTTGATTATAAGATTCCATTCCAAAAATTAGTTTTCGACAACCGGATTTGTATAAGAGCTCTAACCGATCCTCTCTTAACAAACTTTTTTCAAATTTTAATTCACCCGTCCATTGAACATCAACTTTTTCCTCAACAAGTTTTTGTGCAAAAGTTCTAAGAAAATTAATAGGCAATGCCTCGTCAGTAAAAAAGAAATAATTACAATCATATTTCTCTTTTAAATTCTTAAAATCCTGAACCACTGTCTCTGCATATCGAACATGAAAATCCATATGATCAAAAGGAATTGAGCAAAATGCACAACGTTCCCAATAACAACCCCGTGAACCCATAACCGGCAAAACTCTTTCTGGTGAAAGATAAAGATCAAACGGCATTCCATCAAAGTCAGGTGTGGGCAACGCATTTAATTCTTCTTTTTTAAAGGGGCGGTTTACCTTAACAGTTTCGCCATCTTTATAAATTAAGTTTG
Organism: Nitrospinaceae bacterium; assembly: GCA_965223665.1. Taxonomy (GTDB): domain Bacteria; phylum Nitrospinota; class Nitrospinia; order Nitrospinales; family Nitrospinaceae; genus CBDCVY01. Next base: position 1,042,736 of record OZ245011.1, read on the forward strand.
GAACTTTACTGAGATCCTTCTCGCCTCTCAACTGTTGAACCAACCTTAATAATGGCGTTTCGCCTTCATGCACTATAAAGCTATCTACAAATTGAAATAATGGAGAGTTTTTCTCAAGCTGATCCACCAACTTGGTAAATACACTTCCTCCAACAGTGATATGGATATTGGGATTAGCCTCTTTCACCAAATGGGCCAAAGTAAGGCCTGGTATAATTTGTTCTACCGATGTAATAGAAATTCCTAAAATATCTATGTCTTCCTTCAGGATTCCTTGTAAATAGTGTTCCTTATATAAATCATAAAAAAAGTTCTCTTCGGGGTGTTTAAACGAATCTAAAATATCTCGAGTGGAATAAGGAGAAAATCGAAGTTGACTGCCAATAACTGTTAATTGGGAGGGGTAATAAGGGGCTAATATATTATCTAACCATACATCGATAATTTTGAGAGCCTCCATGTATCTTTCAATTTGGTAAAACTCCTCTGTACGCAGAATGGTTTTTGCATTATCAATCTGGTCTTTTAAGGCAAAAATGATTTCCTCTGCTTCTCTCAATTTTTGAAATTTTTCACGCTCCCTATCCGAATGAAATGGCTTCCCCGCAAGATCATTCAATTCCTTTTGTATTCGCTGGTAAAGTGGTTGTGCTTTTTCCCATGTACACAAATGATCCAATAACTCAATTGCCAAATCACGTTGAACCACATCTTGAATTCCGTGTTGATGCAAAAACGCCTTAAGGGCCGGTAAACTCAAATAGGGTTGTGAAGGATGCCATGACGAGGGAAATACGAGATAAATCATATATAAATCCAATCGGAAATTTTGATATTAATTTATTGAGGCTTTGGCGCCATAAACACTAACATAACCAAGGGCTCCTGAGTATGATTGACCACCCCATGAACCTCTCCTGAGGATGCCATAGTTATTTCATCTGCTTGCAACTCCCTCTCTTCGGAACCAACGGTAATCTTACCTTTGCCTTCGAGGACATAGTATATCTTGTCAGAGCCTTCATGTGCATGGACTTTTTGTGCTTGCCCGGGTTGTAAACAATAGAGATCGCAAAAAAAACGATCTGAATCAAAGAGACCCACTTTATTCATTTTTTCGGATTTAAAAGCTGCCTGACTCCTTACTTTAATTACATTCATTGCCAATCCTCTTAACCTTTTAAAAAACAATATTTTTCGTTCTTTTGATTTTGTGCTTGAATTTTACCACAGACCCTAAGTTCAGCAACAAAAATCGAATAACCTCAAAAATTTCATTTTTTAATTCAAATAATATTTTCGATCAAACGAATATCCGGTTTCTTATGCTTTTTTATTTCACTAAAAATACAATTTCCACATTTACAAATACATTCGAACTTTAGAGTTTTTCAAATTATGTAAAATCTAAAAATCCATATCAAAATTTAACTTGGATGCAAAACTACTTTAATACCCCACTTTATCTGATTTCTATTTACATGGTTTAAAATTAGAGTTTATAAATTTTTATAACCAAGCCTATTTTTTTATACAATTTTCAATAAAAGTTACTTTTACTTAAACAAACATTTCTTTCTTTCCTTAAAAAAGTGCATTTGAATTTTGTTCCCTTACCATCACTAACTTTTTTTAGTTAGCTTTCCTTCTGCCTTGGCATTCAATTTGCTCCAATCTTTCCATTAAATTTACAATTATAGTAAATTTTAATTAAAAGGTTTTTCCTTAATTTTAAAAGTGAATGGCAACCAAAGACCACTGGGAACTTGAAAATGAAAAAAATGAAAAAATTAGTTAGTTGTAATTCCGCTCGAAATCACAGAAACTTATTTAACCTCTTACTATTAATGATGACGTTTAGTATATTGCTTACAAATCCATTAGCTCAAGCACAAGAGACTGATGTAGGAAATGAAGCGATCATAGAAGGTAAAGTTGTCATATTACATGTAGATGAATTTGAACGTGGAAAATCACGTTTTGTATACTTTATAGAAGAGAAACAAACCAAGGATTGGTTAGAATTAGATTTTCCCAACAAACCCCCAAAAGGTTTAAAACCAGAACAAAAAATTAAAGCTCGTGGTCGAGCTATGGGTAAAAAATTTCAAGTTGAGGAAATAACTGAAGAACCCCAAACGGAACCCTCCACAGAAATACAAGAAAATACTATTCAAGGTGCCGGCCAGTCAAAAAATGCAATTGTTATGGTAGTAAATATGTCTACCTCCCCTAATTACTTTGACGCCAACACAGTAACTTCAGTTGAGTCCACAATGTTTTCAGCAAGTAACTCCATGGACAACTTGTATTTGGAAGCTTCCTTTGGACAATTATCTTTCCCTGGAGACCAGCAAAACAATGTTGTTCTAGTTGAAATTCCATACACAGAAAATTGCCCTTACTACACCTTCGCAAGCGCTGCGGACACAGCAGCAACTGATGCAGGAATTGATCTCTCTCAATTTCAACATAAGGTTTATCTTTTACCTCCCAGTTCCATTTCGGGTTGTAGTTGGCTTGCTTTGGGACAGTTGGGCACTTACGGAACAAATTCCACTTTAAGATCATGGAGTACTAAAAACGATTCAATTGCTTTCGCCCATGAAGTGGGTCACAACCTGGGATTTCATCATGCCGCTACCGACTTAGGAAATGATGGCACCATGGATAAAGAATACGGTGACACCTCTGACCTTATGGGATATTGCTGTAGTAAAAGAAAATTAAACAGCGTTCATGTAGATCAAATTGGTTGGTATAAAGATGCTATTCTAGCGGGAAGTGTTGTTAATGTTTTATCAAATGGAACATATTCTTTAGCTCCATTGGGTACAGATCCAAGCACTACAACCCACCCCCAAATCCTAAAAATTGATAAAACAGATTCATCTGAAACTTATTACCTTTCTTATCGTCAACAAACCGGTTTAGATGCTGGAATGGCCAGTAAATATACAACCGGAGTTTCAATTCACCGTGGAAAGGAGTCCGGACAATGGTCTTATGAGCTAGCAGTTTTAAATAGTGATACCAACAATCAGTTTGTCGATTCTATTAATGGAATCACGGTCACCCAATTGAGTAATGACACCAATGCGGTAACAATCGAAATTTCCTTTGATAATTGTGTTCGAAATGCGCCTACTGTTTCTGTAGGCCCAACCACTCAACTAATTTCAGACTTAGGTGATGGTAGTGGTATATGGGTAGATCCTGCCTATACTGTCACGGTAACGAATAATGACAGTCAAGGATGTACAGGTACTGATTTTGTATTGCGGGAAGGAGAATTACTCGACTCTGATAACAATCCGATATCGGCGGCAATACTTTTCGATTTTGAAAATACCGCCATGCATCTACCACCAGGAAATTCATCTTCCACATCTTTAAATGTTCAAATAGGAAATGTAATGGATGACAATTTTACTTTTTCAGTGGAAACCTCTGCCGCCGACACGGCTGATCACTGGCACCATGGTTCGGGTTCTGCATCCATTCAAGTAGATACTACTCCGCCTAATCCTCCAACCAGTTTATCAGTGGCTGCGAAAGGTAAGAAAATGGTGGAATTGAATTGGCAACCCGCGACTGACGGAAATGCTGGAACAGGTATCCAATATTACAGTATTTTCAGAAATGGGACTTGGATTGGAGATACTACAAGCACTCTCTACCAAGACAAGGATTTTTCTAAATCGGGAACTAATGATTATTGGGTGACCGCAACCGACAGAGCTGATCATACTTCTTTTAATTCAGAAACTGTATCTTATCAAAATGGTGGAGGTTCTGATTCAGACGGTGGAAGTGGCGGCAAAGGAGGAGGAAAAGGTCGAAATAAATAGATCCCAGGTGGGCCCTAATGGGCCCACCTAAATTTTTTGTTCCAACCTATATTATATTCCGTCCCAAATCTTTAAAGTCAATTTAAACCTCCTCATAAATAACTTTCATATCATTCCATATTTTTTTAATCAGTTGACTTCAAGGCGGCGATCATCTATTTTGATTATCAGCTATTTGCATTTATAAATCGTAAGCATTATTAATGCAAACTTCATCCTCAAGGTATTTTTCGAGCACACAATTAAAGGTCGGGGCGTAGCGCAGCCTGGATAGCGCACTGCAATGGGGTTGCAGGGGTCGGAGGTTCAAATCCTCTCGCCCCGACCATTTTCAATGACTTACGCGAAGGCTTTATGCTTCAGGTAGAATTTCGTAGAATTTTTTCTACCCCCTCTACCCTTTTCCATTTGCTCTATAGCTCCGCGCTTTTGTTCAGGCGCTAAGTGAGCATACTTCCATGTTGACTTAATATCTAAGTGGCCCATCAACTCTTGAACCACTTTCAATTCCACTCCCGATTGGATCAATCGGGAAGCGAAATCATGTCTCAAATCATGAAATCTAAAATCCTCAATTCCAGCTGCTTTTATGATCTTAAAAAAAACCGAGATGCATAATCATCCTTGATAGGCTTCCATGTTTTCTTATTCAGAATCACATTCTTATAACGCAAACTCCGAACCCTTTTTAATTCGAGAAAGGCTTCCTCAGTTTGTAAAATAAATGGGATCATCACCGGTTTTTTATTCTTAGTCTTTTTAATAACAGTGCAGCGGTTTTTAAAATCCACATCGTTCCATTCCAAACTCACAAGATTATTTCGACGAAGGCCTGTATTTCTTGCCAACACAACCACAGGCCGAAACCACCGAAATTCATCCTGTTTTAAAACTTCAAATAATCTAAATTCCTCTTCTTCCAGCAAATACCGAACCCGCGGTTCACTGCCTTTAGGTAGCCTGATCGTGGCCATTGGAGATTTCCAAATTATTTCCCAATCTTCTGCAGCCAATTTCAATAAATAGCTAATTGGCAACCTTAAATATTTTTCTTCTTTTTTTGAAAAAACAAACCGACTTAAGTCTCCTCGGAGTCCTTCCCTTTTATTTTTTTTATTAGCTAATAGGTCATTATTAAATATTTCATTGGCATAGGGATTGAGGCGTGTAACAGGAAAACGAACCCAACTATTATCCCAAATTCCCTCTTTATTTGACTCAAGATATTTTTCTAAATTGGTTATTAACTTTTTAGAAGTTTCTCCCGTGCGGGATCTCGTTAAGAGATTTTTAAAATAATTGGATTGTTGAATTGAAATGGGAAGATCTACCCTTTGAGTATCACCAATTACCACTGTTTGAAGTTCAGTTTCAGATCCGGCCGTAGTGTCATTAACTGAAAAAGGCAAGGATTCAATAAAATATTCAGAACTTCCGGGTAAAATCCCCAATGATTTAAATACATTTTGTAAAGTTTTTGATTCTAAAGGCTTTTTTATTTTTAAAAGCAAACTCATAGATAATTTCCAACTGAAAAAAGTTAGCCACTTAACCCCATTTCCCTCGCAAGGATCACCTTTCATTAATTCCTTGAAATAATTATCTATTGGATTTGTTATAGCGTAAATTTAATTGGATTAGAAACTTGGTAGGGTAATAGTCAGATATAACAAATTAGGTTTTTTCAAATATTCCAGCCTTATTTTTCAAAAACCTGCGGTTCTAACATAATTCTAATAATCTTCAAATAGTTGTGTATTAAGGTTAAGGGTAGAAAATATAAACAATTAATCTCTAGGGGTTCATTTTGATTATTATCCTCCCTAAGTAATTTCAATATGAAGACCACCTAAGGAGTATTCAAATTATGTCTCAACCTAATGCAAAACCCAATTTAGAAAATACTGCGATTTCAAAAATTGAAGATCGCCGCAAGAAAAGATTTCAGGAACCCATTGTATTAACCGAAGGCATTACCGAATGGGATCAGGAAGCATATAAAAAAATTACATCTACTGAATTAAATACCGAGCAAATTGATCAGGTAATTAAACCTCACCAAAACTTTCCACAACAATCTGCGGTTGTTGCTTTGCACTGGCACCCTGAATTTATTCCGATTGAATTGATTCGTAAAAGAGTAGATGCCATGTTTCCCAATAAAAGAGAGGAATTAATAATCCCTACCGATCATAACGTTTTAAAATCCTATGATGGAGTTTATACGGGGGTGGAAGTAGATTGCTTTTCAAGGGAGTTCAATAGAAAGGTCCAACTTCTTATCCATTTTGAAAATTCAAAAATAGAAGACGCTGGAGTTTTAAAGGCTATGTTAAATCATACCCTAAGGTATCGCTCCAGCCAGTTATTTGAACTCTTAGATTCACTTGTGAATCCCAAATGGGAACATCGAATACAATTGGCGGCTAAAACGGCTGGTGCCGACGATGATCTTATTCGTTTCGTAAAAGTGCATGCTACAAAATTGAAGAACATGCTATTTCAAAATGAAACCAATACTCCAATGATCCATATCAAAAACAAATTAATTGTTAATTTTCTGGACATGCACCTTGAATTTTATGATGAAAAGGTCATCAGTAGAGCCCAGTACCTGGTTAAATTAGTTAAAAACTATGTAAAAAAAGATTTTAGTCATGAGTATTTTTATCAAACTCAAGAAATAATTGATGAAACCCGCTCCTTAGGCGGGGGAATAATTGTCCCTCATCCGGAGCAGTTTTGGCCTATATTGCTTGCTGAATATGATGTTGACGGATATGAGGTTTGGAATCCTCAATCAAGAGAATATACCGAGTTTCTTATCAATGTAGTTTCAAAGCAAAATAAAACTAGAGCAAGAGGAAACAAACCTCTTCTTATTTTTATGGGAGATGATACCCACATGGGAGAAAAGGTCAAAGCTCCAGAGCAACAAAATAAAGAAAAAGCCAGCCGGCAAATTGGTTATCAATCCGCCTGGGAAGATCTTGCAATTCGAAAAGTTCTTTCCATTGCTAACACCAATCGGTCAAGGCTGATTGAAGAATACAAGTCCAGACTATATTAAGTTGTTTTATTAAAACTTTAAAAAGGGAGAGGTGTTATGGCCTCATCAGGGGACGAGTTCGCTTATCAATCCCTCCAGGATCCTGACTCCATTGTAAAATATTTAGAAGCTTTGGGTGAGGGAATTAAAGGAGGAAGTTTGCTTTTTGGAACCAAAAAGAAAAAACTTATTCTTGAACCCAATGGCTTAATGAAACTGGATGTTAAAGCCAGACGAAAAGATAAGAAGGTGAAAATTGAAATTAAAGTCAGCTGGTCACAGGGAAAAGAAGGCAAGGATGGAACCTCAGATACTCTGGAAATCAAGCCGGGAAAAAAACGTGATTAATCATGAAATTTGTTGAAAGTATTATTTCTGGAAAAGGAATTGACAAAAATTTTAAATTAATGGTTTTGGAAGTTACCAAACAAGTCGAAGATACTTCAAAGGTAATTGAAAAACCAAATTCAAAACTTGTGTCAAAAATTGACGCAAGAGATGATTACATTGATAACCTTAAGAGTGTAATAGAAAACAAATGTTTTTACGTAAATCTCAAGCATGAACTAGATAAAAAAGGTTTAGATGTCATCCGGGCCGTCAATATTATTGGATCTAATCTCGAGCACCTTGCGGATCATGCGGTCGGAATTGTTTCCCAGGTTTCCCACTTAAAATCTCTCAACCAACTTACCCGTTTTAAATGTAAATTATTTTTTGATGAAATTCTTACTGGCTTAAGTTTAATTACTAAAGCATTTTTTAATCAGGATATTAGTCTAGCATTGAAAATTTGCCGCACTGAATTTAACACGGATGTCCTTTTCGATAAAAACTTAAAGCTAATTATAGAAAATCTGGAAAAAGGAAAGAATGCGGGAGATCTTATCACCATTCTATTTGTTTTAAATTATCTTGAGCGAATGGGAGACACTATTTTAAATATTGGAGAAGCCATTATTTTTTCAATCATTGGAGAAAAACTAAAAATTCATGATTATGAAGCTTTGGAAGATTCAATGAGTTGTCACAATATGAAAAATGAAATTTCAAATCTTGAAATTCAATCCTATTGGGAAACCAAGTCCGGCTGTAAAATTAGTAGAGTCAAAGATGAAACACGAACGGATAATGAATCAAGAGTCATTTTTAAAGAAGGCCGAATTAAAAAATTAGAAAAAGAACGGGAAAGTATTCTTCTCTGGGAAAATATTCAACCAGGCTTACCTCCAAAAGTATATAGCTTTCATAAAAATGGCAATAAAGCTTCAATATTACTTGAATACTTAGACGGGCAAACTCTCCTGCAAATTATTCTGGATTCTCATAAAGGACTTCTTAATGATGCGCTTGCGGGAATTCGAAAAACTCTTTCAAATATTTGGACAAAAACCAAAAAAGATGAAGGAGTAAATGCTGGGTTTATTTCACAACTTCAATCAAGATTAGACGACATCTTCAAAGTCCACCCTGAATTTGAAATCCCTGAAAAAAGAATCGGATCTAAGGAAATATTTTCTTTAAATACTTTGATTAATCAAGCCCAAAGAATTGAAAAAGAATTAAAAGCTCCTTTTTCAGTTCATGTACATGGGGATTTTAACATTGACAATATTCTTTTCAATCGTAATACCCAATCAATCCACTTTATAGATCTTTATCGGTCTGTTGATCAAGATTATGTGCAGGACCTATCCGTCTTTCTAGTATCCAATTTCCGACAGCCTGTATTCGAACTTTCCATTCGTGAAAGATTAAATCAAACTATAGATTACCTTTATAATTTTGGTTTGAATTTTTCAAAAAAATATAATGATTCAACTTTCCAAGCACGCTTAGCATTAGGGTTAGCAAGATCTTTGTTTACCTCAACTCGATTTGAGGTGGATAATTATTTTGCCGAAGCTATGAAAATGAGATCTATTTATTTATTGGAAAAGTTAAATGACCATAAAGGAAATTTATGGGAGGACTTTATCCTTCCAAATGAAATACTTTATTTTTGAAGGAATTAATTAACGTGGGTCAATTAAAAGTTGGGGTAGTGGGAATTCCAGGAAATCATTCTTCCACTCAGTTGGTAAAAGCTTTTGGAAATCGTATCCAATATGAATGCCTCATAGATATGGAAAAGATTTCCGCTGATCTACACTTCGGTCAAGTGTTTTTTAACGGAATCGACTTAAGTAGTTTAGATGGTCTAGTAGTCAAAAAATTAGGCGCTCAATATACTCCGGATTTGTTGGATCGTTTGGAAATTTTAAGTCTTCTTCATCACAGAGGGGTTCCTGTTTTTTCAAACCCAGATAGTCTTAAAAATTTGTTAGACAGACTAAGTTGCACAATTCGTTTAAGAAAACATAATATTCCCATGCCTCTAACGACCATTACAGAGGATGTAGACCTTGCTGTAAAAGCAATCAATGTGTATGAAAAAGCAATTTTAAAACCTTTATATACGTCAAAGGCCCGAGGAATGATTGTTTTGGAAAAATCAAATAATTTGCGGGAAAAAGTTGAAGAATACAAACAAAGTGGACATCAGATAATTTATATTCAAAAAATGGTTCCCATTCCAGGAAGAGATTTAGGAGTGGTTTTTTTAGGAGGAGAATACCTGGCCACTTATTCCAGAGTTGCAAACAAGGAGGCTTGGAACACCACTACGGTTTCTGGAGGAAAGTACGAAGGCTATGAACCCTCAAACCAGGTAATTGAATTAGCCCGAAAAGCCCAGGCCCTGTTCTCCTTAGACTTTACATGTGTAGACGTAGTTGAAACTCCAGAAGGCCCCTTAGTGTTTGAAGTATCTGCGTTCGGTGGATTTCGTGGATTAGAGGAAGCTTACGGAATGGATGCTGCAGGACTTTTAGCCGATCACATAATAAAAAAAATCAATCCATGAAAAAAGAAACCCTTAAAGTTACTGAAATTGTAGAAAATCTGAGAAAAGAATTTGAAACCTCATATCAACTGTTTCTCAAATTTGGCCAATGCAATATATGTGTTAATTTAAATTCTCAAGCTCTTTTAAAAGATTTAGAATTTTATTACAAGGACTTTATAACTCACTCCGACGATACAGAAATCCAAATAGCCGCTATTGAAGCTCCCGAACCCCGCTTCCCCGTTGATTACACGATAAAGCAACCTGACCCCGGAAAAAAAAAGGTAAAAGAAGAGTATGCGAATCTTCTAGATGGGCGCATTGTAAGGAAAAGACTAACAGGTATGCACTTTATTTTCGGGAATGGAAATCATTGGGCAATTGGACCTTCCGTAAAGAATTCCAACCAAGTAATTAATTTCATAAATAATCGTTATATACAATGGTTGGTTGATCGTGGTTTCCTTTTAGGACACGCTGCAGGGATTGAGTGGAATGGTCGGGGTTTGGCTTTGGCCGGTTTTTCAGGTATGGGAAAATCGACTTTGGCGTTGCATATTTTAAGTCGTGGTGGAAATTTTGTTTCAAATGATAGGTTACTGGTGAAAAAAAATCAGAACCAACTAAAAATGCATGGGGTTGCCAAACTGCCGAGAATTAACCCCGGCACGGCCCTCAATAATCCCAACCTTGAAAAAGTAATGTCAGAAAAAGATAAAAATCTTTTTAAAACTCTTTCACCAGAGGAATTATGGAATTTGGAACATAAATATGATGTATTTCTGGATCAGTGCTTTGGTGAAGACCGATTTGTCCTGGAAGCAAAAATGGACTGCCTGGTCATTCTTAATTGGGATAGGAACAAAGAGCAAATGGAATACCAGGAAGTTAACCTTCGAGAGAGAGAAGATTTACTTCAGGCATTTATGAAATCGTTAGGACTATTTTATGAAAATGAAGGTTCACTTGAGGTTCACCAACAAGAACCCGGTTTTTATCTAGATAACCTGGAAAGTTGTAAAGTGATGGAATTTAAGGGTGGTGTAGATTTTGACAAAGCCGCCGAAGTTTGCATTCAAATTTTAGAAAACAATTTTAATTAATCTGTTAATTTAATCCAAAATTTTGGAGGGTACCATGGAAAAAAAATCTGTATCAATGAGTCAAAAAATGGAATTAGAAAAGGTGGCTTTCTATTTGGAAGATCTCCTGGCCAGCTTGAAATCGGGAACACTATGCATTCAACAAGGAGAAAATCTTGTAACATTACATCCTAGCCAATTTGTTGATTTTGAAGTTGAAGCAGCTTCTAAAAAAGGGAAAGAGAAGCTCTCCATAGAACTCAACTGGCGAAACGATAAGGAAGAAGAACAGAAAGAATTTAAAATAATGTCTCAAGAACCTGTTGAGGAAGAAGTCGCGGCTGAGTAAGGTTTTAAAAATATTTTTCTGCTGGATTAAAATGGACCAACCTGAGATTAGTAAGCCTAAAGGTCAAGATTCGCCAAAAATTATTTTGAATTCAAGATCCATTTTTTTGTTTTTGGTTTGACTAATACTCCCTTTGGTCCATTTTTTTTATTTTCCCGCTCACCCTCCAAACTTGAATCAATTATCTCCTTAAAATATTTCTCTCCAAATACTAATTCAATACAAGTACAGTTATTCTATTTTCTTGAATGAAGCTAATTTGAAAAAGAAATATTTATTTAAATGTGATTTTTTTTCGAGCTAGAATCATTCTTTTTAAGGAGACAACATGCCGGTAAAAAACCGAAATCTATTAAGAAACTTTAATATTGTTTTTTTAAATTCATTGATTGTGTTTATGGTCTTAGGTTCCCCACTTTGGGCAGACCATCCCATAAACAAACCACGGAAACCCAAATATGGTTTTAATCGAATTGCTACATTCCCGGTATATTTGAATACAAGTGAAGGGGTGGAAACGGTAGCTGAAATTGTTTCAGTTTCAGAGGATGGGAATACCCTGATATACACAGACAGTGAAACAGAAAAAATTGGATTTGTAGATATAAAAAATCCGGAAAATCCTCTACCTGACGGAACGGTTGACTTAGGAGGAGAACCTACCTCAGTTGCTGTTTCCGGACGGTGGGCATTAGTTGGTGTAAATACTTCTCCAGATCTTTTAAATCCCTCTGGTCACTTAGCTATTATAGATATCCCTCTTAAAATGATTGTTCATCAAATAGATTTAGGTGGACAACCTGACTCCGTTGCCGTAAGTCCGGACCGAAAATATGTAGCAATTGCAATTGAAAATGAGAGGGATGAGGACATAGTCGTCAATGGAGAAGAAGGAGGTTTACCTCAATTACCTGCCGGATTTTTAGTTGTTGTTGAAACTAAAGGAGCGCCCGCTCAATGGTCTTCTCATAAAGTAGATTTGACTGGATTACCTGGGGTTGAATTTCCAGAAGATCCTGAACCAGAATTTGTCGATATTAATCGAGCAAATATTGCAGCCGTAACTCTGCAAGAAAATAACGCTATGGTTTTGGTTAACCTAAAAAGCCGAAAAGTGTTGCGCTCCTTTAATCTGGGAACAGTGAACCTTGCAGATATCGATATAGAAGAAAATAAACTAATTGAACTCAACAGTAACCTCGATGACGTTCCGCGAGAGCCAGACGCCGTATCCTGGTTGCATAATTATTTTTTGGTCACAGCCAATGAAGGTGATTTTAAGGGTGGGAGTCGTGGCTTTTCAATTTTCAATCCCTCAGGAACTGAAAAGTATGAATCTTATGAATCTGTTGAACACATTGCTGTAAAACACGGACACTATCCCGAAAAACGAGCCGACAGTAAGGGAAATGAACCAGAAGGAATTGAAGTCGCTCGGTACGGAAATAAAACATTTATTTTTGTAGGTTCTGAACGAGGAAATTTTGTAGCGGTGTACTGTGCAAAGTTATTTCGCCGCCCCCAATTTATGCAATTGCTCCCAACGGGAGTTGGACCTGAAGGTTTACTGGCTATTCCAAAACGAAACCTGTTTGTTGTCGCCGCTGAAAAGGATGATGTAGATGAAGGTTTTCGATCTATTATTACCATTTACAAATTGGAAAAAGGAAAACCAGTCTATCCGACCATTAAGTCAACTTATGATAGAAAATCCGGTTTACCTATTCCCTGGGGTGCTCTTTCAGGACTGGCTGCAGATAAAGACAACAGCAACAAGCTTTATTCTGTGCATGACAGTTTTTATAACAACTCCAGAATCTATACCGTTAATGTTAAAAGAAAACCTGCCCACATCAAAAAAGAAACCATTTTAAAAGATAATGGAGAAATGGTGAATTTTGATTTAGAAGGCATTGTTCAAAGAGCTGATGGTGGCTTTTGGTTGGTTTCTGAAGGTAGAGGAGAAGACGACACATTAAATCTCCTAATTCGCGCCGATTCCAATGGAATAATTCAGGAAAAAGTGGAACTACCAGCATCTGTGAACGCTCAACAAGTACGGTTTGGATTTGAAGGTGTAGCTGTTACCAAAGACGGTGATACAGAAGTAATATACGTAGCTTTTCAACGTGAATGGAAAGATGATCCTGCAGGATTTGTCCGAATTGGTGAATACAGGACTGACGCGAAAAATTGGAGATTCTTTCACTATCCTTTAGATGCTCCTCCGACCGATGCCTGGGTCGGGTTGTCAGAAATCGTTGCAAAAAATAACAACACCTTTTGGGTCATTGAGCGTGATAATCAACAAGGACACAAAGCAGTTGCTAAAAAGGTTTATGAATTTTCCATAAATGGCATTACCCCCGCCGAACAGGGCAACTCTTTTCCGGTTTTATCTAAAACCCTGGTAGAAGATTTGCTTCCCCATTTAAAGAAACCCAAAGGTTGGGTGCTGGATAAAGTAGAAGGCCTCACAATTGCCAAAGATGGACAGGTCTATTTAGTGACAGATAATGATGGATTAGATGATGCTCTTGGAGAAACACAGTTCTTTTCACTGGGAAACGTTAATAAACCATAACTCTTGTCTACAAAAGTTATCCTAACGATCTACCAGAGACGTTAGGATAACTTTTAATTTTAACCTCAGCGAGACCTCTTTGGAATGTTAAATAAATTATTAAAGTTAAAAATTAAAAAAAATTCACTTTTAAATTTAATTACAGTCTTTATTTTTTTATTCAGCATTAATGAAACTTATTTTTACTCCATTGCAGAAAGCCAGGAGTATATAAATATTCAACGTAACGAAAACCTGATAAGCGCTAAAATTGAAGAAGCCTCTCTTAGGGAAGTCTTATGGAAGTTATCAGAAATCTTTCCATTAGAAATTAATTTTAAGGGATCTCCACCTCAAAAAATTATTAGCTTAAATTTTTATAATCTTCAGATTCAAGAAGGAATTGAACAAATTCTCGAAGGAGAATCTTATGTAATCTTAAAGTTTGATTATTATAAAGAATATCCATTAAAAATTGTGATTCACCCTTCCGCCTCCACCTCAAATTGCACTCCCGAGGAAGATCTATTTAAAAGGGACTCAGACCCACCCTTAAACAAAATCAAATGTTATATTCTTAGGGGAATTAATCCACAGTTAAGATTTTCTGCTTTAGAAGCACTGTTGGATCGAGGAGAAGAAAAAGAAATACGTGAAATCCTGGCACAAATGACTGTTGACCCTAACCTTCAGATCAAAGAATTTGCCTACCGATTGCTGGTTGAGACAGAAGAATTTAACTAATTAAGTAAAAACTTTTTAAAATATTCACCCTATTATAAAATAAATTTGTCCCTGAATGGCTTTCATCTTACCTCTATTTTTATAATTTATATTTTAAATAAAATAGATTTCTTCTTTAATTATTTTTGTTTTCCTACAAAACAACCCTATTTTTCTAACAAAAGTTTTGAGTAATTTTCGCCTTTTCCTAACATTTCAAAAAAAAACTTTAAAATTTACAAATTTTCTACTAGGTTTTTATTGGGGTTAGCTTAGATTATTAATATAATTAATATTATACTTTTTCTAATCTCAAAGAATGGAGGTATTCAATGGAAAAAGGATTAAGAATTGAAATATTTTGTTTTTTATTGGCCTTCTTGATTTTTTCTGGTTGTAGCGCGTTAACCCCTGGTCCAGATAAAGCACAAAGTGCTAATCAGAATAATGATTCTGTTTTAGCTATGGATTATGATGAGGAAGAGGATGACAATTTTGATTAAATCAAAATTCCACTTCTTACTTTCTTAGCATCCCGAAATTATGAGGAAAATTTTCAAGAGTTTTTATTCGCATCCCTTGGTCCTAGGTAAATTTTGACTCACCTAGGATCAAGGGATCCGGAAAGAAACCCATCCCTAGTTTCTTACCAAATATTTAAAAAGTATTATTTGCCTGTCTGTTCCCTCTTATTTCATTTAAACCAATTTTACTTTCAATCCGTCTCCATAAAATTTATCTCAACGAATTTAAAGCCTCAATAAAATATTGTTTTTCGAACTTATTTTATTATTTTAGAGGAAAAATATCGGATTTCTTATAGATATTATCTTTTTAAATTTTATCAAACCAAAGTTTAATACCCTCCTAACATAAATCAAACACAGCTTTATTATTTATATAAACCTAGTTTTTTAACTATTTAAGAGTCCCTTGAAAATCAAACAACTCTATTAAAAATTATGAATAATAAATTTTTCTTAATATTTCTAGTCACATTATTTATCATCCTGGCCCAATTTAATTTGGTCTCCGCCAAAATAATCCCTCTTGACTTGGATAACAGGAATCACATTGAGTTCGTTACCAGTGAACCCGTCGATCCAATGGTCCTTAGCTATACCCCTTCTCAATTAGTTAATCCAAGTAAAACTCAGTCCTTCAAACCTGGGAAATTAAATCGCAAAAAAAGTAACAAAGAAATTCGAAAAAAAATTAAACAATTCTTAAAAAAAAGAAAAAGAAGAAAAAGAGATACTTTCGTAAATAATTTCAATCTTGATTCTATCCCCTTTTGTCGGTGACGTACCAATACAAATTCGAGGACATTTGGTTATTCATTCCGAATTTGAAAAGAGTAAAACAGATCAGTTCCCAAAACAAGGGTAGTGGTGTGACGGTTCCCAATTTGTCCAAGAAGACCTGGTAAGGGAAAAGCCATTTTCCATTCGTTTTCACCGGAACTTTATCATCAGTTCGACAGCGGAACCCAGTTTTATTTCATTCCTTATTTTCGACTGGAAAGCGCCGATTCCAAACGAACCCATTTTGATTTGCGCAAGCTGGACATTTTTTATTTGATAGAGCGATGACAGTTTCTATCGGCGTACGCAAAGTGTTTTGGGGAATCACTTTGGACCTGGTGCTTTTTTATTTTGTCAGAATCAGTCGCGACCCAATATTAAATTTTTGATTCAAAAATGGTAAGTTGGTATTGATCCCGTTTTATGAACAGATACGACAAATCAGCATCGGTACCCTTTACGTATAAGCGTTGGATCTTCGAAAAAGATCGTGGTTTGCCAGCATCCCACCCTTGCTCATTTTTTAAAAATAAGATCCAAGCTAGCTTTAATTTTTCTAAATCTGGGATTTGATTGGCAGCCATTTCCATCGCTTTGCGGTCTTTGTCCAAAATAAACAAATCAGTTTTAGTGAAGGTCCATAATCAATGCTTAATGAATATTTAAAGGCGCGCGCAACCTGTTTGCAACTTGTTATTTGACTAATAATTAAGGCCTAATTTCAGGTTCATCATTTTAAATATTTTTTAAGAGAAGCTTATTATTGAAAATAAGTAGTTTAAAAAAATAGGGTGATCGTTCAAATTGCTATTTGCCATTTTAGCTGCTACGGTTTGCTCTACGGAATTTGTCGATTAAGAAGAATTTCATTTAGCGCATCTAAAGCCAATATGAAAATTCTTATTTTCTGGAAGAAGTCTAAACCGGAAACTTGTTCTTAAAGTACTCGGTTCTCCCGACCAGGAACCCCCTCTAAGAATCTTTTCAGTTCCTTTTTTTGGACCAGGAGGATTATTTATGGAAGCGCTCTCATAATATTTTGAATCATACCAATCAGAAACCCACTCCCAAACATTTCCTGACATATCATACAAACCATATGCATTAGGCGGAAAACTGCCCACAGGCGAGGTTGTTGTATTTTCATCATCAAATTGACTCAACTTCCAGTTATGCTTGCAGTTTTCATCACAAAAATTTCCTTTTAATGACTCAAATTTCATTCCCCAGGAAAATTTCAAGCCCTTCCCTCCCTTCGCCGCCTTTTCCCACTCCGCCTCGGTGGGTAATCGCTTTCCTACCCTTTGGCAAAATGAATTAGCTTCACTCCAAGTTATCGACTCAATAGGTAATTTTTCCCCTTTAAAATAGGAGGGGTTGTATTTCATTACTTTTTCAAAGTCCTCTTGCGAAACTTCAAATTGATCCATAAAAAATTCATCTATATGAACCTTGTGCCGAGGGTTTTCGTCAGCATACCAATCCCGACGACATATTTTGTAATACTTTTTACATTCTTTATAACCTTCATCATCAGGAGCTCCCATAAAAAACTCACCCGATGGAATCAATACCATTCCAGAAGTCGGCTTCTCTTTATTTGCGAACGAAATCAATGGAGTCAAAAACACAGTTACTATCAAAATATATTCTAGGAGTATTAAATTTCGTTTCATATAGAACTACTCTTAAATTACCGTTTAATTTGTTTTAATAATCTTAGCGAGCTTTAAAACCTTTGAGCTTATATAAATGTTTTCTTCTCGTGATCGTTTATAATTTATTTCAAAGTGTACTTTATTGTATTCGACATAAAAATTAACAATCCCTCCAGCCATTGCAAAATTGGGAGTATCACTCACTGTCAAAACATTTGAACCTTGCAACCTTTTAATAATTTTTTGAAAGCTTCGTTCTTTTTCAGAACTTAGAAATAACATTTGACAGCACTTTATTTCCTTTAAGTTTTTTATTTTTCTGACTTCTAACCACCGGCTGTTATATTTTTTCTTGGGAAGTGATTTCAGTGCCCTCAATACAGGACTCTCCCCATAAACAGCGATTCGAGTTACTTCTTTACTATTGGAAAACCGGGAATCCGGCCACTCCATGAAGGAAAAAAATTTAACCATAAAAGCCGCTTTAATTTGGTAAGCCAATGGACTTGTTCTTACAGGGCTATTGGCTTCGGAAACTCCTAGAAATAGAAGAACCACAACTATAATTAATTTTGAAATATTCTTATTCATTTAAACTTTTCAATTCCAAAGGTAAATCGCGCAAAACTCTTTCATTTAGCAGTTATTTTCATTAATTTAATATTAAGTAAATTAAATCAATTATTGGGGCCATACTCTTGCGAACAAATTCTATCCCCCTTACTTGTGCCTGCGGAAACCACCATGCATTCCATCTCTATTTCCTCAGATTCATTTTCATAAACCAGATATCTTCTAAAATAATTCTCAGATTTTTTAATTTTTTTTCTTTGCAATTGGTCCAGACGCATGCTCACTAAGGAATCCATCCAGTTAGGCAATATATCCTCAGTCACTATTTTTCCGGATTCTAAAAACTCAAAAAGCTTAGCATTTAAAATAGGGCTGCCAATTTCAGTATCTAGAAGCTCCTCCAAACTTAGCTCGGTGAGTTGTTCCATGATCAGGGTTTCGTTCATTTGGGCCAAATTGTAATTGACATTGATTATTTCTGAATTTACCGTGCTGGTTTCTTCAGGTTGGTTTTTAATATTTTCTAAAAGGTTATTGGTTCGATCATCAGGATCCACCGGTAAGTTAGAAGGAGGACCTGAAGAAATAATGGCGAAATTATCTCCAAAATAGATAAGATTATAATTGGCTCCGCCGTTACCATCATTGATAGCGAGAGTCCCTTGCGAAATGGGATAACTACCTATAGTTTCACCCAATGCACGAACTTGACTACCCAAAAAACTGTCCCCTCCGGCCAATGAACCGGCCGTAACACTAAAGGTCAGCGCAGGGTCGGGGTCTCCAACTATTTTACTCTGCCCGGAATTTGCGGTAATCGTAATTCCTCGTGGTGTGATGGTGAAATTGTCTCCAACGTAAGTGATGCTATAGTTCGCACCGCCATTACCATCACTCACCGTCAACGTGCCCTGATTGATTGCATACGTTCCAACATTCTCTCCCGCCGCTCTGGCCTGACTGCCGGTTAACGTATCGCCACCCACTAACGTTCCTGCAGTAATCGTCTGTGTCAACGCAGGGTCACTGTTGCCATATACTTTGGTTTGACCCGCATCTGCTGTAATCGTAATACCCCGTTGAGAAATGGTAAAATTATCACCGACATAAGTGATGCTATAGTTCGCTCCGCCATTGCCATCACTCACCGACAACGTTCCCTGATTGATGGCGTATGTTCCGACATCTTCACCTGCCGCTCTCGCTTGACTACCGGTCAACGTATCTCCACCCACTAAACTTCCTGCCGTAATGGTTTGTGTCAAGGCCGGATCACTGTTGCCATAGACTTTCGCCTGTCCCGCATCAGCGGTAATGGTAATGCCGCGTGGTGTGATCGTAAAGTTATCTCCGACATAAGTAATAGAATAGTTCGCACCCCCATTGCCATCGCTTACAGTAAGAGTTCCCTGATTGATCGCATACGTTCCAACATTCTCGCCTGCCGCTCTGGCCTGACTACCGGTCAACGTATCGCCACCGGCCAAACTTCCTGCAGTGATCGTTTGCGTCAACGCCGGATCACTGTTGCCGTAAACTTTCGTTTGACCCGCATCCGCTGTAATCGTGATACCTCTTGGCGTGATTGAAAAATTGTCTCCAACGTAAGTAATGCTATAGTTCGCACCGCCATTACCATCACTTACAGTCAAAGTTCCCTGATTGATCGCATACGTTCCAACATTCTCACCAGCGGCTCTGGCCTGAGAACCGGTCAACGTATCTCCACCCACTAACGTTCCTGACGTGATCGTTTGCGTCAACGCAGGATCACTGTTGCCATACACTTTAGTTTGTCCTGCATCGGCTGTAATGGTGATTCCTCTCGGAGAAATCGTAAAGTTATCGCCGACATAAGTGATTGTATAGTTCGCACCTCCGTTACCATCATCTACTGTCAATGTTCCTTGATTAATTGCATAGGCCCCTGTATCTTCTCCAGCGGCTCTGGATAAAGATCCTGTTAACGTATCCCCACCCACTAAACTACCTGAAGTAATTGTCTGTGTCAGTGCAGGATCACTGTTGCCATAGACCTTACCTTGTCCGGCATCTGCTGTAATGGTGATTCCATTTGGCGTGATCGTAAAATTTTCTCCCACGTAGGTAATGGAGTAATTCGCACCGCCATTGCCATCACTCACTGTCAACGTTCCCTGATTAATCGCATACGTCCCCACATCTTCACCCGCGGCCCGTGCCTGAGAACCGGTCAACGTATCGCCACCGGCTAAACTCCCTGACGTGATGGTTTGTGTCAATGCTGGATCACTACTACCAAAAACTTTACTTTGTCCCGCATCGGCGGTAATCGTAATGCCACGGGGTGTGATCGTAAAGTTATCTCCGACATAAGTAATGGAATAGTTCGCACCCCCATTGCCATCCGATACTGTCAACGTGCCCTGGTTGATGGCGTACGTTCCTACATTCTCACCCGCGGCCCGTGCCTGGGATCCGGTCAACGTGTCCCCACCGGCTAAACTTCCTGAGGTGATCGTTTGCGTCAACGCCGGATCACTGTTGCCATACACTTTGGTTTGACCCGTATCCGCGGTAATCGTAATACCACGTGTCGTGATCGTAAAATTATCTCCGACATAAGTAATGGAATAGTTCGCTCCACCATTACCATCACTCACCGTCAACGTTCCCTGATTAATCGCGTATGTTCCAACATTCTCGCCTGCGGCCCGTGACTGTGATCCGGTTAACGTATCGCCGCCGGCCAAACTTCCTGCAGTGATCGTTTGCGTCAACGTCGGATCACTGTTGCCATAGACTTTTGTTTGACCGGCATCTGCCGTGATTGTTATTCCACGTGTCGTGATCGTAAAGTTATCTCCCACATAAGTAATGGAATAGTTCGCTCCACCATTACCATCACTCACCGTCAACGTTCCCTGATTGATGGCGTACGTTCCAACATTCTCTCCCGCCGCTCTGGCCTGACTGCCGGTTAACGTATCGCCACCCACTAACGTTCCTGCAGTAATCGTCTGTGTCAACGCAGGGTCACTGTTGCCATATACTTTGGTTTGACCCGCATCTGCTGTAATCGTAATCCCCCGTTGAGAAATGGTAAAATTATCACCGACATAAGTGATGCTATAGTTCGCTCCGCCATTGCCATCGCTTACAGTCAACGTTCCCTGGTTGATCGCATACGTTCCGACATCTTCACCCGCGGCCCGTGCCTGGGATCCGGTTAATGTATCACCACCCGCTAAACTTCCTGACGTGATCGTTTGCGTTAATGCAGGATCACTGTTGCCATACACTTTCGTCTGTCCCGCATCGGCGGTAATCGTAATTCCACGGGGTGTGATCGTGAAGTTATCGCCAACGTAAGTAATCGAATAGTTCGCACCGCCATTGCCATCGCTTACAGTCAAAGTTCCCTGGTTGATCGCATACGTTCCGACATCTTCACCTGCGGCTCTCCCTTGACTGCCAGTTAAGGTATCTCCACCGGCTAACGTTCCTGCAGTGATCGTTTGGGTCAATGCAGGATCACTGTTGCCATAGACTTTTGTTTGACCGGCATCTGCCGTGATTGTTATTCCACGTGTCGTGATCGTAAAATTATCTCCCACATAAGTGATGGAATAGTTTGCTCCGCCATTGCCATCACTTACAGTAAGAGTTCCCTGGTTGATCGCATACGTTCCGACATCTTCACCCGCGGCTCTTGCCTGACTACCGGTCAACGTATCACCGCCGGCCAAACTTCCTGACGTGATCGTTTGCGTTAATGCAGGATCACTGTTGCCATACACTTTGGTTTGACCTGCATCGGCGGTAATCGTAATGCCTCTTGGTGTGATGGTGAAGTTATCGCCAACGTAAGTAATCGAATAGTTCGCACCGCCATTGCCATCACTTACAGTAAGAGTTCCCTGATTGATGGCGTACGTTCCTACATTCTCACCAGCCGCTCTGGCCTGACTACCGGTTAAACTATCGCTACCCGCTAAACTTCCTGACGTGATGGTTTGCGTTAACGCAGGATCACTGTTGCCATACACTTTTGTCTGCCCGGCATCGGCGGTAAGAGTGATCGGGCGTGTATTCACCGTTAAGGTGCCATTGGTGAAACTGATGCTATACCCTAATAAATCCGCCAGCGTTCCCTGCGTTATAGGATACGCACCGACATTACTGGTAGACGTGGCTGTGGTTGTTAGACCTCCAGTAAGTGCCGTACCTGCTGTGTCTCCATCGATATATCCGGAAGAAGCAAAAGTTAGTGCAGGATTACTGTCTCCATAGGTTCTGGCTTTGTCATCGGCGGTAATGGTTAAGGTCGGAGCGATATTGTAAAGCACTCCATTATCGGTTGCTAAAAAGTTGCCCGGAATGGTGGGATACGTCGTATTGTATCTTTTTTTATCAGGAACCAAACCGCCTAAGGTCGTGGTTGCAGGGTCTGATGAATAAATCAACCACCGACCGGAAGCGGCTGATAACGCCCCGGCCCCGGCATTATTGATAAAATCTCCATTATTGGTCGTGGCGATCGTTAAACTGTTTCCCGATCCACTGGCCGTTAACACGGTTCCACTGTCCAGTGTGATATCGCTATCTGCCGTCAATAAAATACTGGTTGCATTCACTGCCCCACCATTGACCGTCAACGTGGAACCCCCTCCTGTGGCATCTACGGTTAATGCATTGCCCACAGTCGATGCAGCCAATGTGGTTGAAGTATTGTTGGTTAAACTGGCATCCCCGGTACCTGAAGTTGTAAAACTCACTGCACCTGAAAGTGCATTCGTTGCCGTATCCAGGGTGATCGATTGGTTCGCCAGGTCTGTAGTGAAACTCGAAGTCCCGCCTACCGTCAAAGCCCCGCTGTCAGTAATGGCGCCACCGGTTGTGATTGTCAGATTCTGACCCACACTCGACGTTGCCAGATCCACTGCTGTGGTGCCGTTATCCAAAGTCACTCCACCGGTTCCGGATGTGTTAAAAGTCACAGCACCGGTCAAAGCATTGGTCGGGGTGTCCAGGATAATCGATTGATTCGCCAGGTCGGTGGTGAAACTCGAAGTCCCACCTACCGTCAAAGCCCCGCTATCCGTAATGGCGCCACCGGTTGTGATTGTCAGATTCTGACCCACACTCGACGTTGCCAGATCCACTGCTGTGGTGCCGTTATCCAGAGTCACTCCACCGGTTCCGGATGTGTTAAAAGTCACAGCACCGGTCAAAGCATTGGTCGGGGTGTCCAAAGTAATCGATTGATTGGCCACAGTGGTACTGAAACTGGAGTTGCCCGTTATCGCCAAGGCTCCACTATCCGTAATGGTACCTGCCGAGTTAACCGTTAACGTTCCACCCAATGTTGAAGCGGCTAGTATGGTGTTGGTTGAGTCTGTTATAGATACTGCTCCGGTTCCGGAATTGAGAGTTATTGCCCCGGTAAAATCATTTCCACCATTAGTTAACGTGATCGTATCGCTTCCTGTCACCGTCAAATTGGAAGTTCCGTTGACATCGAAGTTATTTCCAAATCCTCCCACCTGAGCAATGTCTCCACCGGCAGTAATCACAAGGTTGCCTAAATTGGAAATGGAAGCCACTGTTACATCCGCCGCTGTATTGGTTCCCGAGTTTAAAGTTAAATGATTAGTAAATCCGGTCACCGCACCAATGTTTATAATACTGGCCGCTCCATTACCGGAATCGAAGGTGGTATTTCCTGTCAGTGACAACGCCCCAATATCTATTTGGGTATTGGTGGTATTAATCGTCCCGGCAGAAGAAGTGACACCGGCTGTCGTGTCCAGTCCCCCGGTGAAAGTAAGCGTTTTGGCATCATCGTCCAGTAACTCCACTCCCCCTGTATTGAGAAAAGTGGTGTCACTGGTCACTGTGCTGTCATCATAGAAACCGACAAAATAAGGTTGGGCCGTAGTCACCAGACTGGTAAGCGTCGTCGGTCCCATGAAGCTGATCGCACCGGTGGTATCGGTAACACTCACTGTGGTGGCCGTGGTGGTTCCTGAAAAAAATGTATCGCCACTGTCTCTGATCGTCAGCGTCCCCACATTAGAGACCGAAGCAATGTTGATATCCGAAGCATTATCAGGCCCCGAATCCAGAGTTAAATTATTACCCGCTCCGGTGATGGCTCCAATGTTCATGTCACTTGTGGATGCCGTGCCCGAATCCAGAGTCGTTACACCCGCCAGAGTTAAGGCCCCGATATCCATTTGGGTATCCGTGGTGTTCACTGTTCCACGGGCCGTGGTGGTTCCCGCTGTCGTATCCAGTCCTCCGGTAAACGTTATGATATCTCCGTCGGTATCTCCAAACGTCACTCCTCCCGTATTCAGAAAGGTCGTGTCATTGGTAATGGTTCCACCATTGTTAAACAGCACGGAATACCCTTGAGCCGCTGTACTTAAGGTAGTGGCCGTCACCGCATCGGTAAACGTGATCGCGTTATCTGTATCGGTGAGTGTGATCGTAGTTGCATTGACGGTACTGTTAAAGGTAGTCGCGTCGCTTTGTGTAATGGTGAGGCCGGTTAACCCGGTTAGCGCCTGGTTGAAGAAAATGTCACTTCCAGCTGTGGGTCCGCTGTTTTCAACAGTTAAGGTACCACTTGAGGTAATAGTTTCTAAAGTAATGTCGCCGCCGGCAGTATTGGTTTTGCCGGCACCATCCGCAATGGTGATATTGATATCCCCCGTTCCTGCATCCAGAGTGGTTCCTACGGCCATGGTGATTTCTGCATTGCCTGCATCGCGCTCAGCATCCACCACACCGTTGGCTAAAGTTTCATTGGCGGTCAGGTTCAGGTTTCCATTATCGGTCGTGATATTTTGATTGATTAAAATACTGCGGCCTGCCTGCATCGTCAGGTTGCCACCATCCCCTGCTCCATTATCGACAGTGATGGCACTATCGACTGTAATATCATTATTCGCCTGCAGCGTTACATTCTGCGGAGTGCTTAAAAGTGTGGCTAAGGTAGAAGAGGATAAGGTCAAGTCTTCGCTCGCTCGCGTGGCAAAAACTGCATCTCCCACCGTATCAGGACCCATATTAAAATTTAAATCACTGAATTGGTAAAGATACACTGCTCCTGAGTTGGAAACACCATTTCCAAATCCATCATCCAAATTCGCCCCCACTGCCAAACGGGTGCCATCCAAAGAGATGGACCTTCCAAAGGTGTCGCTTGAGTCTAGTGTTAGGTTAATGTCCTTAGGGCGGGTATTGTAACCATCGCCCATAATACCCTGCAAAGCACCCGTTCCATCAGTTGCCGATCCGTTATTACTGAAGGTGGAATCTGTAAATTGATATAGATAGACGGCTCCACAAGCGGGACAGTCATTGGCTTGTCCATAATCGCTATTTGCCCCTACCGCTAAATTGTTCCCATTTAATGAAAGGGATCTACCAAAAAAATCACCCAGGCCCGCATTATTATCAAGCAGAGTGCTGGCATCAATGTTTTTACCTCCGGTTTTACCTTCACCAATAACTGCCTGCTGTGTGATACCAGTAAAATCGCCCGTAAAGGTAAACAAATAAACGGCTCCCTCGTTGGTGCCTGCATTGGTGCCAGGACTGGCCAAACCATCATCTCCGGAAGCACCAATGGCCAGACGAGTTCCATCCAAACCAATGGAACGCCCAAAACCATCGACTGGATCCAAATTAATATTAAAGTTATTACCCCCCGTATAACCTTCGCCAATAATGGCGGACAGAGAGCCACCACTAAAGACGGAATCTGTAAAGGTAAATGCATATGCGGCTCCGACTGATTCAAGATTGGCAAACCCATCATCATTTAAGGATCCAACCGCAAGGTGAGTCCCGTCCAGGGATACACTGGTTCCAAATGAATCACCGGTATCCAATTGAGAGGATATATCTATATCCTTGGTACGGGTGTTATAACCCTCCCCTACTATCCCCTGAAGCGCTCCCGTCCCATCCGTAGCAGACCCATTATTGGAAAATAAACTGTCGGTAAATGTATAGAAATAAACCGCCCCGCTACCACTAGCCGAATTTCCCTGACCGTCGTCCGAAGGAGCGCCTACCGCCAAACTTGTGCCATCTAAGGATAAAGCGGAACCAAAATTGTCATTTGTGTCTAAACTTAAATTGATATTTTTTCCACCGGTATAGCCCTCACCGATTATGGCCTCCAAGGTACTGCCGGAAAAAGCAGTATCTAAAAATGAATATAAATACACTGCCCCGGATCCGGATTCCACGTTACCGGAACCATCATCTGTAGGAGCCCCCACTGCAAGCTGAGTATTATCCAAAGAAACTGCAAGACCAAATTCATCTGAAGATTCTAAACTTTGATCAACATTTTTTCCTATTGAATAGCCTGAACCTAAAGTTCCTTGTTGTATTCCCCCTGAAAAGGAGGAGTCAGTAAAAGTAAATAAGTGAACAGCACCAGACTCTGAGACAGCATTACCAAAACCATCGTCACCGAGGGAACTCACTGCCAACCGGTTTCCATCTAAAGAAACACCAAAACCAAGTTCATCATTAGTTTCCAAAGCCTGGTTTATATTTTTTCCCCCTGTATATCCACTACCAATAGTTGCCTCTAACGTACCCCCCGAAAATGTCGAGTCGGTGAAACTGTATAAATAAACAGCACCATAATCATTCGAACCACTCAGACCAAAACCATCATCTTCGTAGCTGCCTACCGCTAACCGATTCCCATCTAGAGAAAGATCCGAAGCATAAAAATCTGAGGTGTCTAAAGATTGGTTGATATTTTTTCCACCGGTATAACCACTACCTAAAGTAGCTTCTAACGTACCCCCCGAAAATGTCGAGTCGGTGAAACTGTATAAATAAACAGCACCATAATCATTCGAACCACTCAGACCAAAACCATCATCGCTTTCAGCCCCAATGGCAAGACGGTTTCCATTTAAAGAAACCGATGTACCCAACTCATCGCCGATATCCAACGATTGATCAATGTTTTTGCCGCCAGTATAGCCATCGCCAATCATGGCCTCCAAGGTACCGCCGGAAAAGGTGGAATCGGTAAAACTGTATAAGTACACTTCTCCAGAACCATCAACCGTATTCCCAGAACCATCACCGTCATCGGCTCCGACAGCTAAACTATTGCCATCCAGGGATACTGAAAAACCAAAGCTATCGAGTGTATCTAAATTTTGATTTATATTTTTTCCCCCGGTGTAACCATCTCCAATAATGGCTTCCAGATTACCTCCCGAAAAAGAGGAGTCTGTAAAGCTATATAAATAAACCGCTCCAGCATCAGTCTCTATATTCCCAAATCCATCATCATTTTCAGCTCCAACTACCAAACGGTTTCCATCCAATGAAACCCGGCTTCCAAATTCGTCATTGGCCTCCAAAGATTGATTAATGTTTTTACCACCGGTGTAACCACTGCCAATAATCGCTTCTAATGCACCACCAGAAAAAGAATGGTCAGTAAATTCATATAAATAAACTGCCCCTGAATCTGCAACAGAATTTCCGGACCCATCATCCCACTGAGATCCAACCGCTACTCGGGTTCCATCCAGTGAAACCGAATAACCAAAGTTATCGCTAGAATCTAAACTTTGACTTCCAATATTCAATGAATCGTATCCATTACCAATGATGATGACGCTTTGGTCAAAACTGGTGGTATCCGCAATGGTGATGTTTTTGGGATCGAGGAGGAAGGTTCCTAATCGGTCTCCACGACCGGTTAAAGCCGTGCCGCCAAAAGTTAATGTATTACCCGAAGAAACTTCAATAAAACCACCAAATCCACTAAGAAACCCGGGTTGAGCTAAATATTGTCCCAATACGGGTCCCCCTTGATCTGACCACGTAATGATCGTTCCACCGTCGCCATGGTCACCCAACGCACTTGCCTTCACTTGCGTCGCATCCGTCATCGAAAGAATTTGCGCATTCGGCAATTCATCTATTTCCAGATTCTTTCCGCCCTGGTATTCCCCTCCTAAGCGAATCGTTCCTCCACCGGTTTCACCCGATGCATCCATTTCACCGGAAAGAAACTTTAAGGCAGGTGCCGTTACATCAATTTGCCCACCCTCTCCTTTTGTTCCAATTGCCTTGTATTTGGCGGAAGTCGTAATCTGCTGCTCTGCCATATGAGAAATCGACCCCCCTTCAGCTCCCGATACATCGATAGAAGCACTGCTGTTCTCCCAGGATTTAGCTTTTGTATTGAGAACAACCTCTCCACCTTTTCCGGAAAAACCTAATGCTTTGATTGAAGAAGCAATCGATAACCCTCCAGATTCAACAGAAACTATTCCACCAGAATCCCCACTCGCATCCACCTCTCCACCCACACTCACCCAATGGGTTCCTTCAATGTCGATAGCTCCTCCATCTGAATCTTGACTTGTAGCAAGCAAATTTCCTTGGTCTATAGTTACCGCAGATCCAGAAACTGAAATGCTGCCTCCAGATTCTCCTGCCTGATCTCCCGAGGCATCTAATACCCCGGCAATATGAACGGCCCCTTCTCCACCCTCCAGAATAATTTCCCCATTGACTACCGATGCCGTTTTCGCTTCCACTACCCCTGAACTGTTAATCACATGGTCCACTACATTTTTGGCGGCATTCACCTCCATCACAATCTGCCCACCCTCGGCACTTATGGTTCCACTGTTACTGACTAATGAAATAAGAGGACTGCCATCGAGACCTATCACTTGCTCTAATACCTGCCCCTCCACACTGAGATTGATCAGTTTGTCTCCATAAAAATCCAGGGTAAACTCCGTCCCCGAGGCAAGATTTACTTTTCCCAGTCGTGCGGTGATTATTCCTGAGTTTTCCACCCCCGGAGCTACAAAGGCTGCCAATCCCCCTTCAGAAACTGTAATCTGTCCCTGATTAATCACGTAACCCAGGTGGGATGAGGCCCCTTTAAAAAAATAATTACCTGACATGAAATCTTTGTTGTCGATATCCAGAGTCGTCGCCACCAGACCATTCACATCGATCCGGGATCCCTTTCCAAACAGGATTCCATTGGGATTGATCAGCATCAGGTTTCCATTGGAAGAGAGCTTTCCAAAAATATTGGATCGTTCAGAACCGGTCACTCGATTAAGAGTGATTCCATTAGAGGAGGGTAATTGAAAATCCACATGCTCGTTACTATTGATGCTAAAGCTGCGCCAGTCGATAATAGCTTTATTCGTCGATTGCTGTATCAACAGCTTCTCTTCATGAGGATGAGAGATAGAGGCGGAACCGGCTTGAACTATACCTTCTTTAGGGAGAGCAACTGCGAGGGAGGAAAAATTACCGATTAAGGATATAAGTATAGTAAAAAAACCAATTAGCTTAGAAATTAGTTTCTTAAAGTTTAATTTACTTTTTTTTGAATAAGGTTTTACTTTCAACAAGGAGCAAAAATAAATAAATGTTTGTACCAATAAGTTTTAAGGCAATACTTGGTTTAATTAATAAATCCAAAAACTAAATTACAACTTAGGAAATTATTTGAAACTTATATTTATGGAGCTTATGAATAGGTTAATTACCCGAATAACCCAAGTCAACTAATCCATTGATTTTAAAGGCTATTTTGGCATTTCTTCTAATCGAAACCCACCATTTTTGAGGTGCTAAAATGAGGGATTTGGAAAGGCTTTAATCAAAAAAAAATTTTTAAGTAATTATACAAAACTACTTTTTTGGGGTGCATTCTTTATTAGGGAGATGAACTATTTAACTTGGAAATTAAGAATTTTGGCGAGAATGGTACATATACAATCTGAATATTGAGAATAACTTTTCCGATAAAATTCCAATTTAAGTATTCAAAAAACTTATATTGAAAAAAGCAGGCCTTAGAAAAAATATTACTAAAGAGATATATAGTAAACAAATTTTTTAAATGTTATTCCTTAATATTTTATTCTTATTTATTTGATTTTTTTAATATTTTTAATATCCTAACTGATAAAAGGATTAAATAACTTGCCAATTTTTAAATATACAGAAAGCTAATGAGTAATATTAAAATGGATCCTTTTTCCCTAGAAAGTTGAAGATTGTCGTTTTGAATTTCTTATAAGTTGCCCCATGAATTTAAATAAAGAATAAAGAGAAAGAATATAGAAGAAAAGCAGATAAATAGCCAACCTGTAAAAAAAATAAACTAAATTACTTATAATAAATACACAGTAGTTATTCGAAAATTCCAGGTTTAAGGAGCAACAGGAGACAGTCTACTTTTATCAAATTTTGGAATTTTTATTTTTATTGTATAAATCGTTCCTATACCTTCACTGGATTCGATATTTAAACTTCCATCTATTAACTCTAATTGTTTAACGGCAATGGCCATACCTAAATTTGCCTCACCATTACCTATTTCAGATTGATTTTGAGTGAAAGGATTAAAAATACCATTAATATGGTCGCTAGAAAGGTTTTCACTAGAATCCTGGACAGTGAATTTAAAATAATCATCTTCCTGAATAACTTTAAATGATATTTCGCCAGAATCGGTATATTTCAAACTATTTTCGAGAATGTTGGTTAGAATTTTCCTTATTTTTTCTTCATCACCAATACTCACAACCGGAATATTTTTTGGAAAATCAGATTTCCAATTTAATTTTTTTTGATCGCATAAAGATTTAAATTTAAGAGAAATTTCATTTAATAGTTCATTTAAAGAAAACTTTTCACTATTGACCTTAATACTCCCGGTTTCCAAATTACAAATGTCGATTATGTTATTAAAAAAGTTTAAAAGTTTTTTTCCACTATCTAAAATATAGTTTAAATTAGATCTTAATTTTTCGTCTAAATTCGGAGATAAATTTGACAAATCTGCAAAGCCAATAATTCCATTTAATGGAGTCCGAATTTCGTGACTCATGCTTGCTAAAAATAAACTTTTAGAATGATTGGCTGATTCAGCTTCCTTTTGAGCCCTAATTAACTTTTTTGTCCTTTCATCAACTTTTCTCTCCAAATTAATGTTTGAATTTTTTAAATCAATATTAATTTTTTGAATTTTATCTATCATTGAATTAAATTGATCGAAAAGAACACCAATTTCGTCTGTTTGTTTTTTGTTTGCGCGGATGGAATAATCTGCACTTTTCGAAACGGATTTCATTGTAGAGGCAAGTTCCATAATAGGTTGTGCTACCAATTTTTTAAGACTTTGAGAGTGTCGAAAGGCTATTAACAACGAAAACAAAATTACAAAAGTTACGATCAAAGAATAATATTTCAAGCGTTCGTATACAGGGTCTAAGTCTGAAACTAACATCAAAGTCCCCAGACGCTCTGAGTTTAATTTAATTGGTAAAAACAAAATAAA
Organism: Nitrospinaceae bacterium; assembly: GCA_965223665.1. Classification (GTDB taxonomy): domain Bacteria; phylum Nitrospinota; class Nitrospinia; order Nitrospinales; family Nitrospinaceae; genus CBDCVY01. Next base: position 1,074,135 of record OZ245011.1, read on the forward strand.
TTTACCATTCTCGAAGTACCCCCCATCCTCCCATGGTTCACTTGGAAGAGTTATTTTTTCTTCATTGGGATTATACTTGGCAAATATCTTCTTGGATTTATCATAAATAGTGGCCACTTTAACAGTGGGTTCAATTTGTAAAGTCTGTAATATTTCATTTGCACTTCCTTTGTCGAAAAACTCCAGAGAAGCAATGCTGTTAATACCGGTTAGATTTCCAATACTGGTCATTTGTTCATAAATTTTTTCACGAAAATTATAAAGTTCGTAAAAAGAAAAGCAAAAACATGTCACCAGAATCAAAACTCCATTTGAAACAATAATGGATTTGTTAATTTTGTTTTTTTAGTGAATTCTGATTTTCTATTTTTAAAATTTTCAATTTTCAGGAGAAAAAATGAGCAATCTAAATATTATTATAAAATTTACCTATATTTTTAATGTAATTTTATATTTAAATAAAATATTTTTTCTTCCTTCCTGGGCCAAAGTCCTAGTTTCTCATTTAAAGCCCAATTTAAATTGCGGTATTTCACAAGACTCTATTTATCTCCTGAAATAACAATGGTTTTCCGATTAGAGACAATGGATTTTTTAAATACAATAATTCTTAGTCAACCAATAACCCTATTACCCACTTAGTTTTGCAAAGCCTTATTTTTTTAATGGAAATTATGATTTTATCAGGAGGATTTGCCAATTGACTCATGTTCAATATGCAAGGGCGCAATTTACAATTCTTTTGGCCTTTAAATTGGGTCTAAAAATAATCTGCTAAATTTTGATTTCCTTAAAAATAGAACTTTTATTGGGCTTGCAATTCAAAAATTAAGCAACATCTTCAAATTAATATGATGGAGGATTTAAAGATTATTAAACAAAAACCCATATTCCTTATAAAATAGGAAACTTTATAAATAAATTTTTTAAATAATTTGATTCAGTAAAATATTCGTGTCAATTAAGTTTAATCCTATCTCCAATAAATGGCTCCCTTCAAGGGATCCATGGTCCACCCCCTTTGCGCAAGCATTATTGCATTATCTGGATCTTTTTGAAGGTGCTTCTGTATTAGATATTGCTGCGGGTGGAGGCATACCTTCATTTTATATAGCTGATCAAGTGGGATCCAAAGGGCAGGTCCTGGGTATCGATATCCACGAACGACAAGTTTTACGAGCACGAACCCTAAAAGGGAACCAGTTTCCCTGGCTCAACTTTGAAGTCGGAGACATGCGATTTTTACCTCCTTCCCTACCCCAGTTTGACAGAATAACAGGAAACCTTTCTTTTATGTTTTTCCGTCCCAATCGAAAAGAGGCCTTAAAAAATTTAATTCATTTTTTAAAACCCAATGGCCAAATAGTATTGACTTTTCCTTCATTAGGAACGTTTGATACTTTATGGAATCGAGTCCGAGAAGAAATGGAAAAGCAATTTCTATCCAATGAAAGAGCCAAATTGGAGGAGTACATTGAAGAACGTCCTTCCGCTTCTCAAGTAAAAATATGGTTGAATGAACTTGGCCTGGAAAAGATAGTCGTAAAAGACTGGCCCTTAGAGGTAATCACTGGACCGGGCCGTGAATTTTTAGAGCATCCATTACTGCGTGGTGGATTTCTTGATGATGTTTATGAGTGCTTTGAGGATCAAAACCTCGCTGAAGAATTCATGACACTCATATCCAATGATGTAAACAGTTTCATTCCCCTTGTGGCACAAAGGTGTGTTATGTCTGGCTGGCTGCCTGCTTAAAAGAATTGTATAAAATAAAATATGTCTATAAAAAATCCTTTTACAACATACTATTTAAAAAATCTTCATCTTCCATATCATCACTTAAATATTCCGGAAGTTTTGTACTTTTGTCAATTATAGCCATTTGAATCTGCATAAGACTTAAGCCTGAAGCATCCGAAAGATTTGCGCCTTTTAAATTAGTTTTCACAAACATAACATCTTCATTAAACTGGGAACCTTGCACATCTGCATTTTCCAGATTCGCGTTATCCAAGCTGGATTCCATCAAATTACAATTTTTCAGGTTAGCATTGTTTAATTGAGCCCCATTCAAATTAGCCTCTTGTAAACGTGCTTTTTCTAAGTCAGCCCCATCCATCAAAGCACCACTGAGATTAGAAAACTGGAGTTTGGCATTCTGCAGATTAGCGCCTTTTAAGTTTACTTTTATTAACTTAATTCCCCGAAGGTCTGCTTCGGAAAGATCTATACTTTCGTCAGGATTATTTTCTCTCCAAGTATTCCATTCCTCAGAGTTATTTTTCAATAAATCTAATTGTTCCGAATTTGCCATGGAAATTTCCCCTTTCAGCAATCTAAAAAAATGGACTTTCAGGCCATTGAATTTAATGAGGGTATATATTAACAAATTTTATTTATTCTCCATGAAGTTTTTTAACCACAAATATAAAAACCTGGGTCCCTTTTTTTCATCTAATAGCTAATTGATAATATTTTAGGAGTGCGCAATGTCCCCAGTGAGTCAAATAGATGTAAACAAGGCTAAAGAATTGTTGGATAGCGGGTCCGCCAATATAGTTGATATTAGAGATTCAGCCTCATATTCTATGGCCCATATTCCAAATGCAATCAATCTAAATCAAGACAATGCGGAGAATTTCATTAGTTCCGCCGATAAAAATAAAACTTTAGTCGTTTGTTGTTACCATGGAATTTCAAGTCAAGGGGCTGCCCAATATTTTATGGAGAGCGGATTTAAGGATGTCCACAGTTTAATCGGGGGTTTCGAAGCCTGGCAGCAAAATTTTCCTTCAGAAAGTTAATTTAAACCTTTTCCCTTAAATAATGTTCAATATTCTGGTCGCAATCCCCAACAACCAATTTAATGAAGACCAATTATTCCCTTTACTTAAGTTACTCGAATCAAGAAATTGTAAAATAGTTGTTCTTTCTAAAAGTGGCAAAGAAAGTAAAGGAATGTCAAAAACTTCCTATTCTCCCCATGGAATGATCATTGATTGGAATAAACAGGCTGGGGTTCATGGAAAATATAATGGCATTGTAGTTTTGGGAGGAAAAGGTGCGCCCAAATCTCTTTGGAAAGATGAAATCTTACCACAAATATTAACAGACCACTTCAGAGCAGGAAGTATTTTAGGTGGTGTCGGAATGGGAGTTATAGTTCTGGTTAAAGCCGGATTAATTTCTGGAGTTTGTGCTGCTCCTGAAAATGAATTGGTCATTAAAGAATTAAAGGAAATGGCAGTTCAACCTCTAGATGAATCGATTTATTTTTCCGACAATGTCTTAACAGCAAGAAATGGAAATCAAATTCAGGAGTTTGTTGAAATCTTTTTGGAAAAATTAAATCACGCCAATTGTGATATGGAATCGGACTGAACAAAACCCCATTAAGCTTTTATCCGAAGAATAAATAACAAACCAAAACCGAAACAATTATTCCCGCAAAATCTGCCACTAGACCACAAAATAAAGCATGTCTTGAGTAACGAATTCCCACTGAACCAAAATATAAAGCCAATACATAAAATGTAGTTTCAGTACTTCCCTGAAATATTGATGCTAAGCGTCCCGCAAAGGAGTCTGCTCCGAAGTTTTGCATAGTTTCAATCATCAATCCCCTGGAACCGCTTCCACTTAATGGTTTCATGAGAGCAGTCGGTACTGCATCGACAAAACGTATATCCATCCCTAAACTTGAAACAGTGGTTCGGACGATTTCCAAAATAAAGTCCAAGGCACCGCTGGTTCTAAAAACTCCAATAGCAACCAACATTGCAATTAAGTAAGGTACAATTTTTATAGCGACCCATAAACCCTGCTTAGCTCCCTTTATAAAAGAGTTATAAACATCAATTCTCCTCCATAACGCAATAGAAATTAAACTGATAATGGCCAGAAATAAAAAGAAATTACTCAATTGGCTGGAAATTTCTTGAACCTCTGCCTGATTTTTTCGAGAGAGAAAAAAAATGACACTGACTATAAAAACTAAGAATCCTCCTAAATAAACTAAAACGACTCGGTCCCACAAATTAATTTTTTGAAAAAAACTTATTGTTAACAAACCAACAAGTGTTGAAGAACTGGTAGCTAATAAAATGGGAAGAAAAACATCCGTGGGGTTTATGGCTCCCAGTTGTGCCCGATAGGCAAAGATTGTGACTGGGAAAAAAGTCAGAGAAGAAGTATTTAAAACTAAAAATAGTATTTGCGAATTACTTGCTTCATCCTTTCGTGGATTAATAGACTGTAGTTCTTGCATCGCTTTTAAACCTAGAGGAGTCGCCGCATTATCTAATCCCAAAAAGTTAGCAGCCATATTCATGATAACAGCTGCAAAAGCGGGGTGATCCTTGGGAACATCTGGAAATATTTTATTTAATAGAGGTCTAAAGGCCTTTTGAATTAAAAGAAGAACTCCTCCTCTTTCGCCAATCTTGAAGATTCCCATCCAAAACGCCATGATTCCAACGAGGCCCAAAGAAATATCGAAGGAAACTTTTGACATTTTGAATATAGAATCAATGATTTGTGAAAAAATATCATCTTGCCCATAAAAGAAATAGTTCAAACAAGCAAAAATAAAACCCAGAATAAAAAATAAAAACCAAATTACATTCAACAATGGCAGGTCCTTTGACAGATTGATTTGGCAGGCATTTTCAATCAAATAAAAACTAAAAATGCTTTAAATTGATTAAAATTAAGTATTATTATAACCTTTTCAAAATTTTTAAGAGATATCCATTTTGAAAGATTTTCACTTTCCTAAAATTGCAATAATTTCTGGTCCTGATTTAAGGCACCAATACTTTATAAGTCAGTTAAATTTCCATATTCAACTTTCTGCTATTTTTATTGAGAATACGTTTTATCCTGAACCTCCGCAATTAACATTTAAAGAAAAAGTTGTCTGGGAATGGTTTTTTAGACGGCGGGCAAACTTTGAAAAGAAATGGTTTACTCCTAATGCAACAATTATCCCCAAAAACGATCCAGAAAAATTTTTAATTCCCTGTGGACAAATTAATTCAGATCAAATTTTTAAACAATTTGAGAAAATCAACCCAGATGTAATTGCAATTTTTGGAAGTAGTCTAATCGGTCCAAATTTGTTAGAAAAGTACTCGGATAAAATCATTAATTTGCATGTTGGACTGCCACAGTATTACAGAGGTTCTTCTTGTAACTTCTGGCCAATACATGATAAGCGATTGGACTGTTTGGGTGCAACCATTCACCTTGTAAATAAAAAAATAGACGGCGGGAAAATTTTAAGTCAAAAAAAAATTACGCTTGAAAAACAAGATGATGAGCAAACACTGATGGGAAAAACAATATTATTAGGAACTAAATTGATGATCAATATTTTAAATCATTGGGAAGAAAAACGGGATATAGCTGAGATATCTACAGGCAAAGGAAAATTATTCCAAAAAAAAGATTTTACGGCATCAGCAATTTTAAAGGTAAAACAATTAGTGGAAAATAACCAACTCGCTGAATTAATTTGGAATGAGATTCAAAAAGAAAATGATATAAAAAATACTAGTGGTTCAAAATTTATTTTGCAGAACGCACCAAACGTACGCTCATTGTAGGGCTATTATAACTCTTCTTCACGGTTTTCTCGTAACCTCCGATAAAGAAAAAATACCGAGCAGAAGATTCTCCAACCTGTTCGCTTGACCAGAATCCATACCCTCCCCCATCTGCAAAAACTTTTGGGTATCCTACGGGATAATCCTTATTTTTATCAAAAGCTAACTTTGTCCTATCCGGATCAAAAGTTTGTTGATATTCTTTTATTGTTGGGACTCTCCAGTCATTATACCCAGCAAATCTACTTTTATTAATTTTATCAACCCACTTTAAGGCCTCTTCCCAAGATTTGGGATTACGACGTTCAAAATTTCTAAAATCCTTAGTCATCCACATCAAGTCATGTACACTGTCCAAAGCAGTACCGTCTTCATATAAAACCCAATCACCAAAAACTTTTTTAGTTTCTTCTAATTGAGTCTCATGCGCAAAATTTAAAAAATAAGTAAAACCCACTGAAACACAAATCACTAGTACCATAATACCAACCAACATCTTAGAAAACTTTTTTTGATTTCCCAGCTTTGCAAAAATAGATTCTTTTTCCTCTTCTAACTTTTCATATTGAACCTTAGCTTTACTGATATCCCCTTTCAAGTTTTCATTAAGGACATTAAGCTCATATTGCCCAACACTTTGTTGAACAATATCTACGGCTTGCTTAAAATCAATTGGCTTTTTTAGAAATCGAAAAACTTCAGCTTTATTTACTATATCTTCAATAAGTTGTTTATCATAAAAAGCCGTGGTTAGAATACGAACTGTATTAGGTGAAAGAAGCTTCACTTTTTCTAGAAGTTCCGTTCCTCTCATTATAGGAAGACGATTATCGGATAAAATCACAGGAATAGGGCCTTGATTGGTAATTACCTCTAATGCTTCCTCAGGATGCTCACACATAATTACTTCAAAACCTGCCGAAGTAAAAATTTTTCTTGCAACAATTAAAATTTTCTTCTCATCATCCACCACGAGGACTTTTGGCCGGGTATTTTCGGTTGGCTTAGTCTTTTTTTCAGAAGACTTTTTATCTACCTTTTCTTTTTTTTCTGGAGTAGATTCCTGCTTTTTATTTTCGATTTCCGCAACTTCGTTCATAATAATTCTATTATTCCAATTAATCCTTTATATTATTAAGTGTAAGGGAGTTGTTAATTATTTTAAAAATTAATTTTATTTTTTCCCAAGTCAATGACCATGAAATGTTTTCCCCTTTATTTTAAGTGCTTAACTAAGGTTTTCATATTTTGTTTAGCATTATTATTTGTACCCTTTGAACTTGAGGGCAAACAAAATGAAGTCCAACAAGACTTAATCCATTTGGGATTTATCTCCTATTCTCCAAACTTCAAATTGACAAAAGATCGAAAACATATCATTTTCAAAATAAAAAATAATACCAGCAGAACGATAAGTAATATCTATGGTTGGGTTTATCAATATCAGGAAGGAGATCCCAACTCATCTACTCTAGTGAACAATCCAAATCAGGGAGGACTGTTAATAGAAGGAGGACCACATAATTCTGGGAAAATTGTAAGTTGGAAATTCAAGCTACTGCCACTGAGGAAACCCGCTACCCCAAAGGATCGCTATGCCTTAAAAACTAGCAACAAAAGTATTTTTTACTACAAGCATCCCTTACCAAATGCGTCCTCCAGCAAAAAATAAGGCTATAGTTGAATTTTTTTTGAAATTTATCTTGCAACTACTTCCATATCAGGAAGGAGATCCCAACTCATCTACTCTAGTGAACAATCCAAATCAGGGAGGACTGTTAATAGAAGGAGGACCACATAATTCTGGGAAAATTGTAAGTTGGAAATTCAAGCTACTGCCACTGAGGAAACCCGCTACCCCAAAGGATCGCTATGCCTTAAAAACTAGCAACAAAAGTATTTTTTACTACAAGCATCCCTTACCAAATGCGTCCTCCAGCAAAAAATAAGGCTATAGTTGAATTTTTTTTGAAATTTATCTTGCAACTACTTCCATAACACCATTAACTAATTCATCTCGCGTACAATTACCTTTATAAATAAATCTTTGCACAGAATTTTTTATTGAATTATATTCTTCACCTGTTATTTCTTTAGCGGTAAAAACTATTAACGGTGTTTTATCCAGACTCTTATTCTTTCTAAGTTTAGTTATAAATTCCACACCACTCATTTCATCCATTGACATATCTGTCATAATTAAGGATGGCTTTTTCTTTTGAATATAATCTAAAGCTTTTTTCCCATTGGACTTTAGAACAACATTCCATCCTTCGTTTTTAAATACTCTATCTAACATTGCCTGATTTATAGGATCTTTTTCTACTAAAAGTATGGGAGACTTTAATTGAACTTTTTTAAGATTTTTAATTATTTCTTGCATTCTTTTTATATTCAAATTGCCTTTAAGAAATATTACATGTGAAGGGTAACTATTAGTTTTAATAAATTTTGAATCTGCAAGGATATAAACAGGAACGTCTATTAAATTGGGATGATTTACAAACTCATTTAGATTATCGGACGTATAAGAACCTGTTTTCCTCATATCAAACACAATAAAAAATGGTTTAATATTCATCGTTTTTAATAAAGCTTCCTCTGGGTTTAGAGCAAATATGGGATAATATCCTTTTTTAAATAGAAAAGGTTTAATTTCCGAATAGGATTCAATATTATCTTTTACAAATAGAACAGGTTTGAAGGTTTTCACTTTTGATGTTTCAAGTACTTTTTCATTTTTCCCATCAAAATTTATTTGCTCCTGACTTCCCATTTTTTCATAGTTAGGCTCAACTCTACTAACTTCATTATTCGGTTGGATTTGTTTTTCTTTATAATTTTCAGCCTTATTGTAATCCTTTGGTAATGAAATAGTAAAAACTGATCCCTTCCCTAATTCGCTATCTACATTAATATTCCCTCCAAGCAAAACAACCAATTGCCGGCTAATTGAAAGGCCCAAACCCGTGCCGCCATCTTTTTTATCCTTCGTTTTTCTTCCCTGATAAAATTCGTCAAAAACCCTTTTGGTTAACTTTGGGGACATCCCAATTCCAGTATCGGAAATAGCTATAATCAACTTTGAATTATTATCTTCTTCTTCCCAGTGAGCATTAATAATTATTTCTCCGTCTTGAGTAAACTTGCATGCATTACCCACAACATTCAAAAATATTTGCCTAACTCTGGTTATGTCCGAAGAAATTCTTCCCAGTTCATCTTTTCCGTTAAAACGTAATGTATTTCCATTTTTTTGGGCTATTGGGTTAAGAGTAGAAACGATCTCGTTTATTAAGTTGGAAATGGAAAAAGTTTCAATTTCTAATTTCAATCGTCCCGATTGAAATTTAGCCATGTCTAAAACATCATTAATTAAACTCAACAAATGTTTTCCAGCTGAGTCAATTGTTTTTAAATCTTGGATCAAATCATTTCGGTTTAATTTTTGAGCTTCCGCCTGCAACATCTCGCTATATCCCAAAATTGAGTTTAATGGGGTCCTCAGTTCATGTGACATATTGGCGAGAAACTCATTTTTTAACCTTGTGGCTGACTCAGCAGACTCTTTTGCAAACCAAAGCGATTCTTCAGCAATTTTTCGGTAGGCGACCTCTTCTTCAACTTTTTTCAGACTGATTTCCAGCTCTTTAGTCCGTGAGTTTATTTTTTTTTCTAAATTTTTGTTCTCCCACTCCAACAATTGATATAGTTCTAAACTCTCTATGGCATTTGCTGTGTTTTGCAGAATAATAGACAATGGATATTTAATTCTTTCTTCAATATTATTTTTCTGACTATTAATAATTCCTACAAACATTCCACGAACCCTTCGTTTGGTGGCTAGAACGTGAAACACAAAATCTTTTTTCCCATTAATGGACTTTGATAAAATTGGCGCATTTTGATTTATTGCCCAAGCAAACTTACCATCTGCAATATGCTGATTGACCAACTTTTCAATTACTTCTTTTTTAGATTCCGGGAAGACATGAGTTAACACAAATTCTTGAGAATTTTCATTAACTAGATAATATGCAAAGCTTTCAAAATTAATTATTTTCTTAATATGGTCACTAGATTTATTTAATATTTTTAGTGGATTTCGTTCAGAGTTTTCATCATGGTATTGCTCTTCCAGAGAAACTAAAATTTCAAAGCTGTACAAATACCATCGCGCCAAACTCTCTAGGTATTCTATGCGGACATTCTCTTTATTCTTCCAAATAGGTTTAATGACTTTTTCTTTCATTTCTCTATCTCAGAAACATTTGCATGGAATCTACAATTTGGATTTCAAGTAAATTGACAATTTTGGGAAGAGAATTTGATGGCAGTCCGATTGTTTCCCAGGCTTTTCCATCCATAGGAGGGACATGAATTTCGCCGGAAGAACCTACTTCCATTGCATGAACCAAAATATCAGAAAAATGCAAAACGGCAGTTTCAATTTCAAATGATACTCCTTTTCTCGGATTATGATAATTTGTTACTGCAACACGAAAAGAGTTTGGGAGTTCCCATGAATGAATTAATTCACCGCCCACATCAGAATGATTAAAATTTAATATTTCTTCTTCAGCATTATGCAATAAAATTCCTTCCTGTTTTGAGAATCGAAATACTTCATTCATCTCTTTTTCAATGGCAGTAAGCATTACCAGCCTTCCCAAATCATGAAGAATTCCTAACACATAAAATCTTTCGGTATTTGGTTGCCTGCATAAGGTTGCAATAATCCGCGCAGCTAATCCACACGCCAAACTATGGATCCAAAACATTTTCATATTTATTTGGGATTCCGGAAACCCCTTAAATTTTTCTATAATGGTGGTCGCAAGAACCAAATCTCTTAATTGCGCCGACCCAATTATTGTTATTGCATGTGTAATAGTCTCCACTTGATTTTTAAGTCCGTAAAAGGAACTATTAACTATATTCAATAATCTTCCGGACAAACCAGGATCGCCACTTATTATTTTTGCTATAGAAGAAAAAGAGGATTCAGGATTTTCAACCGCATCATTTACTTTTTGGTAAATGGAAGGAAGTGTTGCCATATCTCCTGAAGAACAAATTATTTCTTTAGGACAAGAAAACAACTTATTGGTCATTTTTCATCATCTTCTCAGTTTTTCTTTCTGTGGACAGGTCAAATAGTTCTTTAATAGCTGGATGCCTTTTGTCTGTAAACTTATACAATTCTTTCATTTCTTTTTCGACCAACTCAGTTATTCGAGGATCCTTTTTGTCGCAGGATTTTTGACTATTCTCTTTTTTAAGGTCTCCTTCAATACAAACCTTACTAATACCCCAGCTTTTAAAAATTTTTATATGCTTATCTTTAATATAATTTCCAGCGGATAAAATGACTCTTCCCCGAATATCAACCGCATCTTTAGATAAAACCATCCCTTCAATTAACTCGGAAACATTTATGTTTTTCATATTTTTTTCACTTACTTAAACCATACATACAGCAGCAACTTGGTTGTAATCACAAAACCCATTAAAAATTTTTAGGATTCCATCTTGTTTCAACGTCGTCATCCCTTCATCCATAGCTAATTCTCGAATTTCTTCAACCAGAGATTTTTTCATAATTAGTCGTTTCATCTCAGGCGTCCCCTCCAATAGTTCATGCAATCCGAGACGCCCCGAATAACCCGTGTTCCCGCATTTAGAACATCCTACCGGTCTCATCAACTTCAAATCAGAGTTATATTCAATTCCAGTTTTAGCAAAATATTTTTCGCCATACTGTTCCACTAAAAAGTCATATTCACTTTTTTCAGGATGGTACTCTTCTTTACACTTCGAGCAAAGGGTTCGCACCAAACGTTGGGCAAGAACTACTATTAAAGCGTCCGCGAAATTTATCGGATCCATTCCCATATCAATCAAACGAACAACAGTTTCCGGAGCAGAGTTCGTATGCAAAGTACTAAATACTAAATGACCTGTAAGGGATGCTTCTAATCCGATTGAACAGGTCTCAACATCTCGCATTTCACCAACCATAATCACATCAGGGTCACATCGCAAAAAAGATCTCATCGCACGAGCAAAATCCAAACCTATTTTCCCATGAACTTGTACCTGCCTTAAACCTGGTTGGGTAATTTCCACCGGATCTTCGGCAGTTAATATTTTCTTTTTAGGGGTGTTTATATATCCCAGTGCAGAATGCAGCGTTGTGGTTTTTCCTGATCCAGTAGGACCCACGACTAAAACCAAACCATAGGGTTTAACTATGCAATCTTTTAATAATTTCTCATTTCTCTCGGTAAATCTCATTTGATCAAGGGATATTGGTTTGCTGGCAGCTAAGATACGCATTACAACATCTTCATTCCCTCCAACAGTAGGACAGGTGGCAACCCTTAGCTCAATAGTCTTTGAGCCGTACTTCATTTTAATTTTTCCATCCTGAGGAAGTCTTCTTTCTGCAATATCCAATTTTGACATTATTTTCAATCTAGAAATAAAAGCTTGTTTATACACCGAAGGAATTTTCTCAACAACATCACACTCACCTTCTTTACGATATCTAACCAATAATTCTGCCTTACCCACACCTGGTTCCACATGTATATCGGAAGCACCTAAATCATAAGCATCAGTGATAATTTTATTCACTAATCGAACAATGGAACTGTCTTTTTCAGTGATGGAACTTTCTTCTTCATCTTCATCTTCTACAACTCCAACATTATCATCTTCACTCATCAATGACTGCAAGAGAGAAGAAACATTTTCATCATCAGTTGGTTCTGGCTCAATATTCTCTTCTATATTTTCACCGGAGGTTCCTAATAAGAAATCCAAAATATCAATTTTAAGTGCTACCCGAAACTGGATCTCCTTTTTAGGAAAAATCATTTTAATACTTCGAATTTTATCCATATCGGAAGGGTCATCTACCAAAATCACTACAAAACGGTCTTCATTTTGTATTGGAACCCAATGGTTTTTAATTAAATGTTTCTTATTTAATCCCGAAAAAACTCTTTTAGGAAGGAGGGTATCAGAATTGTAACCAAAATATGGAATCCCATAAAAGTACTCAAGGGAACGACCCAAGTCCTCACGATTTAAATTATAGGAGTCAATTAAAATTCGTTCAACATCTACTCTTTCTCTTCTGGCTGTGGATATAGCTTTTTGTAATTCTTCCGGGGCAATCAAACCATTACTTACTAAAAAACTAAATTTTGTTGGCTTGTTTTTTAAAAATCTAGAATTATTAAAAAAAGCAATTGCCAACATTTGCCCGATTGAAATAATATTTTTTTCATGATTATTATCAAATGGTTCAGTTGACTGCCTTCTGGATACTTGAAGAATTCCATAGAGCTTATTCTCGTGAATCATTGGACAGCACAGCATAGCCTTTGTTTTTTCTTTTTCATTCTCATCAATCCCACCTTCAAATTTCAAATCTGGATGGAATTGACTTAGTTCTTCCTGAGAATATGCATCACTGACATTGATCATTCTCTTTTCTAATGCGGACCATCCTGGAATATTATCTGGAGAAATTGGACACCTAAATTCTTTCAACCCTTCGGGCGAATTAACTTTTGTGACAACCTCATTCTTGTTATTATCTATAGAATAAATAGCCACAAAATCGGCACTAAATAGTTCTTCCAATGGCTGCTGTGTAGAAAAGAGAATGTCTTCTAGGGTAGTGGCTTTTTGAATTATTAAGCTTAAATTCTGAATTTTTTCTTTCTTTTCTTCTAACTCCAGTTTTCCCAAAGAAGTACCAAGATGCATCGAAAACTCTTTAGCTAACTTTACAAATTGGTCTGAAAAGAGGGCTCCATCAATTTTATTAATAATTTCCAAAACCCCAATTGCGGAGTTTTCAAAATGAATGGGAACCACAAGAGCAGTTTTGGTCTTGAAACCTAGTCTAGAATCCCACTCGGGATCATGGGAAAGTCCGTGGTAGCGTTTTAAGTCTTCAGGATCATAAGCATCATTAATTACTAAAGAAATATCATTAAGGAAGGAGTATCCTGGTAAATTAGACTCCATCAATGGAAGTCTTTTCTCTTCAATTTCTTCGTTAATTAAATTTCTCGAGAACAATTCCTTTCTTTTATTATCAACTGAATAAATAACTAAACTTTCACAGTCAAAAAATTCTTTTAACTCATCCGACAAATTGAAAAAAGCTTCATTAATACTTTCAGAAGATACAATAGAAACAATTTGAGCTAAAATTGGTTTGATGCGGTCGGATATCCTTCTCCCACCACTTTTTTTCCTAATTTCATCCGATTTAGATTTACGATCATCTTGCCCTTCTGTACTATCCTCAAAATTAAATTCAATTTCTTTATCATTGCTTTCATCATTTATGGGGGATGAATGACCCAAACCCGGATTGAGATCTTCTGATTTACACTTATTTTTAGCGTTGTCAGATGATTTTTTTGAAATTAATGGCATATTTTCCCTTTTAACAACCTGCCCCAATAATAGGTTAAGGTCTTGATTCAAAAAACTCAACATCCCAATCAATATTGATTAATTCCAAAATCCAAAGCATTCCTTAATTAATTTTCTAACAATTCTTTTCAATTAAATTTACATTTACACTTTTAATTAAATATTTATGAACTTATTTTCCCCTTAAAACCTTTTTTCCTTCCTCCAATTCCCCTTGTAACAAGTTGCTTTTAAAGACCTTATCTTCTATACTAATTTCATCTAAACATAATCAAATATTTTGCTCGCAATTATTTTTTGGCCATAATAGGCTTTTTATTACCGGCTAATAGTAAAGGGAAATTCCTAATTAAAGATCTCATAGGTCTTTTCAAGAATTTCCATTTCGCAAAGATATTTATTACACCAATATGCTTTATTGTTAAAAAACAGACATTAAAAAGGAAAATTTGAATGAAAAACAATAAAGACCAGATGTATATCTCTTTAGGTCTCATAATACTTATTACGTTTGTTTTATTAACCGTTTGGGAATTTTTTATTGAAGGCTGGCTATTAAATTCAGTATTTAATTACAACTTTTCCAAAACCACAATAGAGCATTGGAAAGTAATTGCAGTTGGATTAACTGCCGTGGGAATATCCCTTATTTTCCCCTTCAGAAAAATATTAACTAGTTTAAAAGAATTGGGCCAAACTCAGGATACACTGAAAAAAGAACAAGATTTTACAAAAGCTATTTTTAGTGCGGACTCCTCCCTTTGTTTAATTGTAGATAATTTTAATAAAATCACTCAAACAAATGCTAAAACGCTAAAGGATTTGGGCTATACCGAAAGTGATTTAATTGGTAAAAATTGGATTAGAACTCTGATTCCAGAATCATCTCAAGAAACAACTTTAAATAATTTCACTAAATTTTCGAATGACAAAACCAAGTTGCTTGATTACTTCCATTGCCCAATTTTAAAAAAAGATTCAGATGAAGTAACCGTGAAATTCCAAACCTCTACCATTTATGATCAATCTGGAAAAATAAGCTATTCTATTATCTCCGGTCAATTAGTGCCTTCAGAAACTGAAATTCCCCCAACTCCTATAAGCAATGATAATAACAATGCTAAAATCAAAAAATTAAATGAAGTTTTAAAGCAAAACAAGAAAAAATATCATAAAGAAGTTTTAAAAAATGCTCGAACTAAGGCACGATTTAAATTTTGGTTTGAATTGGAAAAAACCCTTATTAGTTTTCCAACCCATTCAAATAAAAATAAAGATGAAATAAACAAAAGAATAAATGCAACTTTAAAAACTTTTGGAACCCTAACACGGTCAAACCAAGGTTTTATATTTTTATTTTCAAAAGATAACGCAACCATGTCCAATTCTCACTTGTGGATTGAAGAGGATCCTGGGCTTTCGGCTAATCCTGAAGAAAAAATTGATCTAGATACATTCCCATGGTTTAAAACTAAATTATTAAACAATGAGATAATACATATTCCTAGTCTAAACGATTTCCCTCCCAAGGCTAATGTGGAAAAGGAAGTTCTTAGTAGCCAGGGAATTAAATCATTGATTTCCATTCCTTTAACTCACAAGGGAAGACCATTCGGTTATTTAGGATTTGAAAAAACCTCCGAAGAGAAACAATGGGATAATGAGGAAATCGCATTATTAAAAGTTATGTCAAGAGCCTTAAGTAAAATTCTTATTACTGAAAAGGAATTCAAAGATACTACACCTAAAATTCAAGAAACGTCATCATCCGAATTTAAATTAGTCAAAAAAGAGCTTGAAGC
The DNA here is from genome assembly GCA_965223665.1 of Nitrospinaceae bacterium. Classification (GTDB taxonomy): domain Bacteria; phylum Nitrospinota; class Nitrospinia; order Nitrospinales; family Nitrospinaceae; genus CBDCVY01. Next base: position 1,090,006 of record OZ245011.1, read on the forward strand.
AGCGCTGGAAGAAAAATCCAAACTGGAAAGCGAATTAGAACTGGAGCGATCCAAGGTTCCACAAAGTGATCAAGAAAACTCTAAAGAACTGGAAACATTAAAAAAAGAATTGCATGAGGTACAAGAAAAGAAAGCCAACCTAGAAAAGAAATTAAAAGATACAACAAATGTCGATGGTCGGTTTTCTGATATTCAATTTAAATTAAAGACTTCAGAATCAGAACTTCAGAATTCAAAAAACACTATTCAAGAGCTAGAAAATAGCCTGGAAGAATCAAAACTTTCTGTTAAAAATCTAACTGAACAAATCAACCATGAGAAATCAGAAAAAGCCAAACTAAATGCCAAATTGACCGATCATGAAAACTTAGTCAATCAAAAGGAGGAAGAATTCAGCTCTCTGAATGAAACTCAATCAGAGCTAGAGTTAGAAATAAATGAGCTAAGAAAAATAAAAAATTCTTTTGAAGAGTCCCAACGTATTATTGAAGAGCAAGGAAATCAATTAAAAGAATATAAAATTCAAAACAAAGAACTCCAAAGCTCCAAAGAATTGATTTCAAAAATAAAAAAGGAAAATGAAGAATTAAATAGCCAGATTCATAATCTGCAGAAACAATTAGGCGACAATAAAGAAAAAATAGATCAAATTATTTCCATAGAAAATGTAAATGAAAAGCTGAATTCGGAAATAAAAATCAAAGATCAAGCCATTCAGAATTTAAATACTGAAGTTAAAAATAAAAGTCAGATCATTAACAATTTAAACATTGAAAGGGAAAACTTCAGTAAACATCAAATTTCTTTAGAGAGAATGGAGGAAGAAAAATTTAGTCTAGAAAATTCTCTAAAAGCCAAAGATGAGGAAGTTGCAAAAATCAAGGATGAGCTAGATCAAGTCAGAAAAGAAAAAGAAATTTCTATCCAAAAAAATACCCAAATGGAAGAACAACTTCAGCAGGTTCAGGTCTTAAATGCAAACCTTCATTTAAAGACTAACCAATTGAATGAAGCAAATGATTCTTTGAAACTGATTCAACAAGAAAATCAGAATCTAGCCTTCACTACGCAGCAACTAAAACAACAAATAGAAGATAAAACACATATTATAGAAGAAAAGTCAGATTATATTGAGGGTCAAAAGAAAACAATTGAAGATAAAGATCGATCATTGAAATCAAAAGATCAAAATATATCTCAACTCAAAAAAATCGCAGGTCAATTAGATCAAATTAACTTACCTGTTTTTACCTTAAATTCTATAGGCCAAGTGGTAACCTGGAACCAAGGCGCTGAAGCTTTAACTGGTTTAACTCCTGAACAGGCAATTGGAAATAACTTTTCTTCTATTCTAAAAGGAAATAGTACTATTCCAACTCCAGATGAATTAAAAGCTATTTTTGAAAAATGCCCTTCTTTTCATAATGAACTTACTTTTAAAAATTCACTAGGGCAAATGATTTTCGGAAATATTCGCTTAACCGCCATTAAAAATTCAGCCGGTCAATTGGATCATATAATAGGTTATATTCATGAAATACCTTCCGAAGCTCAAAACAACCAAATCAAACAATTGAATGAACATTACTTCTCAACATTATCAAAACTGGAATTATGTTATGTAACCCTTTCCGAAAACTATAAGATATTAGATTATAATCCTTACTCACAAACAACATACAATTGGGAAAAAGAGCATACCCTTCAAAAGGAATTTTTTGAAACTCTTTGCAACAGTTCATCCCTATCGGTTCCACCAGAGACTATAATCCATAGCCTCAAAAATCACTCCACGGCTGAATTTGAATGTGAATGGAACACGCATGGTTCACAAAAAAGATTTTTTAAGTGGACTCTAATTAAGGGAGTAAGTAGTGATCAATCTGCTACAAGAATCTATGCCTTGGGCCAAGATATCACTTCTTTGAACAATAAAATAAAAGACTTAAAAGAAAAAGAATTAACCTTTCAGAGCATAGTCCAAAAAGCAGTGGATGGATACATTACTATAGATGAAAATGGGATCATTCAATCTTTTAATGAAGCGGCAGAAACTATATTTGGTTTTTCTTCAAATGACTTAGTTGGGCAAAGTTTAAGCGCTTTAATGCCTGAACCCTATTCAAAAGAACATAAAAATTATATCAACAACTATCTGTCCACTGGGAAATCCAATTTAGTCAATGGACCCGCTAAGGAATTTGTGGCTAAACATAAAGATGGGTATTGTTTCCCAGTGGAAATTGCTGTACGAGAAATACATCAAGGGTACCGTCGTTTATTTGTGGGAGTGGTTCACGATATTAGAAAAAGGAAAGAACTTGAAATTTCTTTATCTGAAACAATGGAAAAGCTCAAATATATGATGGAGGCCGAGTCAGATGCCGTAATGATTATGGACGCAACAAAGCAAACCATTTTGGAAGCCAATAATTCTGCATTCCAACTGTTCGGGTTTTCAAAAGAAAACCTGCTTGGTTTGACCATAAATGATATTTCAACCGATACCCAAAATTCAGATCCAGCAGAAAATGGAAACACTGCAAACTTTGGTCAAATATTCAAGCAACCTTTAAATTATTATAAGAAAAAAGACGGTACTGTATTCCCAGCTCAAACGTCTACTGTTACTTTTCCTGTTCGGGATCAAAAAATTTATTTGAAAATTATAAGGGATATTTCAAATCAAACTCAAATGGAAGGCCAAATCCGAGAATCCAACGACCACCTTCAAGATATCTTAAACCACTCCAATGCAATTATTTACCAAAAAGATACTGAAGGAAAATACACTATGGTCAATAGTCAATTTGAAGCGTTATTTAAGGTTTCAAATGAGAAGGTAATAGGAAAAACTGAAAATGAGGTCCTTCCCGAAACTTTAGCTAACAAAATAAAACAAAATGATCAAAGGGTATTGGAAACTGGATCTGTGGTTCAGTCTGAAGAATCAATACTCCATAATGATGGTATGCATACGTATTCAACCATCCATTTCCCAATTCGAAATTCTTCAGGAATTTTATATTCCACTTGTTCTATTTGGACAGATACTACTTTAAAAAACCAGTTAAAAGAAAAAGTGGAACGAGTTCAAAAAGACATGGAACAATTAATGGAAAAACAGGCTATAGAATTTAAAAACAGCCAATCAAAAATTATTCGCCAAGAAAAATTAGAAGCTGCAAATCAACTGGCAAACTCGCTTTCAAATCAAATAAATCAGCCTATCCAGGGAATTAAGACTTTGCTCCATCAGGTAATTGAATTGGTTCCAATGGAAGAAATTCATCAGGGTCTAATTCGCTTGTCAATAAATGAATGTAACAGGATATCTGAGCTAGTAGAAAAAATAAAAGGTTTCCAAAATCTCCCTCAAGATGAAATCAAATCTCTCAACCTCCATCAAATTTTGGAAAAGTCCATAGAGGAAAAAAATTCGGAAATTAAAAATCAATCAATTGAATTAGAGAAAAAACTTGTTAAAGATTCTCCTCATGTTCAGGGAGCTTCTTATCAATTGCAACAAGTAATAAGCCACGTATTACAAAATGCCCTTGAAGCAATTTCCAACACAAATGGAAAAATTTTAATTGCCACAGAGCGTGAGGATTCAAAAATAAAAATTTATATCCAAGACAATGGTTGTGGGATACCTCCTGAAATCAAAAATTCAATTTTTGACCCATTTTTCACCACTAAAGGAGCTTTGAAGCAACAAGGATTAGGGTTAACTTTATCTTCAAGAATATTGAAGAGTCATCGAGGAGAAATTGACATAAAAAGCCAGCCCGGTAAAGGAACAACTGTTACCATTATTTTACCAAGCGTCAATTAAGACTAATATTACCTACGTGAACTGATGAAGCGGGACAATATTGGGAATTTCATATTACCGTCGACTCGATTTATACTTTTAGTATCAAGAAATTATTTTTTGTTGGGCTAATATTTTGCAAGATTAAACTAATCCCAACCTGGATTCCCTATCAGCTTATTCTCTTTCAATTATAGATAAAATTACTTTCCTTATGTAAATTTCTATATTTTTGAATGGCCTTTAATATTGGTTTTGAAACACAAGGTTTCTTATTAATACTCAATCCATCTCGTATACTTAAAGACTGATCTAAGTCTAAAGGATTAGCTAGAATCTTCATGCTTAAATAAATATTTTCGGTTTTAATGAATTCTGACACAGTTACCTCAAATTAAATAGTAATGATAAGCATTATCAATATTATCAATTTTTCACTAAAAGTAAAATAATCCACTTAAATTTAAATATTTTCTACCCCAAAAGTTGGGCCCACCTATTTTCACTATAACCCCTTAAATTACAATAAGTTATATAAAAACCTCTTAAAGTTTTTGTTTCCCAAAGACATATAAATATTTGAGGCGGCTTTACATTATATCTCACTGATCTTATTTACTTTTGAGGAAATATTAAGAAATTTTAATATTACATTAACCCATTTTTAATTCTAATTTCTTATTATCTTCTTAGACAATGGGTCAACCAGAAGAGGCCTGCTCCAAAATAAATAATTACCAGGACAACAACTCTCAGTTTAAGGAACCCATCCAAATTACAAAATGCAATTCAGGGAGGATGACATGTTCTATCCAGTAAAAATATTTAACCGAAAAGGAAAATTCAGAAAAGAAGTTTCATCTAAGTTGCTAAGCCGACAATACTGGGATAAGTTTTATAATTCCGCAAATAAAAATATTCAAATCTCTAATAAAAATGGCAAAAATTTAAAAGCCCAATTTCCAGAATTAGAATATGATGATTCCTTTTATTCGGAGGATTAAATCTTAAACTTTGAGTTGTCCCTCAATTAATTTGAAAAAATTTTCCTGCCAAGGACTTTTTCATAACCCTCTTCCATTTATTGGAAGAGGGTTTTTATTTAAATTCCCTCAAAAAACTTATCTTTAATTTTCTGAGAAAAAGCAGGAAAACTATTAGCCAGATATTATTTCGACAGGTCCCATTTTACTGCCAGAAAAACAAACTTAGAAGTTTCTAAGAACTATAAAATTGGTGGGAGTTTATTAATTGAATTGGCTGGAGGTTTTATTTTTAATCGTTATGGCAATTCTTAGCCAATTATCTTGAGCAATAAACAAAGCAACTAATTCTGCAATTTTATTCCAAGCAATACTTCAATTTCTTTTTTTAGGTCCTTACCCTCAAACGGCTTAACCAAATAATGCTTGATACCATTACTCAAAGCCTGGATCATTTTTTCTCTTTGAGCTTCTCCTGTAATCATTAAAACAGGAATACTTTTCAAATTTTCATCATTCTTTAACGTTTTAAAAAAATCTAATCCGTCCATACCTGGCATATGCCAATCCGTAATGATCAGGTCAAATCTGCTTGCATGCAAGGTCTTCAACGCATCATCGCCGTTTTCAGAATCAGTAATGTCATTAAAACCCATTTGGTTTAAATGATAACGAATGATCCGCAACAGCTTTTCATCATCTTCTACAACAAGAATTTTCTTCTTTTCAAAACCTTCATTATTCATAGCTAATATAATAAGTGTAAGGCAAATGTTAAAATTTTTCTAATCTATTGATGAGGAACTGATCGGGCTATTCGAAAACCCAAGATATAGTGCCGTTTATCTATCTTATCTCTATATCGAGATGCAGAGCGAACGTAGCTTACCAGGTTGGCCATTGAGCCACCTCGACGGGTTTTAAATTTACTCTTTTTTGGACCTAAGGGATAATTTCGAGGACTCTTCTTATAATAGTGGAAATCATACCAGTCACTTACCCATTCCCAAACATTACCTACCATGTCATAAAGACCCCATGCATTGGGTAATTTGGTCCCCACTGGATGCATTGTAAAGTTGGAGGACCCGTAATACCAAACATAGTCATTATTTATTTCATCTCCCCAATAATATCTTGTTTTCGTCCCCGCTCTTGCAGCATATTCCCATTCAGCTTCTGTCGGTAGACGATAAAGATCAGTCGATTCCAATTTATTTAGATTTTCAATATACTCTACAGCATCCAACCATGAAATTCGATTAACAGGGTTCTTCTCTCCAACAAACTTGGAAGGATTTTCAGACATTAATTTCAACCATTGCGCTTGCGTCACCTCAAATTTTCCTAAATAAAAATCATGAACACAAACTTCATGCTCCGGTTTTTCATATTCATAACCCTGATTGTCTCCCATAATATAACAACCACCTGGAATTTTTATAAATTCAATCCCGGTTGAGGGAGATTTCCATTCTGCAAATTTAGATTCCTTTCCCACAGAATAAGAAAGTCCAAAATGCCAAACTCCAAAGCCAACTATAGAAAAGATTAAATATTTAATTACTTTCATGTTCCACTAGTAGTATGAAAAATAAAACTTTGATACTATTTCAATTAATTTTTTTTAATCATTCTTTTTATTTTGAATAATTTTTTCAAACCTGATTTTATTACTTGCTTATTTTGAGATACTTCGTAATTATTTTCATTTTAATATTAATGGGTTGTGAGTCCAGTAATGAACAGCCATTAACCCTTCCGCAAGCCGCCGAACCTTCGGCTAAAATGTATAATGATAGAGGAATAGATTTTTATATTAAAGGAGATTTATTTGAGGCGCTGATAAGTTTCAATCAAGCTAAAACCGCTGATCACACGGCGGGTGAAATTCATTTTAATTTAGCTTTAGTTCTGCATAACCGAGGAGAAAAAAAACGAGCCTTAAAGCACTTTAAACTAGCCAGGCAATTTGCTCAGGGAAACCCCAAAATATTAAATTCTGATTTGTTGAAACAATATTTGAAAACAAAAAATGGTGATTAAACTGTTCTCATCCAATCTACAGCATTTTTAATTATTTTAGAAAAATTGCCGTCTTTTATTCGACCTCTTCTACCATGCCCCGGAAAAATCCATTGAACTTCTTCCAGATTTTTTAATTTATCTACAGACTTTATTTGAGTTTCCCAAGAATACCAACAAGCATCTCGAAAAGAACCAAAATGGTTCAATTGCCGGAGCCAGGCAAAATGATCTCCTGTAAAAAGATATTTATTCTTCCAAAGAAGAACCTGATGCCCTTTTGAATGACCTGGTGTAAAAATAATTCGCCCATCATCAAACACTCTATCTATTTCACCCTTTACAATTATTTCAGCATCCAATTGTGCACCGGAGTCCAGCTCATGAATAATCCGTTTTGCACCAAATTGTTTGGCATAAAAGTTCGCATCTGCCACATCATCTTGATGAGATAAAAAGATATATTTTAATCCCCCCATTTCTTCAAATTTTTTTACTAAATGCTTATGGAATCTTGGTGAATCGACCAGCCAGTTTCCCCTTTCAGACTTAATAAAGTAACTGTCTCCACCAAAAGAGTCCCTTGCATTAAAACCGTTTAAATAAATGTCATTAATTAATTTTAAAGGGAGCGTTTGTTTTGATTTATTAAAGTCAACCGAATCCATAGTTCCGATCGAACCTACCGGGCAAGAAATTAAAGCTCTTTTAGCCTCTATCATTTCTATTTCATTTGCGGGTTGCTTTTGAACAAACGCATATTCTCCTGTATCTCCAAAAGTTGAAGGAGCAAACCGTCTACAAGCATCACAATCGATGCACGTGGAATCCACGAAAAAGTTTCCACAAATGTTCTCTTTCAATTTTAATTTTTGATTGGCCATAAATTTTTTCTTCAATACATCAACATTATTTTTTATTTGATCACGGCCTTTAACCAAAGTAAAGTCCCTCTTATCAGCTCAAACCTTATCTAAAACATGACTCCTGACGCTTCTGAAAGGACATAAAATAATGCGCAAAATAAATATAATATTTTTGGTTTTAATATCCCTATTTATAACCTCCAATACTGCCTGGGCAGGACAACCATGGAATGGAATGGATATAGTAAGGTTTTGTACTGGGGATACTGTTATATTTGACGAATCTATATGCCGAGCTTATTTACAAGGGGTAGCAGACGCTGCAAGACAAATGAAAAAAGATCCTTCTATAAAAGATGAGATTTGTATTCCCGAAAATAAAGAAGATCAAAACCACGGTGAAAGCCTCTATCCCAAATGGTTGGCAACCTTTAAGGAAAAATGGCATCAAAAACCCATAATTTTAACTTTAGATGGTCTAAAGGCTATTTTCCCTTGTAAAACTGACCCATAACCTCTAATCAGATACTTAATTTTAAAACTCCAAATACCTCGAGGTTTCATTTATTGAATTACGATTACATATACCCTGACAAAGTAAATTAAAAATGTGGAAAAATCCCACACGGAGATTACCATCCAAGTCCAGTTTTTTATTCATAAAAAAACCTTTATTGGAAAACCCCTGTTTTACCAACTATTACTGAAACAAACTGAACTTTTTTTAGTACATTCTGGATTTAACCCATATCATTTTTGACGCAAAAAATAGATTGGAAGTAAATCTATTGGGAGAGAGTTCGCCCTTTCAAAACCATTCATTTTTTTTATTTCTTTTTTGATATTTTTATTAAGTTAAGTGAAATAATTAAATTTTTTTAAAATTAAAATCCTTGTAAAAAAGAATAGTAAGCAACAAAATTCGATTTCATCTATTTGGCTATTGAACCTTGTCGGGTTAAATGGTAACTTTCCATCTATCCTACCTACAGTATTTTTTTTATGCTTCATTATATTGCTCCTATAACATTAACACCGTAAAGCTATGACAGCTTAAGATTTGGCTGCATAGGATTTATGGAGGACAAAACTAATGAATAAAGTAAATTATGTGTTTTTCATTGGAGCAGTTTTTATAATCGGTTTATTACCTATTGCTAATAAATTTCAATATATAAAAGTGGATAAAGGAATGATTATTAAAACAGACCCTGTTACAGGAGAATCTCATAGATGTATGGTGGTCTATGAAGATACTGGGGTTCAATTAGATTGTAGTGACAAAAAAGATAATAAGTCTGAAGTTTATTGATCAGAGACTTTATTAATATATAAATTATTTTTTAAAAGGCTAAATCATGTCATCTACTTTTGATTTATTTATTTTAATTTTCTTTTTAGCTGCACTTTCATTGGGATTGTCGGGGATTATTTAATATTACAAACGTTTGTTTAATGATGGTTTTATAGTAACTTTCTTTTGGCCCTCTTCATCTTAAGTCAGCCAAAGAGGGCCTTGAGAAACATCCCCTTAAAAGTCTGCCCATATAACTTCTATCGAATATTCAAATTAAAAAAACAAATTATTATTTCTGCATTCCCAAATGAAACATTTATCGGTTTGCCTTTTCGGCAAATCTAAAATGATCTTCTCTCATCAAATTTTATCTAAAGATCGAAATTTCAATATCATACTTTGACTTCATAGCAAAATTCTTATATAAAAGATTCAAATTGGAACAATTGGTCCAAATTGATGACTATGCTTTATGACACAAGAACCATTTTCACAAGTAATAAAATCCAACCTTATTGTTTTTTCAATAAAGCTCCAACAATTATATTTATGAAGATTTTTATGAGGGGGAAAAAATGATTATTAACAATCGGTACGCTTTCATCTTTGTCCTAACATTCTTAATAGGATTGACATGTGGAGTTTCTACGGTCTTTTCCTCAGCTACTGTGGAGGTCACCGTAGCGAATGGAAACAAGCCATTACCTATGGAATCTATTTCAATTCACTCAGAAGATGGTCAAGCAGTTGAAGAAAACATCCGCAACCACAAGAATTCTCAATGGACCTGGAAGGGTCTAAAGCCTGGAAATTATACGGTTCGATCAGGGGATCAGGTTTTAAGAAAAATTCAAGTGAGCCAGATGGATACCATAAAGAAAATCATAGTCAATCCTACATTATCTGCCAATGGTTCCTCGGGTACCCCTAATTTTTTCAATAATTTTAATAACTATAATGCCCCTATTCCTACCGAAACTATCATCAGAATTGGTTTAAGAGGAAATTTCACATTCGACCGACCTTTAGCAGACGTTTATGGTTCTTCATTCTCAAACAATCCGATTATGGGGAATATTGGACAAAATTATTTAGGGGTGGGTTTGGATGTAGACGTCCAACCCGAAGATTGGCCTGTTTATTTCCGTTTAGGGTTTGCATGGAATCCTGATGGGACTGACAGTGGGGCTGGAGGTGATAGACATCCACCTAATAATCAACCAGATACTTTCCTAGAACTTGAAGATACGTATTATTTCCGTGCACAGGTGGGTGTCCCCGTAGTCCAATATAAATGGGGGGAAATTGACGTCCTTGCTGGTGTCCAAGCCACTCATTCTGAGCTTAGGTTATACACTGATGAATCGGGTGGTGGTGGAAACGCTGAAGTTTTTGAAGAATGTAAATATCGGGTAGCACCTGTTGTGGGTGTTCAAGCTGGATTTTGGTTTCCGGAATATGAGAATATTTACTACTATGGTGGGTATAATGCTATTTACCAACCTAGCATCGCTGTTCAGGGACAATCATCATTGAGTTTCAATTATAATGCTCGTGCAGACAGCGGTTGGCAAAATGAGTTTTGGGCAGGAATTCAATACCGGTTTAATTAATTCTTTATTTCAAATAATAATGTTTTATAAAAATAACTTTTCCCGCCGCTCTGTATCCGGAGCGGCGTTTTTTCTTTTCATTTGTTTTTTTCTTTTTGGTTGCTATACAAAACCTCTTCCCCTCAATTGGTTGGCTGATTTAGAATCTTCTCCCAAAAGCTTTGAAGTCTGCCACGGGTATGGTTGCCACTATAAAACAAGAACTTCCTTAGCCCCTACTCAATGGGCTCAAGTTTTAGATAATTTCAATCCCCCAGCAAAGAGTGCCGTAGAAGAAAGAAAGCAAATCGCTAGAGCTATTGCCATGATGGAAACTATTACCGGTGAATCGGTGGGCACTCAAACAGATGTCGCCGAAGCGGGATTTTACAAGAAGGATGCGTTTCAAATGGACTGTATCGATGAAACGGTTAACACTTCTCTTTATCTCCATTTTATGGAAAGAGAAGGAGTATTCCGTTGGCATAAAGTGGGCGATCCTGAAAGGCGGGGATATTTTGTTGATTGGGAATGGCCGCATAATACTGCAGTGGTTGTAGAAAGAGAAACAGGCATAGAATATGCGATAGACTCATGGTTCTTTGCAAATGGTAAAGAACCATGGATTGTCCCTGTTAAGGATTGGTGGACCGGATTAAGACCTAACTCCCCAAAAAAGTAATGATGAGGTGAAATGATGCTCTTTTCCCAATAAATTGTTCGAATAATCTAACCAAATTTTTCACTCCTTGAAATAAGTTTTACCGATACAAAAAAGATTTTTATAGAATTACTTTTAAAATACTTTGAAAAATCCTGAGTTATTTGTGGCTCAATACATTATTAGTAACTACCCACACTCCACTACTATAAAGATTTTCTATTTTTTAACTTTGAAAATATGGCCATACCCTACCAACCTTAGAAAAAATTTAATTTTTTTTCTAAATACCCCAAAAGAGCAGCTAATTTTAACCTAGCTAAATACAATATTTTTCGTCCTCTTTTTAAAAGATCCGCAAACCTGAATAGAGAAATTAGCCCAGATCAACAAATTTAACCCTTGGATTAATTTTGAAAAGTTGCTATATTTCCTCATCCTTATAGGGTATTTTTTATCCAAAAGAGGGGCAATAATTTGCTATTAAAAATTTTTGCGGTTTGAGGGCGGTTCTGATCGCGGGACAATCTAAAATGAAAATACAATCCTGGGTACCCATATTTTTTATATTATTATTGAGCAATAATGTTTTTGCACAAGCCTTAGATCTTCCCCAATTAGTGGATCGGGGTCCTTATATACAGCACTTAACGCCAACCAGCGTTTCAATTAAGTGGTGGGTGTTCACTGATGATACAGCAAATAATACCATACACTATGGTACCTCCGCCGGGAGTTTAAACTCTTCCAATACTGACACTACTTTTAGAGTTAGAAATGTTTGTGGAAATACAGAATGTGACGATTTTCATGAATATGAGTTAACCATATCAGGGCTAACAGCCAACACCCGCTATTACTATGCCGTGGGAACCACAACAACACCATCCGCTGAAGAATCTGCAAACGGAACATTTGTAACATTTCCTATTTCAGGGACAGTAAAACCAACCCGAGTTTGGGCCATAGGTGACTCGGGCACCAAAAGTACTCAAGCGCTATTGGTTTTAGAAGCGATGCAAAACTATACTAAATCCCGCGACCCGGATATATGGATAATGCTGGGTGATAATGCTTATGTAAATGGTGACAATCGTGATTACGGGGATGCTGTTTTCTTTATGTATCCTGATTTTTTGCGAAATGTTGCCGTTTGGCCAACTTTTGGGGATCGGGATGGAGTTTTTGCAGATTCTTCCACACAGTCGGGTTGGTACTTTTCCATTTTTAACCTCCCAACAAATGCAGAATTAGGAGGGGCAGCTTCAGGAACTGAGGCTTACTATTCATATGACTATAGCAACATCCATTTTGTTGTATTAGATACTGCCGAAACAAGTTTATCAGCCGGTAGCACTATGCTTACCTGGTTACAAAATGATCTCAACACTAATGATAAAGAATGGGTAATCGCTTATTTTCATCATTCTCCATACTCAAAAGGATCCAATGATTCTGATCCAAGCATCATAGCAAGTGACGTGCGAGCAAACGCACTTCCCATTTTGGAACAAGCGGGAGTTGACCTAGTTTTGTCGGCACACAGTCATGCTTATGAAAGATCTTTTTTAATCGATGGTCATTACGGTAGTTCCGGTACATTTAATCCTGGAGTTAATCAACTAAATGGGGGAAACGGTAAGCCACTACCCCTTCCAACAGCAACCGGTCCTTACAACAAAGCATTAGTTGGGGGTCAACCTCCTGCGAATAGTGGAACAGTATATGCCGTTGTTGGAAGTTCAGGAATTCTTCAAACAAATGAAATTCCCTTAGACCGAAGCTTCGAAGAAGCTGCTGGCCCTCTCAATCATCCTGCAATGCAGTTTTCTTTGAATACCATAGGATCAATGGTTATTGACGTTTATGACAATCGATTGGAAGCTATTTTCCTTGATGGATTTGGAGATATTGCGGATCAATTTACCATTACTCATGGCAGTACCAATGTTTCTCCGGAAATATTTAATGTAAGTGCTACTCATCCTTTGACTTTGGAAGTCCAATTTTCCGAACCTTTGGAAAAAATAAGTGCGGAAAATATTTCAAATTATTCCTTGGATAATGGTGCAACCATCGCGGCAGCAACATTATTGGACGATTATAGAACAGTAAGATTACTTACATCTACATTGAGCAACACCACAACATATAATATTACAGTAACCAATGTCCAAGATTATGAAACTAATACACCCATTTCATCCCCAGGCATAGAATACAGTTTTACTCCAAACTTCACTGATCCTCCTGTTTATTCTGCCAATTTTCAAGACGGTTATTATCCCAACAAAGGCTATGATGGAACGCGCGATACATACATTTTCGAAGGTTTACCAGATACAAATTATGGGGACAAAAAAGATTTAATTGCCCATGGTCAATTTGAAGATGCTATCGAGGGTGAAGCAATTATATTTGTTTCGTGGGACATCTCATCTATCCCATCCAATGCGATTATACAATCTGCAATTTTTTATTGGGATCCCTATAACAGAAGTGAAACACCATATTTTCTGCGACAGTTATTAGCCCCTTGGGGTGAAATTTCAGTTACTTGGAATAGTTATGGTGGTGACTCAAACATAGGAACAGATATTTTGGGAACGATGCCACCCGAAAAATTCGGTGTTAATCCGATAGCCCTGAACCCAGATGGAATCAATATTGTTCAAGGCTGGGTTAATGGAAGCATTCCGAATTATGGTTTAGCTTTAAGAAATGCAGGTCCAGGATTTATTCCACCAAGCGGAGAATGGTGGAATGCGGTGCGGGGTCGTCAAAGGCAAACAAATAATCGACCACGATTATCTATTACTTATACTCTACCTACCGGAGGGGATAGTATTTCTCCTTCAATCATTGCCCCACCAGATGTTGTTGCAGATTCCACGGGAGATCAAACTTCGGTAACTCTAGGGTCCGCAGTTGCAGTTGATAACAACGGATCTCCAACGGTCACTAATAATGCACCAGCAGGTGGATTTCCTTTAGGTACCACCATAGTAACTTGGACCGCCACTGACGCTTCCGGAAATTCTGGAATTGACACACAAAAAGTTACTATAAAAGTTTCTGAAACCATTTCTCCCAATACCATTAGTTTTCAAAATAATGTAGAACCAAGCACATTTTATATGGGAGCAGAAGATGCCTTCATTAGACAAACCTCGCCAAACCAAAATAAAGGATCTGATTCAGAACTTTGGTCTGACGGCCTATCACCCGATCCTGAGAACACTCTCTCGGGAGAACTACAATCGATTATAAAATGGGATATTTCTGCTATTCCCGAAAATGCAGTGGTAAACTCCGTATCAGTTTCCTTTAACGTTTTTAATGATTCCCCAGTGGACAACAATTTATATGAAGTTAAAATTCCCTGGATGGAAGACACTGTAACTTGGAATGTTGGAGCAGAACCCTCTGGCATTGGCACAACCATATTGGGAACCATTCCACCATTTGCATTTAATGAAAACATTGTGACATTAAATCAGGCCGGAATCGATTTAGTGCAAAGTTGGGTGAATGGCAGCAAAATAAATAATGGTCTTTTGGTTAAGATTGCAGGCAGCACTAATGGGTTAGGCGTTCACTCAAGTGAAGCAACCACTGCCACCAATCGCCCAAAACTCACGATTTCCTATACTATTTCAACAAGTGGCGATACCATTCCCCCGGTTGTAACAGCACCACCCGACATTACTACAACCGATACGACACCCGATTTAGGAACTGGTACAGCAATAGATAATGTCGATGGTCCCCTAATCCCCACTAATGATGCACCCCCTGTTTTCCCGCTGGGTGTTACTATAGTAACCTGGAGCGCGACTGACAGTTCAGGAAACACTGGGACCGATACTCAATCCGTTACTGTAGAAGAAGCAACTGGAGGTCCAGTAACGGTCAGCTTCCAGAATGGAGTTGCCCCCGATGCTAGTTATAATGGAACTCAAGACAGCTATTTAAGAGAAACATCTCCCAACCAAAACGAAGGCAATAACACCCAACTATTATCAGATGGAGTTGCATCAGATCCTAGTAATGGTTTGTTTGGAGAGGTCATGACTGTAGTGGCTTGGGATTTGTCTTCAATTCCCAACGATGCCACTGTTCAATCAGCGAGCATTACTATGGATTTCTTTGATGCGAGCTCTGGAGACTATCACTTTTATGAAGCACTTACTCCCTGGACTGAAGGAACGGTAACCTGGAACAATTTTGGTGGAGGAACTGCTAATGTAGGTACTAATATTATTGCAACAATACCAGCTTTTTCCTTCAATGAAACCGAGGTCAACTTAACGGCGCAGGGAATCAGTCTGGTTCAGGGTTGGATTGACGGAAGTATTCCTAATAACGGGTTAGCCTTTAAAACATCCGGCACTAACAACGGCGTAGGAGCTAATTCTAGTGAAGCTTCCACTAATAGACCCAAAATCACTATTACGTATACAGTATCTTCAGGCGGTGGTTCAGGAGAAATGAGTTTCCAAAATGGAGTCCTTCCAACTCCTTCCTATTCTGGTACAAACGATAGCTATTTAACAGAAACATCTCCGAATCAAAACGAAGGCAATAACATGCAACTTTTATCAGATGGAGTGGCTGCAGATCCTGGAAATGGGTTATTTGGAGAATTGATGACTGTTATATCCTGGGATATCTCAAGTATTCCGTCAAATGCGACTGTACAATCCGCAAGTATTACAATGGACTTTTTTGACGCCAGTTCGGGAGACTATCACTTTTATGAAGCCCTTACTCCCTGGACTGAAGGAACGGTAACCTGGAACAGTTTTGGGGGTGGGTCTGCGAATGTGGGCACCGATATTATAGCCACGATTCCTGGATTTTCCTTCGATGAAACCGAGGTCAACTTAACGGCGCAGGGAATCAGTCTGGTTCAGGGTTGGATTGATGGCAGTATTCCTAATAACGGATTGGTTCTTAAAACTTCAGGCACTAACAACGGCGTTGGAGCAAATTCAAGTGAAGCCGTTACCAACAGACCCAAACTCAAAATTGCCTATTCAACTTCGGGTGGGTCAGGAGGAGATACGATTCCTCCAGTGGTAACTGCCCCGGCGGATATTACAACCACAGACACAACACCCAACCTGGGAACCGGAACGGCCGTTGATAATGTGGATGGGACTTTAGTTCCAACGAATAATGCGCCGGCAGTCTTTCCATTAGGGACAACGATTGTAACCTGGAGCGCTACCGACTCTTCTGGAAATACCGGAACTGATAATCAATCGGTCACCATTACAGATCCGACATCCACGGATACCACACCTCCTGTAGTGACCGCTCCGGCCGATATCACAACAGAAGCCACCGGGCCGACCACCAGCGTTTCTTTAGGCACCGGCACTGCCAATGATAATGTCGATGGGCCTATAACTCCGACTAATGATGCACCTTCCGGGGGATTCCCTGTGGGGACCACCATAGTCACCTGGAGTGCTACGGATACCGCTGGTAATACAGGAACGGATACCCAATCCGTCACTATTACAGATACCACTGCACCAACAGTAACTGCACCAGCGGATATTACCACTACAGACACAACACCCAATCTGGGAGCCGGAACGGCCAGTGATTTAGTAGATGGATCGATCACGCCAACGAATAATGCTCCGGGAACATTTCCAATTGGAACGACGATTGTTACATGGAGCGCCACGGATGCCGCCGGCAACACTGGTACAGACACACAAAGTGTTACGGTGCAGTCTGGAGGTTCGACTACAGTGAACTTAACAAGTTCTAATGATACTTTTATCCGGGAATACCAACCTTTCGATGTTAATGGTTTGATGACAACTCTGGAAGTGGATGCAGATCAATTAAACCCGCCCTCTGGTTTCAATGATGAGATCTTCGCAGTGCTTGCCTGGAATGTTTCATCGATCCCGAGCACAGCCAATGTGCAATCAGTGACGATAACTTTTAATGTGACTAATACCAGTTCAGGAACCTATGAGCTATTCCAAACATTGACTGCCTGGTCAGAGACCACAGCTAATTGGTATACTTTTTTACCACTTTCCACCTCTCTGGGAAGCAGTGTTCTGGGAACCTTTAATCCTACAGCAGGATCCAATGTGATCACTCTCAATGCTTCCGGAATTAATTTAGTTCAAGGTTGGATCAATGGTTCAATAACTAATAATGGAATTGCCGTTCGTAGTGGAGGCACAACTGATAATACAATTTTTAATTCAAAAGAAGCGGCTTCTAACAAACCTCAAATTTCCATTACCTATAACTAGCTGATTTTTATAATAAGTTATTTAAATGTTCAAAGGATGTTTTTCTCTATTTTTATTAACTTCAATATGATTTAAAAATTCATCTAGATTTTCAATAAATTCAGGGACATCCAATGGCTTTACAATGTAATTTTCAAAACCCAAGTCCCTCGCCCTTTGAATATCCTTTTTCATTGCATTTGCGCTAATAGCCCAAATGGGAATGAATTTCGTCTCTGGTTTACTTTTAAATATTTTAAAGGCAGTGATTCCATCCATTTCTGGAAGATTAATATCTAACAAGATTAAGTCAGGTTGACGACTCATAGCCAATTCAATTCCCGAGATGGCTTCAGGGGCAGAAATTAATTTAATATTAGGATAATTGTGTCCAATTATTTCTTTGACTAGTTTTAAATTTACAGGGTTATCTTCTATATATAAGATTGAAATTTCATCTAGTTCTTTTTCAATTTTTTCTATTGTTTTTATTTTAGGTTGAGTTAAATTTGATTTTTCCCTCGCCTTTCCCTTTGGCAAATCAATATAAAATGTAGTTCCCTGACCAAGAGTTGTAGAAAAATATATCGATCCAGACATAGCTTCAATCAAGTTTTTTGAAATGGTTAATCCAATACCGGTTCCCTCAATTGAAGAATTTTGATTACTTAATCGATTAAAAGGCTCAAAAATAGCTTTTTTATCCTTATCTGAAATTCCCAATCCCGTATCTTTTACATAAACTTGGATAAACTCTGATTCCAATACCTTATAACCCAAAGAAACACTACCATTAGGCTTATTGTATTTAATTGCGTTAGATAAAAGATTTAGCACCACCTGTCTTAACCTAAAGTAATCTGCCACAATAAAGTCTTCACTGGATAAATTTATTTCATTATTAATAACGACACCATACTTATCGCCTAGTGGCTTTGCCAAGTCTAAAGTTTCTTCTAAAAAAGGACCGATATTAACATTTTCAATTGAAAGTTGAAGTTTTCCTGATTCAATTTTGGAAAGGTCTAAAATTTCATTAATTAACTCTAATAAATGATTTCCTCCTTTAATAATAAAGTCTAAATTCTGAGATTGACTTTCATTTAGAGGGTTTCCAGTAGGCATCTTTAATACTTGGGCAAACCCTAATATTGCGTTCAAGGGAGTTCTAAGCTCATGACTCATTTTAGCGAGAAAATCAGATTTAGCATTATTTGCTTTTTCCGCATTTTCCTTGGAAAGAATTAAGCTTTCTTGCGTTACCTTTAAATCATTGATCATCTGATTAAAGGCCTTAGCAAGGGTCCCAAGCTCATCATCCGACTTTATTTCAATTGCAGGGGGAAGTTGCCCTTTAGAAATATCCTGTGCGGCATTAATTAGTTTCGATATCGGACTCCGAATTTGAGTGGATATTGCAACAGCCAGAATAATTGTTAAAACCACAACCAAAAAGCCAAACTGGAAAAACTTTTCCCTCAATTCTATGGTCGGAGCAAAAGCTTTATGAGTCTCTTGCATTACTAACACCGACCAATTAAAGCTGCTCAATATTCCCTTATACGCGGATCCTGCATATCCGATCAAAAACTCTCTACCTAATGGATCTTTTTCTATCAAAAAACCTCTACTACCATTTTGAGCTTGTTTGGTGGCATTAAAATTTTGTTTGGGAAATTTATAATCCCAAATACTTAAGAAATTTTGATTAGTTTTAAATCTAAAAATAAACTCAGGAGCGGCAATAATCTCACCATTTCTATTTATTAAAATGGCGTATTGGGATTGATTTTGTTCAACACCACCAATTTTTATTGAATTAATATTATCTATTAGTGCCTTCCAATTACAATGAAGAAAGAGATGACCTAAAACTTTCCGACTATCTTCTTCCCAATATATGGGCAATGATAATGTTAATACTAATCCACCCGCCTTCTTAAAAAAATTAAGATCTTGAGCTAGGAAATCCTTTGCTTTAACGCCAGCTTGATACCATTTTTCTTTTGATACATTAATATTTTTAAGCTTTGAATTTGTTGAAGCCAGGATTTTTCCTCCAGGTTGCATTACAGAAATCACCCAGTAAGGAGATTCTCTTTTCTTTAATTGTTTCATAAAGTATTGCAAAGATGGGTGGTCACCCTGTAAAGCTATTTTTTGAAGGGTTTTATTGGAAGCCCAATTTTCCAAATCGCGTCGGGCTTCCCTTATCATTAAAAACAGGTCTTCCATAGATTGGGTGGCTTTTGTCTGAAATTTAGTACCAATACTTTTTTCCAAAGCCACTCTGCTGTTTTCATAGGTAAAATAATATAAGGTTCCTAAGGGTAAAAATGAAACAATAATAAAACTTATAATTATTTTAAAGTTCAGCGTTTTAAAAAATTTCATTTAATCTTTGCAAACTGATTTGGTAAAGATACTCAACCAATAAGAAATTGAAGTTTCGCCAACTAAAGGCTTACAATTGCAGCAATTTTACATAACATTTTGCATTTAAATAGACTAAAGTCTTTAATACAAAAGTCAATTTATTTGGATAATCGAAAAAAAGGTAGGACTTGCTAAATATATTCCAACAAAATTCAAGGGCTTTTAATAAATAAAGACGTAATCAAAAAAAGGGGGAGGAGATTATTACGGTTCATTTCTCACATTTTCTTTACTCGAAGCATCATTGAATTTTTTTCCATGAAACTGTTCTAAATGTACTTTTTGTAACACTGTTTAAATTACTGAGAGCAGAACAACTATAATGGATCTCAGCATTATCATCTAGTTGTAATACAGCTTTATTATTTTTATTACTGGCAATTATTACACCTCCATATACTTGAGGATTTCCATTCTGATTGTGAAGTTTTCCCTGACAATTCGGGCAACCTCCAATAATAATAAGACCGTTCCACTGAAAATCATCTTTCATCATAAACTGATTGTTAACCACTAAAATACCATATCCCATTAAATTACCACTTCCCGTAAAAGCTCCCTCACTATAAAATACTCCCGGGTCATCCTCGGAACCCAAAACCCCTCCATTCATTGAACCCGGCAAAAGCTGAGCATCTGGAACTGACAAAATCCTTTCTCTAAGTTCCTGCAGCTCTTCTAAGGTGAATGAATCATTTCCTGTAGTAATGCTGTTATTACCTTCCACACCTGTAAAATTTTCTTTTTGAGAACTATCAACATTTGTTAAATCTAAATCTATTCCAGAAGCACTAGAAACTAAAGCATAAATCGATGGACAATTAGAATCTAGCTCCGGACCTAATGAACCTCTTTTGGTTCCATTTCCATTAACCTTAAAACTGGATCCAGGAGTGGAAACGACCGACTGATCACTTACTAAGGTTACCGCACCAGGCAATTGAGGAAGATCTAAATTAATTTTTCTCACCCTTGCTTCTAAATGTTCAGATAATCCTTCAGAACTAATTCCAATTGAGTCAATCATTATAACGTTATCAGAGTCTTTCCAAACATCCCCGTCATCCATATTATCTAAAACTCTAGTATAGTATTTCCCTTCATTAAAGTTGATCCTCGTATAATTTATTCCGCGATAATTCTCGGTAGTGCCAAAAGAAGGGAATAAGCCATTGTCTGCCATAATTTCTTTATTACCATCCTCGCCAGCGAGAGTTGCATTAAAATCTTTGTCCCTAACTAAGGATTTTGTATGTTCTAGTCCCGCTTCTGCTATATAGAAAGCTTCTTTATTTTGCTTGTTTACATTAGCCTGACTAATTTCATTCGTTGTTTGCATTACCAGCATAGGTACCATAATTGAAATGACCAATAAAAGAAGCAATACTACGATAAGAACAGAGCCTTGATTATTTTTCAATCTTCCTATTAGCATTAAATTTCGACGATTTCCTAATAATTAGACTTATACATTTATGTTTGCTCGTCCAATTACATTTAAAGGTCTATGACTTTATTAATTTCTCTTCCTTACCCAAACAGAATCATTTTCAATGGTTTTTTTATATTGAAAATAAGGTTAGATAAAATCTTCCAATTTTAAATTCGGCAAATTTTGCTATCAAAAATAATTTATAAGGAAAGCTTCTTAATTCTTTCCTTTTGAAGTTTCCTGTTAGAAAAAAACGAATTTAATCTGTAATTTCTATCAACTATAGTTTAAGGTCACCGACGATTCATACAAGAGGAATTGTTCTTTTAAATATTAATGGCTGATATACCTTTTTTTGTATACAATGCGGCGTTTTACAAAGGTAATATCTGACTGTGACTCTAGCAAAACCTGAGGAAATTGCTTTTGAAAAAAAAGAGAGAATTAAAGATAATTCTGGCGGAAAGAATTTAGTCTCTTCTGAGAAAAAAACAAAAATACTTAAATGTTTAAGTAAGTAACCACTTTAATAAACAAGAGTGATTATATATATTAGGAAAAGTCTATCAGCACATAAAGCTGATTTTAAATGTTAGCAAACAAATGCCCCCGTAGCTCAGTCGGATAGAGCGGCGGATTCCTAATCCGTAGGTCGGAGGTTCGAATCCTCTCGGGGGCACTATGAAAAACAATAGATCATGTTAAACCTTAGATGCTAACAGCATCTCAGAAATTTCTTGTGCCTGAGGCCGAACAATTAATTAGAACTGAGATGATTTACAGAAACTAAATTCTAAAGCTGAACTGAAATTCGATGTTTGGTCAGGAGCGGCTAGTATTTTTTTCTCCGTCTATCATGAATCCAATATCATATGAAATTTAAAATCTTATCAAATAAAATCATCATTGAAGCAATTGGATATTTCATAATTTCTTCTATCTAAATGACTAGCTCAACTGAGACTTTTCCTAAAGGAATTCCTAAAACCTATGAGTTAATAACAGGTCTCCATTCTCAAAAAAAATTCTTTTACATGTGCGCAAAAAACTCAGGTTCAATGAGGCTTCTTAGAACATCACCTCTAGAAACAATTCCCACCAGCTTATTGTCCTTAACAATGGGCAGTCGGATGATATGAAATTCCTCCATAATTTTAATGAATTCATCAACAGTTGCATCTTCCCTTGCAGTCACAACATCTCGGGTCATAATATCCTTAGCTGTGATTCTAACCAATTCCTTTGCTTCTTTCACGGCCTTTAAAAGATCCAGTTCTGTGATAATTCCTACAAGTTTTCCTTCCTCATTCGTAACAGGCATTCCGCTATAAAGACCCGTCATTAACTGTAAAGCCACATCCCGAGCGGAAGCGTTTTCTCTGGCTGAAATCACGGGGCTTGTCATTATCTCTGAGGCTTTCCTGGTTAAGTTAATCATAGTTCACCCCCCTATTTTTCATGATAGTATTTGAAAGACAAGTTTACTCTCGCACGATAGGCGACGACCTTTCCGTCTTCCACCCGCATATCAAGCTTACTTATTTCAGCGATTCTAAGGTCATCCAATGTTTTAGCAGCGGTTTCAATCGCATTTTTAGCCGCCTCCTCCCAAGAAACTTCACTAGTCCCAATAAGTTCAATAATTTTATAAACTGTATCACTCATGATATTCCTTTCAGTTAGAGTTTTCTATAAAATATGAAGGTCCTGATTCTTGTTAAAACATATTCTGATTTCAATTTATTTTTTCCACTCAATGGTACCTTCTAATATTTAAGATGGTTGGACGGAAATAAATATTCCCAGGTTGAGAAGATTTTGTGTGAGCGGGATTCAAGTACCGGGAAAAATTATTTTCCGGAGGACTGTCCCTCTTTAGTTATACAAGCAGGAGGAATGAAAAATAGCTTCTTCATACAAAGTCTATTTCTGCTAATTCATGTAATTTTTACAAGTTGTTTGCATTTTATCGTAAATATACCTTGATTGAATCCAAAAACATTTGCTAAAAGTTTTGGTCTTCCTCATTATTGGGCCTGCTTCGAGTTTTGACTCGGTCGGCAAAAATTTTATGAATACGGCTATCATCGTCTTCATCAAAAATATTTCCAAGGAAGGCTTCAATGATGTCTTCCATGGTAACAATTCCTAAACGATCTCCCTTAGCCGAGACCACTAATGCCATGTGAAGATGCTGTTTCTGCAGAAGGCGTAAAACAGGCAAAATAGTATCTGTATTTTTTACAATTACTATTGGATGAATAATACCCTTCCAAGTTTTAGCTCCAACTTCTCTCAAGCCAAGAAATTCCTTAGTATGCAGCGTCCCTAAAACCTCCTTATTTTTTAAGACCGGAAGACGAGTATGGCCCGAAGCAAATACTATGGTTGCAACTTCTTCAATGGAACTTGATTCTAGCAAATGAATTACTTCACGCCAGGGAACTAGAATGTCCTGAACTTGCTTACGTTCTATGGAAACTAAATTCACCACTGCCCGCTGATGCGTGGGAGAAAGGGAACCAATTTGAATAGTAGTTTCTTGGGGAAGGCGGGATGGTCGACTTCTTGGAAAAAAAACTTTAAGTACTTTTTTTGTGGACCACTCCAGCAATGTCACCGCAGGGGATAGCATCTTGTCCGCAAAAGCGATCCATCGCGAGCCCTTAAGGACCGTGTTTGCCGGGCTCCGTAAAGCCAGAGATTTTGGAGTGAGTTCTCCTAATACTATATTGAAAAAGGATAAGGGTAAGACAACGAGAAATATGGAAACAATTTCAGCAGCCAATTGTGTCATACCCCATTCAGTGATGAAAAAAGGCTGAATTTTGGCTGTTGCTTCCATACCTCCTACAGCCGCTGCCAACAGAGCCACCAGGGTGATACCCAATTGGATGACAGAAAGCGTCCGTTCAGGATTTGATCGGCGGTCTAACACCCACTGTGCCATTTTGGATCCTTCTTTGGCAATGTTACGAAGTTCACCCGGGGGGAAGCTCACAAATGCCATTTCGAAGGCGGCTAATAAAGAATTGATCACAAGGCAAAATAAAATTACAAAAATGGATTCCATAAATTTAAGATGGGTTTGAGTGGAAAAACGGATTACCTGACCAACTGGATATTTATACCATAGCTATATCCCTTTTGGTTGAATTGCAACTAGATAAAATATATTGGATATAGAAGCGTATGATTATCAATATCATCCGACTATTAATGACCTCCATCGATTAAGGATAGCCAATATATTTTATAATATTAATTTCGCTCCCTGAAACTACCCCCCTTTATATTTTCTTAAAACCAAGACTGATCTACCCCTTTTTATTAATCAGTTTTTAGGCAAAAATAAATTTTCATTTGAAATTTAAAAATTTATTATATTATTCAACCGACCTGGGATTCTTCTTAATTTTTTGTAGACCGCCCCCTCAGTTTATCCAGTTCATTAACCAGAATAATCAAAAAAGACACCGAAATAATTACAGGCCAACTGGTTTGGTCTAAAGGTCTTAAAGAAAGAAGACTCTGAGTTCCTGGAAAATATAGCGCTCCGATATGAATGGCCAGAGAAAAAAGTGTCCCAAAAAAAAGAAATTTATTTTTCATAAGGTGATTTTTTAAGATTGAGATATTTTCGCTTCGACAATTAAAGACGTGAACAACTTGAAACATCACCAGAAGAGTGAGACATGAGACTTGAGCATAATCTAGCGACATCTTTCGATAGTAATGTTCCCAATAAAACATAAGAATTGTGCCTACCGCCATAAAGAGACCAATGGAAAGCATCCTCAAAAGGAGATTTCGCCCTAAGATCCCTTCCTCAAGAGAACGAGGGCCCTTTCTCACTAGGTCTTCAGACTGCGGTTCAAAAGCCAAGGCTACATCTAAAATTCCATTTGTTACCACATTAAGCCACAGGATTTGGGTAGGTAAAAGCATTAGTGGCCATCTCAGAGGCAAGGCCGCCGAAAGAGCCAACACTTCGGCCAAAGCGCAGCTTACAAGAAAAAAGGTTGTCATGCGAATATTTCGAAAAGCTGTTCGCCCTTCTTTAACGGCTTCAAAAATCGTGGCGAAGTTGTCATCTGTAAGGACCATTTCGCTGGCCTCCTTGGCAACATCGGTACCAGTAATTCCCATGGCCGCACCAAGGTGGGCCAATTTCAAAGCGGGAGCATCATTAACCCCATCCCCTGTGACGGTTACAACACAACCTTTCTTTTGAAAAGCTTTCACCAAATCATGTTTTTGGTTAGGACGAACCCGGGCAAAAACATTGGCCTTGGCCATCAGCTTATCGAGTTGCTCTTCATCGGCCTCATAGAGTTCACTGCCTTCCCCTACCCCTGTTTCTTCTTCGGTCACAATGCCAACCTTGCGAGCAATAGAGAGGGCAGTTTTGCCATAGTCTCCGGTGCACATAACAACCCGGATACCTGCTTTATGACACTCGCGAACAGCTTCGGAAGCCTCTTTTCGAGGAGGATCCCAAAATCCTATTAAACCAAGAAGGCGAAAGCAGCCTTTTTCATTTAGGCTTTCAGGCTTATCCTTTAAGATCTCGAAAGTCTCTTGTCCAGTCCCTTCCACAAAGGCTAAAACCCGAAGTCCTTCTTCCCCCCATCGATCAGAAACCTGTTGGGCTTTTGAGATTACTTCAGACTGAGAACAAAGCTCCAAAAGAATTTCTCCTGCTCCTTTTGCAAGGATGACAGGTTCAGCTTCAGAGGGGTGCTTATGAAGAGAAGCGGAAAAGCGCAAATCTGAGTCAAAAGGAATTTCATCAATCTTTTGCCAGGTTGAAAAAGAATCAACTATCTTTAATTTTTCTACTGCTTGTAAAAGGGCAATATCCATGGCATCTCCAAAGAACTGCCAATTCTCTTGGATATCTTTTTTCTTATGGGCTTCGTTGTTCAAGTAAGAGCAAAGAAGAAGTCTTTCCAATGGCTTGGATGCTGACGACAGGGACTCTAGAATATACTCTTTTTCTCCATTCCATAATGTTTTGACTTCCATTTTATTTAATGTGAGCGTTCCGGTCTTGTCTGTGATAATCACATTGGTACTTCCGAGAGTTTCCACCGCCGGCAAGTGTCTAATAATGGCTCTACGATCGGCCATCCTTTTTATACTAATAGCCAAAGCAATGGTCACTACAACGGGTAGACCTTCGGGCATGGCCGAAACCGCGACAGCAACCGCCATAAAAAACATCTCTTCAAGGTCTCGCCCTAAAAAAAGCCCCAGGGAAAAAAGCCCAACTGAAACACCAGAGATGGCAAGGGCGATTCGATTGGCCAGCTTATCGAGCCGAGATTGCAAGGGGGCTTTTGCCGCTTTCGAGCTTTTCAGTTTTTCAGCAATCGACCCAATTTCTGTCGCCCCTCCCGTCGCCACAATAATGGCCTTGGCCTTTCCGGAAGTCACAGAAGTACCCATAAAGAGAATATTATGTTGATCTGAGGGAGATGGATTCTCCTCTAAGCTTTCAAGAGTTTCAGCGTTCTTTGAAACGGGAACAGATTCTCCCGTCAGCGGGGCTTCACTAACACGTAATGATTGAGAATCTAAAATTCTCATATCTGCCGAAACGAGATCCCCTTCTCCGACTTCAACAATATCACCCGGAACGAGGAGGCTGCTTTCCACTTGTTTAGTTTTTCCCCCACGGCAGACAATACTCATAGGAGAAACCAAATTTAATAGAGACTTAATAGCATTTTCGGCCCTAAATTCTTGAACAAAGCCAATTACTGTATTTAAAAGAAGAACAATGGAGATAACCAGAGCATCGGAGTCATGATTAAGAAAAATACTGATGATGGCCGCGACTAAAAGAACATAAACAAGAGGACTCGCCAGTTGTTTGATCAGAAGCAACCACCAAGGCCTTCTTTTCGATTCGGCCAACCTGTTTTCACCAAACCTTATTAAACGACGTTCAGCCTCGTCATATGAAAGCCCCTCAGGAGAGGTTTCTAAAAGGTGAAAAACTTCTTGAGGAGTTTTTTCAAACCATCTCTTTTGGCTTTTCAACTTATTTTCTTCTTTTGTACTCATTCGCATCCTTCTGGATATGTAATGGGAAACCTACTTTTTTTTGAATGCTTCTTTTTCCGGTAGCATCCCAATTCATGATAGCCCTTGTCGTTATCCACATTTCATCCCTCTTCATTGCCCTGGCCGGTACTTAAATGGTTAGGGTCTCTGACCTACTGGCCTACCGAACAGGTTTGGGTGAAGCTCTTAAGGGAGGAATCTTTTTAGATACCTTCACCTTAATCTCAGGCTCTAAAGGGACCCGACCTTTGATATGCAATCTAGATGTTAATCTCATGTATATTTGAAAAGCATATTGATAAAGGGGGAATGTAAAATACGTTAGTTTATTGCAGGGCGAATCAGACTAATATAAAATAAAACGGTCTTTCTCATTTATAGCCTCCATTATATCAGTAGCATATCCTGCAAAGAAGGTAATGCCAATTCCCAATATCATGGAAAGAGTTATTATTGCAGAATGAATCTCTGATGACCCAACCCTTCGATATTTATACCAGATTAAAATTTAATCAGGAATAATCCAGAAGGTTCAAATGGTCCAAAAATAAGCCTCTTCTCAGTAACAAATGGCAGTTTTCAACAACAAACTGCAATTACTAAATTCTCATATTCCATTGAATTAATTTCTATTATCTATTGTCAGTTTTTGTAGCTTGCTAATTAGTCCAGATTCCTAATCCGTAGGTCGGAGGTTCGAATCCTCTCGGGGGCTCTTAATAGCAACCTATTCTTTAAGGGAAATAAGGAATTATTAAAAAATTAGGAGAGAATATTTCTATCTAGAATAAATTCCATTTTATCTTTAGTTGAATTACATTTTATAAAATGAGATTTCGGGATAAAAAGTTCTGTTTATTTTGCGCAACGGAACCCAATATGGAAATTTTTATTTTCAGGGAGGAGTCTAAATCTGAAACTGGTCCTTAGAGTACTGGGCTCGCCTAACCATGAACCTCCTCTAAGTATTTTTTCGGTTCCTTTTCTGGGTCCCTTAGGATTATTTCTCGAAGCATTTTTGTAGTAATTGACATCATACCAATCGGAAACCCACTCCCATACATTTCCTGACATGTCATACAATCCATATGCATTAGGAGGAAAGCTGCCTATAGGAGAGGTATTTTTATTCTCATCATCAAATTGATTTAACTTCCAATTATTTTTACAGTTGGTATCACAAAAGTTTCCTTTTAATGATTCAAATTCCATTCCCCAGGAAAACTTGAAACCTTTTCCCCCTTTCGCCGCTTTTTCCCATTCAGCTTCAGTAGGAAGTCGCTTACCAATTTTTCTACAATATTTGTTGGCATCTTCCCAAGTGACGGATTCAACTGGCAAATTCTTACCGATAAATTGAGAAGGGTTATTCCCCATCACTTTTTGATATTCGCCTTGGGATACTTCATACTTATCAAGGAAAAAAGAATCTATATTCACCATGTGTTGAGGATTTTCATCGATATACCAATCCTTTCGACATACTTTATAGTATTTCTTACACTCCTTATAACCTTCATTTTTCTCAGATCCCATCATAAATTCTCCTGAAGGAATTAATTTCATCCCTGGAGGCGCTTCCCCTTCACCGGCAAATACAATAGGATTTGATACCCAGGTAAACAATAAAAAGAAATAGGTAGTAAAAAATGCCAATGGTTTCATTTTAATCTTCTCAACATGGACTAATCTATTTTGTTTGAACAATCTTCGCTAGTTTCAAAACTTTTGAACTAATATAAATTTTTTCTTCTCTTGATTGCTTATAGTTTATTTCAAAGTGGACTTTTTTATCTTCAATATAAAAATTGACGATTCCTCCAGAGGTCCCAAAATTAGGGGTATCACTTACCGTAAGCACATTAGAACCCTTCAAGGCTTTAATTATCTTAGGAAATTCTGATTCTTTTTCAGAGCTTAAAAAGAGCATCTGACAACATTTCATTTCTTCTAAAGAGTTTATTTTTTTTACAACTAATCTCCGATTATTATATTTTTTTCTGGGAAGAGATTTTAAGGCTTTCAATACAGGGCTTTCCCCATAAACCGCAATTTGAGTTACTTCGCTATCTGGAAACCGATCATCGGGCCACTCCATAAAGGAAAAAAACTTTACCATAAAAGCAGCCTTAATTTGATAAGCTAGTGGACTTCGGCTTAATTGGTTGTTGGCTCCTGCCGTGTTTAGCCAAAGCAAAGCCATTACCACAATAAAACTATGAATTATTTTATTTATCATTAAAAATTAATGCTCAATGATGAATCACGAACAAATGTATTTTCAAATAAATACATCCTATTTTAGGTTAACATTATCTTTTTATTTTTCATGCAAAACTTCATAACTTTTTAATTTTCTCCATATTCTTTGGAACAAATCTTATCCCCCTTACTTGTGCCAGTGGAAACCACCATACATTCCATTTCAATTTCTTCAGACTCATTTTCATAAACTAAATACCTTCTAAAATAAGATCCAGAATCTCTTATCTGCTTATTAGTTAAATGCTCAATTTTCATATCAACTAATGAACTCATCCAATAAGGCAAAAATGTGTCATTTTCCAATTGTCTGGTTTCTAAAATTTCAAAAAGTTTGGCAAATAGAATTGGAGCACCTATCTCAACTTCCATGAGTTCTTCCAAACTCAAATCTGTTAGTTGTTCCATTATTAAGGTCTGATTAGCCTCAAAAGGATTGTAAAAAGTGTTAATAACATTCGTACTTTGTGTAGATGTTTGCTTAGGTACATTCTTATCAATTTTTTCTACTGTATTATTAGTTCGATCGACAGGATCTACAGGGGGTGGGGGAGGAGGGCTACTTGACGCAATTATTAAAAAATTATCTCCAACATAAGTCAGACTGTAATTGGCTCCGCCGTTACCATCATTGATAGCGAGAGTCCCTTGCGAAATGGGATAACTACCTATAGTTTCACCCAATGCACGAACTTGACTACCCAAAAAACTGTCCCCTCCGGCCAATGAACCAACCGAAACACTAAAAGTCAACGCAGGATCCGGGTCTCCAACTATTTTACTCTGCCCTGAATCAGCGGTAATCGTAATCCCACGCGGTGTGATCGTAAAATTATCACCGACATAAGTAATCGAATAATTCGCCCCACCATTGCCATCGCTTACCGTAAGGGTTCCCTGATTAATGGCGTACGTGCCCACATCTTCACCCGCGGCCCGTGCCTGGGATCCGGTTAACGTATCACCACCCGCTAAACTTCCTGACGTGATCGTTTGAGTCAACGCAGGATCACTGTTGCCATACACTTTCGTCTGTCCCGCATCGGCGGTAATCGTAATTCCACGGGGTGTGATCGTAAAGTTATCGCCAACGTAAGTAATCGAATAGTTCGCTCCTCCATTGCCATCACTTACCGTAAGAGTTCCCTGATTAATTACATACGTTCCAACATTCTCACCTGCGGCTCTCGCTTGACTGCCAGTTAAGGTATCTCCACCGGCTAACGTTCCTGCAGTGATCGTTTGGGTCAATGCAGGATCACTGTTGCCATAGACTTTTGTTTGACCGGCATCTGCCGTGATTGTTATTCCACGTGTCGTGATCGTAAAATTATCTCCCACATAAGTGATGGAATAGTTTGCTCCGCCATTGCCATCACTTACAGTAAGAGTTCCCTGGTTGATCGCATACGTTCCGACATCTTCACCCGCGGCTCTTGCCTGACTACCGGTCAACGTATCACCGCCGGCCAAACTTCCTGACGTGATCGTTTGAGTCAACGCAGGATCACTGTTGCCATACACTTTCGTCTGTCCCGCATCGGCGGTAATCGTAATTCCACGGGGTGTGATGATGAAGTTGTCTCCAACATAAGTAATGGAATAATTCGCTCCGCCATTGCCATCACTTACAGTAAGAGTTCCCTGATTGATGGCGTACGTTCCTACATTCTCACCAGCCGCTCTGGCCTGACTACCGGTTAAACTATCGCTACCCGCTAAACTTCCTGACGTGATGGTTTGCGTTAACGCAGGATCACTGTTGCCATACACTTTTGTCTGCCCGGCATCGGCGGTAAGAGTGATCGGGCGTGTATTCACCGTTAAGGTGCCATTGGTGAAACTGATGCTATACCCTAATAAATCCGCCAGCGTTCCCTGCGTTATAGGATACGCACCGACATTACTGGTAGACGTGGCTGTGGTTGTTAGACCTCCAGTAAGTGCCGTACCTGCTGTGTCTCCATCGATATATCCGGAAGAAGCAAAAGTTAGTGCAGGATTACTGTCTCCATAGGTTCTGGCTTTGTCATCGGCGGTAATGGTTAAGGTCGGAGCGATATTGTAAAGCACTCCATTATCGGTTGCTAAAAAGTTGCCCGGAATGGTGGGATACGTCGTATTGTATCTTTTTTTATCAGGAACCAAACCGCCTAAGGTCGTGGTTGCAGGGTCTGATGAATAAATCAACCACCGACCGGAAGCGGCTGATAACGCCCCGGCCCCGGCATTATTGATAAAATCTCCATTATTGGTCGTGGCGATCGTTAAACTGTTTCCCGATCCACTGGCCGTTAACACGGTTCCACTGTCCAGTGTGATATCGCTATCTGCCGTCAATAAAATACTGGTTGCATTCACTGCCCCACCATTGACCGTCAACGTGGAACCCCCTCCTGTGGCATCTACGGTTAATGCATTGCCCACAGTCGATGCAGCCAATGTGGTTGAAGTATTGTTGGTTAAACTGGCATCCCCGGTACCTGAAGTTGTAAAACTCACTGCACCTGAAAGTGCATTCGTTGCCGTATCCAGGGTGATCGATTGGTTCGCCAGGTCTGTAGTGAAACTCGAAGTCCCGCCTACCGTCAAAGCCCCGCTGTCAGTAATGGCGCCACCGGTTGTGATTGTCAGATTCTGACCCACACTCGACGTTGCCAGATCCACTGCTGTGGTGCCGTTATCCAAAGTCACTCCACCGGTTCCGGATGTGTTAAAAGTCACAGCACCGGTCAAAGCATTGGTCGGGGTGTCCAGGATAATCGATTGATTCGCCAGGTCGGTGGTGAAACTCGAAGTCCCACCTACCGTCAAAGCCCCGCTATCCGTAATGGCGCCACCGGTTGTGATTGTCAGATTCTGACCCACACTCGACGTTGCCAGATCCACTGCTGTGGTGCCGTTATCCAAAGTCACTCCACCGGTTCCGGATGTGTTAAAAGTCACAGCACCGGTCAAAGCATTGGTCGGGGTGTCCAAAGTAATCGATTGATTGGCCACAGTGGTACTGAAACTGGAGTTGCCCGTTATCGCCAAGGCTCCACTATCCGTAATGGTACCTGCCGAGTTAACCGTTAACGTTCCACCCAATGTTGAAGCGGCTAGTATGGTGTTGGTTGAGTCTGTTATAGATACTGCTCCGGTTCCGGAATTGAGAGTTATTGCCCCGGTAAAATCATTTCCACCATTAGTTAACGTGATCGTATCGCTTCCTGTCACCGTCAAATTGGAAGTTCCGTTGACATCGAAGTTATTTCCAAATCCTCCCACCTGAGCAATGTCTCCACCGGCAGTAATCACAAGGTTGCCTAAATTGGAAATGGAAGCCACTGTTACATCCGCCGCTGTATTGGTTCCCGAGTTTAAAGTTAAATGATTAGTAAATCCGGTCACCGCACCAATGTTTATAATACTGGCCGCTCCATTACCGGAATCGAAGGTGGTATTTCCTGTCAGTGACAACGCCCCAATATCTATTTGGGTATTGGTGGTATTAATCGTCCCGGCAGAAGAAGTGACACCGGCAGTCGTGTCCAGTCCCCCGGTGAAAGTAAGCGTTTTGGCATCATCGTCCAGTAACTCCACTCCCCCTGTATTGAGAAAGGTGGTGTCACTGGTCACTGTGCTGTCATCATAGAAACCGACAAAATAAGGTTGGGCCGTAGTCACCAGACTGGTAAGCGTCGTCGGTCCCATGAAGCTGATCGCACCGGTGGTATCGGTAACACTCACTGTGGTGGCCGTGGTGGTTCCTGAAAAAAATGTATCGCCACTGTCTCTGATCGTCAGCGTCCCCACATTAGAGACCGAAGCAATGTTGATATCCGAAGCATTATCAGGCCCCGAATCCAGAGTTAAATTATTACCCGCTCCGGTGATGGCTCCAATGTTCATGTCACTTGTGGATGCCGTGCCCGAATCCAGAGTCGTTACACCCGCCAGAGTTAAGGCCCCGATATCCATTTGGGTATCCGTGGTGTTCACTGTTCCACGGGCCGTGGTGGTTCCCGCTGTCGTATCCAGTCCTCCGGTAAACGTTATGATATCTCCGTCGGTATCTCCAAACGTCACTCCTCCCGTATTCAGAAAGGTCGTGTCATTGGTAATGGTTCCACCATTGTTAAACAGCACGGAATACCCTTGAGCCGCTGTACTTAAGGTAGTGGCCGTCACCGCATCGGTAAACGTGATCGCGTTATCTGTATCGGTGAGTGTGATCGTAGTTGCATTGACGGTACTGTTAAAGGTAGTCGCGTCGCTTTGTGTAATGGTGAGGCCGGTTAACCCGGTTAGCGCCTGGTTGAAGAAAATGTCACTTCCAGCTGTGGGTCCGCTGTTTTCAACAGTTAAGGTACCACTTGAGGTAATAGTTTCTAAAGTAATGTCGCCGCCGGCAGTATTGGTTTTGCCGGCACCATCCGCAATGGTGATATTGATATCCCCCGTTCCTGCATCCAGAGTGGTTCCTACGGCCATGGTGATTTCTGCATTGCCTGCATCGCGCTCAGCATCCACCACACCGTTGGCTAAAGTTTCATTGGCGGTCAGGTTCAGGTTTCCATTATCGGTCGTGATATTTTGATTGATTAAAATACTGCGGCCTGCCTGCATCGTCAGGTTGCCACCATCCCCTGCTCCATTATCGACAGTGATGGCACTATCGACTGTAATATCATTATTCGCCTGCAGCGTTACATTCTGCGGAGTGCTTAAAAGTGTGGCTAAGGTAGAAGAGGATAAGGTCAAGTCTTCGCTCGCTCGCGTGGCAAAAACTGCATCTCCCACCGTATCAGGACCCATATTAAAATTTAAATCACTGAATTGGTAAAGATACACTGCTCCTGAGTTGGAAACACCATTTCCAAATCCATCATCCAAATTCGCCCCCACTGCCAAACGGGTTCCATCAAGTGAAACCGATCTACCAAAATAATCTCCACCATCCAAATTTTGGTTAATATTTTTACCACCTGTATATCCAGATCCTATTGTAGACTCTAAGTTTCCTCCGTTAAAACTACTATCAGTAAAGCTGTAAAGATAAACAGCTCCGCAATCTCCACATCCATTTCCACTGCCATCGTCCAAGTTTGCCCCTATCGCCAAGCGAGTCCCATCCAGGGATACATCATCTCCAAACAAATCATTTGTATCTAGAGATAGATTGATATTTTTACCACCTGTATATCCAAACCCTATAGTGGACTCTAAGTTTCCTCCGCTAAAAACACTGTCGGTAAAACTATAAAGATACACCGCTCCATAATCATTACTTCCACTCAAACCCAAACCATCATCCAAAAATGCCCCTACCGCTAAACGGGTTCCATCAAGTGAAACCGATCTACCAAAAAAATCTCCACCATCCAAACTTTGGTTAATATTTTTACCACCTGTATATCCAGATCCTATAGTGGACTCTAAGTTTCCTCCGTTAAAACTACTATCAGTAAAGCTGTAAAGATAAACAGCTCCGCAATCTCCACATCCATTTCCACTGCCATCGTCTAAATCTGCCCCAACCGCCAAGCGGGTCCCATCCAAAGAAATATTAATGCCAAAGAAATCTGAACTATCGAGGGATTGATTAATATTTTTACCCCCGCTATACCCGGAACCGATGGTTGCCTCTAAAGTGCCTCCGCTAAATACACTATCCGTAAAACTGTACAAATATACCGCTCCGCAATTTCCACATCCATTTCCAAAACCATCATCGAAATCGGCGCCAACTGCTAACCTGTTTCCATCTAACGATACTCCGGAACCAAAAAAATCTCCTCCATCCAAGCTTTGGTTAATATTCTTACCACCGGTATAACCACTCCCTATGGTGGCCTCCAAAGTCCCACCGGAAAATCCTGAGTCTGTGAAGCTATAGAGATACACAGCCCCATAATCATTACTTCCACTCAAACCCAAACCATCATCCAAATCCGCCCCAACAGCCAACCGAGTTCCATCTAATGATACTGAAAACCCAAAATCGTCACCAGAATCCAAACTTTGATCGATGTTGCTTCCAATGGAATAACCGGAACCTATGGTTCCTACTAGAGAACCGCCAGTGAAAGAGGAATCCGTGAAAGTGTAGAAAAATACGGCACCGGAATCGGTTAATCCATTACCGGAACCATCATCACCTGAGGCACCTACCGCAAGACGAGCCCCATCCAGGGAGATCGATCTGCCAAAAGTGTCATCTGAATCCAGGGTAAGGTTAATGTCTTTTGGACGAGTGTTATACCCATCACCCATGATTCCCTGCAATGCTCCGGTTCCATCTGTAGCCGAACCGTTATTGCTAAAGGTGGAATCCGTAAATTGATATAAGTAAACAGCTCCACACCTTGTACAATCATTGGCTTGACCGTAGTCGTTATTCGATCCAACAGCCAAATTGTTTCCATTTAACGATAAGGACCTTCCAAAAAAGTCTCCCCAGCCTCCCTGCGTATCGAGCAAGGTACTGGCATCAATATTTTTTCCACCGGTTTTATCTTCCCCAATTACTGCCTGTTGCGTGATACTGGAAAAATCACCTGTGAAAGTATATAAATAAACCGCTCCCTCGTTAGTTCCCGCGTTCGTTCCGGGACTGGCCGAACCGTCGTCTCCAGAGGCCCCAATGGCCAGGCGAGTCCCATCCAGACCCACTGCGCGGCCAAAACCATCAGATAGATCCAGGTTGATATTGAAGTTATTCCCCCCGGTATAACCTTCGCCAATTATGGCTGACAAGGAACCTCCACTAAAAACAGAATCTGTAAAGGTCAATGCATAGACGGCACCAACCGATTCCAAATTGGCAAATCCGGCATCATTTAAAGATCCAACCACCAGATGGGTCCCATCCAGGGATACACTGGTTCCAAAAGAATCACCGGTATCCAATTGAGAGGATAAATTTACATCCTTGGCTCGAGTGTTATAACCCTCCCCTACTATCCCCTGAAGCGCTCCCGTCCCATCCGTGGCAGACCCATTATTGGAAAATAAACTGTCGGTAAATGTATAGAAATAAACCGCCCCGGTTCCACTTGCGGAATTTCCCTGACCATCGTCTGAAGGAGCTCCAACGGCAAGACTTGTCCCATCCAAGGATAAAGCGGAACCAAAATTATCATTTGTGTCCAAGTTAAGATTAATATTTTTCCCTCCGGTATAACCCTCACCAATTATGCCTTCTAGCTGTCCTCCCGAAAATGAACTGTCATTAAAGCTGTAAAGGTAAACCACACCAGACCCCGATTCCACATTTCCGGATCCATCATCATTGGGAGCCCCAACGGCTAATTGATTTCCATCGAGAGAAACTGCCAGACCAAACTCATCACTGGTTTCAAGAGTTTGACTTCCAATATTCAATGAATCGTATCCATTACCAATGATGATGACGCTTTGGTCAAAACTGGTGGTATCCGCAATGGTGATGTTTTTGGGATCGAGGAGGAAGGTTCCTAATCGGTCTCCACGACCGGTTAAAGCCGTGCCGCCAAAAGTTAATGTATTACCCGAAGAAACTTCAATAAAACCACCAAATCCACTAAGAAACCCGGGTTGAGCTAAATATTGTCCCAATACGGGTCCCCCTTGATCTGACCACGTAATGATCGTTCCACCGTCGCCATGGTCACCCAACGCACTTGCCTTCACTTGCGTCGCATCCGTCATCGAAAGAATTTGCGCATTCGGCAATTCATCTATTTCCAGATTCTTTCCGCCCTGGTATTCCCCTCCTAAGCGAATCGTTCCTCCACCGGTTTCACCCGATGCATCCATTTCACCGGAAAGAAACTTTAAGGCAGGTGCCGTTACATCAATTTGCCCACCCTCTCCTTTTGTTCCAATTGCCTTGTATTTGGCGGAAGTCGTAATCTGCTGCTCTGCCATATGAGAAATCGACCCCCCTTCAGCTCCCGATACATCGATAGAAGCACTGCTGTTCTCCCAGGATTTAGCTTTTGTATTGAGAACAACCTCTCCACCTTTTCCGGAAAAACCTAATGCTTTGATTGAAGAAGCAATCGATAACCCTCCAGATTCAACAGAAACTATTCCACCAGAATCCCCACTCGCATCCACCTCTCCACCCACACTCACCCAATGGGTTCCTTCAATGTCGATAGCTCCTCCATCTGAATCTTGACTTGTAGCAAGCAAATTTCCTTGGTCTATAGTTACCGCAGATCCAGAAACTGAAATGCTGCCTCCAGATTCTCCTGCCTGATCTCCCGAGGCATCTAATACCCCGGCAATATGAACGGCCCCTTCTCCACCCTCCAGAATAATTTCCCCATTGACTACCGATGCCGTTTTCGCTTCCACTACCCCTGAACTGTTAATCACATGGTCCACTACATTTTTGGCGGCATTCACCTCCATCACAATCTGCCCACCCTCGGCACTTATGGTTCCACTGTTACTGACTAATGAAATAAGAGGACTGCCATCGAGACCTATCACTTGCTCTAATACCTGCCCCTCCACACTGAGATTGATCAGTTTGTCTCCATAAAAATCCAGGGTAAACTCCGTCCCCGAGGCAAGATTTACTTTTCCCAGTCGTGCGGTGATTATTCCTGAGTTTTCCACCCCCGGAGCTACAAAGGCTGCCAATCCCCCTTCAGAAACTGTAATCTGTCCCTGATTAATCACGTAACCCAGGTGGGATGAGGCCCCTTTAAAAAAATAATTACCTGACATGAAATCTTTGTTGTCGATATCCAGAGTCGTCGCCACCAGACCATTCACATCGATCCGGGATCCCTTTCCAAACAGGATTCCATTGGGATTGATCAGCATCAGGTTTCCATTGGAAGAGAGCTTTCCAAAAATATTGGATCGTTCAGAACCGGTCACTCGATTAAGAGTGATTCCATTAGAGGAGGGTAATTGAAAATCCACATGCTCGTTACTATTGATGCTAAAGCTGCGCCAGTCGATAATAGCTTTATTCGTCGATTGCTGTATCAACAGCTTCTCTTCATGAGGATGAGAGATAGAGGCGGAACCGGCTTGAATTTTTCCGCCTTGAGGAAGTGCCAATAAATCCTGAGAAAAGGAGAAAAAAAGAACCAGGATTCCCCACATACCTATAAAACCAGGTTTCCATACCCTATGAAGGCGAAGGAAGAATTCATTCTTTATTTCAAGAAGAACTCCAATTGTCTTCTTTTTAAAATTCAAAATTCTAGAACAATTCAAGTACAATTTCTTAATTGTGTCTCAGAAAAATTAGATAATTTTTTGGTGATTCGCTCAAATTTCCAAATAGGACATTGAAACTTACCTAAAAATGCAAAAACCCATTCTACCTTTTTTTGTCTATAAGGAGCAATTTCAGAGTAATAGGCGAATTATTCATTGTCAACTAAGTCATTGATTTTTTTGACTTAACTTTACCGATATAAGTAATTTAGCGAAACTAATGATTTGAAAAAGGCGGGGTTGGGGTAATTTTTTAAAGGTTAAGAGGCAACGCGGGAAGCAAAAAAAGTTTAGAAACGCTTCTAAAATGTTAAGCGTGGAAATGGGTTATCTTTTTAGTTAAGAATAGAATTTAATCATCTTGATCTTGTCTTTTTCTATTTAATATCCTAAGTTGCTTTCGCGCTTCTCTGCGGACCCGCATTGCTTTATTCACATTGCTTAAGTCTTCAGCTTTACGGATTCCTGATTTTTGAAGAATATTTTTATATTTAGGATTATTAAATAGATCTCCAGGCAAGGGACTTCTAAATTTACCTTGGGAAAGTTCTTTTAAATCTTCTATTGAGAGGTCAATTGCTAATGGATCTTTATTGGAAGGGGCATTCCTAGGGGTTTGTAATTTAGCTTGCGTTTCAAAAGCCGGGATTTCGAAATTTTCTGTGTTGCCTAAGATATTAACCGAAGCCAGAGACCCTCTTGATTTCCAAATTTCTATCTTATTGTAGTCCTGCAATAGTTCAGATAGTGCTTTGGACCAGTTATCTGATTCGATATCTGCAGTAACTAAAAACTCATCTAATTCATTTGGAAATTTAATTTTGATACCACTTTGAGACTCTATACTTCTTAATACTTCACCCAACGGAATGTTGTCTGCTTTGATTATGGCAGGTTTACTTTTGACCGTAGAAACTTTAGTCAAACGGGTAGACTTTGCAAACGCAACATTTACAAAAACAACAATACTAATTAAATAAAAAACTGTAATAAACTTACTTATCGAAACTATGCTTAACCTCATTTTCACATCCCTCCAAGTTGGCCAAAGCATATCACAATAAGGTAAGTAATGTAACCTCCGGAGGACAATTGAAACGGATCGGAACAATTAAATGCCCTACCCCTCGGGTTATATACGTTTTCCGATTTTTATCTTCCACCAGACCTCGCAAGTACTTTTGATTGCGTATTCCAGGGTGAAAGGGAGGGCCAATAAAGGGAAATGATATTTGCCCGCCATGGGTATGCCCTGAAAGGACTAAATCGATGTTGTGTTCGGGAGCAATTCTGTAATTAACTTCCGGGTTATGGCTTAAAAGAATTTTTATTGATTTGGGATCGATTCTTTTCATAGCCTTTTTTAAAGAGAAACTTCTCTGCCACAAGTCATCAACTCCCAAGAGCGTTATAAAATCGTCACCTATATTTAATTGACTATGTTGATTGCGAAGCCAATGAACATTTAACTTTTCTTCAAAGGTTTTTAAAAGAGCATTTGTAACCTCCGGGCCACTCCAAAAGTCGTGATTGCCAAGAACTGCATATGTTCCATATTTGGGTTTCAATATGGCCAAGGCATTTACCAAATTATCTAAATATTTGGTTTCAAAATCGTGTATTTGGTTTCTAGAAGTCCTTAAGGTGTGACCGATAAAATCACCCGTTAATACGAGTAAATCAGGGTTCTCATTTTGAGCTAAACGGGCAGCATGAGTTAAATGCTCTAAACTTACTATAGGTGAGGAATGCAAATCACTGAGAAGGGCTATTTTAAAACCTTTGAATGCAGGGGGTAAATTATTTAGAGTTATAGGAACCGATTCTAAGCGAATTTGACTTTCAAAGGTATTGCTCCAACCCTTAGTTACTCCTAATCCCGAAATTAAGGACAAACCTAAAATTGATTTTAAAAATCGTCGCCGGTTCATCTTTCTATTCTATCTTTATATAATCTATTTGCCACCCCTCTAATTAGGCTAATTAGAAAGAATTTTAAAGGTTCTCTCTTTTTATCAACTGGAAATATTTTAATACAAAGACAATTTCTTAATTTAATGAAAATACTTAAAATATCGAGCTAAAGTTTTGGTTAAGTGTGTCGAAGATTAATTTAAGGCAAATCAATCCATTTTCCAAAATTTCAAAGGAATACTTTCATGCTAAAAGAAAAATCAGCTTATACTTTCAACCAAAAATCATTAGGCATTGAAGATAATTATGGCGTCTCCAATTTTATTGTGAAAACAATTAGCGCAGCTTTGTTAGGGGCATCAATTCCTGCCGTAATTTTCTATTTTTTATATTGAAACAAAAGTTCGTTATTTAGTGAGCCTCATTCCAATTACTTCCCCAGTCCATTGAAACTTTAAGAGGCACCTTCAGGTTTACCACTTTCTCCATTTCTTTTTCTACAAGTTTTCCCAGATCAGATTTTTCGGATTCAAGAACATCAAAAACAAGTTCATCATGTACCTGTAATATCATTTTAGATTTCAATTTCTTTTTTTGAAGTTGCTCAAAAAGTCGAATCATGGCCAGTTTAATAATATCAGCTGCACTACCTTGAACCGGTGAATTAATCGCAATTCTTTCCGCTGCTTCACGAACCATCCGATTCTTACTATTGATATCCGGCAAGTATCTTTTTCGGCCCATCATTGTAGAGGTATAACCATTGTCCCTTGCTGAATCTATAGTGCTTTCCATAAACTTCTTAACGTTTTTATAAAGCTGAAAATATTGATCAATAAAAATTTTTGCTTCCTTGGGAGATATCTTTAACTGTCTAGACAACCCAAAAGCACTCAATCCATAGACAATACCAAAGTTAACAGCTTTAGCCATTCTGCGATTTTCTTCATCTACTGAATTCAGTCCAGTTCCAAAAATCTCTGCCGCTGTCCTGGAGTGGATATCCTCATCTTTTTTGAAAGCTTTTATAAGTGCTGGGTCTTCAGAAAGATGAGCCAACAATCTCAATTCAATCTGTGAATAATCCGCCGACAACAACAAGCAATTGGGAGAAGCAATGAAAGCTTTACGAATCTCTTTCCCAAAATCTGTTCGAATAGGTATATTCTGCAGGTTGGGATCGCTACTGCTTAATCGTCCTGTAGCAGCAACCGTCTGATTATAAGATGTATGCACACGTCCAGTTGTGGGGTTAATTTCATTTGGGAGCGAATCTACATAAGTTGATTTCAACTTCGCCATTTGCCGAAAACTCAATACCTTCTCGGGAAGTTCATGTTGAGCCGATAATTCCTCTAAAACACTAACATCTGTTGAATATCCTGTCTTTGTTTTCTTAAGCACAGGCAACTTCAAATCCTCAAACAAAACAACCCCTAACTGTTTTGGAGAGTTTATATTAAAGGGTGCACCCGCAAGAAGATAAATTTCATCTTCCAGTTTTTTAAGTTTTTTATCAATTTTTTGGGATAGCTTTGCCAAATGCTTTTTATCCAACAAAACTCCTGTCTTTTCCATTTCCGCTAAAACCTGGATTAACGGTAGCTCCAGAGTATGATAAAGTTTAGAAGCTTCATCTTCCAACATCCCTTGAAATTTTTTAGATAAAAGCCAGGTGACCTCGGAATCCTCTGCAGCATAATCCGTAGCTCTTTCAACCTCCACCTCATCAAATCCAATTTCCTTAGCCCCTTTTCCAGCCACTTCGCTGTATGAAATAGTTTTGCGACCTAAATACTGCAAAGCCAAGTCATCCATATTATGGTTTCGTTTTCCAGGGTCCAGAACGTATGATGCAATCATAGAATCAAACTCTATTCCCTTTAAACGAATTCCCTCATTTTCCAAAACAATCAAATCATATTTAATATTGTGGCCGTACTTTTTTAATTTGGGATTCTCTAAAATCGGCTGGAGTTTTTTAAGCGTTTCTTTTTTACTAAGTTGTTTTGGTGCTCCCATATATCGATGATCTACAGGCACATAACACGCTTCATGATCTTTATTTGAAAATGATATTCCAACCATTTGAGCCTTCATTGGATGTTTGCTGGTTGTCTCTAAATCCAATGCAAATTCTCCGGTTTTTTTTAGTTTATTAATCCAAAAATCTAATGTCTTATTATCTAATACACATTCAAAAGATGGCCTGTCAT
This sequence comes from Nitrospinaceae bacterium, assembly GCA_965223665.1. Lineage (GTDB taxonomy): Bacteria > Nitrospinota > Nitrospinia > Nitrospinales > Nitrospinaceae > CBDCVY01. Next base: position 1,133,058 of record OZ245011.1, read on the forward strand.
TTTGCTGTGTAACCGATGAAGCATCCTCTGGTCCCAAATCATTCAACAATGAATTAAACTCTAAATCCGAAAAAATTTTGCGCAGCTTGTCAGGATTGGGTTCTTTCCTCCTTAAGTTTTCGATTTTCACATTGAGGTCCATATCGGTTTTAATCGTAACCAATTCTCGACTCAAAAATGCGTTTTCCCGATCTTGATTTAATTTTTCTTTCAATTTTTTCTTTTCAATTTCATCTACATGATCATAAAGGTTTTGAATGGAACCATATTTTTGAATTAAATCTGTGGCTGTTTTGGGCCCAACACCTTTAACCCCAGGAATATGATCGCTGGAATCTCCCATCAACCCCATAACCTCAATCACTTTTTCCGGTGGAACTCCAAATTTTTCAACAACCTCTTCCTGTCGAATCTGCTTATTCTTCATGGTATCCAACATGCTGATTTGATCGTCAATCAATTGCATCATGTCTTTATCACCACTGACGATGACCACATCCAATCCTTTATTTTTTCCAATAAGAGACAGGGTCCCAATAATGTCATCTGCCTCAAATCCATCCTGTTTCAGGCTAACTATGTCGAAGGCATCTACTAACGGTTCAAAATAAGGAAACTGTTGAGCAAGATCTTCCGGAGGGACTTCGCGATTTGCTTTATACTTGGGGTACTTCTTGTGACGAAAAGTTTTTGCTTTGCTGTCAAATACCATCGCCAAATAGTCCGGCTTTTCATCTCGAACTACTTTTATGAGCATATTTGTAAAACCATATAGGGCATTGGTGGGCAACCCTTTAGAATTTGACAAAAATTGGCGAATCCCAAAAAAGGCACGGAAGATATAAGAAGAACCGTCTATTAAGTAAAGTTTTGGTTTTTTGGTCATACTCACAAATGATTTTACTTTATTGAGGGTCTACTTTACTATAAAATCGATAATTAAGATGATTTAAATAATTTATATTGTATGCCTCAATTAAAACCTTCCTCAAAAAAACTTATTGATCAAAATAAAAGAATACTACAGGCCGCAAAACGTTCTCTCAAAATTGAAGCGGAAGCAATAACTTACCTGATCAAGAGATTAGACCAATCATTTGTTGATGTAGTTCATACCTTGGATAATTGCCAGGGACATTTGGTGATTACTGGGATTGGTAAATCAGGTTTAATTGGTCAAAAAATAGCAGCAACCTTTTCCAGCATTGGTTTGCCAGCCGTTTTCTTACATGCAGGAGAGGCCAGCCATGGGGATTTGGGGATAATCTCGAAAAATGACATTATTCTGGCAATCTCCAATAGTGGAGAAACTGAGGAAATATTAAAGCTTTTACCTGCAATAAATCGTTTTAAGTGTACTTTTGTGGCCATGACAGGAAATTCAAAGTCAACTCTAGCAAGACGAGCTCATTTTGTTTTGGACATTGCCACTAAAGAAGAAGCTTGTTATATGAATCTGGTTCCAACGGCAAGCACAACAGCCACTCTAGCTATGGGAGATGCGCTGGTTTTGGCATTAATGGAAAAGAGAGGGGTTAGACCAGAAGATTTTGCTATGAATCATCCGGGAGGAAGTCTTGGACGTAAGCTATTTACCCTTGTGGAAGATCTGATGCATACGGGAGATCAAATTCCAATAATTTCAGAAAACGCTGACATTAATTCTCTTCTGGCAGAAATGACCACAAAACGATTGGGAACGGCCATTGTGGTTAATAAAAATCAGCACATAAAAGGAATTATTACTGATGGAGACTTGCGCCGATTATTAGAAACTAAAAAAGAATTTTCCCAGTTAAAAGCCAAGCAAATCATGTCTAAAAATCCAAGAACTATTTCTTCTGACCAACTAGCTACTAAAGCTCTTCAAATCATGGAAGAATTTTCTATCACCAGCCTCATAGTTTCCAACGACAGTAAAAAAGCCCATGGGATCCTTCATCTCCATGACATTCTAAAGTCCGGAATTGCATAAGATAATCCGCTGGATCATTTGACTAATTGACAAACAGGAGTTTCTGGATTTAAATAACCTGTTTTCAGTGAATCTAAATTAATTTTTCTATATCTAATCGATATGACCGGAAATGAGATCAGACAGTCCTTTTTAGATTATTTTGAGCAGAGAGCCCATTCCGTAATTTCAAGCGCTCCCTTAGTTCCTCAAAATGACCCTACCCTCTTATTCACTAATGCAGGAATGGTCCAATTTAAAAACGTATTTCTTGGACAGGAAAAAAGAGACTATAACCGAGCTGCGACAGCACAAAAATGTGTTAGAGCAGGTGGCAAACATAATGATTTGGAACAAGTAGGGCGTACTGCTCGTCATCACACTTTTTTTGAAATGTTAGGAAACTTTTCATTCGGAGACTACTTTAAGAAAGAAGCAATTCACTATGCCTGGGAGTATCTAAATGAAGTTGTAAAACTTCCCACTAATAAACTTTACGCTTCCATTTACAAAGATGATGATGAAGCATTTGAAATCTGGAAAAACGATATCCACTTATCAACTGACCGGATCATTCGATTAGGTGAAAAGGATAATTTCTGGGCCATGGGCAATACAGGTCCCTGCGGTCCCTGCTCAGAAATTTATATTGATCAGGGTGAAGCTCTAGGGTGCGGTAAAAGCACATGTGCTGTGGGTTGTGATTGTGACCGTTATTTGGAAATTTGGAATTTAGTTTTTATGCAATTTGACAGGGATGATTCAGGAAACATGAGCCCTCTTCCCAAACCTTGTATTGACACTGGTATGGGGCTGGAAAGGTTGACTGCGGTCCTGCAGGAAAAACCAAGTAACTATGACTCCGATATTATGATGGGGCTTATAGAACATGTTAGTGAAATTACCGGCAAAGCACATAGTATAAATTCCGATACCGATGTTTCTCTACGAGTAATTGCGGATCACGCCAGAGCGGTGACATTTTTAATTGGAGACGGAGTCTTACCATCAAACGAAGGACGAGGTTATGTTTTACGTCGTATTTTACGTCGAGCCTTGCGACATGGAAAATTATTAGAACAAAAAAATCCCTTTCTTCATCATATTACCGAGGATGTCATTAATAAGTTTAAATTAGTTTATCCTGAGCTAAAAAGCAGTCACGATTTCATCCAAAAAGTAGTTGTCAATGAGGAAGAGAGTTTTAATACGACTTTAACAGTCGGTACCCAAAGATTAGATGAGATCACCAACCGACTGCAAAAGGAAAATAAAACCATTATTCCAGGTAATGAAGTTTTTAAATTATATGATACCTATGGCTTTCCAGTAGACTTGGTTGAAGAAACTGCAAAGGATCTCCATTTATCGATTGATATGGAAGGCTTCAATGAAGCCATGCAGGAGCAGAAAGAAAAAGCCATGGCATCCTGGAAAGGGTCTGGGGAATCTAAAATTGCTCCTGTATTTAGTGAAATTGAGCAAAAGCATGGCAATACTCAATTCACAGGATACAAAAGCACCCACGACCAGGGAATTGTCGTAGCTATTTTAAAAGACCAGGACTTAATTAATTCAGCGGGACCGGGAGAAGAAATTGATCTCATCACTGACCAAACACCCTTTTATGGAGAATCGGGAGGCCAATTGGGCGATAGTGGTTTGGCCTTTAATGAACATACCCAAATTGAAATTTCAGATACCAAAAAACCCTTACCCAATTTAATTTTACATAAAGCAAAAATTGTTCAAGGCAATCTTAAGGTTTCAGATTCGTTAACTTTAGAAGTTAACGGGCAAAAACGAAATTCCACTGCCCTAAATCATTCTGCGACACATCTTTTACATGCTGCCCTTAAAGAAGTTCTTGGTCCACATGTAAAACAAGCGGGATCTTTGGTGGCCTCTGATCGTTTGCGGTTTGATTATACTCATTTCACTCCCTTGACGGATTGGGAAAAAGAACGCATTGAAACTTTGGTTAATGAGAAAATTCGTGAAAACATTCAGGTTGCTTCTCAAGAAATGGACATTGAGGAAGCATTAAAAAACGGAGCCGTTGCATTGTTTGGAGAAAAGTATGGAGATAAGGTTCGAGTGGTTTCTGTACCCGGGTTTAGTAAAGAACTTTGTGGAGGAACCCATGTTTCCGCAACCGGCACCATTGGTTTTTTTAAAATTACTCATGAGGGGGGAATAGCATCAGGAGTTCGTCGAATTGAGGCTTTAACGGGTCCAGCCGCTTATGATCGTATTCAACAAGAGTTTAAAAGTATGGCTGGTATCCGCGCTCTTCTCAAAGCTCAACCGGATGAAGAATTAGATCGACTCCAGCGGATTTTAGATAAAAATAAAAATCTTGAAAAAGAAATAACCTCCCTTAAAGAGAAACTTATTAGTGGAAAAGGTGCTTCTTCCGGAATTCAGGATGAAGTCCAAAAAATAGGAGATGTTTCTGTCCTTATTAAAAATCTTGAGGGAATGGATGCAAAGTCTTTAAGATCGTATATTGATAATGCAAAAAATCAGATTAAATCTGGGGTTATTGTAGTTGGGGCGGCTAGTAATGGGAAAGTAATGTTAGCCGCTGGTGTGACAAAAGACCTCACGGACCGATTCCATGCGGGAAATATTCTGAAGGAAATCTCTAAAATCGTAGGTGGAAGTGGGGGCGGTCGTCCTGATATGGCTCAAGCGGGGGGAACCCAACCTGAAAAGTTAGATGAAGCTCTTCAATCCGCTATTAAATTACTGCAAACCCCTTAAAGTTTGTCTTTTTATTCAAATTTTGCATTGCCTTCCCTCTCTCACTCATATAAGCTTGTGATTCTCAAAAAAAAATAAATAGCTGCTTTTGCAGCACTTGGCAAAGGTATCTTAAATGAATAGAAAGCAAAAAGAAGCAATGGATGAAAAGTGGAAGCAAGTTGCCACTCAAGCCGTCACTAGCGAGGAGTTTAAAAACCGTCTGGTTGGAGATCCAGTTACTATTATGAGTGAGTTTGGGCTTCAAATTCCAAACAATGTAGAAGTGAAGACCGGGACCGATAAGGTATTGAAATTTTTTCTTCCTGAGGATGCCTCCGATGAATTGAAAGCAGAAATCCAATGGTGGCGCTGGCGATTAGATATTATTCGCGAATTTGGCCGTGAAGAGAAAGATCAAGGTGTCCAACAGGCTGCCCCTGAAGCAGAAGAAGGAATTTGATGTTTTCAACAAAGTCCATTAATAAGGAAAAACAAACTATTCAATTTTTAGATCATTTACATAGTAATTTTGGATAAGAAGTATATTTTGCGCCCGTAGCTCAGCTGGATAGAGTGCCGGATTCCGGTTCCGTAGGTCGGAGGTTCGAATCCTCTCGGGCGTACCATGTAATTAGAGCTTACAACATTTCAGTTGTAAGCCCTTTTGCTTTAACTAATGTAAAAACAAAAAAATAGGTTGGAAGCCAATATTTAAAAAAGTCTCAAAAAATAGTTGACAGTTTTGGGTTTTTTTTTAAGTATTAGCATTCCAAAAATTATCAACCCATTCAGCAAAAATCTATAGGATAAAAACCATGTCAGAATTACCAGATATTATCTACACGAAAGTTGACGAAGCTCCAGAGCTTGCGAGCGGTTCCTTTCTTCCCATCATACAATCCTTCACCAAAGTAGCGAATATTGAGGTTGGCACTAAAGATATTTCACTTGCTGGCCGAATTATTTCCCAATTTCCAGAAAGGCTTACCGATGAGCAAAAGCAACCTGATGATTTAGCTCTTCTTGGGGAAATCGTGTTAAAACCGGAAGCCAATATTATCAAATTACCCAATATTAGTGCTTCTATTCCTCAGATTCAGGCAGCTGTAGCTGAATTACAGGCTCAAGGATACAATATTCCTGATTATCCTGAAGATCCTCAAAATGATGAAGAAAAAGAAATTAAGGCTAAGTTTGACAAGGTTAAAGGAAGCGCAGTGAATCCGGTTTTAAGGCAGGGTAACTCCGACCGTCGTGCGGCAACTTCTGTTAAAAATTATGCTAAAAGCAATCCGCACAAAATGGGCAAATGGTCTAAAGATTCAAAAACTAATGTTGCCCATATGGACAGTAATGATTTTCGTAACAATGAAAAATCCACAACCATTACGGAACAATCTGCCGGTAATGGAAGAATTGAGTTTGTGGATGGATCCGGTAATACCACAGTACTAAAAGATAAATTACCTTTGGATAAAGGAGATGTTTTAGACGCTACTTTTATGAGTCGCAAAGCCTTACGCCAACTTATTAAAAACGCTATTGCTGAAGCGAAAGAAAAAGGAATTTTATTGTCCTTACATATGAAAGCAACCATGATGAAAGTTTCTGATCCAATAATTTTTGGTCATGGGGTAACTGTTTTTTTTGAAGATGTTTTCAACAAACATGAAAAAGTATTTAAAGAACTTGGTGTTAATGCCAATAATGGCCTAGGCGATGTATATGCAAAAATTAAAAGTCTTCCAGAAGCTCAGCAGGAAGAAATCAAAGCTGACATTCAAGCCTGCATAGATCGCGGCCCAGACCTCGCCATGGTTGACTCCGATAAAGGAATCACCAATTTGCACGTTCCCAGTGACATCATCATTGATGCTTCTATGGCCGCTGCTATTCGGAACTCAGGAAAAATGTGGGGACCGGATGGTAAGGAGCATGACACTATAGCCATTATTCCAGATAGTAGTTATGCAGGGATTTACCAGGCCGCCATTGATTTTTGTCGTGAAAATGGTGAATTCGATCCTACCACTATGGGTACCGTTCCAAATGTGGGTCTCATGGCGCAAAAAGCTGAGGAATATGGATCCCATGACAAAACCTTTCAACCTCCCAGTGATGGAACTATTCGAGTTATCGGCGGTGATGGTCAAGCTTTACATGAACTCAATGTTGAAGAGGGTGATATTTTCCGAAGTTGTATTGTTAAAGACATTCCAATTCAAGACTGGGTTAAGCTCGCTGTGAACCGTTCCCGGGCATCATCAACCCCTGTCGTTTTCTGGTTAAACAAAGACCGAGCTCATGATGCTCAATTAATTACTAAAGTAAATGAGTATTTGAAAGATCATGACACCAGTGGATTGGACATTCAAATTATGTCTCCCCTAGATGCCATGAAACATTCTTTACAACGAGCAAAAGAAGGCAAAGATACCATTTCCGCTACTGGTAACGTTCTTCGGGATTATTTGACAGATCTTTTCCCTATATTAGAACTTGGAACCAGTGCAAAAATGTTATCCATCGTCCCTCTTATTAAAGGTGGTGGTCTTTTCGAGACCGGTGCAGGAGGATCTGCTCCTAAGCATGTTCAACAGTTTGTTAAAGAAGGCCATTTGCGGTGGGAATCTCTTGGTGAGTTTTTAGCGCTTTCTGAGTCTTTAGCACACTTTGCAAGAGCCAATGGAAATTCCAAAGCGCAAGTATTGGCTGATACTCTTGATCGTGCCTCTGGGAAACTCATGGAAAACAAAAAGTCTCCCGGCCGTGAATTAGGTCAGTTAGACAATGCAGGGACACATATTTATTTATCACTTTACTGGGCGCAGGAGCTTGCTGCTCAAAATGATGATCAAGATCTCAAAAATAAATTTGGTCCCATTGCTCAAGAATTGGAATCAAAAATGGATGCCATTTTTGATGAACTGAATGGCTCTAAAGGGCAAAGTAAGGATATTGGAGGTTATTACCATCCTGATCCTGAAAAAGTGGCCGCTGCCATGCGTCCCAGCAATACCTTTAACGCAATCATTGGAAGTTTAAATTAATTTGGTTTTTCTCTCCCACTCCCTAATCATTAGGGGGTGGGATTTTTTTTGCTCTCCCTTTGCCCATCTATTGGCTTCACTTTTTTAAATATCAGTAAAAAGCTCCTTGACACATTTTCTGTAAAGATGGATACTGCGGTCATTAATTTTCGTTTTTTATTCGCCTATGTTTATCCATCTCAATTGTCACAGTCATTATTCATTCACAACCGGGGCCGATTCCATTGATGCCTTAGTCCAGGCGACAAAAGAAATGGGAAATCCTGCCCTAGCCATTACAGATATCAATGGTTTGCACGGAGCAGTTCACTTTTACCAGACAGCTAAGAAAATAGGGATTCATCCAATTTTTGGAACTGAAATCGAAAGCTTTCCTGAAACTCCATTCATAGGAGACCAACGTGCCGTACTATTGGCCAAAGATCTCCAAGGATTTGGAGAGATTTGCCGGGTAATTACAGATCGTCATTTAAATAAAAATTTCTCACTAATTGACGCAGTAAAAAATTGCAGTGATCACGTCATCATTCTTTCTCCAGATCAAAATTTACTACAAAACATTTTAAAAAGTCAGGGCCACAAAAATCTTTACGCAGAATTAACAACACACAAAGGATATATCGATCCTCAGCTAGTCACTTTTTCCGAGAAAAAAGACCTACCCTACGTAGCCACTAATCGTGTTTTCTTTATAAAAAAAAACGATTGGAAAGTGCACCGATTACTCTCCGCAATACGAACTAACTCCACAATAAATACTTTACCCAAAGGAGCTGTCTCCTCCAAAGATGCGTGGATGAAATCTACCAAGGAAATGAAACACCTATTTCGCTATCTACCCAAAGCAATTTGTAATACGGAACACATCGCCAGGCAGTGTCATGTCGATTTCAATATCGGCAAGATTTGTCTGCCCAAATTTACTGTTCCGCACGGTACAACACACTCTTCTTATTTGAGAAATTTATCTTATTCAGGAGCAAGAAGGATTTATTCGAAATGGACATCAGCTATTAAAGATCGTTTGGAAAATGAATTACAGATGATTGACTCTCTTAATCTTGCTTCTTACTTTTTAATCGTATGGGATATTGTTCGAGAAGCCAATGCGCGTAACATCCCAACAGTAGGCCGTGGTTCTGCTGCAAATAGTTTGGTATGCCAATGTTTGGGCATTACTCAAGTCGATCCGATCAAATACAATCTTTACTTCGAGCGATTCCTAAATCCAGAAAGGACTGATTATCCTGATATCGACCTCGACTTTCCGTGGAACCGTCGCGATGAAATGATCGACTATGTTTTCGACAAATATGGTCATGATCACGTCGCTTTAATTTCAGCTCACGTGCATTTCAGAAGTAGATCTCTTATAAGAGAAGTCGGCAAAGCCCTGGGAGCTTCTAGCGAAGATATTGACTCGTTCACTAAAACACTTCCTCATTTTTCAGACATCACCGAGCTGGAAAAAGTATGCAAAACCGTTCCCGAATGCAAAAACCTTCCTATTGACGAGGAACCATTTCACTCGATCATTTTAATGAGTCAACGAATCGATGGGTTTCCCAGATACATCTCCATACATTGCGGAGGCATCGTCATCAGTCCTTTTCCAATCACAGATCGCATTCCATTACAAAAGACTCCTAAAGGTTTTGCCGTCACACAATACGATATGTATCCCGTCGAAGATATGGGACTCCTCAAAATAGACCTTTTATCCCAGAAAGGACTTGCAGTTATTGCCGATGTTATTCAGGACGTGCAAAATCGTTATGGGAAAACCATCGATTTTCATCAATTCGATCCTATTGAAGACCCTAAAACTAAAACACTAGTGCGTGAGGGGAAAACCATGGGTTGTTTTTATATTGAATCTCCAGGAATGAAAAATCTTTTGCAACAACTTCGGGTTGAAACTTTTGAGATGCTCACCGCAGCAAGTTCAATCATTCGTCCTGGAGTTTCAGATAGTGGCATGATGCGTGCTTTTGTCAATCGTCATAACGGGAAAGAAGAAACCACTTACCTTCACCCAAAGCTGGAATCTGTATTAAATGAAACATTTGGAGTGATGATTTATCAGGAAGATGTCATCAAAGTAGCTAATGCTATTGCGGGAATGAGCCTCAGCGAAGCGGATAGTCTCAGAAAGTGCATGAGTAAAAAGCGTAACTGGGAAGCCATGGGCAACTATAAAGAAAAGTTTATAAGTGGCGCTATCAAAAACGGCGTCTCAAAAACGGTTGCTCTCGAAATTTGGCGGCAAATTGAAAGTTTTGCAGGTTATGCATTCTGCAAAGCACATAGCGCATCGTTTGCCTTAGTGTCTTACCAAACTGCCTGGCTCAAGGTACACTATCCCACAGAGTTCATGGCTGCTGTACTATCGAATCAAGGAGGATTTTATGATACTTGTGCATACATAGAAGAAGCACGTCGGATGGGCATCACAATTCTACCTCCGGATATAAATCAGAGTCACTATGCATTCACAGCTTGTATTAATAAAAAAGGCCGGGCCAGCGGGATTCGTGTTGGGCTGATGCAGGTAAAAGGCTTAAGTCATTGTTCCATTGACTCAGTTCTAGAACAACGGGAGATAGCATACTTCCTTTCTTTTAAAGATTTTTGGTCTCGCGTAATCATTAGTCAAAGCGAAGTGGAAGAATTAATCTATTGTGGAGCATTTGATTCTTTAGAGAATTCGCGCCCTAATATGTTTTGGCAATTGATACTTTTGAATCGCACAAATACAATATCAGAAAAAAATGCTCCTTCTGAATATTTACCGGGTTTCAATCCACGACAACCTCAAATTCCTCAAGATAAAATTCCATGCTTACCAAACTATAGTCGACAGGACAAACTCTGGGCAGAGCTAGAAAGCCTGGATCTTACTGTCTCTTCACACATGTTGGAACTTTATGGAGTACAACGTTCAAACCGAAATAAAAAAATCAATAGCACGCTTGAATTCAACAATAATATATTCAAAAATAAGACATGGCATCGATCCATTTTTCCCATCACTCCTGGCCAAAACATTTCCAAAAACTCAGGAAAATTAATCACATTGATGGGATGGCTGATCACTGCAAAACGTACTTGGACGCGGAAACATGAATTGATGAAATTTATGACATTGGAAGACCCAACTGCAAGCTTTGAAGTGGTGTTATTCCCTAAGGTATATAAACAGTTTGGCCATCTTCTTTATAACCGAGGCCCTTATATTGTCAGAGGAAAAGTCGAACAAAACAGTGATTGCTATACCCTAACAGCTCTCTGGGTAGGAAGGTTTTAAAATGCAAATTATTCCTCAAACAGTTCTCTGCGCTCGATAATTTCATTAATTGGAATAAATTCTGGTTTATCATTTATTTCCGCATCATAACGAAATCGAAAAAGCCAGCCGAACCCATTCCATCCCCAACCTCTTTGCTCCATGCAATCACTAAAAGTAGTTTGGCCATGGCCACCGGCAACAGTAGAGCACACATTCCTATCAATCAACAACTTTTGAGGATATTGCTGGGAATCATCTCTTTCAAAATGGTCGTTTGCTGAACAAGAGATATCAAAAAAAACAATTGGAAAAATTAATATAATTATCACAATCCTGTCAAACACTGAAAAACCTGCTAGCCACTAAAATAATTAGGCTAACACCATCTAATTTAATTTAAAATAAATAATTATACTTATAAAACTAAGTGGTCATTTATCAATACAGTTTTTATGCGGAAAAATTTATACACATGAAGAAAGGTAAGAATAAGACGAGGAGAAATCTTTCAACTTTTTTTCAAGTCATCATTAAGAAGTTTTTTGGCACAGGCACGTACCCAATCAGTGGGATCACCAACTGCAATTTCCTCAAGCTTTTGATAAGCTCTGGGGTCATGAATTCGCGCAAGTGCACGAACTACAAACCTTCTAACATGAGGAGAAACATGTTGTGAGGAATCCAAAATACTGACCAAACAATCCTCCGTCCCCAATCTTCCCAAAGCATCAATTGCAACGGCAGTTTCACTTTCATCAAATTCATTTAAGTTATGTCTAATAGCAGGAACAGCTAAAGTATTACCCCAATGACCCAATAAATGCAGAGCCCTTTTAAGTTTATTTTTATCTTTACATTTGGGGGTTTCAGAAACAATCCTTTGTAATTCATTAAAATCTTGCGGTCGTTTTTTATCCAAAATACGTTCTAAACTATGTGAGCACCCTGAGTTCAAACTTATATTAAATTCATCAGAAACATCGATGGACATATTTTCCTCTTTAGAATTTTAAAACTCTCAGAAAATTAGCAACTTTCTATTCCGGGATCTCCTAAGATTCGGTTACATTGAAACTCGGTTAAATCCGGGGGTGGATTGGCACCGGGATTAGGAAACATCAAATTATTCGGATCACTCACATGGGCATTAAAACCAACGACATGTACTAGTTCATGTGCAAAAATCCAGGGACCCGCACTATCATCGACCCAAAATCCTCTACGCCCTGCTGGAAAAGACGAACAACCCTGAAATACAGGTCCATCTTGAATATAGTAACCAACAATATCGGCACCCTGGTTTCTACCCAAACTAAAAAGTTCATCTTCTTCATCTGTTGGGAAATTTTGAACCCCAAGGGGACAACTATTTTGATCAAGAAATAAAAGGTTTGGCCGGTCTTCCTGGATACTACCGGTAACATAAACCCAGACGTCACATTCTTGTTGCAGAACAAGGTTTGCATTATCAAGATTTAATTGTAATTTGGGGTTGGCACCAACAATAGTAACCAAAGCAATGCGAACAAAAGGTTTGCCTTGTATTAATTGAAGGCGTTGTTTAAGTGAACGGGATTGAGGATTATCATTTCCATAAACTGTAAGAATATCTTTTCTAATGGAAATTGAGATATTTTTCCCCAAACAATTTTTAGAAATAGATTTCACGCTATAGGTAGCCATACTTTCCTCTTATTGAAGGGAAACTAAAACTTGGACTAAATCTCTACCTTTTCCCAAACTGTTAAGAGCTTTACCAATAACAGATCCAAAAGCTCTTACGGAGTCAGTGGCTTTCATCGCATAACCTGGATTAGCTGAGGTAGTAAGAAGGTCTCCACGCTCAATGGCTCCAAAATCCGCATCCACTTTACAATAGACTCGACCCATCAATGCAATGGGCCATTGATTTTTCTTTGATGCATTTCTACCAAGAATTATTCCAGGCTTCAGGCTTCCCCCTCCAGCAATTATTCCAGCTACACATTTATCATATTCCTTCTCACTCTTGCTTAAAGTTCCTTTGTCGTTTATCACCATCACAGTCCCTGGTTCAACTGTTGGATCATCCTCAATAGTAAAATCTTCAGCACAATCGGCATTTTGCAATATTATATCTCCGGAATCCCCATTTAAATGAATCGTAGCATGAGACAAAGTAGTATTATCACCACTACTAGAAAATAAAATCAAATCACCATCTTTTCCATTTCCGCCTAACCAAACATTCCCACCCTCGGAATCCAGTCGGATTCGATTTTGGCCCGCATCAGCTTTAAGAAGAATTTTACCATTCGTACCCGCACCTCCAGCCGTCATGCTACCATCAGCTCCTCTTAAGCGCATACTGGATTGAGATAGTGTTCCATTGTCTCCACTATCGGGGAAAATAACTAAGTCTCCGGATTCACCATTTCCCCCTAACCAAACTTTACTGCTCCCAGCATCAAGGTTTATTCTATTCTGACCATTGGTGCTTTTTAAAATCAAATCACCGTCAGACCCATCTCCCCCCGAAACAATATTTCCGCTTCCACTATCCAATGACAATGCCATAAATTCTCCCCCACAAAATATTTGTTTTTCTACAAGTTACGCCTGCCAGCAATAAATTCAAAAATGGGATTATAACAACTCTTTTGAGACTCGAAAAACAAATTAATCTTCAACTTTTTCGTGACATCCTCAATGGTTTCAATTTATCCTTAAAGCTTTCTCTCTATCATTGTTTTCAAACAAGTAATTAATTTTATATTCATGATTCCATTAAAACATTATCTGTTTTGCGATATAGCCTAAATTCATAAAAAGTCATTTTTTCTCAACCAACTCATTTCTTTTACAAGTTGATCCCTCCTGAATTCAATTTGAAATCCAAATGAGATTATGGAATCCAAATCATTAAGCCCCCTAAGATATTAAAACTATATCTGGCAACCTTACTACAACCCTATGAAAAATTGCTTGTTGGAAGCAAGTTTTATCTGTTAAAGGATATACCCAAACACACATTTCAACTTAATAATTTTATTGGGAAACTTGTAAAAATTAAAACATTTGCATTAGACTATATAAATAGGATTAGGAAGGATTAATCAGCTTAAACCCTTATATTTTAGCCCTTAAAAAACATAATTTATAAAATCGTCCCTGCTCTTTATTAATTTGGGAATCTTTCTCACATTAGTACCAAAATAAATGCTTAATATTGTTTTTACTTTAAAGTATATATAATAAACACTAAATCACTATTTAGAATACTTTATTCTTCAATGGCCCTAAAAGGAAAAAATTCAATTAAAGATAGAATCCATCGTGCGATAATTTTTTCCAGTGGAATTTTAGTTTTAATCGCTTGCATCGGTTTTTCTAGTTACGAGTTCTTGGTATTTCGTTCAACGGCAACCAAACAAATTTTAAGCATTGCCAAATTAATCAGCATAAATAGTGCGAGCCCACTAGAATTTCAGGATAATAAAGGTGCGAAAGAACTACTCTACACTTTAAGAGCAGAACCTAATATTCAATCCGCTGTGATTTACAACAAAAACAATCAAGTTTTTGCTAATTTTTCTTCTCCATCCAACAAACTTTCTTTTCCCCAAGAACCCTGGAATGATGGGGAATATTTCAAAGAAGGTCAATTATGGGTTTTTTACCCAATTAAATTTGAAGAGGCAAGATTAGGAACATTATTGATTTCTTCAGATTTAAGTCAAATGTACGAACGGTTATTAATTTATGGGGGAATCGTTTTAACCATTATTTTACTTTCACTTTTTATTGCTTTCCAATATTCATCTAAATTGCAAGATTCTGTTGCCCAACCCGTAATGGAGTTAGCTTCCACCATGCAGTCCGTTTCCAAGAAAAAAAGCTATTCCCTAAGGGCAGATAAAAAACAGGACGATGAAATAGGGTTTTTAGTAGATCAATTTAATGACATGATCACCAAAATTCAATCCGCTGATATGGAATTAAAAAATTCTCATAATCTTTTAGAAAAAAGAGTAAAGGAAAGAACTTCAGATTTAGAAAAGGCTCAATTAGAGGCAGAATCAGCAAACCATGCTAAAAGTTTATTTTTGGCCAGCATGAGTCATGAAATTAGAACTCCATTAAATGCAATTTTAGGTTTTTCCCAATTGCTCCAGTTAGCAACCAATATTAATCAAAAGCAAAGGGATCACGTTGAAAACATATTAATGAGTGGTCGCCATTTACTAAGCCTGATTAATGATATTTTAGATATATCTAAGATTGAAGCGGGTTGCATGGAAGTGAACAATAAAGAATTTTCATTGGATGAACTTATAAGCGGAATTTCAAAAATATTTAGACTTAGGTGTCAAGATAAGGGTCTCCAATGGATTTGCAATTCACCTCAAAACCTTCAAAAGGATGTAGTTGGAGATGAGGGTAAAATCCGTCAAATTCTTATTAACTTAATTGGCAATGCCATTAAGTTTACTGAGTCTGGTTCGGTGCTTTTAGAAGTTACTCAAGATTCAGATTTTTATTTGTTTAAAGTAAGAGATACTGGTCCTGGAATTCCTAAGGATAGCTTAACAGAAATTTTTAAACCATTTAAACAAAACCAACTTGGATTAGATAAGGGAGGAACTGGTTTAGGTCTTGCTATTTCATTTAAACAAGTCGAACTTTTGGGTGGGAATCTTAGGGTGGAATCTACGGAAGGAAAAGGAACCTGTTTTTCATTTAAAATTCAACTTTCTGAAGTTAAATCTCCAGACACAGATGAAAAAATTTCAGAACCCAAGATTAAACCTTTAGAAAATAGTCATCACCTTAAAGCTCTCGTTGTTGACGACGTAAAAGAAAATCGCGAGGCTCTTTGCCAAATGATTCGTTGGATGGGGGTTTCAGTAAAAGAAGCTCAACATGGAAAAGAAGCTTTAGAAATGATATCGGAAGATCCACCTGATGTAATATTTATGGACAATCAAATGCCAGTAATGAACGGCAGTGAAGCGATAGCAGAGATTAATAAAATTTATGGAAGTAACCGATTTAAAATTGTTATTGTCTCGGCTTCTGTATTAAATAATGAGAGAGAAAAGTTTTTTAGCCTGGGTTGTTCTGATTTCATAGGCAAACCCATTTTGATGGAAAAAGTTTATGAATACTTCAAAAGTTTGGAAGCGGAAAAAATTCCTTCAGAAAAATAATTTCTTTTATTAATTCCAGGAACCCCCCAAAAAAAAACGGGCTTTTAAATGAATTTTTCATTTTTAAAGCCCGTCTAAAAAACCAGTTAAATTATGACCAACATTTTAATATTGATCAATCTCTTTCCATTGAGTCCCGTTAAAGAAATTTAGTTTATCGGTATTGATATTATAGATCACTAAACCTTCAGGAATATTATCCATCAAATCTCTTTGCCCTTGATACATTCTTGGAGGAAGAAACCCTTGATCCGTAGAGTCTACACCCAATATAACATTAGGATGTTGAGGTGAGATATCATTTCCTATTTGCAGTCCCTCATCGGAAAAGAAATTTCCGTTGGATCCCATTAATACTTTTGCGGGGGCATTCCAAATATTGGTGGATGATGCATAAGAAGTATGAAAACCATAAAACTCTGATTCTGAATTTGAATTCTCCAAGTCTCTTATGTTTCCTTCAAACGGAAGATTATAGAATCGATTTTGTGCATTTGACCACAATCCCCATTTATCAGTGGAATCAATAATTACCGCTGTAGAGTATTTTCTAGGAACATTCCCTTCATATGGAGATTCCTGCAGAAAAATATCATTTATCGAACAATGGAAACAGATATTGTTTCTACCACTTTCAATATGTAATCCAACGTTCATAAAGTTCATTGTGATATTTTCTAAATGATTCTTATTAAATCCATTGGATCCCTCTACCCCACTGGCTAAATAAGCTCCTCGGGTCATTAAGCGAAAGGAAACACTGGATAAAGTATTTTGCTCACAGACACTGGTGCCAGGGCCGCACATCATTAAAATACCTTCCCTTGCGTTTCCAATATGAACATTTTCAATCGTATTGTGAATTAATTGAACGGAAGTATTGGTGTCCTGCATGTGTTCAGGAATCATACCAATTCCAATAACTCCGTTAGACCAATCCCTATAATCCACTCCACCATGTATTGTTAAATCTTTTATGGTGACATAACTTGTTGAAATTCGAATCATGACCAAGTCTTTTGATCCACCTTTGAGGACCGTTGCTTTACCAGAGCCACGTATTGTAATTCTGTTATTTTTATTTGTTTCAGAAGGTTGATCGCTGGAATCATTTTCTGATCTTAAGAAAATGCCATTTTTCATTACTTTTCCTTCATACGTATCACCTGAGCCGGTTTTTCCTTTAATCAAATATTGACCCGGTGGGAAATACACTGTTCCGCCTCCGAAATTATTTTCATATAAGGAATCCACGGCTGCTTGAATAGCTGAGGTATCATCGTTACTGCCATCTCCTTTGGCACCAAAGTCTTTAACATTTACAAAATAGTCGCTAGATGAACCTACCTCTTCTTGAATCACCGTCACCATCTGCGTATCATTACTTGAGTTTCCTACGTGGTCTGTCGCAGTCCATGTAACCGTAGTTGTTCCCAAGGGGAACATAGAGGGGGCATTATTGGTGACAGTATTCACTTCTACGTTATCTGTTACCGAGGGACTACCCAATTCTACATTGGCTTCAGAATCAAGAGTGGTCACACTGACATTCACAGGGGCATTTATTAGAGGGGGTGTTGTATCCTGAATTGTAATTTTCTGCATATCGGTTCCAACATTGCCTGAAGTATCCGTCGCCGTCCACATTACATCAGTTGTACCTAAAGGAAATTGAGAGGGTGAATCACTGGTAATAGAGGCAACCGCTACATCGTCAGTGGCACTTGCAGTGCCGATATCAATTTGACTGAGATGGCCCGTGGCTTCAACAACCATATCAGAAGGTGCCGAAACTACAGGTGGAAGCGTGTCGTCTCCTGAGGACTGAGGAAGGACATATTCAATCTTGAGTTCGGGGTGCTCACCTGTATTAGCTTCTCTCGACCTTAAATCAATTCCATCATTGGTTCCACTGGATTTAATTATAAACCCATTATTTGCAACATTTCCACTGACCCAATCTTGAACCACCTGGACGCCAGCTGCATTTAAATTCAGCGTGTGACCTAAACCAGAATTAGGAGCTATAATTCCTAAGATTTCGGTTCCCACTGATCCATTTTGAATTATACTTTCCCAACTTGCATCGGCTTCTGTCCATGGGGTATTTACTTGATATATCCAATACTCCCCAGTACTTTGATTAAAAATATCTAGCTTAATTGAAACAGACTTAATTAAAGCCTTAGAAGGAATGCTTGAAATATCCCATGACAACAAAGACGAAACGGGACCAAACTTTCCATTAACTGGATCTAAGTCCACTTCATCAGCAAGCAAATCACTCAATGTTCCATAACTTTCTTGCGGCGAGGTTTTTCGAATACATGCGTCTTTAGTGCCTTTGTAAGTAGAGTTTGGAAAAACACCATCTTTAAAACTCATTACTAAATTATCAGATTGTTTTTGCACAACTGAAATTGTTTGTGTATCGGTACTTACATTTCCTGATGTATCTACAGCAGACCAGGTTACTGTTGTTGAACCTACTGGAAATACAGAGGGAGCATCATTGCTTATTGATTGAACTTCAACGGCATCTGTTGCAGTCGCTTGTCCAATATTTACCGTAGCTTCAGTTCCGTCAATATCAACAGTAATATCAGCAGGAACCGTAATTACCGGTGCAGTCGTATCTTGGACTGTAACCTTCTGTTGATCTGTAGCTGTATTCCCTGAGGTATCAGTGGCTGTCCATGTAACTGTAGTTGACCCCAATGGAAATTGTCCTGGCGCGTCACTAACTATAGAAGCCACTTCAATATTGTCGGAAGCTGTAGCTGTTCCAATATTCACGGTATTTAATTTTCCGGTCGCTTCCATGGTTTTATCCGATGGCGCGGTGACCACTGGTGGAATGGTATCTTCAGTTTTAGTTACCGTGACTACTTGTTGATCAGAACTTGTATTTCCGGAAGAGTCAGTGGCTGTCCAAGTTACAGTTGTTGAACCCACCGGAAATAATGAGGGAGCATTATTGGTGATGGAAACCACTTCCACCTTATCCGTTGCAGTAGCGGTTCCAATATTGACTGTAATATCGTCTCCCTCCGTTGAAGCGGAAACATCTGCCGGCGCTGTTACCACCGGTGGAGTTGTATCCTGAACATTAATTTTCTGAGTATCATTTGCGGTGTTACCAGAAGTATCTGTCGCAGTCCACGTAACTATCGTAGACCCTACTGGAAACTGAGAAGGGGCATTGTTAACTATCGAAGCCACTTCAATATTGTCGGAAGCTGTGGCTGTCCCAATGTTCACGGTATTTAATTTTCCGGTAGCTTCCATGGTCTTATCAGAAGGTGCTGTCACTACTGGGGGAATTGTATCTTCCGTTTTGGTTACCGTGACTACTTGTTGATCAGTACTCGTATTTCCAGAAGAATCAGTGGCTGTCCAAGTTACAGTTGTTGAACCCACCGGAAATAATGAGGGAGCATTATTGGTGATGGAAACCACTTCTACCTTATCCGTTGCAGTAGCAGTTCCAATATTAACTGCAATATCGTCTCCCTCCGTTGAAGCGGAAACATCTGCCGGCGCTGTTACAACCGGCGGAGTGGTATCTTGAACATTAATTTTTTGAGTATCATTTGCGGTGTTACCAGAAGTATCTGTCGCAGTCCACGTAACTATCGTAGACCCTACAGGAAACTGAGAAGGCGCATTGTTAACAATGGATGCCACTTCAATATTGTCAGTAGCCGTAGCCGTCCCAATTTCTACCGTATTTAACTTTCCATTCGCTTCCATGGTTTTATCAGATGGCGCGGTGACCACTGGTGGAATGGTATCTTCCGTTTTAGTTACCGTGACTACTTGTTGATCAGTACTCGTATTTCCGGAAGAGTCAGTGGCCATCCAAGTCACAGTTGTTGAGCCCTCTGGAAATAATGAGGGAGCATTATTGGTGATAGAAACCACTTCTACCTTATCCGTTGCAGTAGCCGTTCCAATATTGACTGCAATAGAATCCTCTTCTGTACTAATAGAAATATTTTCCGGGGCTGTTATCACAGGTGGAGTGGTATCTTTTACTATTATTGTTTGGGAATCTGTTCCAGTATTCCCAGAAGTATCAGTTGCTATCCAAACAACCGTAGTTGTTCCCACTGGAAATTGAGAAGGAGCATTATGAGTTAGTGATGCTATACCGACGTTATCTGTTGCATAGGCCTGCCCAATATCCACTGTGTTTAATTTTCCTGAAGCTTCTATTTCTTTATCTCCAGGAGCAGTTACTACCGGTGGAATCGTGTCAAATTCAGGTTCGCTATTACTTTTTACAATAATCAATTGAGTATCTGTTGAACTGTTACCAGAAGAGTCAGTAGCCGTCCAAACTACGGAAGTAGTTCCCAAAGGAAATAAAGCAGGGGCATTATTTGTTAAGGAAACTAATTTAACTTTATCTGAAGCAGTTGCCAATCCAATGTCAACTGGAGTTTCTTCTGAATCAATAGTAACCGTAATATCTTCAGGGGCTGTTACTTCTGGTGGAGTAGTATCTTGAATTACCACTGATTGCGTATCAGTTCCAATATTCCCGGCAGCATCCTTTGCTGTCCATGTAACAATGGTGGAACCAAGAGGAAATTTTGACGGAGCATCGTTAGTAATGGAAACAACACCAACATTATCGGTAAAAACAGGTTGCCCAAGGTTCACCGGGGTAAGTTTGCCCACTGCTTCCTTTAATTTATCTCCAGGAGCAGTAATCACCGGGGATTCAGTATCCGGTTCCCCTCCACCATTTTTTATATTTTTTCCCTTAAGGCCACCCGCTGCAGCAAAAGCTGATCCGGAGACTAGAAGAAAAATCATTGCTGTCAAAAAGCTAATTAATTTATATTTAGTTGCCCTAACCATGATTTATCCTTTTATTCAAAAATTCCTTAAGAACATCCTTCTTATTTAGAAAACAACCTTTATTGTAAATTTATGAAGAACTTAAATTTTTCCAACTTCCACCACTGAATACATTCAAAGTCTGCGTGGAAGTGTTATAAATCATTAAACCTTCTGGAACGGATCCCATGGCATCTCTTTGGCTGGAAGTCATTCTAGGTGGAAGAAAACCTTTACTAGAAGAGTCCGCACCTAAAGCCACCCTTGGATGAATATCCATTGATTTATTTCCAACATAAACACCTGGTAACTTAAAGAAATTTCCATTTCCGCCAGTCATTACCGCAGGAGGTGAGGTCCATAAACTATTGTCTTTGGCACTTCCTTCCAAACCATAGAACTCAGTTCTGGTAGCGGCATTGTCAACATCTCGGGGATTGCCCTCTAAATTAACACTATAAAAACGATTATTGGCATTCCCCCAAAATTCCCATTTATCTGTACTATCAATAACTATAGCAGTAGGAATTTCTCTTGGAGTGTTACCAGCATATGGAGTTTCTTTTAAAATAATATCTGTCATTGAACAATGAACACAAGTGTTAGTGTCACCACTTTCAATATGAAAACCCACATTCATATATCGCATAGAAATATTTTCAAAATGATTCCTGTTCACGCTGGGTGAATGATAAACCCCACTTGCCAAATAAATCCCGCGTACCATATAACTTAGAGAAATATGTGAAAAAGAATTCCAATAACAAGCGCTGTTGGCATCATCAGGTCCACACATCATCAGGATCCCCTCCTGGGTATTTCCTATGTGAACATTCTCGACCACATTGTAGGCAATTCTTGATAAATTAGATTCGTCCTGCATATCATCAGGTACCATTCCAATTCCAACAACACCCGTATTTAATTCTCCATAATTAACCCCACCATTTATTGTAAGGTCTTTAATAGTGGCATAGCCAGCAGAAACTCGAATAATGATTAAGTCATCTGAGTCCCCTTGAATTACTGATGATTTTCCGGCCCCACGAAGTGTAACTCTATTATTTCGGCCATTGGTTACGTCTGTAGGTCTATTAAATGTATCATTTTCGTTTCGCAGATAAATGCCATTTTTCATCACCCGACCTTGAAACGTATCGCCTGATCCAGGTTGACCCACAACTCTATATTTTCCAGGAGGAAAATAAACTGTTCCGCCCCCAAGATTTTTTACATATAAAGAATCAACAGCGGCCTGAATCGCTAAAGTATCATCCGTAATTCCATCGCCTTTGGCTCCGAAATCTTTAACGTTTACAAAATAATCTGTCGTTTGGGCAATACCTTGAGTTCCCAAAAATGTAATAAAAATCAGGGCAATTAAAACTTGCACCTTAAATATTTTTTTTATTTTAAATCGGGTCTTCATAATTCATCCTTCAACACAAAATAATTTTTGTAATCCTCCCCATTCACTTTTACATTGCAATTCGCTTACCATACCCTAATTGAGGCATACTTTAAAAAATAAGCGCCAAAATATTAAAGATTTTCATCTTGAAAAAAATTATTTTTAAATGATTACTTTAATAAAAGGGTATTAACATACCCCTTAAATTGTTATTTTTATCAAACTACACTTAACACAAAAGTGCACACCTTGATTATCTGGATAAATTTTTATAAGTTAATCGATAAATGACGGAGGAATGTCAAAAAAGTATTACTATTTTTTCTTTTCAAACATTTACATTGCAGCATTATTTTTTTTATTGTTTTACTCCAAAGAGATTTATTATCTGAATACCGACTATTTGGATAAAAATTTGCTGGAATTATTTTTAACTTAATTATATGATTCTGTATAAACCCTTTCTGTTTTGTATTTTTCTCTTAATAGAAAGCGTCCACCTAATAAATTGAAAAAATTTTCAATTTACTTTTAACCTTCCGAAAATCATAAATTATCCTGCGAGGCAAAAATCCGAACTAAAACCGTTGCTATTATTCAATCAAATTACATTCCCTGGAAGGGCTATTTTGATGTCATCCACATGGTCGATGAATTCGTTTTATTTGACGATGCTCAATTTACTAAAAGAGACTGGAGAAATAGAAATCAAATTAAAACCCCGGATGGACTGCATTGGCTGACAATTCCTGTAGAAGTGAAAGGGAAATACACACAAAAAATTAAAGATACTAAAATATCTGATCCTAAATGGCCTATTTCACATTGGGAAACCATTCGGCATAGTTACAACCAATCAAGGTTTTTTAACGATTTTAAAGATGCTTTTGAATATTTGTTTTTGAATCGTAAAGAAATGTATTTAAGTGATGTAAATTATATTTTTCTTGAAACCATTAAAGAAATTTTAGGTATTAAAACTCGTATTTGGTGGTCTGATGAATTTGACCTTCCTGAAGGCAAGAATGAAAAGCTTATTTCTATATGTAAATCCCTTAAAGCTACGCACTATCTTTCAGGACCCGCCGCCAAATCTTACATCGACGAATCCCTATTTAATCAAGAAAAAATCCAGGTTGGTTGGATGGACTATACGGGCTATCCTGAATACAAACAACTTTACCCCCCCTTTGAACACCAGGTCAGCATTTTGGATTTAATTTTTAATGAAGGACTGGATGCTCCCAACTTTATGAAAAGTTTTATTTAAACAATTCATCAAGTTGAATCATCTTCAATTCATTCTAAGTCTCAGAAACGATTTTCTTTTGAGAATTAATAACTTCCTCCACAGCCTGGTCAAAAAATAAATCTAATCGATGCCGCATATCCGGGGAAAGTTCAATAAGGCGAGAACGTGCATCCTTTGGGTTTTCTTTTTCAATTAAATAACCATGGTTCAAAGCGGTTTCAACATATTTACCTGCCGTTTGGGCACTTTTAAGGTTTACCATAAATCTGGATGCATCCATTTTTCTAACCGGCCCAATGGTTCTCCACAAACGAGAAAACAAATCCCAATATGAAGTTTGGTAAAATTCACTGTTTCCCTCAAAAACTCCCAACCAGTTTTGACCAATAATGTCAATCATATTGAGATATTCGCGTCTTTGGTTACAATTAAATTTTAATTTTTTACTCTCATTTGCCAAAAAAAGACCCTCCAATTAACTTCAATTATTAAAATTTTTTAATTTAGCCCTCTATATTTTGAGTCCGGTAGCTCCTAAAGCATTATATAACATAATGTTAATTATTAAAATAATTTTATTTATAAATTTATTATTAAATTTGACATTAATTTTATAATTATATATATTATTATCATTAGAAATAAAAAGAATTACGGCGGTTTCAGTATTTAATTATTAAGGAGGACCAGCCATGAAGAAATTAACAATAAGTATATTTGCTTCCCTATTACTACTATTGGCACATTCACAGAGTGAGGCTCACCCTCGTTCAGGGGTTTTTGTATCCCCAGGATTTGGATTTTCAGTTTCGAATGGATTTGTGGGGTTTTCAACATTTTGGGGAGGGCAACCTTATTATCCTCCTGCACAGATTATAATTCCACGCCGACATAATCATTCCTATTATCGGCCAAGTTTTTATGAAAAACGGCTAAGGTGGAAATTACGCAATGAAAGAAGGATGAACCGTCAACATCGCTTTTTTAAACGTGATCGATTTCGTGGCCCTCGAAACCAGGGCTTCATATCACCCAACAACGGGCGTCGCGGTAATGGCCACCGGCATCATGGTCGACGTTGAGTGATTTGTTGAAACAAGGACAATTGGGGCCCAGGGAGGGGCCTTTTCAAGTCCCTTACCAAATTGACAAATCTCCCAAATAGACTTTCCATCTTTATTGGGTTGCTCTAAATCTTTAATTCCAAAAAAATAAATCTTTGAAAACTTTCTTTATTTACCTCAATTAGCTTTGAAAAACAATTGATGATAATTAACCAAGAAGGGAATTGGAGGCAAAAAATGCGGACCAAGGCCACATAAATGTATGCCTTGACCTTATTGGAGGAGGTAAGACTGCCTTGATCCGCACCATTTAATTTTAATCAATAACTATAGATTAGGCCTTCTCCCTTAAAAAATCAATTCAAATAAAATAGATTTTTGAAGTTGAAATATTTTCCAATCATTGAAATTTCTTAATAGGGAAAGATAAGATTTAATTACCATAAAAAAATGGGCTTCCGGAATCCATCCGAAAGCCCAATGATAAAATCTTTCTTAAAATTCAAAAAAAGTTAAATGTCTTGTTCTGCATTTTCCACAACTACATCATCGAAATAGTAAATATCGTGAGAAGCTTCCAATCCAAACTTACCATTGTTAAAGGTACTGTCTGTGGCCTCAAGTTTCCAGTCATTTGGCTCATCGGCTGAAGGGTCAGCAGGATCCGCAGGCGCCCAGTATTTCACTTTTATTTCATTACCCTTAACTTGGACTTTAAGTGTATAAGGAACAGAATCGTCAAAAGAAGGTAAATTTTTAGGTGTGTGCGGTAAAGTTTGGGAACTTAACACTGTATCAGAACCACTTTCTCGTTTTCCAATTTGCAATTCATACCCTCCCGGACGAGCCAATCTTACCCAGAAATAGTCGTCTTCATCTACACTTCTTAAAATAATTCCTGCATATTCACTATTTGCCATAATGCCGCTTCTTTTAATATTTGCTTGCACCACATAATTTTGCCAATTTGAGCAGCCATTTATGGAACCCACATGAACGGCCGGGCCGGTTTGGGATGATTTAAATTCTTCTGAGTCAACCACAAAATTCGACCCCCCTGGAACCAAAGGAGCCCACGGTTGTAAAAGCGAACCATCAAAATGATCAATAAATCCCTGGCCACCAAAGGCAAATCCCACTGGAATCGCATTATAAATGGGATTTTTATTTCCGTTTCCATCATCTACAAACGCACTTCCAGAAACTGTGGATGTTAAAAATGGATAAGAATAGTCATATGAAACGGTAGTCGTTGCCTGACCATTTGTATCAGAGGTTCCTGAGGTGGGGCTTAGAGTAACTCCACTTCCAGTAGCAGTGAAATTCACGGGTTCTCCGTCAATAGGTTCACCGTTTACATCTAAAAGTGTAACCGTTACCGATGAAGTTCCCGGACAACTTACTGTCTCTGGATTCGCTAATACTTCAACATTTCCCCAGGGGGCCATCACCAGGTTTCTCGGAGAAGATTGTGCCGTAAAAGTTTCACGATGATATTGATCATTATAAGAGGTTCCACCGCTTACTACAGCTGCCAGGCTCCCCTGCGGATAAGTTCCCGAGTCATAAAATTCCGACCTTGGATCCTCATTTCGGGAACGCCCTAAAACATCTATTTCAACTTTTCGTATATTGTTTAGTTCTGCAGCAGGAAGAGTATAAGTCCAATTGCCACTATCTGGAACACCATCATCATCAGCATCAATCCCTTGCGGTAAGAGCTTTCCATAACGATCATAATAACGAATCACCATATTATCGATATCCCGCGCAACCAAACTTCTGGTAATATCAGTCCCGTCAGATGTAGGAGTTACTTTGTATAAATTAAAAGGTGTCTTAGCGGTGGTCATCTTGATGGTAACAGTGGGATTTTCTCCATTTTCTACTGCACCATCCCCATCAACGTCAAAAAATGCTTTAAAGGAAAAGTTATCATCATCAGTCCCGTCATATACATTGGCAATCGTATAAGTAATTACTTCATCGTTCTGGATTACATTATCATTATCTTCGTCATACACTGCTGTGAAATAATGATCGGAGGCTGACAAAAATCGAGTTCCGCGAATCACGTTAAACCCTGCGTTTTGAACTGACCGAGCTAAAAATTCAGTACCAGCACGACCATTGGCCTGCATTTTATTCAACTCATTTTGCGTGGTGAATGACTTTTGTTGGGATCGAAACATATGCGCTAATAATCCCAAAACAAGGATTGACATAACGGCAGCCACTAACAATTCTATAAATGTAAATCCTTTTTCATTAGTCTTGAAAATTTTTTTATTTAGTAAACTAATCATTATTCTTCTCATTAGATTTTTAATTATTCGATAAATCCCACACGTTCCACACTAAAAATTGAGGGAATGAAAGGAGGCCAGAAGTTTGGATCCTGGAAACGCACATCCCACCCAAAATTCCGTACCGGCCTTAAATAACAATTTGAGGATGAGCCATGACACCAATCACCCGTTGCTTGAGTGCTTTCCCACAAGCTGATAAAACTTCCTGAAATGGTGAGAGTTCGGTCATTCCCCCAATTTTCATGCATTCTCGGATAGTTGTGTAAACCACCTCCAATTCGAGTTCCACCAACCGGATTGGGTTTGATCCCGGAAAAAAAGGCAGCATTGACGGTTGTATTTCCTGCTTTAGGATATGTCACGGAATCATCTTTGGAGGTAAAGGAGGTTGACAAAATATTTGTGGCATCACTGACTAAAGCAACACCTCTGGTTGTGTCAGTATTAAAGTCGCCCTGTATATAAATAGGGTTGTCCGTAGCAACTGTTGTATTCACCCAAACTTTTGCTGGAGAGCCACCTAAGCTAAGCAGGCGAATCGCCTCGCGCCTAGCACCATTATTTGCGAAAGGTATCGGAGCAGTCGGTGATCTTGAGGTATAAATCAGCATACCATCACCCGCCCAGTTAAGACCCTGACTGTCCAGATAATCTTTGTACCATTGCCCCAGTCGATGCAAATCTATATCTGTAAAGTCTACATATTTTCCCTCTCTTGTATCATATAGAGTATCAGTTCCTGCTGTTTCTCGAACTGGTGCAGGACTTAGGGTACCACCAGCATTCAATAAATTTCCTGCTAACACATCTGTAGTGACATTTAGAAGGGATGGTCTCGAAACCCAAATTTCAATTGCTCCCCCTGTACCCACAATTTTCATAGAATCTATTCGTGGGTTTTGAGGATCTTCGGCTCGTTGTTCATAAAACCCATTTCTAAAAAATTGTGTTTGTGAAGGCGCAGAATATTTATTTTCATTCACATTTACATAACCGTTAAAATTAGGTTCCTCGGTATCTTCATTGCCAGAATTAATACTTAAAGGCAACTGTCTAAATTCAGAATCTGAACTTGGATCAGAAGAAATATTTAGTGAGTTAGTCTTTTTTACAAAGGTATCTGTTTTAGAGTATGTATTTCCCGATTTTTGTTTCCCTCTAAACTCTCCACCCATAGACATAAAGTGAGGAGAAAAATTTCCATCAAGATCATAATTCATTATATTAATGTCATTGCCCCGTCCCACAATGTACATATCTCTGTTCGCGTGCATTCTCCCCCAAATATTCATATCGGCACCAGGGTACAACTCTAAATCGGCCAAATCTCCATCTCCCGCATAAAAAGCAAAATACTGAACCAGGGGGGTTTCTAAAATCCGAATTCGCTCCCTTAAAGTCTCTTTAGCCTTACCTGTCAATGAATCAGATTCAGCTTCGATATCGAAAGTATGTGCATAATGATAGATAGTTCCTTTCCCTAATACAGTTTGGTATAAAAATCGGTCTAAAGGATTCGTCACATTGTAGTAAACATCGTACCCACGATAATTACTTATTGTCTTCCCGGGGCTTCCTCCATCATTAGCTGTCGTGGTATAAATACTAAGGTTTTCGAATTCAGAAATAATATCGTTAACTGCTGCATCCAGACCCACTTCTGCAGCATAAAAAGATCGCTTTCCTTTATTATGAGCATTCGAGGATTCTAAATTGAGCTGGGTCAATTTAATTGCACCCATAGCTAAAGCAACCATGGTAGCCAATAGCACAAGCACCACAATCAGCGTACTTCCGGTTTCTTTTTTTGCCTTTCTTATAAACCTATAAATTGAATCCGAATAATTACTCATTGTACAAACTGTCTCCTTTGCAATGCAGTACCTATTTCCACTTTTTTATTGTGGCCGGAACTACTCACCCACGAAACTTCTACATTTACGTCTACCATATGAATTGTGTTTGGTTGGGTAAAATCCTCCCTGGATTGTGCTGAAGGAGGAAAAATGCTAACCGTTGTTTTTCTAGTAAACCCACCACTTAAAGATTCTGTTTTCGTCCTCGTGTAATCATCAGGTGCACTGTAACTGGTTAAAAATCCATTTTGATCATCAACAAAATATTCAAACCCATGAGCACCACCTAAGGGTTCATTGGTTGCGGTACGCTTAATTAATTCCAGTTGATCCGAGGCCAACATTGTAGCTTCAGTATTATCATCAGAATTTCTTTGATGATGGCTCACAGAATTGAAGGAAGAAAGCAAACCCATAATTCCCACCACTAACACAACAATGGAAATTAAAACTTCTATTAAAGTAAACCCTGATTCTTTTCTTTTTTTCAAATTAGCTTCATTCAATGTTTTCATCTTCTTCATCCCTAAATTCTATTCCCAAGGAATAGGTGACAAACTACTGTTATATTTCCAAAGTTCCGCCGCACCCGTACCTTGAACTACACTAATTCCGCGTAATTGGTCATTTGTCTTGCCGGCATCATCTTTATGTATTAAATATAGAGACCCACTAATATTGGACTGACCCCTCTGGTTAAAAACAACGACATCATTGGTTCCCATGGACACACTGTCAGTGATTGTATTATTTTCCATATCTTGAATTGATGAGCCGTAAAACCCGAATTCAACTAAGTTTTCAAGATTAATGGTTTTTAAGTTTTCTCCACTATCTGCCGAACCATTGCTATTGGTGTCATCCAAAATGGTATAACTGTCATTAGCCGAATTAAAAGTTACTATCACGTTATTATTATTTTTAATCGCGGTTGATCTTGCTAATATTAAATCCATATAAACCCGTTCGGATTCGGCACGAATTTGATAATTCTTCCTCCAAGCTGAAATATTTGGAATCGCAACCGCAATTAGAATTCCAACAATGAGCATGATGACTATAAGCTCTACCAAAGTCATTCCACGATCATTTTTGGCCTTTTCAAACCAATTCGTTCGGCTCCAACTTTTTATATTCATATTTAATAGTTTAAGGCTATGTATCATTTTCTCTACAGTTATTTTTGTTTTTCTGTAACTTTTAGCAAGAAGCAGACCTTAATTCCCAAAGGCAATTTTTTATCTTGATCAAAGTATATTAATCGCAAAATTTCAAAGCTTATTTTTTGAATTACAATCGCAAATGGCAATAAGATAGAAAATCAAAGAAAATGTTAATAAAAATTATTTAGACAGGCAGGGACAAATTTTGGGAATGAAAACGACCATTTTTGTCACAAATAGAAAGTTTCAAAGTAAATGAAACTTTATTTTTTTATTTTTTGGGAAATCTATGGAGGGTTTTAAGTTAGCATACATTCGGAAGCACCCAAATTGGGTCGCCTTGATCTGTTAATCAAATCACTTTCTTTTGAAGATGTGTATGTAATGATCAAAGGTCTCTACAAGAATAATTATTTAATGGTTAAAAAAATGTTCAACCACAACGCAATTTTGTTCCGCCAAATACAATTACTTTTGATGAGACCTGAAACCAATTACAAAATATTGATCAAAACTTAAACTTATTAACCATTCCTTGTAGTTGTGCAGCGATAGACGCTAATTCTTTAGCTGATTTTTCAGTATCAACGGCTCCACTAGAAGTTACTTGAGCCGCATCAGCTACACTGGATATATTTTCTGTTATCTCGTTAGTTCCTCTTGCTGCTTCAGAAACATTTCGACTCATTTCATTTGTAGTCACAGACTGCTCTTCTACAGCACTCGCAATGGTATTGGAAATATCATTGATGGTATTGATAACTTCCGAAATTTCTTCAATAACATCAATAGAGCTTTTAGCGTCCATTTGAATTGCTTCAATCTTTTGACTAATTTCTTCAGTTGCACTAGCTGTTTGGTTTGCTAATTCTTTTACTTCATTTGCCACTACGGCAAAGCCCTTTCCTGCCTCCCCGGCACGCGCAGCCTCAATGGTAGCATTTAGAGCCAGCAAATTGGTTTGTTCTGCAATGGAAGTGATCACTTTTATTACCTGGCCTATTTCCTCCGAGCTTTGCCCCAATTTACTCACTGTCGTATTTGTCTTTTCAGCCAAAGCCACTGCGTTACCAGCAACTTTAGCAGCCTCAGTAGAGTTTTTCGAAATTTCTTTTATACTTGCAGACATTTCCTCTGCTCCGGTGGCAACTGTATTGACATTTTCTCCTACCTGATTGGATGTTTTTGAAACAACATCAGATTGAAGGGAAGTCTCTTGAGCACTAGTCCCCATTTGTTGACTTATGGATGCCAGTTCTTCAGAGGAACTTGCCAAAGTTTGAGAAGTTTCACTAATCCCCGTCATACTTTTCCTGAAGTCATTTATCAGTTTGGTTAATCCCTGTCCTAATTGACCAATCGGATCTTCCCCTTTCACTGAAACTTGTCGAGTCAAATCACCATGACTTGCAGATTCGACAACCTCCAACATTTCGTTTATTTTTTGACTTAATTCCTCTGCTTGTCTTCTTTCTCTATCAATTTGTTCCCTTTCTTTTTCAGCTTTTTCCGCTGCGAGCTTACTTTCTCGTTCTTCATTTTGCTTCTCTTGTTTCCTTCGAAGCTCTTCTTGCTCTTTAATTTTTCTTTCGTTCTCAA
The DNA here is from genome assembly GCA_965223665.1 of Nitrospinaceae bacterium. Lineage (GTDB taxonomy): Bacteria > Nitrospinota > Nitrospinia > Nitrospinales > Nitrospinaceae > CBDCVY01. The sequence goes on from OZ245011.1 coordinate 1,164,790, forward strand.
TTTTATCTTTGGCCTGTGACAACATATTCTCCAAAGATTTTCTAAAATCCCCTTCTACATCAAAATTACTCATGCTTATATTCCCCTCCAGTATCATTTGAGATTGAGAAATATAATTTTTAAATGTAGAAATCAAATGATTAAAAGATTTTCCCATAGAACCAATTTCATCATTTAATTGAATCTTAATTTCATCCTGACTTAATTGACCCTTGCTTAAATCATCAATTGATTTTGAAATCTCGACAATTGGAGCGGAAACTTTATTACCAAGAACGAAAGCAATAACAACAACAATAACCAAGGCTCCTAATCCAATCCACATAGTAATTTCCTGAATACTATCTAATGTAGAGAATGCTTCCTCCTCATCAATCTCGGCCAGAATCCCCCATCGATTGCCAATAGCTTCCACTGATCCAAAAGCACTCAATACTGGAACACCACGATAGTCATTAATAACATCAAATCCTGATTCTCCCGACAAAGACCTCTCTGTTCCAATTGTATGAACTTCATTCATACCAATGGAAGTATTCAAACTTTTTGATTTTTCTAAAATTGAATTTTCCACACCTGTTTGTTTTAAGGTTTTAAAATACTCTTTAGGTTGTTCAATAAAAAACCGAGAATTATTTCTTAGTTTAAAATCCTTTCCCACTAAATAAACTTCGCCGGAATCTCCCAACCCTACTTTTTTCCAGGATTGATTACTGGACATTACCGCGTCAATTCGGTCCACCGGAGCTTGAAAAATTAGAACCCCTACCCGTTCATTATTTTCAAAAATAGGTGAAGCAATAAAAGCAGCTGCAGCATTATAGGAGGGAGCATATGGAGAAAAATCATCCATAACTACAGAATTTTTTTCTATTTCGAGAGCTTGCTTAAATACCCTTCCTATTCCAGTGTTTTTGTAGGGCCCGGAGATAAGGTTTGTGGCATAGTCCACTTCTTTAAAAACGCTATAAACAATATAACCTGTTTTTGCATCAACTAAGAATATGTCGTAATAACCAAATTCATCCAAGAAGGACCTTAATTTAGGATGATATCTTTTGTGAGTTTTGCTATATAAGGACCCATCTGTTGCGGAATCTAAAAGGTGTTTTGAGCCAATGGGATTAGAGTTTTCGGAAATATATTTTGACTGTAATATTTGAGAAGCTTTATTCTTCGGAAACCATTCTGAAATAGCTTCCTTTGGAGCGCCTGGAGTATTGGCTTGTTGATAAACATACCGTTCATTTAGTTGATCACTTTCCTTTTGACCATAATTAATTTCAGGTTCCACAGTTATAGAGGAAAAATCTCTTGTGAATTCTTTCATGGCTTGGACAACCATTGAATTTTCAGATAAGGTCCGGATTTGCCCTTCGATTTGTTTAAAATAATGTTCTATTTGAAGCTTTTTCTCTTCTCTTAAGGAAGTCAGTCGATTTTTATTTAAATCAAGAAGTTCTTTTTTTACATTACTTAATGAAATAAAGGTTAAAACCGCCATGGGGACCAAACCAGCCAACAATAATATAAATATGGTTTTGTTTCGAATATTCCAATTCACTTTTAAAAAGCCTCCTAAACCGCGATTGTTGAAAATTATGATTCCGTTAGATCTATAACAATGGAAAGCTCCCAGCAGCAGTAAACCCAACTCGAAAATCTTTTATTGTTTTGCTCCTTTTCTTCAACCAATTGTCTGGTTATATCCAGAAAAGAATAACTAAGTGTCTAACTATAGTTAAGAGTAAAATGATTAACTTAAACTTTCAACGTAAAATTGCCATAAATATTTGTTTTTTAAGTTGTTCAGCCTTTCCGATATTCCTTTCTCGTATATTTTTAGAAATTAAATGTTAATTTAAAAATGACTTGAATTTTGTGTTTATAAATATCTCTCTAGGAAATAACCTGCCGAATTTTGGTATTTTCAAGACTCGAAATGAAATCCATACCGAAACTGTTTAGCCATAAAACCGATAAAACACTCTAAAAAAGGCAATCCAAATAATTTATTATCTTCCAGAATTCAACCTTTAGAAGTAAAAGCCTCGTTTCCATGGGAAAAAATTAATATAATGCCCTTATTCCCGCATTTTCTGAACTTCGTTGAAAATATCATCCTCAGTCAATATATTTTTTTCCTCTAATATATTAATAATGGCTTGCAGTTTTTCTTCTGAATTTGGGGGAGTTATAGGGGTGGGTTCGGGTTCCTCATCCCTACATTGGTTTCCCCAAATGGCTTTAACAAATTGGGGATTGTCAATATAAGGATTTCGATTTCCCTGCCAGGAATAGATAACCTCGTTTCTACGTTTTTCAAAATCATCAACCGGATCTTCTTTATTCCAATTATACAAATCGCAAAGGCGACCAAACCGTGTTGATCCAATGTGAGTGATACCTTCTACAATTTCCAAATCAGGGGTCTTTGATTGGTCCGACCCTTCATATCTAGTGGCCATATAAAACATCATTCTTGCCACATCTCCCTTGACTACGTTTGGTGGTTCCCAGGTATTAGAGGTAAATCGACAATCTCTACATTCATGATGCTTACGACCTCCTAAACCAAAGTCCATATTACCTCTGTCGCTATTGACTGTTTTGTCGGAAGGTCTCAAATGATGTGCGTCCGTATGGGCAGCCTGATCTTTTCTTTTAAACCCATGCGATTTGGCCCAAACATGCTCCCGGTTCCAGTTATTATTTCCTCCACTACTTCTAACCTTTTTACTTTTAGCCAGGCTTCGACCCGTATAAATTAAAATTACATTATTTCTATTATTAGGATCCTCATCGGATTCTTCTAATATCTTCCAAACACATTTATAGGAATGGCGTGTATGACCTTTAATTATTCTGTTAAGAGCTGATTTTAATTCAGGGCCGCTTTTTCCCATGGCGGTTTGATAATATTTATTAGAATCAAATGGTTCAATTCCAGAAGGTTTACGACAATTTGCTTGAGAATTCCCTGCCAAAAAAACACCAATAAGAAATAAAACAATGGTTTCTAATCTTAAACGCTTTAAATAGAACATTCTTATCCCCCCTAGTGAACAAATCGTTTTGTATTGGAAATCAAACCCTGATGGAACCAAATTTTATCCTCTAAACGAAACTAATTCTATTAAAAAATAAAACCTTTTGGGGAATAACATTCCATAACTTGTAACTTATTAAAACTACCAATGAACTCTTAAGCCCCTAACTTAAAAATATCAATCGATGTTAACAAATCTTTCCACAATCAATATCCATTCCTTGACATTAATAACTCAGTTAAGATTAAATTGGTTAAACCCTATAATTCGTAGGCCAATAAAAATCTTTGCTCGGAATAAACAAATGAAAAAAATATATATTGTCGCAATTCTAACTTGGTTATCTTTTGTAAACACAAGCCAAGCTGGTCTATTGGATGATTTTTTAGGCGGATTTAAAAATAATCCCCTTACTGGTGGTCAGCTTTCATTAGATACAACAATTAAAGGTTTAAAGGAGGCTCTTTCGATAGGCTCAGATAATGCTGTTGCGTTATTGTCTAAAAATGAAGGCTATTTATCTAACGAGGCGGTAAAAATTTTAATGCCAGAAAAAATTCAAAACGTTGCCGACATGCTTTCTAAAATTGGTTATCAAAAACAAGTAGACAATTTTATTCTTAGCATGAACCAAGCCGCTGAAAACGCAGCTCCACAAGCAAAGGAACATTTTTTGAACGCAATCAAAGAAATGTCCTTTGAAGATGCTAAAAAGATTTTAAACGGATCAAATACCGCGGCAACCGATTATTTAAAAACTAAAACTTCCAAAAAAATATTTGATTCCTTTAAACCAATTGTCACATCGAGCTTAAACAAAGTTGGGGGAACTCAAGCTTACAACACATTAATGGAGAAATTTAATTCTATTCCATTCGCAACAACACAATCTTTTGATCTCAACAATTATGTTACCGATAATGCTTTAAAGGGAATGTTCTATATGATCGGTAGAGAAGAAGAAAAAATCAGAACTGATCCGGCGGCAAGAGTAACAGATGTATTAAAAAAAGTATTTTCCAAATAACATACTTTTTATGTTTTTTCTTTATTCCTTAAAAATTTAATTTTAAGAAATTTAATTTACTTTATTTTGAAGTTTGAAATTCGATAAAAGTAGTTATATTTTTTATAATAATTTTTTATGAATTCCAATTTTTTGATTGCTTTACAATTTCTTGGAGTTCTGCCGAAAGATTAGACAGTTCCATTGCCGCTTTCTGAGAATCATTAGCCGCTTGGGTAGTACTTTGAGCAGCGCTGGAAACACCTGCAATATTTTGAGCAATTTCTCTAGACCCACGAGCCGCATCTGTAACATTACGACTCATCTCATTTGTTGTAGCTGTTTGCTCCTCGACTGCACCTGCAATATTATTTGAAATATCATTTATTTGATTTATCACATCAGAAATTTCGTGTATTGCATTTACAGATTGTTGAGTGTCTGATTGAATGGCCTCAATTTTTAAACTTATTTCTTCGGTGGCTTTTGCGGTTTGATTTGCTAATTCTTTTACTTCATTGGCAACCACAGCAAACCCTTTTCCAGCTTCACCTGCTCTGGCCGCTTCAATGGTGGCATTGAGTGCCAATAAGTTAGTTTGCTCGGCAATTGATGTAATCACTTTGATCACTTGCCCAATTTCCTGAGAACTTTCTCCCAATTGAGTCACCGTTGAGTTAGTTTTCTGCGCAATTTCCACAGCCGATCGAGAAATCCTAGCCGCCTCACTAGAACTTTTCGCAATTTCCTTAATACTAGCACTCATTTCTTCTGTTCCTGTAGCAACTGTCTCAACATTTGTATTCACCTCATCTGAAGACCTAGAAACAATTCCAGCTTGAGTGGAGGTTTCCTCTGCATTTCCAGCCAATTGTTGGCTCACAGAAGAAAGTTCTTCTGAAGAACTGGCAAGAATTGTAGCTTTATTCGTTACTTCTTCAATAATTTTTTGCATTTCCTCTGTTATATCTTTTTCTCTCCGTTGCATTTCTATCTTTTTAGTGACAATCTCCCAAGTCATCATAGGGCCTAAAAAATTTCTATCGTCGTCATATATTGGAGAAACTAAAACATCCAAGATTTCAGGACCTAATTTAATTTGTGCTTTATGAGGTAAATTTTTTGGATCAGAAAGGATTTTCCTTTGATATGCAGGGTTTTTATGAAATATATCAATACTCTGGCCAGGGATCTCATCCACTTTCACTGGAAGGTATTTCTCTAAAACTTTCAGAGTATCTTTGGAAGCCGTATTCATATATTGAATATTAAAATTTAAGTCGGTACACATAACATTAACAGGAGCATTTTCCATCATCGAATTCACTCGAGCCATATTAGTTATTAGACTTCGCAAGTTTTTTACCATATTGGAAAAAGATCCTCCTAAAGATCCCTGACTATTATCGATTAAAGCACTATTATTTAAATCATTTTTGGAAATTATTTCTGCTTGCTTAGAAAACCAAACCATTTTTTCATTTAGTTTACTAAACGCCTCACCCAGTTCACCTGGCATTCTTTCTTTTAGGATTCTATTTTCAAGATCATCATTAGCAATTGCAATTGCTTGAGCAGTTAACTTTCGGGTTTCCTTGGTCAAGTTATCAAATGCATCCGCTAACTCACCATGTGTCACCTGATATTCCTTCTCAACAAAATCAGCCGCAGAGTCAAAATCCATTCCCTGGTTCATTCGCTCAAACATTTTTGTTGTATTTAAATTGCCGTCTTCAATATCTGTTGCTTGCTTTACAAAAAGTTGGAATGTCGAAATCATTTGATTGAAATTATCAGCCAATACTCCAAGTTCATCTCCTGAATTGTAATTTATTGTTTGCTGATTTAAGTTTCCATTCGCCAATTGAATCGAGGTATCCGTCAACAACTTAACAGGTTTACATATGGAACGGGCAACAAAAATTCCCAGTATAGTTCCAACCAATAAACCAGCTATTAGCAACCCCCAAAGCCAACCGTATAAAGATGAACCAGGGTCTGTCTGAGACATTGTAATTGAGGTAGTTAAAAGAAAAATCACGCCAATTGAGCCAAACCCAAAGCCAATTTTCTTACCAATACTTAAATTTTTAAAAACCTCACCCATGCTTTACTCCTAAATTTACAAAATCAAAAAAATCTACTCTAGTTGTACTTATGCAACCAGGTACCCTTTTTGAGAGTTTGTAATCGATATACAAGTTCCTTAAAACTTTTTAGAAAAGAATCTTTAAAGTCCATTAATTCATAATAGAATCAATGAGTTTCACTCATTTGTAAACGGAAAATTAACCAAAAAGAATTAGATCCAATTTTTTAACAACTCTTATTTCAGTATAGGCAAAAAATTAAGACATTAAAGCTGCGAATACCCTTATTAGGTCATAGTTGTTGATGGCTGAGGATTGTCTTATTTAGGAGGGGAAGATGGAATTCCATCAATTTTTCACAAAAATCAATTTAGGACAAACAAATTAAATCAAGAGATAGTACTGACCGGTTTATTTTCTAATACTTTTTCTTCATAAATACAAACTCGGTCTCGACCAGAATTTTTGGCTTGATATAAAGCTGTATCTGCATTTTTTACTAGAGTTTGAGCAACTCCAGGCTTGGGAGTCTGAGAAGCTACACCTAAACTAATGGTAATATTCTTTTGAGAAGCCCCTAATTTGACGGTAATCTTTAGCTTTCTAATAGCATCACAAAAGCGTTGCGCAACAATGGCAGCTCCTTGCGTTTCCGTCATGGGAAGAATAACAGCAAACTCTTCTCCCCCAATTCGAGCTACAATATCTCCTGGACGTTTCAACATCGATTGAATTTTGTTAGCAACTATCTTTAAGCATCGATCGCCCGCAGGGTGTCCATAAGAATCATTAAACTGCTTAAAAAAATCAATATCCAATACAATCACAGAGATAGGAAGTTTTACCCGTTCGCATCTCGACCATTCTCGTTTTAAAACTTCTTCAAACAACCTACGATTTGGAATTCCGGTTAAAGGGTCATGGTATGAAAGCTTTTCTAATAATTTATTCTTCTCTTCCAATTCGATTTTTCTATTGTGTAGCTCCATCTCCATATTTTTACGTGCGGTAATATCCTTAAATGTTACAACAGCACCCTTAATAATCCCATTTTCAACTATGGGATTGCTAATATACTCTACTGGAAAACTGGTCCCATCTTTCCTCCAAAATACTTCATTATCTTCTCTATGAACTTTTCCATCTTTAAAAGACGCAAAAATGGGACATTCCTCTATTGGATACGGGCTTCCATCGAATTTAGTATGATGAATCATTTTATGCTGAGGGCAATCCAGCATTTCCTCAATTTTATAACCTAACATTTTTAATGCGGAAGAATTCACAAATGTGGTTTTCCCATTTAAATCGACCCCATAAATTCCCTCACCAGCAGATTCCAGAATTTGCCTGTTTCTTTCATGCAGATTTTTCAAGTTTTTCTCAAATAATTTCCTTTCTGAAAGATCTCGCGTAATTCCGCAGAAATGAATCTCACCTCCTAATTCCATTTGACTTACTGACAAATCCAAAGGAAAAGTACGTCCATCTTTTTTTAAACCCACTACTTCTCTTCCAATTCCTATAATTCTGGAATTCCCTATTTCTAAATATTTTTTTATATATTGATCATGCTCTGAATTCCAAGGTTCGGGAACAATAATTTTTATATTCTTTCCCAAGGCCTCTCCACATGAGTAACCAAACATTTTTTCGGCGGCAGGATTAAAACTTTGAATAATTCCCATTGAGTTTGTAGTAATTATTCCGTCATCTGAGTGATTCAAAATTGCCTGAACCCTTGCTTCATTATCGAGGCGTGAAGCATTTTGCTCGCTCCTCTCTAATCCCTTTTGATATGACCAACATAAGAAAGCAGTAGCCCATAATAAAAAAAGACTCAATGTCCGATTGAATAAAATCTTCCAACTTTCACCACCAGGAGGAGACAAATAATACCCTAGCCAAATTAAAAGGGAGCCTATACTAGCGGCCATCAAAATATGATCTTTTCTTCCTGAGCTCAAAGAGAATAAAACTAAAAACACATAAGGAATACCAGCGGCAACTCCCAATTCCACTGACAAATCGAAGGTAAGAAACAAAAGAATTAGAAGAATTTGAACACTATAATAAAAATAATTACTTATTTTTATAGAAAAAAAATTTTTCATTCAATTAATATAAACTTTTCCGAGCAATAATCCTGGATTCGTATGAAATCTCTTTCTCACTTTTAATATCCTTCTTTCAATTAGTATAAGGGATAAAGACCAATTTTTAACTCAAAAATCCTTGCTCTGACTAAAGGATTTACTTGATAATAGAATAGGTAATTTATAATTGTGGATTCTTTTTTCTTTACTGAAAATGGGCTCTGATTATTCTGGCGCTTCCATAAACTTCTATTTTATATTTTTCAAATAAAATTACTTTTTATGTTAACCTAATTAGATAGTTTTCATACTATTGTAAGTCCACAAACATTTAATCCGAAAAACCAAATGGCTAAGATTATTGTCGTTGAAGATGAAAACCCTGTTTGGAAATTATTGGAGTTTAAACTTCGAAAATCGGGGCACACTCCCCTCCATGCAAAAGATGGAGAAGAGGCATTAGACTTATCAAGAATGCAGCAACCAGACCTCATCCTATTGGATTTAATGATCCCCTATCCAGATGGAATTCAGGTTTTAAAAACTCTAAAAGAAGACCCAGAACTCAGTAGCATTCCTGTAATAATTCTTTCTTCATTAGCTCAAGATAATAATGTGCTTACCGGCCTTAAGTTAGGTGCTGAGGATTATTTAACCAAACCTTTTAGTCCTGAAGAACTAATTTTAAGAGTAAACAAACTCTTACTTCGAACACAACACCAAGCACCCAAGAATTCTTAACAAGCAAAAACAACACAGTCCAATTTATCAAGCTAAAATGACAGGACTTAGAATAGAAATTCTTTTCTTTTTAAAATTTTTCCCAAATAACAAATTAAATATTTTGGTTCTTTCCAATACAACTCCCCATACAACAATAGAAAATAAAAGTTTCGATTTTCTCATTCTATTTTACGAGTCATTTAAAGAAAATTTAGATTTTATTATTGAAATGGTCCAAAAAGAAAAATTCCTGGTAGGTTTTCCAGTTCTTATACTGGGAACAATAGGAGTTTTAGCTATTCTTCTAAACGTTTATATATTAGCTGCCCGAGCACATAGAAACTATTTTGAAAGAAAAAGAAAGCGCCTGTTTGATAAATGGAGCGAAAAATTATTTCTTATTCTTGAAGAAAAAGCTGCTCTTTATGAAATTCTCATTTTAGTTAATGACAATGATACGGAAAAAGAATTCTTTACTGAATTTTTAATTTATTACTTGGAAACTATTAAAGGTCAAAACTGGAAAGTAATTTGCCAAATTTTTCAAAAAGCTGGATTAGTGGAAAGAGAATTAGAAATTCTTCAAACGGACGAAAACAATTGGCGATGCGCAATGGCGGCCTATCGTTTAGGGCAGGTAAAGGCTAAAGAAGCTTTACCAACTTTACTTGAAACCGTAAGAACCGATAATAATATGTTGGCTTATTCCGCCGCAGCTTCGATCCTGAATTTGGAAGAAAAAGAAAGTACCTACGAAACTTTAAAATTTTTACTCAGCCACAAAAGTTTTAGTGAAGAGCAATTTGCAGAGATTATTTTAGGTCACGGAAGCTTGGTAACCAGCGAATTGATTGACTTAACCAGTTTATACGAAAAGTTACCTTTGACGCGCTATATGATCATTGACTTTTTTGGCTACTTTAAAACTCTCAATGCAGCCCCATTCCTCATCAAACTACTTAAAAAGTCAAAGGAAACAGAAGAGAAGATTCGTCTGGTAAAGGCTCTTGGAAATATTATGTCCATTGAAGCCATCCCCACTTTGAAAAACTGTTTAAAGGAAGAGAATCCTATTATTCGATCCCAAGCTGCAAAAGCCTTAGGAAACTTTGAAGACGAAGAGAATATTCATTTTTTAGCACCTTTACTGGAAGACAGAGATTGGTGGTGCAGGAACCACGCTACCATTGGAATTATGAAAATCGGCAAAACAGGAAGAGAATTTTTACAACAAAAATTTGAAGAGACGCAAGATCCTTACGCTAAAGATATGATCAACCAAATCTTGCAAAATTTTCATGGATAGCTTTTATCATAATATATTGTCAAATTTTATTTCGTTTGTAAACCATATTACGGTGGTTTACCTATTCGTGGTCAACGGAACATATTTAACAATGCTTGTACTGGCATTTAAAGCTATTCGTAAACATTTGAAAGAAATCCAGCTTGTAAAATTTAAAAGGATATTTCATTCCCCTTTTTTCAAACCCATTTCTATTATTGTTCCCGCATATAATGAAGAAGCCACCATTGTCGACAATGTTGAATCCTTATTACAAATTCATTACCCTTTATATGAAATAATTCTGGTTAATGATGGTTCAAGTGATCAAACTCTAAAAAAATTAGCCGACAGGTTTAACTTCACTCCCTCTGAAAATGTCGTAAGGCATCAGGTCGCATGCTCAGAAATTTTAGGAATTTATACAAGTCCGGACTATCCAAAACTAATTTTAGTAGATAAAGTAAATGGAGGAAGCAAGTCTGACGCAATTAATGCTGGAATCAATGTATCTAAATTTCCTTTATTTTGTGCAATCGATGCCGATTCTCTACTGGAGCCAGATGTTTTATTAAGGTTGATTCGGCCTTTCATCGAAGATCCTTCTACAGTCGCTGCTGGAGGAACGGTTCGTATTTCAAATGGCTGTACAGTAAAGAATGGTTACATAACTCAAGTCCGGTTGCCGAAAAGTTTGATAGGAAAATTTCAAATATTAGAATATTTGCGAGCCTTTCTTTCAGGGCGTGTTGCATTTTCAGCCATAAATGGATTAATCATAATTTCTGGAGCATTTGGATTATTTAAAAAAGAGGCAGTTATTCAGGTAGGAGGATACAAAGAAGGAATCATTGGAGAGGATATGGAACTGGTTGTAAGACTCCATCGTGAATTAACCAAAAACAATATTCCTTATAGAGTTGCATTTGTACCTGAACCAGTTTGCTGGACAGAAGCCCCGGAAACATTAAAAATTTTAAAAAGGCAAAGAAAAAGATGGCAACGGGGGTTAATGGAAAGTTTGTTTGGGAACAAAGAAATTCTATTTAACTTTAAATATGGGGTAATCGGTTGGTTTGTTTTTCCGTTTTTTCTATTCATAGAGGGACTCGGCTGCTTTATTGAATTTTTTGGAGTTATTTTGCTACTAACTTCCTGGTATTTAGATTTAATAAATCCCACTCTCTTGTTGTTATTTTTTATTGGGGGAATAGTTCTAAACATTTTCCTTTCTCTGGGTACTATTCTTTTTGAAGAGTTCTCCCTTCGTCGTTACCCACTATTATCAGATGTAATCATCCTTTCATTACTACCATTTATCGAAGTTTTTATTTATCGACCTTTTCAAGTATGGTGGCGTATTCTTGGAAGTTGTGAATACTTTTTTAATATGCCTGCAAAATGGGGTCAAATGGAAAGATCAGGATTTGCAACTAAACCAAAATAAAGTTTAATTAAGGGAAAATTATTTAATTAGTTTGAGGGGCAATCGCATTTATATTCAGTATCTGAAATCCAAGTAATACAAATATAATCAGGAAATAATGTTGTGTTTTTTTCAAAAATAGCCACTTCTAATTGTGGACAGGTTAGGTTTAACGCTTTAGATAAATCGGCTCCGCTTAAATCTGCTTCTTGAAAATCAGCATTTACCAAGTTAGCACCATTAAAAATTGAATTAGATAAATCGGCTCCAGTAAAATCTGCCTCACTAAGGTCGGCTTGACTAAAATTAATTCCTTCCAGTTTAGAATATTGAAACTCAGATCGTTTCATAAGTGCATGCGAAAAGTCTGAGTTTCTTAAATCGGCAGCTTTAAAGTCAGTTTCAATTAAATTAGCATTTTGAAGACTAGCTTCGCTCATATAAACACCCGTCAGATTGGAACCTTCTAAATTACCTCCGGAAAGATCTGAACGTCTAAAATCCGCGCCTTCTAATTCTGCATGAGAAAGCTTAGCTCGTACCAAATAAGCATCACTAACATTTGCTTCCGTCAAATCTGTTTCCGATAAGTTTGCACCTTCTAAATTTGATTCCCGAAGCCTTACTCTATATAAATTGGCACGAAATAAATTGGCTTCTTGAAGGTTAGCCTCAGTTAAATCAGATTCACTCAAATCCGATTCCTGAAGATTACAACTCTTCCAGTCTTGACCAATTAACTCTTTTCCACTGAGATCCTGCTTGGAAAGATCTAACATAACTTGTCCTTTTAAATTATTTTTAATTACTTTTTGGGAGGAAGGTCAAAGTCGATGATCCCCTGTTGCCCTTTAGATGCCAAACCTCGCCTCTTAGAACTTTTCAACAAATCTTTAATATCTTTTTTATTATTGGTTGGTGACATTTCATCTGAATTATTTTTATTTTCTTTAATTTCTTCAGAATCAGATTCGTCTTTAGGCGTTTTTTTGATGGAAGACATTAGGCTCAGTTAAATCAATTAAAAGTTCCAAATTTACAATAAGCAAAAATAGTTATATCACGGTTAAAATGGATAATTAATAATACCAATTCACTGGTTATTTTTCATTCTTTGTTTTTAAAGAATTGTATTTTATAGCATTCTTATATACCTGGACTATTTTTTTAGTCGACTCAGACCAAGAAAATCTTTTTAACATCTCATCCTTTGCTTTTTGCCCCATCTTTTCATATTTTTCCTGATAGGTCAGTACAATTTTTAGAGATTGGGCTAAGGCTGGAATATCGTCTGGTTTCACTAGGGTTCCAGTAATACCGTCTTCTAGAAATTCAGGAATTGCCCCTACCCCATTTGCAATCACAGGTAGACCTGACGCTAAAGCCTCAGCTATCGCTAGACCAAAACTTTCTATTTTGGAAGGAAAAACACCTACATTACATTCAGCAGATAACTCCTGAATTTGCTCGGGACTTTTCCAACCTAAAAACTGAACCTGGTTTTTTAGACCTAATTTTATAGATTCTGCTTTATATTTCTCAGTCAAACTTCCCTCACCCACTAATCTTAATCTAAAATGTGGAATTTCTTTTTTAAGAATAGAAAGTGCTTTTAGGAGTTCTATTATTCCTTTTTGGTCTTCCATCCTGCCCCAAAGTAAAATTTCATTATTTGAAGAAGGACATCGTTTGACATGGAACCAACTATTATCAATTCCGGGAGAAATCGTTTCAATTTTTTCCGTAACATTTTCGCCCAATCCACGGACAACTAAATTTTTGGAAAACTCGCTAAACGTAATTATCCTATCTGCAATTCTAGCAGAGTGCCGTTGGAGGTAACAGTTTACACGTTTCAAAAAATGAAAGGGTCTATTTAAACCAAGAAGAATTCCTGTACTTGGAATAATATTTGAATGGGAAGTATAAACATAGGGTATCTGGTACTTAGATACAAGAGATTGAAACAAACAGGATTCTTCTGCATTCCCATGAATAACATCGAACCGCTCATGACTTAACAAACGGCTCAAGGCAAATCGAAAGGAAAATATATTTAAGTTCACGGTAGCCCAATTAAAATGGCGAACCCATTTAACGCGATAGTTCACATTAGATTTAATATTTTTTTGGGGATCTTTAGAATATAACACCAAAACTTCATGACCCAGTTTAGTCAATTCAGTGGCATGGTGATGAACAGCAATATTTCCACCCCCTCTTCCGTCAGACCAAGGAGAGGAGTTCATAGTGAGACAAATCTTCATATTGGTATTTAAGGCTAAGAATAAAGCATGACTATGGAGTCTTCAGCAACTCCTTTATTTATCAATTCTTCTTTTATTTGATTTCGCCAAGCAAATGAAGAAATTAAAACAAGAAATTCGTTAGGCCCCATGGATGAAAAGGGAATTTCATCAGGAAGCAATACTGGTATTCCATGAATCCTAGTACCTTGCTTCAGCTTATCTTTATCTAATATCAAAAATTGTCTTTCTTTTTGAAATAACCTCGTAAATAAAGAAAGGTACTCTGTATGATGTCCTGCACCCCAAATTATGATCTTTTTATCCTTGGAGAAACTTGAAACTATTTTTGCAACCTTTTGTGAACTCTCTCTCCATACTTTTAGGTAACTATCCGTGATTTTATTTTCATTTTCTATTTCTTCGCGATTGGGAAAGTTAAGTTTTTTTGAACTTGGTTTAGCCACCACCCGAAACCCATTCCCAACATGATCATACTCATAAATAATTTCCCAACCTGCTCCCAATAACATTCTTTTTAAAGAGTTTTTGCTGAAATGCACAAAATGGGAAATTGAAAAAAAACCACATAAATCTTTCCCCTGAGTTTCTATAGCTCTATCAATAGTAGGGACTTCCACTAATAGATAACTATCTCCCTTCATCAATTCATTAAGTTTTTCTAAAAAATATAAAGGATGAGAAATATGTTCTAAAACATGAAATAAAGAAACGAGGTCTGGATTGAGAGTATTCAGCGCCAACTCAAAATCATTTTCCCAAAACTGAATATGGGGAGATAATAACCTGGCCCTTTCAACCATACCCTTGTCGATTTCCACCCCGGCACATTTTATATGGCTTGGAAAATTTTTGAGAAATTGACCTTCGCCACAACCAATATCGACAACACTTTTAATATCAGGTAAAAATTTTTTTACCCAACTTACTCGTTCCTGGGGATCGCAATATCCATAACTTTTTCCTGCTTTTTCGAACAAATAGGCTATACCCTTTTCAGTGAACCATGGATTGGAATAAATTAAACCACAAACATCACAGGTAACTACCTGAAGGGTAATTCGATTTTTTCCTTCTTTATCTTCGAAAAATTGAAAATCTGAAAATGAAATAAGCTCCTCAAAAGAATTTTTTGAGCAATAAGGGCAATTTACTTTTTCTTGAAGAATGAAGGGTGAGCTTTTCGCCTTTAAACGATTATAAAAAGCCCAAGGCAAACCATTTTCATTTTTTGGGGGCTTGAGTTCAAAATCCAGAATAGCCATACTACATTTATCGAAATAATTTGAGGAAAACTAAAATGTATTGCTATTCCTTATAATCAAGTCACAATTTAACTTATGCAACTTTCTTTTGGGTAAACCAATAGGGAATACTCACAAAAACCATTCCTCCCACCATATTCCCCAGAGTAACCCAAAATAAATTAAATCCCATTCCGCTAATGGAAATTTCTGCACCATGAGGTAATAACAGTCCAATGCTTAAAAGTGTCATATTTGCCACACAATGCTCAAATCCACTAGCGATAAAGGCAAATAGACACCAAAAAATCAAGATCAATTTGGCAACGTCACTTTGAGTTCTTCCACATACCCAAATCGCCAGGCACACCAACCAATTACATAATATGCCTCGGAAAAATAATTCATTGTATTCAGCATTCATTTTTGAATAACTATATTTAAGAATTAAGTCCTTTGATGCATCCACAAAGCTATTTGCCTGGACAACAAATTCTGCCAACAAAAATGATCCAGCTAGATTTCCGAAGAAACAGACCAATGACAACGTCAACAACTCATTTCTAGTAATAGTTCCATTTAATCTTCCCATAAGACCTACCAGATTATTACCCGTAAATAATTCTGACCCAGCAAATACGACAAGACTTAAAGCAATCCCAAAACTTGCACCCATAATAACTTTTGAAAAAATTCCCTGACCAAAACTTTGGACGGGTCCTCCAATAGAAAAAATAAGCACAATCCCAAAACCTACGTAAGCTCCTGCCAGCATAGAAAGAAAAAAATAACCCACTGGAGTTTCTTTCATTAATTGAACCTTTTTATATGCCAATTCCGACATTTTCTGTGTTTCTTGCAAAAACATAATTTCCTCAATTTAAGGAGTTGAAGATAATTACCATCAATTTTCTAACAAGGGTGCCATTGGTTTGGAAACGTCTTCAGGCTTTTTATGCTTTTTAGCTTCGCGTTTTTTAACTATTGGATGGATCTTTTTTCTTGCATGATAAGGAACTATTGATTCGAGAACTTTTGACAAACTACTACAAGGAACATTTTCCATTATTTTTGTTGATTCTTTTGGATAAGGCCCCGATCTACCTCCCACAAATATATCCACAGCGTCCACAATTTCTTTTCCAATTTTCACTCGTTTTCCTAACAAACCAATATCAGCAACCAAATGATTTCCGCAACCCGCCGAACACCCTGACCAGTGCATGGACAGGGGTTCTACCTTTTCCAAAGTTCTTTCTAGTTTTCTGGCCACTTCCACAGCACGTTCTTTGGTTTCGATAGTTGCTAAACCACAATAATCAATTCCTACACAACTCACCAGGTTTTTCATAATCGAAGAGGGGGCATACAATAATTTTTTAAGCAAAGGTTCCTTAACCAGATCACCTAGAAAATCATCAGAAACATTAGGAATAATTAGAGTTTGAGCCGGAGAAATTCTTATCTCTCCGTTTCCAAATTTTTCAGCTAAGGAAGCTAATTCACGTAACTCATCTGAGTTTATTCGGCCCACTAATACTTTAAGCCCTACATAGTTTAGAGATTTTTGTTTTTGCCTAAATACTCCAATGTGCTCATTTACATTTTTTTCACGAGCATCAGTTCCAGCTGTTTCCAAGGTATAACCCAAACGATCGCATAAAACAGACCGAAAATATTTTTCTCCCCAATCCTCAACTAAAAATGCTAAACGATTTTGAGTTCTTACCTCTCGATTCCCGAATTCGTTATAAATACCAATAATTTCTAAACATACATCAATCAATTCTTCTGGTTTTATAAAAATATCTAAACAAGAAGCTATTCGATAACCACCCGACCCTAATTTCCCACCCACTCTAACGTTAAAACCAACTATTTTTTCACTCATTGATTCTTTAAAAGCAGGAATAAACGCAAGGTCCTGAGTTTCTAAATGCAAACAATTCTCGGGACATCCACTTAAAGCAATATTTAATTTTCTCGGCAAATTTGTATATTTGGGATTCTTTAGAATACAGCTGTTTAATTTATCCAAAATGGGAAAGACATCCATCAGTTCTTTGGGAGCCAGCCCGGAAACAGGACAGCCAATTATATTTCTTACGTTATCCATACCTGTTTGCATTGAATTAAGCCCAACCATATCCAACAAATCATAAACAGCTGGCATGTTTTCAATTTTCAACCCTCTAATTTGAACTTGTTGTCTGGTAGTAATATCAATTGTGCCATTGCCATATTGCTTAGCAATATGGGCAACCATTTTAATTTGTTGAGTATTCGTAAATCCATTAGGAATCCTTACCCTTAGCATAAAATATCCAGGAGTTGGTTTTCGTAAAAACAACCCATACCATTTCAACCTATGGATATCCTCTTCACTTATCGATTCCCAACCGTCTTTCGCAAATGATTCAAGCTCGTGAATAATTTGCAAAGGATCTTTCTCGGTTTTTATGATTTCAATTGAATTCATTCCTAATTTCCATGGCAAACAATAAAACAGTCTACAAAGCAATATCCATTCCAAGATTTAAATTTGGAATCAAAATTCTTAAATAACCCAATTCTTAGATGTAAACACTTTAATTGTTAGGTTTAGGTTTGATTTCAGGACAACAGTTTTGCTTCATTTTTATTCAACTGAGATCCATAGTGACTAATAATGCATCAAAAAAATTTAACTTTTGAATAGGCTTGGAAGTATGAAAGGAAAAACATTGGGAAAGAAATGTTTAGTTATTTAATTGAATAACAAAAAACATATTGGCATATATATCAATATTGTAGTTTCTTTTATCTGCCAATTTGGACAAAGAGTTGTTGCAAAAGAAATTTACATGGGTGGGGTCGTCTTTATACCACCAAGCATTGAAGCTCTCGATTTCAGCCGGTGTATTTATAAATGGATTCGTAAGTAATGTGGAAAATACCATTATCCCATCATGAGTAAGTACTTTCTCAATTTCACCTAATTCTTGAAAAAGGTTTGGAATATGCTCAATCACTTCATATCCAAAAACAACATCAAATTTTTGATTGTACTTTTGATCCTTTAAAAATCCGTGAATCATAGGTTCTAGAGGAGTCACATTTAATCCTCTTCCTTGTAATTCTCGTGTCAAGTCTCCCGAACCTGAACCAAAATCCAAAATTGAGTTCGCATTATTATAATTGGAAGCGAGTTTCAATAATACCTCTGCCTTATTTTTCCAACCTGATGGATCGCTTGTTCCCCATTGGTCTTTATAGTGAATATCTTCTTCCTCTCTTTCTAATAGACATTCAGAAAAAATAAAAGAGCAGTCAGGACATTTATAAAAGTCCCGATCTTTTTTATAGAATAAAACTGAAGGCTTTTCACAAATTTTACAGGAAGTCATAACTTTAATTCTTAGGTTTTTTACTTATTAATTAAATATCGGGTTTTTTCAAATTTTCCTCAGCTTTTATTGAAATTTTTCTAATTTTTCTAATTTAAAAACACTCTATTAAATAACCATAAAAAGTGGCAAAAACGGTTAACATCCTTTAACCTGTAAAAATGGAAGAAGTATCTATTATTGCTTTTATAAAAACTTAGCTCTCAATTGAAATAGTTCTTTTGGAATAGTGCTTGGAAAAATCATTTAAAATTGGGAAATTATTTAATTAATCCTTTCCAGAGCTCCCTAAATAATGAGAAAAATTAAAGTATTAGTTGTAGATGACGCGGTGGTAGTAAGAAAAATAGTTTCTGACACCTTAATGAACGACCCAGATATTGAAGTTTCAGGTGTTGCGGCCAATGGGAAAATTGCCTTACAACGCATTCCACAAATCAATCCTGATTTAGTCACTTTAGATGTAGAAATGCCGGAAATGAATGGCATAGAAACTCTAAAAAATATAAGGGCGGATTATCCTTCCCTACCCGTTATTATGTTCAGCACTTTAACTGAGCGTGGTGCCTCTACAACGTTAGAAGCTTTATCATTAGGGGCAACAGATTATGTAACAAAACCTGCTAATGTAGGTAGCGTGGCAATCGCCATGGAGAGGATCCGCACAGAACTAATTCCAAAAATCAAAACTCTGTGTGCCCAAAAAGTCGGTCTTAAAACACCTTCAACTATTCCAAGCACAAAACCTTTACCCTCCAAAACAGTTCAAAAAGGATTTTCAACTTCTAAGAGATCGAAACTTTCATTACCTCCATCAAAAATCGATATTGTCACAATTGGTGTTTCTACGGGGGGTCCAAATGCACTAGCGGAACTTTTCCCCACGTTTCCAGCAGATTTCCCGGTTCCAATTGTTATGGTTCAGCACATGCCTCCTTATTTCACAAAACTGCTTGCCGAACGACTTTCAACAAAATCAAAAGTTGAAGTTATCGAAGCAAGTCATGGAATGGTCGTTAAACCTGGTAAAGCTTATATCGCCCCCGGAAACTACCATATGGTTTTAAAGAGAGATAACAATCAATTGAAAATAGTCACCAACCAGGATCCGCCAGAAAACTCTTGTCGGCCTGCGGTTGATGTATTATTCAGATCGGTAGTGGAACTTTTTGGGAACAAAACTCTAGCCGTTATTTTAACCGGAATGGGACAAGATGGATTGGCAGGCTGTGAAGAAGTTAAGGATAAAGGAGGCCAGGTGATTGTGCAGGATGAAGCTTCCAGTGTGGTATGGGGAATGCCCGGTTTTGTTGCTCGGGCCAATTTAGCTGATAAAATCTTACCATTAAATCAAATGGGTGAAGAGATAAATCAAAGAAGCCGAAAGGGACGGTTAACCTCTCTTACCTCTTAAACCAAAATAAATTCCTGAAGTCTTTAAGCTCCTGGTTTCCTTCCGTGATCACCAGACTTGGACCCGGCAATTTTGAGATGAATGGCACCTTCGGGCAATTCAAAGATCATTTGACGGGTTGGCATATCCTGAGGAAGTAATGGCTCCACATCATGGCCTCGCATAATGGTTGGCAAGGACATAGCCACTTTTATCCCTTCATTGGCTAATCGAGCCACCAAATCTCCTGCAAGTACATTTGCTAGTTCTCCAACCACATCTCCCATATCATTACTTTCATACGGAACTTCAAAACCAGTAAACTTCAAAGTTAAGGCTTCCGCTGATTTCCTAGGCATTGTGAGCATCATCATCCAATTGATATCGCCCATATAAGAAATAATACCAACAACACCTTCTCCATATTTTTTTGAATCCTCAGAGTCTTCCAGGCAACTTGGTTCAGATCCAAAAATAGTATTAAAAACAGATACCACTGAATTTTTAACTATTGTGCAGAGCTGTTCAGATATTGCTTTTTCAGTAGATTGAAATGTGGTCATAGCTGTCCTCTATAAAAATATTTGGGACAATTTTAATTAATTAAAATCAAATCCCATTCTTTCGCTATTTGGATTTAACAATATAAATAGCCTAAGTCGACTACTTTTAAATCAAAGAATTCTATTCCAGGTTTTTGAGCTTATATTCTAAATAGAAGGGGTTTTAAGCCATAAGTCAAGAAAAAAACTCCCTAAACCCCTTGAATTAAAAGAGAATTTGCGACTCCCTCGGAGCCACAAATTCCCTTTCAGATAGATAGAGAAAACTATTTTTTAAAAATTGATTACTTAATGATTTCTTGGCAGGATTTTTACAATTGATGCGGACAATGATTCATTAAGGAAAAATTTGTTTAATTTTATCTTCCAATTGGTTTGCATTAAAAGGTTTTACAATATATTGATTTACTCCAGCTTGAACTGCTTCCATTATTTTTTCTTTATCAGCTTCTGAGGTCACCATCAAAAATGGAGTGCCTTTTAATCCGCCATCAACACGAACTGCTTTTAAAAATTCTATTCCAGTCATTTTTGGCATATTCCAATCTGAAATCACTAAATCTATTCCGCCCTCGCCTAATTTCTTTAATCCCATTTGTCCATCTTCAGCATCAGTGATATTCCCATGATCAAATCCCAATTGCTTCAGATTATTTTTTATTATCTGACGCATCACTGAGGAGTCGTCAACTACCAAAACTTTTTTGGATTCGTAAGCCATGTTTCTGTTTCCTTTTATGACTGGAAAGATTTATGTTTTTTTTATTTTCCACATGAGGCATTAACTTTTGAATTAATAATTCTAAAAATTAAACTGCCTTTATACCTATGGTATTTAAAACCCTATATTAACAGTAATTAAACTCTCACTGTAAAAGAGTCAAGCAAAAATAAATAAGTTCAATCGAGAAAAGCCAAATATAAGGGAAAAAATAAAAGAAGGGATTAAATTAGGCTACTGCAAGATGGGACTGTTCGTAGAGAGTATCTCTTTGGAGTGGGATCCGACCTGCTTCTTGAATCATTTCAACAATACGGTTTTTTCTAAAAATCTGGTCAGTGGTGGCACCAGCGGCATGAATAATTTTTTCCTCCACAACTGTCCCATCCATATCATCTGAACCAAACCCTAAAGACATTTGCGCAATATTCTGAGAAATCATGATCCAGAAAGCCTTTATATGAGGGAAATTATCGAGCATTAAACGAGACACAGCCAGTGCACGTATATCCATTTGGCCTGTTGTAGGATGAATGAAATCCAGAGGTGTATTATCAGGATGAAACGCTAATGGAATAAACGTTACAAAACCACCTGTTTTATCTTGTAAGTCTCGCAATCGAATTAAATGATCTACACGCTCTTCAATTGTTTCTAAATGCCCATACAACATGGTGGCATTACTTTTTAGACCAACTGAATGAACGGTTTCGTGAACTTCCAACCAACGTTCCCCTGTTATTTTTTCATTACAGATTTTTCGTCTTACTCGTTTTGCAAATATTTCAGCTCCGCCTCCCGGAATAGATCCAAGACCAGCTTCTTTCAAATCTAATAAGGTTTCCTTTAGGGGCATTTTTGCCAGTTGAGCTAAATAATCTAATTCAACCGCAGTAAAGGCTTGAATATGAACTTCAGGGAACCGTTCCTTTAATCCCTTTACCATATCGTAATAGTAAGAATAGGGTAAATCTGGGTGTAACCCACCTACAATATGAAACTCACTAACCTTGCCTCTTTCATAAGACTCAGCATCCTTAAAAATTTCTTCAAGGGTTTTTTCATAGGCATCAGGGCGGTTTTCCTTTGTTCCAAAGGCACAAAATTGGCAACTGTGGAGGCAAATATTAGTCGGGTTTATATGACGATTATGAATAAAAAATGCATTGTTCCCATTTAACCGTTCGCGGATTATATTGGCTAAATGACCAACTCCCAAAAGATCTGGTGTTTGGAATAAGACAATACCTTCATCAAAAGAAAGCCTTTCTCCGTTATAGACCTTTTCAGCAATAGGATTTAATCGTTCATCTAAAAATTCAAACAGCATAAGAATTTACACCCGAAAATTTGAAAAAGGGATTATACCTGATTCCATCCTAAAAAAGAAACCCAATAAAATAGCTTCAAATGGAGGAATCTTCTTTTCCTCGGAAAAAGGAAAAAAATTTATTCGGCAAAATGAATTAAGCAACCTGCTTGGCGAGAAGAACCCCAGTAGACCATCCACTTGAGGTCAATGGGCTCCTGGGGTCCTTCCCGCCATTTAGCAATTCCCGTTCGATCCGCTTGTTTTTTGCTCGTTTATAAACCTTTATAGAAGGCTTTACCTGCAACCGATATTGTCCATTGCTTAATGATTGAGCAACAGGATTTTCTTTTTGTAAAACCATTTTCTTTCCTTTTGACTTTTGTCGTTTCATAGACAGTCTCCTTTTCGATTAAATCCAAAGGCAGTCAACAATGACTACTGACATTAATAATACACTAATTATCCCATTAACATTAAAAAAGGCCAAATTTACCTTGGATAAATCCTTACTACTCACCAGCGAATGTTCGTACCATAATAATCCACCAACAACCAAAACTCCTATTAAGTATCCCATTTCCAAACCAGGATGTACTAGCAAAATAAGTAAAAAAATAATCATTAACCCATGTGACATCAAAGCAATAGATAAAGCGCGATCCACACCATAGCTTTGAGGTATGGAAAAAAGATTATTTTTTTTATCAGATTCATAATCCAAGCAAGAATATATGATATCAAAACCAATCAACCAAAAAACAACTGCCGTTCCCAATACTAAAGAAATAATTGAGATTTCTTCCCTAATAGCTACCCACGCTCCAACAGGGGCCACCGACAAGGCTAAGCCTAAAAAGAAATGGGAATACGGTGTAAAACGCTTGGTCAAAGAATAGAAAAAAACAATTGCAAGTGCCAACGGTGAAAGTAATAAAGCTAAGTGATTTAACCTTCCACTCGCCCAAACAAATATCGCAGCAGATACCACTAAAAAAATTATATATTGCGGCGTTCCGGTTTTCCCTGCAGGCAACGCCCGACCTTCTGTCCGTGGATTTCTGGAATCTATCCGTGCATCGACAAGCCGATTGAAGGCCATTGCACTATTTCGTGCAAAAAACATACAAACTATGATCCATCCCAATTTATCCCAATCTGGTAAACCTTCTGCTGCCAAAAAGGCACTCATTATCGCAAATGGCAAAGCAAATATTGTGTGCTGAATCTTAATATCCGCAAAAATGACTTTTAATTGTTTAAAAAATGAACGTACCACAACAAAATATTCTTTTAGTTTTAAGTCGATGAAAAATGATTATAAAGTCTTTAAAGGAAATAGGGAAAATATGAATGCAATTATTTTCTTCACTTCTTATCCCAATTCACTGACCAAAATTATTTTCTATTAAGACTCATAGTATCTAATCTTGGTTAATTTAGAAAAAATTGACCCAAAATGACCTTTACCCGAAAATAGGTATCACATGATAATAAGTATGGATTTATCAAAACCAAGAAGGAGGAAAATTGGATGAAAAAGTTTATTCTAATAATTGTAACAATATTTCTATTTCAAGGGATTGCACAAGCGGATGATGAAAATAACAAAGAAAAAAATATCAATCAGGTTAAAGATCAAATTTTAAAGCACACAGATAAAAAGATTTCCATTCTCTCTAGCTTTAAATCTTGTGTAAGTTCTGCCAGTTCTAAGGATGATATAAAGTCTTGTCATCAAGAAAAAAAGAATTCAATGAAAGCTGTAAAAAAAGAAAACAAAGAAAGGAGAAAAGAATTTCGAAAAGGCAAAAAAAGAGGAAAAGGAAGAAGGAATAAAGGTCGCAAAAATAAAGATGACGATGATAACGAAAATGATGACGACGACGAAAAAAATGATGACTAAAAATTGATGAATTAAACAATAACTTATTGCCCTTTCAAAGAACCCTAAAATCCGGGGAGCAACCTACTCCCCGGATATCTTTCCTTAAAATACCCCCTCAAAAATCAAATTAAGACTTTCTTTAGACACTTCTTTAAACTTAGAAAAAATTAGGTCCTATGTTATAAATGTCCAAATAATTTGAAAGCGTATGACCAATTGAATGAGCTTGGACTCTAAAATTTTTTTCTTTATTTTTTCAACTGAATTCAAACTATGAAAAATATTAAACGCATTTTCCAGTTATTAATTCCTTACAAAATACCTCTTCTCTATGGAAGCTTATTATTAGTTCTTGCCTCAGTTACAAATTTAATCGTCCCCTTATTTGTAAAAGAACTGGTGGATGTAGTCATGGTTCAAAAGAATTTGGACTTGCTAAATAAGATGGCCTGGATGATTGGCTTTGTTTTTCTTTTACAAATGATATTTTCTACGGCACACAACTACTTATATGACGTAACCGAAAAACGAGTCATTACCGATTTTCGAAAAATGATATTTGAGCATTTGCATAAACTTTCTCTTAGTTTTTTTGTTAAACGCCGAACCGGAGAAATTGTTTCTCGTATGACCAATGATGTCTCAACTGTAGAAGGAGTTGTCACTGATTTACCTGCAACTGTTCTTCAACAATCTATTCGTCTGTTTGGCGGCATAGTTATTATCATATATATGAATTGGCGGCTTACCTTTATGATATTAGTGCTCGCCCCAATTCTCGTATTATTCGCTAAAGTTTTCGGCAAAAAATTAAAAAACTTATCCAAAGAAATTCAAGATAAACTGGCCGTCTGCACTACGGTTTTGGAAGAAAATGTAAGTGGCATTCAGGTTGTGAAATCTTTTGTTCGACAAAAACTGGAGATTAATCGATTTTCCGATGCCGTTGAAGAAAGCTTTGAAACCGCAAAAAAGCGAGTAAAAATTTCAGCATTCTTTGGTCCCACCATTGGTTTTATTGCCTTCTCTACGGCCTTAGTTTTACTTTGGTATGGCGGCAAAGAGGTTATCCAAGGTAGCATTAGTCCCGGAGATCTAATAGCATTTATTCTTTACGCAACCATAATTGCCGGCCCCATGGGTAGCTTCGCCAGGTTATACACTAGAATTCAAGAGGGATTGGGAGCTTCCGAGCGCATATTTGAAATTCTCGACACAGAACCTGAAATCAAAGATATAAACCATGCGAAACCTCTGCCAACAATTAAGGGAAAAGTCGAAATTAAGAACTTGGAATTTCATTACCGAGAAGATCAACCTGTATTAAGGGGAATCAATTTTTCTGCAAACCCGGGTGAGATGGTGGCTTTAGTGGGACCCAGTGGCGCTGGAAAAACAACTTTTGTCCAATTGCTACACCGTTTCTACGATCCCACAAAGGGAGACATCTTGGTGGACGGATTAAACATCAAGGAGGTGCAGCTTTCCAGTTATTGTCAACAAATAGGATTGGTACCGCAGGAGACCTTGCTCTTTGGAGGAACCATTGAGGAGAATATTCGTTACGCAAAACCTGAATCTTCACGGGAAGAAATAGTGGATGCCGCCAAGTCGGCCAATGCCCACGCTTTTATAGAAGAATGTCCCGAAGGCTATCAAACTATTGTAGGAGAAAAAGGAATCCGATTATCTGCAGGCCAAAGGCAACGGATCGCAATTGCTCGCGCTATTCTTAAAAACCCTCACATTCTTATTTTGGATGAGGCCACTTCTTCCCTCGACAACGAATCGGAAAAATTAATTCAAGAGGCTTTAGAACGGTTAATGGAGGGAAAAACCTCTTTTGTTATTGCGCACCGATTATCGACCATTCACAATGCCGACAAAATCATTGTAATGGACCGAGGAGAAATTGTAGAAACCGGGACTCACGAAACCCTCATGGAGAAAAAAGGACTTTACCATTACCTCTATACCCTCAAATCTCTCCAAGGAGAGCAAACCTCTCAGTTAACGGGTTAGTTTTATTTTTCAGAAGACACCCTTTACAGCCAAAACTATAAAAATTAAAATAATTATTGAGAAAGAAATTTTTATTTCCGCGGGATAAATACAACCCTCTTGCAAATTTTAATTTAACAGTTATCCAATCAACTAAATAAACGATGGAAAACATTTCCTGGCCAATTACCACCTTAATAACCATTGGTTTAGGTTTAATGATCCTTGAACGGCCAATTCCCAACCACAAGCTTCCCCAGGTAACAGGCTGGTGGCTTCGAGTGATTATAATTAATCTCGCTCAAATAGGTATTGTGGTTTTAGGGGGAATCACATGGGAAATTTGGTTCCAAGGCTCAAGTTTATTCCACTTGGATTCCTTACCAAACCCGGTCAGCGCTCTATTCGCATACTTACTTATAACATTTGTTTACTACTGGTGGCATAAATGGCGCCACGACTCAAATTTTCTTTGGTTGACGCTTCACCAAATTCACCATAGCCCGCAACGAATAGAAACAATCACTTCATTTTATAAACACCCCTTAGAAATTTTAATCAATTCAATTATCATTAGCTTCGTAACTTACTCTGTATTAGGCTTATCGTTAGAAGCTGGTGCATGGGTAACCGTTTATACTGGGATCGCCGAATTTTTCTACCACATGAATATTAGAACTCCCTATTGGGCGGGTTATTTCATTCAAAGACCCGAAAGCCACCGCATTCATCATGAAAGGTCACGACATTATAAAAATTTTTCAGATCTCCCAATATGGGACATTCTTTTTGGAACTTTCGAAAATCCTAAGCGAAGGGTACACTGTGGTTTTAAATCTTCTCGAGAGCAAAAGTTTGTAAAAATGCTCCTGTTTAAAAATGTAAATAATCCTTTGCAAAAAAAATGAAACCTCAAAAATTCTCATTTTATTTTCTAATTTTAATTGGATGTTTACAGTTTCTAGGAATAGCATTAGGATCAAAACAACTTAAAGGTTTAGGGTTAGCGACCGTTGCATCTCCATTACCATTAGTCTTTTCACATTTTCGTAATCATGAAACCTTTGCAGCCGATTTTCATATTTTTCTAACCCAACAAAACAAGATTATTTACGAAAAACAAATAACCCCAAAGTTATACAGCAATTTGCAGGGCCCTTATAATCGACGGAATATTTATGGCGCCGTATTTTCCTATGGCCCGCATTTAAATCAGGCCGGTGAAAAAAAATTAGTGCAAACAGCTCTAAAAAACGCCTTTTGTAATAACGGGTTTTTAGCAAAGGAGTTTCAACTTCCCCAACTCTTCGATCTTGCAAAAATTCATATTAGAACTAAAACAAAGAATAAAGAACAAACATTTAAACTAGAAGTTTCCTGCTTGTGAAACCAATAACCCCTTTTCAGTTTTCTTTTTTTCGAATAGTTTTTTCTACTTACTTACTTTTTCATTTTGTTGACCTCATTCCCTACGGACCCGAAATGTTTAGTAATAAGGGCCTAATTCCTGATGGTTATTTGAACCCGACTAGCTCAGTGTTCCCCAACTTACTTTATTGGCTGGATAGCCCTAAAGAAATAACCATTTTTATTTCTCTGTTGGCATTACTATCACTTTTATTGTTATTGGGGGTCGAAAGAAGAATTATAAGTTTACTAATTTGGTATGGTTGGGCCTGCTTATTCAATCGGAATATTTTTACGGGCAACCCGGGGTTGGCTTATATCGGTTGGATTTTATTAGCTATGGCCTTTATCCCTAAAGGAGAACCCCTTACCTGGAATAAAAAAGTTTTTTCCTGGGAATTCCCTAAGGAAATATATTGGGGTGGATGGTTTCTTATATCTTTAGGCTATACAATCAGTGGAATTCATAAACTTGGTTCTCCTAGTTGGATTGATGGAACGGCAATTTACCATGTTTTAAATAATCCCCTTGCCAGAGACACACAATTGCGGGAATGGTTGATACAGTTTCCTGAATTTTTAAAAGTATGCACCTGGGTTTCTTTATTTCTGGAGATTACTTATTTACCTTTTGCCTTAAACAGAAAAACTCGTCCTTTAATATGGACTGCCATGGTAGGAATGCATTTAGGAATTTTGATCACCATCGACTTCGCTGACCTCACGGCAGGCGTCCTTATGTTTCATTTATTTGTCTTCGATAACAGATGGATGAAACCTCAATCTGTTAAAAATAATCAAAATCCAATATTATTCTTTGATGGTATCTGTGGACTATGTAATCGATTCATAGACTTTTTAGTCGCCGAAGATCAGAGTAAGATTTTGCGTTATTCACCTCTACAAGGCAAAACTGCAAATCAACAGCTGACCGCAGAACAATTAAAAAGTTTAGATAGCTTGGTAGTTCATATTGGCCAAAGAGCATATATAAAATCAACAGCAGTACTTACCCTTTTCTCCTATATAGGTGGATTCTGGAAATTAATTTCAATTTTTTGGATATTTCCAAGACCTGTTCGAGATTGGATCTATGACCTCCTTGCATCTCATCGCTATAAAATTTTTGGAAAAAAAGAAACCTGCCGCTTGCCTACACCAGAGGAAAAACCCCTGTTCTTAGATTGATAAAAAACTTTAAAACTAACAAAAGTTTCCGAAACCGAAAACGGAGAAAGGGGAATCCCCTTTCTCCGATTAAAATATTCTTCCTTAATCTATAAGTGAGAAACTATTGCGTTTCAAAAAGAGTTCCAGCTCTCCAGTCATAAATACCGGCGGAAGTTCTATTGAGTCCACCACTCACCACCGATCTACTTCCACTGGCAGTATTATCTTCACCTCCGGTAATACTCGAGTAAAAACCACTGGCAGTCCCTTCCCTTCCTCCGGAAATACTTGAGGCAAAACCTGTATTTTGATTGGTCCAACCGCCACTTATACTTGAAGATTGGCCACCAGCCGTGTTGGCCTGCCCCCCACTGACTGACGAATAAAAAGCTGAAGCTTCATTCAAATGACCTCCACTGACACTCGATTTTTCTCCGCTTGCAGTATTAAACCAGCCACCAGTGACACTTCCCCAACGACCAGTAACCGTGTGCCGCTGACCTCCGCAAGCACTCGCGTGAATTGCTAAAAGCTGATTATCAGCACCTGCCGCAAATCCACCATAACTGTTGTAGTTGTGTCCGGAACCCACAATAAGATTATGGGAACCTGTTTTATCAGGGGGAAATAAAACTGTATCCTCATCATAACCCACAATAAGATTTCCCAGCCCATTTATTGTTGGGCCACTTCCTGTATCGCCATTGGTAGCCCCTGAGCCACTTTCCACATGAACGTTCATTCCCGTAAAATGAAGATCGTTTCCATTACGAACCACTCCGGCCAATAAAGTCTTAAGAGCATCAATTTCAGCTTGTAGCGATTCCAAAGTAGGTGCCCCACTAGTATAGGTCACCTCCAAAGTTGGAGAAAAAGCCCCTTCCCTGGAGTCCATATCAATACCATTAGTGGTCCCAGCGGTTCGAATGGTAACTCCATTATTAACAAACCCACCATCAATCCAACCTTGAACTAAGTTTACTCCTGCAGGAGTCAAATTGATCGTGGTTTGCCCTAAAGCAAATGCCGGGATGACACCACGAATAGTAGCGGAACCCGACAAATCACTCCAGTCTACTGTTCCTTCACTCCATGAAGTGTTTTGGCGAATAATATTGTAGGCACCACTACTTGCATCAAATAAATTCAAAGTGATTGTGGCCGAGGTCACAGTTGATCCTGCAGG